>NZ_JGYS01000008.1 GCF_000741175.1 Bifidobacterium callitrichos DSM 23973
CGCCCTGCGCGTCGCGGTCGCGGCCGGGCGCCACGGCCTGCCGATCAACCCGGGAACGCTCACCAACCTGCGCCGATGCCCGATCCACTCGAACCGTTGGGATGATGCCTCGCGTGCGCTGTTCATCGACCTGCTCGCCTGCGGCCCCGCGCTGCTCGACGTGTGGGAGGAGATCGATTTCGCCGACATTCCGGGCAAATGGATGCCCGAATGGCTCGGCATCCGCAATCGCCCGTCCGTGTCGGCCGCACATCGTTACACGATCGACCGTCATACGATCGAGGTCGTGACGCGATTGGGGCGCGAGGTCGGATTCCCGTCGGCCGCCGCACGGTCGGGCGAGGGGACGAGCTCCGGCGAAATCCTCGCCGACGACGGCACGGTCCGCTACGACGACCGCCACTACGCCGCACTGTTGCTCGCCGGGCTCCTGCATGACATCGGCAAGCGTTCCGGCATCGCCGACCACGCGGTCGAAGGCGCACGCCACGCGCCGGTCATCGCCCGACGCATGGGCTTCGACGACGACACCGTGCGCATGGTCACGTTCCTCGTGCGCGAACACCTGACGCTGAGCGAATTCGCGACCGGCCGCGACCCCAACGATCCGGCGGTCGGCCGTGAGCTCGCCGATCGCGTGGATCACGATCCGGTCCTGCTCGACATGCTCTACGATCTGACGCGCGCCGACGGCTCGTCGCTCGGCGCGACCCCCGAGGAGACGATCACCAAGCGATACGGCTGGAGCAAGTGGAGGGAGACCCTCGCGCGCCAGATGGTCATGGCGGCCCGCGCGCAGATGTGACTGATGGCGTGTCCGCGGGGGATGGCGATGCTCTGTTCAGGACACGCTCCGGGCCGCTCTGGCCAAGTCTTTACGGTCCAGAGCAGAGCATCGCCATCCCCCGCTCGTTGCGTGCGGGCGTTGCGTTGCGCGCGTGCCGGGCGGGGAGCGACGCGGCGCGACACGCGCGGGGAGGAATGTGGATAGAGAAAATAGTTATCCACATTTCGGGGATAACCTTGGGGATAATCCACTAAGTTATCCACAATATGGGGATAACTTAGTGGATAACTTGGGGATAACTTATCCACAGTGCACAGGCCGCTTGCACAATCCGAAACACCGTGGTAATCGAATCTGAACACACGGTGAACTGGACGCCGTGATCGAATCGAGGAGGCAGGGATGAAGGAAACGAACGTGCGGGAATCCTCGGCATCCTCGGCCCCTTCGGTGTCCAGACGCATCCTCGCTCTGGCGCTGCCGACCTTCGGCCAGCTCATCGCCGAACCGACGTTCATCCTCATCGACACCGCCATCGTCGGGCATATCGGCGATGCGGCGCTCGCCGGCCTGTCGATCGGATCGACGATCATCCTCACCGCCGTCGGCCTGTGCATCTTCCTCGCGTACTCGACCACCGCGCAGGTCGCGCATCTTCTCGGCGCGGGCCGTCGCCGCGAAGGCATGCAGGCGGGCATCGACGGCCTGTGGCTGGCGCTCGGCATCGGCGTGATCCTTGCCATCGGCCTGTTCGTGGCCGCCGAACCGCTGTGCCGCGCGCTCGGCGGACAGGGCGAGGTGCTCGATCAGGCGGTCGCCTACACGCGGGCGATCGTCCTCGGCGCGCCCGGCATGCTGCTCGTCTACGCCGCCAACGGCGTGTTCCGCGGTCTGCAGAAAGTGCGCATCACCCTGATCGCCGCGGTCGGCGGCGCGATACTCAACACCGTGCTCGACGTCCTGTTCGTGATCGTGCTCGGCTGGGGCATCGTCGGCTCCGGCACGGCCACGCTGATCGCGCAATGGTTCATGGGACTGTTCCTTGCGATTCCGGCGATCCTGTGGGCGAAGGCCGACGGTGCGAGCCTCAAACCCCAGCTCTCCGGTCTTGCCCGGGCCGGCGGCGACGCCCTGCCGCTGTTCATCCGCACGCTCGCGATCCGCGCGGCGATGGTCGTGACCGTGGCCTGCGCGGCGCGCATGGGCACTCAGGTGCTCGCCGGATTCCAGGCGGTCAACTCGTCATGGAACTTCGCGATGAACATGCTCGACTCGGTCGGCATCGCAGGCCAGACCCTGGTCGGCGCGGCCCTCGGCGCCGGTGCGGTCGACCGGGCCCGTCGCCTCACCGGCGCCACCGGACGCATGGGCCTTGCGGTCGGCGCGATCATCGGGCTCGGATTCGCCGTAGTCGGCCTGTTCGCCGGCCACTTCTTCTCGCCGAGCCCGCAGATCCAGCTGCTGATCGCCGCCGGCATGGTCACGATGGGCGTGTTCTTCCCGCTGCAGGGTTGGATGATGGCCCTCGACGGCATCCTCATCGGCGCGCGCGACTACCGTTACCTCGCCGCGACCTGCCTTGCGACGGCCGGCGTCTACATCGCCGTGGTCATGGCGCTCGCCGATCTCGCCCTGCCGCTCATCCCCGGCGACTTCGCCCGCACGATCATCCTGTGGACCGTATTCAACGTGATCCTCATGGGCGGCCGCGGCCTCGCCAACGGCCTGCGCGCCCGCGGCGACCAGTGGATGCACGCATAGCGTCCACCATCTACCGCAGTTGCACGATGAACCTATACTTAGGGGCTATGGCTGAGGAACCTTGGAAGATACGCGGGCCGACGACGCGTTCGTCGCGGTCGCGGGAGGCGGAGACGACTACGCCGGCGGCGGGTCGCAGAACGGCGGTAGCCGCAACGGCGGCGCCCGCGGCGCCGGCAATCGCAACGGCGGTGGCTACGTACCCGGCGCGACCGGCACCCCCGTGCGCGACGCGCTCTTCGACCGCGTGCCCCCGCACGACGACGACGCGGAGATGGCCGTGCTCGGCGGCATGCTCATGAGCAAGGACGCCATCGGCGAGGTCTCGCAGATGATCGAGGTCACCGACTTCTACCAGCCGAAGCACCAGACCATCTACGAGGCGATCATCAACCTGTTCTCCGCGAGCCAGCCGGTCGACGCGGTGCTCGTCGCCAACGAACTGCTGAAGCACGGCGACCTCGACAAGGTCGGTGGCGCCGACTACCTCCATTCGCTCGTCGCGGCCGTGCCGACCGCCGCGAACGCCACGTACTACGCCGAAATCGTGCATCAGCGCGCGATCCTGCGCAACGTGATCGCCGCCGGCACGAAGATCGCCCAGCTCGGCTACTCCGCGGAGGGGTCGCAGGCCGAGGACGTCGTCAACCTCGCGCAGGCCGAGGTGTACGAGATGTCCGTCGGCAAGGTGCGTCAGGACTATTCCGCGATCTATCCGGTGGTTCGAGACACCCTCGATCAGATCGACAAGCTCCAGCAGGGCCTGATCAACAAGGGCGTGCCGACCGGATTCCACGACATCGACGACGTGACGCAGGGCCTGCAGCCCGGCCAGATGGTCGTCGTCGCGGGACGTCCGGCCATGGGCAAGTCGACGCTCGGCATCGACTTCGCGCGTGCCGCCGCCCTGCACCACAACCTCACGACGATCGTGTTCAGCCTCGAGATGAGCAAGGTGGAACTCGCTCAGCGCATCATCTCCGCCGAAACCGATATCCCGCTCGGAGCGCTGCGCCGCGCCGACGAGATCACGCCGGAGCGTTGGAACACGCTCAACTCGTTCTGGACGAAGCTGGAGAGCGCGCCGCTGTTCATCGACGACAGTCCGAACATGAGCCTGATGGAGATCCGCGCGAAATGCCGCCGTCTCAAGCAGACGAACGATCTCAAGCTCGTGGTCATCGACTACCTGCAGCTCATGACCTCGGGCAAGCAGGTCGAAAGCCGTCAGCAGGAGGTCTCCGAGTTCTCGCGTGCGTTGAAGCTGCTCGCCAAGGAGCTCGAGGTGCCGGTCGTGGCCCTCTCGCAGCTCAACCGTGGCCCCGAGATGCGCAACGACAAGAAACCGCAGCTGTCCGATCTGCGTGAATCCGGTTCGATCGAGCAGGACGCCGACGTGGTGTTCCTCGTGCATCGCCCGGACTTCTATGATAAGGAGGACAGGCCGGGCGAGGCCGACATCATCATGGCCAAGCACCGTAACGGTCCGACCGAGACGTTCCATCTGGCGTTCCTCGGAGCGATGTCGAAGTTCCAGGACATGCCGCAGGACTACAGCAATCAGGGAGTGTGAGATGACGAATCATAATGTCATGGGCGGTTCGTGGGGTGGCTCAAACGCCCCGAGCGGACTGTGGTACTCCTTCGCGACGCCGCTGATCGGCAAGGGCGTGCGCTGGGCGTCGCGCGTCACGCATCACGGTGGTTCCGCGTTGCCCGGCAAGGTCGTCGAGACGATCGACCCGACGTTCCTCGCGCGCACGCTCGCGCAGCTGCCGCTCGGCGTCGTGCTCGTGTCCGGCACGAACGGCAAGACCACGACCACGCGCATGGTCGCCTCGATGCTCTCCGATCTTGGCCTGAAGGTGTTCACCAATCCGACCGGATCGAACTTCACGCGCGGCGTCGTCTCCGCGCTGCTGCAGACCGTGCCGCTCACCGGCCGGCTCGACGCCGACATCGCCGTGCTCGAGCTCGACGAGGCGTACGCCGTACATTTCGTGCGCCAGGTCAAGCCGCGGTACGCATTGCTGCTCAACGTGATGCGCGATCAGCTCGACCGGTTCGGCGAGATCGACAACACCGCCCGACTGCTGGGCCATGTGGCGCAGGCCACCACCGGCACGGTGGTGCTCAACCGCGAGGACCCGCGCATCGCCCGCCTTGCGGGACTCGCGCCGGTCAGCACGACGGTCAAGTACTTCGGCCTGTCCGACGATCTGAAGCGGTTCTTCCCCTCCGACGACGACATGGCGACGACCGTGTCCGTCGAGGGCAAGGATGGCAAGGACGATGCACCGGCGTCCGATAAGCCGAAGACGGCCGCATCCGACTCCGGTGCGGAGGATGGAACCGACGCCGCGGCCAAGCAGGCCCCGGCAGCCGACCTGTCCGACACGCTCACCCTGCCTCCCGTGAACCCGGAGGCCCTGGCCATCGCCACGCTGCCGGCCGACGTCACCCTGACCGAGGTCGGCGACCACGCCGCCACGTTCCGTCTGTCCGGGGAACCGGGCAAACCGGTCAGGCCCGGCGCGTCCGACGCCGCCGCCATCGAACGCCACACCAAGGTCAGGCTCGAAGGCGTCTACAACCTCTTCAACGCCGCCGCAGCGCTCGCCGTCGTGCGCGCGGTGATCAGGGATGCGAACAGGGTGGCGGGCTCCGCCATGCTCAAATCGATGACATCGCCGAAATTCCAAGCCTTCCGCGCCCGTCTGCAGCGTTTCGCCGACGCGAAGTCCGACGATCTGATCGCCGCCGTCTCCCGCGTCACCCCGGCGTTCGGACGCGGCGAGGTCATCGACGTGAACGGTTCGCCGACCGAACTGCTGCTCGTCAAGAACCCGATGGGCTTCCGCCTCTCGCTCGCGAGCTTCCCGCCCGAGGGCGCCGACACGATGATCGTCATCAACGACGAATACGCCGACGGCCGCGACATGAGCTGGCTGTGGGACGTTGACTTCACGTCGCTCAAGGAGACCGGCGTCGCGCAGGTCTCCGGCGTGCGCGCGTGGGACATGGCCCTGCGACTCGGCTACGACCAGGTGAAGGTCGAGGAGGTCGACCCCGATATCGACGCCGCGCTCGCCGCGTTCGTCAAGCGCAATCCGGGGCATTCCAAGCACATCTACTGCACGTACACCGCGATGCTCAAGGTGCGCGCCGCGCTGGGCCGCATCGCCAACGTCGCCGACGCCGGCGTGGGTACGGGCAAGTAAGCGGGCAAGTAAGGAAGGAACGATGGGCAAGACAATCGACGTGATGTCCCTCTACCCGAAGGACATGAACATCTACGGCGACTCCGGCAACGTGCTGACGATCCGTCGTCGCCTCGAACTGTACGGCTACGAGCCGGTCATCCACCAGTACAATCAGGGCGACGACTGGCCCGACCACGTCGACCTGATCCTCGGCGGCGGCGGTCAGGACAGCGGTCAGGGCAAGATCATCGATGACTTCTTCCGCCGCGCCGATCTCATCCGCGGACTCGCGTTCCACGGCACCCCGATGCTGATGATCTGCGGCATGTACCAGCTGTTCGGCGAGTACTTCGAAACCGCCGAAGGATCGCGACTCGAGGGCATCGGCGTGATCGGCGCGTACACGGTCGGCCGCAACGTGCGCATGATCGGCAACCTCGTCGAGCATTCCGACGATTTCGGCGACATCATCGGCTACGAGAACCACTCCGGCCAGACGTTCCTGCGTGAAAGCACGACCCCGCTCGGCACGGTCGACGTGGAGGGACGCGGCAACAACGGCAAGGACTACACGGAGGGCGCTCGCGTGTTCAACGTGATCGGCACGTACATGCACGGCTCGCTGCTGCCGAAGAACCCGCTGATCGCCGACTTCCTCATCCGCAACGCCGTCGAGCGCCGATACGGCGCACTCAACGACGGGCGACTCGCCACGGACGATCAGACCCCCGAGCAGGCCGCCGAACTGGACCGCATCGATACGGTCGCCGAACAGGCGCGCAAGGTGGCGGCGGCGCGCCCGCGGTAGCCAACCGTGCGATGCGCGGAGTGTCGCCCAATAATCGCGTGCAGTCCGATGGAGTACGCTGGGAAGTACGAGCGCGCGGCATCATACGCCGCGCACCGGCCTCGACATCCGAGAAGGACATCCGATAAGGAGGGGTATCATGGCAGATTTCGATTTGGGTGACGGCCTGCGCAAGGTCGTGCTGGCGGGCATCGGCGCCCTCGCCACCGGCTACGAGAAGGGCAGCGAGCTCGTTGACGATCTCGTCAAGAAGGGCGAGCTGACCGTCGAGCAGGGCAAGAGCCTCAACACCGAGCTCAAGCGCAAGGTGGGGGAGTCTCTGGTCAACGACGCGAACAAGGACGACGAGAAGCGCGCCGCCGCCAAGGCCGAGGGCGAGACCGAGGCGACTGCGGAGGACGCCGAGGACAAGCCTTCCGAGGTCTGATTCACGGGACCTGACCCATCGGTCATTGTCCTGCACCGAACCCCGTCACGGCGTTCACTCGTCGTCCCGGGGTTCGTTTGCGATTACGGAAGGCAAGGTACATAGGAGGCGAGTATGGAGCAGGACAGCACGCGCGGAAAGTCCGCGAAGGCCACCGAGGACGTCTCGTCACGGTCCGCTGAGTCGGGGCCTGCCGCACGTTCCGCCACAGGCACGCCGTCTTCCCCGGCATCGCGTTCCTCCGACCCGATGTACCCGTCGGGCGCCTACCCGGTCTACGCCGAAACCATCGGCCTGTTCGGCCCGCATCGCGACGACTTCTCCCAGCGCTACCACCTGACCCGCTGGGGCAAGGCCAAGCGACTCGCCCAGATCACGCGCATCGTCAACCAGTTCGACGCGCTGAAGGGCCTCACCCCGGTCAAGATGCGTCTGATGTTCGAAGCGCTCGGTCCCACCTTCGTCAAGGTCGGCCAGATCCTGTCGATGCGTTCCGAGATCCTGCCGCAGAGCTTCTGCGACGAACTCGCCAAACTGCGCGCCGACGCCGATCCGATGCCCTACCAGACCGTCATCGACACGCTCGCCGCCGAATACGGCCGGCCGATCGACACGATCTTCGAGCACATCGACCCGCATCCGCTCGGCTCCGCATCCCTCGCACAGGTGCATCGCGCGACGCTGACCACCGGCGAGGACGTCGCCGTCAAGGTCCAGCGCCCCGGCGTGCGTGAGACGATGGCGCAGGACGTCTCCATCATGCGATCGATCGCCAAGGTGGCCACCAAGGTGATCAGCACCTCGCAGATCGTCGACCTCAAGGGCGTCGTCGAGGAACTGTGGGACACGTTCGAATCGGAGACCGACTTCCTCGTCGAAGCGCGCAACCTCGCCGAATTCAAACGATTCGCCGCACCGTTCAAATACATGGACTGCCCCAAGCCCTACCCGGACCTGTGCACCGAGCACGTGGTTGTCATGGAGTACGTGGAGGGCATCTCCGTCTCGCACGCCGGCGAACTGGTCGCCGCCGGCTACGACCTGAAGGACATCGGCACCAAACTCGTCGACAACTACTCCACGCAGATCCTCGACGACGGCTTCTTCCACGCCGACCCGCACCCGGGCAACATCATCATCCGCGGCGGGCAGATCGTCCTGATCGACCTCGGCATGACCGGCCGGCTCGACGCCAAGACGCGCGCTGTCATGAAGGACATGATCTTCGCCGTCGCCAAGCAGGACTCGCCCGCGCTCGCCGACGGCCTCCTGCGATTCGCCGGCGGTGAGGCCGATCCGGCCGACTATCCGGCCCTGCTCGCCGATCTCGACGTGATCGTCAAGGAGTACGGCACGGTCGATCTGGCCGATCTCGACATCGCCGCGTTTCTTACCGCATTGACCTCGCTTGCGCAAAGGCACGGCATCGAGGTGCCGAGCACGATCACGACGGTCGGCCGTGCGCTGGTCACGTTGGAGGGGCTGCTCGACGAGTTCATCCCGGACGTGAACATGATCGAGATCATCTCCCAGCACATCGCCACCTCGCGCACGCCCGACCAGATGGTCAAGGACGAGCTGAAATCGCTTGGTCTTGAGGGGCACGAGGCTCTGCACAGCGCGCTCGGCGCGATGAGCGAGCTCAACGTGGCCGCCCGCATGCTCACACGTGGACAACTGCGCATGAACATGGAGCTCGTCGGTTCGCAGGAGCCGTTCCAGCTGCTCTCCGATATGGTCAACAGGCTCACGATGGCGCTGATCGTGGTCGGCCTGTTCATCGGATCGTCCATCGTCTACTACGCCGGCATGAAGCCGATCATCTTTGGTATCCCGATCGTCGGCTTCATGGGCTACGTCGTCGCCTTCGTCCTCGGCTGCTGGATCGTCCTGGACATCTACCTCAAAGGCCGCAAGTCCAAAAAGCGGTAGTATATAGCCTCTCCATCGGTCAGCCCGTAGTCAAGGGACGTACGCTGCCATCGTCATGTACGTACGTTCCTCGTGGCTAGCCGGATCCATGCCCCAATGGGCGTACGCTGCGGTCGCCTCAGCGTACGCCCATTGTGGCTATCGGGTCTCTATCACCCGTATTCGTACTCTGACCGACTGGAGGCGTACGAATACGGGTGATTTCATCGCTCAAACCCCGTTCCTCGTACGCTGAGTCGACCTGAGCGTACGGAGAACGGGGTTCCCCTGTCGCTAGTCCCGATATGCGTACTCACATTCGGGACAGATCATCCACCGTGTTATGCACACTATCCCCATGACCATCAATCGGTGTGGCGGTCTCACATCGGACCTCCTACCGTGAAGACATGAAACAGCACAAGGTAGTGAATACGCTGATCCGTGAGTCCGAGGAACAGCGGCGATGTCTGTACGGTGGCGATGACGCGGTACGGCGTGCCCTGCGTCGACGGTATTCGATCGGGGAATTGGTCTCCCCATATCCGAACATCTACGCTCGTCCTGAATACTGGAAGGGGCTGAATGCGTGTAAACGCTCCCTATATGTGGCGAGAACATTGCACCTGATGCATCCGAAATGGGTGTTCACCGGTCTGACGGCTCTTGACGCCTACGGCTTCGATCACACATGGCGATTGCACGGCGAAACGGTGATGATCGCGGACAATCGTGGACGTGGCGACAGAGTGATGGCGAATCAGGGTTCCTACACACTGCGACGCGTGTTCGTTCCGACGATCCGGGCGTCCATGATCGCCGGGATTCCGGTCACCGATGCCGGTCGGACACTGGTGGAATGTGCCAGGCAAGTCTCTTTCATCCAGGCCCTGCCGATGTTCGATTCGGCCATCCGCAAGGGAATCGCCATGGATGATGTGCGTGCCGCATGCCGTGGGTCCCGATCCGATCTCACCTCGGTGCTACGGGTGCTGCAATACGCCAATGGCAAGTGCGAGAACGGCGGTGAGTCGATGGTCTACGGGGTGATCGTGTCCGGCGGATACGCCGTTCCCGAATTCCAGGTGGAGTTCCGCACGGCCGATCGGGCGTATCGCGTCGATTTCCTCTGGCGACTCCATGACGGGCGCATCATCGTGTTGGAATACGACGGCATGCGTAAATACTCCGATCCGTCCATGGCTGGCCGTAGATCGATCAAACAGGTGGTCAGCGACCAGCTGACCCGTGACCAGTCGCTGCGTTCGCTCGGCGTCACGACGATTGTGCACTGTGATTACGACGATGTGGTGGCCCAGAAACCATTATTGCGCAAACTGTCCGACGCCGGAGTCCCATGGATCGGCCGCCCGTGGTGAGGTGTCCTGGGAACTCATCCGGCCGTGAAGTCCAAGGATTCATCCGGCTGAGAAACCGTCCCCCTAGACGAGCCCATCCCTAGTATCTCGCGCCAGTGATTCAGGGGAGCTGGCCCGCGAAGCTGGTCTGAGGGGTAGCCGATTCGTCAATGAATGTACGGCGCAGAGTAGTGGACGAACCCGTCCCCATAGGCCACGTACGCTCACCGGGGTCATCTCGACCCAACTCCCGTTCCCAGTACGCTGGCCCTTGCTCAGCGTACGTCCCTCGTGACTATCGGATTTCCATCACCCGTATTCGTATGCTGACTGACTGGCAGCGTACGAATACGGGTGATTGCATCGGTCAAGCCCCGTTCTCCGTACACTGGCCCGACCTGAGCGTACGGAGAACGGGGTTTCCGTCGATGGCGTCTCGTTCTCCGTGCGCCGGAGGCCGGATAAAAGTCGGATAGAGGTCGGATGACCGCCGGACACGGTGTTCCTCGCTCACCAATCCCCGGCGAGCAGGAATTCGTCGATGCGGCGGTGTTCGATGCCATTTCGCGGGCGCAGGATCGGGTCCATCGACACCACGGTCTTCGGATAGTTGTCCGCGATGGAGTCGAACGCTCCGAACTCGCGGTCGATCGTCTTCTGGGACTGCATCAGGTAGGTGACCTGCACGTAGCGGCGGATGTCTCCCTTGGCGAAGACGAAGTCGACCTCCTTGCCAGCCGTCGCGCCGACCGATACACGGTATCCGCGGCGCAGTCCCTCCATCGCGACGATGTTCTCCAGCAGCCCCTGCAGCTGGTCCATGCCGTCGCCGACGACCGCTCCGCGCAGACCATGGTCGGCGACGTAGTATTTCTGCATCGTCTTAAGTACCTGTTTGCCGGCGATGTCGTATCGTGGCATCTTCTCCAGCAGGAACGCATCGCAGAAGTAGTCGAGGTAGTTGATGACGGTCTGCACGCCGATGTCCAATCGCTCCGATTTGAGATACGCTGCGATGGCGCTGGCGGAGAACGTGTTGCCGATGTTCTGCATGGCGAACAGGGCGACCCGCTCCAGCAGGGAGACGTCGCGGATGCGGTGCCGCCGGACGATGTCCCTCAGCACGACGGACCGGTAGATGTCCGTCAGATAGGTGCGCTGGCTGTCCTCGTCCCAGTCGTGGGTGGCCACGAACGGCATGCCGCCGATGCGCAGGAAGTCCTCGAACGAATGGTCTGCCCCAAGGAGCGTCCGTGCTTCGACGAACTCGGCGTAGCCGAACGGATATACCTCGAACTGCACGTATCTGCCGCCGAGATACGTGGCGAGTTCGCCGGACAGCAGCGTCGAGTTGGACCCGGTGATGTACACATCCGCCGGCGTGGTGGCGCGCAGCGAGTTGACGATCTTCTCGAAGTCCCGTACCTCCTGAACCTCGTCGAGGAAGACGTAGGGTTTTCCGTCAATGCCTTCCAGACGCTTCATCAGATACGGGTACAGTTTGTCCGGGTCATGCAGGGGAGTGAGTGAGTAGTCCTCGAAATTCAACGAGATGAACTGCTCCGGCTTGCGACCTTCCTCGACGAGTCTGCGCTGGATAAGCCGCAGCATGTCCGATTTGCCGCTTCGACGAAGCCCCACCAGCACCTTGACGACGTCTTCGTCGATGAACGGTGCGATGCGATCAAGATATTGCGGGCGATTGATCAGCTGGGGTCGAGTTTCTTCCATGCAAGAAAGTATAGCAACATTGTGCTTGAGTTTCTTCTATACAAGAAATTGAGGGCAATTTTCGGTCGAACTTCTCCCGTGGAAGAAATTGGGTGCATGCCTCAGTCGAGTGGCAGCGTCGACTCGCGCTGGACGAGCCGGCAGGGGACGTAGTCGACGCCGTGATGCGGGCGACCGTTGATCGCATCCATCAGGTAGTGCGCGGCTCGCCGTCCGATGAGCTCGGTCTCGTTGTCAATCGAGGTCAGTGCGGGCCGGGAGCTCTTGGTGAGCACGTCCCAGTTGTCGTGGCCGATGACCGCGACGTCGTCCGGGATCTTCATGCCCTGCTGCTTCAGCGCGTCGATGCATCCGCGCGCGAGCTGGTCGGACTGGCAGACGACCGCGTCGAAGTCGACGCCCTGATCGAGCAGCAGTCGCGTGGCGGCGCGGCCCCAGTTCTCGTCCCATCGGCCGTAGCGGATCGGGCCGGCCGGCTCGAGGCCGAATTCGGCCAGCGCCTCGAGCGCGCCCTTGGTGCGGTCGGTGGCCGCGGTGTACGTCTCGTCGCCACCGATGATCGCGATCCTGTGCCGTCCGCAGGAGATGAGGTGGTTGACGGCGGTGCGTCCGGCCTCCACGTTGTCGCAGGTCACCGAGCAGTCGTTCGGGTCGGTCGAGGGGCCGTACGCATAGACGAGCGGCACACCCCAGTCGTTGCCGAGCGAGGGGCGCGGGTTGGTCTCGCGTTGCACGATGAGCAGCCCGTCGACCTTCAGATCGAGCAGTTTCTCGACGTGTGTACGTTCCATCGCGGCGTCGCCGCGCGCGTTGGCCAGCAGGACGGAGATCGACTGCGCGCGCAGCTCGTTCTCGGCGCCGATGAGGATCGGGGTGGAGAAGCGGCCCTGCAGGTCGGAGGTGACCAGTCCGATAAGCCCGGATGTGCCGCGGGCGAGCGACTGGGCGAGTTTGTTCGGCGCGTAGTTGAGCTGTCGGGCTGCCTCGAGCACCCGCTGGCGGGTCTCCTCGCTGATGCGTGGCTTGTTGTGCAGCGCCTTCGACGCGGTCGCAAGCGATACGCCGGCCGCCGCCGCCACATCCTCAAGTCGCGCGCTCTGACGTCTGTCCTCGACCATGGCCGTTCCTTTATGAAAGTCGGTGAAACTGTTGTTGTGCCCGTTCCGACTGCTGCGTCGGAACTGAACTTCAGTATAGTCACGATGCGAAAGTTTTCGCAAATTGGTTTGCCGTGTCAGTGGGGGTGCGATGACGGTGTTCGTTTCTGTGCGCAATAACGTGCGAAAGTTTTAATCTGTGAGTTTTCGCAGATGATTGCGCAATCATTCGTAGACACGCCGCAATTTCCGGCGATTTTCGACGGTCAAAACGATTGACGCAACACATGAAGGCATGTATTGAAAGCTGTTTTTCGCTATTTTTCAAGGATTCGCATAGCTTGGCGACCTGCTTCAAGAAAAGTGCGAAAGCGGTTTTGCAATCATGGGAGAATGGCGCTATATTGTGAAAAGGCTTTCGCGGAGTTTCGTTCGGCCGAAGGAGGATCGGGTGGAACGCCGCGAGGGACCGGAGGCGGAAAGTCCGCCACCGCCTCTCAGAGATGAGCGGAACATTTTTAGAGAAAGAAGCGATTATGGCTTTCAACAAGGTCACCCGCGCACTGGCCGGCATCGCCGCCGCCGCAATGCTTATCCCGCTGGCCGCCTGTGGTGGTGGCTCCGGCAGCACCGGTGCCGCCGACACCTCCGACATCCCGGCGAAGGGCACCGACGACGGCACCACGATCACCATGTGGACCCGCTCCCCGCTGGAGCGTCAGGCCAAGGGCGTCGTCGAGGCGTACAACAAGAGTCACAAGAACCAGGTCAAGCTCGAGATCATCCCGAACGACGACATGGAGGGCAAGGTCGGTGGCGCCACGCAGACCGACTCCTTGCCCGACATCCTCGCCGGCGACGTCGTGCGCATCCCGTACTGGGCGTCCGAGGGCATCTTCGCCGACATCACCAAGCAGATCGACGGACTCGACAACTTGAAGGACCTGCAGCAGGGCCACATCGAGGCCGGCACCGTGGACGGCGCCAAGCACACCCTGCCGTTCATCACCGACGTCTCCGTGATGGTCTGGAACAAGAACCTCTACAAGGAGGCCGGACTCGACCCGGAGCAGGGCCCGAAGTCCATCGCCGAGTTCACCGAGCAGGCCAAGAAGATCGCCGCCCTCAACAAGGACGGAGTCGCGGGCTCCTACCTCGCCGGCCAGTCCGGTGGCGCCCTGGTCTTCGATCTCTTCCCGTCCGTGTGGGCCGACGGTGAGAACGTCATGAACGACGACGGCACCGAAGCCACGCTCGACAACGACTCCATGAAGGCCGTCCTCGACGCCTACAAGGAGCTGGCCAACACCCAGAACGGCCTCGGCGCGGGTTCCAAGGAGGAGACCGGCGCGACGTGGACCGCCCCGTTCGCCAACGGCAAGATCGGCGTCATGCCCTACCCGAACACCTCCCTCAACGACATCTTCGACGCTGAGAAGTCCGGTGGCTTCGAGGTCGGCGTGACCCCGATCCCGGGCACCAAGGAAGGCAAGACCTCCACGTTCCTCGGCGGTGACGCCATGGGCATCTCGAAGGATTCCAAGCACGTCGCCCAGGCCTGGAACTTCCTCTACTGGCTGATGCAGTCCGACACCCAGAAGGAAGTCTTCGCCGACAACGGCTACACCGCCTCCAACATCGAGACCCTGAAGACCGCCTACGACGACGCCGATCCGCGCATCCAGACCATCAACTCCACGATCATCGACGGCAACGGCAAGACCCCGAAGTCCGCCGCCTTCAACGAGGGCTTCAACGCCGCCGGCTCCCCGTGGCAGCTGCTCGTCCAGAACGCCGTCTGGGGCAAGTCCGACCTCAAGGCCGACAACCAGGCCGTCACCGACGTCCTCGCCGGCAACTGATCGCACTGATCTCCTGAATCAACCGAATAACTGAACGCACATAACTGAACAGCCGGCGGCCGCCCCCGTCCTTCACGGGCGGCGGCCGCCGGCCCCCCACCAACCGAACATATCCTCGCGCATCCCGTGACTGTGTTCCGTTGCCGGGGCTGATTTCGCAACCTCCTGGTTCGTCTCCTTCCTTTCTCCTTTTTTCCTGAAACCTGAGGAATCGGCCCTGATAACGGATTGCATTCAATCCGAACAAGCGATCATCGTTCGATCACCATTCACAAATCCCCACAAAGGAGTGAAGCATGTCAAGTGTTTCCAATTCCGCCGCGGCCGTGCCCGAGCGCAAGTCCACGGCCAAGGCTCAGGCGTTCAAGCGGGGCATCCTGTACGCCCTGCCCGATTGGGTCATGATCGTTGTCCTGTTCTTCGTGCCGATCGTGCTGCTCGTCTACATGGCGTTCTCCCGTTGGAGCCTGCTGGGCGGCAACCGCGGCGTCAACTTCCCGGACAACTTCGTCAAGGTGTTCGAGCACAAGCTGTTCTGGCCCTCGATCGGCTTCACGCTGGAATACACCGTGATCGTCACGATCTTCCTGCTGATCCTCGGCCTCGGCCTGGCCCTGATCGTGCAGGAGTCGACCAAGTGGAACAACGTGCTGAGGACCTGCTTCCTGCTGCCCTCCGCCACCGGTCTCGCCTCCGCGTCCCTGCTGTTCTACGCCCTGTACTCCCCGCAGGTCGGCCCGCTCACCAAGATCCTGAGTGCGCTCGGACTCGTGCAGGAGGGCGGCTCGGTGCTCGCCACCGGCCAGTCCGCGCTGTGGGCCACGATCATCGTCATCGTCTGGCGATTCTCCGGCTACTACATGCTGCTCATGATGATCGGCCTGCAGGCCATCCCGGGCGACCTCTACGAGGCGGCACGCATGGACGGCGCCGGCACCTGGCGCATCTTCCGCTCCATCACCCTGCCGCTGATGAAGCCGACCATCGTGATGTGCCTCGTCTACTGCGTCACCGGTTCGATCCTCGCCTTCGACCAGTTCTTCATCCTGACCAAGGGCGGTCCGAACAACTCCACGATGACCGTCGTCCAGCTCATCTACAACTTCGCGTTCGACTCCAAGAAGGACCTCGGCATGGCCGCGGCGCTGTCGCTGATCGTGCTGATCGCCCTCGTGATCATCAACTCCATCCAGATGCGCGGCATGCGCGACAACACCAAGTGAGAAAGGGGAGGTAACACATCATGACTACCCCGCTGTGGAAGCGCGTCATTGCGCGAGTCCTGGAAGCTCTTCTGGCCATCATCTTCGTCTCCCCGCTGATCTGGGTCGTGGTCAGCTCCTTCAGCCCGCAGAAGGGCTCCGCCCAGTCGGAAGGTTGGGGCATCGCCAACTACCTGACCCTGTTCGGCTATCAGGAAGGCCTGCCGAAGTACCTGTTCAACTCGGTCATCGTCTCGCTGGTGGCCGTGGTCTTCTCCGTGGTCGTCTGCACGCTGGCCGGCTACTCGTTCTCCCGCTTCGACTACCCGGGCCGCAACCTCGGCTTCATGGTTACCCTGTCCATCCTCATGGTTCCGTACGCCTCGCTGCTGATCCCGCTGATGGTGTGGTTCAAGGACATCGGCCTCAACGACACCCTGCTCGGCGTCGGCCTCGTCATCACGCTGTTCCAGCTGCCGATGTCGACGTTCATCATGCGCAACGCGTTCGACGCGATCCCGAAGGACATGGAGGAGGCCGCCATGGTCGACGGCTGCAACTCCTTCCAGGCCCTGTTGAGGATCCTCGTGCCGGTCGTCAAGCCCTCGATGGTCACCGTCGGCCTGCTCGCCTTCCTCGAGGCGTGGAACAACTTCATGATTCCGCTGTACTTGAGCTCCTCGGCCAAGTCCACCCTGCCGCTCGCGATGGTGAACATGCGCCAGCAGACCATGGGCGTCATCGACTACGGCGCCACCGAAGCCGGCGTCGTCGTCCTGCTCATCCCCTGCGCCATCCTCTTCCTCGCCCTCCAGAAGTACTACGTCAAGGGCTTCATGGCTGGCGCGGTAAAGGGCTGACACTCTTCCCGGCACAATAAACAACAGTCGGGCCGGTTCGCTTGATGCGCCGGCCCGACGCATCCGAAAGGTACATCATGAAGGTAACGATTACCTCCCCGTTCTGGAAGCAGCGTCGCGACCAGATCGTCGAATCGGTGATCCCCTATCAGTGGGGAGTGATGAACGACGAGATCGACACCGTCGTCCCCGACGATCCGGCGGGTAACCAGCTGTCCGACAACAAAAGCCACGCGGTCGCGAACCTGAAGGTCGCCGCGGGCGAGCTCGACGACGAGTTCCACGGCATGGTCTTCCAGGATTCCGACGTCTACAAGTGGCTCGAGGAAGCCGCCTACGCGCTCGCCTACCACCCGGATCCGGAGCTCAAGGCCCTGTGCGACCGCACGGTCGACCTGATCGCCCGAGCACAGCAGCCCGACGGCTACCTTGACACCCCCTACCAGATCAAGTCCGGTGTGTGGGCACACCGCGAGCGTTTCAGCCTGATCCAGCAGAGCCACGAGATGTACGTGATGGGACACTACATCGAGGCCGCCGTCGCCTACCACGACGTGACCGGCAACGAGCAGGCCCTTGACGTGGCGAAGAGGATGGCCGATTGCCTCGATGCCAACTTCGGGCCGGAGGAAGGCAAGATCCACGGCGCCGACGGCCACCCCGAGATCGAGCTGGCTCTCGCCAAGCTGTACGACGTGACCGGTGAACGGCGTTATCTCGCGCTCGCCCAGTACCTGATCGACGTGCGCGGTCAGGACCCGCAGTTCTACACCAAGCAGCTCAAGGCGATCGACAACGACAACATCTTCCCGGACCTCGGCTTCTACAAGCCCACGTACTTCCAGGCCGGCGAGCCTGTCCGCCAGCAGCAGACCGCCAACGGCCACGCCGTGCGCGTCGGCTACCTGTGCACCGGCATCGCCCACGTCGCGCGTCTGACCTGCGACGAGGAGCTGATGGACACCGCCAGGCGATTCTGGCGCAACATCGTCACCAAGCGCATGTACGTGACCGGCGGCATCGGCTCCACGCATGTCGGCGAATCGTTCACCTACGACTACGACCTGCCGAACGACACGATGTACGGCGAGACCTGCGCGTCCGTGTCGATGAGCATGTTCGCCCAGCAGATGCTGCTCGCCGAGCCGAAGGCCGAATACGCCGACGTGCTCGAGAAGGAGCTGTTCAACGGCTCGATTGCCGGCATCTCCCTCGACGGCAAGCAGTACTACTACGTCAACGCCCTGGAGACCACGCCCGACGGCCTCGACAACCCGGATCGCCACCATGTGCTCTCGCATCGCGTCGACTGGTTCGGCTGCGCCTGTTGCCCGGCCAACATCGCCCGACTCGTCGCCTCGGTGGATCGCTACATCTACACCGAGCGCGACGGCGGCCGCACGGTGCTGAGCCACCAGTTCATCGCGAACACCGCGGTCTCCTCGCGGGGGCTTCGAGTCGAGCAGCGTTCAAACTTCCCGTGGGATGGCCGCGTCGAGTACACGGTCTCGCTGCCGGATGCTGCGGGCGATTCCGGTGTCTTGGCCGAGCCCATCCGCTTCGGTGTGCGCATCCCCGCGTGGTCGCGCGGATCGTACGCGCTCACGGTCAACGGTCAGCCGTTCGCCGGCGATCTCGAGTACGGTTTCGCGTACGTCGACGTCGCCCCCGGCGAAACCGTCGAGATCTCGCTCGATCTCGACATGTCCGTTCGATTCGTGCGCGCCAACTCGCATGTGCGCTCCGACGCCGGGCAGGTCGCTGTCACGCGTGGCCCGCTCGTCTACTGCGCCGAGCAGGCCGACAATGCGGGCGATCTGTGGGATTACCGTCTCGCCGACGGCGTGACCGGCGCCGACGCGACCGTCGCGTTCGAGCCGGACCTGCTGGGTGGCGTCGATACGGTCAGCTTGCCGGCCGTGCGCGAGTCCGCCGACCCGGACGACGCGCCGCTCTACCTCGACGCCGATGAACCGCGTTCCGGCGACCCCGCCACGCTGAAGCTCATCCCGTACTACGCCTGGGCCAACCGCGATCTGGGCCAGATGCGCGTCTTCCAGCGTCGCTAGCCGAGAGACAGCCGTCACACGCTGACGGAAACCTCTCGCCGGCAGCGTCCCAGTGGGCCATGTCCGCCGCATCATGACGGAAACCTCTCGCCAAGGAGGTCCTCCGCGAGACAAATCGGTCACACGACAACCACGGCCTCTCGCTAGGCAGCCGCCAGCGAGAGGCCGTTGCCATGTCCTGACGAAAACCTCTCGCTTGGGGGCGTGCGACCCGACTACGATGGGAGCAAACACGTCAACAGGGCCGATAACGGGGGAGCGCAAGCATGACCGCGTACATGGATCACAAGGATCTGACGAACGACATCATCGACGAGGAACGCGCGCGTCAGATCGCGGACGGCGTCAGGCGCACGATGGACGCCGTCGCCTCAGCCGAGGTCTCATCTGGCCGCGAGGTCGGGTCGGTCAAACTGCTCGCCGCGACGAAGACCCGCGACGTCGGCGAGATCATCACCGCGATCGACGCCGGCATCCGCCTGATCGGCGAGAACCGCCCTCAGGAGGTGCAGGCCAAGGCCGGGGGATTGACGAAACGGCTCCTCGAACGCGGCCTCACGCTTGGCAAGGACGTGCCGTTCCACCTGATCGGCCAGTTGCAGTCCAACAAGATCGGCAAGGTGCTGCCGGTCGTCAACACCATCGAATCGGTCGACTCGATCGAACTCGCCGAGAAGATCGCCCGCCGTGCGGTCATGCGCGACATGACGGTCGGCGTCCTGCTCGAGGTCAACGAGTCGGGCGAGGAATCGAAGTCCGGCTGCCCGCCGAGCCACGCGATCGACCTCGCCAAGCGCATCGGCGCGATGGGAGGACTGGAACTGCAGGGCCTCATGACGATCGGCGCGCATGTCGACGACGAACGCACGATTCGCGCGGGATTCGCGCATCTGCGCCGCACGCGCGACCAGATCCTCGCCTCGGGCGCCGATGGTACCGAGCATTGCACGGAGCTGTCGATGGGCATGACGAACGACATGGCGCTCGCCATCGAGGAGGGCTCCACGATCGTGCGCGTCGGCACTGCGATCTTCGGGCCTCGCGCGTTCATCTGACGGGTCGGACGGTCGATCGGGGAATCATGGTCACTGCGCACAGAGGCAAGGACATCATCCGCATCCACGCCACCGTCTCCGGACTCGTGCAGGGCGTCGGATACCGCTACTTCACGTATCGTGCCGCACGCGCGGCCGGCGTCACCGGCTGGGTGCGCAATCTGTGGAGCGGCGACGTCGAGGTCGAGGCGCAAGGCGCTCGATCGGCCGTCGCCGCGTTCCTCTCACAGCTCAAGGTCGGGCCGCGATGGGGGCACGTCGACCGGGTCGTCGTCGACGAGATCGACGTATACCCCCACGAACCCGACTTCCACGTCGAGAACTGACGCCGAGAACTGACGTTGCCCGGAAATCAGTCGCCGAGCGCGTCCTTGATCGCGCCGACGAAGTAGTCCAGATCGTCGGGCTTGCGGGAGGTGATGAGCTTCCAGCCGTTCGCGTCGTCGACTGTCAGCTGGCTGTCGACGTAGTGGCCGCCCGCGTTCTCGATGTCCGCGGCGATGTAGCGGCACGGCGACGCGGTCTTGCCTTCGATGAGCCCCGCGTTGACCAGCAGCCAGGCGCCATGGCAGATTGCCGCGATCGGCTTGCCCTCGTGCGCGAATTCCTGCGCCAGCGTGATCGCGTCCTCGTTCACGCGGATGCGATCGACGTTGCAGGTGCCGCCGGGCACGACCAGCAGGTCGTAGTCGGACGCCTGCACGTCGGAGAGTTTCGCGTCGGGCGTAAGCGTCTCGCCTTCGTAACGATCGTGCTCGACGGTCTCGCACTTGTCGAGCGTCGTCGCGGCGAGCGTCACGTCGGCGCCCGCGGCCTGAAGATCGCGCAGCGGACGGGTCAGCTCCGTCTCCTCGATGCCCCAGTTGTTGACGATGATCAGTACCTTCGATGCGTTGACTGCCATGGTTCCTCCTCGATCGGATCGGTTGGCGCTGCCTTTTGACGGCTTGTCTGCGGGGCCCGTCCGCGTTTTCTCGGCGGGCGATGCACCCCACCCCATTATGCCGCTGCGCTCTTCCATTCGCGCGTGTTCTCGCGGTAAGCTGGAGATGAGTTCATCAGCGACATGACGACGAGGAGGGCGCCATGACCAATCCGTTTTCCACCAATCCCGAGGATCCGAACGCGCAGCAGCATGATCAGGGCGATCAGAATGGCCTGAACGAGCCGCCGGCGCAGCCCGTTCAGGACTCCCAGCCGGAGCAGGCTCCGAATCCGTTCAACCCCAATCCCAATCAGGAGGCGTCCGCCAATCCGGTCAACCCGGTCAATCCGGTCAACCCGGCATATGAGCCGCAGGGATACGGTGAGCCCTACGGATACGGCCAGAATCCGAACGGCCAGACATCGTACGGCCAGAATCCGTACGGGCAGCCCACCGCGCAGGCCGCCGGCTACGCGCCGCAGCCGGACCAGTCGGGCCAGAATGGGCAGCCTGCCTATGCTCAGCCGGGTCAGCCGGGTCAGCCGGGTCAGTACGACCAGTACGGTCAGAACCCCTACGCCCAGCCCGGCCCCTACGCCCAGCCCGGATACGGCTATGGTTACCCGGTGCCGCCGCAGAATCAGAACTGGAACGTGATGGCCGTCGCGGGCTTCATCTGCTCGTTCTTCATCGCGATCGCCGGTCTGATCCTGAGTATCATCGGCCTTAGGCAGGTCAAGCGCACCGGCGAGAAGGGCCGCGGCCTTGCGATCGCCGGCATCATCATCAGCGCCGTGCAGATGGTGTTCGTGATCCTCGTCATCATTCTCGTCGTGATCGGCGCTGCCGCGGGCGCGTTCGACGTCACCTACCATAGCGGCAACAGCGATCACGACTACTACGACACCGATTACGGCTATTACGACGACGCTTCGGCGACCTCGACCTCCGCGGCCGATCGCGCCCGTGCGGCCGTGCCCGGTTCCGAGGCGGCCCGCACCGCCTCGATCGACGCGATCATCGCCGATGCCTACGCCGCCCTGTAACCCGAACCTCCTGACATAGACATCCTGGCATAGGCATAGAGAACCCGTCGCTGCGCATCGCCCGGCGACGGGTTCTCCCATAATCGCCGCCGTCTACGCCTCCGACGGGTCTTGCGATTGGTTGCTTGAAGAGTAGTATTTTCTACTCTTGTATGGTATGCTAGTGGGTATGAAGTTGTCCGAGTATGCGCGTCTGCATGGGATTCAGTATCGGGCGGCCTGGAATCGTTTCAAGGCCGGCCGGATTCCGGGCGCGTATCGGGACGAGGTGGGGTCGATCATCGTGCCCGACGAGTCGAAGGGGTTCTCGCTCAACGACGCGGCCGTCTACGCGCGCGTGTCCGACCCCTCCAAGGGGAGAACCCAGTTGCCGGCGCAACGAAAGCGCGTCGAGGACTGGGCCGTGGCCAATGGCTATCATATCGTCGCTTCCGTCGCGGAGGTCGGCTCCGGCGTGAGCGACACGCGGCGCAGGCTCACGACCCTGCTCAAACGAACCGACTGGGGCACGCTCATCGTCGAGCACAGGGATCGCCTCACCCGTTTCGGCTTCAACTGGTTCAGCCTGTTCCTCGAATCGCAGGGTCGGCGCATCATCGTCATCAACGAGACCGGCGACGACCGTGCGGATCTCGTGCGGGATCTCGTATCCATCATCTACTCGTTCAGTGCGCGACTCTACGGACAGCGACGGTCCAAACGCGCCATGGCCATGACACGCGTCCTCCTGGAGGGAGAGGAGGCGGATCATGCCGGCCAAACCAGGTAAGGCGTACCGTTCGTACGCGGTGTCTATGCCTCTGAACCGGGGCAAGGCCATGCGTCTGCGCGTCATGCTGCGGCCGTGGAGACTGGGATTGCGGCGTACGTTGCTTCTGCTTGAGGGCGGGCTCATCCGAGGCGAGAGGCTCCCCCGGTACGTGGACGCCAAACAGTGGGAGGGGTTCAGCCAAAGGCAGTGGGACTCCATCACCCGGCAGGCCCGGGCCATGATGGGCTCGTGGATCGAATTGCGCGTCATCGACTTCCGGTCGATCGTATCCCATTCCACGCTCGATGACGGCATGAAACGCGAACTGTGGCGCATCAACCTGCGCCACGCATGGTGGGAGCCGGTCGATGACGAGGCCCATAGGATGGCGCGCCGCATCATGAAGCATCTGCGCAAACGCCACCGGTTCCCCAATCCCATGCGATGCCGCACGCTGAGCATGGACGGCAAGATCGCCGAAATCCAACCCTCCGCCATGGGCGGCACGTTCCCCTACTGGGCGCGCATCTCCACCCTCGACAAGGGTCGTCCGATCCACGCGCCCCTCGACATCCACTCCGATCTCAACCCGCATCTCGACCCCCGGGATCTGGAGACGCTCGCCAACCATCTTCAGATCCGGTTCGACGAGGACGGCGGCATGACCGTCCGTCTCATGACCACGCAGGACAAGGCCGAGCCACGCGTCCAGGGCGATGTCGTCGGACTGGACTGGGGCCTGTCCAGCCTGTTCGCCACCTCCGAGGGGCGCCTCTACGGTCTGCGCCTGTTCGCATGGCTCCAACAACGTGACGAGGAGCTTCTCGCGCTGACCCGCGACCTCGCCCGCTCCAACGTCGGATACCGTGATTCGAAGCGCTTCCGCCGCCTTAACAAACGCATCCGCGACCATGTGACCAACGAGGTCAACCGCGTCCTCAATCTGATCGCGGACGATCGGGTCATGGAGCTCGTCGTCGAGGACCTCGACTTCCGTCACGGCGGACTGTCGAAACGGCTCAACCGCATCGTCACCCGCGCCGGCCGCAACGCGGTACGCGCCAAGCTCGAACGGCTTCACGCGCTCAAAGGCATCACCATCACCCGGGTCAACCCCGCGTACACCAGCCAGGAATGCCTCCGATGCGGGTGGACCTCCCCCGGGAACAGGCCCGACCAGAAACACTTCCGCTGCGAATGCTGCGGATACACATGCAACGCCGACATCGTCGCCGCCACCAACATCAAGGCGAGACGTTCCCGCCCCGAAGACTGGCGATGGATCGGCAGACACACCATCCTGAGCAGACTCCGCAAAGAGCACGCCCAGCGATGCCCGGACAGATCACACTGCCCGTCACGCCGCCCGGAGTACGGCTCCCCGACGTCGGCCAAAACGAAAGCCAAAACCGATGCGCGGGTCAAGAAAACAACAACATCATAAAATACCAGTTGCTCTCATACTCTAGACTGGACCTATGAGAATCGCACGCTTTTCTTTGAATGACTCTCCGCGCTACGCCTTCGTCCAGACGGACGAATCGGACGGCAAGGACTATCTCGTCGAACTCGACGGCCACCCGCTGCTGGGCGGCCAGGTCACCCCCACCGGCAACCGCTACCCGCTCGATATGGACGGTCTGCGACTGCTGTCCCCGGTCATCCCGTCCAAGGTCTACGGTCTGGCCAAGAACTACGAGGCCCACGCCCAGTTCATGCACGAGGCCGGCCACTCCGAGATCAGCCACGCGCCGGAGGACATGGTCATCTTCACCAAGCCGTCCACCTCGGTGATCGGCCCCGACGATCCGATCGTGTACCCGGCCTGCTCGAAGGACATGAACTTCGAGCCCGAGGTCGCCGTCGTGATGGGTCGCGTCGCCAAGAACGTGCCCGTCGAGAAGGCGATGGACTACGTGCTCGGCTTCACCTGCGTCAACGACGTCACCCTGCGCGATCTGCAGGGCATCGATCCGACGTGGACCCGTGCCAAGGGCTTCGACACCTCCTGCCCGCTCGGCCCGTGGATCGTCGGCCGTGACGACCTCAACTGGCGCGACGCGAAGATCTCGTTCACGCTCAACGGCGAGGACGTGCCGATGGCGTCCGGTACCACCGCCAACCTCGTGCATGGCATCCCCGAGCAGATCGCCGCGATCTCCTCGTTCTCGACGCTGCTGCCCGGCGACGTCATCATGACCGGCACGCCGAACGCCTCCGGTCACCTCGACCCCGGCGACGAGACCATCGTCCACGTCGAAGGCATCGGCGACTTGCGCAACGTGATCGTGCGCGCGTAGCGGCGTGATTCGCCGCGGCCGTCCCCGTGCCATAACGTGTCGAATATCGCGTTTTTCGTGCGTTGTGTACACGTTGGGTTGTCACAACGCGCGATTCCGTGTGATTTCTGCACGTTGTGACAGCCGTCGTCCGTTCTTCCCGGTCAAGCGCTCGATTCAGGGCGAGAGGAATGGCGGAATTCTGCCCTTTTGCATTACCGACTCATGACCGCTCACTGCCTATTGCGGCTGGTTCCTGTCACAACGTGCGATTCCGCTCGGTTTCGTCACGTTGTGACAAGGATTCTCGTCACAACATAACGAAAAGACCGCTGCGGGCGCGTTGTGACAATCAGCGCCTGCCAATAGAAGCCACTAAGAGGACGAACGCGAGCCGACGTAGGTCAGACGGCGGGGCGAATGGTGCGATTGTTGCAACGGTAGTCAGGCGCCCTGCGTGGAGTCTTGGCCGGGTGCTGTCTTTGCTGCCTCATCAATCGTTTTCTGCCTCATATGCTACCAAAATGATGTAGAAAACCGGCGATGCAGTAAATGAGGCAGAAAGCGCTTGCCTCCCGCCCATCTCGGAATCAAAAACTTGAGTCGATGAAGCTCAAGTTTTGGGAATAGAATGGCTTCCAGGTCTGTTGAGCCTGTCAGAACATGACAGCAATGCCTTGGACTGGCCGGCCGATACGTCGAACGAAACGGATCGACGGATCGGCCGGCCCGCCCAAGGCGAATGACAGACTTGGAGGACATTCATTATGGAACAGAAGTTCACCACCATGGCCCAGGAGGCCATCGGCGACGCCATCCAGAGTGCGTCCGCCGCGGGCAACGCGCAGGTCGAGACCCTGCACGTCATCGATGCGCTGCTGCGCCAGGAACAGGGAGTCGTGCGCGGCCTCATCCAGGCGGCCGGCGGCGATCCGCAGGCCATCGGTGCGGCCGTGCGCAACGCGCTGGTCGCCCTGCCGAGCGCCAGTGGCTCGACCACCTCGCAGCCACAGGCCAGCCGTCAGCTGACCGCCGCGCTCGCGCAGGCCGAGAAGGAGATGCAGCAGATGGGAGACGAATACGTCTCCACCGAGCATCTGCTCATCGGTATCGCCGCAAGCGCGCCGAACCAGTCGGCCGACATCCTCAAGAAGTACGGAGTCACCCCGGAGGCACTGCGCAAGGCCGTGCCGAGCGTGCGTGGCGGTGCGAAGGTCACCAGCCCGGACGCGGAGGGCAGCTACAAGGCGCTGGAGAAGTACTCCACCGATCTGACCGCCGCCGCGAAGGAAGGCAAGCTCGACCCGGTGATCGGCCGCGATCAGGAGATCCGCCGCGTCATCCAGATTCTCTCCCGTCGTACCAAGAACAACCCGGTGCTGATCGGCGAGCCGGGCGTCGGCAAGACCGCCGTCGTCGAAGGCCTCGCCCAGCGTATCGTCGCCGGCGACGTGCCGACCACGCTGCAGGGCAAGAAGCTCATCAGCCTTGACTTGGGTTCGATGGTGGCCGGCTCGAAGTACCGTGGCGAGTTCGAGGAACGCCTGAAGAGCGTCCTCAACGAGATCAAGAGCGCGAACGGCCAGATCATCACGTTCATCGATGAGATCCACACGATCGTCGGCGCCGGTGCGGCCGAAGGCTCGATGGACGCCGGCAACATGTTGAAGCCCATGCTCGCCCGTGGCGAACTGCGTCTGATCGGCGCGACCACGCTGGACGAGTACCGCGAGAACATCGAGAAGGATCCGGCGCTGGAGCGTCGTTTCCAGCAGGTGTTCGTCGGCGAGCCGAGCGTGGAGGACACCATCGCGATTCTGCGTGGTTTGAAGCAGCGCTACGAGGCGCACCACAAGGTCACGATCGGCGATGACGCGCTCGTCGCCGCCGCGACCCTGTCCAACCGGTACATCTCCGGCCGCCAGCTGCCGGACAAGGCCATCGATCTGGTCGACGAGGCCGCCGCGCACCTGCGTATGGAGCTCGATTCCTCCCCGGAGGAGATCGATGAGCTCCAGCGCAAGGTCACGCGCTACGAGATGGAGGAGATGCAGCTCAAGAAGGCCGAGGACTCGGCCTCCAAGGAGCGCTTGGAGAAGCTGCAGGCCGAAATGGCCGACGCCCGCGAGAAGCTCTCGGGATTGAAGGCCCGCTGGGATGCGGAGAAGGCCGGCCACAACAAGGTCGGCGATCTGCGCGCCAAGCTCGACGCGCTGCGCGTGCAGGCCGACAAGTTCACCCGCGAGGGCAACCTCGCCGAGGCCAGCCGCATCCTGTACGGCGAGATGCCGGCCATCCAGAAGCAGCTCGCCGCCGCCGAGAAGGCCGACGCCGAGTCCAACGAGGACGGCAACAAGCCCGAGCCGATGGTCCCGGATCACGTCGACGCCGATTCCGTCGCCGAGATCGTCTCCGACTGGACCGGCATCCCCGTCGGCCGCCTGATGCAGGGCGAGAACGAGAAGCTCCTGCACATGGAGGACTACCTCGGCAAGCGCGTGATCGGCCAGAAGGAGGCCATCGTCGCCGTGTCCGACGCCGTGCGCCGCTCGCGTGCCGGCATCTCCGACCCGAACCGCCCGACTGGCTCGTTCCTGTTCCTCGGCCCCACCGGCGTGGGCAAGACCGAACTCGCGAAGGCGCTCGCCGACTTCCTGTTCGACGACGAGAAGGCGATGGTGCGCATCGACATGTCCGAGTACATGGAGAAGGCCTCCGTGTCCCGCCTGATCGGCGCGGCCCCCGGCTACGTCGGCTACGAGCAGGGCGGCCAGCTCACCGAGGCCGTGCGTCGTCGCCCGTACTCCGTCGTCCTGTTCGACGAGGTCGAGAAGGCGAACCCGGAGATCTTCGACGTGCTGCTGCAGGTGCTCGACGACGGACGTCTGACCGACGGCCAGGGCAGGACCGTGGACTTCAAGAACACGATCCTCATCATGACCTCCAACCTCGGCTCCCAGTTCCTCGTCAATGAGGATATGGACGCCGACGCCAAGAAGAACGCCGTGATGAACGCCGTGCACATGAACTTCAAGCCGGAGTTCCTGAACCGTCTCGACGACATCGTGATGTTCCACCCGCTCACCCGCGAGGAGCTCGGCGGCATCGTCGACATTCAGGTCCACTCGGTCGCCCAGCGCCTCACCGATCGCCGCATTACGCTCGACGTGACTAGCGCCGCACGCGAATGGCTCGCCAACATGGGCTACGATCCGGCCTACGGTGCGCGTCCGCTGCGTCGTCTGGTCCAGACCGAGGTCGGCGATCAGCTGGCCCGCATGCTGCTGGCCGGCAAGGTCCACGACGGCGACACCGTGCTCGTCGACCAGACCGGCGGAGAGCATCTGGAACTCACCGACATGCCGGAGGATCCGCTTGCCGGTGACCACGGCGCGCCGTCCGACGACCCCGACGTCAACGTCGAAGACGTCAAGACCGACGAGTGAGATAGTCCATCTCACGCGGTATCACGATTCGTGGCGATCATGGATCAGTGTGCAGCAACCGCGCTGCCCTGAACCTAACCCATGATCGTCACTCGCAAAGCCCGATGCGCATTCCCGCGCACCGGGCTTTTGTCGTTCTCCTATGTCGGCTCCCCTTGTCAGGGGAGCTGGCCCGCGAAGCGGGTCTGAGGGGTAGTCTTTACGCCTCCAGCGCCTCAGCCAGCCACTGAGGCATCGCCGGATCATCCGGTTTGAGCGCCCGATCGGCCGGATCCGCCCGCAGCGCGCTCCACTCGTGCTCGGCGAACAGCGGCAGCAGATCGGCCGCCGCGCACGGCTCCGGCCGGTCGATAAGCCGCAGCAGCCACGCACAGCAGCCGATGACCTCCTCGGCTCCGACCCCGCGGGCGCGCAGCGCCCCCATATCCAGCGACCGCTCGCGCTTGGCGAGACGGCGTCCGGCGGCGTTGTCGATCAGCGGGATATGCGTGTAGCGCATATGCGCCGGTGCCTTGGCCAGACACTCGCGAATATAGATCTGCAACGCAGTGGACCGCAGCAGGTCGCGCCCGCGCACGATGGAGTCGACGCCCATCAGCAGATCGTCGACGGTGACGACGAACTGATAGGCGAACAGCCCATCGGACCGGCGAATCACCGAATCGCCGATCTCTCGCACGAGATCATAGGTCTGCGGCCCGAAAACCTCATCCACAAAGCTGACGGTGCTATTGGCAGCACCACGATCCGCCTCCGGCATCGCAATGCGCAGGGAATGCCGATCCCCATGCGCGAGCCTCGCCGCAACGGTCTCGGGGTGATCGCGCATCAGCCGCCGGCAGGTGCCCGGGTAGATCTGGAAGCCATCACCCTCCTGCGGCGCGGAGGCGGCGCGAATGTCCGCGCGCGAACAGAAACACGGATAGATCAGCGCTGGTCGAAAATCCCGCAGTGCATCAAGCGCCTCCTCATATATGTCGAGCCGTCGCGACTGATACACGGGTTCATCGTCCCAATCAAGCCCGAGCCAGGTGAGATCATCCATGATCCATCGGTCCGCGTCCGGCAGCACTCGGGGGGTGTCGATGTCCTCGATGCGCAGCAGCATGCGGCCATTCCCGTTGGTACCGTCGGCTCCGTTCCGGATGCCGCCGGCGCGGGCATCCAGCCACGCCGCGAGCATCGCGGTGATGTTCCCGATATGCATGCGCCCGGAGGGAGTCGGCGCGAATCGTCCTGTCATGTCCTCTAGCGTAATACGCGCGAATTCACCTGCCGTTCGTAAGACCCTGTTTCCCCGTATAGGCCCTCGGCGGTAATCTGATAACCAACATTGCGGGGCCGGCGACTGACCGCGACCCCGCGTCACGGAAGGATCAAGGACCGTCATGTCGAAATTCCTCAGGAACGCACTGATCGGCGGCGCAGCGCTCGCCGGCGCGGCAGCATGGGCGCTCGCCCCGCGTTCGTTCAACGACAAGCGTCGTAACTTCGTGCCCGTCATCCCCGACGTCTGGTATGCGCATCGCGGCCTGCACGACGCCGGATCGGGTCTGGTCGGCGTCACCGACATTCCCGATTACGGCGGCGATAACCCGGTCAGCGCCCAGGCGGACACGGCCGATGCGTCCATCGCCGAGAACGCCGACTATGTGGCGCTCGCCCGGCGCATGGCGCTGAAGGCCGGCTACGGCACGCCCGATGTGACCGGTCCGCTCGCCCCGGAGAACTCGCTCGCCGCATTCGCCGCCGCCTGCGAGGCCGGCTATGGCATCGAACTCGACCTGCAGCTGACCCTTGATGGACAGGTCGTCGTCGTCCACGATGCCGACCTGCTGCGTGTTGCCGGCGATCCGCGCCGCATCGAGGATCTCACCTATGACGAGCTCACGCGCATCCCGCTGTTCCCCGCGGCCAACGGCTCCAAGCCGGGCGATCTCAAGGCCGCCCCGCTGCCGGGCGCCGAGGAGAAGGTGCCGTTGGTGGTCACGCCGCCCACCGCGCCCACGGGCTACTACCAGCATGTGCCGCTGTTCTCCGACGTGCTCAAGGTCGTTGCCGGCCGTGCGCCGCTCATCGTCGAGTACAAGTTCTCCAACAATCAGGCGTGGGGCGAGCGCGAGGTGGAGCTGATGGAGAAGGGCCACGCCCTGCTCGAGGCGTACAGCGGCCCGTATGTGATCGAATCCTTCCACCCGGGTGCCGTCAACTGGTACAAGGAGCATCACCCGGACGTTTGCCGCGGACAGCTGAGCTGGCCCGCCAAGCTTGGCAAGAACGGTCCGGTCGAATGGGCTGCCGGTCTGCTGGCCTTCGACTGGCTGTCCCGCCCTGACTTCATCGCCTACGACTGGACGGGCGGTTCCTCGCCGCAGGTGCGTCTCGCCCGTGCGATGGGCGCGATCACAGTGTCGTGGACGGTGCGCTCCAGCGCCGAACTCGCCGACTGCGACCAGTTCTTCGATCACCACATCTTCGAGGCGTTCGTCCCCGACGACATCCGCTGATTCGCCGGGGCATGGCCGACTGACGCCGGAATCGGCGAAACGCCGGGGAGTCCCACCCGCCAGTTCTACTGGTCTTACTTGTGGTAGGGCTCCCCGGCGTTGATCTTGTAGGCGCGGTAGATCTGCTCGAGCAGAATCACGCGCATGAGCTGATGCGGGAACGTCATCTTCGAGAAGCTCAATCGGAAGTCCGCGCGGCGCAGGATCGCATCATCCAGCCCGATCGATCCGCCGATGACGAGCTGGATGTGGCTCACGCCGTGCAGACCCCAATCCGAGATCCTCGCCGCCAGCTCCTCGCTGGACAGCTGCTTGCCGTCGATCGCCAGGGCGATGACGAACGCATTGTCGCGCAGATGCTTCGCGATGCGCTCGCCCTCCTTCTCCTTGATCTGCCGTTCGACGCCTTCGGAGGCGTGCTCCGGCGTCTTCTCGTCCGCGACCTCGATGATGTTCAGTCTGCAATAGCGCGACAGACGTTTCGAGTACTCGTCGATGGCGTCGCGCAGGTAGCGTTCCTTCACGCGCCCCGGCGCGATGATGTCGATCTGCATGTGGTCCTCATTTTCGATTCGACCTGATTCGGTCCGTACGTTCATGGTGGCGATCAGCCCCCTAGCCCCGCAAATCGTACGATGAGATGCAGTCAGCGTCCGGCGGTTGGGGCTTGATCAGCAACATCCCCCGCTTTCGTACGCTGACCTGACTTCAGCATACGAAAACGGGGGATTGATCGGCGATGGCCTCGTTGTTCGTACACTGACCGGCGCGCAGTGTACGAACAACGAGGCTTGGTCCCCGATAGCCACCGGGAACGTACGGATGTTGGTACGAGAGTGTCAGTCGATCACTCCGTAGAGGCGGTCGCCGGCGTCGCCAAGCCCCGGCACGATGTAGCACTTGTCGTTGAGCTTCTCGTCGACCGCGCACACCACGACCTTGAAGTCGATGGACGGGTCGATGTGCTCCTCGACGTACTTGATGCCTTCGGGAGCGGCGATGATGTTGATCGCGGTGACGTCCTTCGCGCCGCGCTCGGCCAGATAGTGCGTGGCGGCGACGAGCGTGCCGCCGGTGGCGAGCATCGGGTCGATGAGGAAGCACTGGCGGCCGGAGAGGTCGTCGGGCAGGCGGTTCGCGTAGGTGATCTGCTGGGTGGGGTGCTCCTCGTCGCGCTTCATGCCGAGGAATCCGACTTCGGCGGTGGGCAGGAGACGGGTCATGCCGTCGAGCATGCCGAGTCCGGCGCGCAGCACCGGCACGATGATCGGACGCGGCTCGGCGAGCTTCTTGCCGGTCATCGGCGCGACCGGGGTCTCGATCGGCGTGGCCACGACGGACAGGTCGCGGGTCGCCTCATACGCTTCGAGCATGACCAGCTCGGAGACGAGCTCGCGGAAGGTGGAGGACGGGGTGTTCTTGTCTCGGAGCACGGTCAGCTTGTGCTCGACGAGCGGGTGATTCAAAACATGCAGTTCCATGGTTCCTAGACTACCTCGTTATCGGGGGCATAGGAGCCCGCCCGCGTCGGCGCATCAGGAGTGGCCAGTGACCAGAGAACAACGATCAGCAAAGAGTGAAGCGCCGAACCGTGAAAGCGCCTGTCGGCGCAAAGGCCGCTCGCAGCGGCAAAAAATGGAGCCCGGGGCTTAAGCACGGCCCGACGCGCCTAACAGTATACCTGTGCGAAAACCCGTGCCACGCCGGCCCGGCGAATCCATAAATTCCGGTTCCCCGTTTACTTCCCGCTCACTCGAGCTTGCCGCGCCTCCACAGGTTCGCCGCGTGGTGGAAGTCCTTGGCGGTCGCCATGAGATTCGCCCCGTTGTGCAGCATCTGCGCCGCCTTGGTGCGAATCGTCTTGGCATCCGCGGCGTCCTCCCGATGCGCGGCGGCAGCATTCAGCTTTCCCGCCTCCACGCGCAATCCGAGCGCCACCACATCGGTGAACGCCGCCGCGCGCTCCATCGCCACCGCGAAATCGCCGGTGAACGCGCCGGAGAGGATCGAGTCGGCGAGACGCGCGATGTCGTCCTCGGTCGGTGCCTGATCGACGCCCGCGATGGCCGACGCGCTGGTCGCGACCGGCTCGCCGACGCGCCACAGGCGTGCGATGTCGTCGCGCCGCGAACGCATCCACGTGCGCAGCATGTACAGTCGCCACAGCACGCCCGGCAACGAGTCGGACGGCGACGAGCTCCACAGTTCCGCGATGTCGTCCACGCCGTCGCGTTCGACGACGGTCAGCACGCGGGCGACCACGCTCGGATCCTCGCTGTGGCGCACGCGGTCGAGCAGCGACGCGGCGGAGGAGTGCGCGATCTCGTTGACCATGCCGGGATCGGAGCCGCCGGCCATCTGATCGAGCAGCGCAGGGGCGAGCTGACCCGGGCGGGACGGGCGCGTGCCGCGTCCCGGGGTCGGCACGAATCCCGAGTGGGAGGAGCGGACCGACCCGGACCCGGAGTTGGTGAAACCGTCGGTGAGGGAGTAGCTAGTAGACAAGCGGTGTGACCTTCTGAATGTCGATGATGCGTGGACCGTCGGGCGTGGGCGTGATGAACAGCGCCATCGCGTTGCCTGTGGGCATGTAGGGCGACTTGGCGATCAGGCGCTTGGCGAGCAGCGGCGAGACGCACAAGGTGCGCAGATGCTCGAATATACCACCGATGACCGGCCGGTGCATGCATACGGCCGTGGGCAGCTTGTGGTCGAGCGCGTACTGGATCTCGCTGAGCATGCACTCCCATGCCCCCTCCGGATCGCGTGCGAATGCGTCCTCGGTGAGCGGGGGCAGGTTGACCATGTCACGGTGCGTCTGCCACGCGAACATCTCGATGGTCTCCTGACAGCGGATCCACGGCGAGGTGGACAGTCGGATCGGGTTGAAGCAGGCCAGTTCGTAGCTCAATGCGAACGCGGCCGCCGCTCCCAGAGGCGTGATCGGACGATTGGCGTCGGTGCCGCGCCACGATTTGCGCGCCTCCGCCTTGCCGTGACGCACGATGAGGAACGGCACCGCGTCGGCCGCGCCCTCCTCGAGACGATCGATGAACAGGGCGAGGATCTCCTTGTCGGTCGAGTGGCTGAGCTTCTTGCGCGCCTGATCCGGCGTGAGCCAGATGACCTCGTCGATCTCGTCCTTGTCGGCGCGATGCACCGGTCCCAACGCGCCGGTGCGTTTGAGGCTTTCGATCGGTGAGATCTGCGTCGCCATCCAGAACAGGATGTGCTTCGTATCCACGGTGCGATCCTTGGTGTGGCGCAGTTTGCTGCCCTCCTCGGACTGCGGGTATTCGATTTCGCCCAGATATGGCCCCAATGCCACCGGCAGACCCGTCTCCTCGCCGATTTCGCGCACGGCTGCGTGGCGATGCGATTCGTTCGGATCCAGCTTGCCCTTCGGCCAGCTCCAGTCATCGTATTTCGGGCGATGCACGAGACACAGTTCAATGTCGTTGAACAGTGGCGTGCGATGCGGTGCGACGCCGCCGTTCATGTCGGATGTGCCCTCCGTATTGGTATCCGCAACGTCGCGGGCGGGGGGATCTGGGGTGGTACCCGCCACGATGCCGTCATCGAGCGGGCCGGCCGTGGCGACTGCATCGATTCCAATCCCGTGCACGGTGTCTTCCTGCGGTTGACGTCGTCGGTACAGGATGCCTCCGGCGGCCTCGACGATCTTTCTCACTCTGCTACCCACCCTTCAATGATACGTGCCGCATGTGTGCGCTCTACGTAGTTTCGCGTCCGAATACACGAAGGCCGGTCCATTGCTGGGCCGGCCTTCAAACGACATGCAGTTATCGTGTTGTGCTGCGGACGATTATACGCCGTAAGGCGGTGGCTATCCGTCCGCACGCCGACCGGAACCAGTCACGTAACCGGCTCCGGCCAGGTGTTCAGCTGTGCGCGCCGCGACGACGCGTGTGCTTGCGGATCAGGTACTCCTGGCAGTCGACCAGCGGGCGACCCTCCTCGTCCTTCGAATGACGCTCGTAGGAGCCGTCCGGCAGCATGTGCCAGCTGGAGGTGGAGTCGGCCATCTGCAGGTCGATGTAGTCAAGCAGGGACTGGATCTGCTCCGGGGCGGTGATGCGCACGAGTGCCTCGACTCGACGATCGAGGTTGCGGTGCATCAGATCGGCCGAACCGATCCACACCTCCGGGCCGGACATCGGGCCTTCGCCGATCTGCGGGCCGTCGGAGTTGCAGAACGCGTAGATGCGGCTGTGCTCCAGGAAGCGGCCGAGGATCGAACGCACTCGGATGTTCTCGGACAGGCCCGGAACGCCCGGCTTGAGCGAGCAGATGCCGCGCTCGACGATGTCGATCTTCACACCGGCCTGCGAGGCGCGGTACAGGGCGTCGATCGTCTTCTCGTCCACCACGGAGTTGACCTTGATCTTGATCCAGGCCTCCTTGCCGGCGCGGGCGGCGTCCTCCTCACGGCGGATGCGCTGGATGAGGCCGGAGCGGATGGTGCGCGGCGCGACGAGCAGACGGTGGAAGCTTGACTTCGGCGCGTAGCCGGACAGCTGGTTGAACAGGCGGGTGAGATCCTGTCCGACCACCGGGTCGCAGGTCAGCAGGCCGAGATCGGTGTAGATGCGGGCGGTCTTCGGGTTGTAGTTACCGGTGCCCACGTGGCAGTAGCGGCGAAGGCCGTCGGCCTCCTGGCGCACCACTTCGATGAGCTTGCAGTGGGTCTTGAGGCCCACGATGCCGTAGACGACGTGCACGCCGGCGCGTTCGAGCTTGCGGGCCCACGCGATGTTGGCGTCCTCGTCGAAACGAGCCTTGATCTCGACCAGCGCCAGCACCTGCTTGCCGGCGTGAGCCGCGTCGATCAGCGCGTCGATGATCGGCGAGTTGGAGCTGGTGCGGTACAGCGTCTGCTTGATGGCCAGCACCTTCGGATCGGCGGCGGCCTGCGCCAGGAACGCCTGCACGGAGGTGGAGAAGGAGTCGTAGGGATGGTGCAGCAGGATGTCGCGCTCGCGGATGGCGGCGAAGATGTCCTGCGCACGGCTCGACTCGACCTCGGCGATCTGACGGTTCGTCGTCGGAATGAACGGGCGGTTCTTCAGGTCCGGACGGTCGATGCCGCCGAGCTCGAAGAGCACGGTCATGTCCAGCGGGGCCGGCAGACGGTAGACCTCGTCCGGGCTGACGCCGAGCTGGTCGGCGAGCAGCTGGGAGAGGAACGGGCTGGTCTGGTCGGAGATCTCCAGGCGGATCGGCGGTCCGAAGCGACGACGCAGCAGTTCCTTCTCCATCGCGTTGAGCAGGTTCTCGGCGTCATCCTCTTCGACGTCGATGTCCTCGTTACGCGTGACGCGGAAGGAGCGGGCCTCCTTGATGATCATGCCCGGGAACAGGGATTCCAGGTGGGCGATGATGAGGTTCTCCATCGTGATGAAGCCGTAACGCTCCTCCTTGGACTCCTCATCGGTCATGTCGTCGACCGGAACCAGACGGTTCAGGTTGCCCGGGATCTTCACACGGGCGAAGTGCGACTTGCCGGAGGCCGGGTTCTCGACGATCACGGCGAGGTTGATGGAGCCGCCGGAGATGTACGGGAACGGGTGGGCCGGGTCCACGGCGAGCGGCGTCAGAACCGGGAAGACCTGCTGACGGTAGTAGCGCGACAGGCGCTCCTGCTCGGCGGTGGTGAGCTTGTCCCAGCTCAGCAGCACGATACGCTGCTCGGCCAGCGCCGGGAAGATGTGGTCGATCACGTAGTGGGCGTGCTCGTTCTGCAGCGCGTGCGCCTGCTCGCCGATCGCGCGCAGCAGTTGGCGCGGGCTCAGACCAGCCGCGGACGGCACGGCGATGCCGGAGTCGATGCGGCGCTTCAGGCCGGCCACGCGGACCATGAAGAACTCGTCGAGGTTGTTGGCGAAGATAGCCGCGAAGCTCGCGCGCTCGAGCAGCGGGATGTCCTCATCCTCGGCCAGCTCGAGAACGCGCTTGTTGAACTTCAGCCAGCTCAGCTCACGGTCGAAAAAGCGGTCGGTGGGCAGCGGAGCCTCACCTTCCAGAGTTTCGCGCCGGTCGTTTTTGTCGGTTTCGGCGATGTGCTCTGCGATTTGGCTTCGCAGGATCGCTTTCGATGGTGCGTCAAATATCTGTGCCATACTTCTCATCCTAGGCGTTGGAACGGTTCTCATGGAGTGAACTCGCCAAAGTTCAACGCGAGTTCACATTGTTTCCCCGTTTTGACTACGTCGTTCCGGGCTCGTGCCGGTCACCTGATCACGCGCCCATCGCCGCCATCATCGACGCGATCCCCGGTACGATGCCGATCATCACGAACGCCGGCAGGAAGCACAGCGCCGACGGCAGCAGCAGCTTCACGGACAGCTTCGCCGCCTCCTGCTCGATCGCCGACAGCTCCTCTCGATCGTATTCGCGCGCCGCGAGCGCAAGCCGTTCGGTGGGGGATGCGCCGTGATTCCACGCCTCGCCGAGACACTCGCAGACCACCATCATGGACGGATGCAGCGCGGCCAGTCCGATGACGCGCTCGGCATCCTCCTCGTCGTCGTCCGTATCTCCTCGTTCGGTCAGTACGGCGGCGTTGGCACTCAGCCACGCCTCCTTCCAGCCGGCGCCACGGGTGAGGGCCCGCCCTGCCTCGACGAGACTGCGCGCCAACGGCTTCCATTCGCTCATGCCGTTGCGGCCGGATTCCCCGGAACCGCCGAATCGTCTCGTGCGCGCTCGCTCGTCCGCTGTATCCGCCTCGGTCAGCACCGTTCCCACGGCGATCATGGCGCTCGGTATCGATGAGCCCTGACCGAGCGCCGCGCGCAGCATCTCCAACGCGATCGGCAGATTGTCATCGATGCCTTCGCGGCGGCCGAAGGCGCGGAGCATACGGTTCGTCCACAGCATGCCGGCGCCGTACCAGACCATGCCGATGACGAGACACACCCATCCCGCCACGCTGGTGAACAGGAACCGGAACGAGTGCATGCCCATCAGCTCTCCCGCGAGGATGGTGAGCAGCGGCAGGAACGACAGCAGCCTGATGGTGGCCTTGGGGCCGGCGAACGCCTGCTGTTTCAGGTCGTACGCCCTGCTTGCACGGCGATGGTCGATCCCCACCGCCTCAAGGCACAGCGACACCGCGCATCCGAGCCGTTCGCTCAGCCGGCAGGCGGCAGCCAGATGCCGTGCGGTGCGTTCGATGTCTTCTTGCGGATCGCGTTTGCCGGCGCGAGCCCGCAATACGGCGGCGGCGCGCGCGGCGCTGACCTGGGGCGTCGCGAACCGTATGCCCCCCTGATCCTCGAAGGCCTCGACCACGTTGCCGCCGCCCTTCGTGCGCGCCACGATGGCGGCGATCGTCGCGTCGATGCCGGTCTTCGCCGGGCCGTCCGCATCGCCGTCCGGACTGGCCGCGATGCCGTTGACGCCCCAGCCGTACGGTGCGGCGGTCGGCTCATGCCACAGGAAGAGCGCGCCGACGCCGAGTATCGCCATCAGTGCGATGAGGACGGTCGCGGAGGCAGGCATGGCGATGCTCCTTTCCATTCATGTTTCCTCTCGTGACGTGCCATGGCCACGGTCGCAGCCGTTGCCCCGGCGTTCTCGTGCGTATCCTCGTACGACTTCGCCGGTGCCGCATGCCTCGCTCTGGCCCGTTGCGGCGTTGGCCGTGGCGGCAGCGCCACGGACATCATGCCGGCGGTCGGGGTCGGTTCCGCGGTGTCCGCAGTGCCCCTGCTGCTGTTGGTGTCATGCGTTCGGCGGCCTTCCGCCGTGGCCGTTGACGTGGAGGCGTCGGTTCTTCCACCGTCGCTCCTGTCATCTGAAGCGACGCTCCACCGCTCGACGAATGCCTCCCATCCGGCATCCAGCTTCGGCGGGGAGACCCCGTCCCATATGCACAGCGGCTGGCCGTCCAGATCGCCGTGTCGGTCGACGAGCCGGCCGATCTGCGCGATATGCCGTCCGTTCGTGGTGCGTTCCACGTGGATCACGACATCGAAGGCGTCGTGCGAGAGCATCGTCATCGCCTGCGGTGCCAGCCCCGCGAGCAGTCCCAGCGAGATCAGTCGCGAGGGCACGCGGGCGACGCTGTCCGCGTGCAGTGTGGTCATGCCGCCGTGATGGCCGGAATTGTAGGCGCGCAGCAGATCGGCGATCTCCTCGCCTCGGCATTCGCCCAACACCACGCGATCGGGGCGCATGCGCAGCGTCGCCTTGACGAGATCCGGCAGTCCGATCGCGCCCGACCCCTCCACGTTCGACTCCCTCGTGGCGAGCGAGACACGATTGGTCAGCGGCAGCGCGCCCAGCTCGCGCACCTCCTCCACGGTGATGACCCGTTCGGTCGGTCCGCATTCGCCGAGCAGCGCCTTGAGCAGTGTGGTCTTGCCGGCGCCGGTGCCTCCCGTGATGAGCACCGTGGCATGGTTCGCGACGAATCCGCGCATCAGCGGCAGCCAGGCGAGGGGAAACAGCCCTTTGGCGCCTAATGCCGACAGCGGCGAGAACATGCGGTCGGGCAGTCGGATCGAGATGGATGCGCCTTGGGGCACGAGCGGCGCGATCACCGCATGGATGCGCACGCCCTCCTCGCTCGATGCGTCGGCGATCGGCTGGGCGTCGTCGAGTCGGCGTCCGAGCTGCGCGCACAGCTGGACCGCGTAGTCGCGTACCACCTGCGGGGAACGGAACGGGATGCGTGCACTGTATTCGCACATGCCCTCGCCCTGATCCGCCCACACCTTGCCGTCGCAGGTGACCGCCACATCGGTCACGCGCGGATTGCGGACGATCTCCTCGAGAGGGCCGAAAATCAGATCGGTCATGGGTGTTGCGCCTCCTTACGTTGTGCTGTCATGAGCGGGATCTACGCGTCTTGGTCTTCGGCGCGCGATGACGTGCCGCGCGCGGCTGAGGGGCCGGGGCGACGATCCGATCGGCCAGTTCGCCGACCACCTGTCTGGCCGATTTCGGCACCGAGCGGATGCCCAGTCCGTTCATGATGTCCGCGCACAGGGCGGGATCGCAGCGCAAAGGCCCCAACGCCTCGTCGCCGAACCGTTCGATCGCCTCCCGCAGAGCCACGGATGACGACGCGGACCGCTTCGTCGCGCCGCGTGGCTCCACGCCGACGACCAACGGCGGATCGTCGGTGGCGATCCCGGTGCCTGCGCGATCGCCGTCTGAGGCCGATTGCGGATTCAGCGCCCGATTCCTTGCTTGCGAGAGCAGCGCAAGATGCGATCTCGCCCGGGCCATCCCCAGCGCGGACAGTTCGACGGCGACGACCTGACGAGCCATGGCCAGTTCGGGGATGGTGCGCAACGCATCGCCGCGTCCCGCGTCGACCAGCACCAGATCGTTCGATTCGCACAGGGCCTTGACGGCCGCCTGCAGCTCCCACTCGTCAGGATCCTCGCCGAGCCAGGGCGCGTGCGCAAGAACCCGCATATCCTCCCACTGAGGCAGTTCATGATTGAGCGCATTGCCTTCGATATGCCCCAGCGGGGCGTTGAGATCCTGCAGCGTCAATCCGGGCTCGTGTTCGATGCCGAGCAGCACGCCGAGCCCGCCGCCGCGCAGATCGGCATCCATCAGCGCGCAGGAGATCCCACGCTTGCTTGCGGTCAGCCCGCACATCGCCATCAGGGTGGTCAGTCCGATGCCGCCGCCCGGGGAAGTGAACGCGACGAGATTGCCGCGTCCTCTGACGGCAGGTGGCGATTTCGGCGTCATGGCCGGTGGTGCTGACGGAGGCATCGGCGGGGGAGCCGGTGGCGGCGCATTCGGAGCCGGCACTGGCGGTGCCGGGTAGGGCGGTGTCGGGGCATGCCGTGTCGGAGGGGCGGGAGCCGGCGCGACCGGTGTGCGGGTTCCCGGCATCGGTGCCGGCTCGGCGGGGAGAGGAACGTTGCCGCGTTGTCTGTCGAAGGACGGGGTTCTCGGTTGTTTCGTCGATGTGATCATGCGGCCGATTGAACCGGGTGATGTCCGGCACGGGCAACCGATTCCGGCCAATGTGGACGAAACCCCTCGACTTGTCTCCGTGCGATTGCTTCATTGCTTCCGATGTGGATTCGAGTACCTCGAGTGAGTACCCGTCAGTCTGTCTGCCGGCTTCCGGCTCACGGCTTCCCCGCGCAACAGAAAGGGCCCGCCGAAGCGGGCCCTTTCGTAACAAGTCCAACTGCGAGCAGAATCTCAACACAACATCATCGTTGCAACGGTAAGTCTTTCCAATGCCCGTCCAACGTATTAGTCCTTTGACCATTACTTTTTGTGGGCTCTGCTCTGTTCAGTTGTTCTTGTAGTTCATAATCTAGGCGCGCCGTCGCCCTCGCGCAACCTACAACGGCACCTTGTTCGATTCTTTGCGCAAATGGTCATATGTGCGTGCTGACAACGTAGAAATGGATCGACCTGTGCGATTCAAAACGTTTGACTGTGCTGTTGTGTTCTCTTCGGGTATCCGATCGGCGTGTCGCGATCGATCGCGGTCGGTGATGCGATCGGCTATCCACAATGGGGCTCCCCATCCACAATGGCTGTGGATGACACGCCGGCGATGTGGATAACCCGGGGGTTTCGTCCACATGCCCCGGATTTTCCGTGTTCGTCGGATCGATCGGCGGCACAGTGGTCACACCCGGTTCGACAGGGCCCCAACGTCGGAGCCGCCGGTCGAAACGGGGAAACCAGGAAACCAATAACGACATGATGAAGGAGTCATGATGAACACCAAGATCAACAACATGCTGACCAGCGCCAAGGCTCGTCTCTACATGCTTGACGCCAGGATTCGCACCCTGACCGCCGAGCCCGAAGAGGGCGCGGCGACCGTCGAGTACGCGGCCGTCACCGTTGCGGCCGTCAGCCTCGGCGGTATCCTTTGGACGATTCTGAAGTCCAAGGAATTCAAGGCCTTGGTCCAGAAGATCTTCACCACTATTTTCAACGCGATCACCACGGGAGCGTTCTCCGCTTGATTCCCCGTGAGTCGAGCCTGATTGCAATCGGACGTCACCGATGAAACCGTACGTGAAGCGTCGCGCACGTCGTCCGCCGGCAACGATCTCCGCCGTTGCCGGCGGCCGGCATCAGTCGCCGAACCAATCGCCATCTCTTTTCTCGTCGGCCCGTTTAGGGCCGACGCCCCCGATCCGTAACCGTGATCGTCTCAATCCCAGTCGTTTTCGTCGTCTATCCGCGTTATCCGCATGGATGTCCCGGTCCGACGCCGGCGCGGTCACTGCCGAATTCGCCAGCGTACTGCCTTCCGTAATGGTGATGATCGTTCTGCTGGCTGCGCTCGCCCGCGGAGTGGTGGTGTCCATGACCTGCCAAGACGCCGCATCCGCCGCCGCCCGCGCCGTCGTCTCCTCCGGAGGGGATGCGGATTCCGAGGCCGCCGCTCAGGCGGTCGTCGGGAAGGGTGTCGACGTCGACATCGATGTCGACGCCGAAGCCGGGACCGTCACCGTCATCACGCGTTGCCCGGTGGTTCCCGATCCGATGGGCGTATTGCCGTCACTGGCGTCGGGCAAAGCGGTGGGAGTGCTGACATGAATGACATGAGCAAGCAAACCGACAGGCACCTCGGCCGCCAAGGGCGATTCGACCGATTCGCCGCCACCGCAACCGCATGTGATGAAGGCGCCGGCACCATACTCGGCATCATCATGATCACCATCGCCACGGTCATGATCGTCGTGGCGGTGGGCGTCGGCCAGATACTGGTTGGCCGTTCCCGTGCGGCAACGGCCGCGGATATGTCGGCGCTTTCCGCGGCCAACGCCCTGTGGTCCGGCGGTGTGCCATGCGAGGTGGCAGCCAGGGCCGCCGAAGGCCAGGGTGCGCACCTGATCTCCTGCGACGTCGGCGGTGACACCGGCGAGGACGTGCTGGTTCAGGTGGGCGTGGACGTCGGGATGCCGTTCCTGCCCGATATGATCCAGTCCGCTCGGGCAGGGCCGACGGTCTGCGAATAGACTGCTGGCGCGTCAGCCGGCTTCCCGGTTATCGTGTTGCGTATGACCGAGAGCCAGAAGCATACGACCGTCGCCATGGTCGGCAACCCCGTATCCGACAAGGGCAGGGGTGCCAGGATCGGAGCACAGGTATTCGACATGCTGACCGAAGCCGGCCGACATCATGGATTCGATGTGATCGATCTGACCGGAAACAGCTTCGACGACTCCCTTGCCAAGGTGCGCGGTCGCATGAACGACTACGACCATCTGGTCGTGGTGGGCGGTGACGGCATGATCGCCCTCGGTGCGAATGCTGTCGGTTCCAGCGGCAAGCCGTTGGGCATCGTGGCGACCGGATCGGGCAACGACTTCGCCCGCGGTCTCTCACTGCCGGTCAACAAGATCCCCACGGCGGTCGAGGGCATCGTCGGAGCGATCGTACGCGGATCGTATATCGACGTCGACATGGGCCGGGTCACGGCGTTGCCGGGATTCGTCGCCGCCGATCCCACCACCGGCAAGGAGCTTGCCGACGGCGGAATCAACGGCGACCGGTACTACGCGGGCATGCTGTCCTGCGGATTGGATGCGAGCATCAACGACCGGGCCAACCATTCGCGATTGCCGGGAGGATCGCTGCGATACTTCGCGGCGGTGCTCGTCGAGGTGGCGCATCTCAAACGGTACGGATACCACATCAGAGCCACGCTTGCGGACGGCACGATCGAGGAGCATGACCTCATCACACCGATGGTGACCGTCGCCAATTCGCGGCACATCGGTGGCGGGCTGGAGGTGTCTCCGTTCTCGCGGTTCGATGACGGGCTGCTCGACCTGATCTGGATCGATCACATGCCCAGCCCGTTGGAGATCGCCGATGCGATCTCCAAGGCCTACAGCGGCAAACTGCTCGCCTCCCGCATCTTCGGGTGGAAACGGGTGCGCGCCGTCGAGATCACTCGGGCCGCGGCCGGCGACGAGCCGCCGGTGCTGATGGCGGACGGCGAGTACATCGGCCGACTGCCGGTGGCTGTACGGGCGTGCGATCGTTCGCTGCGCGTACTGGTGCCGCCGGCCGTGGTCGGCTGGCATGAACGGGTACGAGGCGAACAGGCGGTGCTGGATGCCATACGCCGCGACGGACGCGATCCGATCACCGGCGCATTCGTCTGATTCGGCTGGTGGTTCGGTTCGACAGTCACCAGGTTCAGCCGGCCGTGACCATCGACGATGAACGGAGATAGTCGGTCAGATGCAGCGTCTGCGCGATCAGCGACTTCAGCGTCGCGTCGGTGACGTTCGCATGCGATCGGATCAGGGAGATCAACCCGACGATGAGCGTGAAGAACGTCTCGTGCACGTTCGTGATCGGCATGCCGTGCAGGAGCGCGAAATCGCGCACGACGGTGCGTTCCAGCAGATCGGCGATGCGATCGGCGATGCGGTCGATGAACCGGATGTACAGCTCCGCATTGCCCTCATGGATCATGCGGGCCGAGAACGGCCCCTCGTTCGCGATGAGGGCGCGGATCAGCCGCACCATGTCGTCGAGCGCCTTGTCGATGTTGCCGGTCTCGCGGGATGCGTTCCATGCCTCGAGCTTGGAGAGGATCTCGCCCACCACGTCGTCGAGCACGGCGTCGGCGACTGCGTCCTTATCGGGGAAGTAGTGGTAGAACAATGATCTGGTCATGTGCACCCGCGAGGCGATGTCGCTCACGGTGATCCTGGAGAAGCCCTTCTCCAGACAGATCTCTCTCGCTGCGCGCACGATCGCCGCGCGCCTGGCGTCTCCTTTGCCCGTCGCCGTCATCGTCGCTGTTGACGTCGTGTCAATACTGCTCATGGCAACAGTGTAGGTGATTTCGGCGGTACGCACGGCAGTCATGCGCGTTTCGTCAACATCCATCGCCATCGATGGGTAGTCGGTTTGAGGTAGGTTGGAACATATGGCACTTGCACTGTATCGACGTTATCGCCCGGACACGTTCGAGGGAGTAATCGGGCAGGATCAGGTCACCGTACCGCTGATGCGGGCGCTGGACGAGGGCAAGCTCACTCACGCGTACCTGTTCTCCGGCCCGCGAGGCTGCGGCAAGACCAGCTCCGCCCGTATTCTCGCCCGATGCGTGAACTGCGAGAAGGGACCGACCTCGCATCCGTGCGGCGAGTGCGAGTCCTGCAAGGATCTCGCCACCGGCGGCCCGGGGTCGATCGATGTGGTCGAGATCGACGCGGCGTCGCACAACGGCGTCGACGATGCGCGCGAACTGCGTGAACGCGCAGGATTCGCCCCCGCACGCGACCGGTACAAGATCTTCATCCTCGACGAGGCCCATATGGTCACGCCGCAGGGATTCAACGCGCTGCTCAAGATCGTCGAGGAGCCGCCCGAGCATGTGATGTTCATCTTCGCCACCACCGAACCCGACAAGGTGATCGGCACCATCCGCTCGCGTACCCACCACTATCCGTTCAGGCTCGTTCCGGCCGAGATCATGGGGCCGTACCTCGAGAAGATCTGCGATGAGGAGCACATCAAGCCCGAACCGGGCGTGCTTCGGCTCGCGATGCGCGCCGGTGGCGGATCGGTGCGAGACACGCTGTCCGTACTGGATCAGCTGATGGTCGGCTCGATCGACGGCGTGATCACGCACGACGCCTCCGTGGCGCTGCTCGGCTTCACGCCCGAGGCGCTCATCGGCGAGGCGATCGACGCGGTGATCGACAGGAACGGCAAGGACCTGTACGCAGTCATCCAGAAGGTCGTGGTCGGCGGCTTCGATCCGCGCCGATTCGTCGAGGATCTGCTCGCCCGCGTGCGTGACCTGCTGGTGCTCACATTGGCGGGGGATCGGGCGGAAAGCGTACTGTCCGACACCGCCGAGGCCGAGGAGATGGGCGATCTGCATCGTCAGGCGGCCGCGCTGGGGCTTGGTGCGCTCACCGCCATGGCCGACATCATCAACGACACGCTGGGTGCGATGACCGGTGCGATCTCGCCGCGCATGCGCCTGGAGCTGCTGGCGGCGAGGCTGCTCGCCGGAGCGGAGACCGGATTCGCGGCTCCGGCCCCTGCCACGGTCGGCAGCGGCGCGGGCAACGGCATGGGGGGCGCGCAGGCTGCGCCCGGTGCCGGGGCTTCCGGTGGTTTCGCCGGTGCGGCGCGTAACGCCGGGGGCGCTCGCGGAAACGCCGGTGGCGTCGGTGGGTTCGCCGGTGCCGCGCGCAATCAACAGGCTGCTGCCGGTGCTGCTGCCGGTGCCGGCAAAGTCGGTATCTCGACAGCGGTGGCCTCGCATGGCGACGGCTCCGTGAATGCTGCGACTTCCGTCGCGACCTCGGCCTCGGCCTCGACCTCAAGTGTCGAGGCGCCCGTCAATGGGCCCGCGTCGACGACAGCCGGCAATAACACCCCTCAGGCCGCTGCCGCCGCCCCTGCGGCACCCGACAATCGCACTCCCGATCAGAAGTGGGATGCTCTGGTCGCGTCGTTGCCCGACGACGTACGCCGATACGTCACCCGCGACAAGGTGCTGCGCATCAGCCTGCGTCCGTACAAGCAGACCGGCCGGATGAGGCTGTGGCTGAAGTTCGACAAGCCCCTCAGCAAGTATGCCTTCGCACTGGCCGTGGCCTCCGAAGAGGTCGACGGCAGCAACAAGGTCGTGTCCATCCTGCGCTCCGAAGTGCGCAAGGTGTTCGGCGAGCAGACCGAGATCGCCCCGACCCCCACCACCGACGACGGTCAGAAGACACCGGCCTTCAGCAAACTGCCGATGGGTGAGCAGCAGCGCATCAAGGCGCAGCTGCTGCAGGAGAACCTCAAGGCGGCCGCCAGTCTGACCGCCACGGCCGAGTCTGCTGCTTCGTCGGGGAACGGCGGTCAGGAGTCGAGTCGTGAGCACGCCGCTCAGAGCGCGCATACGGCCGGCACCTCGTCGGACGATGATGAAGCTCACCGAGCTCGGTCCGCCGCACTGTCGGCGTTGGATGACGACGACCCGTGGGCGCATCCGACGCTGACGAAGCCTGCTGCATCACCGATCGGCTCCCCGGCCGGAGTCGGTGGTGACAAGAGTTCCAGCGGCAATGGTCCGAGTGCCAGTGCCGGCGAATCCAATGGGAGCGAACACCATCACAAGCATGTGGCGGTTCCCGATCTGAGTGACGGCATCGATCCATGGGCGCAGCCCGCAGCCATGCCTAAGCCCGGAAACGTCGGAGCCGGGCACGGCGTCGGTGATCGTTCGGTCATGCCTGGACAGTCTGAAACCGATACCGGCAACAATGCTCGGATGGCCGGACGTTCGGCTGGCACCCCGGCCGTTCCGGCCGCTCAGAATGGTCAGGGCGATGATCCGTGGAACCGTACCATGCGTCCGACAGGAGCGACTGGCTCTGGATCGCAGATGCCGGTTCCGAACGAGCCGGACGACCCATGGAAGGACGTGCCTCCGCCCAGCGAACCGGACGATCCGTGGAATACGCCCTCGGATGTTTCACGTGAAACACCGGCGAAGCCCACTGGCGCCGCAGGTGTTGGCGGCGGGGCGGCCGTTGATGCGGGGGCTGATCCTTGGAACGTCGCCCGGTCGCAGTCGCCCGCGTCTGCAGAACCGCAGGTCTCCGCGGACGAGGATGAATACTCGATGGACGACCAGTCGCTCGGCGAGGCCACCGCAATGGATCGGAACGAGCTGCTGCGGATGTTCGAAGTGAAGAAGGTCGAACAGTTCGCCGCCGACGATCCGCACAACCCGCGCAACGTCCATCCGGCACCCAAGCATGACGACGAGTGACGGGGCTGGCGCGAATGGCACGGAACGGCACTCGAGCGCGCACATGAAGACACGGAATGAACACGTGACAAGGAGGAACGGGCATGGCATTGGCCTATGACGGTGCGATCCAACGGCTCATCGACGCATTCAACAAACTGCCCGGCATCGGGCCGAAAGGCGCACAGCGCATCGCATTCTACCTGCTGAGCGCCGACGAGCAGGAGGCCGCGGCGCTCGCCGACGCCATCACCGAAGTCAAGGCGAAGGTGCGCTTCTGCGACATATGCGGCAACGTGTGCGAGACCAGCCCGTGTCCGATCTGTTCCGATCCGCGACGCGACCACACGCTGATCTGCGTCGTCGAGGAGCCGAAGGACGTGATGAGCATCGAGCGCACGCGTGAATACCGCGGTATGTACCACGTGCTCGGCGGGGCCATCAACCCGATGGCCAACGTCGGGCCGAGCGATCTGCACATCGCAGGACTGCTCGAACGGCTCAAGGACGACAGTGTCAAGGAGATCATCCTCGCGCTCGACCCGAACATTGAAGGCGAGGCGACCACCACGTACCTGAGTCGCCTGATCAGCCCGCTCGGCATCAAGGTCACGCGCCTTGCCAGCGGACTGCCGGTCGGTTCAGATCTTGAATACGCCGACGAGATCACGCTCGGCCGCGCGCTCGCCGGCCGCCGCGAGGCATAGGAGGACTCATTCGCCGTTCCCTCCGCGTGTCTCCCGGATGTCTCCCCGCCGTCCGCATGTTGGGTGAGCGGATGGGGTTCGAGCAGCGAAATCCTTATAATCGTGCCGCTTACGTAGAATAAGCGGACGGAATATCGAGGGGCGCATGCCCCGAAACCCCCAAGAGAGAAATGGACAGCAGTGGCTCTCATCGTACAGAAGTACGGCGGCTCGTCGGTCGCCGATACGGAATCGATCAAACGTGTGGCCAAGCGCGTCGTCGAGACCAAGAAGAAAGGCAACAAGGTCGCCGTGGTGGTATCCGCAATGGGAGACACCACCGATGATCTCATCGATCAGGCGCTGAGCATCGACTCGAACCCGCCCGAGCGCGAGATGGACATGCTCATGACCGCCGGCGAACGCATCTCGATGAGTCTGCTCGCCATGGCCATTCATGCGGAAGGCAGCCGCGCCCACTCCTTCACCGGACAGCAGGCCGGCTTCTTCACCGATGCCCGCTATGGCGCGGCCCACATCAAGGCCGTCAAGCCCGACCGCGTGAAGAACGCGCTGTCGCTGGGAGACGTCGCGATCGTCGCCGGATTCCAGGGCATCAACGCGAAGGGCGACGCCACCACGCTCGGCCGCGGCGGCTCCGATACCTCCGCCGTTGCGCTCGCCGTTGCGCTCGGCGCCGACATCTGCGAGATCTACACCGACGTGGATGGCATCTTCACCGCCGACCCGCGCATCGTGCCGACCGCACGCCGCATCCCCTACGTCGGCTACGACGCGATCCTCGAAATGGCATCCTGCGGTTCGAAGGTGCTCGCGCTGCGCTGCGTCGAATACGCGCAGCGATTCAACATGCCTCTGCATGTGCGCAGCTCCTTCTCCCACCGTCCCGGCACGCTGGTCGTTCCCGAGGGAGTCGACCCGCGCACGCTGCCGAACATCGACTGATCGGTCGAGATCACGTCGACGGCATCGCACCGACGGTATTGACAACACGTTTACGAAGCAAGACAAGGCAAGACAATGAGCGACAACAACAACGAAAAATCGATGGGCGATCTGTTCCCGGACCTCGGCCCCGAGGCTCCGGTCATCTCCGGTGTGGCGCATGACCGCAGCGAGGCGCTGGCCACCGTGCGTGGCGTGCCGAACGAGCCGGGCATGGCCGCGAAGGTGTTCACCGAGCTGGCGGCCGCCGGCATCAACGTGGACATGATCGTGCAGGCCGGCTCCTCCGCGGGCCTCGCCGACATCTCCTTCACCGTGCCGGAGTCGTCCGTCAAGGCGGTGGAGAACGCCCTGATCGATAAGCACGAGGAGCTCGGCTACCGTTCCTTCGATGTGGATACCAAGGTCGGCAAGGTTGCCGTCGTCGGCGTGGGCATGAAGACCCACTCCGGCCTCGCCGCCAAGTTCTTCCAGGCGCTGAGCGACCACGGCATCAACGTGCTGATGATCTCCACCTCCGAGATCCGCATCGCCGCGCTCGTGCCGCTCGACCAGCTCAACGACGCCGTGCGCGCCTTGCACACCGCCTACGGTCTCGACGCCACGCAGGTGGAGGCCGTCGTCTACGGCGGCACCGGTCGCTGAGCGCAGTGCGCTGACGTATAGTAACGATCCCAGTCGATTGTCACGCTGGGCGGTGGCCATTCCACGAGTATCTCGAAGATGCTTCCAGCCGGCGACCGTCACCCAGATAACATGCGAAGGGCCTTTTCTCCGCGATGTTGGTCTCCGCGAGGTGAGTCTGACGATCTTATGGGCTATAATGGGCTTTGCTAATTCTCAATAAGAGTGGACGAGTTAGCCACTTTGATTGCTCAACGGTCTCCAGATCGTAGGGGCGGGTGTTACACCCGTCCCGTTTTTTATGAAGGCGATTCTTAGACAGCTTCAGCCTCTCCTGCTGGCCATCCGTGCTCTCTGAAGTTCGCCTCGCATGCCAGCGGAATCAGGTAATATGGATGGCACTATTGTTCTCGGGGAAGAGGAATTCAGATGAGTGCAAAGCGTTATCGAGTGGGGATTGATGTTGGACTGAACTCGGTGGGATTGGCCGCCATCGAGGTTGATGACGCCAATACTCCGATACGTATTCTCAATGCGCAATCAGTTATTCATGACGGCGGGGTCGATCCGACGAGGAACAAGGACGCGGCTACGCGTAAGAGCGTTTCAGGTGAGAGCCGACGCGCGCGGCGAATGTTGCGTCGGCGTCGCAAGCGTCTTAACCAGCTTGATGAGTTGTTGCAGCGATTGGGCTATCCGATCATTGACCCTGAGACGTTGGACACTTTCGACGAGTGGAAAATACGTTCTGGCTTGGCCGATGTGTTTATTGAGGATGAAGCCACGCGCAAGGAAAACATCTCCATTGCCATCAGACATATCGCGCGCCATAGGGGATGGCGCAACCCATATCACCGCGTGGAATCGCTACTGGTGGATAATCCGTATTCGGAGCAATACCGTGAGCTGAAAACTCGAGCCGAGGCGCAGATCGGACATGCATTAGATGAGGATATGACATCGGCGCAGATCGTTATTGCAGCGTGGCCTCATAGGACAGTGGATAACGCCCGCTTGCGAACCAGCAGCAAGCGGGGCGAAGGCTTGCTGCCTTCCAAACTGATGCAGGAGGATAACGCCAATGAGCTCAAGCGTATCTTCTCTGTACAACGTGTTCCGGAATCAGAGGGTGATCTCCTATTCCACGCAATATTCCGCGCGAACTCTCCCAAGGGATCCGCGGAGAAACGAGTGGGGCGTGACCCATTTGATGCAGCACAGCCTCGTGCCTTGAAAGCATCGTTGGTGTTCCAACGATACCGGATCGCCAATGTGCTGACGAATCTCCGTATTCAGGAGAACAAGCAGGAACGGCCTTTGACGATTGAGGAGAAGCAGACGATTTTTGCGATGCTCGTCTCTGATGATTCGAAGGACATTACTTGGGGAGATGTTGCATCGCATCTCGGATATGAGCGGAGACAGCTTCGGGGCGTTGGGAAAACCACCGAAGACGGCGAGGACCGTATTTCCAGCACCCCGCCTCGACTGACCTCTTTCCAGAGGATATGCGAAGCGGACAAGAAGATCGCCAAGCCCTTGCAGGCATGGTGGCAAAACGCCTCAGGGCAGGCACAGGAGTCTATGATCAGACTGCTGTCCAATACGGTGGATCTGGATGGTGTCCATGGAGACATCTCATACGAGGAGGCGCTCGACTTCATCGATGGCCTTGACGATGAGGGTTTGAGCAGACTGGACTCCGTTGATCTTCCTGCAGGTCGAGCCGCATACGGCGAAGAGACGCTACGGAAGCTGACGGAACGCATGCTGACCACCAACGATGACCTGCACGCCGCACGTAAGGTGTTGTTCCACGTTTCTGATTACTGGAGACCTCCGGCAGATCCCATCGGTGCGTCATTGGGCAATCCCTCTGTAGACAGAGTACTGAGAATCGTCAGCCGATGGCTGTCAAATTGCCGTAATCGCTGGGGTACCCCTGTATCGGTACAGATTGAGCATGTGCGTTCCGCGTTCGATTCGGTAGCTACTGCACGGCAATATGAGCGACGAACCGGCAACAGGAGCGTCTATCGGTCTTCGCTGGCGAAGCAGCTTCGTGAGAGCGAACATCTTGACCGTGTACGTAGTGAGGATATTCGTCGTATCGAGGCGATTCAACGGCAGAACGGCGAATGTCTCTATTGCGGACGGCCGATTGCGTTCAGAAACTGCGAAATGGACCATATCGTGCCTCGGAAAGGTGCGGGATCGACTAATACGCGGACGAATCTGGCCGCTGTTTGCATCGAATGCAACAGGCTTAAGTCGAACATTCCATTTGCGGTGTGGGCGGACTCCGAGGCGGCACATGCTCGTGGAGTGAATTTGAAGGAATCCTTGCAGCGGGTCGATCACATGCTCTATGACAGGAACGCTGATACTTCGCAAACTTGGAGACGGTTCAAGCAGGATGTGAAGATCAGACTGAAGCAGACCTACAGTGATGAGCCAATCGACAATAGGTCCATCGAATCGGTCGCATGGATGGCCGACGAATTGCATCGTCGTATCGATTGGTATTTCAACGCGGGGCATTATCTTGAGGAGTGCGATGAGCTCCGTCCTCGGATTATGGTGGAGGTCCGTGTGTTCCAGGGGCGAGTTACAGCTCTTGCTCGTAGAGCGAGTGGTTTGGAAGGCAGGATTCACTTCTTTGGTGCTCGTTACAAGACCCGTTTGGACCGCCGTCATCATGCGATGGATGCTTCTGTGATCGCCATAATGCGCCCATCCGTGGCACAGACACTTGTGGAACGCGATTCATTGCGTGAGTCACAGTTGATTGCAGGACGACTGGCCAACGGTGAGCGGAGCTGGAAGGAATATCCGTATGAAGGCTGTCCGGGATATGTTCCATTCCAACAGTGGCGCGCGGCTATGGAATCGTTGTTGGAGCTGCTGAATGATGCCCTTGATCATGATCGGATAGTTGTCCGTCAGCCGATGAGGTTGCAACTGGGCAATTCGATAGCGCATGATGCGACGGTCAAGAAGCTACTCCGTGTGCGGCTTGGTGATGCCATGGATGCTGATCTGGTTCGCAGGGCGTCCACACCTGCGTTGTGGTGTGCTCTTACGCGTTTGCCTGATTTTGATGCCGCAGTCGGTCTGCCCGCGAATGATTCGCGGACGATTGCCGTGCACGGCGTCACGTACTCCGCCAGTGACGAGGTGGAGTTCTTCGACGGACAGTCGGCGCAACTCGCTGTCCGTGGAGGTTCGGCTGATATTGGTTCGTCGATCCACCATGCGCGTGTCTATCGGTGCTGGAAACAGAACGCCAAAGGTGTGCGCAAGTACTGGTACGGGATGATTCGCGTGTTCCAAGTGGATTTGCTGCGGGCGCGTGGCGCTGATCTGTTCTCGGAACCGTTGCCGCCTCAGTCGGTTTCAATGCGATGGGGTGAGCCTCGGACCGTACAGGCGGTGCAAGCCGGTAATGCCACGTATCTTGGCTGGATGGTTGTCGGCGATGAACTTCGTGTGGAGTTCCCTCGGGAGACCGCGCTTAATGGGCAGATCGGTGAGTTCGTGGATTGGTGCGATGGCTCTGATTCGGCAAGTACCGCTCAATGTTCATGGGTGTTGGATGGTTTCTTCTCGAACAAACAACTCAGGCTACATCCGAGACTGCTGGCATCCGAAGGGTTGATGAAACTCGGCAAAAATCAGGAAATACCTGATGGAGTTCAGAAAGTCGTAGCTAAGACGGGATGGATATCTACCGTAGATGTCTTTGGAGGCTTTTCCCCAACGGTGATTCGCCGTAACACCTTGGGCGAAGCGCGGTGGCGTTCGCAGTCCGGTTTGCCATGTTCATGGCGATGGTTTGACTAAGAGTGCATCATGCAGAGCCAGTGGCGGGTCGTTGATTGCACGGAGATGTCCGGCAATATCTCGTATGTACGGGGCTGTATGCGTGTACAACGGGATGCTGTTGATGAGCCGGTGGATGTTCCGTTATCTCAGGTGGCTGTCGTGCTGCTTGGGCTGCGAATATCATGCTCTGCCTCTGTATTGCATGAGATGGCCCGCTACGGGGTATCGGTCCTGTTGTGCGACTGGCGTGGAGTACCTGATGCGGCGCTTCACGCTTGGACGAATCTGCCGACTACGGTCACTCGGCGTCAATTGGCGCAAGTCGATATGACGTTGCCTCGTGGAAAGAATGCATGGGGTCGAATCGTCCAGGCCAAGATCCGCGGTCAAGCGGCATGCTTGGACGCGCTTGGAATTGATGGGGGAGGATTGTTGCGCGGCATCGCCGCGTCGGTCCGATCCGGAGACCCCTCGAATTGTGAAGGGCATGCGGCGCGGGAGTATTGGAAACGGGTGTTTCCAGCCGATGAGGAGTTCAAACGAAGCCCAGGTGACGGCCGAGGTCGTAACGCGCAGTTGGATTATGCCTATATGGTGCTGCGCGGTTTCGCGGTCAAGGCGGTCATATCGGCTGGGTTGATCCCCTCCTTGGGGATGCACCATCGTAATCGAGGCAATTACTTCTGTCTGGCAGACGACATGCTGGAACCGTATCGTCCGGCAATCGACCGGAGCGTTGCTGAATTGCGGGCGGAAGACGATCTATCGGATAAGAGTATAAAGAAGTATCTTGTTGAAGCTGTTAACCAGCAACTCAACGGGACCGGATTGACGATTCCCAGTTCGCTGAATGACTTCGCACAACAATATGGCTTGTACTGTGAAGGGCGTGTCGACCGACTCGCGGTGCCCGAATATGCGGGCATCGTATGAAAAGGGATGAGGACAGTGGCGGCATGTGGTGTTTGGTGATGTTTGACCTACCGGTCAAAACCAAGCAACAGCGTCGTGCTGCTACAGAATTCAGGAACATGCTGTTGGATATGGGCTACAGCATGGTGCAGTATTCGGTTTACGCCAGATACACTCCCACGCAGGCGGGAAACCGTTCGACGGTTCAGGCGATCAAAGCGGCTTTACCGGCACACGGATATGTGCGCGTGTTGCACATCAGCGATCACCAGTGGTCTTCGGCACTACGATTCTCCAACTCCGAACAGGACCTGGAAGAGGAGACTCCGCAGCTGTTCACGCTTTTCTGAATGAAGAAAGTGCTACAAACCGCAGAAAATGGCCCTTCTTGAGAGGCTATCAAGTCTATCAAGAAGGGTGAATGCTAATTCCCAACACGAAACTGCTGTTCGCTTCGGACTCGGCAAGTCTATCAAGAAGGGTGAATGCTAATTCCCAACCGGTCCGGGTTCCTCATGGTGGGCCGCTCAAGTCTATCAAGAAGGGTGAATGCTAATTCCCAACGAAACGAGCGTGGTGTCGTGGCCCGCGTCAAGTCTATCAAGAAGGGTGAATGCTAATTCCCAACCTTTCACACAGCAAGCCGGACTCCGCGTCCAAGTCTATCAAGAAGGGTGAATGCTAATTCCCAACCTCGTGGAGCGGTGGACCTACCGGCAGGCAAGTCTATCAAGAAGGGTGAATGCTAATTCCCAACTCAACGCCCACGTGGTCTTATGACCAATACAAGTCTATCAAGAAGGGTGAATGCTAATTCCCAACTCGTGCGTCGCCGGGACTTGCACCCGGCCAAGTCTATCAAGAAGGGTGAATGCTAATTCCCAACAGGTGGTCGAGTAGGTGGTCGGTGAAGTCAAGTCTATCAAGAAGGGTGAATGCTAATTCCCAACCCGACGAGGCGCAAACGTTCGGCGGCATCAAGTCTATCAAGAAGGGTGAATGCTAATTCCCAACGAAGCACTCGGGTACTGTTCGTGACGTTTCAAGTCTATCAAGAAGGGTGAATGCTAATTCCCAACGAGTCCCGAGGATATTCGCGAGGATACGCAAGTCTATCAAGAAGGGTGAATGCTAATTCCCAACGCGTGTTTGTGTGTATCGCGCGTAGGTACAAGTCTATCAAGAAGGGTGAACGCTAATTTCCAACCCGTATCCTGCGTGAATTCATTGCTGAATTGACTGTCTCTTAGACCCGTTTCGTGGCCGGCTGTATTGCGATTATGGACGCGCTGCGTGCGCGTCATGCCGGCCCGCCTGTCGGCTTGCACGTTGCCTACAAGCAGCTCCGCCGCTTGCTTCACGGCAACGCCCCGACAAGAGGAACCCTGACAAGAGGAGTCAGGATGAGACCAACGAATTTTCCGGCGCGAGATGTTAGACGCTCGGCCGCGCCATCATGAACCGACTCAATTGCGCCGCTCTCCCGCACCACTTCAGCCATGCCGCCCGGTTGCGCCCCTGTCTGTGCCCCCGGCGGTGCCGCTCAACGCAATTTTCGTCGATTTTGGCGTTGAGCGGCACGACGATACGTCGTTACTGCCTCGCCGTCGTTTTGACATGTTGTCAAAACGGCTATTTTCCAACGATTCTGCAATAGCCAGTATTCCAAAAACTGCCTCTGCCGCCGCCTTGTCTGCCGTTCAACGTAAAAAATCGCCGAAATTGCGTTGAGCGGCACGGTTTTCTGCCACTCAACGAACATCAACCGATTGACATGCGCTGAGTGGCAAACTCATCGCGCATCTCGCTCCGATCCGGCCCGCGAAGCGGGTCTGGGGGGCAGTCAATTCAACAATGAATTCGCACCGTAGGATACTGCCGGGGCAAGCAAGCCAGTCGGCGACAAATCTATTGCCGATTCAATGTGTGGTATGAAAACTATGTGGTATGAAAAACCGGGTATCGCGGAACCGTGTGGGAAACGCGATACCCGGCTGGGGCTAGTGCTGATCAGCTGCTACTTCTTGGTGATGTAGCCGAGCGCCTTGAGCATCTCGGCGCATTCGAGGGCGCCGCCGGCGGCGCCGCGCAGCGTGTTGTGGGCGAGTCCGACGAACTTCCAGTCGAAGATCGAATCCTCACGCAGACGGCCGATCGACACGCCCATGCCGCCCTCGTAGTCGACGTCCAGCTTGACCTGCGGGCGGTCGTCCTCGGTCAGGTACTGGATGAAGTGCTTCGGCGCGTGCGGCAGCCCCAGTTCCGCGGCACGGGAGGTGTAGTTGACCAGACGGTCGATCAGCTCCTCCTTCGTGGCCTTCTTGCCGAAGTTGATGAACACGGTGGCGGTGTGGCCGTCGAGCACGGGCACGCGGATGCACTGCGAGGTGATGCGAAGCGGTCCGTCGAACGGCACGATCTCGCCCTTCTCGTCATCCACGTGACCGAAGACCTTGAGCGGCTCCTTCTCGCTCTTGGCCTCCTCGCCGGAGATGAACGGGATGATGTTGCCCACCATCTCGGGCCAGTCCTTGAACGTCTTGCCGGCGCCGGAGATCGCCTGATAGGTGCTCACGACCACCTCGTGCGGCTCGAACTCCTTCCACGCGGCCAGCGCCGGCGTGTACGCCTGGATCGAGCAGTTCGGCTTGACCGCGATGAAGCCGCGCGTGGTGCCGAGGCGCTTGCGCTGATGCTCGATCACGGCGAAATGCTCCGGGTTGATCTCCGGCACGACCATCGGCACGTCCGGGGTCCAGCGGTGGGCGCTGTTGTTCGAGACGACCGGGGTCTCGGTCTTCGCGTAGCGTTCCTCGATCGCGCGGATCTGATCCTTCGGCATGTTCACGGCGGAGAACATGAAGTCCACTCCGGCGGCGACCTTCTCGGCGTCATCGCCGTCGACCACCGGCATGTGCTTGACGTACTCGGGCATCGGCGCTTCCATCTTCCAACGGTCGCCGACCGCCTCCTCATACGTCTTGCCGGCGCTGTGCGCGGATGCGGCGAGCGTGGTCACCTCGAACCACGGGTGGTTCTCAAGCAGCGTGATGAAGCGCTGACCGACCATACCGGTGGCGCCGAGGACGCCGACCTTGAGTTTCTCGGACATAACAACCTCTTGGGATAGATGGGTGGATACAACGTGACGTAACCGTCAATTCTACGGAACACATCATGGCTCCGGGCCGTTTGCCCGCATGGTGACTGGTTCGTCGGTTCCCGGCACGGCGGTAGGCTGTAAGCATGTCGATTGCATCGGAAGAAGCGAAGAACCAACTCGATCGAATCGTAGCCCTGGGATACCCGGATGTGGCGGATATGAGCGCGGCGGCGTTCCGTTCCCTCGCGCGCCCGCTGATCGAGGCGCTCGAGCAGTCCGATCTCGGCGCGGACATCCTGCTGGTGCCGACGCGTGAGCTGGTCTCGCCCGAATCGCTGATCGCCCGAACCTCGATCAACCGTATGGCGGGATTCACGACGATGCCGCCGCGCGACATCGCCAGCTTCCTGCCGCAGGACGGTTTCGAGCCGCCGGAGGGACCGTTCTACCTCGTCGTCGAACCGCATACCGGCACCTGCTACATCAACCGTGAGCCTGACGTGGCGCGTAAGCTCATCGACTCCGACGAGCGCATGCCGCTCACGCTGGAGGAGGGTCTGGCGATCGCCACGCAGCACCCCGAATGGCTGCTGGAGAAGAACGGGTTCAACCTGCTCGGATCGCGTTCGGCCGATGGGCGCGTGCCGAGCATCTGGATGAGCCAGAACGCGCCGAGGCTCGGCGCCGTATGGCCGAACTCGCGTCACACATGGCTTGGCAACGCCTACTGCATCGCCCGCCGAGGAGTGAGTCTGTTTCGATAGAGGGAACCGAACCGCGGTAGGCTAGGCGGGGAGACATCATCGAGAACCATGAGAGAGAAGGTCGAAGATGTTCTGTACCGCATGCGGCGCCGCCAATGACGACGATGGCAAGTTCTGCACATCCTGCGGATCGCCGTTGAACCATCCGGAACCGACGGGGGCGTCGGAACCGGCCGGCCCGACGGCTCACGAGCCGGCGTCGTCGGGGATCCCACCGGTCGGACAGGGCGGTCCGGTTGGCCCGGTAGGCGACGGGCCCGCAGCCGGTGCGGCCCGCAACCGTCTGCCGCTGATCATCGCCATCGTCGCGGCGGTCGTGGTCGTCGCCGGCGCGATCGCCGCGTTCCTCACCTACCGTGCGGAACTGTGGGGCGGCAAGGCGCTACCCGATCCCGCATCGATCACCTCGCAGGTCTCCTCGAAACAGAACGGCAAATCTTCGGTCACGGCCAAAGCCATCGCGGATGCCCTGCACGCGAAAGGCCTCGCAACCACAACCGTGCGTGAATTCTCCGGCGAAAGTCGTGGCGCATTCCTCGGCTATGTGGGTGCGAAACCCGGCGAGCGCGTTCGCACCGACGTCACCGTGACCATCCGCGAATCAGCCGGACCAGGCGTCCCCAGAAACGTGATCGGCAAGCGCGCGGAGCAGACCGTTTCGACGCTGAACGGCATGGGCGTGCCGGTCCACTACAAGCAGATCATCGTCAACGATACGAAGAAGATGCCGGAGGGGACGATCATCGCGGCGTATCCCACCGCAGGACAGGCGGTGCCCGAAGACGGCAAAGATGACGGCATCTACGTCGGAGTCGCCACGAAGGGCAACGGCATCGGAGCCGATATTGTCGGCGGCGATCGGGATGCCGTACGTTCCCAGCTCGAATCGAAGGGCTATAAGGTGACGCTGGTGCCGCGATTCGCGTCCAAGGATCGCATCGGCAAGATCACCGGATCGAATCCCGCACCCGGATCGCCGGTCTCCTCGGGCGCCGCGGTCACCCTGTACTACGGCATCGACGCGAGCGGCGTGAAGGAGGCGTACACGATCCACAACTCGCCGGAGACCGGAGCCGCCAGCAACATGCTCGGCACGTCGGCGGTGGCGGCCGGAACGTGGTGCCGCAACGACGGCGACTGCATCACGTTCGACGCCGGAGCCGAGACCGACAGCGCATACGACAAGGGCAGCATCACGTACCAGAAGGGACGTGACGGACAGGACTACGGCGAATACGGCGGACTCGTGTCCTGCGACGCGATCCAGCAGCCGTACTGCAGCAACGACAGGGCCGACTACCTGATCACGCAGAACTACGGCGCGTTCGAACTGATGCCGCGCGAGAGCCTGACCGACTACTGGTGCGGCGAACGGCGCGTGGACACGAACGGGGTGGGCATGGGCACGTGCGTGAACGGGTCCCTCGATCAGAACAGCATGTCGTCGACGTACTCCGGCGCCACATACCGCATGCAGGACTACTTCGTGGTCGTACCGGTCGGATCCGACCTTGACGGGCTGGAAGGCAAGGGATTCTTCGACAAGGATGCGCTCGCCGATGCGAAGAAAGGCAAGGCCGTGGACACGGATCGGCCGTTCCTCCTGTACCGCGATCCGAAGCTGTATTCCAAGACCAGCGTGCCGATGACCGACACGATGGCGCAGAACCCGTTCCTGCCGTTCAACGGATACAGCGGCAGCAGGGATGCGGTCATGAAGATGAAGCCCGCACCGAGCGACTCGAGTGTCTACTATCTGGTCGAGCAGGGTGGCGACTACGACTGGCAGTCGCTCGCCGATGCCACGGTGAAGGGTGCCAAGACGACCGAGGATGCCGATTCCTCGTCGACGGGATCCAAGCAGTCCGAGGAATCCGCCGAATCCGCCAGGAAGACGTACACCAATGATGAGATCATCAGCGCGGCCGACAAGGGCGATTTCACTCCTATCGCCGGAACCTATTGCCTGAAGTCGGGCAAGAGCTGCGTCACCTTGGACAAGACCGGTGCGCTCTCGCTGAAGAGCGGTGACAAGCCGCTCCTGTACGAGCATCCGACGAAACTGCGGTATCGACCCGACGGTTGGAGCGCGTATACCGGTGGTACGACGCGGTTCCTGGATCTGACCGCTCCGAATGACGACTACCAGTGCACCACCAGGGACGGGGCAAGCCATTCGGGTGCGTTCTGTGCCAGCGACGCCTATTTCAACCAAGGCGGCGATGAGGCCAGCATCTCGCAGCGTCCGGTGAATCCGCTGTATATCTTCAAAGGCTCGTCGTTCGACGTCGCCAACGGCGATACGCCGTTCGATCCCGGGCAGGGCGTGATGACGTTCAGCGCGGACAGGCCGTGCCTGTACTTCATGGGGTACCACATGAACACCGCGCCCACCGAGCAGACCGCGTATTACCTGCAGGAGTGATCAAGAGTGATGAAGTAATGAGAAGGGTCTTAAGGGGGTTGAGACCCTTCTCAGACCCTTCTCAGCGACGCCGTAGGAGGTGACGCAGGGGGAGGGTGATGGCGTAGAGCAGGGCGCCGGCGAGGGCCGCGGTGGTGGCGAAGACGGCGGGGCGGCGCAGCTGGTCGCGGGCGCTGACGCCGTCGGTGACGCAGTGGTCCTCGAACCAGACGCGCAGTTCGTTATGCGAATAGCGGCCGACCAGTTCACCCCACGTGAGCATGCGCGTGGTGTACGTGGCCGGGTGATCCTCGTGGAACTCGAACAGACGGATGCCACGCAGTCGCGACTTCGGGCCGTAGCATTCGAATCCGCAGGTGGGCGCGTATCCCAGATCGATGCCGTCGTCGTGTCCGACGAACGAGTTCTTGTGATCATGGCCGCAGAAGAGGGCGAAGTAGCCGCCGGCATCGCGCATCGCATCGACCTCGCCCACGTTCTCGTCGGCGCATCCGATGCCCTCGCCAAGGCGGGAGCCCGGACGACACTTCGATTCATCAAGCACGAAGCATCGCCCGGAGAAGGTGCGCGAGCCCTCCACGGCGTTCGGCGTCCACGCCGGAACCTCCTTCAGCACGTCGTAGAACTCCTGCGGCGGAATGTGCTGGAAGGCGATCGCGGGCACCGGCTTGCCGTCGCCGTTGCGCGCGGCCAGTTCGTGCTGCACGTCCGCCAGCCAGGCGATCGCCTCGGGGGAGGGCGTGCCGTAGCCGTCGGAGTCGGCCAGATCGAGGCCGCGGGGGTTCGTCGCGTATAGCGGATACTGCGCGTCGCGTTCGGCGGGGGTGTCCTTGTCCGCGTAATCGCCCGAATTGACCATCATCACGCTCATCGCGATATGACCGGAACCGTCGGAGGATTCGACCGGCATCGCGAACGTGCCCGGCTCGAACGCGAGCGGATCGGGGCGCGGCGCGTCGGGCTCGTCGGAGGCGGGCGCCGGCGGGTTGAGACAGCCGGGGAATTCGCGGTAGATGTCGTCCTGCTCCTCGGCGAGGATGCCGCACTGGAAGTCGTGGTTGCCGTAGGTCGCGGCGAACGGCACGCCGGCGTCGACGACCGGTCCGAGGAACGCGGCGAACGTGCGGCGCACCTTGGCGCGCGTCTCGTCCATCAGATCGGCGGGCGTGATGACGTCGTCGACGGGCGGCACGTCGGGGTTGTGGCGTTCGGCGATGCGGCGCTTGACGCCCTGCAGCTTCGCCTCGATCTCGGTGACGACGCGCACGCGCGCGCCCGGCTGCTCGCCGCGGCGGCGCAGGAACGTATCGATGTATGCGGGGTCGTAGCCGCGGATCTGGTCGCCGGTCAGCACCACCAGATCGGGATCCGCCTTGCGGATCGCCTCGCGGATCAGACGGATCGTGTCGGGATCGACCTCGGGCTTGTCCTGGATATCGGCCATCTGCAGCACACGAAAGGTGCCGTCCTCGCGGAATCGCAGTGTCATGACTCCAATGTAGCGCGAGGTGTGGCGCGTGATGGCGGCTGTGGCGGGGCGGGCGCGGCGCACGCACGGTGGAGTCGCGCGGTGTGATGTGCGAGACATTACCGGGGAAAACCGACGAATCGTGCAACATTGTGGACCCGGCGAGGCGTTGGGGCGCGCGGTAGGTAGGATGGGGGATTGCGCATGTTACGTATGCGTAAACGAACCACAGACGTCTGATCACTGTCATATGGCCGGCAGAGACGGTCATGCACCAAACGCCGTGTACCAAGCAAAGGAGGAACGATGGGTCAGGATCAATCATCGGTATTCGATCTCGCCGCGGTCGCCGCGGCATCCAACGGAGGGAACAACGACCCGCTGCTGCCTCCCGCACGATTCATCGGCGACCCGCAGAAGCCGAGCAAGATGCCGTACACCAAGTACGTCGCCTACGACAAGCAGGTGCCGTTCGACTACCCGCAGCGCACGTGGCCGGGCAAGAAGCTGCAGCGCGCGCCGCGCTGGTGCTCCGTCGATCTGCGTGACGGCAACCAGGCGCTCGTCAACCCGATGGACTCCGAGCGCAAGCTGCGCTTCTGGAACCTCTTGGTCTCCATGGGCTTCAAGGAGATCGAGGTGGGCTTCCCGTCCGCTTCGGAGACCGATTTCGACTTCATCCGCATGCTCATCGAGCGTGAGCTCATTCCGGACGACGTGACCATCGTCGTGCTCACCCAGTGCCGCGAACACCTGATCCGCCGCACCTACGAGGCGCTCAAGGGTGCCAAGCGCGCGATCGTGCACTTCTACAACTCCGTCTCCGTGCTGCAGCGCGAGGTCGTGTTCCGCAAGAACAAGGAGGAGATCAAGAAGCTCGCCACCGACGCCGCCGAACTGTGCAAGCATCTGGAGGGCGAGGCCGAGGGCATCGACCTGTACTACGAGTACTCGCCGGAGTCCTTCACCGGCACCGAGCCGGAGTACGCCGTCGAGGTGTGCAACGCGGTGATCGGCGTCATCAAGCCGACCCCCGAGCACCCGATGATCATCAACCTGCCGGCCACGGTCGAGATGACCACGCCGAACGTGTTCGCCGACGAGGTGGAGTATGTCTCCAACAACCTCGACGACCGCGACTCCGTGGTGCTCTCCCTGCACCCGCACAACGACGAGGGCATGGGCGTGGCCGCCACCGAGCTGGCCGTACTGGCCGGCGCCGACCGCGTCGAGGGCTGCCTGCTCGGCAACGGCGAGCGCACCGGCAACGTCGACCTCGTCACGCTGGGCCTGAACCTGCTCACGCAGGGCGTCGACCCGCAGCTCGACCTGTCCGACGTGCCGGAGATCCGCAAGACCGTCGAGTACTGCAACCAGATCAAGATCTCCGAGCGTCACCCGTACGCGGGCAACTTCGTGTTCACCGCGTTCTCGGGCTCGCATCAGGACGCCATCAAGAAGGGTCTCGAGGCCCGTCAGGTGGCCGCGGACCGTGCCGGCGCCGATCTCGACAAGTTCGTCTGGCTCGTGCCCTACCTGCCGATCGACCCGAAGGACATCGGCCGTACGTACGAGGCGATCATCCGTGTCAACTCCCAGTCCGGCAAGGGCGGCATGGCCTACCTGCTCAAGACCAACCACAACCTCGACCTGCCGAAGCGTCTGCAGGTGGAGTTCGACAAGGTCGTGCAGAAGTACGCCGACGACACGAAGAAGGAAGTCAAGGACGAGGACATCTGGCGCCTGTTCAAGGACGAGTACCTGCCGGTCGAGCAGTCGGGCATGACCGCCGCCGGCGTGGTCGTCGGCGATACGCACGATGCGTCGCTCGCCCCGTGGGGCCGTCTGAAGCTGCTCAAGGTGGCGGTCTCCTCCGGTGAGGATGGCTCCGACACCGTGCTCAAGGCGCGTGTGCTCGACCGTGGCGTCAACGTGGGCGTCGACGAGCCTCACGAGCGTGAGATCTCCGGCGTGGGCAACGGCCCGATCGCCGCGTTCCTCAACGCGATCGCGAACCTCGGCATCGAGGCGTCGGTCATGGACTACGTCGAGCACACGATGTCCGTCGGCACCGACGCGATGGCCGCCTCCTATGTGGAGTGCCAGGTCGGCTCCGATGCGGATTCCGAGATCATCTGGGGCGTCGGCATCGACTCGTCGATCACGACTTCCGCGCTCAAGGCGATCATCTCCGGCATCAACAGGGTGAACCGCTCGGCTGAGCACTGATAGGCGCTGATAGGCGCTGACTATGTAGGAAGGCCTCGCATGGATTGGATCCGTGCGAGGCCTTCCTTTTTCAGCTACTCCATCACGCCCGGGGTCTGTTCGGGGCCGGCGGATGGGTCAGAGGGGGTGTTCTCGGGGACATCGCCCTGTGTGCCGTTCGATCCCGAACCGGAGGAGCCGGTTCCGCCGGTATCGTTGGAACCGCTGCCTGTGCCGTTCGATCCGGAACCGGAGGACGTGCAGCCCGCTGCGGACGGATTGGTCGTGCATTCACCCGTAGAACCGGTGCCCGTGCCTGAACCGCTGCCGGTGCCGCCCGTACCCGCGCCGGATTCGCTACTCTGGCCGGACTGCGCGGAGTCGGTGGACTGATCCTGCGTATTGGCGTCCTGCGAGCCGGAGAACGAATAGTACCGCTTGCTCGACGACTTCGAACCGGTGCCCCACGTGCCGTCGGAGCCACCGACCTTGCCGTTGTCCTTGGCGGTCGGGAAGGACTCGTTCGCCGTGCCGGCCAGCGCCTGCGTCATGTACTGGGTGAACAGGTGCACCGGGTAGTCGGAGTGTCCGGTCCAACGGCCGAATGAGGGGATCTCCTGCGGATTGCCGTTCGCGTCCGGATACCACATCGCGAACGTGGAGACCACGGACGGCGTGTAGCCGACGAAGCTCGCCGCGTACATGTTGTTCGAGGTTCCGGTCTTGCCGGCGATCGTGTGTCCGATCGAACGCGCCTCGGTGGCGGTGCCGGACTGGACCACGCCGGTTAGGGCCTTGGTCACGAGGTTCGCGTCGTTGGCCTCGAACACCTTCGTGGTGGATGTCGGCGCCTGGTAGAGATCCTTGTTGTGCACGTCCTTCACGCTCGCGACGATGTGCAGCGTCGGCTTGTTGCCCTGATTGGCGATCGTGGAGTACGCCCACGTCATGTCCCTGACGGTCAGGGCGTTGTTGCCGAGCACCGTGTACGGCTCGGAGCCGTCCAGTGAGGTGCTCTGCACGCCGGCCTCGCGCGCGAGTTCGGCGATCTTCTTGGTGCCGAGCTTGGTCTGCAGATCCATGAACACCGTGTTCGACGACTGCGCCGTGGCCTTGTACAGGTTGATGTACCCAAGGTTGGCGCCGCCCACGTTGCTCACCGTGCCCGCGATGCCCGGATACGTGCGTTTCGAGTTGCCGTTGAAGATCGTGTTGAGGCTGACCTTGTCCTGCACCGCGCCCATGAGCGCGAACGCCTTCATCGTGGAGCCGACCTCGTACTGCGCCTGGGTGGCGTTGTTGAGCTGCTTGGTGAGGTAGTCGTCGCCCGCGTACAGCGAGATGATCGAACCGTCCTTCGGATTGACGCTCATCGCGCCGAACTGCATGCCCTCGGGCACCACGCCCTGCATGCCGTTGCTGGCGGGGCTGACGACCTGCTGCATGAGGTCCTGCTTCGACTTGTCGATCGTGGTGACGATCCTGTAGCCGCCGGTGTCGAGATCGTCCTTCGTGAACGCCTTGCTGTTGACGAGCTCATCGCGCACCATCTGCAGCAGGTAGCCGTTCGGCCCCTTGTACATGTCCTGTTGCGTGTTCTCGACGGTGTCCGGCATCGTCGAGGCGTCGGCGGCCTCCTTGGCGGTGATGTAGCCGTCCTCCTTCATGATCGAGATCACGCGGTGGAAACGCTGCTGAGCCATCTTCGGGTTCTGCGCCGGATCCCACGTGGAGGGGGCCGGGATGATGCCGGCGATCATCGCCGCCTCCGAGATGGTCAGATCCTTGGCGTCCTTGTTGAAGTACGCCTGTGCGGCCGCCTGGATGCCGTACGCGCCGCGACCCAGATAGATCGTGTTCATGTAGTTGCACAGCACCTGGGACTTGTCCTGGCTCTGCGCGATCTTCAGCGCGAGGATCGCCTCGTGCAGCTTGCCGGTGTACGAGGTCGTTTCGCCGAGGTAATAGCGTTCCGCATACTGCTGGGTGATCGTCGATCCGCCCTGGCGCGTGCCCTTGGTGACGTTGTTCACCAGTGCGCGGGCGATGCCCTGCAGATCGATGCCGCGGTCGGTATAGAAGCTGCGGTTCTCCGACGCGACGATCGCATTGCCTACGTAGTCGGGGAGTACGGCGCAGTCGATGATCTCGCGGTTCTGCTCGGAGAACGTGCCCATCTCGGTGGTGCCGTCGCTGAAGTAGACGGTGGTGTTCGAGGCCATCGCGACCTTCTCCGGCGCGGGGACCTCCGTGGTGGCGTACAGGTACGCGAACAGACCGATGCCGGCTGCCAGACACAGCGCGATCAATCCGAGTATCCACTTGAGGATGAGATGCCGGCTGCGGCCCCTTGCCTTCGGGCCCTTCCCGCCCCTGGCACGATGGTTGCCGCCGCGGTAGTGACGGGCCGCCGGATTGCGCGTCGATCTGCGCTCCGACGTACCCTGCGCCGCCCTCCGGGCATGCTTCCGACCGTTACTAGAGTGTGAAACCATACCCTCCACCGTAACCACATGCCTTGAACAAGCCGCTAAGGTTTTGCTTGTTCAGGCTGCGCAAGGTGGCTTTTTTCCGTGAAATCCTCACAATGATGAAGGTGTCTGGAAGGAAGCTGGACGTCGGGGAGGGCGAGGATGTCGGGATATGTCGGGATATGTCGGAACATGGTGTATAGTAGACAAAGCCTCCACGCGGCGTTACGTCGCCCAATCCCCCCAGGGCAGGAATGCAGCAAGGGTAAGCGGCCTCTGACGGGTGCGTGGAGGTTTTTCTATGCTTGTGGGCTACTCTGTATGGCATGACCGACGAACAGAAGCCTTCCGATCCCTCAGGTCCCGTGATTCGTGATCCCCGCGAGCCTCGTCTCATGCCGCAATCACCCTCCGGCACGTCCTCGCGTGCATCCTCGGATCTGGTACGCGACTTCGAACCGCTGGACATTCCCGTGCGATCCTCGTCCAAGCCGGCGTATCCGTCGTCGAACCGGCCGACGTCGCTGGCCGACGTCGCCGACGTGGAAAGCACGAACACGATGGATCTGACCGCGGTGATGGACGCGGCCACGGGCGCCGGTGCGGGCGCCGGCATGGGAGCCCCGGCAGGCGCCAAGGCATCCTCATCCGGCGAGAACGATCCCCTCTCCCGCAGCCCGCGCGCCTCCAGCCGCGTGCTGTGCGTGCTGCTTGGCCTCATGTTCATCGCCGCCGCGTTCGGCGTATGGTGGCTCGGCACGCACACCGAGGCCGGTCAGGCGTTCGACGACATGACCGAAGTCGCCTTCGCCGACACGGCCCCCGCATGGCTGGGCGGTCTGCTTGCGCTCGGCACGCACCTGAACGTGGTGATCGTCTCGACGGCGCTCGCCGTCATCGCCGTCGTCATCGCCGCCATCCGCAGACGCTGGTGGCTGTTGGGGCAGATCGTCGTCTTCGGTCTGCTGTGCTTCGCCGCCACGCTGATGAAGCCCGTGCTGCCGCGCCCGTTCATCATCCACACCGAGATCGTCGACGGTCCGTCCGCGCCCTCCGGGCACGTCACGCTCGCCGTCGCGTCCGCGATCGCGCTGCTGCTCGTCGTATCGCGCGGATGGCGATGGGTCGTCTCGCTCGTCGGCATGACGTGGAGCGCGTTCGTCGGCCTGTCCGTCGTCTACGGACGCTGGCATCGCCCGTCCGACGCGGCGATGGCCATGCTGCTGGTCGGCGGCATCGCCCTGATCATCCTCGCGTTCACGCGCGCGTCCGGCATGGACCGCATGGGCACGCGCCGCTCCTCCGCAGGCGCGCAGATCGTCGCGAGCGTGTCCCTGACCGCCGGGATCATGGCGACGTTGTACGGCGCGTACGTAGTGTGGCAGATCGTGCCCGGACTGACGATGAGCGCGCAGTGGGCGCGGTCGAGCTCGATGGCGGCCAGCGCGATTCTCGCCGTCGCGATCGTCCTGCTGGTCTTCGGATGCACGCTGATGATGCGCCAGATCACCGCCTCGCCGCTGAGCCGTCTCGGCCTGGTGGGGGCGCCTCCGGCCCCGCCGAAGCGCCGCCGGGAACCCTCTGGCCACGCGTCGTGAGTATGATGACTGCACAGCGGAAGAAGAAATAAGGAGAGATCATGGCAAATGGCACCAAGCTGGTGATCGTGGAGTCTCCCACCAAGGCGCACAAGATCGGCGGCTATCTGGGAGACGGATACACGGTGATGGCGTCGGTGGGTCATATCCGGGATCTCGCGCAGCCGAGTCAGGTGCCCGCCGACGAGAAGGCGAAGTTCGGCAAGTTCGGCGTCGATGTCGACGACGGCTTCAAGCCCTACTACATCGTCGACGCGAACAAGAAGAAGACGGTCTCCGAGCTCAAATCAGCGCTGAAGAAGGCCGACGAGCTCTACCTCGCCACCGATGAGGATCGCGAGGGCGAGGCCATCGCGTGGCATCTGGTCGAAACGTTGAAGCCCAAGGTGCCGGTCAAGCGCATGGTCTTCCACGAGATCACCAAGAACGCGATCCGCCAGTCGCTCACCCAGACGCGCGACGTCGACGCCGACATGGTCGACGCGCAGGAGACCCGACGCATCCTCGATCGCCTCTACGGCTACGAGCTGTCTCCGGTGCTGTGGCGCAAGGTCGGCCCGGGCCTGTCCGCGGGCCGCGTGCAGTCGGTCGCCACGCGTCTGATCGTCGAGCGCGAGCGCGAGCGCATGGCGTTCGTTCGCGCACCCTACTGGGATGTGACCGCGACGCTGTCCGCGCCGGGTGCGGAGGGCGCGCCCGTGTCGTTCGAGGCGCGCATGACCGGGCTGGACGGGCATCGTCTGGCCGGATCCAGGGATTTCGGCGATGACGGCCGACTCATCGCGGACAGTGTGTCCGCCGGCGTCCGTCAGCTCGACGAGGCGACCGCTCGCTCGCTCGCCACGGCACTGCGCGACGCGCCGTTCACCGTCACGTCGATGGAATCGAAGCCGTATCGTCGCCGCCCGCTGCCGCCGTTCACCACGTCCACGCTGCAGCAGACCGCCGGCAATCGCCTCGGCATGAGCTCGCGCGCCACGATGCGCGCCGCTCAGGGCCTGTACGAGAACGGCTACATCACGTATATGCGTACCGATTCGGTGACGCTCTCGCAGGAGGCCATCGCGGCCGCGCGCGAAAGCGTCACGGCCCACTTCGGCGAGCGATACCTCTCCGACGCGCCCAAGCAGTACGCGACCAAGACCGCCGGCGCGCAGGAGGCCCACGAGTGCATCCGTCCGGCCGGCGCGCACTTCCATGATCCGGACGAACTGGCCACGAAGGTGCCGAGCGACCAGCTGAAGCTGTACACGCTGATCTGGCAGCGCACGCTCGCCTCGCAGATGGCCGATGCCACCGGTTCGACCGCGACCGTCAAGCTCACCGCTCCGGCCGGTGATCACGGCGAGGCCGCGTTCCAGGCGTCCGGCACGGTGATCGAGTTCCCGGGCTTCATGAAGGCGACCGGCGAGGGGCGTCGCGCGACTTCGACGGATAAGACGAAGGACGATGACGGCAAGGCGAAGTCGGCCGACGAGAACGCGTCCCTGCCTCCGATGAGCGAGGGCCAGCGGCTCGGCGCATCCGAGGTCGAGGCCGACGGGCACGAGACCCAGCCGCCGGCGCGCTACACCGAGGCATCGCTCGTCAAGACGCTGGAGGCCAAGGAGATCGGCCGCCCGTCGACCTACGCGTCGATCATCTCCACGATCATCGACCGCGGATACGTGTACGAGCGCGGCCGCGCGCTGATCCCCTCGTGGCTGGCGTTCGCCGTGATCAAGCTGCTGGAGAAGAACTTCCCGAAGCTCGTCGACTACCAGTTCACCGCCGACATGGAGAACGGCCTCGACCAGATCGCGCACGGCAAGGAGACCGGCCGCGACTGGCTCACCCGCTTCTACTTCGGTTCCGGGCACGGTGCCGCGCAGTCGGCCGACGAGGCGCACGAGGGCCTGCAGCAGCAGGTCGCGCAGCTCGGCGACATCGACGCGCGCGCCATCAACACCATCGAGATCGGCGACGGTCTGCACGTGCGCGTCGGCCGCTACGGCCCATATCTGGAGGACACGCAGCACCTCGATGCGGAAGGCAACCCGAAGCGCGCCTCCCTGCCCGACACGATCGCGCCGGACGAGCTGACCGTCGCCGTGGCGCACGATCTGATCGACAACCATTCCGGCGGCCCGCGCGAACTGGGCACGGACCCGGTCACGGGCGGCACGGTCGAGGTGCGCAACGGACGCTTCGGACCGTACGTGGCGCTGATCCCGCCGGCCGGAGCCGAGGGCGCCGCCGCCGGTGCCGCGGCTCCTGCCGAGACCGGCTCCAAGCGCGGCTCGAAGAAGCAGCCTGCCGCGCCGAAGCCGAAGATGGCAAGCCTGTTCAAGACGATGAGTCCCGAGTCGATCACGCTCGATGACGCGCTGAAACTGCTGCGTCTGCCGCGCGAGGTCGGCTCCTACGAGGAGACGAACGCCGAAACCGGTGAGATCAGTGAATCGCACGTCATCGCGAACAACGGCCGTTACGGCCCGTACCTGACCAAGACGAAGGCGGACGGCTCCACCGATACCCGTTCGCTCGGCTCCGAGGACGAGATCTTCACCGTCACCATCGATCAGGCGAAGGATCTGTTCGCGCAGCCGAAGTACCGCGGTCGCGGTCGCGGCGCCGCCAAGCCGCCGATCCGCTCGCTCGGCAACGATCCGGAATCCGGCAAGCCGGTGGTCATCAAGGAGGGCCGATTCGGCCTGTACCTGACCGACGGCGAAACCAACCGCACGCTGCCGCGCCAGTACGATCCGGCCACCATCGAACCGGCGGACGCCTACCGCATCCTCGCCGAGAAGCGTGCGATGGGACCGGCCCCCAAGCGTGGTCGTGGCGGTCGATCGGGCTCCGGCGCGAAGGGCAAGGCCGCGCCGAAGGTGAGCGCCGTCGAGGCCAAGCGCGCCGAACGCCGCGTCGAGGTGAGGAAGCTCGCCGATCAGGGCTGGGCCAACACGCGCATCGCCGAGAAGATCGGCTCCACCGCCGCCACCGTGAAAAGCGACATCGACTGGCTCACCGCGAACGAGGGATACGAACGCCCCGCGGTGGTGGCCGCCAAGCCGAAGCGCGCCGCGAAGTAGGTAAGGGCCGACGGGACGTCCGTGGGTGCCGGGGAATCGCAGGCAACGGTTATGGTGGAAACCATGGCTGGACTGTTCATCTCATTCGAAGGCGTCGACGGCGTGGGCAAGACCACGCAGGTCGAGCGGCTGCGCGCGTATCTGGAATCGCGCGGTCGCACCGTCGTGACAACTCGCGAGCCGGGTGGCACCGCATTGGGACGGGCCATCCGGCGGTTGCTGCTGCATGGGGTGGATGAGGAATCCGCCGACATCGCGCCGCGCGCCGAGGCGCTGCTGTTCGCCGCCGACCGCGCGCAGCACGTCGCCGAGACCATCCGGCCTGCGCTCGATCGCGGTGAGGTCGTGATCACCGACCGGTATCTTGACTCGTCGCTGGCCTATCAGGCGGGTGGGCGCGAGCTGACGGCCACTGAAATTCGAGAGTTGAGCATGTGGGGCACGAACGGACTACTGCCGGTGCGCACGTACCTGCTCGACATGGATCCGGCGCTGTCGCATTCGCGCCTGACCCACACCGCCGATCGCATGGAATCGGCCGGCAACGAGTTCCAGAATCGCACGCGTCAGGCGTTCCTCGATCTGGCCGCCGGTGAGCCGGAACGGTTCCGCGTGATCGACGCATCGCGATCCATCGACGAGGTGTGGGCGTCCATCCGGGCGGATATCGACGGACTGCTGTTGCGCGAACGGCGCGACGGCGCGAACGGCGGGGAGTCGGCATGAGCGTGTGGGATTCTCTCGTCGGGCAGCAGCAGGTCGTCGAACAGCTGAAGGCCATCGCGGCCGGCGATCCGAAGCAGATCGCGCAGTCGTGGCTGATCTGTGGCCCTCCCGGATCGGGCCGATCGAACATGGCGCGCGCGTTCGCGGCCGCGCTGGAAAGCCCCGATCACGGTCTGGGCGACGAGCCGACCAAGGTGACGCAGCAGGTGCTCGCCGGCACGCACCCGGATGTGAGCGTGCTCGCCACCGACAAGGTGACGATCGGCATCGACGAGGTGCGCGATCTGATCGGCATGTCCGAGCAGATGCCGAGCACCGCGCCATGGCGGATCATCATCATCGAGGACGTCGACCGCATGCTCGAACGCACCACCAACGTGCTGTTGAAGGAGATCGAGGAGCCGGCCGAGCACTGCATCTGGCTGCTGTGCGCCCCCAGCGCGCAGGACGTGCTGCCGACCATCCGCTCGCGCACGCGCATCGTGAACCTCGCCGTACCGGGTGCGGCGGCGGTCGCGAAATATCTCGAGGAGAGCGTCGGCGCGGAGCCGAAGATCGCGCGGCGCGCGGCACGGCTTTCCGAAGGGCATATCGGTATCGCGAAACTGTACGCCACCGACGAGCGGGTCATGACCGACCGCGACGAGCTCATCGTCGGCGTGCTCGGATTGCGCAGGGCGTCGCAGGCCGTGCTGCTCGCCGGATCGCTCAACGCGAACGCCAAGGCGCAAGCCGAGGTGGATGCGGCGCGTCAGGCCGCACGCGAGGAGGCCGATTTCCGGCGCATCAACGGACTCGGCCCCGATGACCGCATCCCGCCGAAACTGCGCGGCGCATACAATGCGATCTCCAAGAAGGACGAGCTGAAGCGCCGGGCCACCCGCCGCAGCCGCGACGTGCTCGACCGCGCGCTGAACTCGATCGCCTCGATCTACCGCGATGTGGCCGTGATCCAGAACGGTGCGGAGGACTCGGTCGGTTTGATCAATCTGGAGAACCGTACGGCGATCACGGAACTGGCCTCGCGCATGCCGCGCGCCGCCGCCGTGGAGCGGCTCGACGAGGTTGCGGTCGCGCGCAGGCGTCTCATGGGCAACGGCAACCCCGTGCTGGTCTTCGAGGCGCTGTTCTGCGCGCTGATGTACTGAGCGCGGTGTTGTGGGTGTGCCGAGGGCGAGGCAGTTCGCGTGTCTGTTGTTGTCAAAAGTGTGCTGATCGAACACTTTTAAGGCGTTATTGCTGTTTTCGTGGGTGGTGATCCGTTGTTGAGCCGTTGGGCTCTCCGTTGTCGTCCTTGTTCCGGCCAAAGTGTGAAGGGGCTTTTTCATTGCCGCGGCGGCGGTATTCCGATTTCGGTTTCGGGTTGTTTCGCCGGTGTGCGTGCTCTCCGTTATGGTCCGTCTCGGCGGTCTGCGGGGGGGGCGGATGGCGGCGGAAACGTCTCGCTGAACTGGGTGTTGACGGGAGGCGAGCGTCGGGTAGTGACGGACACGTCTCGCTGGCGCGGTGTCGGTGAGACGTATGCCGGACGTTTTCCGGGGAGCTGGTGGCGTATTTGCGGTCGTTGCCGGCGGTGGCCGGGGCGTCGTCGACGATCCTCGTCGACGAGGATCGTCGACGAGGATCGTGTATGCGGATTGGTTTCGCGCGGATTGCGTTCGCCGGTATCGTGCGGGCGAGCATCCGGTGGATTTATTTCGCGAGGCGGGGTTGGATCCGAAGCTGATCGGTTATAAGCGTATCGAGCGCGCGTTCGCGAGGTGGCGTGCCGAGGCGCTGGTGCCCGCCTTGCCCGCAGGCCGCCCGCGTAAGGCGTCGCATGATTCGTCGGATGGCGCGGGCGGCGTGATCTCCGGTACGGACAGTGCTGGCGGCGGAGATGCGGTCATTCGTTCTGATCCGCGTGATCTGCTCATCGAGCAGCAGATCCATTACATCCATTACCTCGAGGAGCGCCTGCGCCGGGCGGAATCAAGCGGATCGCCCGATCAGTGAATCGTCACAACGCGACGATTTGAAGGGTTTTCGCGTGTTGTGACAAATCTCGGGGGTAATGAATCCGTCTGGGACTGGCGCAAAATCTCAGGAATGGCGGAATTCCGGGCTTTTGTGGTTGTGTGGCTCTTGTGTTCGTGGGTTCGTGCCCGAGGATCCGTGTCACAAGACGAGAATCGGGGCGTTTTTCGCGCGTTGTGACACGGATTTTTGTCACAACGCGCACGGCAAGCGGTGATGCGCGCGTTGTGACAAGTTGGGGCGGGATGGGTGAGGGATTAAGCGCGCAATCACACGGTTCCTGTGTTGAAGCCCGCATGATTGCGCCGTTCAGTGCACGGCAAACGGTTGACGCTCGCCGAGTGGCGGGAGGATATGGGTGATGCCGACTCAGCGGTACCAGACGGACGTCTCGTAGGGGCGCAGACCCGAGACGGGGGATGTGGTGTTGGCGTGCGGGGCGTCGGCGTAGTTGCCGAGGATGCGTTCGAAGCCTTCGAGATCGGGGACTTCGGCGCCGGTCCATTCGGTGTCGTGGCCGTGGAAGTTGGCGACCATGATCAGCTCGTGACCCTGCCAGCGCCGGCGGTAGGCGAACACGTCCGGGTGATCCACGGCCAGCGGTTCGACGTCGCCGAAGGCGATCACGTCCAGTTCCTTGCGCAGGGCGATGAGCCGCCGGTAGTAGTGGTAGATCGAATCCGGGTCGGCGATCTCCGCAGCGGCGTTGATGTGATCGCGGTTCGCGTTCACGGCCAGCCACGGTTCGGCCGCGGCATGGCTCGAAGCCGAGGCCGAAGCCGGTGACGACGGCATGAAGCCAGCGTACTGCGAGTCGTCCCACTGCATCGGCGTGCGGGAGTTGTCGCGCGAGTGCACCTGGATGATGCGCAGCGCGTCATCGGCCTTCAGACCCTTGCGCTGGAGGATCTCGTAGTGGTTGAGACTCTCCACATCGAGGAACTGGCCGATCGACGTGTAATCGGCGTTCGTCATGCCCAGCTCCTCGCCCTGATAGACGTACGGCGTGCCGCGCAGGCAGTGCATCACCGTGGCGAGCATCTTGGCCGACTCCTTCCAATAGCGGCCCTCATCGCCGAAGCGCGAGACCACGCGCGGCTGGTCGTGGTTGCACCAGAACACCGCGTTCCATGCGTTATGCGCGGCCATGTTGGTCTGCCAGTCGAAGACGATGCGCTTGAGCCTGGCGAAGTCCGGCGGTACCAGCACCCACTTCTCATTGCCCATGAAGTCGACTTTGAGATGGTGGAAGCTGAACACCATGTTCAGTTCGTGGGTGTCGGCTCCGGCATAGCGGTAGCACTGCTCCATCGACGTGGAGGACATCTCGCCGACGGTGATGATGCCCGGATCGGTGCCGAACGTCGCCTCGTTGAGATCGCGCAGGTATTCGTGGACGCGCGGGCCGTCGGTGTAGAAGCGGCGGCCGTCGCCGTCCGGATCGTCCTCGAAGGCGGCCTTGCTGATCAGGTTGATGACGTCGAAACGGAATCCGCGCACGCCCTTGCCCATCCAGAATCGCACGATCTTCTGGATCTCGTGGCGCACGTCCGGGTTCTCCCAGTCGAGGTCGGCCTGCGTGGGGTCGAACAGGTGCAGGTACCATTCGTCGAACTCGGGCACGTACGCCCACGCAGAGCCGCCGAACTTGCTCTCCCAGTTCGTCGGCGGCACGCCCGGGCCCTTGCCCTTGCGGAAGTAGAAGAACTGCTTGTAGTACGGATCGCCGGCCATCGCCTTGCGGAACCACTCGTGCTCGGTGGACACGTGGTTGAAGACCATGTCGAACATGAGGCCGATGCCGCGCTCGCCGGCTTCGGCGATGAGCTCCTCGACGTCGGCCATCGTGCCGTACGCCGGGTCGACGTCGTAGTAGTCGGCGACGTCGTAGCCGTTGTCGTTCTGCGGGGAGACGAAGAACGGGGTCGACCAGATGTAGTCCGCGCCGAGGTCGGCGATGTAGTCGAGCTTGCCGATCACGCCCCTGAGATCGCCCAGTCCGTCGCCGTTCGAGTCGGCGAACGACTTCGGGTAGATCTGGTAGACGGTGGCCTTGTGGAAATCGGTGGTGAACGTCATGGTGTGTCTCACTTCCAGGTGATGACCGGGGTTTCGCCGGCGATGGCCGTGAATCCGGAGTGCATGGTCACGTTCTCGGCGCCGCCTTCGCCGGTGACGATGAGCATCGTGGTGGTCGGGTGGCCTGCGGCCTTGATCTTAGTCGGATCGAAGGTGATCAGCGGGTCGCCGCGGCGGACCGTATCGCCGGCCTTGACGTGCAGCTGGAAGCCGTCGCCGCCCATCGAGACGGTGTCGATGCCCACGTGGATGAGCAGTTCGAGACCGTTGGCGAGCTTCAGGCCGCAGGCGTGGCCGGTGTCGGCCATGACGACGGAGACGGTGGCGTCGGCCGGGGCGAGCACGGTGGTGCCGGTGGGTTCGAAGGCCACGCCGTCGCCGACGATCCTCTTCGAGAAGACGTCGTCCGGTACCTGATCGATCGGGATGACGGTGCCGTCGAGGATCGCGGTGAGTTCGGTCGGGGCGGCGCTCTGGTCGGCGGTCGGCTCGGAAGCCGGAGCCGGGGCGGCGACGGGCGCGACGGCGGTGCCGGAGACGGCGACCGGCTCGGCCACGGCGGCAACCGCGGGCTCCTTGCCGAAGCGGTCGACGGCGGTGAGCTTCCTGCGGCCCACGGCAACGGTGAGCACGAACGGCACGACCACGGCGGTGAGCATCGCGAGCAGGAAGACGCCCCAGAACTGCGGCTTGATGGACAGGATGCCCGGCAGGCCACCGACGCCGATCGACGTGGCCTCGACGCCGAGTCCGACGGAGATCATCGCGGCGGAGGCGGAGCCGATCATGCCGCAGATGAGCGGGAAGCGGTACTTCAGGTTCACGCCGAACAGGGCCGGCTCGGTGACGCCGAGGTAGCAGGAGATGAGGGCGGGGACGTTGACCTGCTGGGCGCGCTCGTTCTTCTTCTGCAGGAAGGCCATGCCGACGACGGCGGAACCCTGCGCGATATTGGACAGGGCGATCATCGGCCACAGCGCGGTGCCGCCGTACTGGGTGACGAGCTGGGTGTCGATGGCGTTGGTCATGTGGTGCAGGCCGGTCATGACGACGGGCGCGTAGAGCAGGCCGAAGACGGCGGCGAACAGGACACGAACGGGGGAGAAGAGACCGGCGTAGACGGCGGAGGCGATCCAGTCGCCGATCTTCCAGCCGATCGGGCCGACGATGGTGTGCGCGATGACGACGGCGGGCAGCAGCGAGCACAGCGGCACGACGATCATGCTGACGACCTCGGGGCAGTGCTTGCGGAAGAAACGTTCGAGGTAGACGAGCACGAATGCGGCCATCATCGCGGCGATGACCTGGCCCTGATAGCCGATCATCTGCACCTTGGCGAAGCCGAAGTCCCACACCGGAATGTCCTTGGCGGGGGTGGAGGCTACGGAGAAGCCGTTGAGCAGCTGCGGGGAGACGAGCGTCAGACCCAGCACGATGCCGAGGATCTGCGTGGTGCCCATCTTGCGGGTGATGGACCAGCAGATGCCGACCGGGAGCATGTGGAACACGGCCTCGCCGATGAGCCACAGGAAGCTGTAGGTGCCGGCCCAGAACTGGGAGATGTCCGCGAGGGACTTGGTGCCGTTCGCAAGATCGAATGCGCCGGAGTCGGTGAAGAAGTTGATCTCGCCGATCACGTTGCGGAAGCCGAGGATCAGACCGCCGCAGATCAGGGCGGGGATGATCGGGGCGAAGATCTCGCCGAGCGTGCCCATGATCTTCTGCGCGACGTTCTGGTTCGACTTGGCGGCGGCCTTGGCTTCGTCCTTGCTCACGCCCTCGATGCCGGAGATGGCGGTGAAGTCTTTGTAGAACTCGGCCACGTCGTTGCCGATGATGACCTGGAACTGGCCGGCCTGGGTGAAGATGCCCTTGACCGAGGCGATCTCCTCGATGGCGGGTTCGTCGGTCTGCTTCGGGTCGACGAGCACGAACCTCATGCGGGTCATGCAGTGCGTGACGGCCTTGATGTTGGCGGTTCCTCCCACCAGATCGAGCAGGCGCCTGGCGTCGCCCTCGTACTTGCCCATATGTCTCTCCTTGACCTGACCCCCGCGTGAAGTGCGGGGTGCTTCGTTGCTTGCCGTTGTCGGTTGTGGGTCGGGGGGTGATTCTCGCGAATCGCCCCTTACTTGTTTGAACAAGTATAAGAAACTTGTTTGAACAAGTCAACCCGCGTGTCGGATATGCCGCGGGCCGGCGTGTCGCTAGAATCGACAGAGACGTTCAAACAAGTGATAGCGAATCGGAAGATGCTGGGAGGAGGCGAACGACGCATGCCGAAGGCGAAGTACGACGATATCTATCGCGATCTGAAGGAGCGGATCGAACAGGAGGAGTACGCCTACCAGTCGCTGCTGCCCAGTGAGAACGAGCTGGCCGCGCGGTACGACTGCTCGCGCAACACCGTGCGCCGCGCCATCGCCCAACTGGCCTCGGACGGGTACGTGCAGTCGATGCACGGTCGCGGCGTGCGCAACATCTACCAGCCGGTCGAACAGGCCGCGTTCACTGTCGGCGGGATCGAATCGTTCAAGGAATCCGTCGCGCGCAACCATCGCGTGGCCTCGACCGAGGTGTTGGAGTTCCGTCACGTCATCGCCGACGCCAAGCTCGCCGCTCGGACCGGATTCGAGGAGGGCTCTGCGCTGACCTACATCCTGCGTCTGCGAATGCTCGACGGAGAACCGCTCATCCTCGACCACAACTACTTCCGTTCGGACATCGCCAAGGGGCTGACCGAGGATATCGCGCGGGCGTCGGTCTACGACTATCTGGAAGGCGAGCTGGGCATCGTCATCACCACCAGCAAACGTACGATGACCGTGGAGAAGGTCACCGCCCAGGACCGACGCTATTTGGATCTCAAGGGCTACAACTGCCTGGCCGTCATCACCGGCCAGACCTACGACGACCACGGCGTGCAGTTCGAATGGACCCAGTCACGCCATCGCCCCGACTATTTCCGCTTCCAGGACGTAGCCACCCGCACCCGGCCGGGTGTGTAGGAATAACGGATAACGAATGAATCGGAAACATATGCACAGAAGGAGGTGTGGTGGCCGCGGGGCGATGCGCGACCGTAGGCTTGGCCGAGCGGCCTTGAGCGTGTCGCGCATCGTCCCGCGGCCACCACACCGGTTACCGGAACGGACTGAAGGCGTGTCGTCGCCGTAACTACCCCTCAGTCCCGCTTCGCGGGCCAGCTCCCCTGACAAGGGGAGCCGAGATTGTGCCTACCGCCTGGTGGAGGAGACGCGCACGACGAGCTGCGGGGGCAGGGAGACGTGCGCGGGGTGTCCGGGGCCCGATTCGATGAGGCGGAGAGACTCGGAGACGATCTGCGCGTAGGGCGGGCGCACCGAGGTCATCGTCGGCAGGGACGCCGAGGCGATGGGCGAGTCGTTATAGCCGACGACCTTGATGTCCTCCGGCACGTTCATGCCGAGCGCGTGCAGCGCCATCATCACGCCGAACGCGATCGTGTCGTCGGCGCAGACGACCGCATCGGGGTGGCCGCGCTCGCCGAACAGGCGGATCGTGCAGTCGAATCCGCGCGAGACCGTGCGATCGCCGAAGCGGTTCCAGTCGCTGTCGGTGGTGAGCCCTGCGGCGCGCACCTGCGTGTGGAACATCGCGAACAGCTCGGCGGACTCGAACGAGACCTCCTTGCCGGCTAGGTAGGCGACGGAATGCACGCCCTGCTCGGCCAGATGCCGGATGATCGCCTCCATCGCGGTGTTCTCGTCGATGGAGACCATGTTGGTGCGGAAGGAGCGCTGACGGCCGCCGACCTGCACGATCGGGATCGTGTCGGCGTATTTGTCGAAGACGCGGGAGAGATCGGCGCCGGCGGAGGTGACGGCGATGAGCCCGTCCACCTTGCGTGAGCACAGGGCGTCGATGCGGTCGATCTGCGTGGCCTCGTCGGCGCCGATGCCGAGCAGAAGCTGGCGGCTGTCGTCATCGACGATCGGTTCGAGCGCGTCGAGGAGACCGGCGGAGAAGTTGTCGGAGGCGGTGGGGATGACCAGTCCGATCGTGTTGGTCACGTCGGAGCGCAGTGCGCTGGCGGCGTAGTTGACGGAGTAGTTGAGTTCGGCGGCGGCCTTGCGCACGCGGGCGGCGATCTCGTCGTCCTTGGTTCGTCTGCCGGAGAGCACACGCGACACCGTGGCGGTCGAGACGTCCGCCAGTGTGGCGACTTCCACGATGGAGGCTTGGGACTTCGATGCCCGATTGGCCATGTTGCTGCTCTTTCGCTTGCCGGATACCGCTGGGTTGGGTTGATGGGACCGACGTCGTATCGCCGGTCTGGGCGAACCCGGTGGAACCTCGTGAAAAACGAATTCGCCGCCCGGCACAGCATCATAGCGCGCGGGCGGCGAACACGTGGAATAGGGAAGGAACGGGAACGTCGCCATGCGCTGCGGCGCCCCGAGAACTAGATGTGCCGGATGGTCACTCGGCCTTGGTCAGGGTGGCAACCAGGGAGTCGGCGACGGTCTCGGCGTTGTCGCCCTCGACGGTCAGGTTCACGGTGTCGCCCTGCTTGATACCCAGGCCCATGATGGACAGGATGGAGCCGGCCGGAACGGCGGCGCCGCCCTCCTTGGCAATGGTGACCGTGCAGCCGGAGGCGGTGACGGCCTGGGCGAATTCGGCGGCCGGACGGGCGTGGATGCCGACGGGATCGTTGATCACGGTGGAACGGGTTGCAGTTGCCATAGGGAGCACTCCTTTATGTCTGTATGTTATATGCCGCGCGTGCTCGTCAATCGGTGACGGGTTTGAGCGCTGAAAGAAACTATAGCACAGATTTTCACGACACGCAGAAAACGATTACCGGTGTTGCTTCAATCTTTTTTCTGTGTATACTGACACTGTCGGTAAATGGATTACACGCCATTGCGCCGCAGAAGACCGGCCAGTGCGGAAAGAACCGCACGGTACCGGTCGCAACAGGACATAAGACATAAAGGAGTGCTCGATCATGGTTATCACCGGAAACGGAATCGGACGTGGAGTCGCCGTCGGCAAGGTCATCCGCATGGCACCGCCGCTGGAGGAGCCGGCGGACGTGCGTCGCGATGCATCCATCAGCGCCGTCGTGGAGAACGAACGCGTCACCAAGGCTCTGGCCACCGTCAACGCGGAGCTGAACCGTCGCGCCGAAGAGGCCAAGCACGGCGATGAAGGCGCCAAGAAGGCCGCTCCGATCCTCGAGGCCATCGCCATGTTCGCCTCCGATCCCTCGCTCGCCACCTCCATCCAGAATCTCGTCAACGGCGGCAAGACCGGCGAGCGCGCCGTGCTGGAGGGCTTCGGCCAGGTCGAGGAGATGTTCAGGATGATCGGCGGATACCAGGCCGAGCGTGCGGCCGACCTGCACGATGTCGGTCAGCGCGTCATCGCCGAGCTGCGCGGCGTGCCCGCACCGGGCGTGCCGGACTCCGATGAGCCGTTCGTGCTCGTCGCCGACGATCTTTCCCCTGCCGACACCTCTTCGCTGGACCTCGAGAAGACCCTTGCGATCGTCACCTCGCAGGGTGGCCCGACCTCCCACACCGCGATTCTGGCGCGTGCCCGCGGCATCGTCGCGGTCGTCTCAGCGGCCGGCGCCGAGGACCTTCGCAACGGCGAGACCGTGATCGTCAACGCCGCCAAGGGCGAGGTCGTCACCGAGCCGACCGAGGAGCAGATCAGCGAGGCCGAGCACGCCAAGGCGAGGGCCGCCAAGGCCAAGGAGCTGCGCGGCCAGGCCGGCGGCACCAAGGACGGCCACCTCGTGCCGCTGCTCGCCAACCTCGGCAAGCCGGCCGACGGCAAGACCGCCATCGAGTACGGCGCGGAGGGCGTGGGCCTGTTCCGCTCCGAGTTCCTGTTCATCGGCAACGCCGAGCCGCCGAGCGTCGAGGAGCAGACCAAGGCCTACACCGAGCTGCTCGCCCAGTTCCCGGGCAAGAAGGTCGTCATCCGCATGCTGGACGCCGGCGCCGACAAGCCGCTGCCGTTCCTGACCCCGGAGGACGAGCCGAACCCGGCCCTCGGCCTGCGTGGCCTGCGTACGCTGCGCGTGCACAAGGAGGTCCTCGAGGGCCAGCTCAAGGCCCTCGCCGCCGCCGACGCGCAGACCGACGCCGACCTGTGGGTCATGGCCCCGATGGTCGCCGACGAGCATGAGGCCGCCTACTTCGTCAAGCTCGGCAAGAGCTTCGGCCTCAAGAAGGTCGGCGTCATGGCCGAGGTCCCGTCCATCGCCCTGATGGCCGACAAGGTTGCCGAAGTCGCCGACTTCGTCTCCATCGGCACCAACGACCTCACCCAGTACACGATGGCCGCCGACCGCATCCTCGGCTCCGTCTCCAACTACCAGACCGCATGGCACCCGGCGGTCCTGCGCGCGATCAAGCTGATCGCCGACGCGGGCAACGCCCACGGCATGCCGGTCGGCGTGTGCGGCGAGGCCGCGGCCGATCCGGATCTGGCCGTCGTGCTGACCGGTCTCGGTGTCAACTCCCTGTCGATGACCCCGGTGGCGCTGGATGACGTGCGCGCCCAGCTCGCCGAAGTCACCTTCGAGGAGGCCAAGGTCAAGGCCGAGGCCGCTCTGAACGGCGATTTCTACAAGCCTGCGTGGGGCGACTGATCCCACGCCCGATTCCCGCCTGACGGTGCAGTGCCCCCTAATGCGGTGCGCCATCAGGCGATGAACCACTAATCGTGATCCGGTTTCCCCTTCGTCCGGATCACCGCTGTCAGCCCGGCCCGTGCCGATGGGAATGAGCACTCCCCATCGGCACAGGCCGGGCTTTTTCGTTTTCGATGCGATATCCGTTTTTCACGCGCGCAACGTGGCGCGCGATACACTGGGACGTATGAAGATTTCCGCTGATTTCACCGTCATTCCCGACGATTTCGCCAAGGCGGCCGCGCCCGAATACCGCGCGGGCGGCGTGCCCGTCATCTCCTTCCCCTTCTACATCGACGAGGTGGACCCCGACGCGAAGTACCTGCACTGGACGTTCACCGACCCCGATTCGATTCCGGTGTGCGGGTTCGAATGGATCCACTGGACGGTCGCGAATCTGCCGATCGACGCGCTGATGTTCGACTTCAACGACTCGCACGCGCTGTCGATCCCGCCGGACTTCTCCCGTCAGATGCCCGCGATGATCCCCGAGGCGGTGCAGGGCCGCAACTCCTCGGCCTCGAAGTTCCTCGGCCGTGACAACGACCCGGCGGTCATCATGCGCTACAACGGACCGCAGCCGCCGGACAAGGACCATGACTACTACCTGCATGTCTGGGCCACCAAGAACCCGCTGCCCGGCTTGAATCAGGGCTTCTGGATGAACGAGCTGCTGCATCGCCTGCGCGAGTCGGGGGAGCAGGCCGATCAGGCCGGCATCTTCCTGACCGGCAGGGCGTGACGATGCGCCGATCGCTGTAAGCATCCATCGCTGTAAACATCATTGAGGACAACAAGAGGACAACAAGAAAGGACACCCATCCAACCATGGCCTGCACCACGATTCTGGTCGGCAAGGACGCGAGCTACGACGGCTCGACCATCATCGCCCGCAACGAGGACTCCGCCAACGGCGAGTTCAACCCCAAGCAGTTCCTCGTCATCAAGCCCGAGGAGCAGCCGCGCACGTACACGTCGGTCATCTCCCACCTGACCATCGAACTGCCGGACGACCCGCTGCAGTACACGTCCGTGCCGAACGCCGACCGCAAGGAAGGCATCTGGGGCGAAGCCGGCGTCAACGAGGCCAACGTCGCGATGAGCGCCACCGAGACGCTCACCACCAACGAGCGCGTGCTCGGCGCCGACCCGTTCGTCGAACTCGTGCCCGCCAAGGGCAAGCCCGGCGAGGACGGCTACGAGCCGGAGGTCCCCGGCGGCATCGGCGAGGAGGACTTCCTCACCATCGTCCTGCCGTACGTGAAGACCGCGCGCGAGGGCGTGGCCCGCTTGGGCGCGCTGCTCGAGGAGTACGGCACCTACGAGATGAACGGCGTCGCGTTCTCCGATGCGGACGAGATCTGGTGGCTCGAGACCGTCGGCGGCCACCACTGGATCGCCAAGCGCGTGCCGGACGAGGCGTACGTGACGATGCCGAACCAGCTCGGCATCGACGAGTTCGACCTGGACGACGCGCTGGGCGATCAGGAGAGCCACATGTGCTCCGAGGATCTCGCCGAGTTCATCGAGGAGAATCACCTCGACCTCGCCGTCGAATCGACCTCGCCGTTCAACCCGCGCGACGCCTTCGGCTCCCACTCCGACTCCGACCACGTGTACAACACGCCGCGCGCGTGGTGGATGCAGCGCTTCCTCAACCCGTACGACGAGGTGTGGGACGGCCCGGACGCCGACCACTCCCCGGAGAACAACGACATCCCGTGGGCCCGTCAGCCCGAGCGCAAGGTGACCATCGAGGACATCAAGTACGTCCTCTCCGGCCACTATCAGGGCACCCCGTACGATCCGTACGGCAAGCTCGGCGACGAGCACACCCGCCACATGTACCGTCCGATCGGCATCAACCGCCAGAGCCAGCTCGCGGTCATGCAGATCCGCCCGTACCGCCCGCAGGCCAACCGCGCGATCCAGTGGATGGCGTACGGCTCCAACCCGTTCAACACGCTTGTGCCGTTCTATCCGAACGTCGATGAGACGCCGGCCTACCTCGCCGACACCACCACGCGTGTGACCACCGAGAACTTCTACTGGGCCAACCGCGTGATCGCCGCCCTGTGCGACGGCGCGTTCGCCGACACGTCCAACGCGGTCGAGCGCTACCAGCAGAAGACCGGCGCCCTGGGCCACCGCCTCGTCGCCGCCACCGACGAACAGGTCGCACGTCTGGGACTCACGGCCGCCGAGGAGGAGGCCGAGTCCGCCGCCGAGGCCGAGTTCGAGGCCGACAACGTGGATGGTGACGTGCAGCCGCTCGAGCCGGAGGAGATCATCGAGGCCGTGCGCAATGAGGAGGTGCGCGGCATTCTCGCCGCCGCCAACCAGACCATGGCCGACCAGCTCAAGGTCGAGACCGAGAAGCTGCTCGACTCCGTGCTGTACACGCGGTCCATGGCCATGAAGAACGGCTTCCACATGTCCGACTTCTGATTCACTGCCAGTGATGACTGGCTGCGGGGTAGTCGGCTCCTTATAATTTGACTACCCCTCAGTCTCGTTACACGAGCCGGTTCCTCCGGCAAGAAGAGCCAGTTGATATTGAGAAAGGTTTATCCATGACCACCATCGAAGACTTCACCAGCCAGTACGGCCTGGTCGAGAAGATCGACGCGTTCGGCTATCTCGACTACCTCAAGAACAATCCCGACGCCCCGCGCAAGCACGGCAAGGTCGTGCTCGTCACCGCCGACACCCCGCTCAAGGCGAGCCGCGGCGAGGGCAAGACCACCACCACCATCGCCCTGATCGACGCGCTCAACAAGCGCGGCATCGACGCGGCCGCCGTGCTGCGCCAGCCGAGCATGGGCATCACGGCCGCCGGCTCCAAGGGCGGCGCCTCCGGCGGCGGCAAGGCATCCCTGACCCACCCCGAGCTCATCGACTGGGGCCTGTGTGGAGAGATGGGCGCGATCGAGGCGGCGCAGAACCTGCTCGTCTCCTTCGCCGAGAAGGCCGTCGACGAGGGTCGCCTCGACGACATCCTCGTGCCGCGCGTCTCCGAGGTGCCGAGCCGCTCCCTGCGTTCCATCGCCGTCGACTACGGCAAGGGCGACGTCAAGGAGAAGGTCGTGCTCACCCCGACCTGCGAGCTCATGCAGATCGTCGTGCTGTCGCGTTCGATGGACGAGATCGCCGAGCGCGTGGCGAAGATGATCGCCGGCACGAAGGACGGCAAGGCCGTCACCTTCGGCGAGTTCGTCGACCTGTGGCGCATCACCGGCATCCTCGCCGACGCGGTCAAGCCGGCCAAGACCGAGACCATCAACGGCTCCCCGGTGTACGTGCACGGCGGCCCGTTCGCCAACGTGTCGATCGGCATCCCGACGCTCGTCTCCGTCGAGATGGCGTGCGCGCTGCACGACGTCGTCATCGTCGAGGCCGGCTACGGCACCGACGCCGGCGCGCAGAAGTGGCTCGACATCGCCTGCCGCGAGTTCGGCGCGCAGTGGCCGTCCGCCGCGGTCGTCGTGACCCGCGCCTCCACGTGGCGTGACGATCCGGAACTCGCATGGCGCTACCCGTTCCACGTCGAGCGTCTTGAGAAGCTCGACATTCCGACCTTCCCGCTCGTCAACCTGTGGGACGGCGAGGACGATCAGATCCCGTCCCTCAAGGAGACGGCCGCGAAGCTCGAGTTCCGCGACCCGATCATCGGCAACCTGTACCGCGACGGCGGCGAGGCGCTCGCCCCGCAGCTCGATGCGTTCGTCGACGTGCTGGAGCATGGCTCGATGCCGGCCCAGCCGCACAGCCACAAGGGCATGTCCGTCATCGAGAACGTGAAGTGGGTGGCCGAGAACGCCTACGGCGTGCCGGCCGAGCGCGTGCTGCTCAAGGACGGGTTCATCGCCTCCCGCGACGAGGCCGTGAAGCTGTGCGAGTCTGCCGGCATCTCGCTGGCCGACCTTGCGCTGGTCGCGGTCAAGTCGCCGGCCACGATGACCGACAACGACCGCGCGCCGGAGGACGAGCGCACCGTGACCCTGAAGAAGGTCGAGGTGCACGCCGGCGCCGGTCTGGTCCATGTCAACCTGACGACCTCGCTGACCACCCCGATGCCGAAGATCGTCTGATCTCGGGCGATCCTGGAGCATTTCAGGGGTATCTCGTTTACAAGGGGTACATTTCCGCTGTTGCGGACATCTATCTCGCTTACGAGGGGTACCAAGCCTAAGTACAAAGGCCCGAAAACGGCTCAGCCGCAATGCGGTCAAGCCGTTTTCGGGCCTTTATACATGGGGTACATACCCCATGTAAGCGAGATAGATGTCCGCAACAGCGGAAAAGTACCCCTCGTAACGCAGATGGTCGCTCTTTCGGCCGGGTACTAGAAGTTGCCTCCGTTCCAGCCCCAGTCGGTGGTGGCGGTGTAGCGGATGTACGTGCGGTCCTCGGGGATGCCGAGCGTGGAGTTCAGCGCGGCCATGATCTGCTCGGTGAGCTTCTCCCATGCGGAACCCGGCACGGAACGGCCGAACACGTTCACCTCGACGTAGGCGGCCGGCTGATCGTCGGAACCGGCGAAGTAGATCGGCATCTCATCCTCGAACGGGCACATGAGCCAGCCCTCGGACTTGCCCGGCACGGCGGTGATGGCCTTGCCGTAGGCGGTCTTCAGGGCCTCGCGCTGCTCGGGCGTGGTCTTGACGGAGACGTGGGTGTGAATGACGGGCATGATTCCTCCTTATCGGAACACTCCTTATCGGATTATTATCGGAAACAATGATGGAGTGGTGATCATCTCCCAGTCTAGTGGCCGCAAGGCGGTACGGGAAAGCCTTCAGTGAGCGGACAGCCAGCGGTCAGGTGCGTGGTGTTGAATACCTGACTGTGAGAAAACTGATCGCGCAGCTTATGAAATTCGGCATCGTCGGTGTCATCGCCTTTATCATCGACTGGGGCATCCTCAACATCCTCGTTGGCATGTTCCACATGCACAACGTGCTGGCCGCCACCATCTCCTTCGTCATCTCCCTGATCTTCAACTACTTGGCGAGCATGAAGTTCGTGTTCAAGCACCGCGAGGACATGGCCCGGTGGATGGAGGTCGTCATCTTCGTGGCCGGTGCCGTGGTCGGCCTGTTCATGAACGACGCGATCATCTGGATCTCCACGTACGGCATGAACCACGACGCGTTCAACACGCAGCACGCGGAGTACCTGCTGCGCACCAACGTCGGCAAGCTCGTCGCCACCGCCGTGGTCATGGTGTGGAACTTCGCGATCCGCAAGTGGCTGCTCGACGACACGCACACGCACGCGATGAACCGCCTGCGCTCGGCGGAGAACAAGCTCACGGCCGAGGAGCTCGAGGCCAAGTGGGAGAACAGCTTCTCGCATCGCCTCGGCGTGTGGTCGCTCGAGCACACGCCCAAGGGCTGGCAGTAGTCCTGACTTACCCTGACTTACTCCTCAGACCAGCTTTATGGGCCGTCTCCTCTGACAAGGGGAGTCAAGGCCCCGCCTTGATGGCGGGGCTTCGTTGTTTCAGACCGCGACTTCGGTCAGGGTCGGCTGTTCGGTGGAGGACTTGATCTGCCTGAAGCCGATCAGCGCGATCGCGAGCGAGCCCATGGCGAGCGCGGTCACGACGAGGAAGCCGCCGTGCGAGCCCATGCGGTCGATGAACTGGCCGGCGATCGCCGAACCGGCGGACGCGCCGATCGAGTTCATCGCACCCATCCACGCCATGCCCTCGGTGAGACGCGACGGCGGCACCAGATGCAGCATCAGCTGGTTGCCGTTGATCCACGTGGGCGCCTGGCACACGCCGATCAGCAGATAGATGATCATGATCACCCACAGGTGACGTGCGAACATGAACGAGCCGATGCCAATGTTCACCACCGCCAGACAGAAGTAGAAGCGCTTCCACAGCGGGATCACCCAGTTCTTCGCGCCGTACACGATCGCGCCGCACAGCGAGCTGATCGAGAAGCATGCGAACACGAAGCCGGTGTACTGCTTCATGTTCGATTCGGTCGCGAACGCGATGATCGAGATGCCGGCCGCCGACTGGAACGCGCCGAGACCGAACCACGTCACGCACACGGCAACGAGGCCCGGACCCCAGATCGACGCCTTCTTGACCTTGCCGCTGCGCACCTCGTCCACCGTGCGGGCGACCTCGCGCGAGATCGCCTCCGGATCGGTCACGCCCTCGCGCTCCAGCCGGCGACGCGTCTCCTCGGCCGCCGTCTGCTCCTTCAGCGCCTGGGCCTTCGCGGCCTCGCGGGCGCGATACTCCTTGCGGGTGATGCCCTCCGCGCGCGCCAGATCGGACTGCGACGGCGGCTCGGTCGAAAGCTCCGTGAGGAACATCAGCGCGCCGACGATCACGCACACGCCGGTGAACGAGAACGCGAGCAGACCGGAGATCACCGCGAGCGTCGAGGCGAGCGGATTGCCGACCACCCACATGCACTCGTCGAGCACGCCGCACAGGCTCAGCGCGCGATCCGTGCGCTCGCGGTCGCCCTTGAGCAGTCGCGTCCAGCGGGCGCGGCTCATCGCGCCCCACGGCGGAATCGCGGCCAGCAGCGGCGTCAGACAGTACAGCACCCATTCGGGAGCGCGGTTCGTGATTGACGTGGTCAGGGCGATCGCGGCGATGATCCACACGATGATCGTCGGAATCGAGACCTGTCGCTGGCCGAACTTGTCGGTGAGCTTGCCGAGCAGCGGCGTCGAGATGGCCAGTGCGATCGCCTGGATGGCGGTGAGCATGCCGGCCAGCGAGTAGTTGCCGTAGTAGTGCTGCACGGAGATCGTGATCGTCATGCCGATCATCGGGAACGGCATGCACGCGATGACGCCGCCGATCGAATACCGTGCGGTGTGCGGCATGCGCAGCAGCTCCGCGTAGCCTCCGAACACGCGGTGGCCGAGCTCCTTCAAAGCCGACGACGAAGTCTTGCGCGGGCCGCCGTCCGGTACCTGGTTCGTCTGGTTCGTCTGGTTCGTCTGATTGGTGGTTTCGGACATACTGCACCTGCTCCTTTCCGCTCCCGATTGGATGTCCCCCGATCGTCCGTGGCGTTGGACGTCGGAGCCCTCATCGTTATTGATGTGTTGTCCTTCTGGTCGCGCAAAGGGGTGCGTTCCCGACCCGTCATCCATGACTGTCTCCGGCTGACTGTTCTGTCGCCGTCGTCGGTGTGCGGTCGTTCGCACGTTTGCGTCGCGGCCACTCTACGCGTGAGTCGATCGCGACACGCGGACGACTCGGCGCGGGTTCCTGCGGGCTTTCATGGCGATTCCGCAGTCATTCCGCCGTGATTCCGCAGGGGGAGCGGTAGATTGGAGCCATTGTCCTGAGTCAGATTATGAGTCAGATTCCATGCGAGATCAAGGAGATCGACCGGTGAGCGCCACCACCATCCATTTCGTCCGACACGGCAAGGTGTACAACCCCGATCATCTGCTCTACGAGCGTCTTCCCGACTTCCACCTGTCCGATGTGGGCCGGCGTATGGCCGAGGCGACGGCCCGATACATCGCCGAAAGCCCGCAGATGAACACGGTCGCGGCCGTCTACTCGTCGCCGCTTGATCGCACGCGCGAGACCGCCGGCGCGATCCTCGACGCGTTGAATCCGGTCAGGCAGTCGCGCGGGGAGACGCCGCTGGAGCTCGTGACCGACGAACGGGTGATCGAGGCCGGCAACGAGTTCCGGGGCAAGCGCATCGGCCATGGCGAGGGCGCGCTGTGGCGGAACGGCAACTGGAAGCTCGTGCGCAACCTGTGGCGTCCGAGCTGGGGCGAGTCGTATGCGCACATCGCCAAGCGCGTGGGTGATTTCGCCCGCGAGAAGGTGAGGGAGCACGCCGGCGAGCAGATCATCGTCGTCAGCCACGAATCGCCGATCTGGTCGTTCCGCCACCTGCTGGAGACCGGTCATGCCGAGCACTGGATGTTCCTGCGCCACACCGCGCTCGCCTCGATCACGTCGATCACGTTCGACAGCGAGACCGGGCGTGTGATGTCCATCACGTATGTCGACCCGGCCGCCGGCATCGAGTGAAGGCACACTAGAATCGGTTACGGATGGACGCCCCGCCGCCATGCTGTATGCCGGATACCTGATGCCGGATGCGCCGGGAACGGCGGCGGGCGTCGCGGGGCTGAAGGTGGCCCCGGTGAACAGTCACGCGAAGGAGCCCTGCTTATGACCTACGAATTGAACGTCGATGACGTGGAGCGCATCTCCGCGCTGCCCGCCGTGCGAGAGGCCGCGACCGCCGGTGCAAGGCTGGTGGCTCTGTGGCCGCTGACCGCCGCCATGCATATGGACAACGATGCGAAGTACGCGGAGAACCTGCAGGTGCGCGTCACGCGCGCGTTCGCTCGGATCCTCACCGGCGAGGACGTGACCGTGCCGGACGCCGAGTTCGTCTATGAGGGTGCCGACGCGATTCCTGGCCGTCCGCAGCTGATCGTCGACGCCCTGCTCGCCGCCAATGACGCCTACGACGCGATGGCCGACTTCTCCGAGACCGGTGACGCCTCTTTGATCGACGATGCGGTCGAGGCGCTCGGGGTCGAGTGGCCGGACGAGGTGTCCGTGCGCGTGCACGAGGTGCTGGAGTCCCTCGAGGCCGCGATGGACGCGGGGGAGTTTGATTCTGGGGTGTATGCGGTCGGTTCGCAGGAAGGTGATGGTTCGGGGGAGACCTCGGGTTCCGAGGCGGGGAAGTCCTCCGATGCCGCACCGACGGACGACGATTTCCAGCCGTCCGACGCTCTAGTCGACGCGGTGGCCCATCGCTTTGCGGCCGGGCTCGCGGTATTTGACGCGCTGATCGGTGCGGTTGTGGGCGATGTGACCGTGGGCGGGGAGGAGTCTGTCGCCGAGGACGGTGCTGGTGCTGGGGTTGGTGCCGGTGCTGATGATGCCGTCAAGGCATTCCTGCCCCTGGTGCTGGTGATCAACGAGCTCAACGAGCAGCTCGCCGTGCCGCGCATCGCCCTGAACGACGAACAGATTCGTGAGCTGCTGGAGACCCGTGCCAAGGTCATCGTCGGCGATGGGGATGAGGCCCCAGTTGGCGTCCGGACCTCCGTCGACGCCGTCGCCGGTCTTGTTTCCCCGTTGGCCGCCGGCGAATGGGACAAGCACCGCGAGGACGTCCTGTGGGATCCGGCCGCCGCCAAGAAGAAGGCCAAGGAGGAGGACGAGAAGCGCAACAAAGAGGCCTTGGCCGCTAAGTTCGCCCATATCAAGGCTGAGCCGTAAAGAAAATGCCAGAGGCGTTTTAGGCGAAGGCGAGCGACAGCGAGCTATATGAGGTCAGCCGAAGGCTGTCATTAATTGCGGTCCGATCCCACCAAGGAAGAGGTCGAGCTGTAGGCGAGCCCTGGCCCCCTCTGACGAGGGGGGCCGCGGGCGGATGCTACCTCACGTCGATGACGGAGCCTCGGTCGATGAGGTTCGGGTCGACGAGGACGTGCCTGGTAGCACGATCCGGGTCCTGGATGCGCTCGAGCAGCGTGCGGATCGCGGCCTCGGCGAGATCCTTGTCCGAGGAGCGCAGGACGGTCAGCGGTCGGGAGCTCGGCGTCGCGAAGCCGTCGACCGAGATCATCGACAGGTCGTCGGGCACGCGCTTGCCTCGGCGCTCCAATGTCTGCGCGATGGCGATCGCCAGATAATCGGAGTGGACGAGCATCGCCGTGACCCCTGACAGCAGGATCTTGTCGACGATGCCGTTGACGCCCTTGGTGTCGTATGGCTGGATGCCTTCGAAGGCGAACGGGCACTGGATCTCGTCGGTGGACTCGATGACGTCACGCCAGCCTTCCTGGATCATCGCGGAGGTCGGGGTGTCGGTGAAGGCGGCCCCGATGGATCGGTGTCCATGCCTGAGGAAGTGGACTGCGGCCTTGCGCACGCCGTAGGGGTGGTTGGTACGTACGGAATCGACGAAATGCTCGCACAGCAGCGGCAGATCGCGTTCGATCACGACGGTCGGCATCTCGCAGGTGGCGAGCCAGTCCCATGTGCGCTTGCCGTATGAGTGGACGCTGGGGGCCACGATCAGGCCGCAGATGGTGGGGTCCTGGATCATGTCGGCGAGGATCTCGTCCTCATGCGCGTCGACGTCGTACGCGGTTTCGCGCGTGATGATGCGCAGTCCCAGACGTGAGGCGATTTTGCGCATCTGTTCGATGACTCCGGGCCAGAAGAAGCTCGGCTCGGGCAGCATCACGCCGATGGCCGGCTGGTCGCTGCCGAGTTCGAGGCTGTGTGGCACCGGCTTAATGGCGATGCCGCCTGAGGGAGTGCGTTCGGAGAGCGCGCTTGTGGCGATGTCGGCGATGGAGGGCTTGCCATTGGCGCTGGCGGAGCTGCTGACGGACATCGCGCCGCCGCGGATGCGTTTGAGCAGTCCGGCCTTGCTGAGCACGGTCAGGTCGCGGCGCACGGTGATCTCGGTGGTGTCGAGCATCTTGGCGAGTTCGGCGACAGTGGCCACGCTCTGGCGAGTGAGCAGATTGAGGATCATGTTCTGGCGTTCGGCGGGCAGGTAGTCGCGCTTCGCTGCGCCTGTGCCTGTTGACGCGCCCGTGCCGGTATCCGAGGTCGATGCGTCGGTGCCGTTGACGGCGGTGATGTCGCTGGTGCTGATGATGTCTGCCATGATCTGCTCTCTGACTTCTTCGCTTCCTATGGTGTGGACGGAATGTGCGATGACGGCGTGCGATGGTGACGATGATGCCATATGTACCGCATATGCCTCAATGCACATTCGTGATCATTATTGTTCTCATCGTACGCGAAACCCATGAGAAAACGGCAAAACGGGCAATTCTCGCCGCGACACGCTGAACAAGCATGATTGCATTTGATCAAAACGGATTGAAAGTGCTATGGTATGAACTGTCAACGGGAACCGGTCACGGAGACGTGATCGGGAACCGAATGGTGTACAGGCACACACAGCTAAGGACCAACATGAGCAAGTACAGCAACGAATTCTGGACCGTCACCTCCGGCGATCTCAAGCAGCGTCGCGAAACCCTCGCCGCCCCCGAGGTCGTCACCGACCCGGGTGACGCCGCCAAGATCGTCGTCGATCTGGCCGACCGCAAGCAGCCGTGGCTCGGCGCCGGCGCCGCCCTGACCGACGCGGCCGCCTCCCTGATCTGGGGTTCGATGAACGCCGAGCAGCGTCACGCCTTCCTGGACGACTGCTTCAACCCGGACAAGGGCGGCTTCTCCGTCCTGCGCATCCCGCTGGGCTCCTGCGAGCCGGCCGCGCAGCCGTACTACACCTACGATGACCTGCCCTTCGGCGAGCACGACAACATGCTCTCCAAGTTCTCCCTCGGCACCGGCGAGCCGGGCGCCCCGGACGCCACCAAGGACTTCAAGTACATCATCCCGGTGCTGCTCGAGATCCTGAAGATCAACCCGTCCATCAAGATCATCGCCTCCCCGTGGTCCGCCCCGGCGTGGATGAAGAACACCGGCCACCTGTGCCAGGGCGGCCACCTGCGCTTCAACGAGTGGACCGGCAACGGCTTCGACCCGATGCATGACTCCTTCGAGGGCACCTACGCCCGCTACTTCGTCAAGTACGTTCAGGAGATGGAGAAGCTCGGCATCCCGATCTGGGGCGTCAGCGTTCAGAACGAGCCGTCCAACGCTCCGAAGTGGCCGGCCATGATGTGGACCCTCAAGCAGCAGGCCGAGTTCGCCCACAACTTCCTGCGCCCGGCGTTCAACGAGTTCTACCCGGAGATGCGCATCTTCATCAACGACGACTCCATGCACAACCTGCAGTGGCCGGTGCGTGACATCGTCACCCCGGAGGAGGCCGCCTCCGTCGACGGCCTGACCTTCCACACCTACGAGGGCCCGTACTCCAACGTCTTCAACGCCAACCGCTCCTACAGCCACTGGCTGTTCGGCATGACCGAGCGTCGTTGCATGATCGAGGAGACCCCGGAGGACGCCGCCCACATCATGTCCGGCATCATCGGCAACTGGTTGGTGCGCACCGGCGAGTCCTTCATCGCCCTGTGGAACCTCGCGCTCGACGAGCGTGGCCTTCCGAACCAGGTCGGCGCGACCGGCCGCCGCGGTGTCGTGACCATCCAGCACGAGACCGGTGAGGTCATCCGCAACCTCGAGTACTTCATGCTGCGCGCCTTCGGCCAGGATGTCGAGCCCGGCTCCGTGGTCGTCCGCTCCTCCAACTACACCCCCGACGGCTGGTCCGGCGGTCTGGGCTCCGTGGCCTTCCTCGCCCCGAACGGCGACGTCGCGGCCCACATCTACAACCCGACCGGCGAGCCGCTCGAGGCCGCCTTCACCATCTCCGGCGAGGGCAACAAGTGGCAGAAGGTCACCGTCCCGGCTTGGGGTACGGTCACCGTCCACAAGGGCAACGGCGAGCTCAACAAGTCCGAGGTCCCGGCCGACGGCGAGTTCGAGCTCAACCCGGCGCCGACCCACCTGCTCGGCGACGTCGCTCCGGGCAAGGTCCGTGTCTGGGGTCACGACGAGTGATCGGACGCATCTGACCTACTTCTCCACTTCTCACATGTTTGCATGACAAGGGGCGACTCCCGCTGCTGATCCGGCGGGGATCGCCCCTTGTCATGCTTTCCGGTAGTCGTTCTCTCCAGTCGTATCGAGCCGTATCGTCGTCCGATTTCCGAGCCGAAGGGGCCGTCATGCTCGCCGTCGCCAAGATTCTGGCCATCATTCTCATCGGATACGCGTTGAAGCGCATCGGGCTGTTCGGGCCCGACAACTACAAGGTGCTGCAGAAGGTGGTGCTCAACATCACCCTGCCTGCCGCCATCGTCTCCTCGTTCGCCACCGGGCGCCACGATCTGGGACTGCTGTGGATCTCCGCGTTCGGCCTGATCTGCGCCACGATCCCGCTCGTGACGATGTTCGTCGTCTCCCGTCGCATGCCGGTCGCGCGCCGCGCGTTCCTGATGCTCAACGGAGCCGGGTTCAACGTCGGCAACTTCACGCTGCCGATCCTCACCACCTTCATCGGCCCGGCCGCCGCGCTGCCTGCCATCATGTTCGACGTCGGCAACTCCATCATGATGTCCGCCGGCAACTACGTGACCACCGCCGCCCTGCTCAACATCGACTCGTCCCGCCCGCTCGCCAAGCAGGTCGGTTCCGATCCGCGCGCGACCGTCGTGCCGCGTGCGACCCCGCGATCCGACGACCCCGACGCGCGTCGGCTCGAGCGTCGCGCCTTCGCGCGCACCATCGTGCGCAACTTCGTCACATCCGTGCCGTTCGACGTCTACATGGTGATGACGGTCCTCATGATCGCCGGCGTGAAGCCGCCGATGCCGGTGGCCGACTTCCTCGCCCCGATCTCCGGCGGCAACACCCTGTGCTCGATGCTGATGATCGGCATGATGATGGATCTGCCCGGCTCCCGCCGCGACGTGGCCGACGCGCTGATGATCCTCGTCTGCCGGTTCGGTTTCGGGCTGCTGTTCGCGTTCGCCGCGTGGCATCTGTTGCCGTTTGACGCGATGACCCGCAAGGCCGTCGTGTTCATCTGCTTCGCCCCGGCCGGCATCTTCTCCGCGATCTTCACTGACAAGGTCCTTGGCAACGCGCGCCTGTCCGGCTTCTGCCTGACCTCGATGGGCTTGACCGGAGTTGCCGCCATGGCCGTCGCCAACGCCGTGCTGTAGCCGTGTTCGCCCGTCGATGAGGTTGCGAGGGGATTCGGCGCGAAACCCGGCGCTCATAAAGTTAAGATAGTTTGCATAAATAGGGCGATGACACCTAGAATGGGTGTTGTCGCCCTATTCAATGACGAACCATATGACGAAAACCACCGGACATCAAAGTGCTAAGGAGATAGACATCATGGCTGAAGTGATCATCGTGAGGAACGAGGAGGAGGCTGGCCAGATCTACGGCCGCGCGGTCGCGGACCTCATCAAGGCCAAGCCCGACGCGGTGCTGGGACTCGCCACCGGATCGAGCCCGCTGGCCGCCTATCAGGCGCTCGCCACAATCGTGCATGACGAGTCGATCGACGTATCGCAGGTGCGCGGCTTCGCGCTCGACGAGTACCTCGGCCTGCCGCTCGATCACCCGCAGTCCTACCACTCGACCATCCATCGCACGGTCGTCGAGCCCTTGGGCCTCGACCCGGCCAAGGTGCACGTGCCCGGCGACGTGCTGGACGGCGCCCCGCTCGAGGACGGCGAGAGGATCGCCGCGGCCGGCCCGGCCTACGACGCGGCGATCGAGGCCGCGGGCGGCATCGACGTGCAGATCCTCGGCATCGGCACCGACGGGCACATCGGTTTCAACGAGCCGGGCTCATCGCTCGCCTCCGGCACGCGCGTCAAGACGCTCGCCGAGCAGACGCGCATCGACAACGCGCGCTTCTTCGACGACGACATCAATAAGGTGCCGACCCACTGCATCACGCAGGGCATCGGCACGGTGCTCAAGGCCCGTCACCTCGTGCTGCTCGCGTTCGGCTCCGGCAAGGCCGAGGCGATCGAGGAGACCGTCGAGGGCGGCGTCTCCGCGTTCTGCCCGGCGTCCGCGCTGCAGCTGCACCCGCATGCGACGATCATCGTCGACGAGGAGGCCGCCTCGCGTCTGCGTCATAAGGACTACTATCGCTACGCCTTCGCGCACAAGCCCGCCTGGCAGGGGATCTGATCGCCATGACAGCCAAGTCCATGACAGCCAAGTCTGGGAGCAGGCAGGAGATCGTCGCGAACGTGACCGCTGCGCTGGAGGGTGAGGCGCGTCCGGTCGCGATCCGGGGTGCGCGCAAGGTCGACGCCGGCGGCGTGCGTGACAACTATTGGGTTGTCTCCGACGCGCGCGGCGTGATCGTCGCCGCCGGGCAGGCCGGAGCGAACGGGTCCGGTGAGGAGGAGTTCGAGCACGCCTGCCGTACGGTCGGCATCGACCCGGCATCGCGGGAGTCGGTCATCGACGCGGATGGGCGGATCCTCACGCCCGGATACGTCGACATCCACGCGCATGGCGCATGGGAGAAGTCGTTCGACGACGGTCCGGAGGGGATCGACGTGGCGCGCGCGGGCCATGCGGTGCACGGCACGACGCGTCAGGTGCTCTCGCTGATCACCAATCCGATGGACGTGATCTGCCGCAACATCCGCACCGTGCGCGAGAAGATGGCGTCCGGCCGCCCCGACATCCTCGGATGCCATCTGGAGGGGCCGTTCCTGGCGCTGAAGCGTAAAGGCGCGCACGATCCGAACTGTTTGAAGGATCCGACGCCGGATCTGGTCGACGAGATGCTCGAGGCGTCGGGGGTGTCCGGTGCCGCTGCCACCCGTGCCGGCCGTCACGCGGGCGTCGGGCGGCTCGGCTGCATCCGTCAGATCACGATCGCGCCGGAATACGAGCACGGGCTCGACGCGATCCGCCGGTTCCGCGCCGCGGGCGTCGTGCCGGCCGTCGGCCATTGCGACGCCGACTATGCGACCGCGAAGGCCGGCTTCGACGCGGGTGCGGGCATCATGACGCACATGTTCAACGCGATGAACGGGCTGCATCACCGCGAGCCGGGGCCGATCCCGGCGGCCGTGGAGGATCCGCGCGTCACGATCGAGCTCATCAACGACGGCTTCCATGTGCAGGATCCGATGGTGCGTCTGGGCTTCGGGTTCGCGCCTCATCGCATCGCGTTCGTCACCGACTCGATGGCCGCCACCGGGTGCCCGGACGGTGCGTACAAGCTCGGCGAGCTGGATGTGAACGTCGTCGACGGACATGCGCGACTGGTCTCCAACGGCGCGATCGCCGGCTCCACGCTGACGCTCGAGGTCGCAGTACAACGGGCCGTTCTGGAACTCGGTTTCGACCCGGCTGACGCGGTCGAGGCGGCCACGCTGACCCCGGCCCGCGCGTTCGGCTTCGAGCGGCCGAACCCGGTCACCGGAGCGCCTCTGGGCTTCGTCGCCCCCGGCTTCGCCGCCGACTTCAACCTGCTCGACCCCGCCTCCTGGGCCGTCGCCCACGTCTGGTGTGCCGGCCGCAGCCTCAGGTGACCTTCGATAGCCTCCAATCGGCGGCTGTCGGCAAGTTCGAATTGCACATATGGGGCGCGTGCCGGATCCTCTCCGGCACGCGCCCCATATCGGTGCCGCTCTCTGCACTGTCGTGGGATGCGTCTTCATGAGGAACCCGAGCGGGTCGAACGTTAAATTGGTAATTTCCCTTTACCAGTTTTCATGTTATTGGTATGATGAAGTTGCCAATAATGCATCAGTCTGGCAAAGGGGGCATGTGCAATGGCCGGGAACCCCGTCATCGAGGAGAAGCTGAGGAACTTCCGCATCGAGGATTATCAACCCATCACACCGCGCGATCTGGATCTGGGCAGGCCGTTGCCGCCGAAGGTGGGCAACCTGGTCAAGGTGATCGTGGGCATGCGTCGGAGTGGCAAGAGCTACCGCCTGTTCCAGGAGATCGAGACGCTGCGCGATATGGGCATCGGCTGGAATCGCATATGCTACATCAACTTCGAGGACGACCGTCTGGGGAACGTCACTCCGGAAACCGGTGACGAAGTGCTGGAGACGTTCTATTCAATGCACCCGGAGGCGATGAAGGACGGCATGTATCTGTTCTTCGACGAGCTGCAGGAGATGTCCGACTGGGGCAAGTGGCTGCGGCGTGTGGTCGACACCGTCAGGGCCACGATATACGTCACCGGTTCGTCCTCGAAGATGCTGTCCAAGGAGATCTCGACGGAGTTTCGTGGGCGTGCCTTGGATTTCGAACTGCTGCCGTATTCGTTCCGCGAGGTTCTCCTCGCTGGGGGCGGTGTGGATGGGGACGTGTTGTCCCGTGACCCGCGGGAAGGGTATTCCACCGCGGAGCGTGTGGTGTTGTCGAACGAATTCCGGACGTATCTGGAACATGGCGGGTTTCCTGCGACATTGGATCTTCCCGCGCCGCAGCGGATTGCCCTGTTGCAGTCATATGTGCAGCGGGTGGTGTCACGAGACGTGGTCGAGCGCCATGACATCGGTCGGCCACGCGTGGCGTCCATGATGGCTCGCCGTGTGATGGGGGTCGTCGGCAGACAGTTGTCCGTCCGCAAGATCGAGAACGAGCTGAGATCGGCGGGGCTGATGACCAGTCGGGCGATGCTGGGTGATCTTCTGGAATACTTCGAGGACGCCTACCTGTTTTTCCGTGTGAGGGAGTTCTCCCTGTCGCTGAGCGAGAGGACCACCTCGATGCCGAAGATATACGCGATAGATCCCGGCTTGGTCGCGGCGGCGAGCGCGGCCGGCATGCGTGATGACGGGCAGCGGCTGGAGAACGCCGTGTACCTCGAACTCAGGCGGCGCAGTCTCGGGTTCCGCAGGGACGGCATATCGTCGTGCCGTACCGAAACCCATGGATACGAAGTGGATTTCGTGGTGGGCGACATGCTTGAGCATGATGGATACGACCTGTATCAGGTCACCATGAACATGGATGATCCGGCCACGGCCGAACGTGAGACCCGTGCGTTATGGGAGCTGATGTCGGAGCGGGATATCGAGACAGGCACCATCATCGTCGCTGATGGCAAGGAGATCGATTGGAAACGGGATGGCCGTGTCATCCATCAGATTCCGGCATGGAAGTGGTTTCTGGGGCAGTGGGGCCTACGCTGACCTCGTCAGCGGCGCTTGGTGAACTGGTTGACGACGAAGCTGGCGATGGTGACGACGAGGGCCACGACGACGATGGTGATGAGGTGCTTCGGATCGTTGGTGAAAGCGGCGGGCATCAGTGCGGCGAAATCAAGCATGACGACTTCCTTGAAGTAACAATGAACAATATTGATCATTAACGATCATATCATATATAAGAGCTCCCGGCCACAGCTTGCAGTCTGTGGCCGGGAGCTCTTATATCGGGGCGGAATCCGCGGATCGGTCAGCGACCGGGGATCAGATCACATCTCACCTGCGGCGCGGCGGGCGGCGAGCTCGGCGGCGTTCTTCTTGGAGATCTCGCCGGACAGCGGGTAGAAGAAGAGCAGGATGATGGCGATCAGACCGTTGCCGATGGCCGGGGCCAGCGTGGCGACCGCGTAGATGTTGTTCAGGGTGTCGGCGGACTGGGTGATCGCCTGGCCGGAGGTGGCGGTCACGTAGCCGGTGGCGGCGAGCACGATGCCCGGCAGCAGGCCGGAGAGGGCCTGGCCGATCTTGCGGGCGAACATGTAGCCGGTGTACACGGTGCCGTCCTCACGGGTGTGGGTCTTGACCTGGATGTCGTCGATGATGTCGGTGATGAAGCTCCAGACCATCAGGCCGAAGACGCCGTTGCCGAAGATCGCGACGATGGAGAAGGCGACGAACACGTACGGGTTGGTGATGTGCAGGAAGAACATCACGACATAGACCACGGTGGTGAAGACCAGCAGGATGCCGCAGACGAGCTTCTTGCCGTACTTGTCGCAGATGGCCGGGACGAACGGGGCGACGATCAGGACCGGCACGTTCTGCACGGCGAGGATGGCCAGGGCGGCGGTGTTGTTGAAGTAGTCCTTGTACAGGTAGGAGTTCACGGCGCCGGCGAACATCTGGGCGAAGATGAGCAGCAGGGCGGCAAGCATCAGGGCCACCATGGCGCGGTTGGAGAACATGTACTTGATGGACTTGAACAGCGGGACGTGCTCGTTGGTACCCTTCTCGACGCGGATGCGCTCGACGGTGCCGCGCAGGGTGATCTCGTAGCAGATCCACAGCAGGGCGGCGAAGACGATGGCGACCCAGATCAGGACCGGGCCATTGAGGATCTTCTTGCCGTCGACGGTGGTGTACATCACGAGCGGCAGGATGAAGGTCACGATGATGCCGCCGGCGGTCGAACCGAAGCCACGGCCCGCGGCCATCTCGTCGCGGTGCTTGACGACCGGGGTCGAGACGGAGGCGAAGGAGCCGTACGGGGCGGAGGTGGAGGAGTAGAAGGCGACGCCGAGGATGTAGATCACGGTGATGTACGTGATACGCGCCGGCAGGGCCCAGCTGGAGACGAACGGCAGGAAGGTCAGGATGATGACTGCCATCAGCGGGTAGCGCAGGTTGCGCACGAACCAGTGGTAGCGGCCGTCCTTGCGAAGCGGGGCGTTATCGGCCCACACGCCGGTGCCGAAATCGGTGAAGGCGGAGATGAGCTTGCCTGCAAAGATGATCCAGCCGGCGATGAGCGGGTTGATGCCCAGGGCGTCGGTCATGTAGATCATCGCGTAGTTGGTGACCAGCTGGAAGTAGAAGCCGTTGCCGATGTCGCCCATGGCGTAGGCCATAGGCTCGGTCTTCTTGAACGGCGGGTTTTCCACGACCTTGCCGGTCGCGGCATCAGCGGTTGCAGCCGTCATGATGTTCCTTTCATATTCCCTAATGCTCGCGGCGCGTGGTGTTCTTCCGCGCTCCGTTCGGCCCGACGGCTTCGGTGCGTCTCGAACTTCCTTGCTCCGTCGGGTTGTTACGTGCATGACTATAGCACAAATAATCATGACATGATCAAAACTGACAAAAAAAGATTGAAAAAGTTATGATGTGCGTGTCGCGTGTATACTGAGCATGTACGAACAATACAAGGAAGCCGCATGGTGCGGGCGTCTGGACGAGCGGAATCGCTTGCGCCAGTAGCCCGCCGGTAGCACGAAGGAGTGGTCAGCATGACCGAGTTTCTCAATCCGTTTGCGCATGAGCGCTGGACCCGCACGACGGGTGATCTCGCCGATCGTCGCGCCGAAATCGACACGCCGGTGATCGAAAGTGATCACGGCGACGCCGTTCCGGTCATCATCGACCCGACCCGCCGCTATCAGATGTGGGAGGGCGTCGGCGCCGCGATCACCGACTCCTCCGCCTCCCTGTTCATGAACTCGATGAGCCCCGAGCAGCGTCACGCCATCCTCGAGGAGATGTTCAGCCCCGAGCAGGGCGGCTTCTCCTCCGTGCGCATCTCCATCGGCTCGTGCGACTTCTCCAGCCAGAAGTACTACTCCTACGACGACCTGCCCGAAGGCGTCGCCGCCGACGCCTCCCTGCAGTACTTCTCCATCGGCGAGGGCGAGCCGGGCGCTCCGGATGCCACCCGCGACCTGAAAAACGTGATCCCGGTCCTGCAGGAGATCGTAAGGATCAACCCGGCCGTCAAGATCATGGCCTCCCCGTGGTCCGCCCCGGCGTGGATGAAGACCTCCGGCGTGCTCTCCGGCGCCGGCCGCCTGCGCCTCGGCGAATACGTCGGCAACGGCTACCGCTACCAGGACACCATCGACTACGTGTACGCGCAGTACTTCGTCAAGTTCATCGCCGCGTACGCCAAGTACGGCATCCACATCACCTCCGTGACCATGCAGAACGAGCCGAGCAACGGCTGCCCGTGGCCGATCACCGTGTGGACCCCCGAGGAGCTCGCCAAGTGGGGCTCCGAATACCTGCGCCCGGCCCTCGACCGCTCGTTCCCGGACGTTGAGATCTACTTCGGCGACGACTCTCTGCGCTTCTACCAGCGTCCGGTGAGCGAGTATATGACCCCGGCCCAGGCGTCCGCCTTCGCCGGCGTCGCCTTCCACACCTACTCCGGCCTGCCCGAGTGGATCCACAACGGCGCCCGCCAGTTCCCGAACTGGAAGGTTGCGATGACCGAACGCCGCTGCATGCTCGACGAGACCGTCGACGAGGCCAGCCACGTCATGTTCGGCGAGATCGGCACCTGGCTCGTGCGCAACGGCATGGGCCTGATTAACCTGTGGAACATGGCGCTCGACGAGCAGGGCTTCCCGAGCTACGCCGGCACCTCCGGCCGCCGCGGCGTCATCACCATCGACTCGTCCACCGGCAAGGTCAAGCGCAACCTCGAATACTTCATGCTGCGCAACTTCGGTCAGGACGTGAAGGTCGGCTCCCACCGCGTCGCCTCGTCCAACTACACGCGCGACGGCCGTCACGGCGGACTCGGCTCCGTCGCCTTCGTCGCCGACAACGGCGATCTGGCCGCCATCCTCTACAACCCGACCGCCAAGGACATCGAGGCAGCCGTCGAGATCAACGGCGAGGGCGCGCGCTGGCAGAAGGTCACCGTCCCCGCCTATGGCACCGTGAGCCTGCACAAGTCCAACGCCGGCGCATTCAACACCACCGACGCCCCGGCCGACGACGAGTTCGAGATCACCTACACGCCTCACCCCGCCGACGACCACGACGAGACCCTGTTCTGAGCTGTTCTGAGCGGAGTCGTTGCGAACGGAGTTCCCGTCCGCGGGTCCATCCCGGATTGACCGGCGCCTGACATTTCGGGCGACGGTCAATCCGGGATCGGTTTTTCGGCGTTTGGGTAGTGTGAGCATTCATAATCATTTATGATTGATCATGCACAAAGTTGTCTGTGATCATTGATCAGAAAAGAGAACATCATGGTTGACACGACCGCAGGTCGCACTGCAACGGACGCCAAGACCGACGCCGGCAACGACACCGGAAGCGGCGCATGGCCGCAGACCGTCCACATCGCCCTCAACGCCGCCGACGTCGAGCGGGCCGCGAAGAACCGCAACGGTCTGACCTACAAGGGCTTCGGACTTCTGTCCGGCAACGCCACCTCCAGCCTCCTCATGGACTACAAGGCCGAAAGCCCCGAATCCTACTGGACGCTGGTGAAGACCCTGTTCGCCGGCGATCACCCGCTCATGAACACCGTCAAGGTCGAGATGGGCAACGACCGCAACAACTCCACCGGCCCGAACGTCGCCACGATGCGCGATCGGGACGAATACCCGCAGGTGCGCCGCGAGCCGGGCTTCCAGCTCGCCGCCGATGCCCGGCGCTACCAGCCGGACGTGCACGTGAGCATCCTGCGCTGGATGGTCCCCACCTGGGTCCACTCCAACGAGGACGTCTACAGGTGGTACAAGAACACGATCCTCGCCGCCTACCGCGAATACGGCTTCATGATCGACTCGGTCAACCCGGACGTCAACGAGCGCACCGCCGACCTCGAATGGGTCGCCGACTTCGCGCACCGCGTCCGCACCGACGAGGAGGGCTTCATCGGCAACGGTCCCGACGATCCGAACGCCGGCTTCGCGAGCGACGAGGAACGCAGCCTGTTCCACGCGATCAAGGTCATCACCTCCGACGAGGAGGTCACCGGCACCTTCGGCGGCGACGTCATCGCCAACCCCACATACATGGACGCGATGGACGTGGCCTCCTACCACTACTCCGTCGAGGACGATCAGGACGGCAACTTCACGCGTCTCGCCGACGAATTCGACAAGGAGGTCTGGAACTCGGAGGCGCAGGCCACGTTCTCGAACTCCGCCGATCGCCCGAACAACACGATGGACGACGGCCTCGGCGAGCGCACCGGCACCGGCATCGGCGGATCCGGCAGCGCCCTCGAAATGGCCAACACCCTGATCAAGGGCTTCGTCGAATCGCGCCGCACGCACGCGATCTACCAGCCGGCCATCGGCTCGTGCTACGAGAACATGGAATACGCCTCCAAGGAGCTCATCTCCGCACGCGACCCGTGGAGCGGCTGGATCTACTACGACGCCGGCTGCGCCGTCCTCGAGCACTTCACCAAGTTCGCCAAGCTCGGCTTCACCCGTCTGCACGACGGCACCGAAGTCGACGGCATCTGGCGTGCCATCCCGTCCGCATCCGGCAGCGAGGTCGGCGGCAACAACCCCGTCGCCGGCGCCCGCCACGGCGAACCCTCCTACCTGACGCTCGCCTCGCCGGACGGCAAGGACTTCAGCACCATCATCGTCAACGACTCCGCGCGCCCGAAGACCTACGTCATCACCGCCGATTCCGCGCTCAAGGCGTTCGGCAAGCCGCTGCAGATCTGGGTCACCAAGGCCTGTGATCCCGAGTCCGGCGAGGCGTACGATGCGAACTACCGTCGTCCGCTCACCATCGTGCCGCCGGCCTACCCCGACGAGACCTCCGAGGTCCCCGTCGATTCCGACTCCGCCGACTCCGCCGACTCCACCGTCTCCTACACGCTGACCGTCGAACCGTGGAGCATCATCACCGCGACCACGCTCGACACCTTCGGTCCCGCGCCCGACGACACCGACGATCGCTCCGGCCGGACCGACGAAGGCCGCTACGCGCCGAAGGCCGGCTACGAGTACGACCTGCCGCACACCGCCGAGAACGCGCGTCCGGTCCTCGATGTCGATCCTGAGCACGGCGTCCTGTACGCCGACGACTTCCGCTACGAGGACGAGCAGCCGGTCGACGTGTTCAAGTCCGACGCGCTCGCCCGCGAGGACTATCTCGAATCCCGCGGCGGCGATGCCGGTGCCACCGCACGCTACACCACCGACACCAACGGCGCGTTCGAAATCGTCCCCGACTCCGAACGCGGGCATGTACTGCGTCAGCAGATCGACTGGAACCACGCCGGCAACGCGTGGATCGAAGGCGAGCCGCGCACCGCGATCGGCGACATGCGCTGGACCGACTATCAGGTGTCCGTCGACGTGAAGTTCGAGGACTACCCGGGCCGTTCGCCGTACGTGGTCGTCGGCGCTCGCGAGATGGGTGGCAACAAGTTCACCACCGACATCTGCGGCGTCGACTTCAAGATCCGCGCCGACGGCATCTGGCTGCTGCGCAACTTCGGCAACGAGGTGCGTCGCGGTCACCTCGAGGATCTGCGCAAGCGCGCAGCCGAAGCCGGCACCACGCCGTTCGCGCCGGGTGCGGGCTCGTGGAACACGATCACGCTGCGCGTCGTCGGCGACACCGCCACCGTGTTCGTCAACGGTGCGCAGGTCGCCACATGGTCCGATGCCTCGCTGCAGTCGGCCGGACGCGTCAACCTCGGCACCAGCTTCGATCACGTGCGCTTCTCCAACCTGCGCGTCGAACGCGTGCCCGGCTACGCGCCGTACTACGACCAGCTCATCGACGACATGCACATGCGCTCGTGGGACGACGGCTCCGAGATTCTGCGCTACAGCGGTCCGTGGACGCACGACAACGGTCAGGGCATGTTCACCTACATGCGCACGATCTCCCGCGCCGCCGCGGTCGGAGCATCGGTGTCGCTCGCGTTCACCGGCACCGGAATCGACCTGTTCGGCCCGTCCGACGGTACGGCCCGACTGGACGTCTTCGTCGACGGCGTCCAGGTACGCTCGGCTGCGCCCGTCCACGCGACGAACGGTTCGCTGCGCTGCCAGTTCCGTCTGCGTGACCTCGCATACGGCGAGCACACGGTCGTCTTCCGCACCGCCGCCCTCGGCCCGACCGGCTTCGCGCTCGACGCGCTGGGCCTCGTCGGTGCGATTGAGCGGTGAGTTCGCCGAGTATCCATCCGTGCCTTGCCACTCAACGTGATATCTCATGAAAATCGCATTGAGTGGCACGATTTACTGCCGCTCAATGCGATTTTCGTCGATTTTGGCGTTGAATGGCAGTGACTCACGGGAGTCGCGCCATTTCGTAAGGGGCGCCTCTGAACGGAACGTTGAAAAATGGCCCTTTTGACGATCCGTCAACTTTGCTGCGAGGGTGGCGGGCGGAGGAGTCGTGCCGCTCAATGCGAAAATCGTCAGAAATCGCATTGAGTGGCACGGATTCCTGCCACTCAACGCGTTTTTCGTGAGATATCACGTTGAGTGGCACGAGCGACGTCGGACGTCGCGTCATACGGCGTCGAACCGCGCGCCTTCCGGCCTGCTCGGCGCCAGCATCAGCACGATGTTGACGATGACTCCAGCAAGAACCACGACGATGCCGACGAGGAAGGCGATGCCGCCGCCCACGCCGGCCGCCACATGCCCGCCGGAGCCGTCGGAACCGAGTGCGCCGAGCGCTCCGGACAGCGCGCTCGCGGCGCCGACGATGATGATGATCGCGCCGCCGAACCCCAGGGCGTATGGCATCGTGACCAGCCATCCCGGACGATTGGAGTCATGCAGCCGGCGTATCGCGATCGCGAATCCGGGAACCAGCGTGCCCAGCGTCCAGATCGTGCCGAGGAATCCGAGAGCGCCGTCGGTCGCATTGGCGAGGAATCGCAGCATGAGCGCGATGCCGAACGCGATGAGCATCCACCACCAGTATTCGCTGCGCGAGGCGCGGCCGGAGACCGTCACGTATTTCTTGAAGAACCGCAGGAACGCCTCCTGCGGCGGGCAGCCGTAATACGGCTGATGCAGCGGGGGAGCGTCGGTGCCGGGAGCGGTGCTGGTCCTGGCGTCGTTCGGTCCGAAGCCGGTTCGCGATCCCCTACGCGGTCCTCCTCGGTCCGTCCACTCGGCGTTGAACCCGCCGAAATCGTTGGGATTGCCATAGTTCGGATTGGTGTAGGTGGGGCCGGCATAGGCGGGGCCGGCATAATCGGGATCGGCGTATGGATTCGTGTACGTGCCATCGGGAGGGTATGACGGCGGCATGCCGTTCGCAGTGCCGCCCGCGTTGTCGTCCGGATCGGGGGAGCCGGAGGAGGAATCATGGGTGAATGGGTTGGTCATGGAAGCTTCCTTATCTGTGATTATCTGTGATTGAGTGATGATGTGGTTGGGTGCTGATGTTGTCGGATGATGGGGGGGGGTGCTTCGGCCGTGCCGGTCACCACGCTGTGCCCGGCGCGACCTTCCGCGCTCGCCATTGTTCCAGCCTGCTTGGCGCCGGGCAATCGGCGTCGCCTCCCATGTGGAACCGGTGGATAATCCGGTGGATGAGCGAACGCTGCGATCCCCGTGAGCGCTCCCGTTCCACGTCCCGCTTGCGCGGCAGAATGGAACCTATGACTGAAGCTGAAAATGCGAAAAACCATAAGCCCGAACTCCCCAAGGACGTTCGTGTCCGTTTCTGCCCGTCCCCGACCGGCACCCCGCACGTCGGCATGATCCGCACCGCCCTGTTCAACTGGGCCGAGGCGCGCGCCACCGGCGGCAAGCTCGTGTTCCGCATCGAGGACACCGACGCCGCACGCGATAGCGAGGAGAGCTACAACCAGATCCTCGAATCCCTGCGCTGGCTGGGCATCGACTGGGACGAGGGCATCGAGGTCGGCGGTCCGGACGGCCCGTACCGTCAGTCCGAGCGTACCGACATCTACAAGGACGTCGCCGCCAAGCTGCTCGAGGCCGGCTACGCCTACGAGTCCTTCTCCACGCCGGAGGAGATCAAGGAACGCAACATTGCCGCCGGCCGCCCGGCCGAGTTCGGCTACGACGGCTACGACCGCGACCTGACCGAGGAGCAGAAGGCCGCCTTCCGCGCCGAGGGCCGCAAGCCCGCGCTGCGCATCCGCATGCCCGATGAGGACATCGCCTTCGACGACCTCATTCGCGGCACCATCGAGTTCAAGGCCGGCTCCGTGCCGGACTACGTGATCGTTCGTCCGAACGGCGATGCCCTGTACACGCTGACCAACCCGGTCGACGACGCGATGATGAACATCAACGTCGTCCTGCGTGGCGAGGACCTGCTGAGCTCCACCCCGCGTCAGATCGTGCTCTACCGCTACCTCAAGGAGCTGGGCATCGCCAAGACCACCCCGCTGTTCGGCCACATGCCGTACGTGATGGGCCAGGGCAACAAGAAGCTCTCCAAGCGCGATCCGGAGTCCAACCTGTTCAACCACCGCGACGCCGGCTTCATCCGCGAGGGCCTGCTCAACTACCTCGCCCTGCTCGGCTGGTCCATCGCTCCGGACCGTGACGTGTTCTCGATGGACGAGATGATCGAGAAGTTCGACGTGCGCGACGTCAAGGCCAACCCGGCCCGCTTCGACCTCGACAAGGCGATCTCGATCAACGCCGAACATGTGCGCATGCTTGATCAGCAGGACTTCCTCAACCGTTCCGTGCCGTACCTCCACCGCGACGGCGTCGTCTCCGCGGACAACTGGGACGCGCTGACCGATCGCGAGAAGACGATCCTCACCGCGGCCGCGCCGCTCGTCCAGACCCGCGTGCGTCTGCTCGGCGAGGTCGCCGGCATGGTCGGCTCCCTGCTGTCCACCGACGAGTACCTCGAGCCGACCGACGATGCGCGCAAGCAGCTCAAGGAGTCCGCCGGTGCGGTGCTCGACCTCGCGATCGCCGCGCTGGAGGGCGTCTCCGAGGCCGATTGGAAGACCGACACCCTGCACGAGACGCTCAACAAGGCCCTCGTGGAGGATGGCGGCTACAAGCCGCGTCTCGCCTTCGGCCCGGTGCGTGTGGCCATGTCCGGCCGCCGCGTCTCCCCGCCGCTCTTCGAGTCGATGGAGATCGTCGGCCGCGACCTGACGATCGCGCGTCTGCAGGGCCTTCGCGCGCACCTGTGATCGCGTCTGATCGCGCATCATGAGAGGCGTCCGCCGCCATGTACCGACGTACTGGCTGCGGACGCCTTTTGCGTGATGTTGCCCATGCGTGTCGATACGCTTCAATATCGGTATTGAATCACGGCATGCGATCACGGCAGGGAATCAATGTCGTTGGTCGTCGATTGTTGAGGTGGACGATGGTTACCGCGAAGGATGTCGCGAAACGCGCCGGGGTCTCCCAGGCTACGGTCTCGTATGTGATGAGCGGCAGTCGTCCGATTTCCGAGGCGACGAAGCAACGCGTGCGCAAGGCCATGCGCGAATTGAATTATGTGCCCAATGTCAACGCCCGTTCGCTCGCCGGCGGCAAGACCGGCGTGATCGGTGTGGTGGTGCGCATGGATGAGGACACGGATATGGCCGAGCTGCGCCCGTTCCTAGTGGTGATCATGCGTGAGGCGCGTGCCCAGGGCTATAACGTCATGCTCATTCCGGCCGATGAAGGGGTTGATGGTCTGGACCGCATGGTGCGTCAGAGGATGGTCGACGGCATCATCGTGTTCGATATCGAGTGGCACGACAATCGGCTTGAGCGTATCGCGGAGATGGATATACCCACGGTGTTGTTCGGAAGTCCCGAGGATTCGCACGGGCTTGCCTGCGTCGATGTCGACTACCGCCGCATCGCCCAGTTGGCGGTCAATAACCTCGCCGAGCAGGGTGCCGAGCGCATTGTGGTGATCGGCGACTATGGTCGTGATGCCACGCGGTATCCCTTTTCCAAGTTCTTCGCCGGCGAGGCCCACGCGGTGGCTGCGGTGCTCGGCATGGCATGCACGGTGTTCGTGCCTCCGCAGGATGGGTGGCGTGGCATCTGGGCGTTGAAGGACGAGGTGGTTGATCTTTCTCGTGTGCATGGGGGAGTTGCTGTTCGCACCCCGCGGGCGTTGAACTACCTCCTGCAGTTGTGTGCCGATCTTGGGATCGTTCCCGGCCGCGATCTGTATATCGTCGCGGTGTATACGGATGATTACGCGCGTTCGCTGCCCAGGCCGGTGTCGAATGTGGATCCCGTGCCTGGGGAGATGGCCCGCAAGGCCGTGGATGGCATTTTCGCCCAGCTGCGTGGAGAGCGTATCTCCGATCAGCTGTTGCTGCCCCATGTGACGATGCGTTGACGGTTGATGCGATGTGAGACCGTCGAATAATTATTGATGCGCTTCAACACGCCGTGTTGCGTGATGCTTGCTCTCGTTCTATCTTTATTTATGCGCTTCAACATTGATACGCATAAACGGCGGTGTTATGCAGAGTTGCAGTGTCGATGCTGAAGGTGTGAACGTACAAGTCAAGGAGCAATCATGACTGCGGAAGTCAAGAAATATGGGCTCAATGTGCAGCTGGCCGTGTTGGCCGTGTCGCTGCTGCTGACGAGCTTCAACATCATCAACGGCATCCTGCCCCAGATCCGCGATGGCCTGCATGTGTCCAACGCGGCAGCCGAGCTGCTGTCCACCACGCCCTCGCTCACCGCGCTGGCGACATTGCTGATCAGCCCGGCATTGGCGAGGTTCTTCGGGCTCAAGAACGTGATCGGCGCCGCCGTGCTGCTGGTCGGCGTCTCCGGCATAGTGCCGATGTTCGTCAGTAACTACACCGTCATCCTGGTTTCCCGTGGCGTGCTGGGTCTTGGTCTCGGCCTGTACAACTCGCTGGCTGTCACCATCATCCAGGTGCTGTGGTCGGGCGACACCCGTTCGACGCTGCTGGGCATCCGCGGCGCGTTCGAGAACATCGGCCAGATGATCCTCACCGCCCTGGTCGGTGTGCTCGCCTCCTCGTTCGGCTGGCAGGGCTCCTTCTCCGCCTACATTCTCGCCTTCGCCGCGCTCGCATGGTTCTGGGTCGTCGTCCCGGACGTCAAGCTCAACGATCAGGAGGGTGATCAGTCCGATGACGTGAATGGCGATATGTTCGCCGAGAAGTCCAATGTCGTGATCCTGACGCTGTTCGTGTTGTTCGCCGCGGGCTACTTGGTGGCGATGCAGTCCGGCTTCGTGCGCTGGGCCGCCGTCACGCAGGAGGCTCTGGGCGCGGACTTCAACACGTCCACGATCATGTCCGTCGGCGTGGCCGCCGGCATCGTCTCCGGCTTCGGCTTCGGCGCGCTCAACAAGTTCCTCGGCGACATGAACACCCTGTACTTGGGTATCTTCATCGAGGCGCTGGGCTGCTTCTTCCTGTACTTCGCCAACGGCAGCTACGCGCTGCTGGTCGCGTCGATCATCTGCTTCTACCTGCCCGGGCCGATCCTGGGTCCGTGGCTGTTCAACCAGCTGCCGAAGTACGCGAAGAAGTCGCAGCAGGCGTTCTGGTCCACCGCCATCATGATCGGCTTCCACGTCGGCAACTTCCTCGCGCCGATCGTCATGACCGCGATCGAGGCGGTGTCCGGTTCGAAGGATCTGGCCGTCTCGTTCCTGCCGTTCGGCATCGCCCTGCTGCTGATCATCGTCGGCGTGTTCGCCTACACCCACATGCCCCACAAGTCCACGTCCGCCGTCAAGGCGTGACTTTCATTCCTGCGAATGGTGCGATGCTCGTCCAAGGGCGTTGCGCCCTGTCGAAATCACGAGAAAGGCGACGATCATGACGGCGACAAGGCCGGCGATGGGCTGGAACAGCTGGGATTCCTATGGGACCTCGGTGAACGAGGACATCGTGATGAACAATGCGCGATACATGCGTGACCACCTGCTGGAACACGGATGGGACACTTTGGTACTGGATGCCGGATGGTTCGATCCCACGGTCCGTGAAGGTGGGTGGAAGGACCGCACCGGCGAAGCCTTCGGCGCTGGCGATCGATTTGTGCTCGACCGATATGGTCGGCAGATGCCCGATGCCCGCAAGTTCCCGTCCGCCGCGGACGGCCGGGGGTTCACCACGCTTGCCGCAAGACTGCACGATATGGGGCTGAAGCTCGGCTTCCATCTGATGCGCGGGATTCCGCGTCAGGCGGTCGAGGAGAAGCTCCCCATCGAAGGCACTTCTTACACGGCCGATCAGGTGGCGGATACCTCAAGCACCTGCGTGTGGAACGAGGACAATTACGGTCTGAACCTTGACCATCCGGGTGCGCAGGCGTGGTATGACTCGCAGCTTCGTCTCTATGCGTCCTGGGGCATCGACTATCTCAAGGTCGACGATATGCAGAATCCGTTCTACGAGCGTGAGATCGCCGCGTTCGGCAAGGCGGTGCGCGATTGCGGCCGTGACATGTTCCTGTCGCTGTCTCCTGGCGGCAACATGTCGACGCGCTATGTCGACTTCCTGCGCCAGTACGGCGATTCATGGCGCATCTCGGAGGATCTGTGGGACAGCTGGCCGTCGCTGCTGGACCAGTTCGCCAAACTTGCCCGATGGGCCCCGTATCAGAGCGACGCCGGTTGGGCAGACGCTGATATGCTCCCGATGGGGCGCATCGGCATCTGCGCCGAGCGCGGCGAGGATCGTCAGGGCCTGCTTGGCGTCGAGGAGCGCAAGACTATGCTGACCCTGTGGTCGATGGCCCGTTCGAATCTGATGTTCGGTGGCGATCTGCCGACTTCCGCTCCATCGACGTTGCGCATGCTTGAGAACGATGCTCTTGAGGACGTCACCGCACACACTGTGAACAACACGGAGGCCAAGCGCGAGCGCATCATCGGCACGGACGGGGATGAGATCGTCTGGGCCGCGGATACCACTGGCGGGTCCGTCCGCCCCGGTAGCGTGTACGCCGCATTGTTCTGGACGGGCAGCGCCGCGCATGAGGTGACGATGCAGGTGCAGGGCATCACAGGCCTCGGCCACGCTCCCTCGGAGTGGCGTATCGTCGATCTGTGGGATTCGACGGGATTCGCGACCGGCAAGGCCTTCGTTGACGCCGATGGCGTACTCCGCGCGACCGTCAGGCCCCACGGCGTCGTCTGGGTGGCTCTGGAGCCGGTTGCCTGATTCAATCCATTGTGAGGTGTTGGGAATGCTTGGGCGAACGGGTCCATGTTGGCTGGTTCGTCCCGGGCAATTCCCGATGGGAAGATGCCGTGCCGCGCGCGGCTGTGTAGATGCAGGGCATCAGTAGGATTGCTGATAATTCATCAGTAGGGGTGCGCAAGGCCTTCTGCTGATTGGTGTTTTGATGTGCTGCCTTGAGGTGGTCTGCGACTTGGGGTTTGGGGATCACGGTGACGTCTTTGGGGGTGTACGCGACCGCATGCAGCCGTGCGCGACCATGTGCGACCGCGTGCAGCCGTGCGCGACACGCCGTGATTTGCTTGATGCTTGACTTTCCCGTAAATTAACTTTTCGTTGCGCGGCGGGTTCGCCTCGCAGCCAGTGAAAACTGAATATGCCCCCATCGTCTAGCGGTCTAGGACTACGCCCTCTCACGGCGCCAACACCGGTTCAAATCCGGTTGGGGGTACTTGGCACTTACAGTTAGCCTGTAGATGCTTGCCAAATTGGGATGTGGTGTAATTGGCAACACAGCTGATTCTGGTTCAGCCATTCTTGGTTCGAGTCCAGGCATCCCAGCGAAGGAACCCTCGCCAGATGCGAGGGTTTTTCTGTATCTGGTCTGACCGTACCTGGTCGCTTTTCTTGGGCATTGACGCCTGCGGCAAGAGCTGTCTGTCTGGTTGTGTCACTGATCTCTCGCCAGGGTGCCCCTTGGCGAGAGATTGGGGTCATGCTGCGTTGGGGGACTCTCGCGGAACTGTTCTTGGTGAGAGGTCTCCGGTGGCTTGTGACCGTTTTGTCTCGCGGGGAGGCTCCTTGGCGAGAGGTTGTGGCCATGCCGTGTCGGAGAACTCTTGCGGAACTGTTCTTGGTGAGAGGTTTCCGGTGGCATGTGTCCGCTTTGTCTCGCTGTTGACCTCCTCGGTGAGAGGTTTCCGTCAGACTGGTTGTGGTCTCTCCCGCTGGGGTGGAGTAGTGGGGTGATCGGTGGGGCAGTGGGTGGTTAGTGGGTGGTCGGCGGCCGTCAGTGGGTGATGTGGTGACCGGTGGCGGTGCGAAACGTTGGAAATGCTGGCGACACGCCGTGACTTGCGTCATCTGGGTATGCCGCGTATATTAATCACCTGTTGCGCGGTTCGCCGAGCAGCCAGTGAAAAACTGAATATGCCCCCGTCGTCTAGCGGTCTAGGACTACGCCCTCTCACGGCGCCAACACCGGTTCAAATCCGGTCGGGGGTACGAAGACGCACAGCTCACAAGGTTGTACGCCTGCCAAATTGGGATGTGGTGTAATTGGCAACACAGCTGATTCTGGTTCAGCCATTCTTGGTTCGAGTCCAGGCATCCCAGCCAATGACCCTCGCGGAAAGCGAGGGTTTTTTGTTTTCAGTGCGAGTGTGCGGTGTGCGCGGCGTGCGTTCGCAATGGGAATGCATCGTAACAGGATATGCAGTAGAAATACATGAAATACATACAGTGCGATGGAAAATGCGTCGTGGGAAATATACGGTTAGCCGAATCATCGCTACAGTGGGGGATATGACGGAAACACAGCGTGCGCCCGAAGGGTTGTCTTCAAAGCCGAGGATCAGGCCGGCGGAGGCGGGGGAGACCCGACCTCTGTCCATATCGGCGCGTCTTGGGCGCTTGCAGTTCCACACCTCCGGCAAGTTCCGCGTCCTGCAGGTCGCGGACATCCAGGCCGGCGCGAAGGTCGCGAAGGACACCATCCGCCTGATCGGGGCGAGTCTCGATGCGGTGCGTCCGGATCTGGTCGTCTTCACCGGCAATCAGATCGCCGGATATGACCCGGCGTTCGCGCCGACGTTCCGCAAGCGTCGCTGGAGCCCCGCGAACGAGTTCGACGACGCCGATGCCGCGGCTGAGGCGATGTCACGCACGCGCGACCTCGTGCAAAGCGCGATCGGGCAGTTCCTGCAGCCGCTGATCGACCGCAAGGTGCCGTTCGCGGTCACGTACGGCAATCACGATTTCCAGTGCGGGCTCGACAACGCGGAGCTCGACGCGATCTACCGCGGGTTCCCCGGCTGTGTGAACCCGACTCCCGGGGTCGAGGCCGACGTGTTGCCCGTGGATAGCCTGCTGCATGATCAGGTGGTGTATCCGCATGCGGTGGGCACGTTCGCGCTGCCGGTCGCTGACCCGGACAACAAGCGTACGGTGCTGGGGCTGGTCATTCTCGATTCGGGCGATTACGTGCACGGCGGCGGGTTCTCCGGTCCGTCCGAGGACACGCTCGGTTTCCTGCGTGAGGTGCCGAGGCTGATCGGGGCGAAATCGGGGGTGTTCCAGCATCTGCCGTTGCCCGAGTACTACGGCCTGCTCAAGCCGGTCTCGTCGACCACGGCGTACGCGATGCAGGGATACCGTGGTCACGCTTCGCAGTACTACGTGCTGGACGAGGAGAAGGTGCGCCCCGGCGGGTATCTGGGCGAGGGCATCAGCTGCCCGGACGAGTCGGACGAATTCGCGATCCTGTCCGAGCGGGATGCCACGGATGCGCCTTTGTATATAGGTGTGGCGACCGGACACGACCATCGCAACGGGTTCGTCGGTGAACTGGATGGCGTGCTGATGACCGCGACGCCGACTTGCGGATTCGACACCTACGGCCCGGCGCCGGCCAAGCGGGCGACGCGACTCATTGAGTTCGATATTCGTCACCCGTACGAGCCGCGCACGCAGCTGCTGGAGTTCGGCGAGCTTGTCGGCAAGCCGAGCTCGAAGAAGGCGTACACGTACGCGCTCAACGCCAAGCCCCCGCAGGAGGGGGAGGGCGACGATCTGCTGCGCAAGCCGTCGCTGTGGGCGCAGATCAAGGGGCTGTTTAGCTAGGCCTTCTCTGGTTTTGTCCCGGACTTTCTCTCCCCCAGTCAGCTTCGCTGACAGCCCCCTCGTCAGAGGGGGCCGAGCCGTGGGGCATGACCGTCACGTGGGCGGTCGGCGACAGCCCCCTCGTCAGAGGGGGCCGAGAGAAAGGAATCGGCTCAGCGGCCGGAGGAGGCCTTGATCAGAGCCTCGGTCAGGTACTTGCCGGCGGCCATGACCAGCGGCGCGTAGCGGCGGCCGGGGGCGTTGCCCATGCGTCCGGACGGGCCGGAGATCGAGATCGCGGCGATCACCTGGCCGGAGGCGTTGCGGATCGGCGCGGAGATCGAGCACACGCCCTCCTCGCGTTCGTTGACCGACTCGGACCAGCCGCGCTTGCGCACGGCGGCGAGCTTGGTCGCGTTGAACTTGGCGTGGCGAAGGCCCTGATGCATGCGCTCGGAATCCTCCCAGGCGAGCAGGATCTGGGCTGCGGATCCGGCCTCCATCGACAGCATCGCGCCGACGGGGATCGAATCGCGCAGGCCGGAGGCGCGTTCCACGGCTGCGATGCAGACGCGCTGATCGCCCTGACGGCGGTAGATCTGCGCGGATTCGCCGGTGCGGTCGAGCAGGGTCTGCAGGATCGGGCCTGCGGCGGTCAGGAGACGGTCCTCGCCGGCGGCCGCGGCCAGTTCGGCGAAGCGGGAGCCGAGCACGAAGCGTCCGTGCTGGTCGCGCAGCACGAAGCGGTGGCGTTCCAGTGCGATGGCGAGGCGGTGGGCGGTCGGTCGCGCCAGTCCGGTGGCGGCGACGAGCTGGCCGAGCGTGGAGGGGCCGGTTTCGAGGGCGTCGAGAATCTTTACGGTTTTGTCAAGTACGCCGACGCCGGAGTGTACCTCGCCGTCGTTCTGCTCGGCGGTCTCCGAGGTCGGTTCTTCGGCGGGGATCTGTTCCGCGAGCGGCGTTTCGGCCACGGTGGGGTCTGCGCTTGTTGAAGTCATAATTGCCGTTTATACCATCTCACATAGTGAAATGCCAAATCGAGGAGGTGTCTCACGAGGTGAGCTTTGCATTGCGGGGGTATGGAGAAGGGGAAAACGACGACTCGTCAGTGAAAACGCACAGCGGAAAAGTGCGGATATGGCGAGGCATGATAGGCGATTCGGGCCTGGAATCAAGCATTTGATCGAATTGCGGAAGGATGTCCGTGTGCGATGTCTCATCGACGCAATCCGTCGCACGTGTGCGAATGCGTGGCCACATCATGTATCTCATAATCCGGCCGGAATGTGATCGCCCTCAGAGCCGCCGCATAGTCTATTACCACGAACAAAGCGCAAAAGCAATACCTAGCGCGAAGAAAATTAGGAGGAATCCTCATGGGAACGACACTGGCCGAGAAGGTCTGGGCCGATCATCTGGTACGGAAGGGCAGCGATGGAGCGCCCGACCTGCTGTACATCGACCTGATGCTCATGCACGAGGTCACCAGCCCGCAGGCGTTCGAGGGTCTTCGGCTGGCGGGACGCAAGCCGCGCCACGTCGATCAGCTCATCGCGACTGAGGACCACAACACGCCGACGGTCGACATCGACCGTCCGAACCCGGACAAGACGAGCGCCCTGCAGCTGTCGACGCTCGAGAAGAACTGCAAGGAGTTCGGCGTGCGTCTGCACCCGCTGGGCGACGCCGATCAGGGCATCGTGCACGCGTTCGCCCCGATCCTGGGCCTCACCCAGCCGGGCATGACCATCGTGTGCGGTGACTCGCACACCTCCACGCACGGCGCGTTCGGCGCGCTCGCGTTCGGCATCGGCACCTCCGAGGTCGAGCACGTGATGGCCACGCAGACCCTGTCCTTGAAGCCATTCAAGACGATGGCGATCAACGTCAACGGCAAGCTGCCGGCCGACGCGACCGCCAAGGATATCATCCTCGCGATCATCGCGAAGATCGGCACCGGCGGCGGCCAGGGCTACGTCATCGAATACCGCGGCGAGGCGATCCGCGACCTGACGATGGACGAGCGCATGACCGTGTGCAACATGTCCATCGAGGCCGGTGCCCGCGCGGGCATGATCGCCCCGGACGAGACCACGTTCGAATACTTGAAGGGCCGTCCGCACGCGCCGGAGGGCGAGATGTGGGATAAGGCGGTCGCGTACTGGAAGACGCTCAAGACCGATGACGACGCCGTGTTCGACAAGGTCGTGGACATCGACGCGACCAAGCTCGGCCCCTACGTGACGTGGGGCACCAACCCCGGTCAGGGCCTGCCGATCACCGCGAGCGTGCCGGAGCCGGACAAGATCGCCGACGCCACCAAGCGCGCCGCCGCCGAACGCGCGATCAACTACATGGGTTTGAAGCCCGGCATGCCGATCAAGGACATCGCCGTGGACACCGTGTTCATCGGATCGTGCACCAACGGCCGCATCGACGATTTGCGTCAGGCCGCCGCGATCATGAAGGGCCATCACAAGGCGAAGAACATCCACCGCGTGCTCGTCGTGCCCGCCTCCTCGCGTGTGCGCCTCGAGGCCGAGCGCGAGGGACTCGACAAGGTGTTCGAGGACTTCGGCGCCGAATGGCGCAACGCCGGCTGCTCGATGTGCCTGGGCATGAACCCGGACAAGCTGGTGCCGGGCGAGCGTTCGATCTCGACGTCGAACCGCAACTTCGAGGGACGTCAGGGCAAGGGTTCGCGCACGCATCTGGCGTCGCCGGCCGTCGCCGCCGCGACCGCCATCCGCGGCACGATCTCGTCGCCCGCCGACCTGTGACCCGCTGATCCATCGACCATCGACTCCGACTTCGTAAACTTCGCATCGGCCCCCTCCGCGGTCCACTCCGACGAGGGGCTCCCGGCAGAGCCGGGTGGGGGAGACCCCGAAAGGACAATTCATGGAAAAACTCACCACTTTGACCGGCGTGGGCGTGCCGCTTCGCCGCTCCAACGTCGACACCGACCAGATCATCCCGGCCGTGTTTTTGAAGCGCGTCACCAAGACCGGCTTCGATGACGCGCTGTTCTACGCGTGGCGCCGCGACCCCGAGTTCGTGCTCAACAAGCCCGAATACGCGGGCAAGGGCCAGATCCTCGTCGCCGGCCCGGAGTTCGGCATCGGCTCCTCCCGTGAGCACGCCGTGTGGGCGCTGCACGACTACGGCTTCCGCGTGGTCATCGCCCCGAGCTTCGCCGACATCTTCTACGGCAACACCGCCAAGAATGGCGTGCTCGCCGCGATCATGCCGCAGGAGAGCGTCGAACTGCTGTGGAAGCTCCTCGAGGAGGAGCCCGGACGCGAGATGACCGTCTCGCTCGAGGATCGCACCGTGACCTGCGGCGACGTGACCCTCCCGTTCGAGGTGAACGACTACACGCGCTGGCGTCTGATGAACGGCTACGACGACATCGACCTGACGCTCCAGCACGAGGACGACATCGCCGCCTACGAGAAGATGCGCGCCGAGAGGTTCCCGTTCAAGCCCAAGACCCTCCCCGCCAAGCACCTGCCCGAAGAGCCCATCGCCTCCGCCCGCGAGCCCAAGGATCAGGAATGGGCCGGCCCGTTGGCCGATCGCGGCATCATCTAGCCGCAGGCCGGGTGAGCCAGGCGTCGAGGGTTTCGGCGTCACTTCGGTGAAGGAATGTGAACCGTAGGGCGGAGATGCCGTTCATCACGAACAGCGGCATCTCCGCCTTTTCGATGCCGCGCGGTTCACGCCACGGCGTCGTCGACCGGGTGATCGACTGGACGCGCGATCGTCGGGTCGTCATCGCGAACGTGGTCAGTCCCTTGGCTCCCGTCACGAGGATGCGATGGGGCAGCGGCTCGGACGAATCGGACGAATCGGACGAGCAGAACGCATCGGGTCGATCGGGCAGGATCGCGTACCCCTCGGTGCGCGACTTCAGTGCGCGGCAGGCCGTCCAGTACGCGCCGATCGCCAGCGGCACGATGAACAGCCATCGGGATGGTGCGCCGCTTATCGTCACCATCACACCGGTGCCCACTGCTGCGGCCGCGACGAGGGCGACGACGATCGGCGTCGTCACGTAGTAGCGCAGCAGTCCGCGGCCGGTGCGATGGATGGGCTCCGTGGCGTCGCCGGGTTCGCGCGGGTCCCATTCGGGCAGCATCGCGGCGAGGACGTCGTACACGCGCGAGGTGCCGATCACCGGCAGAATGCGGGCCGCGGAGATGCCGCTCTCCTCGCTCTCGCCGCTGACCGACGAGGAAAGCCCCAATCCCACCGAACACAGGTGGAACGGGCGACGCAGCAGCGACTGGCGTACGACGATCGACTGGATGCGCGAGACCGGGATCGTCGTCGTACGGCGGGTGAACAGGCCGCGCACGACGACCAGATCGTCGCCGCGACGCCACACCTCGAACCCATAGAACCGCAGCAGCGACGTGACGACGCTGACGACCATCAGCACGATCACGCAGACCAGCACCAGCATGACGATCGAGATCACACCCCGCGCCACGTAGTCGCCGACCGACCGCTCCGCGGTGCGCACCCAGTCACGCGGCAGCATGTCCTGCAGATTCTGCACGAACCCGAACACGACGAACGCGGCCGCGATGAATCCCAGATCGGTGACCGCGAACAGCGTGATGTCCCGCACCGAGGCGCGGAAGACGGGGGCGTTGCTTTCCGGGCGCGCGTCGGATGGCAGAACTGGGGATGACTGGGATGGGGATGGCGTGACGAGTGACGAAGTGGATGGGACGGCGGCCGCAATCGACGGTGAACCCTGTGTGACTGCGGTTGATGTGGTCCCGGCGGTGATCGCCTCGCCCGTGCGCGCCTGAGCCCGCAGACGCTCCAACTCCAGCTGCAACGCCGCGGGCACCGCATCAAGCGTGATGTCGGTATCAGTCGCACCCGCGGCGGACACGGTCAGCTGCACGATGCCGAACGGCTGCATGTACACCGGCGACGAACTGCTGATCGCATGGATGCTGCCATAGCCGATCGTGCGGTTCTTGCGGAAGAACAGTCCCGAGCGGAACTGCAGCGAGTCCACGCCAAGCCGATATCTCGTCGACGCCCATCGGATGATCGGCTGCGCGAGCGTCAACGCCACGGCCGCCACGATCAGCGCCCACGTGCCCCATGACATGGATCGCCCCTCCATCAGCAGCCGGAACACCACCAGCAGCGAGATGAACGTGCTGATGATCGCACGGATCGACTGAACCAGCGCGACGAGCAACCCCAGCGGATGCAGCATCCGCCATCCGTCGGCATGTGCGCCGGAGCGCGCTTCGGCAGGAGTCCCGAACGCACCCATCACAGGTTATCCTTCGCGCTCGCCACACGCTCGGTGATCAATGCCACCACGCGTTCGGCCTCGGCCGTATCCAACGCCTCGATCTCCACCTCGTCGGCGGCCGTATGCACGACCACCGTGGTCAGATTGAAGTGACGCAGCACCGGATTCTGCTTCGTATCCACATGCTGCACGCGGTTGTACGGCACGGCGGTCGACTTGCGCAGCAGCCATCCCCTACGCGTGCGCAGATCACGCTCGCCGATACGGAACCGGTAGAACGTGTACGCGTACTTCGTCTGCAACGGCTGGAACGCCAGATCCAGCACGGCGTACGCGGCGAACAGGCCCACGATGAGCCGTTGCCAGAATCCCCACCAGCCGTTCGCCACACAGACCGCGACCACCACGCCGCATACCGCCAGTGCGATCACACAGCTGATCGCCTCGTTTACGAGCCACGCCGTTCGCGTGCGGCCGGGCAGCGATCGCCAGTTGTCGTCGCAGCCGTCAGTGCCGGAGCCTTCCCCAAGTTCGTTCATATGGCCCACTGTATCCGAGCGAGCCGTCTCCACGGCGGCACTGTACACAGATGTCGACCTGATACCGCCCGGCTGGACGAACGACGTTCGATGCGGTTGAGTGGAGCATAACGAGGAAAGGATCCGCTGATGCGTGAGGACAACAGTAACGGCAGCGATGGCAGCAACCGATTCGCCGGCGACGACCGATCCGTCAAGGGGGATGACGGCCCGTTCACTCCGGCGCCGTACGCTCCACAATCCCCCGTCAACCCGTATACGCAGTACGCGTACATGCCGAACGCCAAACCGCCGCTCGACGCGCCATGGTACGGCATCGGATTCGGCGACGCGATCGTGCGGTTCTTCCGCAAGACGTTCATCTACAGCGGACGCGCCTCCCGCGGCGAATACTGGTGGGCGGTTCTCTTCATGGTGATCGTCGAGATCGTGGTGGGGTTTGCCGCGTATAGCATAGCGTCGGCGTTCGGAGTGAAGGATGCCGCCATCGACTCAGCGTCGTCGCTGTCGGGAGCGTTCTCCGCCGGTTTCTCGGCCGGATGGAACGGGGAGGAATCGCCCGAGACGCCGTTGTCGGACATCATGACGCTGGCCATGATCGCTGCTCAGCTGGTGTGTTTCCTGCCCCAGCTGTCGCTGTCCATTCGTCGTCTGCATGACGTGAATCTGCGCGGATGGTGGTATCTGGCGCCGTTGGGCGTGATGTTCGGCGGACTCATTGCGGGAGCCGTCGTCTTCTTCCTCGCCGCCAGGTCCGACGACACGGCCATCAGCATCATGGGTCTCGCCGCATCGGTGATGGGTATTCTCGGCGCGATCCTGCTGTCGAATCTGATCTCCATCGTGATGATGATTCTGCCCAGCAATCCCAGGGGCGTGCGATTCGACAAACCGGTGCTGCGCGGGTATGAAGCGCCGAATCGCACCGTTCCGGCGGCCGGTGCCGATCCGATTCATAATCCGGCACATAGCGGGGATGGGGCAGCGCAATGGCGGTGAATGAACTGCGTGATCTGACACGGCGTGTCCGCGCATGGCTGCGCGAGCCGCACTTTCTGGAGAAGAACGCGATCGTCGGCGCGCTCCTGCTGGTGATCGAGATGATCCTCGTCCCGCCGGCGAGCCCTACGCAGATGCTGCTGGCGTTGGCATGGCTCGTTGTCGTCGTCGCCGTGCCGTTCCGAACCAGACTGATATGCCTGCTCGCGCCGGTGCTGCTGCTGGTCGTACCGTTCCTGCCGGTCGACGTGTGGTGGGCGAGCGGCGGGACGGCCATCATCACCGTTTTCCTGGCGATCGGGTATGCGCTGTCCAATCGAGCGATGATCGGGGTGCTGCTCGCGTACTCGCTGGCCGATGCCGTCTGCTTCGCTCTGTTCGACACGGCGTCGATCGGCGGCGGTGTGATCCGCGGCATGGTCGAGGAGTTCAACAGGATCGGCGCGGACGGTACGATTCCCGTGCGCTCGATGGAGGTCTCGCCGCTCTACACGATCCTCATCGTCGTCGGTACGTTCATACTCGATCTGATGATCCTCGGATTCTTCGTCGTCTTCGGCGCCGCGTTCCGTCGCGCGTCCGCGGCGGGCGAGCGGGTGGCGCGCGTCGAACGCATGCTCGACCGGATCACGCGCGAGCAGGAGCTTGCACACATGATCCATGATTCCGTGGCCAACGACATGTCCACCATCGCGATGCTCGCCTGGCGCGCCAAGGCGATGGACGATGACGATGAGGTGCTCGACGCGATCTACGCCAGATCGCATCACGCGCTCGACCGCGTGCACGAGGTCATCGACGTGCTCAACGGCAAGCGGGACATCACCGAGCTGACCGCGGAGGAGGGATATGACGCTGGCGGCGCCGTCGGAGCGCATGCGGGTGATCTGTCCTTCGACGCCCAACTTGAGAAGTACATTGAGGATCAGAATCGGGCGATGACCATGCTGGGACTCGCCGGCGTCACCCGATTCAACAGCGCGCCGGACGTCGTTGTGCCCAAGCCCGTGCGTCGCGTGGTCATGGGGCTGACCGAGGAGATCTATGCGAACATCGTGCGGCATTGCGCGATGGACGATGTCGACGAGACTGCCAGTGCCGGTGCCGGTGCCGGTGCCAACGCCGCGGCGAGCTCGCGCCGGATCGACGAGCCCGCGTACAGCCTGTTCGTGGAGATCACCGCGGAGCATATCCGCATCAGCGAGGTCAACGCGATCGCGGACGAATCGAAGACCCTGGTGCACGGGAGGCGCCACGGCAGCGGACTGGCGTTGCATCGCGCGGCGATTGAGATGGTCGGCGGCACCCTCACCACCAGCAATCTGGACGACACCTGGATGATCAGCGCCGACATCCCGCTCGGAACTCACTGACTCAGCCAGATCGCGATCGCGTGCGCGAGCGAATTCGCGCCGAGCTTGTCGACCGCGCGATGGGCGTGCGTGCGAACCGTGGAGGCCGCGACACCCCATTGCGCGGCGATCTGGTCGTAGGTGAGCCCGCGCGAGAGCAGATGCAGCGTCTCCGCCTCCTTGGAACCCAGTTTGGGGCGTTCGGGGGCGTTGCCGTCGTTGCTTTCATTGGCGTCATCGACGGTGTCGACGAGCAGTCGATGCGCTTCGGATGCGGTACGGAACGTGACCATCGAACGCAAGGCGGGAGGCGTGTAGACCTCGCCCGACGACACCATGCGCAGCGCCTGCGCGAGTTGCGGGATATCCGCCTTCGAGACGATGCCCTGTGCACCCGCCTCCGCGATTCGCGTCGCATAGTCGGACACCGAGAACGCGGTGATGCCGAGCAGCGCCACGCGATCGGTGCGCATGCGGATCTTGCGGCACACGCTCACACCGGTGGCGTCGCCCAACGACATGTCCACCAGCAGCAGTTTCGGGCGGGTCTCGGGGTCCAGCGCCTTGCGCACCGCCTCGTCGGCCGATTGTGCGTCCCAGATCCAACGGGCCGACGGCAGCAACTGCGGCAGAATCCCCTTCAACGCCAGCAGTGCCATGCGGTCGTTGTCCACCATGGCCACCAGCGTCGGCACGGACTGTGCGGATTGTCCCTTCTCAGCACTCATACGCGCCATTCTAGTGGTCGGTCTGTGCAGTTAGGGGGATTCTGGTCCTCTGACTACCCCTCAGTCCCGCTTCGCGAGCCAGCTCCCCTGACAAGGGGAGCCAAAAGGTGGGTTTTCAGGCGCGATGGGTGTCCTCGACAACCGTCTGTAGACGTGTGTGTACAAGGGTGGACGCGTGTGTACACCGCCGGAATCGCCCTGTTTCCAACGGATACCTTGGAATCATGAACATTACAACCACGAAGCCGCAGCGGCCGGCACTTGAGCCGCTTCAGTCCCAGTCGGTACTCACCGCTCAGCCGCTGCAGCCGCAGCAGCCCGTCTCCGTTTCCGCCTCCGAATCCCCCGAATCCCCCGAACAGCGCAAGTGGTGGCGTGGATGGCGTCGCCGCGTCGTCAACCGGGCGATGGGGGTGACGCTCATCTACCAGATGATCCTGATCATCCTCGGCAGTGCCGCCCTCGCCTTCCTCGCTTTCACGTCCTCCAGTCGTGACGAGTATTTCCGGGGGCAAGGTGTGGCAAGCCTCGCCGTAGTGCTCGTCGCCGTCGGATTCCTGACGATCGTGCGTCGGCGCGACATCCTCACACGCGAGTTCTGGCTGGGAGGCGCGCATACCGACACCTACGGCGAACCGAACCAGTTGGGACACATCAGCCAATACGGCGGCGCGCGCATGACCCCGAGGTGGGCCCTCGTATTCTTGGCCCTTGCGTTCGGCGTGCAGGGAGTTCGGATGGCCATCACCTGGGGACTGAGCCAGGTCGGCGTCGATCTCGTCTCACCGGCGCTTGAGAGCATCAGTGAGGCGTCCGTCACCGTGAGCATGTGGCTGTACGCCGGTCTGATCGGGCCGATCTGCGAGGAGGTGCTGTTCCGCGGTGTGCTGATGAAGGAGTTGAAGCCGCTGGGCAAGAACTTCGCGATCGTCACGTCCGCGCTGATATTCGCCCTGTTCCATCAGGATCTCGTGCAGAGCACCTACGCGTTCGCCATGGGCCTGGTGCTCGGCTTCATCGCGATGGAGTACTCGCTGATATGGGCGATCGCGCTCCACGTATTCAACAACGCGGTCCTCGGCGGACTGAGTGCTGGCATCACGCATTACTTCGGCGAGACCGGGGACGCGGCATTCATGTGGGCCATCATTGCGATCGGTTTGATCGGCCTGATCGTCGTGTTTGCGAAGTATGGCAAGGGGCTTACGGAGTACCAGCGTGCCAACCGCAGCGTGAAGGGCACCTACTCCGGCTGGGCTTCATGGACGTTCATCGTGTTCGTCGCGATCACCCTCGCATCCGCCATCTTCTCCTACATCGGCGCGGTGATGGGCTGAGAGGCGATGATCTGACACCGATATGACATTGCCGATACTCCGATCCGTTTCAAGAAAGCGCCGTCAGTGGATTTTTCGCCACTGACGGCGCTTTTGATGCGTGGGAAGGCCGGGAGATGCGTGACGGTTTCGGCGCGGTTCGTGACCGACAAGCTGGGCAAAGGCTGGTAATCATCTGTGTACCAGGGTCGACGCGTGTGTACAACTGTCATGCGTTCCACAGTCTGAGCGATTAGCGTATGAATCATGAACACAAACCAAGAGCCGCAGCGGCCGGCGGCACCGTCGCAAATTCAGTCGCAGCCGCAATCGCCCCAGCCGGGCTATCCGGCGGCGAACTACCAAGCTCAGCAGCCGGTGAGGCAGCCGGCACAGACGTACTATCCGCCGCAGCCCCTGCCGGAGGATCCACGCAAGGTGCTCCGCAGGAGGCAGCGCAGGATGATCAACCGGCCGGTCGGCCTGACGCTGGCGTATGAGGTGGTGATGAACATCGGCGCTGCCATGGCCGCGCTGACCATCGTGATCGTGACGATGGCGGAGCGTTCCGAGTTGACCAACCTCATGGTTATTCGTCACACCGGCATCGTGATGCTGGTCGCGGTGACGTGCGCGATCGTGTTCCTGCTGTTCATGCGTCGCAAGGACATCCTCACCCGCGAGTTCTGGCTCGGCGGGCCGCACAGGGACAACTATGGCGAGCCGTGGCAGATCGGGCGCGTCAGCCGGTACGGCGGAGCGCACATGAAACCGCTGTGGCTCCTGGTGTTTCTCACCCTGTGCCTCGGTATTCAAGGCGTGGTCACACTGGTGCAGCTCGGCTTCTCCGCCATCGGCCTGTCCCTGCCGTCGCCCACGTCGGAGAGCATCACCGAATCGGCCGTCACCGTGAGCATGTGGCTGTACATCGGCCTGATCGGTCCGATCTTTGAGGAGGTGCTGTTCCGCGGCGTCCTGCTGAAGGAACTGAAGCCATTCGGACGCAACTTCGCGATCGTCACCTCGGCGCTCCTCTTCGGTCTCTTCCACGGCGACGTGGTGCAGGGCGCGTTCGCCTTCCTGATGGGCCTGCTGCTGGGCTTTGTCGCGATGGAGTACTCGCTGGTGTGGTCGATCGCGCTGCACATCTTCAACAACGCGATCCTGAGCGGCGTGGTCGACGGCCTCGCCTCGCACTATCTGGACGACAACGGGTATCTGGCGTACTCGCTCATCCTGAGCCTGATCGGGGTCGCCGGCACGATCCTCGCGTTCGTCGTCTACGGCAGGGGATTGAAGGCCTACGTGCGCGCCAATCGCAGCGCGCCGGGCACGTACCTCGGCTGGACGTCGTGGACGTTCATCGTGTTCGTCGCCGGCAACGCTCTGACGGCCATCGTCTCCTTCATCGGAGCGCTGATGGGCTGACGTTGCGCTGTCAGCGGTTCGGCTTGTCCCTTGCCCTATGCTGGAACGTATAGCGGTACCAAGGAGGATATATGAGCGAGCAGTTCGAACCGTTTTACGACGTCAATCGCACGTATGAGGACAATTACGAACAGGGGCCGTTCGGGCTGTTCGCCGAGGCGCTGAAGGGGGAGCCGGGTGCCGAGGAGGGCGCGGCCGCCGCCGAACCGGCCCAGCCCGCCGAGTCGTTCCTCGGCGTGCCGGTGAACCTCGCGTTCGGCATCCCCGCGGGGCCGCTACTCAACAGCCGCTTCACGACGGCCGCATTCCGCATGGGCTTCGACCTCGCGACGTACAAGACCGTGCGCTCGCGGGCGTGGGGCTGCAACCCGTTCCCGAACGTGCTGGCCGTGCATCCGAAGTCGGCCGACGGCTCCCTGACCCCCGGCAGCGACGAACTCGACGAGGGCGTGCTCGCCGACACGAACTACGAGCTGCCGATCTCCATCTCCAACAGCTTCGGCGTGCCCTCGCAGGACCCGGACCGCTGGCAGCCGGACATGTTCCGCGCGATCGAGGCGGCCGGCCCCGGCCAGCTGCTCGTGCCGAGCTTCCAGGGATCGCGCGTCGAGGGCATGAGCGAGGAGGACTACATCGCCGACCACGCCACCACCGCGCGACTGGTCAAGGAGACCGGCGCGAAGGTCATGGTCATGAACACCAGCTGCCCGAACGAGGGGCACAATCGCCTGCTGTGCCATAACCCGCAGCTGGTCGGGCGCATCACCGAGGCGGTGAAGAACGAGATCGGCGACACCCCGCTCATGGTCAAGCTCGCGTACTTCCCTGACGACTCCTCGCTCGAGCTGATGATCCGCTCCACCGTGGAACGTGGCACCGTGCAGGGCTTCAGCACGATCAATACGATCTCCGCGAAGCTCGTCGACGCCGAGGGGCGTCAGGCGTTGCCCGGCGCCGGCCGCGACCGTTCCGGCGTGTGCGGCAACGCGATCCGCGGCGCCGGCCTCGACATGGTCCGCCGCCTCGCCGCCCTGCGCGAGAAGCTCGGCCTCGACTTCGCGATCAACGGCGTCGGCGGCGTGATCACCCCGGCTGATTACCGGGCATACAAGAGCGCCGGCGCGGACAGTGTGATGTCCGCCACCGGCGCGATGTGGGACGCGGAACTCGCCCGCGAGATCAAGGCGGAGTGAGACGGGATCGGCCGTAGGCCGATGCTGTGCTGCTCGCCTTCTCTCCTCCAGTCAGCCTGCGGCTGCCAGCCCGTCCTGCAATTGTGGACGCGCTGCGCGCGCAGATGGCTAGCTCGCCTGTCGGCTCGCACGTTGCCTACAAACAGCTCTGCTGTTTGCTTTACGGCAACGTCCCGTCAGAGGGGGGCCACCCCACGGCAACCTATTTATTCCGCTGCTTCGGCGGCGGCCTTCATGGCTACGGCGCCGACGTAGTAGACCGGCTTGTCGAAGTTCGGCTGGAACAGGAAGTCGACGTTGGCGAGCTCGTCGATGGTGAACTTCGCCTGGATCGCCATCGAGATGACGTTCGCGGCGCCGGAGATGTCGGCCTTCGAGCAGAACTGGCCGCCCTTGACCTCGCGCGTGACCGGGTCCCACGTGAGGATCGACGTGACCGGCGTGGTGGTGAGCATGAAGTCGGGGCGGTAGTCCTCGGTCAGCTCGGTCTCGTGGACCGTAAGTCCCCGGCGCTCCGCACCCGCCTTCGTCAGACCCGACGCGGCGAGCGACAGGTCGTACAGCTGCACGGCGGAGGTCGCCTGCGTGCCGAGGTACTTGACGGTCGGCTTGTCGATGTTGCGGCCGACCAGCAGACCCTGGCGTACGGCGTTCGTGGCCAGCGGGATGTAGTCGTGCTTGCCGGTCGGGTTGTAGAAGACGGTCGCCGAGTCGCCGCACGCGTACACGTCCGGCATGGAGGCGCGCATGTACTCGTCGATGACGATCGCGCCGTTCGCCAGCATGTCGACCTGGCCCTTGACGAGGTCCGTGTTCGGCAGGAAGCCGACCGCGAGGATCGCCATCTCGGCCGTGTACTCACCCTTCTCGGTGACGACGGTGACGGTGTCGTCGTCGTTGTCGCGGAAGGCGGTGACCTTCTGTCCGAGCGCGAGCGTGACGCCGTGCTCCTCGAACGCGGCGGCCACCTGATCGGTGATCTGCTTGTCGAAGTTGTTCGCGAGCGGTCGGTCGAGTCCGTCGACCAGCGTGGTCTTGACGCCGGTGAGGCTGAACTGCTCGGCGATCTCGGCGCCGATGTAGCCCGAGCCGATCACGACCGCGGACTTGGCCTCCTTGGCCTTGGACTTGATCGCGATCGCGTGGTCCCAGTTCTTGCACAGCAGCACGTGCGGGCTGTCGATGCCCGGAATCGGCGGGATCACCGGGCGTGAGCCGGTGGTGACGACCAGCTTGTCGAAGTGAAGGATCTCGGGTTCGGCGTCCGGATCGTCGACCGGACGGTAGGCGAGCGTCTTGCCGGCGACGTCGATCGAGGTGACGTCGGTGCGCATGTGCATGGTCGCGCCGGCCTGCGCGAGCTGTTCCGGCGAGGAGTAGAACATCTTCTTCGGGTCGGACACGTGATCGCCCACCCACAGGGCGATGCCGCAGGACAGGAACGACAGGGTGCCGTTGCGTTCGAAGACGTGGACGGTCCAATCGGGATGCTCGGCGAGGATGGAGGTGGCGGCGAAGGTGCCGGCATGCGTGCATCCGACGATGGCGACGGTGGTCATAGGTACAGCTCCTTTGCAGGTTGGTCGGGAACGTGCGGAGTCTTTCGTTGCCTCCGCCTGTGAACGTTCACCAGCTGTTCACCACATTAGCAAAGCCGCGATCGGGTGTTGCGATTGGCGCGTATCGCAGGGCGATAATGTGATGCGGGTCACATTGCGGTGCTGGGGTCCGGTTTCGCTGCGAACATACCACCGCCTTTATTTCACGACGTACGCACATGCCGTATGGCACACTGTCATATAGTGTTTCCGCGGTCCAGGAAGAAGACGAAAGAGGTAGTCGTGGGCGAGAACGAGAACGATGTGCTGCATGTCGAGGGCGGTAAGCCCCTCAACGGCACGATCAAGGTGCGTGGCGCGAAGAACTTCGTGAGCAAGGCGATGGTCGCCGCACTGCTCGCACCGGGCAAGTCGGTGCTGAAGAACGTGCCCGAGATCCGCGACGTTCACGTGGTCTCCGATCTGCTGCGCCTGCACGGCGTGGACGTGGACGTGGACGGCGCGGGCGGCATCGTCACCATCGATGCCTCGCACGTGCAGCTGGCCGACGTGGCCGACGTGGACACGCTTTCCGGCTCCTCGCGCATCCCGATCCTGTTCTCCGGCCCCCTCGTGCATCGTCTCGGCGAGGCGTTCATCCCCGCGCTTGGCGGATGCAACATCGGCGGCCGTCCGATCGACTTCCATCTGGAGACCCTGCGCAAGCTCGGCGCGAACGTCGACAAGGAGCACAAGGACGGCATCCACATCACCGCGCCGAACGGTCTGCACGGCGCGAAGATCCACCTGCCGTACCCGTCCGTCGGCGCCACCGAGCAGACGCTGCTCGCCGCCGTGCTCGCCGAAGGCAAGACCGAGCTGTCCGGCGCGGCCACCGAGCCCGAGATCATGGATCTCGTGTGCGTCCTGCAGAAGATGGGTGCGATCATCTCCGTGGACGTGGACCGCACGTTCCGCATCGAGGGCGTCAAGGAGCTCAAGGGCTACACGCACACCTCGCTCACCGATCGCATCGAGGCCGCATCCTGGGCCTCCGCGGCGCTCGCCACGCACGGCGACATCTTCGTCAAGGGCGCCACGCAGCCCGAGATGATCACCTTCCTCAACGTGTTCCGCAAGGTCGGTGGCCAGTTCGACGTGACGGACAAGGGCATCCGTTTCTGGCACCCGGGTGGGGACCTGCACCCGGTCGCCATCGAGACCGACGTGCACCCCGGTTTCATGACCGACTGGCAGCAGCCGCTGGTCGTCGCCCTGACGCAGGCCAACGGCCTGTCGATCGTGCACGAGACCGTCTATGAGAACCGTTTCGGCTTCACCAAGCCGCTCGTGCAGATGGGTGCGACGATCCAGCTGTACCGCGAGTGCCTCGGCTCCCTGCCGTGCCGCTTCCAGCAGCGCAACTACAAGCATTCGGCCGTGATCTTCGGACCGACCCCGCTGACCGGCCGCGACATCGACGTGCCGGATCTACGCGGCGGATTCTCACACCTCATCGCGGCGCTTGCGGCGAAGGGCCCGTCCAACGTGCAGGGCATCTCGCTCATCGACCGCGGCTACGCCGACTTCCGCGGCAAGCTGCACCAGCTCGGCGCCGACATCGACTGATCGGAGGCGTTATTCGTCGAATCTGCGGGCGAGCGGCACCATCGCCGCGGTGAGCACGGCCATCGCAGCGGCACTGGCGAACAGCACCACGGCGACGGGGAACCGGTCGTAGGCCCAGCCGTACACCATCTGTCCGAGCGGCTGGGCGCACATGGCCAGCGCGGAGAGCATTGCCATGACCTTGCCGGTCATCGCCTCCGGCGTGCTCAGCTGGATCGCCGGAATCGTGATGAGGTTCGTGAAACAGGTCGCGACCATCGTGCCGCAGGTGAACGCCACCAGTACGATGAGCTGCGCCCACGCGCCGATCGGCAGCAGGAAAGCGACTCCCTGCGGGACGAGCAGCAGCACGAACGCGGCCAACGCCACCGGCATATGCCGCATCGTGAGCTTCGCCGCGAATAGTCCGGCGATGAAGGCGCCCGCGACTCCGGCCACACCCACCAGCCCGTCGGCCACACCATAGACGGTCGAGTCGAACCCGAGCACCGTGCGGATCGTATACGGGAATCCGACTGCGGAATACCCGATCACGATGAAGTTCAGTCCAGCCACGAACAACGCCAGCCGGAACACGTTCGGGCGGTCATGGGTGAGGAAGCGGACGCCGGCCTTCAGGTCCTCGAGTGGCGTCGGCAGTTCCTCGTCGCCGCGGTCGGGCGCGCCGAGACGGATGAAGCATTCGAGCAGGGCGGCCGCGGCGAAGCTCGCGATCGTGATCGCCATCATCAGATGGATGCCGAACATCGCGTACAGCACGCCGCCGAGGAAGCTCGGCAGCAGGGAGCCGAGCTGCTGCGTCTGATTGACGACCGCCATCGCCCGGCGCAGCGTCGACTGGCCGTACTTGCGGTACATCTGGGGGAGCGCGGCCTGCACGGTCGGCGTCTCGAACGCGCCGAGCACGGCGAGGGCCACCTGCATCGCCGCGATCGCGATCATATTGAAGCCGATCGTGGCGAAGAGCAGCGCGCACGCGAGCACCAGCACGCCGGAGAGTGCGTCGAGTGCCACCATGATCGTGCGGCGGTTCATGCGGTCGGCGAGCACGCCGCCGAATGGCGAGAGGATGATGGTCGGGACGATCGAGACCGCGAGGATCGACGCGAAGACCGTTGCGGAACCGGTCTCGTCGAGCACCCACATCGACATCGCGAACCGGAGCATGAGATTGCCGAACAGGGAGATGCCCTGACCGGCGACCAGTAGGATGAAATCGCGTGAAATAAGATGGGTATTCGGGTTCATGAGGGGGGCCGATCAGATCAGGGCGGTGTATCCGCGGGAAACGGTTTCGATGAGATCCTTGTCGAGGATCGGTACGCCCAACCCGGTGCATACCGCGGCCAGAGCCTCGACGCGGTGATGCAGTTCGTCGGCCGTCGCCGGGTAGAACGTGGGGACGAGCCAGTAGTTGGTCAACAGGGCGAGCAGTTCCGCCGCCTCGCGTGGGTATGCGGTGTCGATCGAGCCGTCGGCGACGCCTTCGCGGATCATCGCCTCGAACATATCGGCGACCTGGGTACGCCAGACCTTGAGATTGGCGGCCAGGAGCTTCGGATCGTGCATCGCGGGATAGGCCATGTTCATCAGACGCATATGCTCGTTGTCGGCCGCGGAACGGCGGAAGGCCTCACGCAGCTTGTCCAATCCGGTCAGCCCCGTGTCGTTGATCGCCGTGGGGTCATGGCGGGATTGGTCCTCCTCGCCGATCGCGTCGAGGATTGCCTCCTTCGACTTGAAGTGGTAGTAGACCGCGCCTTTCGACAGGTCGCCGAGGCTGTCGACGATGTCCTGCATCGTGGTGCCGTCATACCCCTTGGTGAGGAATAGCCGCTTCGCGACGTCGAGGATGCGTGCGCGGGTGCGTTCCGGGTGCTTGTTGCGTGCCATGCGTGCCTCCTTGACCATCTAGTATACATACCGACGGTCGGTATGTATACTAGGCGTTTTACAGCGAATCATTCTCAATAGGAAACGTGTGAGCCAAACGCACGCTTCCGCACAATCGCACATCGGGTCAAAACCGCGGAATCACGCGGAAAACGGAGTATTGGTGTGCGATTGACGGATCGTCAATCCTCACACTTTCGTTAATGAGAACAAGTCGCTGTAAGGGACTGTAGAATAAGGCGCATGGCATCCAAAGGAAAACCGTCGCCGCGCTCCGCGGTCACACCCTTAAGCAATGCGAGGGTCGCCGAGCTCGCCGAGCGGCATCATCTCGTCGATCCGATGCACGACTTCCCGACCGGGCGCGACCGCAAGGCCAACGTCGCCGAGATCAATGCGCAGAACCCGAAAGCGACCAAGCGACTGCTCACCGGCGTCGACGTGGTCTTCCGCGCCAGCTGCAAAACGCGCGCATGGGGGCTCGAGCACGTGCCCGAGGACGGCCCGTTCATCACCGCAGCCTCGCATGTGACGATGTTCGACGTGTTCGTGCCGATGGCGAGCCTGTTCCACATGGGCCGCCGCCCGCGCTACATGGCCAAGGCTGAAATGGCCAAATGGCCGGTCATTGGCAAATGGTTCCAGCTGGTCGGCATGCAGCCGGTCCAGCGCCACTCCGGCAAGGCCAAGCAGATCGAGGAGACGTCGATCGACATCCTCACCTCCGGCCGCCCGCTGACCGTCTGGCCCGAAGGCACGGTCACGCGTGACCCGAAGAAATGGGTGATGAGCACCAAGGAAGGCGCCGCGTTCATCGCGCTCGAAGCGTCCCGCAGGCTTGGGGCTCAGGTGCCGCTGTTCTGCGCGGCGACCTGGGGCGCGGCGTCGATCAACCACTGGTGGCCATGGCCGCGTAAGAACGTCGTCATGTACTACGGGCCGCAGCTCGACTACTCCGACCTGCTCGCCGACATGGATTCGTGGGGCGACGAGCCGCCGGCCGAGGCGGTGGACGCGCTCAACTGGCGCATCTTCCGCCAGCTCAACAGGCAGCTCGAGGAGATCCGCGGCGAACGGTTCCCCGAAGCCGGATACTGGGACTATCGCACGATGAGCCGCAAACCGCTGCCAGCGGAGAAATAGCGCGTAAGAAGTAAGGAGAACACGTATGAGAATCACGGTATTGGGCGCGGGCGCATGGGGTACAGCTTTCGGCCAGGTGCTAGCCGACGCCGGCAACGAGGTCATGATGTGGGCGCGCGAGCCTGAAATCGTCGAAGGCATCCACGAACGTCACTGCAACGAAGTGCGACTGCCGTTCATCGAACATCTGCCCGACGCGATCGACGCCACCGGTGACAAGGCCGCAGCCGTCAAGGACGCCGAAATCGTCGTCGTCGCCATCGCCGCGCAGTTCGCCCGCGTCGCACTCGAGGACTTCAAGGGACTCATCCCCGATGACGCGATCGTCGTGAGCCTCATGAAGGGCATCGAACGCGGCACGAACAAGCGCATGGACGAGGTCGTGCGAGAATCCCTCGACCTGCCCGCCGAACGCTTCGCCGCCATCTCCGGCCCGAACCTGAGCAAGGAGATCGCGCTTCGCCAGCCCTCCGCCACCGTCGTCGGCTGCGAGAACATCGACAACGCGACGAAGGTCGCCCAGGCCTGCACCACCGACTACTTCAAGGCGTTCGTCACCACCGACGTCATCGGACTGGAGATGTGCGGCTCGCTCAAGAACGTCGTCGCGCTCGCCGTCGGCATGGCCCGCGGCGCCGGATACGGCGAGAACACGGCCGCGATGATCGAGACGCGAGGACTGGCCGAACTGACCGCCCTCGGTCAGGCGGCCGGTGCCGACCCGAAGACCTTCGCCGGACTCGCCGGCGTGGGCGATCTCATCGCCACGTGCGGTTCGCCTCTGAGCCGCAACTACACGTTCGGCTCGAACCTTGGCAAGGGATTGAGCAAGGAGGAGGCGACCCGCGTGAGCAACGGCGTCGCCGAAGGCGTGCCCACCACCGGAGCGGTCGTCGCGCTCGGCGACGAACTCGGCGTGCCCACGCCGCTCGCCTACGCGATGAGCCGCGTGCTCGACGAGGGCATCTCCTGCGCCGACATGCTCTCCCAGCTGTTCGGCCGCGAGGTCACCGCCGAGTGAGGCCCGCGCGCCATCGACGCGAAACTGTCGCCGGGTAATCTGTGGAGAAACCCCGCGTCCGCTGGACCGTCGTCCCATGACGGACGATAATCGACGACGGACAGAAACGGGCCGGGCAACCGGGCAACCGTAATCGACAATGGGCGGGCGACACCGACCGGCCGATCCGGCACGAGGCCGGAAGGCGACGAAAGGAACAACAAGGAACATGGCCAAGAAGCGCATCGTGGTGCTGTACGGCGGCAGGGCCGACGAACATTCGATCTCCTGCATCTCCACGGCCGGCGTGCTGGGCGCGCTCGACACCGACAGGTTCGAGGCGATCCCGATCGGCATCACCAAGGACGGCAAGTGGATCGTCGACGGCGAGGACCCGCGCGGCTGGAACCTCGACGGCGGTACGCTGCCGGTCGTCGAAAAGATCGCGGGCGCGCGCGACGTCGTGCTCGACGTGGCTCTGGGGCAGGACGGCTTCTTCGCGCGCAACGCCGACGGCACGCTCGAATCGCTCGGCCACATCGACGCCGTGTTCCCCGTGCTGCACGGGCCGTACGGCGAGGACGGCACCGTGCAGGGCCTGCTCGAGATGATGAACGTGCCGTACGTCGGCTGCGGCGTGTTCGCCTCCGCCGCCTGCATGGACAAGCATTACACGAAGGTCGTGCTCGCTGCCGCCGGCATCCCCACCGCGCCCGGCGTCATGGTCGACGCGCGTACCGTCAAGCCTGCGGCCGCGCTGGAGCAGGTCGAACAGGCGGGACTCACCTACCCGCTGTTCGTCAAGCCGTCTCGCGCCGGATCCAGCTTCGGCGTGACCAAGGTCGAGGAAGCGCGCACGCGTGAGGAACAGATCGAGAAGCTGGGGTCGGCCATCGCCGAAGCCGGCAAGCACGACTGGAAGGTCCTCATCGAGCAGGGCATCGACGGCCGCGAGATCGAATGCGCCGTACTGTGCGCGCATCCGGGCGACGAACCCGAAGCCAGCTGGCCGGGCGAGATCGTCCTCGACCACAACGACGACGACCAGTTCTACGACTTCGACTCCAAGTACATGGACGCCACCGCCAGCCACGTCGAAGTGCCGGCCAACCTGCCCGTCAGCGTCCTCGAGGACGTGCGCGACGTGGCCCGCCGCGCGTTCGTCGCGGTCGACGGCGCCGGCCTGAGCCGCGTCGACACGTTCGTGCAGCCCGACGGCTCCGTGATGGTCAACGAGATCAACACGATGCCCGGATTCACGCCGATCTCCATGTACCCCAAGGCGTGGGACGCCACCGGCGTGAGCTACACCGAGCTGATCACGCGTCTCATCGAAGGGGTGCTGCGCTAGCGTTTCGCTTTGTCCTTTTCTCGCTCTTTAGCGGGTGGCCGCAGTGGGCGGCGATTTTCTGTTCTGGACACGCTCAAGGCCGCTCGGCCAAGCCTACGGTCCAGAACAGAAAATCGCCGCCCACTGCTCCGTTGAGTGGGGACGTCGCGAAACGTAGCGTGGGGAGCGGAAGCGGCGGGAATGTCACGTAACGTTTGACGTAACGGAGCTGAGGGGCGTGAAGCGTAACGTTGAAACGTAACGGAGCGGGGGATGGCGATTCCCTGTTCGGGACCGTAGGCTTGGCCGAACGGCCTTGAGTGTGTCGCGAACAGAGAATCGCCATCCCCCGCGGCCACTGCTGGAACTGAAAATAACAGCCGGAAGAGTCCTCACGAAAAAGTGACGAAAATGACGTAGCTGTCACAGTTCACTTGTAGTTTTCTGAAATTCATCGAGGTGTCGCGCAAGGTCGCGCGATGTTCACCGGCAGTCCGGTGTCGCGACAGATAGCGGCCGTAGCTTGTTGCCTTGGAATTATGGGCCGCGTGAATACAGCGCGAATGAAAGCCCCGACTCCCTAGAGGTTAGTTGAGTAAAGAGGAAAATCGAATGAAGAACCTGCGTAAGCTTGCGGCTGGCGCCATCGCCACCGTGCTCGCGTTCTCGATGGCCGCCTGCGGCTCGAGCAGCGCCTCCTCCAACGGCGACTCCCAGCAGTCCGCCGGCAAGTCCGTCACCGTTGACCAGAAGTCCGCCAAGGCCACCTCCCTGTCCGACTTCGGCGCCATGGACGACCTCGTCGCCGCAGCCGAGAAGGAGGGCGCTCTGAACGTCATCGCCCTGCCGCACGACTGGTCCAACTACGGTGAGGTCATCTCCACCTTCAAGAAGAAGTACCCGAAGATCAAGGTCACCGAGCTCAACCCGAACGCCTCCTCCAAGGAGGAGCTCGACGCCGCCAAGACCAACAAGGGCACCGACGCCGCGCCGGACGTCTTCGACGTCGGCCAGCAGATCGCCGCCACCTCCACCGACGCCTTCGCTCCGTACAAGGTGCAGGCCTGGGACAAGATCCCGGCTGAGAACAAGGACGCCAACGGCGCCTACTACGCCGACTACACCGGCATCATGTCGATCGGCTGGAACAAGGACAAGTACGGCGACATCAACAAGCTCGAGGACCTGCTCGACCCGAAGTTCGCCGGCACCGTCGCCCTCAACGGCAAGCCCGCCGAGGCCGGCGCCGCCTTCAACGGCTACCTGATGATCAACCAGCTGGCCGGCGGCGACATCAACAACCTCCAGCCCGGCCTCGACTTCTTCAAGAAGCTCAAGGACGCCGGCAACCTCACCACCGTCGACGTGACCAACGGCACCATCGACTCCGGCCAGACCGGCGTCGTCATGGACTGGACCTACAACCAGGCCTCCTACAAGAAGGAGCTGAAGTCCAAGGGCGTCAACTGGGAGTACAAGACCTTCCCGAAGGCCCAGGTCGTCAGCTACTACAACCAGGCCATCAACGTGGACGCCCCGCACCCGGCGGCCGCCCGCCTGTGGGAGGAGTACCTGTACTCCGCCGAAGCCCAGAACCTGTGGTTCAAGGGCGGCGCCAACCCGGTCCTGCTCTCCTCCATGAAGGAAGATGGCACCGTCGATCAGGACACCCTGAAGGACGCCATCACCATCGAAGGCAAGCCGGTCTCCTACACCAACGATGACGCCACCCGCATCACCGAGTGGCTCCAGAACAACTGGGACAAGACGATCGGCAACTGATCCGCGGCAAATCGCAGATCACCGATCATCACTGATCACACGCGAGACGCAATCACCATGACTGCAGCAATCGCACAGAACGGGTCCGCCGCCAAGCCGGCGGGCCCTTCCGCTACTTCCTCATCGTCCGCCATCGCGCGGCATCGCAAGGAACTGGGCACCTTCGCGGTGGCCATCCCGTTCTTCGCGTACACGGCGTGCTTCCTGCTCGCCCCCACCGTGATCGTCATCATCGGCGCGTTCCAGACGCGTGACGGTGGCTTCACGCTCGCCAACTTCAACAAGCTGTTCGAGGCGAACACCGTTTCCGCGTTCGTCACGTCGATCCTCGTGTCCATCGCCTCGTCGGTGATCGGTGCCGTGGTCGGCGGACTCGCCTCCTACGCGCTCGTCATCGGCTCCAAGCCGAATGGCCTGCTGCGCCGCATGGTCTCCGCGATCTCGTCCGTGCTCGCCCAGTTCGGCGGCGTCATGCTCGCGTTTGCGTTCATCGCGACCATCGGCATCAACGGCATCGGCACGATGCTCATCAAGACCGTGACCGGCCTGACCGTCAACCCGAACTGGCTGAGCTCCCTGCCGGGCCTCGTGACCGTGTACTGCTACTTCCAGATCCCGCTGATGATCATCATCTTCCTGCCCGCGGTCGATTCGATCCGTCCGCAGTGGCGTGAGGCCTGCGAGTCGCTCGGCGGCAACACGTTCCAGTACTGGACGCGCGTGGCACTGCCGATCCTCGCCCCTCGATTCATCTCCGCGTTCCTGCTGCTGTTCGCCTCCGCGTTCTCCGCGTACGCGACGGCCGCCGCCCTGTTCTCCCAGCGCTCGATCCTCGTGCCGCTGATGATCCAGGGCGCGATGCGCAACGAGATGGACCCCAACCAGCAGGGCTTCGCCCAGGTGCTGGCATTCGCGATGATCATCGTCGTGGCCATCGTCATGCTGTTGAGCCACGCCGTGGAAAAGAGGGCCGGACGTTGGCAGTGAAATCAAACGAAACGCTTGAGCCGACCGGACCCAAGCCGCCGCAGCTGCGCGCCGCACGCATCCGCAAGCAGAGCGTGATCAAGTTCGTGATCCTGTTCATCACGCTTGCGTTCCTGTTCGTGCCGCTGATCTCCATGCTCGTGTTCACGCTGCGTCACCCGCTGTCCGGACGCTGGTCCGCGGCACCGTGGATCGCGATCTTCACCGGCAACGGCGAATCGCTCGGCGCCGACCTGACCGTGCTGTGGCAGGGCCTTGGCGCCTCGCTCGGCCTGTGCCTCGTAACCGTCGTGCTCATGCTGCTGCTCATGGTGCCGACCATGGTGATCGTGCACATCCGCTCCAAGGCGCTCGAACGCGCGATCGAATGGGTCGCGACCCTGCCGCTGACCATCCCCGCCATCGTGCTCGTCGTCGGCCTTGGCCCGATCTACCGCTGGCTGAGCTCCCAGGTGTTTGACACCAACCCGATCTGGCTGTGCTTCGCGTACGTCGTGCTCGTCATGCCGTTCGCCTTCCGCGCGATCGCCGTCGGGCTCAACTCGATTGACGTGAAGACCCTCGTCGAGGCGTCCCGCTCGCTCGGTGCCTCCTGGCCCAAGGTGTTCTTCCGCGTGATCATCCCGAACCTGTGGCAGTCGATCCTGTCCGCCAGCTTCATCTCCATCGCCGTCGTGCTCGGCGAATACACCGTGGCCTCGCTGCTCGGCCGTATGAACCTGCAGGTCGCGCTCTACCAGCTCGGCCAGTCCAACTCCCAGATCTCCACCGCCATGTCGCTGCTTGCTCTGCTGTTCGGCGTGGTGCTGTTGGTCGCCCTCGACCTGATTTCCGAGCGTGTGGCCAAAACCAAGGAAGGCAAGTAACTCCCATGTCACTCGCAGAACAGAACGTCAGCGCAGCCTCGGCCGATCAGGCCGAGGACGCCTTCAAGAACGATCCGACCGCCACGCTCGAAGGCGTGCGCGGCAAGGACGTGACCAAGGCCGCCAAGGCCCTGCTCAAGGACTCCACCACCCGCGGTGGCGGCATCCAGATGCAGGACGTCGTCAAGATCTACCCGGGTGCCACCACCCGCGCGCTCGACGACTTCAACCTCGACATCAAGCCCGGCGAGATGGTCGTGCTGCTCGGTGGCTCCGGCTGCGGCAAGTCCACCGCACTGCGCTCCCTCGCCGGTCTCGAGGACATTCAGGGCGGCCGCATCCTCGTCGGCGGTCAGGACGTCACCGGCGTGCCGGTCAACAAGCGTGAAATGGCCATGGTGTTTCAGGCCTACTCGCTCTTCCCGCACATGACCGCTGTCGAAAACGTCGAATTCGGCCTCGAAGTGCGTGGCGTCGGCAAGGACCAGCGCCGCAAGATCGCGATGGAGCAGCTCGAACTCGTCGGCCTCGCCGATCAGGCCACCAAGTACACGCAGCAGATGTCCGGTGGTCAGCAGCAGCGCGTGGCCCTGGCCCGCGCTCTTGCGATCAAGCCGCGCGTGCTCCTGCTCGACGAGCCGCTCTCCGCCCTCGACGCGAAGGTGCGTGTCCAGCTGCGCGACGAGATCCGCCGCATCCAGCTCAACACCGGTACCACCACCGTGTTCGTCACCCACGATCAGGAGGAGGCGCTTGCCGTCGCCGACCGCATCGGCGTCATGAACCACGGCCGCATCGAGCAGATCGCCGCTCCGCAGGACCTCTACCAGCGTCCGGCTACTGAATACGTGGCGACGTTCATCGGCCTGACCAACCGTCTGCCCGGCGTCTCCAACGGCGAGGAGGCGGTCGTCTTCGGCCAGCGCGTCCCGCTGCTGCCGAACTCCCGCAAGGGAGATCTGGTCACGGTGCTCGTGCGTCCGGAGAATCTGACGCTCGTGCGCGCAGGTGAAGCCACCTCCAAGGTGGGCGAGCACGCCCGCGTCGAGGTGATCCACTTCCTCGGCGCCGTCGCGCGCGTGGACTGCGAGATCTCCACCGGCGAATACCAGCACTGGAACAAGGGCGAGCAGCTCAAGGTCACCGTGCAGCTGCCGGCGAACGAACTGCCGGCCGGGCTCGCGACCGGAGACGAGGTCGTCGTCGCGCCTCGCCCGGTGGCGGCGCTGGCCTGCTGACGGGCCTTCTTTCCGTCTGATCTCGTCTGATCATTCCGCTGGTTCCGGTTGATTCCGGTTCCAGCGGTGATCGCCGTCCCCCCCCGCTCCGTTTTGTTGGGGATGTTGCGTCCGATGCGCTGCTCGGCCGCGCCGCTTTAACCATGCTGCCCGGCTGTGCCTCCGGCTGTGCCGCTCAACGCATTTTTCAGTATTTTTGGCGTTGAGCGGCACGACGATGCGTCATTGCCACCCCATCGCCTTTTTGACATGTTGTCAAAATGGCTATTTTCCAGCGATTCTGCAACAGCCAGTATTTCAAGAACTGTCTCTGCCGCCGATCTGTCTGCCGCTCAACGTGAAAAAACACCGAAATCGCGTTGAGCGGCACGGTTTTCTGCCGCCCAACGAACATCAATCGATTGACATACGCCGAGTGGCAAACTCATCACGCATCCATCCCCGATCCGCCCCGGTCGCCGTATCGGATCCTGTGGGATCGAACGTAATGGAGCGAGAAATGAGAGCTCTCGCGGCGGATCCTGTGGTGGATCCTGCGGGATCGGACGTTTTGAGGCCTCCGCAAGTCCCCATAACGTCGGATCCTACGGGATCGGACGCAAGTTGTGGAGTCGGGCGGTGAAGAGGCCGGATGCGGCCAGGCCGAGGGCACTCAGGAGGATGGTGGAGGTGAGGATCGTGAAGTGCATGAGTCCGGTCGTGGCCCAGAAGATGACGAACGCGACCAGCATGTAGGCGGTCAGGGCGAGCAGGGTGGCTCGGGTGATGCGCAGGCGCGTTGCCAGAGCCTTATCGCTCATGCGGGTGACGGATGCGCAGCAGATGGCGACGGTCTCGACCTCGACGACGAGGAGCAGGACAGTTCCGATGATGATCGAGGCGGTGATGAACGGCTGGATGAACGCGATCTCCGGCCAGTTGCGGAATCCTTCGGCGACCGTCTCATGGATCACGGCGACGGCGAGCAGCGTGATGAGAGCGGCGGCTAACTGCAGGACGCCAACGAGAATCTTGCGGACAGTTACGGATTTCATGGCGGTTCCTCCTAGGGAAGAATATCGTAACTTGATACTAAGTGTATCGTATTTCGATATGTTGCGGCAGTGAAAAATGCCGGGATGATGTCCCGGCATTGCATGTGGATTCTGGATTCAGCGCACGTATCACTCGGAGATGCCGCCGTCGGTGACGAGGTAGTCGGCGGAGGCGAGGGCGCGTGCGGCACGGTCCTTGACGGTCGAGAGGAACACGCCTTCTCGAGCGAACAGGAGGATCTGGCCTTCGGTGCCGTAGGGGGAGAACCCGGTGAACTTGACCAGCGGGGGATTGTCCGGCTGGGTCATGTCCGCGGTGGCCTCGGTCACGCGCTTGAGCATGTCGCGGCTCACGGCCTCCGGATCGCTGCCGCCCTTGACTGTGAACGGCACGGAGACAGATCCTTCGGACGCGGCCGTGAGCTTGGTCAGCGACGCCGTGTTGAGCACCGAGTTGGGGATCACCATGCGATCACCCGAACGGGTCTCGATCACCGTGTGGCGCCATGTGATGTCCACGACCGTGCCGGTCACGCTTTGAATGGTGACCGGATCGCCCGGCTGGATCACGCGTCCGACCATCAGACCGAATCCGCCGATCACGTTCGCGATCGTGTCCTTCAAACCGAAGGAGATCGCGACGCCGCCGACGCCGAGTGCGGTGACCAGTGTCGTCGGGTCGATGCCGAACACCGGCTTGAGCACCATACCCGCCGCGAGGCACCACAGCACCACGCGCATCAGGTTGATGAAGATCGACGCGCTCGGGATCGGTACCTGCGAATTATCGAGCACCTTGCGCACCAGTCGACGCAGCACGCGATCCGCGATCGCGGCGACGATCAACACGATCAGCAGCCAGATCAGCTTGCTCGCGTTCGCGTGGAACCAGGCCACCACCATCTCATTGAAATCAGTCATACGCCCACCATAACCGGGCAAACCGGCGACAGCCGCGCATCACCCGAAGAAATGCTGTGAAGAACACGGCGAGTTATATAGAAAACGGAGCATGGGACGGGATTTCCTGTTCGGGACCGTAGGCTTGGCCGAGCGGCCTTGAGCGTGTCACGAACAGGAAATCCCGTCCCATGCGGTCACAGGATAATCCAGACGATTACGCTTCCTGATGCTCGCGGCAGGTCTGGCCGAGACCGCGGGCGAGGCGGATCGGATCGAGGATCTCGTCGAGCTGATCGGCGGGCAGATCGGTCTGCTCGCCGGCGATCTCGCGCACCGTGCGGCCGGTGCGCACCGCTTCGGCCGCGATCGCCGAACCCTTCTCGTAGCCGATGTAGTGGTTGAGCGCGGCCGCGATCGACGGTGACGTCTCCGCGTGCGCGCGTCCGATCTCGGTGTGCACGACGATGCCCTCGACGCAGTTGACGCGGAACGTGTCCATCGCGTTGGTGAGCAGCGCCATACCGGAGAGGATCTCATGCACCATCACCGGGTCGAAGGCGTTCAACTGCAGCTGGCCTTCGGCGACGGCCCAGTTGACGGTCACGTCCATGCCGAACACCATGAAGCAGCACTGGTTGACGCACTCCGGAATCACCGGGTTGACCTTGGCCGGCATGATGCTGGAACCCGCCTGACGGGCCGGTACGTCGAGATCGTTGAAGCCGGCGCGCGGACCGGAGTTGAGCAGTCGCAGATCGTCGGCCGCCTTCTTCAAGTGCACGGCGAGGTTCTTGAGGGCGGCGGAGGTCGCCACGTACGCTCCCATGTCGGTCATCGCGGCCACCGGATCGGGCGCGGCCGTAATCGGCAGGCCGGTGATGCGCGCCAGATGCTCGGTGGCGGACTTGCGGAATCGCAGATCCGCGCAGATGCCGGTGCCGATGGCGGTGGCGCCGAGGTTCAGCTGCGCGAGCTGCGGTACGAGTCGCTCAAAACCGGCCAGATCGGACTTGAGGAGCGTGGCGAACGCGTGAAACTCCTGACCGAAGGTCATCGGCACGGCGTCCTGCAGCTGCGTGCGGCCGATCGTCACGTCGTTGATGTGCTTGTCGGCGAGGTCGTGGAACGCCTGCGCGAGTCGCTTCGTCGACTCGGCGAGCGGGTGGATCGCGTCGATCAGGGCGAGTTTGCAGGCCGCCGGGTACGTGTCGTTGGTCGACTGCGACTCGTTGACGTCGTCGTTCGGGTGGATGTACGCGTAGTCGCCGCGCCTGTGACCGGCGAGTTCGAGCGCGCGGTTGGCGATCACCTCGTTCATGTTCATGTTCGACGAGGTGCCGGCGCCGCCCTGCATGACGTCCACCGGGAACTGGTCGGCGAGTTTGCCGGATTCGATCTCGAGGCACGCCTCGCGGATGAATCGCGCCTTGTCCTTGTCGAGGATGCCCAGCTCCTCGTTGGCGCTCGCGCAGGCGCGCTTGACCGTCGCGAACGCGCGGATCAGCTCCGGGTGCGACGAGTCGGCGATGCCGGAGACGGGGAAGTTGCTGATCGCGCGCTGCGTGTGGATGCCCCAGTACACGTCGTCGGGCACCGGCAGTTCACCGATGCAGTCGTGTTCGATGCGGGTGTGGTGTTCGTTGCCGCGGACGATGCCGGCCGCCTTGTCTGCCAGCTGCGCGGTGTAGGGAGCGGAAGTCGCAGATACCGCGGGTGCCTTGGCCTTGGGATCGATGTTCGAATCGTTGTTCGTCATACTTCCCATCATCCCGTGCGGCCGCGCGAAACGCCATGATGATCGTGTGATTCGGCTCTGTGAGAAAGCTTACTGCCGCTTGTTGAAGATGCGATTCCAGTAGTCGAGCATGTTCTCCTTGGACATCGACAGGTAGATGCCAAGGGCGAGCACGGCGACGTCCTCGTTGAGCAGGTCCTTGATCGAGGCCGACTGTCGCAGTTCGGGCCAGCGGCGAAGCACCGTGAGCAGGCCACCGACGGTGAAGTCGAGCATCAGATCGGTTTTGAGATCGATGCGCTCCGGGTCGAGCTCGAGCATCTCCATCAGTGACAGACGTTCGAAGTCGCGCAGTGATTCGACCAGTTCGGGGGAGCTGTGGGGGCCGGCGAGCATGGCGAGGCGATTGAGGCGTTCGCGCTCGCGCGGCGTGCTGATGAGCTGGGTGACGTGCTTGCGCCACTGCTCCTTGAGGTGCTCCTGCTCCTCGGGGCTGGGCGGCACCTCCTGCATCAGCGGGGAAGTCTTGATCTCCGCGAGGATCGCCGCGTCGGCCAGTTCGGGCAGCCCGGAGAAGTGGTAGTAGAACGAGTTGCGGTTCACCTGTGCCTTGCGCACGACGTCGGTGACGGTGATGCGCCGGTACTCGCGATCCGCGAGCAGCTCCCAGAAGGCGTCCTCCATGCGCTGCTTGGCGGGCGGAACGTTCGAATCCCTGCGTGGACGTGGCATGATGACGACCTCTTCTACTTCATTATTGGGCGACCTGTTGAGACGATTTGTCTAGACAGTATAACCAATAATGCGACATGGCGGAAGAGGTGGGACTACCGCTTGCTGTTGCGGGCGATCGTGGCCTTGACCAGAATCGCCACCGCCTCCAGAAGGTGCTTGCGATCCTGCGCGGACAGGCCCAGCATCGACCCGATCATCGCCGGAATTGAGCCGGGGAATCCGGCGATCACCTCGGAGAACGTCGTCGCGCCGTTCGCGTGCAGCACCGCGAACAGGGCGTCCACCGCCCGCTCGCGCTGCTCGACCGTCAGCCCCTGCATCCAGTTGTTCAGCGACTCGTTGAACAACTGCGAACTCGGTGCCAGATCGGGTTCGGAAACGAAATGATCGCCCTCCACCTGCCAGGAGAACGTGAAATGCTGCATGATGCCGTCCGAATCGGACGTCACCACGCGGCACGGCTCCGGCGTCTCGAAGATCTGTCCGACGATCGACGAACTCGGCACGATCTTCGTCACCTTCGGCTGGATGTCGATGTACTGACGGGACGTGACCACGTTCGGCGGGAATCCCGGGCCGTCAAGCGAATAGACGTGACGGATGCGCTTCTGCACGGCCTCGGTCGCGTTCATCGCCGCATACACGGCCAGATTGCCGCCCTTCGAATGGCCGGTCAACACGATCGGGCCGCGCCACAGACGGGCCACCATGTCGAGGTACGCGCTCGCCGCCCGCTGCGCCGGCACCGGGTACTGGAAGGCCATGTTGAAGTCCTCCTTCCAGCCGATGAGCGAATCATCGGTGCCTCGGAAGGCGAGGACCAGCGTGCCGCCGCGCGTCGGGTCCTTGACGCGCGGCTTGCCGTTCCAGCCTCGGCCGTCGGGGAGCATGAACGTCATCGCGGCGAACTGCGTCTGCTCGCCGGGATTTACATGCTCGACCACCGCGCCGAGACGGGCCTCGGCGAATCGCGGGGAATCGGCCACGGCGTCGAAGAAGTCGTGCGTCTTGTTCGGATCGACCAGTCCGACCGTCTGCGTGTCGAGATCCCCGGCCTCCGTGCCTTCGCCGTCATGCAGCGACGCCTTCGCATCGGCGAGCGTCACCGAATCGAACGGCTCGCGCACCAGCCCCTTGAGCCACGCCCACGGGTGATCCGGCTCGAAGGCGCGCAGTCGGGCCGGGAAGGAGACCTCGCGATCCTCGTCGAGTGAAATCGTGGGGGAGAAGGCGGTCACGTCCTCGTAGGAGAGCGAGGAGAAGACGAGGGCGTCGATCTCGTTGAACGGCGCGTCAGGGTCGGTGAGAGGCCGCCGTTCCGTCATGACGTAATCGAACACGTTGGTCATGGACGCGCCTCCTTTCGGGCTTCGCCTCAATAGTAGTCGGGGAGGGGTGGTGTATCCGCTGGATAAACCTGAGGATTTCGTGTGATATTCGGCGGATATCGGGGAATCGTGCGGTTGGGAAATGGGTTGTACATCGGCGCGACACGCCGAGGATGCGCGACGGCGGAATGTCGTGTATATTATCCCCCTGTTGCTTCGCTTCGAGCGTTGCACTGCGGACATAGCTTAGTTGGTAAAGCGCAACCTTGCCAAGGTTGAGACCGCGGGTTCGAGTCCCGTTGTCCGCTCTCGGAAAGCCGGTTTCGGCTGGATGAATGACCCGGGCGGTTGGCGCAGTGGTAGCGCACTTCCCTGACACGGAAGGGGTCACAAGTTCGAATCTTGTATCGCCCACTCGAAAACGGCCGGCAGGTGACTGCCGGTTTTGTTTTTCGTAAGCCAATAATCGAAGATTCGGGCGATTGGCGCAGCGGCTAGCGCACTTCGTTCACACCGAAGGGGTCGTAGGTTCGATTCCTACATCGCCCACCTGAACATGAAGAGCCTCCACCGGAATCCGGCAGAGGCTCTTCGCATATCAGTGCGTGTCAGTGCAGGTCGAGCTCGGGGGCCGGATGACGCTTGCGCCACCACTGCTGGACGAAGTAGGCGGCGTAGCACACGATGATGAAGACGATCTCGGCGCCGAGAGCGAACCGCTGTTCCTTGTCGAAGAAGACCAGGAGGAACGAGGCGGTGCACAGGATGAACGCGCCCCACGAGGTGTACGGGTAGCCCGGCGTCGCGTACTTGAGCTCCTTGACCGTGTGTCCCGAGGCGATCCATCGCTTGCGGAACACGATCTGGCAGTAGGCGATCGCGATCCACACCACCACCGCGGACAGGCCGGAGAACGCCACCAGCACCAGGTACACGGTCGAGGCCGCGATCACCGAACTCAGCAGGGCAAGGAGTCCGCCGGCCATCGCCGCGCACAGGGCCAGCATCGGCACACCGTGGCGGTTCGTCTTGGCGAACCAGCGGGGGATCATGCCCTCGTTGCCCATCGACCACACCATGCGCGTGGAGGCGTACAGGCCCGAGTTCGACGCGGACAGCACTGCCGTCAGCACCACGAAATTCATGATGTCGGCCGCGTACGGGATGCCGATCGAATTGAACACGAGCACGAACGGGCTTTCGCCCACGCCGGCCTCGCGCCATGGGATCAGCGCGCACATCACGGTGATCGATCCGATGAAGAACAGAACGAGGCGCCACAATGTCGTGTGGATCGCCTTCGGCACGGCGGTCTCCGGATCGCGCGTCTCGCCGGCGGTCACGCCGATCAGCTCGGTGCCGGAGAACGCGAAGTTGACGGTGAGGATCGTTGCGAACACCGGCATGAAGCCGTTGGGGAAGATGCCGTCCTTGACGAGGTTGCCGAACAGAGGAGCGTGATCGTAGCCGGAGATCGGCACCGCGCCGAAGATCGCCAATAGGCCGATGAGGATGAACGCGCAGATCGCGAACACCTTGATCGAGGCGAACAGGAACTCCGCCTCGGCGAAGAATCGCACCGAAAGGGCGTTGGCGACGAAGATCAATACGATGCACGCCGCCGACCATATCCAGGTGGGCGTGTGCGGGAACCATCGCTGCATGAGCAGACCCGCGGCCGTGAACTCCGATCCCAAGGCCACCGTCCAAGTGAGCCAGTACTGGATCGCGATGACGAATCCGGTGCCCGGTCCGATGAACTTCTCGGCGTAGACGTGGAACGAGCCGGTCACCGGCATCGCCACGGACAGCTCGCCGAGCGTGAGCATCACCAGGTACACAATGACGGCTCCGATGCCGTACGCGAGGATCGTGCCGATCGGGCCCGCCTGCTGGATCGTGTAGCCGGAGCTCAGGAACAGGCCGGTGCCGATCACGCCGCCGAGCGAGATCATCTGCAGGTGTCGCGATTCCATGCCGCGCCTGAGGTTGGTGTGCAGTGCGTGCTTGCTATTGCTGTTGCGGTCGGTGGCCTCGCTGCCGCCGACCATGGTTTGGGCGGTCGTCGCGTCGTCGTTGGACGGGGGTGCGGGTTCGGGTCGTTTCCTCATGTCGGTGTCGGTCTTGATCATGCTCTCTCTCGATCGATGATGGTCGTTGTCGTGTGCTGCTTCCTCATATGCGGTCGCCGTCCGGGGTTGCCCGGAGCTGTCCGGAACGGAAACGGCGGGTGTCCGCGAAAAGGCCGCGAACAGTATACGCGCGGGGTCCGCATTTCGGCGGGCGCGCGTTGGGACGATCCGGCCAGTGGTGGTTACGATGGAGAGTGAGGAGGCATATATGCAGTACATCGAGCGGACGATCGAGGGCATCGACGGCAGTGAGGCACGGTTCGTCGGATACGTGGCGGACAACAGTCGGGAGATGGATCCGGTGCGGCGCCGCACGTCCATCCTGATCCTGCCCGGCGGCGGGTACGCAATGACCTCGGACCGTGAGGCCGAGCCGGTGGCGCTCAGGTTCCTCGGCCGCGGATTCAATGTGTTCATCCTGCGGTATTCGGTTCGTCCGAGCCGGTATCCGGTGGCGTTGGTCGAGGCGGGTGAGGCGATGCGCCTCATTCGCGATCATGCCGACGACTGGCATGTGGACCCACGGCGCGTGGCGGTGCTGGGCTTCTCGGCCGGCGGCCATCTGGCGGCGAACCTCGCCACCGCGGCCGGCGACGACGACCTTCGCGCGCACGGTCTGGACCCGGACGAGGTCCGTCCGGACGCGCTGATGCTGGCCTATCCGGTCATCACCTCCGGGCCGCTGGCTCATCACGGCAGTTTCCGCTGCCTATTGGACGACGCGGCGGATGACGCGGCGATGCTGGAGCGCCTGTCGATCGAGCGGCACATCGACGTGAAGACGCCGCCGGTGTTCGTCTGGCACACGATGACCGACACCACCGTGCCGGTGGAGAACACGCTCATGCTCGTCCAAGCCTGTCATGCCGCCGGCGTGAGCGTCGAGGCGCACCTCTTCCCCGAGGGCAGCCACGGGTTGTCATTGGGCGACGAGGAGACCGCGGGCGACGGCAAATTCGCCAACGTCGTCCCGTGCGTGCAATGCTGGCCGCGCCTGGCGGAGGACTGGCTGCGCCGCACCTTCGCGGACGCGTCCGGTCATAGGCCGGCTCGGGTGCCGGCGGATCGGTGAGGGATCGATGAATCAGAACATCGGATCCCGCGGGCGTCCTTCCGCGTCGTTGAATTGGTTCGACATCCCCGTCCACATCTCGTAGATGTACTGGGGGAACGGGTAGCCGCCGTTCTCCGGCGAGAAATGGAAGTTCCGTCCGGGGTCGGTGGCGTCGGCGTAGTCGGTGACCACATATCCGTCATCCTGCGGTGACAGGGTGACACATTCGGCGCTGACGGTGTCCGGGGACAATCCGTATTCATTGCGTTCGGCCGCTATGGCGTAGACGACCACCGTGCCGTCCTCCTGCGGCATGCAGTTGGCTACCCAGACGCCTTCGATGCCGTCGTCGTAACCCGTCACCTCGGCGCTGTGGCGGTGGAATACGGCCTTCCTCGTCGCCCGGAGAATGGGCTCCGGGCGCTTGGTGCAGTCCGTATCGGTCCGCCATATCGGCGAGATGTCCATGTATCGGTCGTGCTCGGTGCGCAGTCCGGTGACCTCGTACCCCGGTCCGATCGCCCGCTCTACAGTCGTTCCCGCTTCGGAGCGGCTGCTGTGCGCGGCGAAGACGGGCATCTCCCAATGCAGGTACTGGATTCCGTCGAGCATCGGCGTGGCGGCGAGACCGCCGATGAGCAGGACGATGAATCCCGCGATCTTGGCCATGTGTCGTGCGTTCATGATGCCGTCTCCCGTCTCGTTCGCGAGTGGCCGCGATTCCGTGCTGTCACCACCATTGTGAACCGGCCGATCCCGCCCGCCAAGACGCGGTAAAGGGATCGTTTACTTCGATTAGGGGATCATCGGCCGGCTCCCTAGCATGGGCCTCATGAACAACAACAGCCGTGCATCGGAATCATCGGGATCTCCCCGCGACGGGTCCTCGGGACCCGTGAGGTCCGCGCATGCCGTCGCCATCGGGCTGGTGGATAACGATCCATACGCCCTGGCGTACCTTCGCGTGGCCATCGAACGACTCGACCCGAGATTCCATATGATCTGGGCGGTCTCCACCGGGGCCGCGGCGATCCACCGGTGTCTGCACACGCCGAAGCCGCCGGACGTGCTGGTGAGCGACATGTCGCTCACCGACATGACCGGGCCGGAGGTGTGCGCCGCCCTGCGCCGGGGCGGATCGACGATCGGTGTCGTCGGCATCACAGCCCTCGACCCGGAGTCGTTCGCCGACAGTCTGGCTCGGGCCGGCGGGCAGGCGCTCGTCGCTAAAGAGGATATTCCGCGCGTACTCGGTTCCGCGATAGTCAAGGCGGCACAGGGCTGGAGTCGACCGGAGTCGTCCGACGGCCACAGTCAACCGGCCGCGGGTCCTGATCGTCTCGGCCGTCTCAGCGAACGCGAGCTGGCGGTCGCGAGACTGTACGGCAGGCATCTGACGACCGGGGAGATCGCGCGGGCACTCGGCATCAGCGAATCCACCGTCCACGTGCACATGCACCACGCCATGAGGAAACTGGGAGTCGCCACGCGACAGGAGGTAATACGGATATGTCAGGTACAGCATCGCATATGACGTTCATGACATCGTTGACGGGGCTAATGAGGCTGTTCCGGCCGAGAACCGCGGCGGAGGGTGGGCTGGCCGATGGCCGTCCGCATCCGTTGCTGACGGTGGTGGCCGTGCTGATCGCGGTCGCCAATCTGGTCGATACGGGCAACCTCCTCATGAACGGGTGGTTTTCGCTCGACGATCCCCGATACGCGCTCATGGGTGTCTGTTCCCTCGCGGGCACGGCGTGCCTTGTGGTCGCGACGCCGTTCATCGGCCGCACGCCATACCGTGCGGCGCATGTCGTGTGCGGGATATGGCTCGTCATGTGCTGCGTTCCCGCGTCGCTGTTCACGTCGTCGTGGACGCTGATGCTCAACGTGCTGCTCGCCATCGCCGTGACCGCGCACGGGAACGTGCTGGCGGGACAGATCGCGTTTGATCTGTGCGTGCTGACGCCGCTGGTCACTGGGTCAATCGCGGACGTGGTGCATCCCGACTACCTGATGGTGGTGTTGTGTGCCTTCATCATGGTGTGCCTCAACGCCGTGATGGCGGTGATCGTGGCGGCGTCCGCGCTCCGTCGCCGTGAGCGTGACCAGTGGGAGCGCGATCAGCGGTTGCGCCGCGACCAGGTCGTTCATCAGCTGCACGACGACGTGGCGAACCGGTTGAGCTACGTGCTGCTCCGGTTTCAGCGCGACGAACGCGATGATCGGGACGGTCGTGATGGCGGTCGGCCTGATCGCGATCAGGAGATGGTTCAGGACGTGCGTGACGCACTGGACAGTACGCGGCGGGCGGTGCATGTGCTCTCGGGAAATGAGGGCGCGGATGCGGCGGGCCCCGGCGTCGGTGATCCGGCCGATCCGTCTGGCGCGTCCGGCGGGTCCGTCTGTGACGAAACGTCGTGGGGTGCGTTGCGCGCCTTGGTGACGGCCGAATCCGCGCGGCTCGAGCGGATCGGATGCAATGGCACCGTGGTGATGCCGCAGAGTGTGCCGACCGGTCTGGGGCGCGCGGATCTGACGATGGCGGCGTCCTTCCTCAAGGAGTGTTTCGCGAACATCGCCAAGCACGCCGATCCCGAACGGGGCTATGCGTTGGGCGTTTCGGGGCGCGCGGAAGGCATCGTCGTGTCACTGGCGGATACGCCGAAGCGGGCTGGCGCGCACGGCGCCGACCGTGATCGTCCGGCCGAGGGGGCTTCCACCGGCCGAGGGCTCGCCTACTACCGGGACTTCGCGGAGCGGCGCGGCGGCTCGCTCACCATTGAGGAGGACGCTGGTAACTGGTCCATGACCGCGCTCTTCCCCTGCTGACGGGTTGTTTTCTGGCCGATTACGTCCAGTGGTTTTGACTCGTCGGACATGTGGGCGTATGGTGAAGACCATGATGTCATTGCTGAAGGTCGCAGCGCCGCGACTGGAAAGAACGAGATCGGTCGCGGACATGGTTGTCTCGGTGGCCGACATGGATTCGACTCATGCGGAGGCGCGACGCATGGTCGAGCGTGGCGAGATCGTCGTGAACGTGGGCGAGTCCGGGGAACTGGCCTCGGGCCACCTGCCGATCACAGTGATCGCCGCCGACTACCTGAGCAACGCGCTGGTGCGGTTCGGCCGGCCGTGGATCACGGTGCCGGGCAAATCGCTCACTGCGACGGCGGTCGTGCCGGTGCCGACACGGGTCGCCGACGACGAGCTGTTCAACGGCTGGCTGGCGATGATCGGCGAGCTCGCCGCGCTGGACGCGCTCGAAGGCGAGATCGACGCGTGCGGCGCCCGCCCGTACGACGAGGACTGCGGGTTCAAACTGAAATGGCCGAACGACATCTACTGCCACGGGCTCAAGATCGGCGGCACCGTCACCGAGGTGATGCCGTCGCCGTCCGGTGGCCCCGCGTCCGGAGCGTGGCGCGTGGTGGCGTTCAGCTTCGGCGCGAATCTGCTGGTGCCCGCCGACCACCTGCCCACGCCGCAGGCCACGTCGCTGCAGATGAACGTGGGGCCCCTGCCCGGCATCGAGGAGCTGCGCGACGGCGTGCTCTCCCGGTTCGTCGAGTCGCTGCGCAGGCGTCTGGAGACGTTCGCGGACTCGCCGATGGTCGAGGCCGGGCGGCTGCGTTCGGAGATGCGTCACGTCTGCTGGATGATGGGACGCGAGATCGAAGCGCAGCTGATCGACGGGTCGGCCGTGCGCGGCGTGGTCGTCGCGTTGAACGACGACGCGTCGATCAACGTCGAGACGCCCGATGGCGTGACGCGAGCGCTGTTGGCGAGCGAGGTGGGGTTGCTGCAGTAGCCATCCCGCGGTCTGGACTACCCCTCAGTCCCGCTTTGCGGGCCGGCTCCCCTGACAAGGGGAGCCGGAAGGACAGGGGCCTGCCGGCCGATTCAGCGCAGGCGCGCGAGGCCGGCGGCGGCGAGGGAGGCGACGAACGCCTTGACGATGTCGCCGATGATGAAGGCCATCGAGGCGGCGGTCACGGCGGCGACCGGCAGGCCGGTCAGCGTCGACTGGATGAGGATGCCGAACGTGTAGACGACCACGACGCCGCCGACGAACGCCGCGGCGAAGTAGCGCAGTGCGGTCAGGATCGTGGCGGGCTTGCCCTTGGAGTCCTTGGAGTCCTTGGAGCCCTTGAGCAGCGCAATCACGACGACGCCCGGCAGGAAGCCGAGCAGGAAGCCGGCGCTCGGGCCGACCAGCGCCATCGTCGAGGCGCCGCCGGCGAACACCGGCAGGCCCGCCGCGCCCGCGGCGAGGTAGGCGGCGACGGCCGCGCCGGCCTGGCGCCACGTGAGCATGAGGCCCGCGAGCATGACGACGAAGGTCTGCAGCGTGATCGGCACCGGGGTCCCCGGAACCGGGATCTGGCCGGCCGCGGCGGAGACCCACATGAGCACGGCGAACAGCACCGGCTTCCACGAAACGGCGGCCACACGGCGCGCGGTGGAGACGGTCTTGGATTCGGTCGCCTCGGCGGTCCGGGCGGTGGTTTCAGGCGTATTGGACATGATGTTCCCCTTCTGTTGAGTGATTGACCCCGACGATAATCCCGTTAAGCTACGGTGACGTTTGTGGAACGTGACAAAAGTTCCACGGTCGTTTTGTAGACATTTCGATTGAAAGCGTCAGTAATCAGGAGAAGAATCTGACGCTATGGGGCATATTGTCAAGAAACTGCTGATCGCCAATCGTGGTGAGATCGCCCTGCGCGTGGTGAGGACCGCGCGCGAGATGGGCATCGCCACGGTGGCCGTGTACGCCGAACAGGACCGCGGATCGCAATACGTCAGTCTCGCGGACGAGGCGTACCTCCTGCCCGGCGACACCTATCAGGACACGTATCTCAACGAGGATCTGCTGATCGACATCATCCACCGTTCCGGTGCCGACGCGGTGCACCCGGGCTACGGGTTCCTCTCCGAAGTGCCGAGCTTCGCGCAGAAGGTCGAGGCGGCCGGCGCGATCTGGGTCGGTCCGCATCACACCGCGCTCGTCGATCTCGGCGACAAGATCACCGCCCGCAGGGTCGCCCTGCGCGCCAAGGTGCCGCCGGTGCCGGGCCTGTCCGAATCGGTCAAGGACATCCGCACGCTGCTCGACTTCGCGCACACGCACGGCTATCCGATCATGATGAAGCGCACGGACGGCGGCGGCGGACACGGCATCACCGTCGTGCGCGACGACGAGGAGCTGCGCCGCTTCTACACCAATCACGACGCGCTCGAGGGCGGCGACCTCGACGAGTACTTCATCGAGAAGTTCATCGACAAGGCGCGTCACGTCGAAACCCAGTCCGGACGCGACTCCCACGGCAACTTCACCGTCTATTCGACGCGTGACTGCTCGCTGCAGCGCCGCAATCAGAAGCTCGTCGAGGAGGCGCCCGCACCGTTCCTGTCCGAGAAGGTCGTCGAGACCCTCAAGGAGTACTCGCGCCGCCTGTTCGAGACGGTCGGCTACACCGGGCTCGGCACCTGCGAGTTCATGGTGACGCCGTACGGCAAGGTCTACTTCCTCGAGGTCAATCCGCGGCTTCAGGTCGAGCACACCGTCTCCGAGGAGGTCTCCGGCCTCGATCTCGTGCGCGAGCAGCTCGTCATCGCCTCCGGCGGCGAACTGACCCCCGCTCCCGAGCCTCGCGGCCACAGCTTCGAGCTGCGCATCACCTCCGAGGATCCGGCCACGAACCTGACCCCGTCGGCCGGCACGCTGGAGCGCATCGTCTGGCCGTCCGGCCCGGGCGTGCGCATCGACACCGGCGTGGTCGAGGGCGACACTGTCTCCCCGAAGTTCGATTCGATGATGGGCAAGGTCGTCGTCACCGCGCAGAACCGCCTCGACGCGGTCGCGCGCGTGCGCCGCGTGCTCGACGAGATGACGATCGAGGGCGTGCCCACGCCGATCCCGCTGTTCAAGAAGATCTTCCGCGACGACGCGTTCACCGCCGAACACGGCCACGCCTTCGACGTGAGCACGAAGTGGCTGGAACGCACGTATCTCAACCGCGAGCCGGACACGGTGCACGCGGGCCAGCCCGCATCCCTCGCCGGAGCGACGGCGGGAGCGGATGCGAATGGCGAGAAGAAGGAGACCACCGAGACGTTCGTCATCGAGATGAACGACAAGCGGGTCAAGCTCACCGTGCCGATCGACATCGTCGAGAACCTGACCGGCGGCGTGCGTGCGCGCGGAGCGAAGCGCCCGACGCAGCCGTTGCGTGGCTCCGGCTCGCACAGCGCCGGCCCCGCCCGCGGCGCGGTCGACGACGGCGCCAAGTCCGGCATCATCGCCTCCCCGATGCAGGCGGTCGTCACGCGCATCAACGTCGCCGAAGGCCAGCAGGTCGCGAAGGGCGATCTGCTCGTCGTGCTCGAATCCATGAAGATGGAGAACTACGTGTACGCGCCGGCCGCCGGCACGGTCACGAAGATTTTCGTCGGCCCCGCCGATGGCGTGGAGGCCGGCGACACGTTGGTCACGCTGGACGTGGTTGGGGCGTCCGGCTCGGCCAAGGGTGAGGAGGCCGCGAAATGACCGACATCGTGAACAGCCCCGCCGTGCGTGACGCCGTGAAACAACCCGTGGAACAGAGCGGCCAGCCGCTGCGCGCCGCCGTGATCCGAGCGGCGCAGCTCGCCCGCGACGCTGAAAGCCGCGCCCGCGACAAGCAGCACGCCAAGCACAAGAAGACCGCGCGCGAGCGCCTCGACCTGCTGTTCGACACCGGCAGCTTCGAGGAGATCGGCCGCTTCCAGGGCGGCAACATCAACGCGGGCAACGCCGGATCGGCCGTGATCTGCGGCTTCGGACTCATCTACGGGCGCAAGGTCGCCGTCTACGCGCAGGACTTCTCCGTGCGCGGCGGCACGCTCGGCACCGCGGAGGGCGAGAAGATCTGCCATCTGATGGACATGGCGATCAGCCTCAAGGTGCCGGTCGTCGCGATCGTCGACTCCGGCGGCGCGCGCATCCAGGAGGGCGTCGCAGCGCTCACCCAGTACGGGCGCATCTTCCGCAAGACGTGCGAGGCGAGCGGCTTCATCCCCCAGATCTCCCTGATCCTCGGCCCCTGCGCCGGCGGCGCCGTCTACTGCCCGGCCCTGACGGACCTCATCATCATGACGCGTGAGAACTCGAACATGTTCGTCACCGGACCGGACGTGGTCAAGGCCGCGACCGGCGAGACCATCTCGATGGCCGATCTGGGCGGCGGCGACGTGCACAGCCGCAAGTCCGGCGTCGCGCACTACCTCGGCGAGGACGAGTCCGACGCGATCGACTACGCGCGCACCGTGCTCGCCTACCTGCCGTCCAATTCGGACGAGCGGCCGCCGGTCTACGCCTACGCCGCCACACGCGCCGAACGCGACACCGCCAAGCGTCTCGCCGAGATCGTGCCGGACAATGATCGTCAGCCCTACGACATGCTCGACGTGATCCGCTGCATCGTCGACTACGGCGAGTTCGTGCAGGTGCACGAACGCTTCGCCGCGTCCGCGCTTGTCGGCTTCGCCTGCATCGACGGGCATCCGGTCGGCGTGGTCGCCAACCAGCCGAACGTCAACGCCGGCATCCTCGACGTCGACGCCTCCGAGAAGATCGCCCGGTTCGTGCGTCTGTGCGACGCGTTCAACCTGCCGGTCATCACCCTCGTGGACACCCCCGGATACAAGCCCGGTGCCGAACAGGAGCACGCCGGCATCATCCGCCGCGGCGCCAAGGTGATCTACGCCTACGCCAACGCGCAGGTGCCGCTCGTCACCGTCGTGCTGCGCAAGGCGTTCGGCGGCGCGTACATCGTGATGGGATCCAAGGCGATCGGCGCCGACATGAACTTCGCGTGGCCGTCCTCGCAGATCGCCGTCCTTGGTGCGGCCGGCGCGGTCAACATCATCCACCGTCACGACCTCGCCAAGGCCAAGGCCGCCGGCAAGGACGTGGAGGCGTTGCGTGCGCAGTACATCGCCGACTACGAGGAGACCACCGTCAACGCGAACCTCTCGCTCGAACTCGGGCAGATCGACGCGATGATCGACCCCGAGCAGACGCGCGAGGCGATCGTCGAATCGCTCGCGACGCTCGCCACCAAGCGGCGCGTGCGGCACACGACCAAGCACCACGGCAACCAGCCGCTCTGACTCATCGACTCATCGCATAACAGACTCATCGCATAACAGACTCATCGCATAACAGCACGTAAGAAAAACACACAGATAGGAACACACATGACCACCTTCTTCCTCAACCGCCTGGCCGAAGGCGAACCGCACGCGCTCGCCTTCGCCGGCCAGTCCACGCCGTGGCCGGTCGCGCTCGCCGACCAGACCGCCGACCCCGAGCTGGCCGACGCGCTCCACGCCCACGTGGACGCCGCCTATGCCAAGCTCACCCCCGTCAACGCCGAACTGCTGGCCACCACCGGACGCCCTGTCGACCTGTTCGGCTTCACCCCGAACCCGGCCCGACTCGGCGCCGCGGCCGACGCCACCGCCTCGGTCGAGGGCATCGCCCTGACCCAGCTCGGCGCGCTCATCGACCTGAACCACCTGGGCTACGACGTCACCCGCGCCAACCCGACCGCCGTGCTCGGCCACTCGCAGGGCGTACTCGCCGTGCACATGGTCAAGGCCATCCGCGAGGCCGGATCGATCGACGCCGCGCGCGACCAGATCGACGAGATCCTCGCCACCGCCGCGCTGATCGGCGCCG
>NZ_JGYS01000009.1 GCF_000741175.1 Bifidobacterium callitrichos DSM 23973
TCACCCAACACCCATCACCCACCGCACACCCATCACGCACTCCCAACACCCATCGCGCGGTGTTTTACCCATGAAGCGGTGAGCCGTTTTGGCACATTGGCGGAATTCCGCCATTTTCCGTCACCGCGCGATGGGAGATACACCGCTTCATGGGACAATCACCGCGCGATGGACAGTGCGACCGCTCGATGGACACGATCACGGAGCATCGGCACCGGCACCGGCACCGGCACCGGCATCAGCATCAGCATCCGCATCCGCACCAGCACCGGCACCAGCACCGGCATCAGCCGCACGGTGACGCCCGGTACTTGACACGCGAAACACACGAATAGCACGGAACACTGCGGTGCCGGTGAGCGCGGCGAGCACGACCGCAACGGCAAGCGCCACCGCCCAGCCGGAGCGCAGCCAGGCATCGGGCGAAGCGGGGATGCGGATCGTGTGCGATCTCGCGGAACCGGACAGGTCGACGCCGGCGCGTTCGAGATCGCGGACGCGCTCGCCGGTGACCAGCAGTCGATGCGTGTTGACGCCATACGGCGTGCAGGTGAGGAGCGTGACCAGATCGCGGCCGGATTGCGACGCGAGCAGTCCGGGTTGCGACGTGCGCAGCGCGGACTCACCACCACCAACGGACTCGCCACCGCCCGCAGTTCCACCACCACCAACGGACTCGCCGACGCCCGCAACTCCGCCACCGCCCGCAGTTCCGCCGCCGCCCACCGCCACGGCATCCGGGTCCACGACGCGGATGCCGATGACGCGGTAGACGTGCGTGTCGCCGAGCACGGTGATGGTGAACGCGTCGCCGCGCTCGAGTTCGTCGAGACGCGTGAACAGTTCGGCCGACGGCAGCCCGCGATGCCCGGCGATCACGCTGTGATTGCCCATGCCGCCAATGGGCAGCGCGCTGCCGGGTACGTGGCCGACTCCGGCTGCGAGCGCGCGATCGCCGACGCCGTGGAACACCGGCAGTTTCAGGTCGATGACCGGGATCGCGAGTACGCCCATCACCCCGTCGCCGTTCGGATCGAGCAGATCCTCATAGCGCGGGGATGCGGCGAACGACCGGGACACGCCGCCGCCCGTAGCGTCCGCCGACACGTCGCCCGCCAATGCGGCGTTGTACCGTTCGGCTTCGGCGAGCAGGCGTTCGCGCCGCTCGTCCGAGACCGAACGGGACGCGCGATCGTAGCCGGCGATGATCTGTGCCTGATCGCGGCGGGCGGCGGATTCGGCGATCGCCGGGTACGCGCACAGGGCGATCCCGGCGAGGACCAGCATGGCGGCGATCGCGGACGGCAGGGCTCGCCGCACGCGCGATCGCACGCTCATGCGGTGTCTCATGCGCGGTGCCTCATCTGCGGCGTCGGCGCATCACCGCGGCCAGCGTCACGCCGCCGCCCGCGAGCAGGACACCGATGACGCCGAACGCGATCACGCCGGCGGCACCGGTGATCGGGAGTCCGCCGCGATAGTTCCGCACCTCCCTGTACGCGTAGCCGGCGGTCTTCTGTCCGACGACCGTGCCGGTGAATTCGACGTCGGTGTGGCCGCCTTCGGTCGCGGTGTCGACGATGCTGAACGGGATCGGCTGGGTGATGATGATGTATCCGTCGGGCGCCTGCGTTTCGGTGAGCGTGTAGGAGCCCGGTCGCAGACCGGAGATCCACAGTTGTCCGGAGTCGGACACCGTCAGATCGCGGGTGAGTGCACCCCGATCCTCGTCGACGATCCCGCCGTCGGCGTCACGCTTCGGCAGGCGATAGCGTCCGGATTCGGTGAGCGGAACCACGCCCTCATACGTGTCGGCGACATCGCCACCCAACGCGAAGACCGCGCCGGAGAGCGGCTTGCCGTCGCCACTGGTCTTGACGACCTCGAGACCGTACGAGAAGGCGGTCACGCGGTCCTTGTCGGTGTCGTGCGACTGGGAGTGATACAGGTCGTTCGAATACTCCAACGTCACCTCGTTCGGGTTGCCGGTCGGGCCGACGACGGCGCGATCGTTGACGATCGCCCGGTAACGCACGTGGATCGCGTCGTAGCCGCGGATGCCGTCGTAGTATGTGCCGCCCAGGTCGATGCGGAACGTGTACGCCCGCTCGTCGGCGCCGGAGCCCTCATCCGCTCCCACGCTCAGCCCGTACTGTTCGGCGGTGAGACGCGTTTCCGCGTCATCGCCGGCAGGTTCGGCGGATGCCGTGACGCCGTACACCTCGATCGACTCCCCAACGAGCGTCAGTCCGGCGGACATCGTGTCGGCGATCGTGAAATCGCGATGCATCGCATTGTTCGGGAAGACCGGCACGTCGGCGCGCAGGTCGAAAGTGACGGCGTCGCCGATCGCGATGACGTCCGAACCGGAATCCTTCGCGTCGCGGCCCGACACGTGTCCGTCGTCGCGCTGCTCGTTGATCGACTTGTCGACACCCGGGGACGAATGCTTGGCCACCGCCTCGAACCGTTCGGCGACGAGCCATTGCCTGCTTTCGGCGTCGTACTGCGGTGTGAGGTTCGCGATCACCGGCCGATGGACGCGCGGGCCGCCGGACGTGATCACGAGGTAACCGCCGAGCGGCAGTCCGGCGAAGGTCGCGACGGCGTCGGACGCGTCTCCTCCGCTCACCGCACCTGTCACGCCGGTGTGCGATTCAAGACCGGCGAGACCGTTCCCCTCGGATCCTTCGGTTCCTTTGGATCCGGCCGACCGCTCAGCGATGAACCTGGCGAGTCGATCGGCGAAATCGGCGATCTGCCCGGCCGTCGCGGTTGTCGGATCGCCCGTCTCATCGTTCTGCAGTCCGGCGTAGGCGTCGCCGACCGAATCGTCGTCCGCGATGAAATCGACGCCGTGCTTCGCGTCGTAGTCGCGCACGAACTCGCGCAGCGGTTCGGCCCACGCGTAGGGCGGTGCCGCGGGCGATGCGCCGTTCTCGTCGAGCTTCAGCTCGATGACCCGATGCGCGACGCTCGTCGACCCGGTTTCGACGCCGCGTACGACGAGTTCGGCGGTCGAATCCTTGGAAAGCGGAGTCCCGGTCGAGGCGACGGGCAGGGTGCCGGGATTGGCGGCGAGCGCCGCCGACGGCGCCAACGATATGCCAGCGATCAGCGCGATTGCGCCGATCACCGCCGCGACCGTACGCGACGCGACTGCACGGGTTCCCCGGAACCGGGAGAACCGTGGCGTTCGGCCGGATTCGCCGCCGTTCGGCCCCGGATCGGGCGTCGCCGCAACGACCGTATTCCGCACGTCACGCGTGCGAAGTGTGGACTGGTGATTGGTGAACATCATTGTTCCTTTCTGTGTGATTTATGTGATTGTTGTGCGATGCCATGGGCGGATGGTGAGCCGATGCATGCGTCATCGGCGGGCGTGGCGACGCGACGCGTGGGTGACGATCAGCGCGCCGACGAGCAGCAGCGTGACTCCGGCCGCCGCGATGGCGACGATGCCGCCGGCGCCGGTTTTCGGCAAGGTCGTGGTTTTGGTGACGTTCGTGAAGACGAAGATCAGCGGGCCGGTGAACGGTCGCTTCGGGTTCGGCGTGAATCCGGTGATGGAACCGTCTTCCGCCTTGATGGCCACGTTCGTCTGCTCGGAGTCGTAGGTGCCGAGCAGGGTCTTCTTGCCGACGACGGGCTTGCCGTCCGCGCCGGACGTCACCTTGGCGTAGTGCACCGTGGCGGCCAGTCCCTGATACCACTTGAACGTGTCGGAGGTCTCAGCCTCGTCCTCATCTCCGTCCGATTCATCGGCCGGTTCACCGTTTATCTTGAACTTGCCGAGCCAGTTCGGCCCGACGTCGACGTACACCTTGTAGGACACGCCTTCGGGGTTGTAGCTGACGCCGAGATCGAATTCGTCGACCTCCTCGGTGATGGTGAACTCGTATGATCCGGACTTGTCGAAGGTCAGCGGGCTGAAGTCGACGACGCCGTAGTGCTTGCCCAGTTTCGTGCCGGTCGACTTGACCCCGACCGTCTCGTGGATCTCGCCGCGACTGTCGGCGCCGTCGATGGTGAAGCGGAATCGATCGTCCTCGAACGCCTCGTCGCCGCCCTCGAGCGTTTTGGAGGCGGGGATGCGCAGGTACACCGGCAGCGGCCGGTCCCCGATCGTCACGATATCGGCGTCCGTGGCCGCACGATGATACACGCGCGATCCCGCGTCGACGCTGATCGTGGCGGTCGAACAGCCGAGCTGCCTGCCCTTGATCATCGCGTTGATCGCATCCTGCGCTCCGGCGGTGGTCTCGAACCGTTGCGTGGTGGCGGATTCGTCGCCCTTATCGCCGAACGTGACCGTGTACCCGCTTCCCTCCGCGGACGCTCCGGACAGATCCGGCTTGCCGTCGTCGCCGATCGGGGCAGCCTCGGCGAGCGGCTTGAGACCCTCTCCGCTCGCCGTGAAATCGTTGACCGCGATGGCCTTGCCGCCGTTTCTGACGTACACGCCGTCGTCCACGCGGATCGTGTCGAGTTTGGAGGTGCGGGTGATGTTGTTCGTGGCGGTGTACCAGCTGGACGCGTTCCTGAAGTTGTCGGCGCGACCGGTGACGCCGTCGACGAGCACCTCGGCCTCGCTCCCCTGCCCGCCGGTGATCGACGGGCCGGTGATCGCGTTGTCGCCGTCCGTGCCGACGACCGTGACCTTGACCGGATTCGGATCGGGCAGGTCGTAGCCGGCCGGCGGGGCGATCTCCTTGAGGTAGTAGTCGCCCGGCTGAAGGTATTCGAACCGCACGACGCCGTCCTCGCCACTGTCCGCGACGTCGGTCTCCTTCATCCTGATGCCGCCGTTCTCGTCACGTTGGATCTGGCCGGCCACGGTGAGGTCCGCCTGACGCGCTGGCTTGGTGGCGGCCTTGTCCTCGTAGAGGCGGAATCGCGCGTATCGCAGCGGCTGCTGGTTGGTGGCGTCGATCTTGCGCGCCGTGACGTCGCCCAGAATCACCGCCTCTCCGGAGATGTGCACGGCGCTCAAATAGGTGACGCTGGTGCGGTAGTGATAGTCGAGGGATTGTATTTGTTCAACGGTACCGCCGAAATGGCGGTAGAGCCGGTTGAACGCCAGTCGCTCGGTGTACTCGCCGTCATCACCGCAGGCCGGGATCGACATCGTGACGGTATTGTCTTTGGTGGAGACCCGGTCGGTCGGATGCTGCGTGGTCTCAGGGTCCGTTCGATACTTGAACGTCGGAGTGATGTCGGTCGGATGCACGGTTTTGCCGGGTGATTCGGTCGATTCCGTCGAGCCGGCCGCGCTGATGGGAGTCAGGTCGACCGGTGCCCCGCGCCCGGTAAGCGTCGTGTCGATGACGACCGACGCGTCCTTGCCTTTCGGATTGCGCAGCATCGAAACGGAGAGGTTGTTGAGTGCGGTCGTTTCAAAGAAATGCTGACCGCTACGCGACCTAGTCAGGTTGTACTCGTACGGCCGTTTCGGCAGCACGGTCAGGTTGATCGGAGACAGCTCGATCGCCGGACCTTCCGGCGTATTGTACGGCAGTTCGCCTTCGCCGGCCGGCTCGTATGCGTCCTCGATGAACGCCAGGCTCTTGTGCGAACCGGTGTCGGCGATCTTCAGTACGCCCACGTTCGTGAGCAGCGTGACGCCGGTCAGCACCGCACCGTCCTCCAACGGGCGCGACACGGTGATCGTCGTGTGGTCCGGGTCATCGATGCCGAAATAGGAGATCACGTCCGCGGCGGAATCGGGCACGCCCTGCGGTGCGTGCTCGAGTTGCTCATCCGTGTAGTCCTGACCGGAGTCGCGGATCGCGTCGTACACCGCGTCGGCGAACACGGCCGAATCGGGGAACTGCTCGTCGATGTAGCCGCGTACGTCCGCCCACGTCACGCCATCCGGCAGCGTGGTGGACGACGGGCCTTCGGCGACGATCGTCGTGTCGGCCGCATCCCTGTCCGCGGCAACGGCGACGGAACCGCCGCGGACCGAGGCGAACCCGGTGACGGCCACCGGGGCCGCTGCCGCTACGGACGCCGGCGACAATACGGTCAGCAGCATCACCGCGACGGTCAGACACGTCCCCGCCCTGCACATCAGGGATTCCAGTGCACGGCGTTTCGTCGGCGTCGGCCGTGCCGATCTTGCCGGCCAGATCGGCCTTGTCGTGTCCCGTGTTCCTGAAGTTCTCCGTCTCCGCGAGGCTCCCGGCCCGCAGATTCCGCGGCCATTCGGCCTAGTGGTATGCCATTCGTGCCTCATCGCACGTCCTTCCCTAGAAATGTGTCGTTATGCGTCCCCCGAACCCCGATCCGGCGTTCAGACGAAGCGATCCCGCACACGAGTCGTCATCGACCCGCACCGAGGAACCGCTGTTCGAACGGTCCCATGCGAAGAAGACAGCCCGACACATCGCAATCAGAACAGATTCAGCCGGTCGATGACCTTCCACCAGCAGATGAGCACCACGCCCAAGGCCATACAGATATCGGCTACACGTCGATCCACCGCCAGAAAAAGACTGCAATGCCGCCGATAACGCCATCTCGGGCGGACATGCCACGAACAGGCGGGCGATCCAACGCGTGCGCGCGCCTCTTTACACGCGCATCGCGACCACAACACTCCCGGCCTCCCCTGCGTCACATATGCGTCTTCACAGTTCTTTCACGCATATCGCGCGCAGCACGCCGACAATTGCGGATCGCCCGCCAGCGGAACCCACTGACGGACGAGATCGGAGTCGCACCCGGCCGACCGCCAGAGCCACGAACTCAGCGGCCCAACGCGGCCTTGAGATCGCGGTTCTGGAAATGATCGTGCAGCAGGCAGTAGCCGCCGAACACGGCGAGCCACACCAGACCGGCGATCGCGGAGCCGATCGTGTCCGAGGCGAGGAACAGCGTCACATAGATGAACACGAAGAACACGATCGCAATGGTGTTCGTCACCTTGTAGGCCGGCATCACGAAGCCGTCGGGGATGAAATCGGCCGAACGGCGGTAGCGCCGATGCGCGACCATCGTCAGAATGTAGATGAAGATGATCACCGCGGACGAGGCGGACGAGAACAGCACGAACGCGCTCGACACCTGCGGGAACGCGTTGATCACCGGCGACAGCAGCACCAGCGCGGCCGACACGAGGATCGCACGCGCCGGCACGCGACGCTTCGAGACGACGCCTACCTTCTGGAACGCCGGCGACTCCGACTCGATCGCCAGCTGGTAGAGGTGACGGCCGGCCGAGTACAGCAGCGAGTTCAACGACGACGACGCGGCCGTGATCACCACGAAGAACACCAGCGCGGACGCCCAGTTCAATCCCGCGTACTGGAACACCATGATGAACGGGGAGGCGAACGAGCCGTCCTTGTTCGGTTTGAACGTGGTCCACGGCACGATGCACATGATCGCCACCAGCGCGCCCACGTAGAAGATCAGGATGCGCATGATGATCTCGTTGATCGCCTTCGGCAGCACCTTGCGCGGATTCTGCGTCTCCGACACCGTCACGCCGACGAATTCGATCGCCTCATACGCGAAGAACACCATCTGGAAGCTCATCAGGAACGCCAGCCAGCCGTTCGGCGCGATCGAGAAGTTCGTGAACAGGTTGTCGAGACCCGCATGACCGGCGGGCGACGGCGCGCTCTGGCCGACGATCTGCACGGAGTCGTAATGGTAGCCGATCACGACCATGACCACGGCGGTGACGATCATCGCGCAGATCAGTGTGATCTTGATCATTGAGAACCAGAACTCGGCCTCGCCGAACGCCTTGACGGCGATCAGGTTGATGGTGGCGAGCACGACGAGGAACGCCAGCTCGATCAGCCATTTCCACGCGCTCAGGTCGATGCCGAACGTGTTGAAGAACGTGATGAAATACGTCGAGACGGCCGTGATCTCGGTCATGCCGATGAGCACGAGCACGATCCAGTACGACCATCCGGCGAACTTGCCCCAGCCGTTGCCGAGGTAGCGGGTGATGAAGTTGATGAACGTGTGCTGGCTCGGATCGCGGTACATCATCTCGCCGATCGCGCGCATCAGCATGAACATCACCAGTCCGACGCCGATGTACACGAACACGATGCTCGGTCCGGTCAGGGCGATCGACTTGCCGGAGCCGAGGAACAGGCCGGTGCCGATCGTGCCGCCAATGGCGATGAACTGGACGTGGCGATTGTTGAGGCCGCGATCCATCTCATTGTTCGCATCGAGGCTCTCGACGGATTTCAGGGTCGCACCGTCCGCGCCTGCGCTCGTGCCACCTACGCCGTTCATGCCGCCCGAACGCGTGTTCGCATCGCTCATACAGCCGACCTCACTTCTCGATTCGCGTGTTCAATGCAGGTTCAAACTGTAGCACCGGACCGGACGAAGAAGTTCATTCAGTTCAATTATCATGTAACGCCTCTGTGAACTTTGCACATCCGAGTTCAATTTTTCTCTTGCGCTTTGCGACTCAAAATTGAACTTTGTTGTTCCAGCGGGGCCGCGTGGGGGCGGCGGTCCGCTATTGTGGACACGCTCCGGGCCGAGCCGTCAATGGACAGTCCAGTGGACTGTCCATAGGCGAGGGGAGCAGCTATGCTGCGACGATTGCGCGCAGCGCAATGGGCCAAGTCTTTACGGTCCGCAACAGCGGACCGCCGCCCTCACGCTCCGTTTCGGCATTCCGTTACGTTTCAGCGTATATTTCGCGATTCCGATTCTTCCGCTTCTTTCGTAACGTTTGCATGAACGAGGAGGGCAGGGCGGTTTGCCGTGCCGGACCGTAGGCTTGGCCGAGCGGCCTTGAGCGTGTCCGGCATGGCAAACCGCCCTGCCCTCCGGACCCAGCATTACTTACTACTACGCTATTCGATGCTTTTCAGCGAGACGGCGGGGTCGATGCGGTCTAGGACTGGGTTGGTGAGGAGCTGGACCAGTAGTGCGAAGGCGAGGGTCACTGCGGCGGCGATCAGATAGCTCGCGGGATGCACGTGGACCTCGAAGTACATGCCGGGCATGTTGAGGGCTGCGGTCAGCAGACCTCCGACCCAGCGCCCCAGAGGCAGTCCGACCACGATGCCAACGAGGGTCAGGATCATCATCTCCTTGTTCACGTACGTGTGCACTTCGCGATCGTAGAAGCCGAGCACCTTGAGCGTGGCCATCTCGCGCACGCGTTCGGACACGTTGGTGTTGGCGAGCGTGAACAGCACGACCAGCGCGAGTCCGCCTGCGAGCCCGACGATCAGGGCGACGACCGCGGCCATGAGCTTGAACTCGAAGCTCCGCTCGAGCTTGGCGTTGCTGACGGCGCTCAGCACCTTCGCGTCGCGGCCGAGCTTGGCGGCATAGTCGATCTGGTCGTCGTCCGAATCCTTCAGGTTCGCGTAGATCGCATTCAGTTCGACGCCGTCGGAGACCGTGTCGGACGCGTCGTCCCCGGCGTCCGCGCCGAACAGCTGCTTGTAATAGGCGGTGGTCATGTACAGGTCGGAACCGATCACGGACTCGCTGACGGCGTAGACGCGCGCCTTGGCGCGTTCGGAATCGCCGTTGCGCAGGGTGATTTCGTCACCGGCCTTGACGCCGAGCGAGGCCGCGGCGGATCGCGAAACGATCACGCCGGAGCCGGTGAAGGTCGGCGAAGCGGCGGCCCCGGTACCGGCGGTATCGCCCAGCTTGATCTCATCACCAGTGTGGTAGTCCCCCATCGTGCCGTCGGCGACGACACGCAGATCGGCGATCCGTCCCAAGTCGCCGGCGGCCGGCACGGCGACGAGCTGGACGGTGGTCGACTCGTCGGCGGCGTTGGTCATCTCGCCGTTGTCGATGCGTGCGGGCGTCATCGCGCCGTCGAGTTTGCCGTCGCCGCGCAGTCGCTGCTCGACGGCGGCGAGATCGTCGTGATCGGTGACGACCATCAGGTCGTAGCGGTAGATGTCCTGATACTGGCGCGCCGGGATCGCGTCGACGCTGTCGTTGATCGCGAGGCCGCACACGATCAGCGCGGTGCAGCCGGCCACGCCGCCGACCGTCATGATCAAGCGCGATTTGAATCGCATGATGTTGCGCACGGTCACCTTGTTGAGGAATCCCATGCGACGCCACACCGGGCGCACGCGTTCGAGCAGGACGCGCGTGCCGGCCTTCGGTGCCTTCGGACGCATCAGCGCGGCCGGCGTCTGGCGCAGTTCGCCCGCGCACGCGACGATGGTCGCGACGACGATGCCGACGACGAACAGGGCGATGCCGGCCGATCCGTACACCCAGTCGTATTCGAGACGCACGCCGGGCACCGTGTACAGGCCCTGCAACACGACAAGCAGGAACGCGGGAATCCCGATGAAACCGGCGACGAGTCCCAGTCCGCCGCCGATCAGGCAGGCGAGCGCGGCGAACAGCACGTAGCGGGCGGCGATCGCGGCCGGCCCGTAACCGAGGCCGACGTAGGTGCCGATCAGGCCGCGCTCCTCCTCGACCATGCGGGTCATCGCGGTCAGGCTCATCAGCACGGCGACGGTCAGGAACACGACCGGGAACGCGCGGCCGATCGATTCGATCGAGCTCACGTCGGATTTGAGCTGGCTGAACCCGCCGATCGCGGAACGTGTGCTCACATACCAGCGTGCCTGCGCGATCTTGTCGGGCACCTGCGCACGCTGCTGGTCCAGTTGCGCTTGCATTTGCGCCTGCACTTCGGCAGGCTGCAGACTCGCCTTGGCTCGGGCGTCGTCGATCTTCCGCTGGGCCTCGTCGATGAGCTGCTGACGGCGCGCCTTCTGGCGTTGCGACTGGATCTGCTCGGTGATGCGGTCGACGACGGCTCTGACGGTCCGATCGTAGCGGTCGGAGAACGTGTCCTCGGTCTTGGCGCCGCTCACGGTGAGGCTGATCGAGGTGTAGACGTCGCCGGTCACGCCGTCGGAGGGCGCGAAGAACGCGTAGTCGGAGGCGGCGTTGTTGCGGAACGCCTCGCTGCTGATGCCGTCCGGGTTGCTCAGGTCCGCGAGGTCGAGCACCTGCCCGGTGATGGTGAGCTGCGTGGGGAATGAGGGCGAATCGTCAGCGGAATCCGTGTTGGCATCATCCGTGGCGACCGGGGTGACGGTGAGTTTGTCGCCGATCCTGTAGCCGCTGTCCTTGAGGAACTTGCGGGTGACGGCCACCTCGCCGGCCCTTGTGGGCATGCGGCCGGATTCAAGATATGGTCGGTCGAGAGCCGCGGCATCGCCCGAGCCGCCGCCGGCGCCGCCGCCCGCGATCTCGTTGATCGTCACGGTCTTCTCGGCGCCGTCGATCGGCACCTTGACGGCCTGGCTGCGCATGCCCTGCACGGTTTCGACGCCGTCGACCGCGCGCAGGGCGTCGACGTCGTCGGACGTCAGCCCGAGCGTGGAGACCACCTGGATGTCACGCAGACCCTGCGCATCGTAGAACCGGTCGGCGCCGCGGAACATGTCGCGGCATCCCGCGTAGATGCCGGTGAGCACGGCCACGCCGAGCAGCGAGATCACCGCGATCGACACGAATCGCTTCCACGAGCGCAGCCAGCAGCGCAGCATGTCCTTGACGAACGCGCGTCCGGTCATCACACGCCTCCTCTCACCATTCGATGTCGGCGATGGGCGTCGGATGCTCGTTGACCTCGGCGGCGGTCACGCGGCCCGAACGGAAGTGGATCACCTTGTGCGCCATCGGGGCGAGCGCCGAGTTGTGGGTGATGATCATCACGGTCATCCCCTGCTCGCGGCAGATGTCCTGCAGCAGGGTGAGCACCTCCTTGCCGGTCTCGTAGTCGAGCGCGCCGGTCGGCTCGTCGCACAGCAGCAGCTTCGGCTTCTTCGCGATCGCGCGGGCGATCGACACGCGCTGCTGCTCGCCGCCGGACAGCTGCGCGGGGAAGTTGTCAAGCCGCTCCCCCAGCCCGACCTTGCGCAGCGTGTCGGCCGGGTCGAAATGGTCCGGGCAGATCTGCGACGCCAGTTCGACGTTCTCCAGAGCGGTCAGATTGGGCACGAGATTGTAGAACTGGAACACGAATCCGATGTCGTTGCGACGGTAGGTGATGAGGTCGCGTTTCCTGAGGTCCGTGATGTCGCGGCCGCCGACGACCACGCGACCGGAGGTGGCGGTGTCCATGCCGCCCAGAATGTTCAGGGCCGTGGTCTTGCCAGCGCCCGACTGGCCGAGGATCACGGTCAGCTCGCCCGGATCGGCGGTGAAGCTTGCGCCGTCGAGCGCCCGGATCGGCCGCCCGCCGCCCGTCGGATACTCCTTGACCACGTTGTCGAATTCGATGTACGCCATGTCGCTCACCTCCGCCGCAAACACCCGTCCGCTCATACACGCACGGCCCGGACTTCGAGTTGATGAATGCTATCATCAAGTAAAACAACACTGTGTCGGTTCCACAACCAACAGTCGAGTCGATAAATGTCGGACGCCGGTCATAACCATTCGATCCATGCCCGTCTAACTTTCCTCAGCCATCACATTCAGGCCCACACACCCGATACCATCCCGATTCCATTCAGCGAATGACCATAAAACATTGGATTTTCAACGTCTTCACCATCGGCCGCAGCAATATCAGTAACTTTCCCTAACTTTCCCGATGGAGGATAATGCATGTATGGAGAATCTGACGCTATTGGTGAATGAACTTGCCAAGCAACCAGCCGAAACCGAATGGCTGGAGTTCAAGCACAACCAAATGAGCCGACGCTCGCGTGACAACGAGCCGGGAAACGCAGGAACGGCAACGTCAGTCGCACTCGCCATTCCATGGAAATCAACTTTCCTCAACTTTCCGGAATTGAACTATCGAGCAGAAAGGCAACATCATGGGCAAAGAAGCCAAAGAGGCCAAAGGTCTGACGGAAAGCCGACGGACGCGCTATACCCGAGCCGCGATGCAGGACGCACTCATCGAGCTGCTCCGCGATCAGGCGCTCGGTGACATCACCGTCAAAGCCTTGTGCGAACGGGCGGACGTGAACCGATCCACGTTCTACGCCCACTACTCCAGCATCGAAGAGCTGCTGCACGATATCGAGGACGACACCATGGCATGGGTCACGGCCGCGCTCGACCAGCTCATGAAGCAACCGGACCCGGCAGGCATCGAACACATCATCGAACGCGTGTGCCGATACATCGCCGACAATCGCAATCATCTGCAAGTGCTGATGAGTCCGAAGGCGGACGTCGGATTCCAACAGCAACTGCTCGAACTGATTTACGGCAGACAATCAATGGTCGAGCGGATGCAGACCGGCGCCGCCACACCGCAGGAGGCGCAGATGCGCATGCGGTTCGCCGTCTCCGGCAGTATCGGTCTCATCCAACACTGGCTCGCAACCGATCTCGCCGCCACCCCGGAATCCGTGGCGCACATCATTTTCACGATGTCCATTCCCGCCAATATGGCCGGGCAACGGACAGGTGAACCGGAACAGCCTGGCTCCGACACTGCCTGCGAACGCCGGACAAGCGCGTGACGGGGCGAAACGGACTGTCACACAACTTATCCGTCATCGCAGATGCCTCATACACAAACACTTCCGCAAACGACTACGACTCTGGCTGTGAAACGCGTCACACAGTATGACAGCCGTACAATACTGCTGTCCATGATGCCGCATCGCACGGATGCACCAGCACCCGCCCAATCCCAGACGGTATCGCACAATAACACGAGAGAAAAGAGAATATCCATGAGCGCTGCAAACGCGCCACAGCCCAACAAGCCGCGCGAGACCGACGACGTGCCGGTGCCGGCGACGCTGCGCAAGTCGCTGAAGAACCGCCATATCCAGCTGATCGCGCTGGGCGGCGCGATCGGCACGGGCCTGTTCTACGGCTCGAGCGAGTCGATCGCGCTGGCCGGCCCTGCGATCCTGCTCGCCTACCTGATCGGCGGCCTCGCGATCTTCATGATCGTGCGCGCGCTGTCCGAAATGAGCGTCGAGGACCCGAAGGCGGGCGCGTTCAGCTACTACGCGACGCGATACTGGTCCAAGCGCGCCGGATTCATCTCCGGCTGGAACTACTGGTTCAACTACATCCTCGTCTCCATGGTGGAGCTCGCGGTGGTGGGCTCGTTCGTCAACTACTGGTTCCCGGCGATTCCGACGTGGGTGTCGGCGGCCGTGTTCCTCGTCGTGATCTGCGCGGCGAACCTGCTGGGCGTCTCCAAGTTCGGCGAGTTCGAGTTCTGGTTCGCCATCATCAAGATCGTCGCCGTGATCGCGATGATCATCGGCGGCCTCGCCGTGATCGTCTTCGCCTTGCCGACCGATTCGGGCGTCAAGGCGAGCTTCGCGAACTGGTTCACCGTGGGCGATGGATTCCTGCCGAACGGCCTGATGGGACGCGCGTCCGACGGCTCGTGGACGGGCCTGCTGATGGCGCTCGTCGTCGTGATGTTCAGCTTCGGCGGCACCGAACTCATCGGCATCACCGCCGGCGAGACCGAGGATCCGAAGACCACGATCCCGCGCGCCACCAATGACATCATCTGGCGTATCCTCGTGTTCTACATCGGCGCGCTGGGCGTGATCATGGCGGTCGTGCCGTGGAACACGATCGACGGCAAGTCGAGCCCGTTCGTGCAGATCTTCGACTCGGTGGGCGTGCACGCGGCCGCCGGTATCTTGAACTTCGTGTGCCTCACCGCCGTGATAAGCGTGTACAACTCCGGCCTGTACGCCAACTCGCGCATGCTGTACTCGCTGGCCAAGCAGGGCAACGCCCCCGCGTTCCTCGGCCGCTTGAACGCGCATGGCGTGCCGGTGGCGGGCGTGCTCACGTCGGCCGTGATCACCGCGTTCGCCGTGGTGGTCGTGTTCGTATGGCCCGATTTCGCGTTCAACTATCTGATGTCGATCGCCACGATCGCGGGCATCATCAACTGGACGATGATCATGATCACCGAGATGAAGTTCCGTCGCGTGGTGGCGGCCGGCGGCGCACCCGAGGACACCGATCTGGCCGGGCTCTCGGGTCAGGAGGCGCTCGACGCGATCCACTTCAAGCTGCCGTTCGCGCGCGTCACCCCGTGGGTTGTGCTTGCGTTCCTCGCGCTCGTCGTGGTGCTCATGTGCTTCTCCGCCAGCTATCGCGTGGCCGTGATCGCCGGCGTGATCTGGCTGGCGATCCTGTTCGTCGCCTATCAGGTGAGCAATAGGAAATAACGCGTAACAGCGAATCAGTCGAACAGCTCGTCGACACCGACCAGCCGAACATCGGATTCGGATGACGCGGCGTCGTCGAGCAACGGTTGCGTGAAACCGCCAAGCGAGAACAGCACATACGTGCGACGGTCAATCCCCGTGCGCGAGGCGCGGTCGCGCAACAGGTTCAGCACCGAGCGATCCACCGGAGTATTACGGAACTTGCACTCACCCATGATCGCCGCCGCCCCCGATCCATCGACTGCCATCACGTCTATCTCATCACGCCGGTCCCACCAACGCCCGACCTCGCGCGCGTGGAACGGCAGACGCCCGGCTATGCTCTCGCGCCACACCCACTCACGACATAGCGCTTCGAACGGCTTGCCCGCGAAATCATGCAGCACCGGCCCGACATGCCGTTCGTACACGCCGTCCACATCGCCCCGCTCCAGTTCCGAGCGGTAGGGAAACACGAACGAATACCAGAATCGGAAGAAGTTGTCGCTCAACTGGTATAGGCCCCGAGCACCCTTCGCCCGCTCCTTGAGTTTCGCGGTGACCGGGAACTCGCGCTCCACGATGCCGAGTTCCATGAGATTGGCGAGATAGGACGAGACCGTAGCATTTGTCATCATCGCGTGTGTGGCGATTTCGTTCAGCGAGGTGGCGCCAAGCGCGATGGCCCGTATCACACTGTTGTATTTCGCCGTCTCCCGCAGCTCCTCATGCAGCAAGAACTCGACTTCGCTGTACAGCGGGGAGATGCGCCGCAGGATGTGGCGCTTGATGTTCGCCTCTATGGACTCGTCCGGGTCGAACTCCTCAAGGTACCGGGGGATGCCGCCCAACATCGCGTATGCGAGCACCTTGTCCTCACCGCCGTAGTCGGGGAAGAACCGCACTGCATCCCAATATGGCAGAGGCAGCATCTTCAGAATGCCGGTCGCCCGACCATACAACGGCGACTTCTCTCCCAACAGCTCCTTCTCGATGAAGCTCATAGCGCTGCCGCAGATGACGATCATCAGATTCGCATTGTGCAACGTGTGATCCCAGAGATTCTGCAGTACCGACGGCAGTGACGGATCAGACTTGACCAAGTACGGGAATTCATCGAACACGACCAGTCTTCGCGCGCCGCCCCTCGGCTCGGGCAATCGTGCCAACTCGTTCAACGCGCTCTCCCAGGAGGGGTAACGGCTGAGGTAGTCCCGACCGGGGGCGCCGGCCTCGAACATCAGGCGGGAGAACGATTCCAGCTGCTCCTCCTTGGTGGCGTTCTGGGCCGCGAAAAACAGCGTTTCCTTGCCGTGCGAGAAATGACTGAGGGTCTCGGTTTTTCCCACGCGCCTCCGACCGTATACGAACACCAGCTGCGCCTTGCGCGCGGCGAAACATTCCTCAAGTTGATTCAGATCGTCTTCACGCCCGATGAATGCCATGACGCCTCCCTTGCTGTTCGCGGCCCTTGCCTCCGTCACTGCGTCGTCGGATAGCTTATTGCATCACGATTTATTGTATCACGATTATAATAATTAAGATAAGATAATGTCTACGCTGCAGCGAATCGTTCTCATTAAGAAAAGTGTGAGCCGATCGCACGGGATCGCCCACGATCGCCCATAGACGAAAATCCCCGAAACCAGCGGAAGGAAGCTGATTTCGGGGATTATTCATGTTCGATTGACGCAGCGTCAACCCTCACACGTTTGTTAGTGAGAACGATTCGCTGTACGCCTTAGATCGCTCACTGCACCTGAGCGCGGGCGATCTTGCCGGTGAAGGAGTTGGCCTCGTCGGCATCCTTGACGCCGTCCTTGTTCCAGGAGAACATGGCGCGCAGCTTCGGGCCGACGGTCTCGATGCGCTCGTTGGAGTACTTCTCCTGCAGCTCCTTGAAGTGCGGGGCACCGGCATCCTGATCGTCGATGAACTCCTTGGCGAAGGAGCCGTCCTGGATGCGGCCAAGGTGGTACTCCATGCGCTTGCGGCAGTCCTCGTTGATGACGGTGTTGGTGTAGTCGCCGTACTGGGCGGTGTCGGAGCAGGACCAACGGGCCTTGTTGAGGCCACCCTCGTTCATCAGGTCGACGAGCATCTTGAGCTCGTGGCACACCTCGAAGTAGGCGATCTCCGGCTGGTAGCCGGCGTCGGTCAGGACCTCGAAGCCCATCTCGACGAGCTTGTTGACGCCGCCCATGAGCACGTTCTGCTCGCCGAAGAGATCGGTCTCGGTCTCCTCCTTGAACGTGGTCTTGATGGCGCCGGCGCGCAGAGCGCCGAGGGCCTTGGCGTAGGCCAGGGTCAGCGCCCAGCCGTCGCCGCGCGGATCCTGCTCAACGGCCACGACGACCGGGACACCACGGCCGGCGGCGTACTCACGACGCACGATGTGGCCCGGGCCCTTCGGGGCGACCATGAAGACCGGGTGATCCTCGCTCGGCTTGATGTAGCCGTAGTGGATGTTGAAGCCGTGGGCGAACGCGACGGCCGCGCCCGGCTTGATGTTGGGCTCGATGTCGTTGGCCCAGATCGTACGCTGGTACTGGTCGGGGGCGAGGATCATGATCACGTCGGCCTCGGCGGCGGCCTCCGGGACGGACTTGACCTCGAGCCCCTGCTCCTTCGCGAAGTCGACGGACTTGGAGGTCGGACGCAGGCCGACGACCACGTCGACACCGGAATCGCGCAGGTTCAGCGCGTGGGCGTGGCCCTGAGAGCCGTAGCCGATGATCGCGACCTTCTTGCCTTCGAGCACGGAAAGATCACCGTCGTTTTCATACCAGATCTGTGCAGCCATGTAGCACTCCTTTAACTTGCGTACCTTCCGCGACGTACGGTTCGCGCGGTCGGCACACGGTGTTGTTGTGGTTGCGCATGTAGCGCATGTGGCGTTCGTCCGTGTCCGCCGGATTGCCGGTCGATGTTCCGGTGTTCCGGCCGCGGGGTCGGGGCGATGCCAGGCGTTGAGGATTGTGTCCTCGAAACTGGGCTCCATCCTACCGACACGCGCCCCGCCGGCACGTTTGCGTCCACAAGGTGGGCCAAATCACGACTTTGTGAACCATATCGTGGACGTAGCCATACTGCGACCACGATGCATCTGCAACTCGCCCGGTTATCCACATATCCACAAACATCGGAGTTCAATTATGAGATCACCGTATCGGCGCATACCGTGGCTATCGACGGAACAACGGACGGCAACAGCGACGGCGTTGCCAATACTTCTGTAAGGCGGTAGTATTGTTATGCGATTCAATGACAGACTGCTGGAACGCTACTGGGCAACCGGACGATACCCACCACAGTTTCCGCAGGGACTGCAACGTGTGTTGATGAGAAAACTGCAGATGCTGGACGCCGCCGACTATCCGCAGGCATTGCGAATACCGCCCAGCAATCGGCTCGAGGAGCTGAGGGGGAATTTGAGTGGCCGGTACAGCATTCGAGTCAACAAACAGTGGCGATTGGTATTTGGCTGGGACGACAAGGAGGCCTGCGATGTGCGATTCGAAGACTATCACTGAGCACATCACCTGCAATCCGGCTAGCACCGGATCCTACGGAAGGAAGTTCGAGGACGCCGAAGTGCTATCGACTCCTGGCGAGATTCTCGAAGAAGAGTTTCTGGAGCCGTTGGGCATATCTCATTATCGACTGGCGAAAACCATAGGAGTATCTCAGTCGGCGATCAGCGACATCGTGCACGGTCGTAGGGCGATCACCGCGCGTATGTCACTGCTGCTCGGCATGGCGCTAGGAACGGGACCGCATTTCTGGCTCAATCTGCAGAACACCTATGATCTTAAGATCGCCGAGGCGAACGGACTGCCCGACATTACGCCACTCGTGGCGCGGGAGGCGTGATTCGAAAACACGACCCAACGCGCGCCCGCACATCCATACGCCCACGCTTCCGCATTACATATGGACGCCAATATACGATAAGGCCGCCAAACCGATGAAGATCGGAATGGCGGCCTTTGGTCATACGACTTCAGTCGCGTTTAGGCGACGCTCATGCGGCCAAGCTGAGGGCCGCGCCGGGCTCACTGAACCTGGGTACGAGCGATCTTGCCGTTGAAGGACTCGGCCTCGTCCTGATCCTTGGCCGGGCCGTTGTTCCAAGAGAACATGGCGCGCAGCTTCGGGCCGACGGTCTCGAGGTGCGGGTGGGAGAACTCCTCCTGCAGCTTCTTGAACTTCGGAGCGCCAGCGGCCTGATCATCCATGAACTCCTTGGCGAAGGAGCCGTCCTGAATGCGCTTGAGCTGGTACTGCATGCGCTTCTTGGTCTCCTCGGTGATGACCGTGGAGGTGTAGTCGCCGTACTGGGCGGTGTCGGAGCAGGACCAACGGGCCTTGTTCAGACCACCCTCGTTGGCGAGGTCGACGAGCATCTTGAGCTCGTGGAAGACCTCGAAGTAGGCGATCTCCGGCTGGTAGCCAGCCTCGGTCAGCACATCGAAGCCCATGTCGCACAGGTGGTTGATGCCGCCCATGAGGACGTCCTGCTCGCCGAAGAGATCGGTCTCGGTCTCCTCCTTGAACGTCGTCTTGATGGCGCCGGCGCGCAGAGCGCCGAGGGCCTTGGCGTAGGCGAGGCACAGCGGCCAGGTCTTGCCATCCGGGTCCTGCTCGACGGCCACGACGACCGGGACGCCACGGCCGGCGGCGTACTCACGACGCACGATGTGGCCCGGGCCTTCGGGGCAACCATGAAGACCGGGTGATCCTCGCTCGGCTTGATGTAGCCGTAGTGGATGTTGAAGCCGTGGGCGAAGGCCAGAGCGGCGCCCGGCTTCAGGTTCGGCTCAACGTCCTTCTTGTAGACGGCGGCCTGGTACTGATCCGGCAGAAGGATCATGACGACGTCAGCCTCGGCGACGGCTTCCGGGACGGACTTGACCTCGAGGCCCTGCTCCTTGGCGAACTCGACGGACTTGGAGGTCGGACGCAGGCCGACGACCACGTCGACACCGGAATCGCGCAGGTTCAGCGCGTGGGCGTGGCCCTGGGAGCCGTAGCCCAGGATGGCGACCTTCTTGCCATCGAACACGGACAGATCGGCGTCCTTCTCGTACCAGATAGTTGCTGCCATGATTGGCACTCCTTTATGTTGTTCGGTATGCCGAACGAAAACTGCACGCCCGGCAATCGGTGAGATTGCTGACGGCCTTCGGCGAGAAAGGATTGTGTCCCTTGACGTTGAAAGTCATCGATCACTGGGTCTTATTTCTAGTCGCCCGGTGACTGACGCGGTCCCTCGCGTCCAAATATTGAGTTGTGATTTTCAGTTATGAAATCTTGCCGGACTACAGCTGGAATGTTGGGCTTCAGCCGTAGTCGATAGTCCCCGTGGATCCCCTTGTCAGGGGAGCTGGCCCGCGAAACGGGACTGAGGGGTAGTCTCTCCCCCAGTCAGCTTCGCTGACAGCCCCCTCATCAGAGGGGGCCGAGCAAGGAAGTCACTTGGTGAAATCGACGTCCTTGGTTTCCCTGCAGGTCAGCACCGCGACGAGGCAGCACACGGCCATCACGCCGAGGTAGATGCCCACGGAGTGCACGCCCCAGTGGGAGGACAGCCAGGTGGCGATGGTCGGCACGAAGGCCGCGCCGACGATGGCGGCGAGGTTGTAGCCGATGCCGGAGCCGGAGTAACGCACGTTGGCGTCGAACAGCTCGGGCAGGAACGCGCCGATCGGGCCGAAGGCGGTGCCCATCAGGCGAAGCCGACGCACAGGAACACCATGTTCGCGAAGAAGTTGCGCTGGCCGACGATCTGGCCGTTGAGCAGGAACGGGAACAGGGCGGCGAACACGACGAGGGCGCAGGAGGAGAAGGTGATCACGCGCTTGCGGCCGAGCTTATCGGCGTTGACGCAGGAGATCACGATGAACAGGGCGAACACGCAGATGGCGATCATCAGCATGAGCAGGTACTCCTGGTTGGTGAAGCCGAGGCCACCGCCGCCCTCGCCCTGCTCCTTGGTGCCCCATGCAAGGGACCAAGTGGCGAGCGTGTAGAACAGCGTGTAGGTAACGGCCACAAGGAAGGTGGCCTGAAGGACCTGCTTCCAGGACTTCCTGAAGACCTCGGTGAGCGGGGACTTGACGACCTTCTTCTGTTCCTGGGCCATGCGGAAGATCGGGGTCTCCTCCATGTGGACTCGGACGACGAGGCCGACGATCACGAGGATCGCGGACAGCAGGAACGGCACGCGCCAGCCCCAGGCGAGCATCGCGTCGGAGTCGTTGAAGGATTCGAGGATGAAGTAGGTGCCGTTGGACAGGAAGAATCCGATCGGAGCGCCGAGCTCCGGGAAGGAGCCGTACAGGGCGCGCTTGTCCTCAGGCGCGTTCTCGGTGGCGACCAGCGCGGCGCCGGACCATTCGCCGCCGAGGCCGATGCCCTGGATGAAGCGCAGCAGGCACAGCACGGCGACCGCCGCGACGCCCCACTGGTCGTAGGTCGGCAGGCAGCCGATGAGGAAGGTGCCGATACCCATCGTTATCAGGGAGACGACCAGCGTCGTCTTGCGGCCCATGCGGTCGCCGAAGTGGCCGAACACCAGCGAGCCGAGCGGGCGGGCGATGAACGCGATGGCGAAGGTCAGCAGGCTCATCAGCAGGGCGACGGTCGGGTTGTCCTTCGCCGAGAAGAAGATGTGCGGGAAGTAATTGGCCGCTGCGGTGCCGTAAGCGTAGAAGTCGTAGAATTCGATGGCCGTGCCGACCATGGATGCTGCGATCACGGTCTTGACCGAATCGCGGGCCAGGCTCTTCGCCTTGCCTGCTGCGGTCGTGTCGACTGAAGTCATGAGAGGAATCCCTTCCAATCTCGTTTGGTTCTTGTCTGTTCTCTTCCGGGAATGCTTGCCATTGGATCGCCCCGATACCGTAGACCCGGCGCCTTGTGGGCTGTGGGCCGCGGACCTTGAAAGGACGCACAATGAAAAAGCCCCGCTATCTTGCGCAGGGCTTCAAACGTGATCGATGCTTGCCGCCCTGCCTTCGCCAGCGGGGCTCAAGCTCATCAAGCCGAAATCAGTCCGCCAGCGAAGACGGGATAATAATTCGTGCGGACAGCAGAGCGACGTTAACGACGGTCAGAACCAGTTCGCTAACGGTGTTGAGGGCAGTGTATCCAGTCATCGCGGCGGCCTCCTTTCGGTCTCGAAGTATGTCATCAAGCGGCTTGTCTTGGCTTTCCGCTCGATCTGGACACAGAACATAGGCGCGCGTAATGTGACAAACCAGCGGGGGTTCACTATGTGAACAGCGTCACTGTTCGTAATACGGCGGACACGGGAAACAGGTGTTCGGGCGTCGGGCGTCTATCGGGTCTTGAAGTAGTGGAAGAGCTGGGATTCGCGGATGGTGAGTGCCGTGAGCAGGGCGGCGACGAGCGCGCCGGCGAGCAGGGCGATCGGCGTGCGGATGGCGGTCTGGAACACGGCCAGCGGATCGGAGGTGACCATGCGCGCGCAGTATGCGCCGATCAGGCTAATGGAGACGATGGTGCCGGCCCCGGACCAGACGAGGGTCTCGACGCCGACGCCGAACAGCTGCGCGCCCTTGGACTGTCCCGAATGCAGGGCCCCGGCGTATTCGAGCCGGCGTCGACGCACCGCGATCACGCCCATGAGCAGGCCGATCGCGAGACCGGCGTAGGGCATGCTGCGCGTGGGGCGGTTCGCATGGGAGGCCTGCGCGTCGTAGTGGGAGTCGAAGCCCTTGTTGAGCGCTGTCACGCCGGCCGAGCCCGGGGACGCGCCGGCGACGTCGGGTACGCGCGCCACGGACAGCAGCAGCGTGTCGAGCACACTGTCGGCGGGCCATTGCTTGGCCCAGCATTCCTCGAACGTGCCGTCCGACGGCGATACGGGTGTGACGATCGCGTACGCGAAGCGGGTGTCGCGTCCGTCGTTGGGCCAGTCGAACACGCCCGCGACATGGGTCGCGCCTTTGTCGGTGGGCAGCGGGGAGCCGGTGGTCAGTCCGAAGTCGCGGGCCATGGCGGTGGACACCCATACGCCGGATGCGTCCGCTCGGCGCGTGTGATCCGTGGCCGTGATCAGGCGGATCATGCCGGGGGTCGCCTCGTAGGAGGACACGTCACGGCCCGGGGTGGCCAGCGGGGTGACCTGCGGCCCCTGACGCATCGCGCCGGACACGGACGGCAGTCCCGACGAGGACGCGGATGAGGATGCGGGCGCGGCGAGGGCGTCGCATGCGGCTCCGTCGACAGGCGCGCCAACCACGGTCTTGACGTCCGCGTATGCGCGGATGCGCGTGACCGCCTGCGATTCGAGCGTCTCGACCGATACGGCCTCATAGCCGCCCAGCAGTCCGCCGGCCAGAAGCACCGCGATCGCCATCACGAGCGCGTGCGTCGTACCCGCACCCACGTTGCGCCATGCCTCGGAAAGCACCGCCCATAGTCTCATCGCGACTCCTCCCCCTGTGCGCCGGTCCCTACGGCGTCCATATCGGCCATGTCCACATCGGCCGCATCGTCGTCGGCGCGGATGCCGGGCGCATAGTCGGCCAGATCGATGATCCGTCCGCATGCGTCGCGCGTGTCCGGATCATGGGTGGCGACCAGCACGATCATGCCCCGGCCCGCGAGATTGCCCAGCACGTGGCTGACCGAGCGGGCCGTGCGCGTGTCGAGCTGGGCGGTCGGCTCGTCGACCAGCAGCATGTCCGGACGCGAGCACACCGCCCGGGCCAGCATCAGCCGCTGCGCCTCACCGCCCGACAGGTCGCTGAATCGACGGTCGGCCGCGTACCCCAGATCGAACAGGCCCATCGCCTCCATGGCGAGCGGTTCGGCGTCGCGCCGACGCATGCCCTTGCACAGCAGCGGGAAGACCACATGGTCCAGAGCCGTTCGTCCGGCCACTCCGTACGGGTTCTGGAACACCCAGCCGATACGGTCGATCCCATGGCGTTCCACGCTTCCGGCGTACGGCTTCTGCCAGCCTGCGAGGATCGACAGCAGCGTCGATTTGCCGCATCCGCTCGGTCCGCATACCGCGACCGTCTGGCCGGGCCGCACCGTGAAGTCAAGCCCTTCGAACAGCAGGTCGGTGCCCGCGAACCGGTGCGCCAGTCCGTGCACCGACACGTAGCGGTCGCCGCCGGCATCGTCGATGCCGTGCGACCGCACCGCCGCGTCCATGGATTCGCCCGTTGTCGCCACCATCCCTGCCGCCTCTACCGCCCGCATGACAGGCCGTCAAGCGCGCGTCCGATGGTCACGCGCGTGATCGAGGAGGGGTCGATCGAGGCACCCGATGCGTCCGTGGGGCTTACGAGACTCGCGCCCAGTTCACCGCCGATGATCGTCACCCTGACCGGATCATCCGATCCGCGACCGCCGCTCGTCCCCTTGGATGAGGCGGGCACGATGCATCCGGACTGTCCGTCGATGCCGAACACGGCTCCAGAGGGCACGCGCAGCACGCGGATCGGCTCGGGCAAGGTCACGGTCGCGTCGAATCCCGTCGACCGCGCATCCTTCGGCATGCCGGTGAATTCCGGAGTCGCGGCGACCTTCGCACAGAACCCGGCATCGGTCACTTCGGTGGCGCCGGCCGGCAGGGTGCCGCTCTGGCCCAGGACCGTGATCGTACGGTCCCGATCGGAGGGCTGGCCGTTCTTGATGGCGAGTTTGACGATGGTGCCGCCGATCGAACCGACCGAGCTGCCGGCCGTGACCGAGAGCCCCTGAGACGCGGTCCACGAGCCGACCGCAACCTGCGGTGACGGGATCCACAGGGTGTCGGCGAGGGCGAGCGAACCGTCGGACGTGTTGCCGTTGTCCTTCATCAGCTGGCTCACGCCCTGCACGGTGCGCCACGTGTACCTGTTCGAGCCGGGCGAGGACCGGTAGCCCAGACGGTTGAGCTCGTCGTTCAGCGCACGCACGTCGTCGCCCGTATCGTTCGCCTTGAGATCGCGGTACAGGGGGGATGCGGTCGCCAGAGCCACGACCATGCGATCGTTGACCCGGTATGCGCGGCGCCCCGACGTCAGTCCTTCGCCCGACCAGTCGGTCGTCACCGTGCCGGTCGCGTTGCCGATCAGCTCCCGATCGGCGGACATCGTCGGCACGACCGTGACCTGCTGGCCACCCGAATACTCCTGCACGCCCGCCGGCGCGCTTGTCGCCTCGCCGCCGGCTCCCAGTAACGCCGGCGCGCGATCAGGCAGCCACAACGCGCACGCCCACACCGTGAGCGCCGCCACCGTGATCACGGCCAGCAACAGCCAGACCACCGGAACCGTACGGGCACGTGACCCCTTCGTCCGTTCCCGCTTGGACCGCAATCCCTGCTTTCCCCTCATGACTTCCCCCAACTCATATGCCGGATATCCGAGCCTAAGCCAGCTCCATCTTATATGCGCAATTCATGTCGTACATGCCTAAAATGGATGTTCCAGCTTGTCTTCGGGGTATGCGACGAACACGCTGTTGGCCACCTCGCATCCCCGAACACCCGGGTCCTTGATATTGATGCTGAAGGCCTTGAGATCGCCCTCCGCCCGTTCGGCGGCATACTGCTTGGCGGTGTATTCCTTCGGAGCAAGATTGTTGCGGTGAAGACAGTCCACGATCGCTTCGTTGACGTTGGCCGCAAGGTTAGGATTCCCCTGTTGCATGCTGAACACTTCATTGACCGGACCGACATCCTTGAAGCATAGCTGCCTGTCCTGATCGAATTTCTGTATCTGCGATGGGGTTCCGTCGGCATAGTACGTCGCCTCTTCATATATGCCGTTGGGGTATTTGTTGAGGATGATTTCCTTGTACCCCTTATCCAACAGGCATTGCCTGTAGTTCGTCCAAGTTCTCTCATAGTCGGAAACCGAAACACCGCCGTTGGCCTTTGCACGCGTGAGAATCTCACGGGCCGAGTCAGTGGTCTCCGGATACGAGAGAATCTGGTCGATATAGGCATTGAGAGAATCAGCCTTCTTCTGCCCCGATCCGACCAACTCGTAATCTCCATCCTGTTGATCCCCTGACTGGCCTTCATTATCCACGGCAGAGGAATCAGTACCTGTGGAGGTCGATCCGTCGGACTTTTCATTAGAACAACCCCCAACGGCAACCAACATCACAAACGCACAAACGGCCGCGAAAAACCGCGGCCATCCGGCGCATATCTTAAACGAAGACATGATTAATCCTTATTAGATAACGAAACAATTAGTAAAAGCAGATGCAATTATCCTTTTATGAGCTTTCATGAAAATCACCACTCTCTGCAAGGAATAAGCTGACTATCCTCAACTGAATCATATAGCTAAGGCTACGTCGCCTTAGCTTATCAGCTATGTTTATAGTAGCACAGCAAATTGAAAGAGGCAAATGTAACTACTCATTTTGTGTAGACTGTGCCTTGACGAACATTAGCAGACGCTTCAGTCTAGCCCAGACCTCATTCTTGGCTTCAGTGGCTATGCAACCCTATTAAAAAAATCCAACAAGAAAGCATACTATATTCTTAACGGGATCGAAGCAATTGCCTTCCATTCGTCATTATATATGCCATATACACAGCTTCCACCAATACTTGATATATTAGCCTTTTGAAGCGATAAGCCATAGCCCGAAGAAAAAAAGCCATCCTGGGAGTGTTTTATAGCATCATGACCCTTGTCAATTTTGTTTGAACATTCAATATTCATATTACCGCTAAGAACAGAAACTCTGATATGATAAACACAACCCGGCAAAGAATGTTTTAGAATATTTGCATAACATTCACGAACAAATGAAACAACAACATATCCAATATATGAATTAAAGAAGCAAGTCCCCTCACAATCCCACGAGCCTTTATATCCAAGTCGTTTAAGCCTCGCGTCCTCATCTGCAATAAGCAATTTCAAATCATTCATATTCTTTATATCAGGAAAATCAACATCTCCATCAAGACAATCAAGAGCATATTTCATTCCCATCAATGCTTCACCCACATAACCGTTAACCTTTACTAGTTCAATACGCTCAACTTCGCTCGGAGTTTTCCTTATCAAACGTTGCAGCTCACGCGTAGCAAGCGACAAGGATCCACTCATACCATCATGTATAGTGACGGCAATTCGTCGCCTTCTAACATCCTCGGCTTTCTTTAAATTCAGCATTTTTTCTTCCTCTTGTCTTTTATTAGCAATATTTTTCCAACTTATTGACTTGCCCAATAAATAGGAGACAACAAAAAAGGAAGATAAGCTCGCCAAAGTCATGTAACTATACTGACCAATATTAAAATTAAGTGTAACAAAAATTTGACAAACAATAAGCGACAATAAAAGAAAGAAAGAAATAACAGCCTTAAATTCATACGCAGCAATACCTAACGAAATTAAGATTCCCCAAATCTGTGAAGGGCCGCTATCCGAACTTTGACTTATAGAAAAGAAAATAGATGCGACAATTACTATAAAACAGCCAAACTTAGCATTCAATAATACACAAAAAATAGCAACAAGATGAACAACAGCAAATACGAGAGAACTAATGTTTCTAGGTGGATTATAATACCATTCAGCCACAGACCAAGATTCTGCCAAACCAACCAAAACAAAATATACTATAAATTTTGACCTACGAGTTAGAATATTATATATAAAATTGAGGAATCTAAATAAGCACTGTCGCAATTTCTAATCCTCACCGTTAATCCACATCCAAAGCGCTTGAAAACGGTTCTTTGCACCTAACTTATTTTTGGCATTCTGCATATGCTTGCGTACCGTTGACACCGCTATATTCATCTTATGAGCAACTTCTTCATCCAACATTCCTTCGGAAGCATAATCCATCACTTCCATTTCCTTAAACGTCAAACTATTTGCATTTCTCTGTCGCTCCTCCACAAGACGTTCATGAGCATGACAAACCGTATCAAAACCTGCGCCGCGAACACCTTCGCGTTTTATTATATTAATACTATTAACCAAGTCAGCTTCACTATTCTTGCTGCAAATGCCTTGAGCCCCACTGTTAGCGGCCTTAATAGCATATCGCTCCACAGGAAAAGCAGTCATAGCAAGGATCGGCATCACATCAATCTTCTCTCGAATTCGACGACAAAGCACTGGACCCTGCATTCCATTCAGCGACATATCAACAAGTAACATATCTGGGCGACTCTTGGACTCAAGGCATAGAGGCTCAGCATCTTCACCAGAAGTCACCATCCACTTAACACCCAGTTCATCGATCAGATCTGTTAATATTTCTCGTAACGAATGCAACGAACGCTCATCATTATCAACAATCCCTACGCTAAATGATTTTGCCATCTTCAATAAACCATCGCTTAGAATATAATATGACAGTAAACTATTATAACTCACTAAATGACTCTTAAAATTAGTACCTCCTCATTTCGACAGACTTATATGAAACAAACTAAAGCAGAGTTAACATCACCACAATTGAGCATATGGATCACTCTGGAGACCCATATGCCAATCATTAGCGGCAAAACAGGCTCTGACCTTCGGATCCTGAATGTCGAACTGCGAATACTTTCCTGCCCCAATCTCACTCTTGAAAGTACTGATGCTGAAATCCATCGACACCGCACCGCTTCGCTTGAGGCAATCCGCAACACCTTCTGTCTGATCGGCATATAGTGATGGATTACCTACCTGAGCGGTATACAAAGTATCGATGGCCATTATCTTCTTGCCATAGCATTCATGATAATCCTCGGCATATTTTTCCTCCTGCTTCTGAGTACCTACCATATGCGACGGCATTTCATACACCCCGTTGGGCCATTTGATCAGCTCAAACGGCTTGTAGCCACGAGATACCATGCAGGACTTGTAATCCGACCACGCCTTCTCGTAGTCGGATGCCGATAGTCCACCGTTCTTTTTCGCCCGCTCCAATACGGGCTTCTCGTCCTTGCTGGCCCACGTCAGCAACTGATCGATGTAATCGTTCATATTGCCTGCAAGCTTCTGACCTGGGGCGGCAGACGTCCCGCCGCCATTCCCACCGGTTGACCTGCTGGACGATGCGCCATCCGCTTGCGGCTCACTCTTGCTGGTATTACTTGAAGGAGCGCCGCAAGCAGATGACAAACAGATGCAGGCAATGATCCCAACCACCTTCATTATCGGCCTGACATAAAACGCAGTATGCATCATTGCCTCCATCTGCATCAGCCTAGGCGACCAGCCTTAGCATCATCATTATAGTTGTAAAGAGAGCCCCATTTCTCGGCAATTGCCCTCCCACCAGGGCCGGCTTCGTTATAGCTAGCAAGCCCATCCTGAATTGCACGCGCATACACACGCACAGTATGCCGACTAGCGGAAATCGCCAAGGAATAATCCTGGCTATCGCTAGCATTAATTTCTGTGTAGCATCTGAAATCACAAGGGAGTTCTTTTGCGTTAGCAGTCATGGCACCAACACCCATAACCCCCAAGCATACCACAGAAGAGACTCCTCCAGCTATGATCCTTTTAAAGATACCATCCATTCACTCCTTAAATACTCAATTATCAGAAACTATATGATTCCCGTGATTCTGATCGGCGAATCACCATTGACATCCACCGCTTCCGATCAATTTCTATGATAGCCGTTCCTCCAACGACCGCAATCCCTCATCTACTCACTTTGTGCAGAACTCTTTAAATGCGCGAAAGTCCGCCCTTCATCTGTTTGCATGACACGACTCAACGGCGCTGGTAAGTCAAGCATCTCAAGGCAGGCATGATGCCCGCAGGCGAGCTTGCGCGACTCAATCACGATCAGGAAGGCCAGAGACGAGCTCGACGTGCTGACCGGCAACGTCGAAGCCGACACCGTCGCCCCACAGCGGACCAAGCCTGAAAGGCGATTTCTGCCGCACCAAGACCGTGGATGACATCGCCACCGGATGAGCCGAGAACGCGTCTTGCAGGAACAACGCATTCGCGAACTGCTCAAGGGCGCAGGCACCGGTCGAGTCCCGTCTGCCGTTCTGCACCCGCTCCTACGACTCAGACAACGGCAGCAAGTCCGTCAACCGGGACCTGATCTCATGGTCGCACGAGCGAGACAGGACCTACGGCAATCCAGGCTTCATCTCAAACGACAGACGCGAGGAAATCGAACGGATCTTCTGCAGAACGAACACAAAGCCACAAGTGCGCACACAGAAGATCTGTCTACACATAGTAAGTAGGCCGAGCAACCAACAGTGCTTTCGCTGAGCTATAATAAAAGTGCAATCAATACAACGAAGTACAAGGTGTTAAAACGCTAATTTGACAGGCGAGGCTTTTAACAACAAAAGGCCTCGCCATCATTATATCTTGAAATAAGGTTTTATGAAGAAAATATTTCTTGAAACACTCAACGGAGTATTACTATTTACTCTGTTGATTATGGGATTGACTGGATGCTCGGCGTCGCAGACCGTTTCCGCGGATTCTGACGGCAGTACAACCAGCGATTTCACGAACGACGATTCCAAATCCAGTGACGGCACGCCACAGCAAGGAGCGAGAATCGCTTCGTCATTCGCCGATTACATCGATTACTGGCTAAAGAACCCCAATCTTGATCCACCACTCTCACAGCAGCAGAGAACTGTTTTGGAAACGGCAAAGCAATCCGGCGAGCTATCGATCTCCGCGTACGAACAATCATGGTCACAATACAAGTCATGCATGCTCGATAAAGGATATAAGGAAATTCTCCTCAACAGATATTCAAACGGCATGCTCGTGGAAGCCCGCCACATCGGAGGCACCGCGAAGCAGGAGGAGAAATATGGCAGAGATCGGAACTCGTGCTTCAACACATACGTCATGTACATTCAAGACGTATTCGGCACGCAAAAAGGAAATCCGAATTATTACTCCAGCACTGCCGAAGGATTTGTCGACTGCCTTAAACGCAATAATCTTGTGAACCAGAAATACACAGCAGAGCAATACAGACAGGAAGCCCAAGCTGGAAAAGGCTACTCATACGACACCACCAACGCCGAGGCGAGATCATGTGAAGTCGCCAATTACATCTTCCGCTCCACGGAAGACGATCCCACCGAACAACTGTGGTAGTCACCCGAATAGGCGTCGACACGAATACGGACCATACAGGACGCACACGCGGATTCGACAACAAAAACGGGTTCCTTCGGTTCATGCACGAACAGACATAAACCAAAGGAACCCGTTCAAAGAAAGGATGTGCGGCGACGGCCTACCAAGACCTACTTCACGTGCTTGATGCGCATGATGAGCCAGGAGGCGACAAGCACGATGACGATCGCGACGATGAACACCACCGAGTATGCCTCAGGCGGGGTCTTGGTGACGCCCATCACGGACTTGACGATCACCACGATCACCGAGGTCATCACCGAGCCGATGACGGTGGACAGCGTGTTCGCGAGGTTGAGGATGCCGAGGTCCTTGCCCGCCTCGTCCGGGTTCGGCAGGACGGAGACGTTCAGAGCCTGGTCGATCGCGTTGTAGGTGCCGTAGCCGAGGCCGGCGATACCGGCGAACAGGTACATGCCCATCTCGGAGCGGAACAGCAGCGGCATCAGCGCGCCGACGGCGAACAGACAGCTGGCGAGCGCAACCGGGACCTTCCTCATGCCGATCCTGTCGGTGAGCGGTCCGGCGGTGACGGCGGCGATCAGGGAGACGACCAGCGTGATGACGGCCATGTTGGCGATGACGGATGCGGCCTTGAGCTTGGCGTCCGGGTCGCCGGCGAAGACGTAGTCCTGGGCGATGAACAGCTGGTAGGTGTTGATCATCCAGTAGCCGCCCATCATCATCGTGCGGCCGGCGAGGGCGTAGTAGAAGTCGGGGGCGTTCTTCGGCGGGCGGAAGCGCAGCAGGACGGACTTCACGGTGATCTCCTCGCGCGGCTCGTCGACGTTGGACTTCTCACGCGGCCAGACGACGACCACGAAGATGCCGCACAGGCCGAAGATGACCATACCCATCATCCAGCCGCCGAACACACCGGCCTCGCCGCTCTTGAGCAGCTGGGCGCCGACGAACGAACCGATGGTCTGGCCGGCGGCGATGCCGGCACCGTAGAAGCCGGAGACGGTGCCGCGGAACTTGTCGGGCACGCGATCGGACATGGTGGCGACGTACGGGGCGAGCATCGCGTTGTAGCCGAGCTGGGCGCAGCACCACAGCACGATGATGAGGATCTGCGAGTGGGTGAACGCGATCGCGCCGATGGACAGGCCGGTGATGAGTCCGCCGACGATGATCCACGGGCTGCGCTTGCCGAAGCGGGAGCGGGTCAGGTCGGAGAACGTGCCGAAGATGACGTTGGCGAGCAGGGCGACGATAGAGCCGGCGGCGTTGACGGTGCCGAGCATCGCCTCCTTGGTGGACGGATCGATGCTTTCGAACACGTACGGCAGGATGAGCGAGCTCAGCGCCACCCACGGGATGGCGCAGGCGACGGCGGAGACGGTGAAGCCGATGCCGAGGCGGATCACCTCGGCCTTGGTCGGGCGGTGGCCGTCGGCGGAGACGGACGGATCGTGGATCGGCGCGTTCGAGGCCAGAGCGGAGGCGTCGGGCGCGGTGGTGGTTGCATCAGCCATGTTGTAATCCCCTTTTGATAAATGGCTTGATTTGGCTTGATTCAGATGGTCAGATCCGGTCAGGCAACGACCGGCGGATTGGCGATGAGGTCGTCGGTCTCGTGCAGGCCGGCGGAGTCGGTCCATGCGAGGGTCACGACGGACGCGGCGTTGCCGACGCCGAGGCCCTTGCCGGGCTCGAACGTGAGCGCCGCGGAGGTGGAGCCGTCGGCGGCGGTCCACGCGAAGCGGATCGAACGGTCGGCATCGACCTCGTAGGAGAAGTCGCCGTCGAAGGCGGTGAGCTCGTTGCGGAATCGGGCGAGGGCGTTCAAGGCCTTGACGACCGGACGCTCCAGCTGCTCGTCGACCTCGGCGGTGGAGTAGTAGTGGCGGTTGATGTCACGGCCCACGTTGGTACGGCGCAGCAGGTCCATGTCGTTCGCGCCGGCCAGGGCGCCCACGTAGTACACCTGCGGCACGCCGGGCACGAAGAACTGCACCGCGCGGGCGGCGATGTAGTGCTGGTCGTTGCAGCCGAGCGCCGAGTAGTACGTGGAGTTGACCTGGTAGAGGTCGAGGTTGCTCGCGGCGGCACCGGTAGCGGCCTGCGACTCGCCGTGCGTGTTGGCGTGGATCGTGTTGACGAGGTTGTCGACGTCCTCATCGGGCACGAGGCCCTTGAGGCTGCGGTCGAGCTGATCGGAGCCGATGTCGATCACGCCGATGCCGTCGTGCGTGTCAAGCACGGTGCAGGCGTTGTTCGGACGCACCTCGACCCAGTGGGCGAGAGCGTCGGTGCGGCCGGTGAAGATCGAGTGCAGCAGCAGCGGAGGCAGGGCGAAGTCGTACACGCGATCCACCTTGTGCGCGATCTCGACCTGCTTCCTGTAGTAGGAGTGCACCTCGATGAGGGTCTCGAGGCCGCGGCGCTCGCCCTCCTCCTTGATACGTTCGATGAGCTTGAAGGTCTTCGGCGTCATGAAGCAGCTGGAGTTGGCCTCCTTGGCGCCGTAGCCGACCGCGTCGAGGCGGATGAACTTGACGTTCGAGGCGGCGAGGCGGTCGAGGATGGAGGTCAGGTACGCCCAGCCCTCGGCGGAGTCGGTGTCGATGTCGACCTGCTGCGGGGTGAACGTGGTCCACACGAGGCGCGTCTTGCCGGCCCAGTTGTAGTGGGTGAACGGCAGGCCCGGGCGCGGGCGGTAGATGCCGACGAGGTCCTCCTCGGTGGCGCCTTCCGGGAAGATGGTGCTCATCGTGAGGAACATCCTGTAGTACGGGCTCTCCTCGCCGCGCTTCATGACGTCCTGGAACTGCTCGGACTCCCAGCTCATGTGGTTGACGATGGTGTCGACCATGATGTCGTGGGTCTTGGAGAGCTCGGTGACGTCGTCCCAGCTGCCGAGGCGCGGATCGACCTTGGTGTGGTCGACCGGGTCGAAGCCGGCGTCGGCGCCGTCGAACGGCGTGAAGAACGGCAGGATGTGCACGCCCTCGTAGACGCCGTCGAAGCGGGTGCGCAGGATCTCGGTGAGGGACTTCAGATCGCCGTCACCCAGACGATCCGCATATGTGATGAGTTGGACTTTGTTCTTCATTGAAACTCCTTGTTGGGGAAGCCTTCATTGACACCGGACGGCCAACCGCTCGCCGCCCTGTTGACGAACAGTATATCGAACCGGTTCGAGACAGTCAAACTCGAACCGGTTCGACACGCCGATGCACTGATCCGCAGACGGTCAATGCACCTTTCAGCGGGTGGAATAGCCCTTGCGCAGGGTCACGGGGATGAGCTCGACGGCGGAGCCGGGCAGGCGGCCGTCCGTAGGCGGCACCGGCACGTCGGCCGATGACGCACCCGCCGCCGCGGGATCCAGATCGCTCGGCGCGGCGGAGCTTTCCTCCCCCTCGATGAGCGCGGTCATGCGCGCGGCAAGGGCGGAGGCGATCGCATCGAAGTCCTGACATACGGCGGTCAGACGCACGCCGGCGGCGTCGGCCAGATAGGTGCCGTCGTAGGCGACCACCTGCATGTCGACGCCCGGGCGGATGCCACGGCGCAGCATCTCCTGCACGCACAGGGACGCGCCGAAATCGGAGCTGACGACCGCATCGACGTCCACGAACCGGTCGAAGAGATCATGCACCGCGTGGGCGTACTCCTCCAGATCGTAGACCTCGCCGGCCTCGACGTACTCGTAGCGCACGCCGGCCGCCTTCAGCTCGTGCTCGAGGGTCAGGTAGTAGCGGACCGTCGGGAACGTGGTGTCCGCATCGCCCTCGCTGAGATTCTCCAGGTCGTGGAACTGCGAGCGCGGTCCGCCGACCATCACCACGTGATGCGCTCCGGTGGCGATCAGCTCCCGGGCGACGAGCCGCCCGCCCTGCTCGTGGTCGGAGCCGATCGAGGGGATGTCCGGGCCGAGATAGCGGTCGAACGCGACGACCGGCCGTCCGATCGAGGCCCAGTAGCCGACCGGATGCGCGGTGTGCGCGGCCATGACGAGTCCATCCATCATGTGCCGCTGGAGCATGTCGACGTAGTCGGCCTCGCCCTTGTCCGAATCGGCCGTGGAGCACAGCATCGTGCGCAGGCCGCGTTCGGAGAACTCGCGCTGCAGGGCGGAGGTCAGGGTCGCGAAGAACGGGTGGCGAATCGTCGGGACGATCACGCCGATGATGTTGGTGCGATTGTGGGCGAGGTTGCGCGCAAGCTCGTTGGGGATGTAGTCGAGCGCCTTCATCGCGGCCTGAACCTTGGCACGCATGTCATCCGACACGTATCCGGTGCCGTTGACGACCAATGACACAGTGCTGAGGGATACGCCGGCCTTCTTCGCCACGTCACGCATTCCGACCATCGATCTTTACCTCACTTCCTAAGGAACAGGGCGGCGATCGCAACGCATACGATCGCTCCGGGGAACACGGCGGTGAAACCGAGCGACCCCGTGATCTGCGATCCGACCGCGATGGCGAGCGCGCCACCGAGCGCACCGATGATCAGTCCCAGGGGCCTTGCGAGCGCGTAGGAGCCCAGGTCACGGCCGCTGTCATGCGGGTCGGGCAGCGCGTCTACGACCAGCGGCTGAATGAACACGTCGTAGAGGCCGGAGGCGAGTCCGGTGATGAACGAGAAGATCATGAGGCTCTTCTCGCCGCCGATCGCGACGATCGCAAGGCCCACGGCGAGGCCGACTGCGTACAGGGCGCACGCGCAGACCACGGCCGCGCGCGAGTCGCGCCACCACGGGCCGAATCCCTCGGCGAACTTGTCGGTGATCGCGCCGGCGGAGTAGGAGGCGAGCAGGGTGCCGGCGAGCGAGGCGAGCGCGAGCATCGCGATGAGCAGTCCGGAGGGCAGGGTCAGGGGCGCGGAGGTGAACATCGGCTCGCTGCCGTAGACCGAGAATCGCACGACATACCACAGGAAGACGGCGGTCATCGAGACGGCCGAAGTCATGAACGTGCGCGACCAGAAGAGCCTGCGGAACGGACGGTACCGATCCTCGCGCGGCAGGGGCTTGAGCGAGGCGAACGCCGCGCCGTCGAGGGGCACGCGCGGCTGGGACACGCTGGACGGCTCCTTCGGCCAGACGAGGACGGTCGCGATACCCGAGATCGCGAACAGCACGGCGGCGCATGTGAACGGCTCGCGGGCACCGAAGGCGATCGACAGACCGCCGATCACGCCGCCGGCCGCCTGACCGGCGATCACGCCGATCGCGTTCCAACGTTCGATCACGTCGCGGAACTTGTCCGGCACGCGCTCGGAGAGGGCCGCGGCGAGCGGCACGATCAGCGCCGCGTACGTGAACTGCAGCAGGATCCAGAAGAAGATGACGCCGGCGAGGTTGCCGATGGCGCCCACGATCAGCGCGATCAGGGCGGACAGGATTCCGCCGCCGATCAGCCATGGCGTACGGCGGCCCAGCGGCACGCGGGTGCGGTCGGAGAGCGCCGAAACGAGCGGCCCCAGGAAGATCGAGAACAGCGCGCCGATCACGACGAGAAGGGGGAGGTCGCGTACAAGGGTAAACATGGACTGCCCCGGCCCCATGCCCGGGATGGCGAGCCAATCGGCATCGGTGTCGAACCCGGCGATGCGGGCGATGTGATCCGGGATCGCGACGAGGTTCAGCGCGGCCCACGGCGCGGTGATGAGGAAGGATCCGACCGCGAATCCCCACTTGAGGCGACTCACCTCGATCGCGGAGGGGCGGTGGCCGTCGGCGGAGACCATCGGATCGCGCATGTCGAGGAACGACGACGCATAGTCGGGCACGGCCGCGTCGACCGTGGACGCGGCGGCGACGGTCGTGGTGCCGTCGGCGGCCAGACGTGCGGCCTGCGCACCCGGCTGATCGGCCGACGCCTCCGGAGCCTGCTGCTTCGGATCGGCCGCAAGTCGCTGGACCGACGCCTTGTCCTCGGGGCTCAGGGCCTTGTCGTAATCCGGCCTGTCATCGATGCCCGGACGCACATAGGGGTTCATCATGACGATTCACCGTTCCTTTCTTTCCATCTTTCCATGGGAAAGCTCTTCTCTTCCTGCGTCCATTGTAGAGAGTGCCGTGGCATCGCCGGCAACGCCGCAGGACCGCCGTAGTCCTCCACAGCCCTCCGCAGGTCTCCACAGCCATCCGCTTTTAAGGAAGCTTTCAGGAACGGGCAAGACAACGCCCACTATTGCCGACGTACTGTCTTACTGTTGAACTGTTGCATTGCCGAGCCCACCGGTGACCTACCGACGGATCGTCGACCATGTCGTCGACCACACGCCGATATGTTGGCTCTGGGATTGGCTGTGAACAGAATCGTCTAGGGAACTTAGAGAACTGGAGAAGTAGCGCATGTTCGTTCTCACTAACGCCTGGCGCGCGGTAACGCGCAGCTGGGCGATCTCAGCGCTGACCGTGGTGGTCGCGCTCCTCGTCTCGTTCGGCACCATCGCCTCGCTCGCGATCCTGCAGGAGCAGTCCGACGCGCACGGCACCGACTACAACGCGCAGACCCCGAACGCCGTGCTCCGCCCCACCGCGAAGACCGCGGCCGCGATGAAGGCCGACGACGCCAAGTCGACCGCATCGAAGTATCTGAAGTTCACCGACTACAACCCGTACGCGATCGCCGCGCAGGAGAAGAGCGTGTCGTTCACGTACACCTTCACGGAGACGCTCCCGGTGCGTCAGGGCGACACGTTCAAGGCGATTCCCGGCTCGGCCGACGAATCCGCCGACAAGACGGGCGGCGAGTTCCAGCTGCGCAGCTTCTATGATGCGAAGGCCGCGAAGGCCAACGACTACGGCACGTACAGGATCGTCGACGGCAAGGGGCTCGTCTTCACCGACACCAAGGCCACCGGCGCGCTGATCTCGAAGTCCGTGGCAGAGAAGAACGGCCTCAAGGTTGGCGACACGTTCAAGGTGGGCGATCCGACCGATACGAAGAAGACGTACGAGTTCAAGGTGCGCGGCATCTACGAGTACACGGGCGACGTCACCGCCACGAATGGCACCACCTCCGATGCCTCCGCCGCGAAGCTCGCCAAGGAGAATCGCGAGAACGTGATCTACACGGCCTACGCCACCGCCTACACGTTCGGCCTCGACCCCGACTCCCCCAAGGCGGACTCCTGGTCCGTGCCGGATCTCAACGTGATCTTCGACTTCACCGACGTCGACACGTACAACCAGTTCGTCAAGCTCGCCACGAAGGCGAAGCTGCCCAACGGATACGAGATCACGTCGCCGTCGCTGGCCGCGTATGAGAAGTCGATCGAGCCGCTCGACGCGCTGGCCGCCAAGGTCCGCCCGGCCACATGGGCGCTGGCGATCGGCGGCATCGTGCTGCTGCTGGTGCTGACCGCCGCCCGCACGTGGTTCGGCCGCACCGACGAGATCGGCATGGCGTTCGTCTCCGGCGTGTCCAAGGGTCGCCTCGGCTGGCAGTTCATGGTCGAGACGTTCATGATCACCGTGGTTCCGATCGCGATCGGACTGCTCGCCGGCGGTTTCGGCGTCAAGTCGATCGGCGCCGCACTGGCCGGCGGTCACGCGACGCCCGTCACCTCCACGATCGTGTGGACGCTCGTGTGGGATTCGCTGGGCGTGACGATCGTGCTGGCGATCATCGCGATGCTGCGCGTGGCGACGTTCAACTACGCGAAGCTGTTCGCGCCGGTCGCCTACGATGACGCGCAGCTCGGTACGGAGGTGAAGGCATGAGCAGCAAGGATGGCAAGGACATCGAGGACACCGAGGACACCGAGATGAAGGCCGAAGACACCAACGTGGAGGATGAGATGACCGAGAACACCGATCAGACCGATCAGACGGATCAGATCGACGAGCAGCCGGACGACAAGCCGACGCCGGACTCCCCCATCAAGGCCGACGGACCGGATGCGGACGAGTCCGCCGCCCCCGAGGTGTCCTTCAGCTTCACATTCGACGACGATGACGAGTCGGCGGACCTCGCCGCACTGGCCGATACTGCAGGATCGAACGAAAACGAGGCCTCGGAGGCCGTGGAAACGTCCGATACTGCGGGATCGGACGAAAACCGTGCCTCTGCGGGCTCGGAAACGTCCGATACTACGGGATCGGACGAAAACCGGGCCGCAGCGGGCCCGGAAACGTCCGATCCTACGGGATCGAACGGCAATGCGGACGCCGACGCCGGCACGGTGCCGGGCGAGACCAGCGCCGCCGCAACCGAAGCGAACGCGCGTCGCGTCAACGAGACGATGGCGCTGGCGGGCGACGCGATGGCGAACGGCGGGCACGGAGACCCGAACGAGCTGCGTCATTCCGAGTCGAAGGCCGAATCCGAGGTGGACAAGCAGGTCGCGGATCGCGTGCTGCTGAAGTCGTATCCGAACTTCTCGCTCAACCACGCGACGACCACGAATCGCAAGTCCGGCCGTCATGTGCTCGATGACACGTCGATGGCGTTCTACGCGGGCGAACTGTACGCGGTGCGCGTGCTGCCCGACGCGGATGACGCCGAGCAGCGCGTCACGATGATGGAGGTGCTCGGCGGATTCCAGGCGCCGACCGCCGGCTCCGCGATGGCGAAGAGCGCGAACCTGCTCGAACTCGAGGTCGGCGAGCTGCGCGGCCACCGTCTGGGCATCGTGCCGCAGCGGTTCGCGGTGCGCGGCGATCTCGACGCGGAGTCGAACGTCCTGTACGCGATGAACGCGTCCGGCCGCACGTATCTGAAGCCCAAGCCGATCGCGGCGCGCGAGTTCCTCGCGAAGGTCGGATTCGGCGAGGCGACGAGCGGCAGGAAGGTGCGCGAGCTGGCGCTGGTCGAACAGCGTCGCGTGGCGATCGCCCGTGCGATCAGCTGCGAGTCGGACACGCTGATCCTCGACGAGCCGACCAAGGGCCTGAGCGCGAACGACGCCAGGGCGATCCTCGACCTCATCGTCTCGATCGCCCACGCCCGCGATCCGAAGCGCGCCGCCATCATCGTGACCTCCTCGGACGAGGTCGCCGATCGAGCCGACAAGGTCTACAGGCTCGCCGACTGAGCCGGCCCGTGGCCGATGGACGACCCGTCAGATGACGATCATGTGGTATTCGGCGGCCATCGGGCGCACGTCGAACACGCCGTACTGATCGAGGAGCTCCAGCCAGCGGCGGCGGTTCTCCTCGCCGAACTTCGCGGCGCGGCGCGTGTACGCCTCGGCCGTGACGAACTTCGGCGGCAGGGACTTGCTGTTGTACTTGTCGGCCACCATCACGGTCTCCTGCTCCAGGTTGACCGGCACGTAATCGGCCGGCGGCAACGGCAGTCCCTGACGCTCGACATCCTCGCGCGTCAGGCCGACGCCGGTGTGATTGCGCGCGAACTGGGCGATCGACTCGTCGACGCCGTTCTCCAGCAGGTACTCGTAGCCGAGCAGACCGTGCTTGATGTACTGCTTGCCGCTGAACTTGAGCGGCTCGCCGTCGTTGCCGTCGTGCTTGAACACCTGATAGGTGCCGATATCGTGCAGCAGACCGCCGATCGTGACGAGTCGCTCGTCGATCAGACGCGGGGGCACGCGGCCACCGGTGATGTCGTCGGACGGGGCGACGGCGAAGTCGAGCTGCGGGACGTCGGTCCGGGTACCGGAGGCATCACCGGAGGCGTCGGCCGGCGTGCCGAGTGTCAGCAGGGACGCGCCCGCCGAATCGGGATCGCGATCGAGTTCGGGGGAACCGGCCGGCAGCGTGCAGCGACGCATGAACAGCGCGTTCTGCCGATGCGCCAGAGCGCGGGCGATGCGCGAAACGATCACGCAATGCGTGTGAACGAGGTCGTAGGCGGCCTCGGAAGGGGCGATCTTATGGTGCAGCTCGTCGATCTGCTCAAGTGTGGGGATCATGAGCCCCATTGTAGAGCGAACCGCTAGATCGAGCGGATGGACCACTCGCCGGTGCGGTTGGAGGCGACGATCATCTGGTCGTTGCCAAGCTCGGCCCAGCCGTCGGCCTCGGTCTGCTCGAAGCCGGAGGAAGCGACGACGATGCCCGCCGGGGCGCCATCCTCATCGGTCAGCGCACGATAGCGCATCACACGGTAGTCGAGCGCCTTCTCGCCCTGACCGTACTCGTCGTAGATCTCGACGATACGCGACGACGTGCGCTCGCGGCCGGCCGCGTTCAGGGCGATGAACTGGTCCTGCGACTGGATCATGCAGTTGTAGCTGGAGCGCGGGTACGCCTGACGCAGCTCGCGCACGGCCTGCGCGAGGGCCTCGTCGAGCTCGTATCCGAAACCGAGGTACTCGAGGATCACGGCGAAGAAGATCGCCGAATCGGAGCGGCCGCCGGTGGACAGGAACACGCTGTTGCTCACCGGGTACTGGTCGTTGGTGACGATGTTGCGGCCGTGGGAGTCGGAGATGTCGCCGTTGTGGATGAAGCTCAGGCCGTTGGTGAAGAACGGCTGCTGGTTCTCGAGGATCAGCGGCAGGTTGGAGGAGGCGAGACGCAGATGCCACAGGGCGCCGCGCGCCGGCTCGGAGGCGAGTTCGGGGAACACCGGATCGAGTCGGGCGGCGACGGTGGTCTTGTAGAGCTTGGTGCCGGTCTCGGGGGCCGGTGCGCCGCCGTCCTGGGTGCCGGGGGTCTCCACCGGCTCGTACAGCATCGAGCATCCCCAGCCATCGTTGTGGATCTCGCTCATCTCGCGGTATTCCACGACGTCTTCTGTGCCAAGGATAGCGTTGAGGCTGAGGTTGAACCCGGCTGTCGCGTATCCCAATAATCTGCACATGGTTGGTTACCTTAATGCGGATATGTTGCGACGCGCGGCAGCGGGTATAAGCGTTGCTTATAGGGTTGGGTGGGTTACTTGACCGGTTACTTGACCGGGGGGATGTTGGCGGTGATGGGCTCGTCGCGGTCGATGCGCTCGGTGCGCTTCAGGCGCGGCGGGCGGCGGGTCGAGACGAACAGCGGCTGCACCTCGACCAGCGGGTTGTACGGCGCCAGACCGAACCACTTGACCGGCGATCCCGCCACATGGCGGATCGCGTACTTGACCGACAGCGACAGCGCGCCGCGCGCGGAGACCTTCGACTCCGGCATCAGCGCCTTGTGGATCAGCACGTAGCGGATCGTGCCGATGTTCGGATCGGCATCCACCTTCGGGTAGATCGACTTCTGCTGCGGCAGCTCCCCCGTCTTCGACAGGTCGTGCATGATCTGGTGCAGGTACGCCGGAATCGACTGCGAGACCTTGAATCCCAGACGGATGCGCACGCGGAACAGGAAGTTCGTGCCGAAGTTCTCGACCTCGTACTCGCGGGTGAACGGCTCGTCGGTGGTCTCGACGCTCACCGCCCACCATGCGCGGGCGCGCTTGGGGTGATCGGCGAAGATCGAGAAGAAGATGTCCGTGTCGAGCCTCTTCATGATGTTATCGGAGGTCAGGTAGACGATGTTGTCCGCGAAGTACGGAATGCGGAAGTCGCCGTGCAGCTTCTCCAGCGTGGGCAGGAAGTCCTGACGCTGCATGTGGCGGCGCTGCGCGCGCTCCAGCTTCGTGCCCTCGTTCCACGTGTACATGACGAACAGGATCGCGATGGTCAGCAGCATCGTGAACCAGCCGCCGTGCAGGAACTTGGCCATCGAGGCGATGAAGAACATGAACTGGATCGCGAGGAACACCAGCAGGAACACGATCGCACCGACGCGATGGCGGTCGTGCCAGATGTATACGGCGAGCAGCACGGTCGTCGTGATCATCGTGATCGTCAGCGCAAGACCGTACGCGGCGGAGATGTGCTCGGAGTCCTTGAACAGGGCGAGCACGAGCAGGGTCGCGACGCACAGCACGCCGTTGACGACCGGAATGTACAGCTGACCGCGCGTACGGGCCGGGTAGCGCACCTGCAGATGCGGCATCCAGTTGAGTCGCGTGGCCTCGGAGACCATCGTGAACGCGCCGGTGATGAGGGCCTGCGAGGCGATCACGCCGGCCGTGACCGACAGGATCACGGCGATGTAGCGCACGTTCGGGGTCATCATCTGGAAGAACGGGTTGAGCGTCTTCATCGTGGTGTATTCGGGATTGCGATTGTTCGCGAGGATCCACGCGCCCTGACCGAAGTAGTTGAAGACGAGGGCGATCTTGATGAACGGCCACGTGAAGTAGATGTTGCCGCGTCCCACATGGCCCATGTCGGAGTAGAGCGCCTCGGCGCCGGTGGTCGACAGGAACACCGTGCCCATCAGGGCGATGCCGGCGGCGTTGTGCGGGCTGAACAGGAACTCGATGCCGTAGACCGGGTTGAGAGCTGCGAACACGGTCCAGTCGTTGGATAGGTTCACGATGCCGACGACGGCGAGGAAGCTGAACCAGATGAGCACCATCGAGCCGAACACCTTGCCGATCGACTCGGTGCCGCGTGACTGCACCATGAACAGCACGACGATGATCACAACGGTGATCATCAATGTCAGACTCGGATTCTCATTGAAGAGCCCCTCGAGTGGCGGCAGGGTCTGCAGACCCTCGACCGCGGAGCTGATCGACACGGCCGGCGTCAGCACCGAATCGGCGAGGAACGCGGCGCCGCCGATCATCGCGGGAATCGCCAGCCATGCGCCGTAGCGGCGGATCAGCGAGTAGAGGGCGAAGATGCCGCCCTCGCCGTTGTTGTCGATGCGCATCGCGATGAGCACGTACTTGACGGTGGTGATCAGCGTGATCGACCAGAACACCAGCGAAAGCATGCCGAGAACGGCCTCGCGGTCGGCGTTGCCGATGCCGCCCTGGCCGGACAGGAACGTCTGCGCGGTGTAGAGGGGCGAGGTGCCGATGTCGCCGTAGACGACGCCGAGCGCGACGATCGCCATGCCCCACGTGACCTTGTCCGGACCGGACTGCAGGCGCGCCCACCAGCGGCCGAATCGACCGCGAGCCGCGGTGTTGGCGAGCTTCTCGGCCTCCTTGTTCTTGGCCTCGGCCTGCTTGACGAGCTCCTGACGCTCCTCCTTGGTGAGGGTGCGTCGGGAGACCTTCGGCGCGTTGGTGAAGGTGTCGGCACGCAGCAGGGCCTCCTTCTCCTGACGGGCCTTGGCCACGGCGGCCTTCTCGGCGGTCTTCACCGCCGGGGTCGCCGTCGGCGGGACGCTTGCCGGCCTGCCGCCGACCCGCGGCCTGCCGCCGGATTCGCCTCTAGACTTGGCGCTGCTGTTGGCGCTATTGGTGCTATTGACGTTGCTGCTGACACTGCTGGAATTGGTAGCGTTGCTGACGCTCTGATCGATGCCCTGAGCGTCGCCGCTGCCTTTTCGGGCGCGTTCGGGCCTCTGATTCGACTCAGCCATACGTTCGGTCCTCCACCGGTCTTCGCGCGGGACCAACTGCAACCCGCGATCTTCCCTAAACTTCCCGTCGGACGATTATTTGGACTGTTCGACGTCTATTTCGAAAGGACATGGTAGCGCCCTAACGAAAACCTCACAAATTCTTAACGCTTACCTTATCCCAACGTATGACCATGATTCAGGGAACCGGACGCCGCTCACACTCCGTAGACGGTGCGGGTGGTGTTGCGGGTGCCGCGGGCGACCTCGGCGAGGGGAAGATCGAGGGTGTCGGCCATCGCACGCAGCGTGTAGGGGATCATGTACGGCGCATTCGTGCGGCCGCGGTACGGCATCGGCGTCAGATACGGCGCATCGGTTTCGACCATCGCGTGATCGAGGCCGACGATGCGCAGCGATTCGCGGATCCCGTCGTTGCCCTTGTAGCTCACCGTGCCGGAGAAACTCAGGTACCAGCCGTGCTCACGCGCGATCTCGGCCATCTCGGCGTCACCGGAATAGGAGTGGAACACCGTGCGTTCCGGCGCACCGTCGGCCAGCAGCGTTTCGATGACCTCCTTGTGCGAATCGCGGTCGTGGATCTGCATCGGCAGGCCGAGCTCCTTGGCGAGCGCGATGTGCGCGCGGAACGCCTCCCGTTGCAGGGCGATCGCGTTGCCGCCGGTGCGGAACAGGTCCATGCCGGTCTCGCCGATCGCGACGACCTGATCCGGGTAGGCGCGGGCGAGTCGGGCGACTTCGGCCATCGCGTCGTCGAAGCTGACGTCGTGGTACGGCTTGTAAGTGACGGGCAGTCCGTCGGGGCCGGGTTCGGCGCGATGTCCGTGGCGCACGGCCTCGTTGGGGTGGATGGCGATCGCCGCGTGCACCTGCCCGGGGTGGTCGACGGCCATGTCGATCGCCTTCTGCATGTTCGGGTATTCGCAGCCGCAGTCGATGATCCCGGTCACGCCGACCGCCGCCGCCTGCGCGAGCAGCTCGTCGACGCCGTAGACCGGCACCTCCGGCTGGCCCTTGGCGACGGCCTCGTGACTCATCGCCCGCGCGAACGGCACGACCGAGGCAACGTGCGTGTGATTGTCGATGACCTGCGCGTCCGTCGGCAGTGATTCGGGCGCGGGCGCCCAGCTGCGATCGCGATGATGATGCTTGCTCATAGGTATCCAGTGTAGGCGAGGCCAGGCTGGGCCCGGCGTACGTTCCCTGTGGCATCCGGGCATCCTATCCCCGTTTCCGCACTCCGCCGGACATACGGCGTACGTTCCTCGTGGCCATCGGCATCCGACCCCCTATCTCCGTACGCTACCACGCAGGCAGCGTACGTTCCCCGTGGTCATCAGCGCCCTATCACCCGTATTCGTACGGTGCCGCGCCGCAAGCATACGAATACGGGTGACGACCGGCATCAACCCACGTCCGACGTACGCTGGCAAACCCTCAGCGTACGGCCCGCGTGGTCAGGCCGGATCAAGCATAGGTCGCTTTTCATCATATTCCATCCTGTTCACTCATTCCCAGTCAATTACATGCAGATCACATCAGCCATCCGCATGCCATGCGACTGCGATCACTACAGTAAAGAATGGGCGGCCGTCAACCGACCATCGCACAACCTAATCGAAGGGGATCTTCATGACCAGCAATACATATCATTTCGAGGGCAAAGTCGTCATCGTCACGGGCGGCGGCACCGGCATCGGGCGGGCCGTCACCCGCGCCTTCCTCGACAACGGCGCCACGGTCGTCGCGGTCGGACGTCGGCAGGCGCCGCTCGACGAGACGGTCGCCGGCTACGAACGCGGCCACACGCACATCACCGACGTCTCCAGCCACGAGCAGGTGGCGGAACTCGTGAACTCCGTCGTCGAGGAGTTCGGACACCTCGACGTCGTCGTCTCCAACGCGGGCGTCTTCGAGGGCGGCGAGGTCGAACACGTGTCCGACGAGGTGTGGCACAAACTGTTCTCCGTCAACCTCGATGGCCTGTTCTACCTGACCAAGGAGGCGTTGCCGCACCTGATCAAGTCGTACGGCAACATCGTCGTCGACACGTCGGTCTCCGGATTGCGCGGCGACTGGGGGCAGACCGCGTACAACTCCACCAAGCACGCGATGAACGGATTCGTGCGCTGCGTCGCCCTCGACTACGGCGCCAAGGGCGTGCGCGTCAACGCGTTCGCGCCCGGCTTCATCGAAACCGACATCAACAAGGAGGTGTGGACCGATCCCGAACGTGTCAAGCCGTACCTCGACCGCGTGGCTCTGGGCCGTACAGGCCGGGCCGAGGACTGCGCCGGCATCGCCCTGTTCCTCGCCTCCGACGACGCCGCATACCTGACCGGACTGGTCGTGCCGGTCGACGGCGGCACCACCGCGGCCACCGGTCAGGGCCGCAATTCCTACGAAAACGACACCCGCTCCGTGCTGTGAGGCACCTCGAGGCGGATTCCCTGCCACTCAAGCCTGATTTAGCGAAAAATCGCGTTGAGTGGCAAGATTCCGTGCCGCTCAACGCGATTATCGACCAATATCGCGTTGAGCGGCAGTCGGCCACACGAGCGACCCTGAGCCGCACTGTGCGAATCATTGGAAAATGGCCATTCTTGATACCCTCACGCCACGGAATAACCGCCGAGCAGCAGAAGAAACTGCCGCTCAACGCAAAAATCGCCCGTTTCTTCATTGAATGGCACGCGATGCTGCCACTCGACGCGATAATCACCCAAAAACACGTTGAGTGGCACTGGAGACCGACGACCGGGGGAATGGCCGGGGCACGCGGGGGACCCGGAGACCGAGACCGAGGATCGACTGGATACAACCGGAGACCGATATCTGGAACCGACCGGAAATCTCAGGCGGTTCGGGCGCATATGAAAAACCTCCCGCCCGGGGCCGGGATCTCACCTCGTGGAGAGAACCCGGCCCTTAAGACGGGAGGACACAACCATCACGGATCGCGTGCGGAGAATTTTGCCTTAGCAGACGATGGTCGTATACTGCCGCTGGACTTTGCGCTCGATCGCGGACACGACCGAACGGTCAGCCGACATCATTCATCGGGCCATATATCAGGCCATTCATCAGGCGGGAGCATCAATGACGAACACGGATCTCAACGAGGGCAAGGCGATCAAGCCTCAGCTGCTGCGCGACTATTCCAGGGACTTCAACGGCGAGCGCGCGAACCTCGTCGCGGCGAACGCGGCCGTGTCGGCCGGCGTGCTCAAGGCGGCGACCGACTACCGCGGCGTGCGCGAGCTGCCGCGCGACTTCTCGATCGAGCTCAAGCAGGGGTCGATCACCGATCAGGAGCGTTCGGGCCGATGCTGGATGTTCGCCTCGCTCAACACGCTGCGCTATGAGCTCATGCACCGTTGGAATCTCGAGGATTTCGAGTTCTCCGAGTCCTACCTGTTCTTCTGGGACACGATGGAGAAGTCGAACACGTACCTCGAGAACGTGCTGTCGACGCTTGATCGTCCGAGCGACGACCGTCTGTTCGAGATCATCAACGACGGTCCGTCCGATGACGGCGGATGGTGGCAGATGTTCGCGGCGCTGGTGAACAAGTACGGTCTGGTGCCGAAGAGCGCGTACCCGGAGTCGGCGAATTCGCGCAATTCCGACGACTTCAAGCAGTACCTCAACTCGAAGCTGCGCGAGTTCGCGATCGAGCTGCGTCGTCGCCATGCGGCCGATGGCACGGGCGCGGAGGAACTGCGGGCGATCAAGGACGAGTACATGTCAGTCGTCTACCGCATCTGCTCGATCGCGCTCGGTGAGCCGCCGGAACGGTTCGATTTCCTCGCGCGCGTGAAGGACGACGACGAGGACGGGGATAAGGACGGCAAGAAGGGCGATTCGGCTGAGAAGTCGGAGAAGAAGTCGGAGAAGAAGTCGGAGAAGAAGGACAAGGACAAGTCCGGCAAGGACGATCGCCCGCAGATCCGAGAGACCGGCATCACCCCGCTGGAGTTCTACCGGAAGTACGTGCCGGTCGACGTCAATGATTTCGCGACCCTCGCCAACGCGCCGATGGCGCGCACGCCGTTCAACACGCGATACCGCATCCGCTACACGGCGAACGTGGCCGAGGCCGGCGACATGGAGTTCGTCAACGTGCCGCTCGACGTGTTCAAGAAGGCCGCGATCGACCAGCTTTCGGCCGGACACCCGATCTGGTTCGCCTGCGACTGCACGCAGTTCTCGCTGCGCAAGGAGGGCTTCTTCGACCAGTCGGTCGTGCGCGTCGACCAGCTGTTCGGCACCGAGTTCACGCTCGACAAGGCCGACGCCCTCGAGTACGCCGACAGCCCGAGCAACCACGCGATGACCTTCACCGGCGTGAACCTCGACTCCGACGGCAGGCCGGATCGCTGGAAGGTGGAGAACAGCTGGGGCAAGGACGCCGGCGTCGACGGCTACTACGTGATGTCCGACAAGTGGTTCGACCGCTTCGTCACCGAGCTCATCATCCGCAAGGAATACCTTGATGACGCCACCCGGGCTCTGCTCACCGCCGAACCGGTCGAACTCGACCCCTGGCAGCCCCTCACCCGCCCCTGCCGCTGAGTCTCCCGGGGCTCCGGGTACGGGCCCCCATGTCTCCGGGACCCCAGAACCCCATTCCCCGTACGCTGACGGCTCACGGCGAAACACCCGGGCTCAGCCCAAACCCAGAACCCCATTCCCCGTACGCTGAGACTTCGTCAGCGTACGCTCTCCGGGGTCATCGGCATCCAATCACCCGTATTCGTACGTTGCGAGCGTGGCAGCGTACGAATACGGGTGACAAGCAGGATCAAGCCTCGCGGAGCGTACGCTGACGAATCCTCAGCGTACGCTCCGCGAGGTTACCCTCCTTCAAGCCACGGTATCCGTACGCCGTTACCGGAATCGGAACACCGCACAGAACCACGCAGACCGATGCCGAGCAGGGAACGCCAGCCGCACCCATGCAGCGCTTATCCACCTGTTCTATTTGTTCTATTTGTTCTATTTGCCGCACACTTGATATGCCAAAATCACCTGCAAACGCTGCCATAGCAGACACTCCAGCACACGAAAAGACTTTGTTCTATAGATTTTCTATTTGTTATACTGAGTACGGTACATTGTCGTGAGGTCGAAGGAGCTCAACATGCCGTTCCCTCCCAATCCGTTCAAACCGACCGCAGGCGTCATGCCTCCCGTGCTCATCGGGCGCGAATCCGTGAGCATGGATTTCCGTGAAGGACTGGAGGACGGCCCCGGAGCGCCCGACCGGCTCATGCTCATCACCGGACCGCGGGGCAGCGGCAAAACGGTAATGCTCACCGAACTCGGACTGATCGCGAAAACCCATCATTGGGAAGTCATCGACGAAACCGCTTCGAACGGCCTGTGCGATCGACTCATCTCCCGCATCGCCCCTGAATCGGGACGGATCGCGGGATTAACCATCAAACCGTCCGCGATGGGCGCCAGCTCGGCGAACTGAGCATTGCTCCAGCCCTGCGGCCGTCGACGCTCCGTGACGCGATGACTGCCAGACTGAAAACCCTTGGCAAAGGCAAGGGCCTGCTCATCACCATCGACGAGACGCAGGACGCCTCGATGGAGGACATGACCGCCATCGCCACCGCCGCCCAGCACATGTTGCGCGACAACGCCGAAGTGGCGTTCGTGTTCGCAGGACTGCCCTCACTGGTTCCCGACCTGCTGAACGCCAAAGTGCTCACGTTCCTGCGTCGCTCATCGATCAAGCAGCTCGGCGACGTCCCGCTCGATGACGTTCGTCACGCACTGTCCACTTCGATCCGCGGTGCGGACGTTGCGATCAGCGACGACGCCCTGACTCTGGCGACGGAATCGACCGGCGGATATCCGTACATGATCCAGCTGGTCGGCTACCACATCTGGCGACAGGCCAGACGACGCGAAAACACCACCCCGTCCGTGAGCGGCAACGCCATACTCTTCGACGACGTACGTTCGGGTGTCGAGCAGGCGCGTGCGAAGCTGGGCGAGGGCGTATGCGCCCCGGTCGTCAACCAGCTCTCCGAACGCGCGGTCGACTACCTGCGCGCGATGGCCCAGGATGATGGGCCGTCATCGACATCAGTGGTGGCATCGCGCATGGGAGAGAGCATGGACTACGCCAACATCTACCGGCAACGGCTACTCGATGATCACGTCATCACCGCGCCGGCACGGGGCCGCGTCGACTTCGCCATCCCGTTCCTGCGGGAGTACCTGCGGGCCACGGAACCAACGGTCAGTCGTTCCTGATCGCGATCTTCGGCGCCTGATGCTCCACCTGCTTGAGTGTGGCATCGGGGAAACCAGCCTGAATGTAGCCGATGATCATCTCGAGCGCCTGCTCAATGCGGAGGCGTGATGCAAAACCGGCTGCGGGGTGATACGCTATGGTTAACGATAACCATGCCGTGTTCGCAACGAAGGGAAGACCCTATGACGTCCCTGATCACAGTCAATGAGGACCTGAACCAGTTCCACCTGACCAATGGGCGGGTGAGCATGATCCTCAAAGTCGTCGAGGGCAAACTCATCAACCTGTACACCGGTGCGGCGGTGCCCGATCGCGCCGACTTCGGCTACCTCGTCGACGACGGATTCCGCGTGCAGGCGACCACCGCCGACGAGCACGGCGAGCTGCATATCGAGCAGTCGCGCCAGGAGTTCCCTGAATACGGGCGCGGCGATTTCCGTGGTCCCGCGATCACCGTGCTGCAAGGCAACGGCTCGCGCATCACCGACTTCCGGTACGCGGGGTACCGGGTCGCGCCCGGAAAGCCGGAGCTCGAGGGGCTGCCCGCCACATACGCGGCTTCGACTCCGGATGATACCGGTGCCGAAACCCTGAGCATCAACCTCGTCGACGACTTGACCGGCCTGACCGCAACCCTGAACTACACGATCTTCCGCAACGAGCCGGTCATCGCCCGCAGTGTGAGGATCGCGAACCACGGCGGCAAGCCGGTCACGATCGAACGCCTCGCAAGCCTGAACCTCGACCTGCCGGACAGCGACTACGAGATGATCGAGTTCACCGGCGCATGGGCGCGCGAACGCGAGCCGCATCGCCAGCCATTGCACCCGGGCGTGCAAAGCGTCGCCTCGATGTGGGGCGCGAGCAGCCCCTACTTCAGCCCCAACGCTCTCTTCGCCCGCCCCGACACCAACGAGGACCGGGGCGAGGCGTTCTCCCTGTCGTTCGTCTACTCGGGCAACTTCGACCTGCACGCCGAGGTCGACGCGTACGGCGCCACGCGACTCCAGCTCGGCATCAACCCGGCCGGATTCGCGTGGCGGCTCGCGCCCGGCGAATCGTTCCAGAGCCCCGAGGCGCTGCTCGGCTACACCGATCACGGATTGAACGCCCTGAGCCAGACCCTCCACCGCATCGTCCTCGATCATCTGGAGCGCCCGCGCTGGACGAGACGCGAACGGCCGATCCTCATCAACAACTGGGAGGCCACGTACTTCGACTTCACCGAGGAGAAGCTGCTCGAACTCGCGCGGCTCGCGCACAGGGCCGGCATCGAACTGTTCGTGCTCGACGACGGCTGGTTCGGACGCGGGAATCACGCGCGAGTCAACGATCGCGCGGGACTCGGCGACTGGATCGCCAACCCGGAGCGACTGCCCGAAGGCGTCGCCGGAATCGCGCGCAAAATCAACGAGATCGGCATGCGGTTCGGCCTGTGGTTCGAACCGGAGATGGTCAACCGCGCCACCGACCTGTACGAGACGCACCCCGACTGGGTGATCGCGACCCCAGGCCGCGCAAGCGCCGTATACCGCCAGCAGTACGTGCTCAACTTCGCGAATCCCGCGGTCGTCGACCACATCTACGAGCGCATGCACGCGATCCTCGACGGCGCGAACGTGGCGTACATCAAGTGGGATATGAACCGATTCATCACCGAGGCGTACGACGCCACGCGCGGCGCCGAGCATCAGGGCGAGGTGTTCCACCGCTACATCCTCGGCGTGTACGCACTCTACCGGCGACTGCTCGCCGCGTTCCCCGACCTCATCATCGAAGGCTGCGCGTCCGGCGGATCGCGCTTCGATATGGGCATCCTCGCCTACTCGCCGCAGATCTGGACCAGCGACGACACCGATGCGGTCGAACGCCTGTCGATCCAGTACGGCACCAGCTACTTCTTCCCCGTCTCGTCGATGGGCGCGCACGTGTCGATCACACCGAATCATCAGACCGGGCGATCCGAGTCGCTCGCGATGCGCGGGTCGGTCGCGATGTTCGGCACGTTCGGCTACGAGATGGATCTGACACGGGTGGGCGATGACGAGCTCGACGAGATCGCACGGCAGGTCGCGTTCTTCAAGGAGCACGCGCCGCTGCTGCACAACGGCGATCTGTACCGTCTGCGTGCGCCGTACGATCACCGGCAGGCCGCGTGGATGGTCGTCTCGGCCGACCGCGCGCACGCGATCGTCGGCGACTACGTGATCCTCGGCGTGCCGAACCGGCACAAGTCGCGCCTCCATCTGCGCGGCCTCGATCCGGATGCGATGTACCGCGTGACGACGGTCCCGGGGCCGGGCCTTGGCCCCGACGACGCATTGCGAGGGCGACTCGGATACTCGGCTGAGGACATCGGAACCGGCGCCGGGACCACCAAGACCGAGACCGCGACCAGTGCCGATGCCGAATCCGGGACCGAGACCAAGACCGCCCCCATCACCCCCGGCGTGGTCCGTTCCGGCGCCGAACTCATGCATATCGGCATCAACGACACCAACATCGGCCCGGACTTCGCCTCCCGCCTCTATCTCATCGACCGACTCTGACCGACAGGGATTCCTTAGCCACCACGCCGGACATGGGGCCGGTGTACGTTCCCGGTGGTTGCCCACCGTCCACCCCCGTTTTGCGTATGCCGTTTCACATACGGCGTACGTTCCAGGGGGCTATTGTCGACCGACCCCCATTCCGCGTACGCCGAGCCCGGCTCAGCGTACGTCCCCGGGGGCTTTCCTCGCCCTGTCACCCGTATTCGTACGCCAGGCCGGAGTCAGCATACGAATACGGGTGACAGAACCGGCATCACCCCGATGGGCGTACGCTCAGCCCGACTCACCGTACGCCCATCGGGGCATCCCCGTCCCAAGCCACAGAGAACGTACGGCACCCCGAACCAACGAATCTATTATAGAAAACCCTATAATAGAATGTTCTATTATAGGGTTTTCTATAATAGTGTTATCATTATCTTCAGGCACAGACGGTACGCCAGTGACGAAAGAAACAACCATGTTTGTAGGACGGCAGCAAGAGCTCACCGCGCTGAATCGCATGTACGACAGCGACAGATTCGAGATGATGGTGATTTACGGGCGTCGACGCGTAGGGAAGACCGCATTGATCGACCGCTTCCTCGCAAGACGCAAGGCCCTGTACTTCACTGCACGACAGCAGAATTCCCAACTGGTTCTTCGTTCCTTCTCCGCAGCTATGTCCGAATACTTCGGATACCCGGATGTATTGAACTTCGGGACATGGAGCAATGCCATCGACTACCTCGTCAAACAGGCCCAACAGAATACCGGAGAGAAGCTCGTCATCGTCTTTGACGAATTCCCCTACGCCGCTGAGGCCGAACCGAGTCTGCCATCAACCCTGCAGATCGCCATCGATCACGGATTCAAAGACACCAACACCATGCTCATTCTTTCCGGCAGCAATCAGGGATTCATGGAAAACCGTGTGCTCGGATACAAAAGCCCTCTATACGGCAGACGAACCGGACAACTACGTATGCAGCCGTTTGATTATCTGGATGCCTCCGAATTCATCGCCAGCTGCTCACCGCAGGATAAGGTGCTGTATTACGCAACATTCGGCGGAACCCCATACTATCTCGCACAGCTCAGGCCGGATCTGACCTACGAGGAAAACGTAGCGTCCCTCTGCTTCAACAAGACAGGACTGCTGTATGAAGAGCCGATGATGCTGCTACGAGAGGAGCTCAAAAGCCCCGCCATCTATGATTCCATACTTCAGGCCATCAGCAACGGATGCAACACATCGAAGGTCATTGCGGAGCGCATAGGCATCGAACAGACATCCCTACCCTTCTATATGAAAACGCTTGAAGGTCTACGGCTTATCGAAAAGGCCGTGCCCTTCGGGGAGAAACCCACCTCACGGAAATCCCATGTCCACATCGTAGATCCATTTTTCGCATACTGGTATCGCTTCGTGGCTCCCAACGTCACCCTCATCGAAACGGGAAACGGAGAGAGGCTTGCCCAACGAATCGCGCAAAGTGGACCATTCGCCACATATGTGGGACAACAATTCGAAAGCATGTGTCAGCAATGGGTACTGCGTTCCTTCGGTGCCGGAACACTACCGCTGATGCCTACACAGATAGGTAAATGGTGGGGCAACAATCCGATGAAACGAGAGGAAACGGATATCGATCTCGTAGCGGCCGATCCAGCCGAAAAGCACATACTGCTCGGTGAATGCAAATGGCGCAACAGAGTCGATGAAACCGAGATGATCGAGGCATTGCGGGAACGAATCGGTCTCATTGGCGGATATCGGAAAACAACCCTAGCATTTTTCACCAAGAATCCAATGCACGAAGCCACCTTGGCGAAATACCGGAACGACCCGGATATGCTATTCGTTCCGGTAAAGGACATGTTCGAGGAGGTCTTGAAAAGGAAGGTCTGAAAGGAACGGAGGTCACCGTCCGCCGTTGAGCCAGACCTGGTCGTAGGGCATGCCGGTGAGCTTCTCGATCGTGCGACGGGTCTCCTTGTCGACCGCCGACTTGCGGCCGCCGGACTGCAACCGGTTGATCTCCGAGAGCACCATGCCATCGGTCCGCTTGTCGATCCTCAAATGCGCCGAGATCAGCCAGCACAGGATCATCGAGACCCCGAACCAGCCCAACAGCACCGCGCCCACGCCGATCCGCGCCGTCGGCGACTGCACCGACCGGGTCGCATCGAACCCGACCGCACCCAGCACCACACCCACCAGAATCGTCGCCAACCCCGAGAACAGCTGACGGAACGACGCCTGAATCGCCGAGAACGTCGCCGACCGGTAGCGACGCGTCACCACCTGATCCACGTCGGCCATGTACGGGAACACCGCCCACGGCAGATAACCGCACAGGGACTTGAACGCGAAGAACCACAACGAAGCCGCCACCGCCACCACCGTCCACACCGGCCCCGGCACACGCCCCGCCAGCACCCACACCAGCAGCAGACCCGCCACACCCGACAGGCATCCGGCGAAATTGATCGCGTACATGCGACGAGGCCCCAGCTTCGTCATGCCGATGCCGAACAGCGGCATCAACGGCAGGGACACCGCCGCGCAGCCGAGCAGCAGCGAGGCGAACGCGGCGGTGCTGCCCCAGTCGAAGACGACGAAGAACACGAACGTCTGCCCGAACACGTCCATCGACACCTGCACCATCAGATAGATCGCCAGATGCTTGCGAAACTCCTTCACGTCGAGCGTCGTCGCGTACTCGCGCAACACCTTGACCGCACGCCGCATCCACCGCGCCAGACCAATATGCCCGTCACGAACCTCGCCACGCGCATAGGCGCCGAAACCGGCCTGCTCCGGCGTCAGCTCCCAGGTGAACCGCCATGCGGCGAACACCGCCAACGCAAACAATACGGTCGTCGCGATCGTGAAGATCATATACCCGATCGGCCGGTCCTCGCCCGTCACGGACAGGACCGCACTACCCGCCAACGGGATCAGCGTCGCCGCGCCGGTCGACACGAACAGGCGCACCGTCGACAGCTTCGTACGACCGGTGAAATCAGTCGTCATCTCCCCCGGCAGCGGATTGTATGCGGTGGCGAACACCTGCGCCAGCACCACCCAGATCACGTACATGCCGGCGTAGGCCGCGATCGGCAGTCCCGGAATCCACAGGAACACGCCGGTGAGCAGCAGCGGCGAGATGAGCATCAGCAACAGACGGCGGCGTCCGAACCGCCGGCCCACGTCATAGCGGTACAGGTTGTCGTCCAGCACGCCAAACAACAGGGCCGCCACCGCGCTCACCAGCGCGCTCATGCCGATCACCGACTGCGAGGTGGCGATGTCCATCCCGCAGAATCGCGTCCAGAACAACGACAGGTACGTCGTGATCAACGTCAGCTGGCCGCCGCCGAACACATCACCGATGCCGTAGCCGAGCGCCTGCGGGAAGGTGATGTGACGGCCCTTAGACGAATCGATCGCGCTTTTCAGCGCGTCGCTTTCGCTGTCGGTCATGAGAGGGTTGAGACCTTTCTGTTCGGAATTGGTGGTGACTGGCGCGGCGTGGCCCCCTCGTCAGAGGGGGCCGAGATCGATCAATGAAACTGTCAGTGGCGAATGGCGAGGACGGTGAACGACCAGGCGGGGGCCGTGTATGCAGCCTTGCCAGCGCTACCGGCCAACACGACGTCGTTCGTCACGACCGGCGCGGTGGGCGATTCGGCGCCCTTGTTCCCGGCGTACGGGTCGTCGCCGGTCAGGACGGTGGCGGTAGCGGTGACGGCCGCACCATCGCTCGTCGCACCAAGTCCCAGCGATTCGAGCACCTGCGTCAGGTCGACGTCGACCGCATCGGGCAACGCGTTGACCACGCGGATGTAGTCGACGCCCGCCGCGGAATCGCGCGACACGGACACCGTGCGACGCGGCTCCTCGGGGATCTCACGGCCTTCGATCACGAGCTGGTCGTCGATGTACAACGCCAGCGACTCGCCGCGGTCCGCGACCTCGATGCGCGCGTGCCACACGGTGCCGGGCTGCACCGCGTCCATCGACGACTCGGTGTTGGCGAGGTTGTATCCGGAGCCGTCGCGCACCAGACGCAGCGCGAAACCGCGTCCGAACGACGCGCCGCTATGGTTCTTGCCGTCGATGTCACCAAAATCGAATCCAACACCCCACATGCCCTCGTAGTAGGTGACGGTGGCGTGGATCGTGTACGCGTCGGCTGCGAGATCGTCCGGCGTGGGCAGTGTGACTCCACTCCCCCGATACTCGACGTCCGGCAGGTCGACGCGACGGCCGTCAGCCGTTTCGATCGACAGGTCGGTGATGTCAGCCTTCGCGCCGCCTCCGACGCGCAGTCCGATGCGGTTCGGCAGGTCGCGGCGCAGCGTGGTAGGCCCCGAAAGCGCGACCAGCCATGCGGTGTCGGCGGTGGTGTTGGCGAACATCTTCTGCACCCAGTAGCTGTACGGGCGGTAGACGTGCTCGTTGTCGAAGTAGATCAAGTCCGGGTTCCACGAATCGTGGCCGTTCTTGCAGAACAGCGGCGCGTAGGACGCCATGTGCACGACGTCGCCGTTGAGCTCCATCGCACGGCCCATGAACGCGGCTTCGGACAGGCCGTTGATGAGTCCGGTGCCCCACGAGCCGTACTCACCCAGATACACCTTCGGTCCTTCGCGATCGGTCAGATCGTAGTGGTCGAGGTTGTGGAACCACCAGCTCGACGACTGGTAGGAGTGTTCGTCGACGATCGGGATGCGGGCCTTGCGTGCATAGTCCCAGCCCTGCTCGTAGTCGCGGCCGGCCGGCGCCGGTCCGATCGTGCCGACGACGGTGATCTCCGGGTGTGCGGCCTTGACAACGTCGAAGATGCGCTCGAAGCGGTCCTTGAACACGTCGTCGATGAGATCCTCGTTGCCGATGCCGAGGTATTCGAGGCCGAACGGCTCGGGGTGGCCCATCGCCGCGCGCTTGGCGGCCCACTGGTTGGTGGCCGGGTCGGCGTTGCAGAAGTCGATCAGGGCGAGCACCTCGTCGATGTACGCGGGCATGTCCTCGAGCGCGATCGGCACCGGACCTTGGCTGGTGTTCTGGCAGCTCACGCCGGCGGCGAGCACCGGCAGCGGCTTGGCGCCGATCGTCTCGCACAGGCGCAGGTACTCGTAGTAGCCCAGTCGGAAGGACTGGTGGTAGCCCCACACGTTGAAGTCGTGCGGGCGATGCTCGACCGGTCCGATCGTGCGATCCCAGTGATACATGTTGTCGATGCCGAGCCCGTGCGCGACGCATCCGCCAGGGAAGCGCATGAACCGAGGCTTCAGGTCGGCGAGCGCCTTGACGAGGTCGGGGCGGAAGTGCTCGAGGCCCTTGTACGTGGTGCGCGGTTCGAGCGAGACGAAGTCGAGGTCGATGACGCCGGTCTCGGGGAAGACGAGTCGCAGCACGCCCTGACGCGCGACGACCGGCTTGCCGGCGTAGACGTCGCCGGCGGCGGGATCGCCCGACGCATCGGACACCGCCTCACCCGACGTACCCGGCACGCTCAGTTCCGCGTGCAGCTGCGTCCACTCGCCATTGGCGGCGGATGCGGGCGCGTGGACAGTTGCGGAGGCGAGCGTCTCGCCGTCGTCACCGATCAGGGTGATGGCGATCGGCAGCGCCGTGCCGTGCGCGCGCGTCCAGATGGAGAAGTCGTACGTCTCGCCCGCGCGGAACGTCATGCCGTCGAAGCCGACGTTCTCGAGTGCGGGAGCGGCGATCAGCGGGTCGCCCGGCTCCCCGACCTTGCCGATTTCAGCGACCGCGTAATGCGGGTTCTCGTCGGCCACGGGCGCGACATCGCGGATTGCGAACGCGGCGAACGTGCCTGCCGGCACGATCTTGCGCCAGAAGCTGTAGTTGCTCCAGCCTTCGCGATCGGCGCGATTGTATTCGAACGCGCCGTTCTGCACGAGCTCCGAGTTGAGGCCGCCGTCGGCCGAATAGCTGATGTCCTCGAAGAACACACCCCACAGATCGGTGCTGATGGCGCGCTCGCCCGTCTTGTCGAGCGTCGCGATGAGGGAATCGGTCATATTGTTTTGTTCCTTTCGTGGGCTCCCGGGATTCCACGACGAAATCCCGGGAACTGAATCATCTGTCAAGAGCCACCCAGAGCACGCCGTGGGCCGGGATCGTGCCGGTGATGACGCGGTCGGCGCCCTCGCCCTCGATGCGCACGTCGGACTTGGCACCCGGCGCGTCGGCGTAGAGGTCGGTCAGGGTCCAGTCGTCGTCGCGCGCGTCGAGGCCGACGATCGACTGCAGCTGGATGTTGGATCGCAGATCATAGTCGTCGTCGCCGGTCCAGAAGAGCGCGGCGTAGTGGCCGCCCGCGTGCGCGGAGGGCGTGCCGTCGGCCCAGTCGGCGGCGTCGGCGGCCCAGACGATGAACTCGCCGCGGTACTTGGCGTTGTCGCCCCATCCATCGAACTGGCGTTCGCGCACGAGCTCGCGGTTGTTGGCCGATCCGGCGGTCACCTCGCGCAGGGCGGGGTTGGCGAGCAGGGCGATCGCGTCGTCGTTGCTGGTGGGCAGATCGCCGCCGACCATGAGCGGCGAGCGGCCCATGCACCACAGGGCGAGGAGGGTTTTCTGCTCGTCGAGCGTGAGGCGCGACTGGCGGTCGTCGCCTCGCTCGGCGCGCAGTCCGATGTGGCCGAACGGAATCATGTCGGCGTCGGCCCAGTGGCCGGTGGTCTGGAACGGGGCCCATCGGGCGAGACGCGCGAACTGCTGGTAGATGTCCTCCCAGCGGTCCCACAGGTCGTCGGAGATGCGCCACATCTGGGCGTTCTCGCGCAGGAAGTCGACGTACGTGGTCGACACCCAGCCGCCGGGCGACAGGGACAGGTCGATCGCGCGACCGTATTTGGCTTCGGCCTTGGCGATCGCGCGATGGTAGGCGGCGATCTCGTCGACGTGGAACGGGGTCTGCATGTCGTCGACCTTGAGGAAGTCGAGCCCCCAGGAGGCGAACAGGTCGAGCTGCGCGTCGTACCACGCCTGTGCGCCGGGGTGATTCTGGTTGAGACCGTAGTTGTCCGGGTTCCACTTGCATACGTGCTTGAGGTCGGCCACGTCCTTCGCGGTGTATTCGGTGCCGTACACGGGCAGGTTCCCGTCGACGGCGAGGCGCGGGATGCCGCGCATCATGTGCACGCCGAGCTTCAGGCCCAGCTTGTGGACCTCGTCGGCGAGCGGCTTGAAGCCCTTGCCGCCGGCCGCGGACGGGAAGCGCACCGGGTCGGGCAACTGGCGGCCGTATTCGTCGAGAATGAGCGGCGCATTGGCGTTGTAGCCGTGGGCGCGCGCGGTCGGGTCGTACCAGTCGATGTCGATGACCAGCGTGTCCCAGCCCGCGTCCTTGAGATGCTCGGCCATGAAGCGCGCGTTGGCGAGGAGTTCGCTCTCGGTGACGGTGGTGCCGTAGGAATCCCAGCTGTTCCAGCCCATCGGCGGGCGCCATGCTTGGGGAAGCGTCTGATTCGTCATTGCATCCTGCTTTCACTACTGTGGTTAACGTTAATTATTGTAGCGCTACTATCAGTATTGGCAAGACACAGCAAGTCGCATTGAACCGACATGCCGAGCAGCCAACTCGTCTTTCTTTCCCCCAATCAAACTAAGCGATTACCTATTCATGGACAGCGTCTCCTTCATATTGCGTGCTTGGTTATCGTTAACTTTAAAGCAAGGCGACTACGAGGATGAGACCTTCACCGACCCTTTGAGACCACCTCCCCAACGCACTCATAACGTTATGACATATACCGCTATGAACATGCATCACAATTTGCACACGTTTTCACATAAAACGGCCCTAACCACCGCGAACGGCAAAAGCAACTAGATGAACGTGTGCGTTGATTCCCTGAGAAGAATCAACGCACACGCACCAGAGCTTCATTGTTGGCCAACTGCTGTCCGCTGAGCTCGAATCGCCTTGTTCCGCGCCACATACAGAGCTAGGGTAACTGAATACAGCGCCAACGATACCCAGTCCGCCGTGAGCAATGAGAACATCAGAGCGACGGACAACCATACCGTCAATCCACGCGAGATCGTGCCGGGTCGCATCGTCAAGGCAGCGAGCAGAAAACTCACGACCCCAATAACCAGCAGGGCAGAAGCGTACAGATTCACAATCGATGCCACCTGCCCCACAAGCGAAGCAGACGACATTCGACCAGCACGCTCCAGTACGTCATAGCCCGCATTACGAAACCACGGCGAGTACATGAACAGCGTCATCGATGCGAGCAATACGTTCCATGCCGCTGCAACGAAGAGCAATCCTCGTTCGACTCCCCTGCCCATCGGTCTGGCGTTATACATGACGATCAGCCCTTCAATCCAGAGGTGATGTTCAGCGATTGCAGGAAGTACTTCTGAGCGAAGAGGAACAACAGCAACGTCGGAATGATCGCCAAGCAGGTCGAGGCCATCAACGTGCCCATGTTGCTGTATCCCTGCATCTGCGAGCTGAGCAGTTGCAGACCAGCCGTCACCGGCATCTTGTTGATGTCATTGAAGACGATAGTCGGCCACAGGAAGTCATTCCATGCTCCGGTAAAGCTGAACAGGAAGATGACGATCAGAATCGGACGGATCGCAGGCAAAATGATAGACCGGAAGATCCTGAAGTCGGACGCACCATCGATCTTCGCCGCCTCATCGAGTTCCTTCGGAATCCCCTTCATGAAGTTACGCACCAGGAAGATATTCGCCACATTGCCCAATCCCGGTATGATGCACGCCCAATAGCTGTTGACCCAACCGAGAGTGGCAACAATACGATACTGAGGAATGATGTTGACGACAGTAGGGAACATCGAGATGAGCAACAGCACGAAGAACAGCGTGTCTCGTCCCTTGAACTCTAGACGAGAGTACCCAAAGCCGGCGAGCGCCACCACGCATACCGACAGAAACGCGCTGATGATGGAGATGATCAGAGAGTTCTTCAGCCAACTGAACACCGGGTAGCTGGCCGAAGACTCCAACAGACGCATGTAATTATCCCCCACCCATTTGGCTGGGAAGAAGTTGAATGCGCCAGTCATGAACTCCTGCACCGACTTGAACGACGTGGAGATCGTATAGATGACCGGCACAATCCAGACGATGCATAGCACAACGAGAATCGCATAAACGGCGATAAGCGAAGGCGTCACCACTCTGGCCTTGTTTTCGGACACACCTGCCGTCGGAGAAGCGACCTGCGGACGGGCCGATGAGGTAGTTGCGGACATATCAGTCCTCCTTGTTCATGAAGACGATTTGGATGATCGACAGGATCATCAGAATGATGCCCAACAGCAGGGCCATGGCCGACGCCATACCTGCCGCTGAAGGACCGGCGGGGAATGCGAGGTTTTTGATGTCCATGAGCAGGACCTGGGTGCTTTGCGCCGGTCCGCCATTGGTCATCATGAGCGGCTGACCCCAGACGTTGAACGCGCCGACGGTGGTCATGATCGTCGTGTAGAAGAGAGGCAAACGGATCTCCGGCAACGTGATCGAGAAGAAGATACGCACTGGCCCCGCGCCGTCGACCTGTGCAGCCTCATACAGGTTCTGATCGACGCCGGAAAGCGCCGAACGGTAGATGACGAGGTTTCCGCCGATGCCGGCCCAGAGGCTGAGCACGAAGATTGTGATCCACGCCCACGGCTGCTCGCCAAGCCAGTTGACCTGCAGGTGGAACGTGGTGTTGATCATGCCATACTGCGAGTTGAACACCATCTTCCATACAAGTGCACCGGCGGCCACGGAGATGAGACCAGGGATATATAGGATGGCCTGGAACAGTCCAGCCCCCTTGAGTCCCTTCTTGTTGAGCAGCACCGCCAGCAGCAACGGCACGACAATGCATAGAGGCACGTTGATCACGACGAACAGGAGCGTGTTCCACAGATCCTTAAAGAAAACCTTGTTGAAGTAGGTTCCCGGGGTCATGATCAGTCGGAAGTTGTCCAGCCCTGCCCATTTCGGCGAACCGATCAGATTCCAACGAGTGAACGAGATATACAGCCCGAACACAATCGGAATGATGCCGAACACCGCGAAGATAATCAGGTGAGGGGCTATGTACGGGAACGCATGCATGAACGGATGCAGCCGTTCGTCAAGCGTCTTACGCTTGCCGGCGACATGGTCTGCAGTTACAGATTCGTTGATGATACCCATGATCACTACCTCCCACTCACTCGGACTGTTCCTGAATCTGGATCTGGCCTTGCGTCTGATCCTGCAATAGCTGCAATCCGTCGTCCACGGTCACATTGCCATAGACGATGTCGTTGAATGTGCCCCATGCGGAGGTGGCGTATCCGCCATACATGTAATTGGACGATCGCAACATGGCACGCTCCTTGTCCCCAGTGGTGAAGTACGACTGCGGCAGCTTCTGATATTCAGGACTGTCAAGATCCACATTGGATGCGGATACCTGACCGATCTTGGCCATAGTCATGAAGTGCGTACGCACATATTCGATGAAATCGGCAGACGCCTTTTCTCGGGCTTCGGAACGGCTGGGGTCCTTAAGCTGGATCCAGTTCGCCTGCCAGAAGAAGTTGGTCGGATTGTCGGCCGAGTACTGCAACGTGTTCGTCACACCGATCTTGTCTTTATCCATGGCCTCCTCAAGTGTGCCGACATCGAAGGTTCCGAGCAGACCGAATACGGCCTTGCCGGAGGCGAACGTCTGCAGCACATCCATGTCGATGGGGTTAAGCAAACCGTTCTTGTTCGCCTCGACGAGCTGCTCAAGGGGTTTGCGCCACACATCACCCTTCATATCGTGTACGGCCTTGTCAAGTGTGCCACCCTGATTGTAGACGAGGGACATTGCGACCCACGGCAGGTTGCCCAGAGAAAGCGCATACACATCCTTGGGCAATTTGCCCTTGAGCCCGTTGATTTCATCGATGGTCACGACGTCGTCATCAAGAATGTAGTCCAAGTTGTACTTCTTGACGAGATCCTTGTTGTAGTACAACACCATCTGATAAAGGTACAGAGGGATGCCATATGCCTCGCCACCGAACTCGACGGCGTCCCATGACGTGGGCAGATAGTTGTCCTTGCTGAGACTCGGCTGATACTTCTGCAGATCCTTGATTGGGCTGAGAAGCTTCTGATCTTGCAACACACCAGTCTGGAAGTTATCCTGAATGACTAGGTCGGGAATGTTCTTACCAGTCTGTTCCACACTGTACAGCTTGGTTGTCACGTCACCTCCCTGCATAGGCTGGAAAACGACCTTGTATTCCGGATTGGTGGCGTTATAGTCCTTGACTATCTGCTGCATTGCCACGCCATCGTTGCCGGTCATGGAGTTCCAGAAATGCAGCGTCTTGTCATCGGCCGTCCCACATGCGGACATACTCAGCACCAGCGCTCCGGCCGCTGCAGCCGCAGCCAATTTCCAAATCTTTCGCATGTTCACGAGCGCCATGGCCTCATTCCCCCTTCGCATCCGGCGGCAGCATCACACGCCCCCATTGGCCTATACGACATCATTACGTCCTTTCCCTTGGCGAGCCTCATCGCTGAGGCCCAACACGCCCAAGAAATATAAACGTTTATATTTACCGTTATACATTATATAAACGTTTAAACTGATGTCAACACGGCATTTTGCGGCCTGTCGCGCTCATTCACGATCGAAACGCCAAGGGGCACATCATGTCATGACGAAACCCACAACACGTGAAAGGACATAGGCCATGGCCACCATTGAAGATATCGCCAAAGCCACACACCTGTCCATCGCCACCGTCTCATATGCCTTGCGGGGAGACCCCCGAGTCCGGCCCAAAACCGCCAGCCGGGTGCGCGAGGCCGCTGATGCACTTGGCTACACCGTCAATCTCTCGGCCCGCAACCTGCGAGCCGGAAGAACCGGAATCATAGGGTTCGCGGCATACGAGCTCAGGCTCCAGCAACCATCACAACTCGCCTCGGAAATCTCCGACGCAACGGCGCAACACGGCCTACGCACGATAATCCAGCAAATCGCCTCCGGCGATCGAAACGACATGAACACCTTTCAAAGGACCACCAGCCAGCTATGCGACGGCATTATCATCAATCCATCCGGCATCTCGCAGGAAGATCTTCACAGACTATCCAAATCCAAGCCGTTGGTCATGCTTGACTCCTACGCAAGCCCCCTGCAGTACGACACCGTGCGAACCCCTCAACAGCAATGCGCCTCCAAGGCGGCACATCATGTTGCCTCCATCGGGTGCTCGCGCGTTATCATTCTCGGCGCGCCATACACGCTACGTAAAGAGGCACAACAACACGACGACATCGGTCTACATCGCGTCGCCGAATACATTGCAGCCCTCCACGACGAGGGGATTGAAGTCGATCCGCGCAACGTCATCAATATCCCCTGGTACTCGGGCGCCGCCGCCAAAGCCATTCATGCACTCATCAAGGAAGGACGTTCATTCGACTGCGCAATATGCCTTAACGATGAGCTAGCATTCGGCGCAATAAGAGCCCTTGCCGACTACGGCATACGCGTCCCCGATGACGTAGCGGTCATAGGCTATGACGGCGTGACACAGGCCGCACGAAACACCCCCTCACTCACAACCATTGCAATCGATTGGAGAGAGTTCGCCCGCAAGGCAGTTGACCTGCTTGTAAGCCGCATCAATCACACCAACGAACACGATGGGCCCGTGGCACTGGAGGCTGGCTATCAACTCATCATTGGCGAATCAACACGCCGTTGAGACGATCGAGCCTGAAATTACGCATGTGCCTATCACCTATGAAACTTCCGCATTCCACTGTTCATAACGTTATGATATCATAACGTTATGAACAGCGTCAGAGCAGGCGCTCGTCTCGTATGGAAAGGACCTATGAGCACTGTGAGCACACTCATCGAGAACCCGATCCTGCGCGGATTCCACCCGGACCCATCATGGGTTTGGCATCACGGCCGCGCATGGTTGGCGACATCCTCGTTCGGGCTCGTTCCCGGACTGCCCGTCTACACCTCCACTGATCTGGCGCATTGGGACTACGCCGGCCCGGCGATCGACGAGGCCATGGGCGGCAAACTGTTCCTCAAGTACATCCACGACGACACCCGCGGTGTATTCGCGCCCAGCATCCGCGTCATCGGGGACGCGCTCGTCATCGTGAGCACCGTGGTCAGCATCGAGGTTGATCGCGCGATCGCCGACGGATGCGATCCGGACGAACTACGCGCCATGTCGGCGGCAAACGGCAACTTCGCGCTCGTTTCGCACGATGACGGCCGCACGTGGGAGGGGCCGCACTGGGTTACCGGCGCGATCGGCAACGATCCCGACCTGTTCGTCGACGACGACGGCACGGCGTGGTGGCTGGCCGCCCACCAGTCATACAACCCCAAATGGCCGTATCAATCGGACATCTACCTACGCCGGCTCGACCTCGACACCTGGACCCTCAGCGGTCCGGAACTCGTGCCGTGGCACGGCGCGCTCGAGGGCGCGGTCTGGGCCGAATCGCCGCACCTGTTCCGCCATGACGGCAGGTACTACCTGATCGCCGCCGAGGCCGGCACCTCACGTCTGCACGCGGAGTCGGTTGCCCGGTCGACCTCGCTCACCGAGTATTTCGAGGGCAATCCCGCCAATCCGATCCTCACGCACCGCAATCTGGGATCACACTACCCGGTACAGAACATCGGGCATTGCGACATACTCAAGGACGACGATGGCCGATGGTGGGGCGTCTGCCTCGGCTCGCGCATCGTCAAGGGATACAGTTTCATGGGCCGCGAGCCGTTCGTCTTCCCGATCGAGTGGGAGGACGGATGGCCGGTGTTCGCCCCCGGCACCGGACTGGTGCCGCGCTTCGTCGACGCGCGGCATACGGGCGCCGATGCGGAGGCGAGCGCAGAGCGGACCGACGCCAACGGGACCGACCAAGCAATCTCACGCGTTCCCGCCGACCGACTGCTACGCTCGCCGCGACAGCCCGGCTGGCTGTGGACCAAGGTCGATCACACCGATTTCACCATCTTCGCAGACGTGATCGCCGGGGCCGACTCCGACGCCGCGATCGCGCCGACTCGCGAGGTCCGCATCCAACAGACCGAGAGCGATTACGCCGCGTTGACGATCGATCCGGCCACGCGTGAGGTCCGAGCAATCGCCTCCGCCCACGGCGTTGCGGAGACGCTATGGACCGGCCCGTACGACGAGACGGCCGCGTATTCGATCCGACTCAACGGCACGATCACGGAGTTCCGCGTCGAGCCGGCGAGCGCAATGGATGACGCCAGTGCGACCGCCACCGGAACCGACTGCGAACCCACGCTGCTCGTACGCGCCGGCGAAGTGCCCGGAGCGTCGATCGCCGCCGGCGGATACCCCGTTCCGGACACTAGCTCCCCCGTCACCCCAACGGAGAGCACTCTGCTGGCCAGCCGATCCGCGGGATTCCTCAGCACCGAGGAGGCCGGCGGCTACCTCGGCTGTCTGGCCGGAGTACTGCGGTAGCAAACCACATGTGCCCGGTCGATCAGCAGCAGCCAACCGACCGGGCACGATGATCTATGCGGCGGAGTCAGTCTTCACGACGGGCTCCGCCTCCCCTTCCCCGCATGACTCCTTCACTTTCAGCGAGTACTTGACGCTCATCCTGCGCGGCTTGCCGTCGTACTTGCCTTCGATACGCTCCACGAGCATGCCGATGCCCTTCTCCGCGAGATCCACCATATCCACCGCGATGGTGGTCAGGCGCGGCACGGTGAACTCCCCGATCGAAACACCGTCGATACCGATGACCTTCAGATCGCGCGGCACCTGCACTCCCCCGTCGGCCAGTCCGCGGATCAGGCCGAGCGCGGTTGAGTCATTGACACACACCGCACCATCGAAATCGAACCCTTCACGGATCATCTGGTGTCCGATGTCCACGCCCTTGAAATAGCGCCAGCCATCCTGCACCAGCTGCTTGTCGGTGACGCTTAGGCCCGCATCGTTCATGGCGGACATAAAGCCCTTGTATTGGAGCATGGGCTCGTTACGCCCGTGGCGGTAATGTCTGTCGGACTCCTGGGGCGCTCCGATCAGGGCGATGTTCCGGCAACCGATATCGATCATGTATTGAGTGGCCATGCGCGACATTTCGTCACGCGGCATGTAGATCGTATCGAACAGCGGTGAGGCGGACAGATCATCCAGCAATACGATCGGACGGTTCTGGCTCAGGCTTCGCACGGTGCGCGGAGCCAAGGCACCCGCGTCCAGCAGTATGCCGTCGCAGGACTGGTTGTTGAGCTTGCTGACGGCGTTGCGGATCGTCTGCGTCTCGCCTTCCGTCTGCATGAACAGCGCCTGATAACCGCGGTCCTCACAGGACTGCCTGACGTGCGTGACCATGTGCGCGTAGAAGCTGGACAGATCGAGGCCGCGCACCACGGTCTCGATCACGCCGGTGCGGCCGTATCGCAGGTTGCGCGCAGCCACGTTGATGGTGTAGCCGAGCCTGTCCGCCGCCTCCCGCACTTTCTTCGAGGTGTGTTCGGACACGTATTGTCCGCCGCGCAGCGTGTATGATACCGTGGCCGGCGACACCCCCGCCTCCGCCGCGACATCCTTCAACGTGACCACCACGGAACACCTCCTACCGTTTGATGACCGTATGAACCGCGTGTCGACCGACCGCATTCCGGCAGACCGAACACCGTACAATCCTTCATATCATAACGTCACGAGCGCACAGCTCCCTCGATCCGCACGCCGCTGGCGTGATCGCGCAGTTCGATGTTGGCATCCTCAAGCGTCATGCAGACCTTGCCGTCGCGGCGCATGTTGACGATGCGCACGTTCTCGACCGGATGGTCGTCGTCGTATCCGGCGATGATCGACGGTTCCTCGCCGTCGCCCGTCATCACGTTGATGTTCTCGATGAGGATGTCGGAGATCAGTCGGCCAGGCGCCGGATTGTACGTGGGATTGAACTTCACCTCGAGATCGAGGACGCGCCCGTGTTCGAACGGTTCGATGCTGAAATTGCGGAACGTAACGTGACGGACCGTGTTCTTGTCGCCGGGATTGATGGCCATGACTCCCAGGTATCCGGCTGGTACTCGTGGTGCTCGAGCACGTCGATGTTCTCGAAGAGGATGCGCTCGAGCACGTCGCCGTCGTGCTCGTGGTCGCCGTGCGTGCCGATGTTGATCGGGTGCGCCACATCGGCCCACAGCGTGGTGTTGCGCACGATCACGTTCGACGTACCGCCACGCCACTTCCAGCGGCTGCCGTACAGGGCGATGCAGTCGTCGGAGTTGCGCATGAAGCAGCCTTCGACAAGCACGTCGGTGCAGGCCATCAGGTCGATGCCATCGCCCCACCCCTCGCAGCTGAACGCCTTGAGATTGCGGATCGTGATGTCGTGCGACATACCGCCGCATACCGAATAATGCGGCGGGTCGATGAGCGTGATGCCGTCGATGGTCACGTTGCTGCTGGTGTCGATGCGAATGCCGCCAAGTCCGGTCTGCTTGGCTAGGAACGCCATGTCGAGCACGCCGCGGCCGCGGATGCTCACGTTCTGCGCGTGATCGATGACGATCGTACCCTGCAAGACCACGCCTCCGGCCAGGTACACGTCCACGTTCGAGGGGACATGCCAGACGATCTCCGCGATGCCGTAGCAGCCGGCCTCCACGAAGATCCTGCGACGACGGCCCTGACGGTCCGGATCCTGGGCGAGCGATTCGAGCGCCGAATTCGGATCGAACGTGCCGATGCGCCCGGGCACGCGGTCCGGTTCGATGACCACGTCCGCGGCCTCACGCTCGGCGGCCTCGTCCTCGATGGGTCCGGCGAACAGGTGCAGGTTGTGGAATCGCTCCTTGTTGAGTTCGATTGAGAGGTTGGCCGGCTTCTCGAGGCGGAACGTGAGTCTTTTCGGCTCGATCACCGGCTCGATCCCGTAACTCAGCGGGCGGATGGCGGCGGTGTAGATGTAGTAGAAGCGGTTGATCGTCACCTCCACCTCGACCGGTTCATCCATGTCGAAGTACGCCATCGACCCCTCACGCACGTCATGCATATCCACTTTGACGCGGTAGGTGTCCAGTCGCTGCCACTCACCTCCGGCTACCGGGCGGACACGGACGGTGAACTCGTCACGAAGATTGGCGCCGAACGGCGCGGGATACGTTCTGATCATGGTGGACGACTCCGAAATGAAGTAATGAGTAGTGCGGGATGTACGGGAATTGCGGGTTTACGGATTGCGTACGGATTGTGTGGGTTGAGGCAGGAGACATGATTCGACCCGCGGATGGGGAAGAGGAGAACAGGAAGGACCATCCGCGGGCCGAATCATCGGGAGGGCCGGCGGTTCAGGCCGGCCAAGTCGAGCGCACGGCGCTACTTGAGGCTGCCGACGGTGACGCCGGACTTCCAGTAGCGCTGCATCGCGATCATGAGGATGACGACCGGGATCATCGAGATGAACGCGCCGGTGATGACCAGCATCGTCAGGTCGTACTGCGAATCGGTGCCTCGCGCGATCCAGGACTGCAGACCGAGCATGACGGTCCACTTGTGGTAGTCCTTGAGGAAGATCATCGGCCACATGAAGGAGTTCCACGAGGCGACGAAGTGCAGCAGGAAGATCGTGGCGGCGGGAGTCACCATAAGCTTCCACGAGATCTCGGTGAAGATGCGGTACTCGTTCGCGCCGTCGATGCGGGCGGCCTCCATGAGCTCGTCGGGGACCGCGCCCTCGGCGTACACCTTGGCGAGGTAGGTGTCCATCGGCGTGAAGCAGGAGGGCAGGATCATGACCCACCAGTTATCGTACAGGCCGACCTTCTGGAACAGGATGAACGAGGGGACGGTCAGCAGGGTGCCGGGGATGATGAACGACGCCATGATCAGGCCCATGATGATCTTCTTGCCTGCGAACTGGTACTTGGCCAACGCGTAGCCGGCGGCCACGGTGATGACCATCGCGCCGGCGGAGGTCACGAACGACAGCCATACCGTGTTCCACAGCCAGGTGGCGTAGATGCCGTCCTGATAGGTGAAGAGGTCATGCAGGTTCTGGAAGAGGTTGATCTTGTCGGCGAACCACAGACCGTTGGTGGTGTAGATCGTGTTCGTGGACTTGGTGATGGCCACGATAAGCCACCACAGCGGAGCCACGGCATATACGGACAGGAAGACCAGAAGCCCCAGAACGAAGTACTTGGAAGTGCCCTTGACCTGGTTGGCGGACGACTCGCCCGACTCCTCGGACACCTTACGACGCTTGATTCTGGTGTTGCGTGCAGTAATCGTTGCGCTGCTCATGCCCTATTCACCTTTCCCTGAGCGATATACAGGATGATCGACGCGACGCACAGCACCAGCGCCAGCAGAAGCGACAATGCGGTCGCGTAGTTGATATTGCCCACCATGAACGCCTCGTTGTAGATCTGCATGGCCGGAGTGAAGTCCTTGGTGATGGTCTGTGGGCTGATCGAACGGAAGAAATACGGTTCGTTGAACAGCTGGAGCGTGCCGATGATGCCGAACAGCGTGGTGAACGTCACCGAGCTGACCATGAACGGCACCTTGATCGAAAACGCGATGCGCAGTTCGGATGCACCGTCGATGCGGGCGGCCTCGATGATCTCGTGGGGAATGGACTGCAGCGAGCCGTACATGATGAGCATGTTGAAGCCCAAGCCGGCCCATACGGCCATCTGACCCATCGAGAACCACACCATGCTGGAATCGAAGAAGTTGATGCCGGTCCACTTGAACGGGCTGGTGGACGGGCTGTACAGGTAGATCCAGACGATCGTCGACACGATGCCCGGGGTCATGTACGGCAAGAGCAGGAGGATACGGAACTTGCCGGCCGTCTTGGCCTTGACGGAGTCGATGAGCAGGGCCATGACCATCGACAGGAACTGGGTGAGCGGGACCATGATGACCGCGTAGAGCGCCACGCGCCCCAATCCGGTCCAGAACGTGGCGTCCTGCACGGCCTTGACGATGTTCGCCAAGCCCACGAATGTCTCCTTGGCCTCACCAAGGCCAAGGCCCGACTTCTGCTTGTTGTAGAGCACCACCCTGAAAGAGATGACGATCGGGGCGATGACGAAGAACAGGAAACCGGCGACGAACGGCCAGGTGAATGTCGACCCGGTGAATGCCTGGAGAATGCGCCAGGGCACATGCTTGTTCTCACGCACGACGGTCTGAGTGCCGGCCGACGTGGAATCCTCTTCTGTGTTGCCACTCATGGCAATTACCTTCCTAATGAACTTCCTTGTGTGCTTCTTTGCGTGCTTCTTTGCAATCCGACCGCCGGTCGGATTCTCGAATGCAGGAATGATAGATGGTATGCGGCACCCCGATCACAGGCCCGGGGAGGTACCTCGAAAGTCGGATTGACCCCGGGCCCGATGATCGCGATCGCCTATCCCGTCTGCCCGATTCGGACGAATCAGGCTTCCTTGACGTTGATGCCCTTGGACTTGAGATCCTGAACCACGAAGTCCTGCACGTTCTTCATGGCGTCCTTGAGCTTGATCTGCTTGGCGACCACCTTGCCCCACTGATCCTGCAGCTCCGGGAACCATGCGTCGTAGTTCGGGCCGAGATCGAAGCCGCCCATGCCGTTGGTCGCGGCGTCGACGATGATCTCCTTGGCCTTGGCGTTGTCGGAGTAGAAGCCCTCCGGAACCGCCTCACTTGCGTACTTCTCCACATCCAGACCGGCCTTGTCGGTGTAGCCCGAGGGGACACCCAGCGTGCCGTTGTCGGGGTCACGACCCGCCTCGTAGCCTTCCGGAGTGGCCAGCCAGTTGACCATCTTGATGACGGCGTCCTGATGCTCGCGGCTCGTGCCCTTCGGGATGAAGGCCGATTGGCTCGTGATGCCGGGCACCTTGCCCTCATCGGCGGAGGTGATGGACGGGAACTTGATGGGCTCCCACTTGCCGGCGGTCTTGGGCATGTTGGTCTGGTAGCCGGATGCCGACCAGTAGGCCATGGTGATCATGCCGAGGTTGCCGGAGTCAAAGAAGTTGTACAGAGCCGGCTTGTCCTTGTAGGTCTGGTTGGAGACGAGATCCTCGTCGATCAGCTTCTGGACGATGTCCACGGCCTCGTTGGTGGCCTTGTCCTGCATGTTCACGACCCAGCTGTCACCCTTGATGGTGAACCAGTTGGCGCCGGCCTTCTGGGCCATCTGCATGAAGCCGGAGGGATCCTCGCCGGCTATGTTGAACACCTTGCCGCCGTCGGCCTTCATCTTCTCGCCCAGCGCGATCACGTCGTCCCACGTCTTGGGGGCCTCGACGCCGTACTTGGCAAGCACGTCGGTGTTGACCAGACCGAAGGTGCCGTCGGCGGCACCCGGCAGACCGTAGTACTTGCCGTCAAGCTGGGCGTTCTCCTTGGCAGCCTCGGTGTACTTGGGCAGCAGCGGCTGGATGGCGTCGGTGATGTCCTCGGCCCAGCCGTTGGACACGTTGGTGGTCAGCGGCGCGAAGCCCTGAACGAAGTCCGGCAGCTTGGACTTCGCCTCGAAGGCGTTGCGGAAGTTCTGCTGCGTGGCGGTGTTAGACGCCTGCAGCACGTAGTTGACCTTGACGTCCTTCTGGGACTCGTTGAACTTCGCCACCCAACCCTTGGGAGCGTTCTTATCCCAGCCCCAGACCTCGATCTCGACCGGGCCGGAGGACTTCGTGGCGGTGTCGCTGCTGTCGTTGGACGAACCGCAGGCGGCGACGCCAACCAGCGTGGCGACGGCGACAGCGCCGGCGACGATGCGCTTGACGGACTTCATTGGCTTCATCATGTGCCTTTCTCCCACACCCACCTGCCTTGGTGGGCGCTTTCATAACGTTATGATTTTCATAACGATATGAATATAACACCGATCGAGTTTGGCGTCAAAGCGTGTTGCGCGACGTAGGATCACATGGCGGTCACGGCGGCACATGGCGGTCACGGCGGCACATGGCGGTCACGGCGGCTCACGCCAGTCAAGTTCGAGTTTATGCGCAGTTAACGTTAACTAGCGTAAAACGTTATACACAGACAGCACCAGCCCTTCGCCGGCTCTTCACCCGCGCCTCGACCGTTTTAGTCATTCACACAATCACGATTGCCACTGCAAGAAAATGGCGGAAATACAAGGAAAAATAGCAGTGCTTGCCGCATCGTCGCCCCATCGGCCATATGTGGCCACACGCAAAACACCGTTTTGCTTAAAGTTATCGATAACCATATACTGGGCTTCAGTAACCACCGACGATGGCGATAACCACGACAAGAGCATGACAAAGGAGTGCCCATGACCACGCAAAGCACTGCGTCGACCCCGAAGACCGAGGCCTACCTGTTCGTCCACTTCATTGGCGACGAGAAGACCCCACTGGACGAACAGATCTACTTCGCTCTAAGCCGCGACGGCGTACACTGGCACGACCTGCGTCCGGCCGGCAAGCCGGCGCTCACCTGGACCGGCGGCGAGAAGGGCGTGCGCGATCCGCACATCGAACGCGACCCGCGCGGCGGCTTCCACATCGTCGCCACCGACCTGTCCATCCACTACCGCGGCGGATGGGGTCCGAACGACGGCGCCACGACCAACGGATCGACCGGACTCGTCGTCTGGGACTCCCCCGACCTCGTCCACTGGGATGAGCCGCGGCTCGTGGACGTCGCCTCGAAGATCCCGGGCGCCGGCATGGCGTGGGCCCCGGAGGCCTGCTGGGATTCGGACAAGGAACAGTGGATCGTGTTCTGGGCCACGCGGACCAACACCGACGAGCCGGGCAGCCCGCTCAACAACGAACTCGGTGATCGCACGAACATGTACTACGCGACCACCACCGATTTCCGCACGTTCTCCGATCCGGTCAAGTGGATCGACCGGCGCAACGGGATCATCGACACGACGATGCTGCGCGACGATGACGGCTGGTGGTACCGCGCGTCCAAGGATTCGGAGATCACGATCGAGCGCACGCGCAACCCGTACGCGACCATGCGCGAGACGCTGCGCACCGACGATCCTCAGGAGTGGTCGTACGTCGGCACGTTGACCGACATCCTCGGCAACGGCCGCTACTCGTGGCACTACCTCGAAGGACCGGAGCTGTTCCGCTACAACGACGCCGACGTGAAGACCGTGAACGGCCGTCCGATGCGCTACGGCCTCATGTGCGACCAGTTCGCCGAGGCCAAGGGCTACCTGTCGTTCCGCTCGGCCGACCTGTCCAGCCGCGAGCCGGAGGACTGGGCCGTCGCCGACGACATCGACTTCGGCGAGCTCAAGAAGCGTCACGGCGCGATCCTGCCGATCACCGCCGCCGAATACGACGCCATCGAGGCCGCCTTTGCGCTGTGACCGCGGATGCGTGCGTTTCCCATCCACCCGTTGCGTCATCCATCGCGCCGTGAAATCCCCATGGAGCAGTGAAACTCCCATGGAGCGGTGAGCCGATTTTACGAATTGGCGGAATTCCGCCATTTTGCGACATCGCTCCATGGGACAAACATCGCGCGATGGTCACTTCACCGCGCGATGGGGATGTAGACCGCGCGATGGATGCGGACCCAGTGCGCTCAGTACGCCCATTACGCAAAACGTTACGCAAAACGTGACAGCGTAAGGATTCGCGATGTCACCTGACGAGAGTCACCTCGCCCCTTCTCCGCGCTTAACGCCGCTCGGCGCTGCCTCGGGCGACTATGCGGTAGGAAAGGGTGCGGGTACGGGAGACCGGAACGCGTCGATCTGCACAGTAGGGACCCATGGCATCCGCATGCGCGCCGCCATGTGCACCCTCGATGCGGTCGACGAGCAGGTCGAGGCAGACCGTCGCGATCTCCTTGGTGTCGATGGCCACGCTGGTGAGGCCAGGATTCATGTATGCGCCGTCCGTGACGCCGTCGAATCCGATGACCATCACATCCTCGGGCACATGCACGCCCGCTTCGGTCAGGGCCTTCAGCGCACCGATCGCGATCGAATCGGTCAGCGCGAACACGGCGTCGAAGTCGCGCGGCGAGCGTTCGGATAGGATCCGCCGCATCATCTCATACCCGGATCGGCGATCCCAGCCGCACAGATACACGTCGTCCGACTCGTACGGAACGCCGCCATACTCGCTCATCGCCTCCCATGCGCCGCACAGGCGCAGGCTCGCGTTGCCGACCCGCGTACCATCGCAGTCCCGTATCCGGGCGAGATCCTCGGACGGGAGATACCGAGCACCGAGGATCAGCACCCGCCGCGCGCCCTGCTCGATGAGATGCGTCACCGCGGACCGGGCGCCATCGCGATTGGGCGTGAACACGGTGTCCACACGGCCTTCGAGACCATGACCATCCAGAACGACCAGCGGATGGGTCGCGGCGAAATCGGCCATCGCATCGAGGTCGGAGCTCGGCCAGCACACGATCGTGCCGTCGCAGATCTGCGCGCTGGCCGAGTTCATCATCGCGCGCTCGTAGTCGGACGACATGCGCGTCTGCTGGGTGATGAGCTGGTAGCCCCGCCGCGCCGCCTCGTCGGACAGGTCGGCGGCGAGCGCGGCGGGGAAGATGAAATCGAGGTCCGCCACGGACAGGCCGATGATGTGCGTGCGCCCGGAGCTCAGCTGGCGGGCGGCGAGGTTCGGCCGGTAGCCGAGTTCGGCGGCGGCGGCGAGCACTCGCTGCGCGGTCGACGCCTTGACGACCGATTTGCCGCGCAGCGCGTTCGACGCGGTCATGCGCGAGACTCCGGCCTTCGCCGCGACATCATCCAGTGTGACCATAGCTGTCGATTCTACCTACCTGAGACGGGGAACGAGGAGACGGGGCGACTCAGATGCGACCGGCGAGACCGTGGTCGCGGCCGTCGCGCGCGAATACGGGGACCACGTCGAGCGGGGCGTCGACGTCGATGGTCTGGCCGCCGGTGAAGGTCTCTCCGGTGTGCAGGTTCGTCCACGTGGTCGTCTCGCCGCCGGGCAGGTAGACCTCGCGCGAGCGGGCGCCGAGTTCGGTGACGGGTGCGACGAGCAGGTCGGGGCCGAACGTGTACTCGTCGGCGATGTTGGCGGCGGCCTCCTCGCCGGGGAACTCGTAGAACAGGCCGCGCACGAGCGGCTGACCGTTCTCGTGGGCCTCGCGGAACAGTTCGCGCGTGTACGGGCGCATCGCCTCGCGCAGGTTGATGTACTTGACCATGGTCGCTTCGACTTGCGGTCCGAAGCTCCACGGCTCGTTGTCGTCTCCGGTGTGCACGTGGGTGATCTTGTTGCCGCGCTTGTCGAGCACCTGATGGTTGTTCGGTCCGCGATCGCCGTGGTTGCGCATGACGGGCAGGAACGTGGAGAACTGGCACCAGCGCACGAACAGCTCCTTGAACTCGTCCGTGGTGATGTCGGAGCCGGCGAAGCCGCCCATGTCGGTGGTGAACCACGGGATGCCGGCCGCGCCCATGTGGATCGCGCAGGTGATCTGCGACTTCAAGTCGTCGAACGTGGAGTGCACGTCGCCCGACCATACGAGGGCGCCGTAGCGCTGGGCGCCGGCCCATGCGGCGCGCGACAGGTTGACGGTGTTGCCTTCGCGCCCGATGGACAGCTGGCCGTCGTAGAAGGTCTTGTTGTATAGGGCCGGGTAGATGTTGCCGACCTTGCCGACCGGTCCCAGGTGGAACAGGTAGTGTGCGTAGTCGTAGTCGCCGCCCCACTCCGGTTCGGCCTCGTCGAGCCAGAACGCGTCGACGCCGAGGTCGGTGTAGTTCTGCTTGATCTTGGCCCAGACCCATTCGCGCGCCTCGGGGTTGGTGGGGTCGAAGAACTGGCTGTCGCGCGGCCACCACATGCCCACGTCCTTGCCGGTGCGGGTCTTGGCGAGGAAGTTGCGGCGTTTCATCTCGTCGTAGTTCTCGGATTCGAGGTCGATCTGCGGCCAGATGGAGACCATGAGCTTGATGCCCATGCGGTGCAGTTCGTCGGTCATCGCCTTGGCGTCCGGCCAGAACTCCTCGTCGAAGCGGAAGTCGCCCATGAGCGGCCAGTGGAAGAAGTCGATGACGATCAGGTCGATCGGGATGTTGCGCTCCTTGAAGCCGCGCGCGACCTCGAGCAGCTGCTCCTGGTTCCAGTAGCGCAGCTTGCACTGCCAGAAGCCCATGCCCCATTCGGGCATGACCGGCGCGTGGCCGGTCGCGTCCGCGTAGTGGCGTTCGATTTCGGCCGGGCTGTCGCCGGCGGTGACCCAGTAGTCGATCTGATCGCAGTAGTCGGCGTGCCATTCGGTGTGATTGAGGCCGAACGTGACGTGGCCGATCGACGGGTTGTTCCACAGGAAGCCGTATCCGGCGGAGGAGATGACGAACGGCACCGAGCACTGCGAGTTGCGGTGCGCGAGCTCGAGCGTGGAGCCCTTCAGGTCGAGCACGCTCTGCTGGTATTCGCCCATGCCGTAGAGGTGTTCGCCAGCCGGCGCCTCGAAGGAGACGATCGGTGATTCGGCGCCGGATTCGAGCGGGCGGTGGGCCCGGGCCCTGAGGCGCAGGGCGCCGCCGTCGGATGCCTCCTTGAACAGGGTCTTGCCGGTGGCGGTGTTCTCGAAGAAGAGGCGAATGTGGTCGTGCTGCCATCCGTAGATGGCGAGTCGGACGGTGATATTGCCGTTGACGAGCACGGCGCCCGTGCCGTCGATGGTGATCGTCGGCTTCGCGCCCGAGACGTCGGAGGCATCGGCGGCGGCAGGCTTGAGCAGCGCCCAGTCGGTGTCGAGCGGGCGATTCATCAGGCGTGAGCGCACACGCACGCTGTCGGCGCCCCACGCCTCGACGCGCATGTATTCGCCGTCGCCGGTCCATTCGACGGCCGTTCCGGACTCGTCGACGCGGAACATCTGCGCCGCGATGGCGGCCGGGTCCAGCTTCTTGGTGTCGGCGCCGGAGTTCTCGACGCTGACATCCGCTGCTGCGGTCTTCTTGTTGGTCTCGTTGTCCTCGGCGCCATTGCCGGCGTTGCCGGACACGGTTGCTTCGCTCATGATGTCTACCTCGCTTCTTCGCATGCACTGCATTGTTGTAGCGCTATAATTATAGCGCTACAACAACAAGTCAGCAAACCAACGCGCACGAGACACAACGCCTACCGATGCCGCTAGCCAACACCGGCCGACCAACACCGGCCGGCCAACACCGCCCAATCAGTACTGGCCGACCAACGGCACGACTTCAGCCGATGAGATGATGATGCCCGGGGCCGAGATCCCGGTAGCTGGCGGTCGGCAGGACCACATCCGCGCGGGTGCGCGAGGGGACGGTCAGGTCCAGTTCGAGGACATGCGCAGGCGTCGATGCCGACGATTCGCCGGCAAGCACCCGATACGAAGCATGGATGTCTCCGGCGGGGGTCGGCACGACGACGGAGGCCTCACGAATGCAGTCGACAGCACCCATACCGGCACCTGCGTCGCCGCCGATGCCCACGCCACCGGCACGCTTGCCGCCCCACGGCTGGGGCGCGACCTCGAAGCGGCGATAGCCCGGTTCGAGAGGACGCACGCCCATGAGCCCCTCGGGCAGCAGGAACGCCGGCGAGGCCCCCCACGGATGCGAGTAGGTCGTGTTGGGTTTGCGCGCGATGTCCCACGCCTCCATCGCGCCGCCCGCATCCTGCACGAGCATGTACGCCCACGAGTGCGTGGTGCGCGGATCCGCGATCATCGCGGTCGCGTCGGCGCCGAATCCATTGCGATACAGCCCGAGTAGATACGCGGCGGCCGAGTACACGCTGCACGCCATGCCCCTGCCGCGCAGGAACGCGGCGACCCGATCAACTCGCGACTGCGGTACTTCGGCGAAGGCGAGCGCAAACGCCGACGCGTGCAGCGACGCGTGTTCGATGGGTTGCAGCGCACCCCTGTCGAGCCCGTTGAGCCCGTCGCGGTACGCGCCGAGATCGGCGTCGTAAAGCCGCTCGTGAATGGCCGAGCGCATGCGCGCGGCGATATGGGCGAATCGCGATGCGTCACTCCCCCGACCCAGAACGCCGGCGAGTTCGGCCATGTCGGCGTACGCCTGTGATGCGAGCGCGTTGACCACCGTGTTGACCTCGCCGAAGACGAAGCCATCACGCTCGGACGGCGGCCAGTCGACCAGATCGCCGTCCATATGGCTTGATTCGCCGGGTTCCTTGACGACAAAACCGCTTTCATCGTCGACGTACCGCTCGGGCAGCAGGGCGACGAGCCGGTCGTACAGTCGCCCGACGAACTCGGCTGAACCGGAGTACATCCACGCGTCGTGCGCGGCGAGGATCAGGTACAGCGGCCATTCGGTGGGCCAGGTGCGATTGGCGGCGAGCCAGTCGATCGTGTATTCGGCGAGCGATGGCGCGGCGTCGAGCGCGAGGTGCGCCCGCTGCTGGATCCACGTGTCGGCCTCGTACGGGGCGCGCTCGCGCGTCCACGAATCGGCGTAGATGTTGCCGTTGAACGCTTCGATGGTGTGCGCGGAGAGTCGCCAGATACTGTCGAGCGCCGGGTCGGAGGAACGGAACGAGCCGGGGTATGAGAGCGGATTCGGAAGTCCCGTCACCGTTGGATAGACGAGCGCGATCGCGCTGATCGCGCCGTCCGGGCCGATGCCGCGCGACATGATGCGCCCGATCGCCGCGGCCCGTTCATCGAGCCCGGTCGGCGTGGGCACATCCCATGAGGAGGGTTGCGCGGGCGGCTGCGCAACGTCGATCTCGACGTAGCGGAACACGCGCAGGCCCCATGTTTCCAGCGGCCCGCTGCCCGGGGTCACGTGCCAGTGCTCCTCGTACACGTTGCCGGCGGAGAGGTGGTAGCGCACCGATCCGTCGGCGTTCAGGGTTTCGCCGTATCGGATGGTGACGTCGATCGGCTCACGCGGGTCGAGGTCCAGCCTGATGCCACCCATGTAGCCCGCACCGAAATCCGCGACGACGCCGACGAGTCGCGGTGCGGTGTCGTCGCCATCGAGTGCGCGGGTCACGCATCGCAGCATCGCCGGATGCACGTCCACGGCGATCATCTTGTCTGTCGGAGTGACTTCCAGCCGCTCGAACGCGGGCTGCACCTGCACCGGCGCCCACGCGGAATCGTCGAAGTCGGGTTCGCTGAAGCCGCGCGGGAAGCGGTCCGCATTGAGGTTCTCGGCGGGCGCCTCGAAGTATTGGGTACCGATCGACGCGGACGGCGGGTACACGGCCCACGGTTCGGGCAGTGCGCGCCAGGTCATCGCGCCGGCGGCGTCCTCGGCGATCGCGGAATCAGTGACAGCGCCGCCCGTACCGTAGTGTTCGATCGCGCCGTCCTCGTAGCACACGTCGAGTTGCGCGAGAAAGCGGCGATCATCCATCGTGTACGCGATGACGCCGATCGCGTTGTCACTGCCGGGGCGCAGCAGTCCGGTGACGTCGTAGCCGTCGTAGCGGGTTTCGTCGCCGATCGGGAAGGTCGGGCCGACGCCGACGAACGTGCCGTTGACCCACATGCGATAGACGAACTGACGCGCGGGACGGGTCGACGCGGCGGTCGCGTTGAGTGCGGCCCAGCGAATGGGCCTGTCCGGCAGCGACAGTGCGCCGCGCAGGAACGCCCAGCCGGAGGCGTTGCCGAGGCCGGAGGATTTCGTAGTCTGGCTGGTCTCTCCCCCAGTCGGCTTCGCCGACAGCCCCCTCGTCAGAGGGGGCCGATTGCCGGCACGGTCGTCGGGGTCGGGCCCCCAGATGGGGGTGGCCTGCCATGTGCGTCCGGCACCGGTACCGAACATGACCGGTTCGGCCCACGCGCCGTGAGTGCCGTCGGCGTATCGCCAGCGCAGGGAGGCCCAGTAGCGGCGCGAGGGACCGGTGTCGAGGCCGTCCAAAGCGACGCCACCCCATGCGTCGCCGTCCGTCCAGATGTCAGGAGACTCGGACGATGCCGCCGACTGATTCCAGGACGCCCAGATCGCGCCGCGACCGGCGGACGCATCGGCCGGCGTCTCGTCGACGACGATCTGATAGGAGACCGGATCGCCGCCATGCGCAGGATCCGCAGCGACGGCCGGCTTCCCCACAGCCCTGACGGCATCATCCCGCCAACGCAGTACCGGCACGCAGCCGGGCTCCAGGTCGACGGGAGCTCGACGGTCATTGATCAGCAACATGATGCAACCTTCAATCTGCGGGCGGGAATCCGAATCACCCGAATGCGGCGAGGAGGCGAGCGCGTTCGACGGCGGTGATCGGCATCACCGTGCCGTGGCGCGGCTTGCCGCCGTCCGCATTGACCGGCAGGCCTTCGCGCAGTTTGCCGCTGACCGGCGTCCAGCCGTCAGGATCGGCGAGGTCCTGCGTGGCGAAGCCGATGTAATGGTTCGGGCCGTCGTGGTAGCGCGGCTGGTCGATGAACAGGTACCAGTTGAAGCCGTTGACATCGCCCGGGTTCGCGCGGAAGATGCAGGGGCCTTCGCCGCGAGTGAAGAGCTTCGGCTCGCCGGTGGTCTCGTCATGTTCGCCGTTGGGAAGTCCTACGCCGACGTGCTCACGAACGAGGTGCCAGCCGGAGGCCGAATCACCCTCCGACTCCCCCGGCAGGCTCCCTACGACCGGCGCGAACAGGTCGTCAGACCATTCCTCGCGCACGGTCATCGTCTTCTCATCCTTAACGAACCGGTACCAGCGGTCGCCGTCGCGGGCGACGGTCGCGTCGATCAGGCCGAAGCCGTCGGAACCGTTGCCCCGGCACACGTCCATCCACACCCGCGGGCGCGAGAACGTGCGGAAGTCCTTGGTCGTGGCGATCATCATGCGCCCGTAGGTGGGGTGGGTGCGCCGGTCCGGAGAGACCTCGCCACCGTTCTCGTCACCGTACAGGTTCGACGACCAGTAGACCGCGTACTCGCCGGTCTCCTCGACCCAGTGGGCCTCGGGCGCCCACGAATTGCCCGCTTCGGGGCCGGACACCAGCGTGTGACGCTGCGGTCCCCAGTGCACGAGATCGTTCGACTCCCAGATCTCCAGATATCGCGATCCCTCGCGCTGCGCTTTGCTGAAGTCGCCGTGCAGGGCCGCCACGTTCAAGTCGGTGGCGATGATCGCGAAGCCGGCATCGTCGGGCGAATCGCCGTGCAATCGCATGATGAACGGATCACGCAATCCGCGCGTGCCATACTGCGAGACGAACAGCGGTTCGCCGCCGTTGAGCGCCCGCCACGAAAGCGCGTCGTTGCCATTCGACACGGCGAGGCTCACGCGCTCGCTGCCGCCGGTGTCGCCGGTGAAGTAGGCCCACACATAGGCCTCGTAAGGTTCGTTCGTCATGTTTTCCAGCCCGTGCCTTAACTACCCCTCAGTCCCGCTTCGCGGGCCAGCTCCCCTGACAAGGGGAGCCCGAAGAAAGGGATCACTTGGTTTTCTTGAGGTCTTTTTCCATTGGTTCCAGGACATGGACGTCCATGCCGGGGAGTCGCCCGAAGGAGTAGATCGCCATCATCGTCAGGAAGATCGGCACGCTCAGTCCGAGCGCGACCATCAATCCGGTCCACGTGGTGTACAGCCACACGGTCACGACGAACAGCACCGCGACCATGAACGAGCAGAACGGGCGGGCGATGACCATCTGCATCGAGGTGCGCGCCACCCACCACGGGCTTTCGTCGAAGTTCACGTACACGGCCCACGAGACCATCATGAACAGGCCGTAGAGCACGTTGACCAGCAGACTCACGCCGGACAGCGCAATGCCGAGCCTGCCCATGTCATTCCAATTGAGCAGATAGTAGTTCCACACCAGCAGCAGCCAGATGAGGAACTGCGGCCATCCGAAGATGTTCGCGCGCTTCAGTTCGGCCTTCCACGCGCGATGGAACGTCGTCCATGTCTGGGTGATGGTCCAGGAGCGGTCGTCCACCTGCAGCAGCCATGTGCGATAGGTGGCGTACGAGGCGGCGATCGAGGGGAAGAGTCCCACGACCACGACGCCGAGCAGCAGGTGCGCGATGAACGCGACCTGCACGACCATCAGCATCAGGATGATGCGGCAGAAGTATTCATATCCGCGTGCGAACCGATGCACGGCCGCTCCTTTCCAATGACTTCGACTGATTTCCATTATGGACCGTTTTCGGTCCACCGCGATCATAAACGCTCAGAAAAAGACATCAGCCGATCGTGCCGTCGGCGGCCTTGAGACGTTCGTATTCCGCGCGAGACAGCGAGATGACGCCGCCGTGCTTGGTGTGCGGTGCCATGTGGAAGTCGTCGGAACGCAGATAATCGAAGCCCTTGTCCGGATCGGTCGTGACCATCGGGCGGTAGCCGATCGACGGGATCACATCCACATACAGGTACACGCGATCGTCGGTGTGCGATGCGAACAGGGCCGGTCCTTCAACGCCTCCGGCGCTGCCGTTCTCGGTCCAATCCGCGCCGATCTCATGCTGGATCGGCTCCCACAGGACGCCCGGTTCCCACCAACGGCGCACGCTGGTCGCGTCGAGCCAGATGTTGGCGTGGGGGCCGTTGTTCTTCGTGGCACGGTAGGTGCGGATCGTGCCGTCAGACAGTTCGCGCTGGAGCATCGTGGTGTCGATCGTGGGCACGCCCGCGTCGATGAACACGCCACCGAATTCGAACGTGTCGTTGGTGAAGTCGCTGGTCGCGCCCCACAGCACGCGATCGTAGACGTCGTCGTCCTTGTGTTCGACGTCGTCGTCGGCGAACAGCTTGCTCGACCAGTACAGGACGAACGCGCCGCGACTGCCGTTATGCTCGGCTTCGGAGCCTTCCGGATAGTAGTCGGGCACCCACAGGGCCTCCGGGGCCCACGCCATGCCCAACTGGGAGTGTGTGCCGTCGGCGCGACGGGATACGTCGAGCTCGTGCGGCTCGCTCCAGTGGACCAGATCGTCGGAGTACCAGATGATGAGGTTCGTGCTGCCGTGATGCGAGAAGTCGTACCACGGGGAGCTGGCGTCGGAGCCGCGGCCGGAGCCGTCGAACACGCGCAGGTCGGTCGCGATGATGTAGACGCGGCCGGTCCTGGGGTCGCGGGTCAGATACGGGTCGCGCACGCCGGTGGTGCCGAGGCTCGAGGTGAGGATCGGCTGGCCGCCGTTGAGCGGATTCCAGCGCTCCGGATTGTCGCCGTCGGACAGGTCGAGATAGATGCGCTCGGCGTAGCCTTCCGGATCCTCGATGAAGTGGACCAGCAGGTAGCCGTACGGGTCGGCCGGCGCCTGGGGCTGCGGCACGCGGTGAATGGTCATGGTATACGCCTTTCGGGAGATAGTTCGGGGGAAAAAGAGGATGCCGGGGCCGGCGGCAAACCGGTTGGTAGGAAGGAGAGATGTTTACCTTCCGGCTTGCGCGCTGACTCCGGCAAGAATTGTATTGCTCAACGCTGCCTTCGCTCAGCCCTTGACCGCGCCGATCATGACGCCCTTGTTGAAGTACTTCTGGAGGAAGGGGTAGAGGACGAGGAGCGGGAGGGTGGAGACGATGATCACGCCGTACTTGATCTGGTCGGCCAGCTGCTGCTGGTTGGCCATCGAGGCGCCGCCGGTTCCGGCACCACCCTGCTGCGTCTGGTTGGCGAGCAGGATGTTCTGCAGGATGATCTGCAACGGCTGCTTCGAGGAGTCACGCACGTAGATAAGACCCGTCATGTAGTCGTTCCAGTGCTGGACGAAGTAGTACAGGCCGATGACGGCGATGATGGCCGCGGACAGCGGGATCACGATCTTGAGGAAGTAGCCGCCGTAGCTCAGACCATCGATCTGGGCCGCGTCGTGCAGGTCCTCCGGGATGGAGGTCTCGAAGAACGAGCGGGCGATGATCAGGTTGAACACGTTGACCGCGACAGGCAGGATGAAGACCCACATCGTGTTGAGCAGGTGCAGCTGCTTGTACAGGAGGTAGTTCGGGATGATGCCGCCGGCGAAGAACATCGTGAACGTGAAGAAGAACAGGATGATGCGGCGGGGCTTGAACTCGCGGCGGGACAGCGCGAACGCGGCCGGCATGGTGACCAGCATGTTCAGCGCGGTACCGATCACGGTGTACACGATGGTGTTCCAGTAACCGAGCCAGATACGGGAGTCGGCCAGGATCTTCGCATAGCCTCCCAGCTGGAAGCCCAGCGGAACGATGGTCACCTTACCGGTGGAGACCAGCCCCTGATCGGAGAACGACGCGATGATGATGAACCACAACGGGTAGAGGATCAGCAGGACGATCAACGCCACAAGCAGGGCGATGATGATGTCGACGATCCAGTCGCCGACCGACTGCTGCTTGAACCTGCGATGCTTGTTGAAGGGAATCTCGTCCCCGCTCAGACGCGGGGCGACGGAGCCCTGAGATGTTGCTGCGCTCATAAGACCCATACCCTCCTATCAGAAGATGCTCGTATCCGACACGCGCTTGGAGATGAAGTTCGCAAGCACGAGGAAGAAGAAGTTGATCAATGTGTTGAACAGGCCGATGGCCGTTGCGTAGGAAATCTGGTTGCTCTGAATACCCATCTTGAACACGTAGGTCGAGATGACCTCGGAGACGGGCAGGTTCATGGCGTTCTGCATCAGCCAGACCTTTTCGAAGCCGACGTTCAGGACGTTACCCATGTTGAGGATGAGCAGGATGGACATCGTGGGCAGAATGGTCGGGATGTCGACGTAGCGGATGAGCTGCAGACGGCCTGCGCCATCCATCTTCGCGGCCTCATAGAGCGATGTGTCGACCGAACTCAACGCCGCCAGATAGATGATCGAGTTCCAGCCGACGTGCTGCCAGACCTCGGTGACCCAGTAGATCGTGGTGAACAGTCCCGTGCTCTCCAGCAGGTTGGAGCCCTCGAAGAAGCGGCCGATCAGACCGGTGTTCGGAGCCAGGAAGATGTTGATCATCGCCACGATGACGACCGTGGAGATGAAGTGGGGCATGTACGTGATCGTCTGCACGAAGCCCTTGATCTTCTTCGAGCCGATCTGGTTGATCAGCAGGGCGAGGATGATCGGGGCGATGAAGCCCATGACCAGCGTCCACAGCGAGATGCGCACCGTATTGGTGAGCACCTGCGTGAAGATCGGGGACTTGAAGAACTGGTTGAAGTACTTGAGACCCACGAATCGTCCACCGGTCAGGCCCTTGGTCGGATCGAAATCGCGGAAGGCGATCTGCAGGGCGTACATCGGGATGTAGGCGAAGATGCCCACGAAGATCATGGCCGGAAGCACCATCACCCACAGGTGCCAGTACATCTTGAGGTGACGGGCCAGCCGCTTCGGCAGCGGCATCGCCTTGAGCGCCTTCTCATTGTCGATGACTTCGACCGTGTCCGAGACGCCTGCCGCCGCGCGTACCGGCGTCACATTGTTTGCTACAACGCTTGACACAACTCCTCCTTACTCGCGTGAAGTAGGATGACGGTCCCCGGTGGTTCGGCCGGCCACGCCCATTCGCATGGTCGGCCGAACCACCGGTTCACATCATCGGTTTACTTGACCGCGGCGTCGTACGCCTTCTGCCACAGCTCGACGTTCTGCTTCATGCCGAGGTTGTTGACCTGCTTGACGTACTCGTCCCACTGCTGGTCGACACCACCGTTGAGGATCCACTTGGAGACCACCGGGATGCCGTAGTTCCAGATCTGGGCGTTGTTGTTGGAGAAGGTGTTGGTGTCCTCCGTGTTCTGGCGCACGTACACCGGCATCTTGTCCTTGGTCTGGTCGAGGTGCGAGTACTGCTCCTTGTACGGGGCATCGGCGGCGACGATGGAGTCGGCGTCCTGGGCGCCGTTGAACTTCACGTTGTCCGGGATCCAGCCGGCGAGACGATCCTGCAGGGCCGGAGCCTTGCCATTGTCAGCCTCGTTGAAGAACTGCTTCTTGATGGTGTAGGTGTGGTTGCCGTCATCGGTGGTGTAGTCCGGGATGGAGCCGTAGAGCTGCTGGACGGAGTACTTCTCGGAGTAGAGGAGGTTGATGATCTTCAGAGCGGCCTTCTTGGTCTCCTCCGGAAGATCCTTCTTCATCGCCATGTGGTAGTCCTCGTACTCGTTGTAGTCACCGGAGGCGTCCCAGACGGTCTCGTCCTGGGAGACGCCCGGAGCGGCCGGAACCGGGATGGTGATGTATTCCTTGTTGAGCTTGGAGCCGATGACGCCGAACTGGGTGCCGTCCCAGCCGAAGGCCACGCCGGTGAGAGCGGTCTCGCCGTCGGACTTGAGCTCGGCCTGGTACTTGGAGTCGTCCTTGGTCAGGGCGTCCTTGGGGATGAGGCCCTTCTGGAACAGCTCGTGGTAGTACTCGACGACCTGCTTGAACTGGTCGGAGGTGGCCCAGCTGTAGACCTTGCCGTCCTTGACGGCGATGCCCTGGCCGGAAGGACCAGCGTTGAAGGAGGTGACGACGCCGGCGCCGTTGATGAGCAGGAACATGCTCCACCAGTTGCCGAGGGAGCCGGTGCCGAGGGCGCGCACGTTCATCGGGATCTCGTCCTGCTTGCCGTTGCCGTTCGGATCCTGAGTCTTGAAGGCCTCAAGCACCTTGGTCAGCTCGTCCCAGGTCTTCGGGACCTCAAGGCCGAGCTTGTCGAGCCACACCTTGTTGATCAGCATGTGCTGGCCGGAGGCCTGGAAGGACTTGCCACGGGAGGACGGCAGGACGTTGATCTGGCCGTCGATCTCCACCATCTTCTTGGCAAGCGGCTTCTCCTTGAAGAACTTCGCGACGTTCGGCAGGGAGTCCATGTCGTCGGCGAGGTTCTCGAAGAGCGGGTACTGGGCGGCATCCTCCGGGTGGTAGGCGCGGATGGACAGGTCGGTGACGTCGCCACCGGTCAGGGATGCGTTCTTCTGCTGGCCCCAGGCGTTGTCGTCGACGCGCTGCCACTTGATGACGGCACCGGACTCCTTCTCAAGGTCCTGCGCCCACTTCATCTTCGCGACGTCGATCTGGGCGGTGTTCTGCTGGACCATGATGGTGACGACGGGCTTGCCGTTCTCCATCTGGGCGCTGTCGCCGCTGCCGCCGCAACCGGCCAGCAGCATCGACAGAGCGCTCACGCCCGCGACGGCCGCAACGATCTTCTTCTTCGCTACACTGCGGTGTGTCATTTTGAATCTTCCTTTCTGAAGATCACTACGATCACCATCCGGCCCACGTCTCGCCATCGCCGTCAGCGGTCCTTTGCAAGGCCGCTTCGATCGCACATCTTCGTGGCGCGAACCGGATGATTATCGTTAACTTTTCTCCACAGTCAAAAGTTATAGCATCAAAGAATCCCAGCTGTCAAACCGGATTCTGAGGTTACGCTACCATCCTTGGAATTGCAACGTTTTTAACACCCTCATTCCCCCTCATCGGCGTGGCGAACCGGCGTTTCTTGCCACACGGTTACCGATAAACTATAGTTATCGTTATCCCGATGCGAAGGTATGGTTGAGTCAACTAGGTAGAGGCAGCTCAACCACCACCGCGGCGGGACAGCCATAGACGACATCGGACTATGCACAGCCGCATCATCCGCCAAGCAGCGAAGAAGGAAGTACGTCAGGGATCATGAACGGAAAAGCACCGACACTCAAGGACATCGCCGAGGAAGTCGGCGTCACACCGATGACCGTGTCGAAGGCGCTGCGCGACATGCCCGGCGTCAAGGCATCCACGCGATCCAAAGTGCTCGCCGTGGCCGAGAAGCTCAACTACCGCGTCAACGTGCAGGCCAGCTCGCTCAAATCAGGCCGCAGCAGCATCATCCGCATCATGGTCAACGAGTACCGGCTGCCGTTCTACTCGCAGCTCATCGACTCGCTGTCCAACGAGGTGATACGAAACGGACTCACCCCGTTCCTGCAGAAGACCGGATACTCCGCCGAATCCGCCGCCGAGGCCATGCGCAGCCCGTACTTCTCCGGCAGCATGTTCGACGGCACCATCGCCCACGCCTCCGGCATCACGGAACCGGAGATCGTCAAATCCGGCAACCCCACCGTGCTGCTCGACGACTGTCTGCACAACCCCACCGTCAGCACCGTCAACTGGCCGAACGAGATGGGCTCCAGAGCCGGCGTGCAGCATCTCATCGATCGCGGATGCCGCAACATCGGCATCGTCACCACCTGCCCGTACATGGAGGTGGAGGAGCTGATGAAGGATCACGCCTCCAACGATCCGCTGCGACTGCGCGGCGCACGTTCGGCCCTCGTCGACAACGGGCTCCCCTACGATCCGGAGCATGTCATCAGAATCGCCGGCATGGACGAGCTACGAGGAGTCGCCATCGCGCACAAACTGGCCGACGAGCACGCCGATTTCGACGGATACATGTGCATGAACGACTCACTGGCGCTTGGCCTCATTCGCGGATTCGCCGATCGCGGCGTGCGCGTGCCCGATGACGCACGCGTCATCGGATTCGACGGCATCCGCACCGGCGAGTACTCGGTACCGACCCTGAGCACGATCTCGGTCGATCTCGACCAGCTCGCGCAGATCGCCGTCTCCCAGCTGCTGCGCCAGATCGAGAATCCCGACGGCGACTGGCGCCCCTCGACCGCCACCGTCGGATTCACCCTCATCGAACGCGAATCCACGCGGTAGGGCGACGAGTGCACGCTTCGGCGTCCGCTGCTCAGAGCATCGCCCGAAGTCGATGACAGGACGACGACCCCGTCCTGTCATCGACGAACGTTATCGGGAATGTCATCACAGCAATCCCACCATATACAACGGCAGATAGCGCCTGTCGCCTCTGACTTCCAATGGCTTTGGGTGGAGCACGTACTCCAGCCCCACACGCCCGGAAAACCGTTCCTTGAACTTGTCAAGGGACGACGTACGGTATCGGTTGCTCGATTTGACCTCAATCGGACTGACGCGCGGCTTCATCGCCGCATTCGGGTAACGGGAAACGATCAGGAAGTCGATTTCCATGGTCCTCGAGGCGTCATCACGGTCATTGCGGGAATAGAAGTACAGGGCATGTCCACTGGAATGAAGGAGCTGCGCCACGACGTTCTCGGTCAGCATTCCCTCGTTGATGGAGATTTTCCCCAACAGGACATCCCGATAGATGTCATCCTCGGTGACGTTCGAATCGGCGAGCGCCTGAGTGACCAACAACCCAGTATCCGCCATGTAGCATTTGATCGTCGCCCGATCCGCATAGGCACCCAAACCCACAGTCGGATCAGTCGAGTTGACGCAATCATTGACGACACACGCATCGGCCAACCAGAAGAACGCCTCATCGTATTCGCGCATCCGCGCATTGGGCTCCAACGACGATACACGGTATTTCTTCTCATGCTGCGACAGCTGTGAAACCAGCCCATCAAACAGCAGCGTGACGCGGCGTCGAGCAGAACCGGCATGTTTGGCGATATCGTCACGATACAGCTTGAGAATGTCCCGTTTGACTTCATCCACCTGATGAAAGTCACGAGTACGGATATACGTCTCAACCGCCTGAGGCATGCCCCCAACAAGCATGTACTCGCGGAATAAACGCATCGCCTTGCGATGCAGGGAATCCGGCAACGGTCGCAACCGCGCATACGAATCCGCGATCGCACGAGACAGCGGTTCCTCCCCCATCGCCCATAGGAACTCATCAAAATCAAATGGATCAAGAGCCAGTGACCTTTCCTCGGAGGGGATGAGGATATCCTTGACGTTCTCCCTGATGGACACGAGTGATCCGGTTTCGATAAAGTCATAACGACCATCCGCGACGAGCTGTTTAATGGCCTCGCGCGCCTTCGGATACTGCTGCACCTCATCGAAAACGATAAGAGTGTCCCTCTCGTGGAACGAGACTCCGTAGTATGCGGACAGGTACAGGAAGAACGTATCCAGATCATTGCGCATATCACCGAAGTATCCAAGCACATCGTCCGGGGCGTGGGTGAAATCGATCGTCAGACATGACGCGTACTCGTTCCTGCCGAACTCCTCGGCGAGAGTGCTCTTGCCTACTCGCCGAGCCCCCTCGATCAGCATCGCCGTACGGCCCTGCGACTGCCGCTTCCACTCCAATAGTTTTGAGTCTTCGCCAGTTTGTGTGGTGGGGTGTTGTGCCTCGGCGTCTTTGCCGGGGCTTTTTCGTGTGGGATATGAGAGGGGCGTTCTCCTGTATGGTTTGTTTCCGCCAAGAAAGTAGAACCGGAACAAGGGAACGCCTGTGCCAACCATATCAGCCGGCGCGCTCAAGCGCATGCTGCACCTGCCCGCCAACGTCGTGGTCTCCACGCCCCGCGTCGAGGACGACCCGCGTGGCGGGACCGTCGTCATCGTGCCGGTGCGCCCGTACGCGGACGACATGGACCGGTGCGCCAGATGCGGCGG
>NZ_JGYS01000010.1 GCF_000741175.1 Bifidobacterium callitrichos DSM 23973
CAAGCTCAAGGAACGCCTGCGCATGATCCTCAAACAGACCGCCGACAAAGCCGACCCCCTGCTGCGCCAATGGGCCGCGGACGCGTCCCTGTCCGGCATCCCCGGATTCGTCCAGCTCGGCGAGAAGATCGCCAGGCGCCACTTCGACATCCTCACGACCATCCGCAGAGGACTGTCCAACGCCAGGCTAGAGGCCGTGAACAACAAGATCAAGACCACCATCAAAATCGGCTACGGCTACCGCAACCTCGACAACCTCATCGGCCTCGTCATGCTCAAATGCGGCGGACTCAACCTACAACTCCCCGGACGCCAATAACCAGTAGGCCAAACCAGTGATCCACACCCACACAAACACCCGAAGAGCCCCATATATTCGCACTTCCGAACCACACCCCGGATGCCAGGCCGTGGGCGAGCCATACGCCGGTGCCGTAGACCAGGAACGGCGTCCAGTTCGTGCCGACCAGTCGGGACGCCCAACGCGGTCCGGAATGCCGCCTGCCCGGCCATGCCACCAAGGCGGCGATGACGACGATGAGCGCAAACATCAGGACCCCCATCGCCAGCATCCACGCGATCGATAGTTCCGGGGCGCACCGTTGCATGGTTTCCTCCGCCGTTACGGTTCCCGAAGGCGACCATCCATGCCAAGTGGCACATGTGAGCCTCTCGTTGATGGCGGTATCCGCCGCGCATGCGACGCCCATCGACGCAGCCGCAAGCGATCCGATCGTCCGGGAGACTCATGCACGCATCCTGGTTCCAAATCCGTCTGACCTCATCGTCATGCCCATGACACCATTATCTCACGTAGTGAATTTTTATAGCAACGTAGTAAAAGATGGACTTTTGTATTGGAAATCGCGGGACTGCACCAGCTTCGAAAGTGCAAAAACGGTCCGCCGAACGTGCGCGACACGCCCGGGCAAACAGCCAAAAATCTCATCTTTTCGTCCGCATTATGAGATTTAAGATGTCTCAAAACTGTCCCAAAACCTGTGGATAACTCCCCAAAATGATGGACTATCGTATTGATTTTTAGTGGACTATCGTATTAATCTCAAGTTTTCGCAACTTGGCATAGTGGACTATCGTATTGAAAATAGTGGACTATCGTATTGAAAATAGTGGACTATCGTATTGAAAATAGTGGACTATCGTATTGAAAATAGTGGACTATCGTATTGAGCGACACGCACTCAGCCCTACTGCCACAACGGTTTTCAGGCCCGCTTATAGTTGTTATAGTTGTTATAGTGTTATAGTTGTTATAGCGATTTGCGAAAATCGGAGTTATCCACATTTCGCAACTGCCGCAAATCGCCGATCGCTTCGATCTTTTCGCTTTCACGCTTCAGCAACGTTTCCGCTCAGACTTCCTTCTCGATGCTTTTTACGCCCTTAACGCGGTTTTGTCTTTTGACGTAGTTTTTCCTTTGTCTGTAGTCGCTCCCCCTTCACATTCATCACTTCTCATCCAGACGCCTCTTCGATGCACGACACACTCATCTCGGATGCCTCCCTGCGTCTTGCACTCGATGCCACATGTCTCTCATCATTCGCCTTCAAGAGTTGTGGATTCGTTTTCGCTGTCTTCGTGCGTCCTCCTGTGCCTGAATGGCAACCGGAAGTACAATTGGCCATAGGGAGTTCGCATGACGCATAGACGCGTCGTGAGGACTGGCCGAGGAATCGCCAGTGGAGGATTCCGTCATCGAAGTGAGAAGGGAATACTGAGGACCAACGTCAACCCGGAACCGCAACAACAGCCGGAGTACACTCCGAACGCCGCCCAGCCGCAGGCATATCCGAATCAGCCGCAGGCGCCGCAATACGCGCCCCAGTACCAGCAGCAGCCCGGATACGCCCCGTACCCACCGCAGGCCAACCCCGCAGACACCGGTTCGTTCGGATGGGCCGTGCTTGGCTTCTTCATCCCCGTCGTCGGCCTCATCCTGTGACTCGTCTGGAAGGACACCCAGCCGAAGAACGCGTATAGGGCCGGCAAGGGCGCGCTGGTGTCGGTGATCGTATGGGGTGTGTTCTTCGTCCTATACATCATCCTGATCATCGTGGCTGCGATCGCGATCGGTTCGTCGAGCGGCTCGACATCGGCGCTTGGATTGCTGTGATGGAACCGCCCACCGCGGGCCCCGCAGCACCGAACATCCCACCGCAGGCTGGGGCGCCATTGCCCATGGAACCCGTGCCGCCCATGCCGATGCAGGAAGTTCCGCAGATGGAGCCCTCCGAGCCGGAACGACGTCCGAACGAGATGACTAGAGGATTCGCCATCGCGGGCATCGTCCTTGCGGTCATCGCCGCGGTGTTCGCGATGATGCCGCTGTGGGACGATGTGTCCGTGTTCGGCGTCGTCGGCCTAGCGCTAGACGTCATCGCCGCCTGCTCGCTTATCTCCGACCGCAACCGGACGCCGGTGTGGATCAGGACCGTGGTGGTCGCCGCGTTGCTCTGCATCGCGTCCATCGTGGTCGTTGCCCTCACCTGATCCGTTCTGCCCCGGTTCGATGCTGTTTTCGATTCACCATCCGTTCATGATTCGGTGTCCCGAATTTTGGGCGGATGGTCTTTTCCCTTCATCGGCATGCGTTAGCCTGTAACTACCAGCGATTAAAGCTGTTGCGACACGCCGGGGAAACCGCTTGATAGAGCCGTTTCCATAGGTTCTTGTGTCCTTTCGCTTGCATCATGACGCCATCGGGTGTAAGTTTATCTCTTGCTGCTCAGCACGGGGGTTGGTCCCCTGGATTAAGCCTTTCGGGCTGGTGCTTGGTGGTTTGAGAACTCAAGAGTGTGTTTGTACTACTTCTTTATAGTCAATGATTGCCAGTCCGTTGCAGGCCTGCCTGTTTTGGGTGGGTTCCCTTGGTTGGGTTGAATTGCGGCGGGGTTTTGTGTGAATGTCCTTCCTTAAGGATGTTCTCGTTCTTTTTTGTTTTGAGAGTCATCTGTCGATGCTCTTTCGCATGTTTTTTGTGGAGGGTTCGATTCTGGCTCAGGATGAACGCTGGCGGCGTGCTTAACACATGCAAGTCGAACGGGATCCCGGGTTTCGGCCTGGGTGAGAGTGGCGAACGGGTGAGTAATGCGTGACCGACCTGCCCTGTACACCGGAATAGCTCCTGGAAACGGGTGGTAATGCCGGATGCTCCGACATGCTGCATGGCGTGTTGGGAAAGATTTATCGGTATGGGATGGGGTCGCGTCCTATCAGGTAGTCGGCGGGGTAACGGCCCACCGAGCCTATGACGGGTAGCCGGCCTGAGAGGCGACCGGCCACATTGTGGACTGAGATACGGCCCAGACTCCTACGGGAGGCAGCAGTGGGGAATATTGCACAATGGGCGCAAGCCTGATGCAGCGACGCCGCGGTGCGGGATGGACGGCCTTCGGGTTGTAAACCGC
>NZ_JGYS01000011.1 GCF_000741175.1 Bifidobacterium callitrichos DSM 23973
CGTGGCTGCGATCGCGATCGGTTCGTCGAGCGGCTCGCATCGGCGCTTGGATTGCTGTGATGGAACCGCCCACCGCGGGCCCCGCAGCACCGAACATCCCACCGCAGGCTGGGGCGCCATTGCCCATGGAACCCGTGCCGCCCATGCCGATGCAGGAAGTTCCGCAGATGGAGCCCTCCGAGCCGGAACGACGTCCGAACGAGATGACTAGAGGATTCGCCATCGCGGGCATCGTCCTTGCGGTCATCGCCGCGGTGTTCGCGATGATGCCGCTGTGGGACGATGTGTCCGTGTTCGGCGTCGTCGGCCTAGCGCTAGACGTCATCGCCGCCTGCTCGCTTATCTCCGACCGCAACCGGACGCCGGTGTGGATCAGGACCGTGGTGGTCGCCGCGTTGCTCTGCATCGCGTCCATCGTGGTCGTTGCCCTCACCTGATCCGTTCTGCCCCGGTTCGATGCTGTTTTCGATTCACCATCGTTCATGATTCGGTGTCCCGAATTTTGGGCGGATGGTCTTTTCCCTTCATCGGCATGCGTTAGCCTGTAACTACCAGCGATTAAAGCTGTTGCGACACGCCGGGGAAACCGCTTGATAGAGCCGTTTCCATAGGTTCTTGTGTCCTTTCGCTTGCATCATGACGCCATCGGGTGTAAGTTTATCTCTTGCTGCTCAGCACGGGGGTTGGTCCCCTGGATTAAGCCTTTCGGGCTGGTGCTTGGTGGTTTGAGAACTCAAGAGTGTGTTTGTACTACTTCTTTATAGTCAATGATTGCCAGTCCGTTGCAGGCCTGCCTGTTTTGGGTGGGTTCCCTTGGTTGGGTTGAATTGCGGCGGGGTTTTGTGTGAATGTCCTTCCTTAAGGATGTTCTCGTCTTTTTTTGTTTTGAGAGTCATCTGTCGATGCTCTTTCGCATGTTTTTTTGTGGAGGGTTCGATTCTGGCTCAGGATGAACGCTGGCGGCGTGCTTAACACATGCAAGTCGAACGGGATCCCGGGTTTCGGCCTGGGTGAGAGTGGCGAACGGGTGAGTAATGCGTGACCGACCTGCCCTGTACACCGGAATAGCTCCTGGAAACGGGTGGTAATGCCGGATGCTCCAACATGCTGCATGGTGTGTTGGGAAAGATTTATCGGTATGGGATGGGGTCGCGTCCTATCAGGTAGTCGGCGGGGTAACGGCCCACCGAGCCTATGACGGGTAGCCGGCCTGAGAGGGCGACCGGCCACATTGGGACTGAGATACGGCCCAGACTCCTACGGGAGGCAGCAGTGGGGAATATTGCACAATGGGCGCAAGCCTGATGCAGCGACGCCGCGTGCGGGATGACGGCCTTCGGGTTGTAAACCGCTTTTGATTGGGAGCAAGCGTGAGTGAGTGTACCTTTCGAATAAGCACCGGCTAACTACGTGCCAGCAGCCGCGGTAATACGTAGGGTGCAAGCGTTATCCGGAATTATTGGGCGTAAAGAGCTCGTAGGCGGTTCGTCGCGTCTGGTGTGAAAGTCCATCGCTTAACGGTGGATCTGCGCCGGGTACGGGCGGGCTGGAGTGCGGTAGGGGAGACTGGAATTCCCGGTGTAACGGTGGAATGTGTAGATATCGGGAAGAACACCAATGGCGAAGGCAGGTCTCTGGGCCGTTACTGACGCTGAGGAGCGAAAGCGTGGGGAGCGAACAGGATTAGATACCTGGTAGTCCACGCCGTAAACGGTGGATGCTGGATGTGGGGCCCTTTCCACGGGTCCCGTGTCGGAGCTAACGCGTTAAGCATCCCGCCTGGGGAGTACGGCCGCAAGGCTAAAACTCAAAGAAATTGACGGGGGCCCGCACAAGCGGCGGAGCATGCGGATTAATTCGATGCAACGCGAAGAACCTTACCTGGGCTTGACATGTTCCCGGCGACGGCAGAGATGTCGTTTCCCTTCGGGGCGGGTTCACAGGTGGTGCATGGTCGTCGTCAGCTCGTGTCGTGAGATGTTGGGTTAAGTCCCGCAACGAGCGCAACCCTCGCCCCGTGTTGCCAGCATGCAGTGATGGGAACTCACGGGGGACCGCCGGGGTAACTCGGAGGAAGGTGGGGATGACGTCAGATCATCATGCCCCTTACGTCCAGGGCTTCACGCATGCTACAATGGCCGGTACAACGGGATGCGACAAGGTGACTTGGAGCGGATCCCGAAACCGGTCTCAGTTCGGATTGGAGTCTGCAACCCGACTCCATGAAGGCGGAGTCGCTAGTAATCGCGAATCAGCAACGTCGCGGTGAATGCGTTCCCGGGCCTTGTACACACCGCCCGTCAAGTCATGAAAGTGGGTAGCACCCGAAGCCGGTGGCCTAACCGCAAGGATGGAGCCGTCTAAGGTGAGACTCGTGATTGGGACTAAGTCGTAACAAGGTAGCCGTACCGGAAGGTGCGGCTGGATCACCTCCTTTCTACGGAGATTTCAGGCTCGTGTTTGCGAGTCGTTGTGGGCCCGGCGGCCGGATGTTCCGGTTGGTCCGGGTTGCTGGTGTGGAAGAGATCGTTGGCTTGTGGTCGTGGCCGTCGTTGGTCGTGGCCGGTGGTACGGGCATGCTTTTGGGTTCCCGGATCGCCACTTCCCGTGGTTGTTCGCGGGGGCGGGTCCGTCGTCGCGCGGCGTGGTCGTCCGGTCGTTTGGCCGGGTGGTCGGGTCGTGTGTGCGGTGGTGGTTTGAGAACTGGATAGTGGACGCGAGCAAGTGACAACTTTTGTTGTTTCTTGCTGTTGATTTCGAAGAGCACTTTTTTGTGTTCGTCGATCGTTTTGTGATCATTCTAGTTGTATTGATGTGTCGTCTGGGAGTTCGCTATGGCAGTGCTGGCGGCCGGCATCCTTGTTGGGTGTGGGTTGCTTGCAAGGGCGTAGGGTGGATGCCTTGGCAGACAGGACCGATGAAGGACGTTTGAGGCAGCGATATTCCTCGGGGAGCCGCCAACAGGGCTTCGATCCGAGGGTCTCCGAATGTGGGAACACGGCCGTCGTTATGGGCGGTCACCGGCTTCGGCCGGGGGGTACGCAGGGAAGTGAAACATCTCAGTACCTGCAGGAAAGGATATTCCGTGAGTAGTGGCGAGCGAAAGCGGATCAGGCCAAACCGCGTGCGTGTGATACCCGTCGGGGGTTGCGTGCGTGGTGTTGTGGGAGCGTGTGTCCCGGTGCCGACGTGCCGGGCGGGAGTGATAAAACCATGTGTGAGGCGAACCGGGTTGGATACCGGGCCGTAGAGGGTGATGGCCCCGTAGCCGTATGCGCATGGTCTCCTGATCGCGTGTCCCAAGTAGCACGGGCCCCGTGGAATCCCGTGCGAATCCGTGCAGACCGTTGCATAAGCCTAAATATTCCTGTCTGACCGATAGTGTACGAGTACCGTGAGGGAAAGGTGAAAAGTACCCCGGGAGGGGAGTGAAATAGTCTCTGAAACCGTGCGCCTACGATCCGTCGGAGCCTTCTTGTGGGGTGACGGCGTGCCTATCGAAAAATGAGTCTGCGAGTCAGTGGCATGTGGCGAGCGTAAGCCGTGTGGTGTACGCGTAGCGAAAGCGAGTCTTAAAAGGCGTTGTAGTCGCGTGTCCTGGACCCGAAGCGGGATGATCTAGCCCTGAGCAGGTTGAAGCGCGGGTAGGACCGTGTGGAGGACCGAACCCACCTGGGTTGAAAACCGGGGGGATGACTTGGGGTTAGGGGTGAAAGGCCAATCAAATTCCGTGATAGCTGGTTCTCTCCGAAATGCATTTAGGTGCAGCGTCGGTTGATTGCTTCCGGGGGGTAGAGCTACTGGATGCTTGCGGGCCCGTACAGGGTACCAACAGCAACCAAACTCCGAATACCCGTGAAGTGTATTCCGGCAGTGAGTCGGCGGGGGATAAGCTCCGTCGTCGAGAGGGAGACAGCCCAGATCGTCGTCTAAGGTCCCGAAGCGTGTGCTAAGTGGGAAAGGATGTGGAGTCGCATAGACAGCCAGGAGGTTGGCTCAGAAGCAGCCACCCTTGAAAGAGTGCGTAACAGCTCACTGGTCTAGTGGTTCCGCGCCGACAATGTAGCGGGGCTCAAGCACACCACCGAAGACGCGGCAGCAGTTTTTCTGCTGGGTAGGAGAGCGTCCCACACCGGGTCGAAGCGGCCGCGTAAGCGTGTCGTGGACTGTGTGGGAGTGAGAATGCAGACATGAGTAGCGAGAGCGGGGTGAGGATCCCCGCCGCTGGATGACCAAGGGTTCCAGGGCCACGTTCATCGTCCCTGGGTGAGTCGGGTCCTAAGGCGAGGCCGACAGGCGTAGTCGAATGGATGAACGGGTCGATATTCCCGTACCGGCTTGCAGCCGCCCGATCCGAGGCAGCGAGTACTAACCTCCGTCGTCGTGTGATGTTCCCTTCGGGGTTCGGATCGTGGCGGTGTTGGGAGCGTAGTTGTAGTAGGGTAGCGCGAGGAGTGACACGGACGGGTAGCCGGCCGCGGAGGTGGTTTTCCGTGGTCAAGCACGCAGGCCGTTCCCCAGGCAAATCCGGGGGGCGTCAGGGCCGAGGTGTGATGATGGGCGCCGTTGGGCGCGAATCCGGTGATCCCGACCGTCGAGAAAAGCTTCGGCGCGAGGCTGTTTGCCGCCCGTACCCCAAACCGACACTGGTGGTCTGGTAGAGTATACCGAAGCGATCGAGCGAATCCTGGTCAAGGAACTCGGCAAATTGCTCCCGTTCCTTCGGTTTAAGGGAGACCCCCGGTGGTGAGGCGCCTCGCGCGCGGAGCTGTTGGGGGTGGCACAGAAGAGGGGGTAGCGACTGTTTACCAAAAACACAGGTGCATGCGAAGACGTAAGTCGCTGTATATGCACTGACGCCTGCCCGGTGCCGGAAGGTTAAGAGGATCCGTCAGCTCACGCGAAGCGGTGAATTCAAGCCCCGGTAAACGGCGGTGGTAACTATAACCATCCTAAGGTAGCGAAATTCCTTGTCGGGTAAGTTCCGACCTGCACGAATGGCGTAACGACTTCCCCACTGTCTCGACCAGGAGCTCGGCGAAATTGCAGTACGAGTAAAGATGCTCGTTAAGCGCAGAAGGACGAAAAGACCCCGGGACCTTTACTATACCTTGGTATTGGCATTCGGTGTGGATTGTGTAGCATAGGCGGGAGGCTTCGAAGCATTGGCGCCAGCCAGTGTGGAGCCGCAAGGTGAAATACCGCTCTGTTCGCATTGGATGTCTAACCACGAGCAGTGATCCTGCTCTGGGACAGTGCCTGGCGGGTAGTTTAACTGGGGCGGTTGCCTCCCAAAGAGTAACGGAGGCGCTCAAAGGTTCCCTCAGCCCGGTTGGCAATCGGGTGGCGAGTGTAAGTGCACAAGGGAGCTTGACTGCGAGAGCGACGGCTCGAGCAGGGACGAAAGTCGGAACTAGTGATCCGGTGCCGGTGTACGGACGCGGCATCGCTCAACGGATAAAGGTACCCCGGGGATAACAGGCTGATCATTCCCAAGAGTCCATATCGACGGGATGGTTTGGCACCTCGATGTCGGCTCGTCGCATCCTGGGGCTGGAGCAGGTCCCAAGGGTTCGGCTGTTCGCCGATTAAAGCGGCACGCGAGCTGGGTTCAGAACGTCGTGAGACAGTTTGGTCTCTATCCTCTGCGCTCGTTGGAATCTTGAGGAGACCTGCCCATAGTACGAGAGGACCTGGGTGGACGAACCTCTGGTATGCCGGTTGTCACGCCAGTGGCACGGCCGGTTGGCTACGTTCGGAAGGGATAACCGCTGAAAGCATCTAAGCGGGAAGCCCGCTCCAAGATAAGGATTCCATGAGGCCTTCGGGCCTCGAGACCCCCCATGAAGAACACGTGGTCGATAGGCCGGACGTGGAAGCCCCGCGAGGGGTGGAGCCGACCGGTACTAACGGGGAAAAGGCAATCACACATCCTCCCGTTTGGGAGGGCGTCACGCACTGCGTGAACCACCCGGTACGACACTGAACAGGTCGAACGGGTCACAGAACGTCAACACTTTTCGCGTCCGCCGTCCGGTCCCCGAACCGTCACGGTTCCATCCCCCGCCCTTGTGGTGGGATGCTAATTGAAGATTTGCGGCGACCATAGCCAAGGTGAGACGCCCGGTCCCATTCCGAACCCGGAAGCTAAGGCCTTGCACGGCGATGGTACTGCACCCGAGAGGATGTGGGAGAGTAGCACGTCGCCGCTACCAAACGTAACCGAATCCCCGGCAGGACACACAGTCCCCGGGGATTCACTGTTTTCCGGCCACAGGGGAGGACCCGACCCCAGTAATAACGGCCAGGAGCACGTTCCACCGGACATTCCCGGGGAACATCCGGAGGAACGTACATTCACGGCTGGTAGGAGTACGTTCGGCCGGGTATTCCCGGGAGACTTCCGGACAACCGTACTCCTACAATCGGTATCCGTACGGTTATCCGGAAACGGGTTGAAAACACCCGGAGGAACGTACGTCCACGATTGGTAAGCGTACGTTTGGCCGGACGACCTGTGGAAGTATCCGAAGATACGTACACACATATACGGGCATGTTTGTGTTCGGCCGGATACTTTCGTCTGTGGTGTCCCGGGACATACATCCACGATTGTCCGCGTACGGTTATCCGGACATTCCTGGAGGACTTCCGGGGGAACGTACACCTACGGTTGGTAGGAGTACGTTTGGCCGGAAACGGGTTGAAAACACCCGGAGGAACGTACACCTATGGTCGGTAGACGTACGTTTGGCCGGAAGACCACCGAAAACATCCGGGGAAACGTACGCCGATGGTTCCCCCCCCACCACTGATGGTTCCCACTACCGGATGGTTCCCCTATTAACGGGGTTGTGTTTCTACGGGTTGGGGAACATGGTAACTCCCTGTGTTCCGTGTACGGTACGGAACGTGCCTATCCCGGTTTGTTTGGTTATCCCCTCACGGTGATATCGCTACCATAAATGGTGTCTTGTGTTGATGGGACAGATACACGATACGACAGATACACGAGTATGGGTGGTGAAGGATATGGGCACGAATGACATGGATAACGTAGCTCGTAAGGACATGGGACTTCCCTATCACTACGACGATCCGGCCATCATGGACGGGCAACTCGAATGGCAGAACAAGCTGTGGGAGTACAACCAGACCAAGCCCACCGAGCAGGATCGTCGTGCCGAACTGCTCAAGGGCATGTGCGCCGAGGTCGGGGAGGGCGTACACATCGAGACCCCGTTGCACGCGAACAACGGATGCCGTCGTGTCCACCTCGGCAAGGGCATCTACATCAATGCGTTCATGAGCATGGTCGACGACGCCGAGATCTGGATCGGCGACTACGCGATGTTCGGTCCGTCGGTCACCATCGCCACCGCCGGTCACCCGATCCTGCCGATCATGCGCGAGCATCACTATACGTATGCGTTGCCCGTGCACATCGGACGCAACGTGTGGGTCGGCTCCAACGTGAGCATCCTGCCCGGCGTCACCATCGGTGAGAACAGCGTGATCGGCGCCGGATCGGTTGTCACGCATGACATCCCCGCGAATGTCGTCGCAGTCGGCGTACCGTGCAAAGTCGTGCGGCCGATCGGCGAGCACGATCGCGAATACTACTGGCACGACCGTCGTCTCGACGTACAGGAGTAAGGAGACAGACATGAACGAGCTCGACAAGTGCATGGCAGGCGAGATCTACGACTGCCACGACGCCATATTCCTCGACTACAAGAACACGGCAAGGCGACTATTGGGCGAGTACAATCGACTGCCCTACGACGCGAAGACCCGCAAACGCGAGATCCTCGAATCGTTGTTCGGTCAGATCGGAGAGAACGTGTCGGTCGGACTGCCGTTCATCTGCGATTACGGGCGGAACATTCGCATCGGCAGCAACGTGTCGGTCAACATGAACTGCACGTTCGTGGACTGCAACACGATCACCATCGGATCGGACACCTTGATCGCGTCGAACGTGCAGCTGTACACGGCCACGCATCCGGTCGAGCTTGCGGATCGTCTCGTCGAAGGCTGGAAACCGGGGGATGCACACTACCGCTGGAACACGTATGCCAAGCCGATCCATATCGGCCGCGGCTGCTGGCTGGGCGGCGGCGTCATTGTGCTTCCCGGCGTGACCATCGGAGACGGCACAGTGATCGGCGCTGGATCGGTCGTCACGCATGACATCCCCGCGAACGTGGTCGCAGTCGGCAATCCGTGCCGCGTATTGCGTCCGATTAACGGTTCCGATCGCCCTGATTCCGATCATTCCGCAGTTTGACCAGACGCCGTGACAGCGACTCGATGACGAATACGGCGGGCAGCTGACTGGTCGCGTTGTATCCGCCGTTGACGCGTTCGGACGACAACCCGGCGGCGAACGACCAATCGCACATCGCGGCGAGCGTGCTGTCTGTCGCATTCGTCAACGCGAGCAGGGTCGCACCACGGGAGGCGAACCCCTCCATCAGCTCCAGAAGCTTCGGCGTCTCGCCACTCTCCGACACGGCGATGACCGCCATGGATTGGCGGGCGAACGTGGCAGTCGGATAGAACGCATCCGTCAGACCGATGGCGAACAATCCCAGATTGGCGAACGGACGTGCCCCGTAATCGGCGATCGTGCCGGATGAGCCCTCGCCGACGAACACGATCGGATCGGCATGCTCCAATAGTGAGGTCGCCTCGCCGAGCATGGCTTCGAACGCGGGGGAGTCGGCGCGCGAGAAGAACAAGGACAACTCGCTCAGATCGGCTTGGGGAACTGGGCTGCTCTTCCGTGCGGATGCGGCCTCGTGGACCGCGGCCTTGAACGAATCGAATCCTTCGAAGCCCATTTTCACGCACCAGCGCATGATGGTGGACGGGGATACGTACGTGGCGGCGGCCAGCTCGCGCACCGACATATACGCCACCGATTCCACATGCGTGGAGACGAACCGGCATATCATAAGCTCGGTCCGGTTGCAGCGCGTCAACTGTTCGAAGGTGAACATGGGCTCCACTGTAGTACGGCGACGTCGTCCGTTGGCCGTCCGCCGTCGACACCGGTCGACAGTAGGCGTACGTTCCTCCGGGTGTTTCCATGGATCTTCCGGGGGAACGTACGCCTACCGGACACGAGCGTACGTTCCCTCGGGTGTCTTCATGGGTCTTCCGAAGGAACGTACGCCTACCAGTCGTAGGAGTACGTTCTTCCGGAAGTTCACCGGGAATATCCGGAAGAACGTACTCCTGATCGTTGTTGCCAGGGGTTGTTCAGTGGAGCCCGGGGCCCATGGGGCCGTTGACATAACGTACATTATGTCAGAAGGCTACTTCTCCAGATGGAAGCCCTGGGCCGTGGCCTTGTCCAACAGCGACTTGTCGTTCACGTTCTGGGTGCTGACCTTGGAGATCTGGTCGCTGAAGGCGTCGCCGGACGATCAGTGTTGCGCAGATCGTAGTACTGATGCACGGTCCCGTCGAACTCCTCGAGACCATCCAACATAGCGGCATCGTCCGCGGTCGGGTACTGGTTCTCGAAGAACTGCATCGTGCGCGGCATGCGCGGCTTCAATGCCGGCTCCTGATCGGGCTTGCCGATCGCGAGGCCCAATACCGGGTACGTGTACTTCGGCAGGTGACACAGTTCGATCAGTTCCGGAATGTCATTGAGCAATGAGCCGAGAATCACACAGCCGAGACCGAGCGAATACGCGGCGGTCTCCATCGCGTGCAGAGCCAGCACGGCGTCGTTCTGTGCCTGCGTGAACCGGTAGCTGGACGCGAGACCCCAGTCGGGCGAAGACGTGTCGACGCCCTTGCGCTCGGCGATGCGCGCGTTGCGCTGTTCATCGAGGATGAACAGGTACAGCAGCGGCGCCTCGGCGATGTACGGCTGGTGGCCGATCTCGGCGAACTTCGCCTTGATGGACGGATCGGAGATGCGGATCGCGGACCAGTCGTTGAGATACTGGCTGGAGGCGGCATGCTGGGCGACGGTCTCCAGGACGGCGCGGGTGTCGTCGTCGATCGGATCGGCCTTGAACTTGCGGATGGAACGACGGTTCAGCAGCGTGGCGACCGTCTCATTGACGGCGGCAACATCATCAGAATGTGTGGTCATACGGCCATTATCGCAGTCGCGGAGGTTGCAGGGAAGGGTGATTCCGCTGTCGGCGGCATGCGGTTGCTCGCCACGGCAACTACCCCTCAGTCCCGCTTTGCGGGTCAGCTCCCCTGACAAGGGGAGCCAGGGAAGTTGGGACGCGCCGCGCGCGGCTTTTGGTGGCTCGCCTATCGGTTCGCACGTTGCCTGCAAACAGCTCCGCTGTTTGCTTCACGGCAACGGTCCGCCAAAGGGAGGCGGGGAATTGGAATGACATCGTTTACGTAATGGACATCAATGAGATGTGAAGGAAACATCAGGGCAACGGCGGGGAAAGCGGGAGGTGCGATGCTGTCCCCTACAAGCGTTCAGGGTGGTGCGCGGGGTGGCGCCCATCCGGCGTGATCCCGCGCACCTCACATAACGCGACAACACGTTGTCAACACATTGTGTCAACCAACCAACGGACGTCAACCACGTCGTACGCGTAAAAAAGAGAGGGACCGTATGACTACATCACGTGCCAGGAAGATAGGTGCCAGACTGGGGGCCATGGCATGCGTGCTCGCGGCAGTGCTGTCCACCGCCGGCTGCGGCTGGGGGCGTACGGTCGCCGAGAAGGAGGCCGCCGACGCGGCCGGCAACGGTGGATCGGCGGACGCCACGTCGTGCGTCGACACGTCCGGCAGCACCATCAAGGTCGGATTCGTCAACTCGCTGTCCGGCACGATGGCGATCTCCGAACAGACCGTCTCCGACTCGCTGCACATGGCGGTCGACGAGATCAACGCCAAGGGCGGAGTGCTCGGCAAGAAGATCGAGGTCGTCCAGCAGGACGGCAAGTCGGAGCCGGCCGTGTTCGCCGAGAAGGCGAGGACCCTGATCGAGAAGGAGTGCGTGGCCGCGGTGTTCGGCGGCTGGACCTCCTCCTCGCGCAAGGCCATGCTGCCGGTGTTCGAGGCCGATAACGCGCTTCTGTTCTACCCGCTGCAGTACGAGGGCATGGAGGCGAGCCCGAACATCTTCTACTCCGGAGCCGCCCCGAACCAGCAGATCGTGCCCGCCCTCGACTACCTCAAGGAGAAGGGCTACAAGAAGCTGTTCCTCGTCGGATCCGACTACGTGTTCCCGCAGACCGCGAACCGCGTGGTCAAGGCGTACGCGGAGGGCAACGGCATGCAGGTCGTCGGCGAGGAGTACACCCCGATGGGCTCCACCGACTTCACCACCATCGTCAACAAACTCAAGTTCTCCGGCGCGGACGCGGTCGTGAACACTTTGAACGGCGACTCCAACGTCGCGTTCTTCAAGGAGTACAAGGCGTCCGGCCTCAAGGCGGACACCGTGCCGGTCATCTCGATGTCCATCGCCGAGGAGGAGGTCTCCGCCATCGGCGTCGACAACGTCAAGGACCAGCTGACCGCTTGGAACTACTACCAGACGCTCGACAACGCGCAGAACAAGACGTTCGTGAAGAACTTCAAGGCCAAGTACGGGCAGAACCGCCCGACCTCCGACCCGATGGAGTCCGCATACACCTCCGTCTACCTGTGGAAGGGCATGGTCGAGAAGGCCAAGTCGTTCGACGTGGACAAGGTCAAGGCGGCGGCCGACGGCGTCACCTTCAATGCGCCGGAGGGCAAGGTCAAGGTCGACGGCGAGAACCACCACATCTACAAGACCTCGTACATCGGCAAGATCGGCACCGACAAGCTCATCCACACCGTGTGGAAGTCCGACGGCCCGATCCAGCCGGATCCGTATCTGAAGACCTACGACTGGGCGAAGAGTCTGAGCGCAAGCGTCGAAGACTCCGGTTCGAGCAACTGACGAGAGAGAAGGACACGAAACAATGGATATGCTATTTCCTCAGATCGTAGCGGGTCTGTCCAACGGATCGATCCTGCTGCTCGCCGCACTCGGCCTGTCGCTGACCTTCGGCCAGATGGGCGTCATCAACAACGCCCACGGCGAGTTCATGATGGCCGGCGCGTACACCGCGTACGTGATGAGCACGGTCATCGGCAACAAGACCGTCTCGTTGGGCGTCGCCCTCGTCGTCGGATTCGTCGTTGCCGGCCTGCTGGGCCTGCTGCTCGACGTGCTGCTGCTCGAACGCATGCGCAATCGCCCGCTCGACACGCTGCTCGTCACCTTCGGCGTATCGCTGGTACTCCAGCAGCTGGCGCGTGACATCTTCGGCGCGACCCCGGTCTACGCCTCCGCGCCCGACGCGCTGACCAACCCGGTCACGGTGTTCGGCTACAGCTTCTCTGCCGGCCGACTGTTCATCTTCATCCTGTCGATCGTGTGCGTGGCCGCGCTGTACGCGGTCCTGAAGCTCACACCGCTCGGCCGCCAGATCCGCGCGACCTCCGAGAACCGCGATCTCGCCGAGGTATCCGGCATCTCCACGAAGACCGTCGACCACGTGACGTTCTTCCTCGGCTCCGGCATCGCCGGCATCGCCGGCGTGGCGCTGAGCCTGCTCAACTCGATCAGCTTCAACTTCGGCACCACGTTCATCGTGCAGGCCTTCCTCGTGGTCGTCGCCGGCGGCGTCGGCCAGCTGAAGGGCGCAGTCATCGCCTCCTTCGTGCTGGGCCTGTGCCAGTCCTCGATCGAGCTGCCGACCTCCGCATCGATCGGACAGGTGGCCGTCTTCCTGATCGTCGTGATCTTCCTGCAGTTCCGTCCGCAGGGACTGGTCGCCATCCGTTCGAGGAACCTCGCGTGAACCGCGTGAACGTCGAAGAGAGGGAACAACAATGAACGCTACTGGTATTGGTGCTTTCTACCTCAAATACAAGCCGTGGATCGGCGCCGTCATCGCCATCGCGCTGATCTTCCTCGCGCCCGCGGTGCTGAACGTGTACAATCTCGGCCTCCTGTCGAAGTACCTGTGCTACGCGATGGTCGCCATCGGCATCGGACTGGCCTGGGGCCAGGGCGGCATGCTGACGCTCGGCCAGGGACTGTTCTTCGGCCTCGGCGCGTACGTGATGGCCATCCACATGAAGCTCGAGGACATCGGCCCCGGTCAGGTGCCCGACTTCATGGCCCAGTACGGCATCACGCAGGTGCCGGGCTTCTGGGAGCTGTTCCGCAACCCCGTGATCGCCGTGATCGGCGTGGCCGCGGTGCCGGGAGCGATCGCCGCGATCCTCGGTCTTGCGGTGTTCGGCCGCGGCGTCAGGGGCGCATACTTCGCGATCCTGTCGCAGGCGCTCGTCGCCGCCTTCGCGGTGCTGCTCATCGGCCAGTCCAAGACGACCGGCGGCACCAACGGCCTCAACGACTTCAAGGGCTTCTTCGGCTACGATCTGACCGATCCGGCCAACAAGCGCATGATCTACTACATCTGCGCGTTCCTGACCTTGGCCATGGTGCTCATCGTCTACTGGATCCGCCGCTCGTTCATGGGCAACCTGATCATCGGCGTGCGCGATCAGGAAAACCGCATGAAGTTCCTCGGCTACAACCCCGCATCCATCAAGGTGTTCGCCTTCTCGATGGCGGCCATGTTCGCCGGCATCGGCGGCGCGATGTTCGTGCCGGTCGTCGGCATCATCTCGCCCTCCGACATCAGCGTGACGCCGTCCATCCTGATGCTCGCCGGCGTGGTCATCGGCGGACGCACCACGCTGCTCGGCCCGCTGGTCGGCACGCTGATCATCCGCTTCGCCGAAACGCAGCTGTCCGAGGCGTATCCGTCCGCGTGGACGTACCTGGAGGGCCTGATCTTCATCCTGGTCATCGCCTTCGTGCCGATGGGCTTGGGACAGTTCAAGGGCGTATGGCCGTGGATCAAGGACAAGCTGGGACTCGGCGGTGCCGGGGCCATCGGTGCCGGGGCCGCTGACACGACGACCGGCGTTGCGAAGACCGCAACGGTGAACGCATGAGTGAGGAGAGGAACATGAGCTCGAACCCTACGACTCCCGCCTCGAAGGAGGATCTGGAGCAGCTGCGCGCCGAAATGGTGCAGATGCGTGACGAAGCCAAGCGCATGCGCGACGAGGCCGCGGCCATGAAGGCCGAGATCGTCGAGGAACGCACCAAGCTGCACGACCAGCTTGCGGTGCTCGACGATCGCGGCGGCCAATGGAACGACTATCTGGAGGTCAAGGGCCTCCACGTCGAATTCGACGGATTCGTCGCGGTGAAGAACCTCGACCTGACCGTCGAACACGGCGACCTGCGCTTCCTCATCGGCCCGAACGGCGCCGGCAAGACCACGATCATCGATGCGATCACCGGCCTCGTGCCGTCCACCGGATCGGCGAAGTTCCGCGGCGAGGAGCTGCTGGGCAGGAAGCCGAACGACATCGTCAAACTCGGCGTCGGACGCACGTTCCAGACGGCGTCGGTCGTCGAGGAGCTGTCCGTGCTGGAGAACCTCCAGCTCGCCGAGGGATTCCGCAAGAAGGGCCGCGACCTGTTCCGCACGGTCGGCGGCGTCTCGCAGAACATCGAGTACATGCTCGACGTGTGCAACCTGACCGACGACATGAACACGCCCGCCGGCATCCTGCCGCACGGCAAGAAGCAGTGGCTGGAGATCGGCATGCTGCTCGTGCAGGACGCGCACCTGCTCCTGCTTGACGAACCGGTCGCCGGCATGACGCCCGCCGAACGCGTGCAGACCGGCGAGCTGCTCAAGCGATGCAGCAAGAACCGCACGGTCATCATCGTCGAACACGATATGGAGTTCATGCGCCAGTTCGCCGACTCCGTCACCGTGCTCAACCAGGGTGAGATCCTCGCCGAAGGCTCGGTCGAGGAGATCCAGAACAACGAGGAAGTCGTGAACATCTACCTCGGAGGAGGCGATCAGTGATGGCAATGCTGGAAGTGAAGGACCTCAACACCGGCTACGGCAAGGTGACGGTCGTCAACGACATCAGCTTCGACGTGGCGGCTGGCCAGTGGGTCAGCATCGTCGGCAACAACGGCGCCGGCAAGACCACGCTGCTCAAGGCGTTGCTGGGGTTGCTGCCGGTCACGTCCGGGTCGATCACGTTCGACGGCGACGACATCACCAAAGTCGCGCCGAACCAGCGCATCCGACGCGGCATGGCGTTCGTGCCGCAGGGGCAGCAGTCGTTCGGCACGATGACCGTCGACGAGAACCTGCATGTGGTAGCCGACCGGTACGGTGCCGAGGCGAAGGCCCGCTACGACGAGGCCGTGGAGATGTTCCCGATTCTCAAGGAGTTCGCCGGACGCCGCGCCGGACTGCTCTCCGGCGGCCAGCGCCAGCAGCTGTCGATCGCCCGCGCATTGATCACCCGTCCGAAGCTCATGATCCTCGACGAGCCGACCGAAGGCATCCAGCCGAACATCGTCGCGGAGATCCAGAAGGCGATCCGCACGATGGCCGAGCAGAAGGGCATCGGCGTGGTGCTGGTCGAGCAGAAGGTGCAGTTCGCGGTCGAACGCGCGGACCGCTACTACGTGCTCGCCTCCGGGCGATTCATCGCCAGCGGCGAGGGCGGCGCCGATCAGGTCGAGGCCGCGAAGGAGGCCATGCGCGTGTGATGTTGTGAGTGGTGGGTTTGACCGGTGGCCCACGGTGCCGTCGAGGTGAGATGCGGGAACATCATCGCCATGACTGCCAGCAGACAGCCGATCATCACCATCAGAATCACATCCTCGTGACCGTGCGTCTGCAGCAGCGCGCCGGTCAGCGCGCCAAGCGCCAACGCGACCATCACCACTGCGCGACGGCCTAGCTTCGACTTTTCGTGGCCGTGCGCGGAGGTGTCCGCGACGACGCCGGTCAGCGTCATCGTCAGAACCGTGGTGGGCAGATCCGGAACCGACAGCTTGCGGGCCGTCGAGTTCTGGATGCCCATCGCCGGGGCGAGTAGCACGATCAGCAGGATGATATGCAGATCGATATGGTTCGCGGTCGGGAAGTTGAGACTCGGGCCGGATGAGGTGGCGGCCGCCGGCATGAACTGGTTGAGCAGACGGATGCCGACCAGCGCGGCGATCACGAACAGCGCCTGCACGCCGGTCGAAACCAGCAGATGGCGGGCGCGATGATGGCCGAAATAGTGGATGATGCGCCCGCCGATCAACGCACCGACCATGAACGCGACCAACGTCAATGCCGACGTCCACCAGACGAATCCCTGCGCATGGGCGATCGAGAATCCAAGGAAGACGATGTTGCCGGTCACGTTCGCCACGAACACATGCCCCAACGCCAGGTAGCTCAACGCATCCACCAATCCCGCGACGTACGTCAGGATCACCAGCGCGGGGGAGAGCAGGCCGTACCTGTCATCCTTGCGCGGGATCAGCGTGCGACCGGCTTCGGCGAGATGCGATGTCATGGTTGGGGAGGAATCCTTCGTACGTGGAAAAAGACCACATACAACGTACGCTGAGCCATGGGCAGGGTCGGTGCCGGGTGGTGTTCGGTGATCGAGTGGTGTCCGGACGAGAGGCGGCGTACGTTCCCGGGGGTTATCCGGGGAGGAGCCACGATCAACGTACGCTGAATGGCGGTGAGCGTACGTTGATCGTGGGCATAAAAGGGAGATCACCCGTATTCGTACGCCTACTCGTGGTGAGCGTACGAAAACGGGTGATCGAGTGGTTATCCTCCCGATGAACGTACGCTGAGCGGGAGTCAGCGTACGTTCATCGGGATTAAGTATGTTCCTTGGGGGATTAGACCGGCGCGGGACTCATAGTCGAGGCAGTGGGACCCGACTGGTGCTCAGCCCCGGTTGTCGAACATCTGCAACAGCATCTTGCTGGGTTCGAGCGCGTAGACGGTGTGCGGCAGCCGGGCGCTCAGATAGACGATGCCGCCGGGGGTGAGTTCGACTTCGCGCTCGCCGCCACCGATACGCAGTCGGCCTTCGAGCACCTGGATCGTCACGGGCATGGCCGCGGTGTGCTCGCTCAGCGCCTGATCCTTGTCGAAGGCGAAGAGCACGGCGCGCAGTCCATCCTCCCTCAGCACCGTTCGCGAGACGGTGGCCTCCTCCTGGATGTCGATCAGCGAGGCGAGATCGGCGACATAGCCCAGATGCGGGTCGACGGCGATGGCATGGCCCTCGGCATCGTGCCTGCACTTGCAGTGATGCCCGTCGTCCTGCTTGCAGCAGCCCTGCTTGATTTGCTGGTTGTCATCGGTCATGATGTGCTCCTTTGTACTTGGTGTGATCTTACGCCACGATGTCACGCTTGGGGCTTGCGTACCACGAAGGCGATGCCCGTGAGCTCGTCGCGATACTTGTCGAACGTGGACTTCATGCCAAGCACGCGGGCGCGAATGTCCTTGTTCCCCAGCACATTACGCATGATGCGCAGTACGCCGCCGATGCCCTCGTCGGCGATATTGCGCCGCATATCCAGCAGGGCCATCGGCTCCTTGCCGCTCCACAGCACCTCGAATCCCGCGGATTCCAACAGATCTCGCCATTCCGCCTCGGTGAGCGGTCGCGCGTTCACCTTGATGCTGCGTGCCAGCGCCTTGCGGATCTCGTCCTTGACGGAGTCGTCCAGATCATCCGGCTGCAGGCCGAGCTCGTGGATCGAGTAGGTGCCGCCTGCGCGCAGCAGTCGGAACGCCTCGTCGATGATCGCCCGCTTGCCGCGATCGCTCTGCATCGTGAGCATGGCCTCGCCGATCACCACGTCGGCACTGTCCGTGTCAAGTCCGGTGTCGGCGGCGTCGCGCAGGACGCAGCTCGCGGGGATGGGGCGCTGTCCGGACTGTCCTGACTGTTCCGCAGTCAGCCGGGTGATGATGTCCACAACTTGCGGATCTCGGTCCACGCCGCGATAGCTCTTCGGCCCCTGAGCCAGAATCGCCCTAGTGGTCAGACCGAGTCCCGGCGCGAACTCGACGACGTCCTTGCCGGCGATATCGGTGTTGGCGAGCATGCGTTCGGTGAGCTTCTTGCCGCCGGGGCGCAGTACGCGCTTGCCGATGCGGGCCAGCAGCCAGTGTCCCTGCAGGTGCGCGGGATCGCGATCGGACTGGGGAAGCGGTAGGGCATTGGTATCGGTCATGAGTCGCGATGCTATCGGGCTCGGCCACGCGGCACAAGAGTTTCGCGGGAAAAGACGATGAAAGATCGCGCCAAGCAAAGCGGAAGCGGCGGAGGCAGCGGGTGCCAAGTCACGCGAGAGGGAGCGGTCGTCAGGCCGCGAGTCTGGTTTTGTAGTCCTCAGCGAGAACAGGACCGCCGCCCAGCACGTCCTGTCCAAGGATCTGTTCGACCTGACTGCGGCCGATCTGGCCGGCTTCGACGCGGTCATCGACGCGTTCGGCACATGGGCGCCGGAAGCTCTACATCAGCATTCCACCTCGATCCAGCACTTGGTCGACATCCTCTCCGGAACCGACACCCGCCTGATCGTGGTCGGCGGTGCCGGCAGCCTGTACCTTGACGCCGCGCATACGCTGCAGCTGAGCCAGTCCGAGGGATTCCCGCCCGAGTTCAAGCCGCTCGCCACCGCGATGGGCGAATCGCTCGCCGAACTGCGCAAGCGTTCCGACGTGAAGTGGACGTACGTCTCGCCGGCCGCCGACTTCCGCGCCGACGGACCGCGCACCGGCGAGTACGCGCTCGCCGGCGAGGAGTTCACTACGAACGCGGATGGCGAAAGCGCGGTCAGCTACGCCGACTACGCCATCGCCATCGTCGATGAGCTGTCCAAGGCGCCCGCCGACGCGCACATCGGCGAGCGCATCTCCGTGCGCTGGTAACGCCGTCGCACACGGAGACGCTTCCCCATCCGTGCCGTGAGTCGGTGTGTGCTCCTGCGGGTCGGCGTCCGATTGGCGGAAAATGCAGCTGAGCGGCAGAATGTCTTGTTGCGCTGGTGCGGATGCGATTTGGGGGAGTTTGGACGTGGTCTGGCTCGTGCGTGGATGTTGACGCGAGTATGAAATCATACTATTTTGTGAGTATGATTTCATACTCGAGGTGTGTGCGGGAGGACATAATCATGGAATTCAGGCAGAACGAGACCTTGCGGGAGTTCGATCGGCTGAACCGGCAGATCGAGGGGCTCTACCATGAGATAGCCGCCGCCCGCGGCCTGTCCGATAGTGCATACGGTATCCTGCAGGCGATGCTGGTCCTGGGGGAGGGATGCACCCAGACCGCCGTGTGCCGGTATGCGTGCCTGAACAAGCAGACGGTGAACTCGTCCGTCAGAAGGATGGTGCAGGACGGGCTGATCGAGCTGCGTCAAGGCGAAGGTCGGGAGATGCGCATGCATCTGACCGTGCAGGGGGAGCGTGTGATGCGCGAGCGGGTGCTGCCGGTCGAACGCGCCGAAAGCGAGGTGTTCGACGAGATGCCGGTCGAGGACCAGCAGGCGATACTGCGACTGGTGAACCGCTATCTTGATTCCTTCCGCCGCAAGCTCGACGAGCTGGAGGCTGCGCGTTGACTCACCGGATGCTGAATACGATCGGGCTGGGAGTGCTCGGCATCGACCCCATCACCGCGGCGTACATGATGTCGATGAGGCTGCGAGGAGAGAGGAAGTCCCGAATCACATTGTTCTTCCTGTCGTTCGCAATCTCCACGATTCTTGTCGGCACGGTGCTTGCGGCGTCGATGGGAGCCGCGGCGGCCGGTTTCCTGCAAAGCGTCCTGCCTGATGACGGCAGTCGGTTCTGGGCGATTGCGGAACTTGCCGTATCCGTCGTCATCCTGCTTTGGGTGGCGAGACGGGTCTTTGCCGGTCCCAAGCGCGAGAAGAAGCAGCCACATGAAGCCGTCCGCGGCGGTGCGTTGGGACATATAGCCGTGGGCTTCGTGTTCGCGGTCACCTCGTTTACCGATCCCACGTTCTATGCGGTGATGCTCATCGGAGGGGAATCGCATAGTGTCGTCATGGCCGCGCTGCTGCTGGCCCTGTGGTTCGTGGTCAGTCAATGTCTGGCGATGGTCGTGTATGCAGCCATCCAATGCAATCGCCTCGACGCGCTCGCCGCTAGGCTGGACGAGTGGAAGGCGCGAAACCAGACGATGTTCAACCACATGCTGCATGGCGCGCTGATCGTTGTCGCCATCCTGCTGACTGCCGACGCGACGGCCTATTGGCTTACCGGCGGGTATCTCCTGTAGCCGCTGCCGTGCGTCCGACATTGCGTTAGTTCCCGGTTCCGCAATCCTATCCGGGCGATGAAACTCTGACAATAAAAATGCCGGGGTTCCCGGCTCTTGGAGGTCTCACGTTGCTGCGGACCCGTGTATGAGACATGGTCAGGTCTTTACCGTTGATTGGGTTCGCCTGCGTAGTTGATCATTTCCAGTTCCGGTCCCATGTCTTCGGTTTGCGTGTGACCGGTTTCGTGGAATCCGATATGTCGGTAGAATCCTTGCGCGTTCGCGTTGAATGCCATCACCCATAAGGCAAGTCGATCGTTGCCGATCGCGTGTTTGCCGGCTTCGACCAGCATCCGTCCGACGCCTTTGCGGTGATGGGCGGTCAGCACATAGAGCGAGGCCAGCTCCGCTGCGTCGGGCCGGTTGATCGGCGGTCGTGGAGTGCGCAGCAGTTCCGCAAATCCGATTACCTGATTGTCGTCCAACGCCACCAACGTCGCTTGATTGCTGTTGTTCGCAGCGTTACGCGTCAGTCTCAGTGCGAAATCGGGGGTGATCGCGTCTGCGATTTCCTGAGGGATGTGGCCTTGATTCAGCTCATGCCATGTATGTGACTGGACTTGTGCTTTCTGTCCGAACCACTGCGGTTCAATCGGAGCAATGCGAAGCGTCATGAGTTTCATTGTAGGACCGGTGTTCGCTTGTTTCGTGGGGGATTCAGTGCGAGAAACCGGGGTGGTTGCGTTGAGTTCTTCGGATTCGCGGGACTCGGGGCCGGAATCGGCGTCGGGGCGTTGGGTCTCACGAGGCGGCGTGGTTCGTTGGTTTCGTTCATGGCTTTTTGCGCGTGTTTGCCGGTGGATGCCCTGTGCTCGCGGTGTCATTGGCGCTGCGTGGGTTTGTCGTTGAGTTGGGTGTGGTAGTCGTCGATGATGTCCGCCAGCGTGATGGAGCGCATGGCCTCGGCTGTGGCGTGTTCGATCTTCTCGTAGGAGGGGGCGAGCGTGGCGTGGATATTCCGCGCCACGGGGCATGACTGTCCCTTGTATTGGTGGACGCCGATCATCGTGGCCAATCCATCGGGTTCGACGGCGTTCTGGATGTCGAGCAGTGTCACGTCCTTGGGGTCTTGGATCAGGTGCGCGCCGACGTTGCCTCGTTGGACGTCGATGATGCCGGCTTTTTTGAGCGCGGCGAAGAGCGCTCGAATGCTTGCGGGGTTGCATCCGGTGCTTTCGGCCAGCAGCGTGCTGGTGACGCGGTCGTCGCTGCCGGCCTCGTTCATGAAGATGAGGCAGTGCACTGCCACTGAGCATTTCATGCTGATGTGCATGCGTCCTCCCGTCCTTCGTGCCGTCGTTCCATGTGTTCACGCGTTGCGTTGCCGCTGTGTTGACGATATCCCGGCGTCACGATATGGTTTAATGTAATTCTAAATATTACATTACTGGGTCGTCGGAAATCCAACACCTGCGGAATCGAAGAAAGGACGCGCCACCATGCGAGCAGCGCAGATCAACCGTTACGAGAAGGACGTCGCCAAGGCCATTGCGGGGGTTGAGGTCAACGAGATCCCCGAACCGTCCATCGGCGACCGCGACATACTGATCCGCGTCAAGGCGGCGGCTGTCAATCCGCTGGAATTGCTGGTCGCCGCCGGCGCAGTCAAGCTGATCCAGGATTATCCGATGCCGGTCACGCTCGGCAACGAGGTCGCCGGCGTCGTGGAACGCGTGGGTGATGCGGTGCGCGGATTCCAGCCGGGTGATCGCGTGTATGCCCGCACGCCGATCGACCGCCCCGGCGCGCTCGCCGAATTCGCCGCATTGCCCGCCGACGCTGTGGCACCGATGCCCGAGGGCTATGATTTCGACGAGGCCGCGACCATCCCGCTCACCGGTCTGACCGCGTGGCAGGCGTTCACGGAGGTCCTGGACGCCAAGCCGGGGCAGAGCGTCCTCATTCCCGGAGGCTCGGGCAGCTTCGGACGCATGGCCGTGCCGATCGCCAAATCGCTGGGGCTGGACGTCACCGTCACCGGTAACGAGCGCTCGTGCGACGAGATCCTCGCCCTCGGCGCCGACCGGTATCTCGACTACCGTGCGGAGGATTACTGGCAGGCCGGCGTCAGTGTCGACTACGTGATCGATACGCTCGGACCGGCCGAGTTCGACCGTGAGCTGTCCGTGCTGAAACCCGGTGGCACGCTGCTCAGCCTGCGTGGCGTGCCCAACAAGGCGTTCGCCGAACGCATGCGGATGCCGTTCCTCAAGCGCGCGCTGTTCTCGCTCGCCGGATCGAAGCTCGACAAGAAGGCGCAGGCGCAGGGCAAGCGGTACGAATTCATCTTCGTGCGGGCGGATGGCGAACAGCTGCGTCATGTCACCGACATCGTGAAGGAGCGTGATGTGCGCCCCTCCATCGACCCGCACATGCTCCGTCTTGACGACATTCAAGCGGCGCTCAAGCTTGTCGCCGGCATGGGAGGACGCGCATCAGGCAAGGTCGTGGTTCGGTTCTGATCGTCGGGTAATTGACGAACGCGAATGAAAGGGAGGGGATCGGCAATGCCTATCGCTATTATCACCGGCGCAAGTTCTGGCCTTGGCCGGGCGTATATTGATGCGATCATCCGTGAGTGCCCGGAAATCCGGGAGATCTGGATAATCGCTCGCAGCAAAGGCAAACTCGAACGAATCGCCTCTGAATATCAGAGCGTTCGCATCGTGCCGGTTCCGCTCGATCTGACCGATTCGCGCAGCTTTGACGAACTGCATGACAGGCTTGACGCCGCCAAGCCTGTCATCCGTATGCTTGTCAGCAACGCGGGCGTCGGTGCGAGCCGGCCGTTCGCCGATGAGGATCCGCAGCGCCTACTGCAGTTGGTGCAGCTCAACGTCACGGCGGCCACGATGGTCACGCGCCTATGCCTGCCGTACATGCAACGCGGGTCCATGATCTTGGAGACCGGCTCCATTCTTGGAGCCTCACCTGTGGGCAACCTGGCGGCGTACAGTGCCAGCAAGTCCTATGTGCGCACCTTGTCCGTCGTGCTGCGGCAGGAACTCAAGCCGCACGGCATCCATGTCACCGTGGCGCAACCAGGACTGATGGATACGCCGATGCTGTCGCGTGGTTCTGAACCGTCCGCCGGTGCGGTCTCGGATGCGAGGCCGAGGAAGCGGACGTCGCTGCCGGTGCTGGACCCGCGTGATGTGGCGATCGGTTCAATCCGTGCAGTCAAGCGGAACAAGGCCATCTACCTGCCGCATCCGTTCAACAAGTTGCTCGCGTTTCTGGCCAAGATCCTGCCGATCACGTTTGGCGTATCTGTCGCGAACATGTGACCATACGCTGACTGCCGCGGTTCGACGGCGTCGATGAAAGGTGCCTATGCGGTGTGGATGCCGGCTTGGATGAGATTTACTGAGCCGTCAGCTGATGCTTCCGTACCTTTTTGAGGAAGTTCTTCTTGAAGGTGCGTGCCGATTCGAAGAAGCGTTCGTCGGTTGCGGTTTGCTCGTGGTTCTCGTACGTGAGCGCAGTCAGTTCGATGGTGCAGATGAAATGCCGGGGGATTACCCCCGGTTCTTGGAAGTCTCACATTGCTGCGGACATGTGTAGGGGCATACTATCAGGCCCGCATCGTTGATTGGGGAAAATCGTGGGTGCGCAGATCGGCGGAATGGCTTGAAACCGTTGAAATACCGCCGTTTTGGCAATGAAAAAGCCCTTTTCCTTTGGGCGGGAAAAGGGCGATGGCGGAGGATACGAGATTCGAACTCGTGAGGCTGTTACACCAACACGCTTTCCAAGCGTGCGCCATAGACCACTAGGCGAATCCTCCGTGTTGTCTCTCCGCCCCTAGACAAGCAGGCTTCGAACGCAACTCGTCATACGATACCAGCTTCTGCAAAATCTGCCACCATACGGCGTGTTGTGTTGTGCCGCAACGGTTTTGGGGATTACGGATTCATCGCCGATTGGGCGTGAGGCTCGTGCCGATTGGCCGCGAGGGCCGTGGCGGGGCGTAGTGAGAGAATAAAGCACATGACTGATGTGAAGAAGACGCCCAAGTCCATCGACCACCTTGCGATGGTCATCACCACGTACAAGCGCCAGAACCTGCTCGCCACTCTGTTCGAGTCGATTCTCGCGCTCGAACAGGCCCCGTGGCGCGTCATCGTCGTGGACAACGAGCAGTCCGACGAGACGAAGTCCATGGTCGCCGATCTCGAGGCCAAGGCGAACGCGCAGTGGGGTAGGACCGTCGCCGACCGGTCCGGCAACCAGTCGCGCGTCGTCTACGCGCCGCAGGCCGAGAACCTCGGCGGCGCGGGCGGCTTCTCCGCAGGCGTCAAGAAGGCGTACCAGTTGGGTGCCGAATGGTTCTGGGTGATGGACGACGACGTCGCCGTCCTGCCCGACGCGATCGCCAAGCTCGCCCCGTGGACCCTGCGCCACGAGGTCATCCAGGGATCCCGCTTCGACTATGACGGCGGCCCGTTCTACTGGCAGTACGATTTCCGCATCGGCCTGGGCATCCCGAACCCGATCGCCCCGGCCGCCTTCGGCCGCGCCGGATACCGCACGATGAACACGCTGTGCTTCGAAGGCGGCCTGTTCAACCGCCGCGTCGTCAAGGCGATCGGCCTGCCCGACCCGCGCTTCTTCATCTATTGGGACGACACGATCTACGGCTATCGCGCGAGCAAGGTCACCGCCCCGATCGTCGTGCCCGATGTGGTGCTGCGCCGCACGCGCGAGATCGGCAACTGGGACATTGCCGGCGTGCGCCAGCTCAACTCCACGTCCGACATGAACCGCTATCACATCATGCGCAATCGCGGCTACATGGCCCGCTACTTCATGGTCTACGGCGACTATCGCCCGTTCCTCTTCGCGCTCGGCACCGCCGCGACCGCCGCCAAGGAGCTCATTCGACTCGTCATGGTCGATCGCGAGCACTTGAGGACCGGCATCGTGCAGATCGCCAAGGGCTGGTGGGATTCGCGCAAGCTCCTGCGCGACCGCTCGTGGCGCCCGATGCCGGCCCCGCTGCCGGACACGCTCGATCTCGACGACTGATCCGGGCGATTCGGAGCCGCCCGTCACATGTCGATCAAGTCGATGAACACCGTTTCCGACACGTTCACGCCCGGTACGGTCACGTCCGGTACGTCGACGTCCGGCGCGTCTGTCATGCCGCGCCGTCTCGCCCCGCTCGTCGCCCTGCCCGCGTGCATGACGATCGGCGTGCTGCTCGCGTTCGCCGTGGTCGTCGCGTGGTTCCCCAAGGGGGACGCGGCGTGGCAGTATCCGCTGCATCAGATCGACGCGCCCGCCCACTACTACTTCATCCGACGCATCTTGGACGAGGGGATCGGCGCGGCCACGCACCTGTGGCCCAACGACGCGTACTATCCGCCGCTGTTCCACCTGCTCGCCGCCGGACTGATCGCGATCGCGCGGCTCTTCGGCGCTGAGATGAGCATCTACACCGCGTTCAACGTCGTGTGGATCGCCGGCGCGGGACTCGTCTGGCCGGCCGGCATGCAGCTGCTCTCCTCGTACTGGACCTGCCGCGGCGTGCGCGGCGCCCGTGCGCCAGCCGGCAGGGTTCCCGTCTTCCCCTGTGCGATGGCGCTGATCGTACCGCTGCTATCGGTTGCCTCGGCCAGCCATCCGTTCCAGATGCTCGCCTCCGGCCCGCTCGTCGCCTACGGCCTCGCCTTCTCGTTGCTGCCGTTCTGGCTGTACGCGACGCTGCGACTGTTCGACGCGATCGTCGCGCGATCCGCGATCATCCGCTGGAGCGCGATCACCGTGCTGACCGGTGGTATCACCGTGTTCGCGCACCCGCGCATGACGTTCACCTGGCTGCTGTTCATCGGCCCGTTCCTGCTCATGCGACTGCCATGGCGATTCATTCTCGCCGCGCTCGCCGCCTGCGTGCTCGGCGCGGGTGCGTTCCTCGCGTACATGATCACGCACTACAAGTCGAGCCGCTACTTCAATCCGGGCGACTGGTTCCACACGTTCGTGCCGAATCGCACGGTTCCCGACGCCCTGCGCGTGTTCGTCACCGACAACATCGACGGGCCCGCGGGCATCATGATGGCGGTGATGGTGGTCGCGGCCGTAGTCGTGACGATTATTGCGGTTGTGACCGAGAAGACGGGTTTCCTGCGCAAGGATGCGATTTCGGTGCTGTTGGTCGTGGTGCTGTTCGGGCTGCTCTACGTGTGCTCGACGGCGCTCACCGGGTGGTTCCCGAACATCGTAGCGGCCGCGTGGTATCGCGCCGAGACCAGACCTCTCACGATGATCCCGCTCGCGATCGTCACCCTGCTCGTCTTCGCCGCGAGTGCGCTGCATGAGACGACGATCCCATCCCCGCATCCGTTCCGCGCCCGCCGCACCATCTCGGCGATCATGGTCGCCGCCCTTGCCGCGCTCGCCGTGGGCGCGCAGTTCGGCGGCGTGACGAGCGGGCCCGATGGGTCGATCACCGGCTGGGGCAACGCGAATCGCGCCAGACTCGCGCACGACATCTACGCGAACATGACCCTGACCGACGCCCAGCCCGACGAGCAGCTCACGGACACGAAGTACGGCATTCTCGCCGACGTGGCACGCACGGTCGAACCGGGAGCGGCGGTCATCTCCGATCCGCTCAACGGGTCGATGTACGGCAAGACCGTGTTCGACGTGAACATGCTCTACCCGATCTACAATCCGATGGCCGAAAAGAACGGCGCGATCTTCGGCGCGGTCGAGCGTGCGTTCGACTCCGGCGACAAGACGACCCTGCTCGACACGGTCTGCCCGATCGAACAGGACAAGCCCGAATACTTCCTCGTGATGGGCGGTCAGGCGCCAAGCCTCCAGATGTTCACGTTCCGCCAGCAGTACGATCCGTTCCACCGCGAGGATCTCATCGCCAAGTACACGGCCGACGGCACGCTCGTCAAGGTGCGCGACTACTCGGATCGCGCCGACTATGCCAAGGGGTGGGCGCTCTACCGCTTCGGCTGCACACGGTGAGGTAGAACGGGAGCATGCTCTTCCAAGCCTGCTCCCTGCTGCTGGTCATCGTCGGCACCTACGCGCTCAAGCATCTGCATGTGTTCGGCGAACGCGACTACAAGGTCGCGCAGGGACTTGTGTTCAATCTGACCCTGCCCTGCGCGATCATCCTGTCGTTCGCGACGAACAAGCATGACATGCGCATGCTGTGGATCGTGCTGTTCGGCTTCTTCGCCTGCCTGATCCCGCTGTTCGTCGTCTACTTCGGCTCGCGCGGCGACGAACGCAACTACCGCGCCTTCCAGATGCTCAACGCGTCCGGTCTCAACCTTGGCGCGTTCTGTCTGCCGGTCGTGCAGACGTTCATGGGCGCTTCCGCCGGCCTGCCGATCATCATGCTCGATATCGGCAACGCGACCGTCGCCACCGCAGGGTCGCTGACGATCACGCGCACGCTGCTCAAGATGGACGACAACTTCAAGGCCCTGCCGTGGCGGCTTCGGCTGCGCAACATCGCCCGCGACTTCCTCGGGTCGATCTCGTTCGACATCTACATGCTGATGCTCGTGTTCATGTTCCTGCGCATCACGATCCCGCAGCCGATCGTCACCCTGATCACGCCGTTCGCCAACGCGAACGCGTTCTGCGCGATGGCGATGATCGGTCTCATGATGGAGGTGCCCGACAATCGCAAGGACAAGGTGGAGCTCGCGAAGGTGATCGCGTGGCGTGCGGTGTTCGGTGTGATCATCGCGCTCGCCGCGTGGTTCCTGCTGCCGTTCGACGCGCGTATCCGCGAGATCATCGTGCTGGGCGCGTTCGCCCCGGTCACGATCTTCTCGACCAAGTTCACCGATTCGCTGACCGGCAATGCGAAGCTCGCCGGCTTCTCGCTGACCGTCACCGCGATCATCGGCCTGGTGGTGATGACCGTACTGCACGCCCTGCTGCCCACGGCGTGACGAGTCCGCCCGCGCCCCGCGAGACGCGGAAACATATCGTTCTTGTAGCGGCCGTAGAATGTGCCCGATTCGTGAGACGCACGCAACGACCATACGGACGATGGGGGCCTTGATGAGACTGACACCACGGGAGACCGACAAGCTCATGCTGTATTTGGCGGGACAGCTCGCCAAGGACCGCAAGTCGCGGGGGGTGAAGCTCAACTACGTCGAGGCGATCGCGCTGATCTCCTCCGAATGCGTCGAACGCGCACGCGAGGGCGCGACCGTCGCCGAACTCATGTCCTACGGGCGCACGCTGCTGAAGCCCGAGGACGTGATGGACGGCGTCGCCGAAATGCTCGAGGTTGTCGAAGTGGAGGCCACGTTCCCCGACGGCACCAAGCTCGTGTCGATCCACAACCCGATCGAATCGACCGAGAAGCTCGTTCCCGGCGAATATCTGCTCGCGGACGACGACCTGACCCTGAACGACGGCAAGGACGCCATCGAACTCGACGTCGTCAACACCGCCGACCGTCCGATCCAGATCGGCTCCCACTTCCACTTCTTCGAAGTCAACAAGTACCTGAAGTTCGACCGCAAGGCCGCCTACGGCAAGCGACTCGACATCGCCGCCGGCACCGCCGTGCGATTCGAGCCGGGCGAGGCCCATCGCGTGCGCCTGATCGACATCGGCGGCACCCGCGAGATCCACGGCTTCAGCGCGCTCGTCGAAGGCAAGCTCGACGACCCGCAGGTGCGCGAGGCCGCGTTCAGGAAGGCCCACGAACTGGGCTTCCTCGGTATTTGATTCGATCGGCAGGAACATCGGCAGGAACGGGACACACACCATGAGCAAGACCATCACACGCAAGGACTACGCGGGCATGTTCGGCCCGACCACCGGAGACCGCGTCCGCCTCGGCGACACCAGCCTCATCATCGAAGTCGAGAAGGACTACACGCACTACGGCGACGAACTGAAGTTCGGCGGCGGCAAATCGTTCCGCGACGGCATGGGCCAGTCCAGCGTCCAGCTCGACGCCGAATCGCCCGACACCGTCATCACCAACGCGCTGATCGTCGACTGGACCGGCATCTACAAGGCAGACATCGGCCTGAAAAACGGCAAGATCAGCGCGATCGGCAAGGCCGGCAACCCGCAGACCATGAGCGGCGTCACCCCCGGCCTCGAAGTCGGCTCGGGCACCGAGGCGATCGCCGGCGAGGGCCTGATCGTCACGGCGGGCGGCCTCGACACGCACATCCACTTCATCTCCCCGCAGCAAATCCGCACCGCGCTCGCGGGCGGCGTCACCACGATGGTCGGCGGCGGCACCGGCCCGGCCGATGGCACCAACGCGACCACCTGCAACCCGGGCGCGTTCCACCTGGCCCGCATGATCGAGGCGGCCGAGGCGCTGCCGGTCAACATCGCCTACCTCGGTAAGGGCAACGACTCCAGCCCCGAACCGTTGCGCGAGCAGATCCGCGCCGGCGCCGCGGGATTGAAGATCCACGAGGACTGGGGCGCCACACCGGCCGTCATCGACACCTGCCTCGGCGTCGCCGACGACATGGACATCCAGGTCGCGATCCATACCGACACGCTCAACGAGGGCGGCTGCGTCGAGGACACGATCGCCGCGTTCAAGGGGCGCGCGATCCATACCTACCACACCGAGGGCGCCGGCGGCGGCCACGCCCCGGACATCATCCGCGTGGCCGGCTTCCCGAACGTGCTGCCGAGCTCCACGAACCCGACGATGCCGTACACGCGCAACACGATCGACGAGCATCTCGACATGATGATGGTCTGCCACCATCTCGATCGCAATGTGCCGGAGGACATCTCCTTCGCCGACTCGCGCATCCGCCCCGAGACGATCGGCGCGGAGGACGTACTGCACGATCTCGGCATCATCTCGATGATGAGCTCCGACTCGCAGGCCATGGGTCGCGTCGGCGAGGTCATCACCCGCACGATCCAGACCGCCGACAAGATGAAGAAGCAGCGCGGCCCCCTGCCGGAGGACGAGCACGACAACAACCGCAACGACAACTTCCGCGTCAAGCGCTACGTGTCGAAGTTCACGATCAACCCGGCCATCACGCATGGCATCGCCGACTACGTGGGCTCGATCGAGGTCGGCAAGATGGCCGATCTCGTGCTCTGGCAGCCGTCGATGTTCGGCGCGAAGCCGGAGATGGTCATCAAGGGCGGCACGATCGCCTACTCGCGTATGGGCGACGCGAACGCCTCGATCCCGACCCCGGAGCCGGTCTACTACCGTGACATGTTCGGCGCGCTGGGCCGTGCGCTGTCGAGCTCCTGCGCGACGTTCGTCTCGCAGGCCGCGGTCGACGACGACATCAAGGGCAAGCTCGGCCTGGCGCGTCAGGTGCTGCCGGTGCGCGGATGCCGCACGATCGGCAAGAAGGACCTGAAGTTCAACGACACACTCGCCGACATCCAGGTCAACCCGGAGACGTTCCAGGTGACGGTCGACGGCGAGCTTGTCCACTCCGATCCGGCGTACGAGCTGCCGCTCACCCAGCGCTACTTCCTGTTCTGAGGACGCGCGTGTAGCCTCTACATCGCGAAGGGTTCGTAGTAGATGTCGGTTGATGCGACGCCGTGCTTGGCGAGGATCTCGCGCACCGCGTCCATCATCGGCATCGGGCCGGCGATCAGGTAGATCGCGCCCGGGCGGATCATCGGCGCGATCAACGCCTCATCCGCGCGGCCGGTTTTCAGCCGCACGCGCGTGTTCGGCGACGAGGCGCCGAACCGTTCCAGCTCGTCGCGGTAGATGAAATCACGCTCCGATCGCGCGGTGTACAGGAAGTCGACGATGCGCGGGGTAGGGGTGGTCGCGGCTGCGTACGCGGTGAGCACGCCGATCAGCGGGGTGACGCCGATGCCGCCGGCGATCAGCACCAGCGGAGTGGGGGAGTGCGCGGGCGACTGCGCGTCATGCTCCCTGATGAACTCGGCGTAACGGCCGTACGGCGGCACGACGCGCACGCGTTCGCCCGGCTTGAGCGAGGCGATCTTCGAGGTGAAATCGCCGTCCGCGCGGATCGCGAACGACATGACCGGGGCCTGGCGGGATGTTTCCTGGCCATCGCCCGCATACGAGTTGGTCAGCGAGAACGGGTGCAGTTCATGCATCCCGCGTACGCCCGGGAACGAGATGAACGCGAAATCACCCGGATTCCAACGGATCGAGGAACGCGTCCCGGACTTTGCCGCACGCCCGGAATCGTCGATCGCGATGCGCAGTTCGGTCACGCGCGGCGCGATTGGGCGAACCGACGCGACGCGACCGCGCAGTGTGAACGCGCGACGGCTCACCGAACTCCACACGTAGTAGGCGAACACCGCGATCGTCGCCGCGTCGAAGAGGAACAGGAACGGGCGGTTCGACGCGATGTAGTCGATCACATGCACATGGATGACGATCAGCGCGATCGCCACCAGATTGAGACGATGCAGCCACACGCTCATCTCGTGACGGAACAGCCGCTCCAGCGCACGCTTGACCTTGGCGAGCCAAGCCACGCGCGACGTCAGCCACCCGGCCATGAACACCAGCGACCACACCGCCACCGCGATGAACAGATACAGTCCCGTATGCCCGGTCAGGCTGATCAGCGCGCCCGCACCCGGCAGCAGCGACTGGTGTACGAACGCGAGGGTGATCGCCAGAATCGCCAGCACGCCATGAATCATGTACATGTGCGGCAGGCCGACCGTGCGGTCCACCCAGCGCGGACGGCACGCGAGATACACGGCCGCCAGCATCCACGTGTACGCGACGACGCCGATCTCCGCGCCGAACAGCGTATCGGCGTACAGCGTCGGATAGCCCGCGGCCAGCGTCGCGAGGAACGGCAGCGGCACGATGAACAGCACCGTGGCCCATGCGAGGGCGATATGCGAGGTGAGGAATTTCATGATCGGTCCTTGATGTCTCTCTTCGTTGTTTCTGATGTTTCCGGCGTGATCTCGGCCACTGTTCCATCTGTGCGCACGAGCACCGCCTGGAGCGTCGCTCGGGCGATCATCGTTCGGAAGTCGCGCTCGCCGGCGCTAATCGCGGCCGTCGCCCACATGTCCGCAAACGTGAGGCGATCGTCGACGACGGTGACCTGTGCGAGATCGTGCGTACGTCGGGTGATGTGTTCGCCGCGTGCTGACGTGCCCGATGTGGCGATGCCGCCGTTGCGCATGGTGATCGTGCGCAGGGTCGCGTCGTGTGTGGGTGAGAAGGGGTCGGCGACGCCGATGTTCCACGTGAAACAACTGTTGTTGCTCACGCCGGTTTGGATGTCGCCTCCTCCTCCGATCGCTGCGGCCTCGCACCGTCCGGCGTCGAGCAGCGGCTTGAGGAATCGGCGATGCGCTTCCTCCACGGCCCAGCCCTTGACGATGCCGGTCGGGTCGTAGACGCCCTTATGCATTGGATCGAAGTGACCGTCGGTCAGGGCCTTGGCCTGTTGCGCGAGCGCGTAGATCTCGGCGAACGCGGGGTTTCTCAGCAGCGCCGACCAGTCGCCGCGCCTCGCCGCCGCGACCTGGGAATCATCGCGGAACGGCGAGAACGTCGAGTCGATATCGGCGAGGAACGTCGCGATACGCGGTGTGATCTCGTCGAGCAGCATGTCGAGTCGTTCCGTGGCGGCCTCGTGGCCGCCGACGAGCTGAATGGTGAACGGAATGGTCATCGCATGGATGACGCGCGCCCTGATGACCGAGGCTGTCATTTGCCGGCGTTGAGTGACTGGTTGATGGCGTCCTGCAGCGAGTTGACGAACGCCGTGGAGGTCTCGGTCGCACCCGAGACGAACTGGATTTCGGCGCTCTGCGCGCTGATCGCCCGGTCCGTCAACTCGGGGATCGCCTGCGCGTTCACCGACTGCGAGCGGCCGTGGGTCGGCATTTTGACCGTCGCGATGTCGGTGATCTTGCCACCCTTGACGGTGACCTGCAGCTGGATCTCGCCGTACGCGTTCGGTGACGCGACGGATGTGTATGTGCCGTCCTGGAGTTCGCCGGACGATGCGGAAGATGAGGAATCCCCGGATGAGGTGCCCGAGCCATCCGCGCCGCTGGAACCGGACGTCGATCCCGAATCGGCGGAACCGCCTCCCGATCGGGTCGACTGGGCCAGAGCACTGGACGCTCCCTGCTGGGCCAGATGCGGCTTGACGAACAGCAGGAACGCGTCGGCCACGATGGCCAGTCCCGCGACTACGGCGATGGCCGCTTTCGTGATGGTTGCCTTCATGATGGATCCCCCTCATATAAGTGACGAAACGCCTTGTTGGGCATGCCGGATACGTCATGGCTAAGCCCTGTGGAACGCGTGCTGCATGGTACTGCGTAAGCCGTTGACGCGTTCCGCCGGTGTCACGATACCTATTGCGATCTGGGTGGAAAATAGGGGAAATCTGAAAGTGAGCTGAAAAACGCTATGATTGTGACATATCTCTCATCGAGGTATTGTCGGCGGCTGTCAGCCTTCGGTCACCATGTCGGCGACATCCTTGATGAAGTCGAAGGCGTCGTCGCCGCGCGTGGTGAGCAGGCGCACGCACACGCCGTTCACCGCGCGGCTCACGCCCAGTTCGCCGGTGAGGCCGATCGCGTCCGCGTGTGATCGGATGCGATCGATCAGGGCATCCTCGGCTGCGATGCGCGTTGCCTCGGTGCTGGCGCTGTTGCCGTCATCGCCGTCCACCTCCGGCAGGTGCGCGTACAGCACGCCGCAGTGGGTGAACTCGCGCCACATGCCGATGCCCGTGTAGTCGAACGCGTCCGGTTCAAGCAGCATGCGATCGGCGAACGCTAGACGGTCGCCCACATACACGCGCATGCGGTTCGTGAACCGGCGCATCGCCCACCGCTCGTCCATGCCGACGCGGCCGCACGTCACCACATCCGCATACACGAACGTCGACTCGTGGTCGATATGTGCCGTCGTCAGATTCGAGAACGTGCTCCCGCGGAACGGGATCACCGGGAATGGCAGGAACACGGCCTTCGCGTCGCCTCGCGCGGTCAGTTCGATCGTGCGCGACGCCGACCCGTCGGCCGTGTCCAGCACCTTCTCGTAGCTCTGCGTCCTGATCGTCGAATCGGTGTCGGGGCCGAAATCGATCTCGATATGCGCCTCATCGCCTTTCAGGAAACCGGGGGAGGCGAGCATCACGATGAAATCGGAGTGACGGCCGTTCGTGAACGGCGTCATCAGCTTGAACGGCGCCTCGAAATACACGTCGTCGATCTTCGTGCGCCCATGACGGAACGCGGTGGCCAGACGGAAAGTGCTACTGCCCATGGAAACTCCCGGATCACACGCCTTCGAACAGGACGTTCTTCTTGATCCACGCGATCACGTCGTCGACGCCCGCGCCTCCCATCAGGTCGGTGAAGATGTACGGGCGGCCGTTGCGCATCTTCTCCGAATCGCGGGCCATCACGTCCAGATCGGCGTGGACCAGCGGCGCCAGATCCGCCTTGTTGATCACGAGCAGGTCGGAGCGGGTGACGCCCGGGCCGCCCTTGCGCGGGATCTTGTCGCCCTCGTCCGTCGCGATCACATAGATCGTCGCGTCGGCCAGATCCGGGCTGAACGTCGCGGACAGGTTATCGCCACCCGATTCGACGAACATGATCTGCACGTCCGGATGCATGCGAGCCATCTCCTCGCACGCCTCGAGGTTCATCGAGCAGTCCTCGCGGATCGCGGTGTGAGGGCAGCCGCCGGTCTCGACGCCGACGATGCGGTCGGGGGAGAGACGACTGTGCTCGATGAGGAACTCGGCGTCCTCCTTCGTGTAGATGTCGTTCGTGACGACGCAGATGCTGTATTCGTCGGCCATCTTGCGGGTGAGGCGCTCGATGAGGGCGGTCTTGCCGGAACCGACGGGGCCGGCGATGCCGATGCGTACGTAGGACATTGTTTCTCCTTATATTGCGGTTGGCTGGTGTCCGGTATGGGCCGCGATATACGATGCACGACACACTCAAGGCCGTTCGGCCAAGCCTACGGTCGCGCATCGTATATCGCGGCCCACACCTCGTTTGCGCGGAATTGGTGCGTAGGATGTATGTCCTACGTAGGGGAGTAGGGGCGAGGGACTAGCTCATGTAGAGGCGGGAGTAGAGGGTTTCGTGTTGCATGGCGGCTATGTCGAGGTAGGCGCCGGAGATGCCGAGATCCTCGGGTTTCAGGGTCAGGGCGATGTCCACGGCGCGGATGAGGCGCGGGAACGCGTCGTGCAGGGCGACCTGGCCGACGTACTGGCTTAAGGGGATCGCCTTCGCCGCGCACATCGTCAGGGCGCTGAGCAGCGAATAGCCGTAGGTGACGGCGGCCTCACGCACGCCGGCCGCGTGATCGGCCGCGTACAGGCCCATCGCGATCGCGTGGACGCCGCGGCATCGTCCGTCTGCGATGAGACGCGCGTACAGGTCGAGTTTCGGCGACCCGTACAGCGCGTCGGTCGCGCCCTCCAGGCGGTGGCGTTCGGTGGCGTGCTCGTGTACGGCGATGATCTCGCCGTCGCGCGCATCTCGCATCTCGTGGGCGGCGTCCATCTGTCGGACGAGCTTGAGCAGACGGGTGCACATGCGCTCGCTGCCCTCGCGGATCTCGCGCGCCGACTGCAGGGCCGACGCGAGCTCGTCCAGCGCGATCACCTTGCGCTCCAGCCCGGCCGCCGACATGCGTCGATCGGTGCCGTACTTGCCGGCGAGGACCATCTGCCCGATCTCCCTGTACGGGGCGACGGCCAGATAATCGCGCACGTACTGCTCGAAGTCGGCGCCGCGACGCAGGAAATCGCGCTGCACGAACGTCTCCATGCCGTTGGACAGCGCGAACGCGCCCACCGGGAACACGCTGTCGCACACCTGCAGCATGGCGAGGTGTCGCGCCTGCGCGTCATTGAGCGCCGCGATGTCGGCGTTTTTCATGGTCATCGATGGTGCCTCGGATCGGGAGATCGGAATGGAAGGTGCCGGACGTGGCTCAGTGTGTGTGCCAGGTGTGGCCGCCGTCGTGGCTGTGCGAGCCGTCCGGGCGATGCAGTACGCCGTTGAGCTCGTATTCGGCGTCGGCTTCGGCCTCCTGCTCCTCCTCGGCCACGTCGCCCGTGGTCTTGTTGGTGCCGGGGATGATCGTGCCGGTGCCCGCGTGCGCCTTGACGATGAGGAATCCGTCGAAGCTGCCCTCGATGATGTGCGGTTCGTAGCCGATCTTCTTCGTGTACTCCATCGTCGGGTGGTCGTACGGCACGAGCACGCGGTCATCCTCCACCTTGAGGCTCAGGTGACGGTTGCCCAGCTCGAAGCACAGGCGACCCATCTCCTTCATCGAGTCGACCGGGATCTCGATGAGCTGCGCGGTGCGGATGCGCGCGAAATAGCGCTTGTCGGCGGTCTCGGCGAGCACGTCGCCGTCCTTGATGGTCTGGCCGACCATCACGCCGAGTTCGGTGCCGTCCTCGGCGACCTTCATCATGCGCTTCTTGTCCGTTTCGAACCAGTCGAAGGCGACCGGCACCTCGAGTTTGCCGTCGTCGTAGTGCTGGCTGATGATGTTGCCGGTGATCTCCTTGGCGATCATCCGCCCTCCTTATCGTGAGTGTCATGCGGTTCATGCGGCGTGACGAGATACTTCGTGTGCGTGGGCTCACGTTGCCGTGATCGTCATGCCGGATGTCCGCTGTACGGACACTCAGTCTAGGGTCCTCGATGCGTCGTTATGTAACGAGCGCATGATGGAAAATCCGGAAAATACTTTGGAAGAAGTCCTCTGAATCGCGATTTTGGCGTGACGGTGAAACGCTTGTAATCGGCGTGTTGCCAATGTTTGCAACCTGTGTGGGGTCGTCGTTTACATGGTGCAACGCGCATGTGATATTACGTTCCCAGCAACGCAAGGTCGAATGGTCTTTTCGACTGCGCTGCAACGTTCTTCATCAGCAATGTCCACGATATGGACGAGAGAGAGGCTGCCATGTTGTACGACCCGCAATCCGTGACGTTGGCGATGCATATTCCCGACAACTTCATCTCGCCGTCCACCGGCGCGGTGTTCTGGGTGATCATGATCCCGGTCTGGGTGCTGTGCTTCCGCTCCGTGATCCGCAACAGCACCCCCGAGAAGATGGCGTACCTCGGCGCGGGCGCCGCGTTCTCGTTCCTCATCATGATGTTCAACGTGCCGACCCCCGGCGGCACCACCGCGCATGGCGTCGGTGGCGCGCTGATCGCCCTGCTGCTCGGCCCCCAGTACGCGACGGTCGCCGTGTCGGTCGCCCTGCTGCTGCAGGCGCTGCTCTTCGGCGACGGCGGACTGATCACGCTCGGCGCCAACTGCTTCAACATGGCGTTCGTCCTGCCGTTCGTCGCCTACGGCCTGTACGTCGGACTGCGCAAGATTCTTCCCGACGGCTGGAAGGAACGCGTGGCCGAGTTCATCGCCGGCTACATCGGCATCACGCTCGCCGCGTTCTGCGTCGCGCTCGAGCTTGGCGTGCAGCCGCTGCTGTTCCGTGACGCCGCCGGCCAGGCGCTCTACTTCCCGTTCTCCTTCACCGTGACGATCCCCGCCATGCTCATCCCGCACCTCGCGGTCGCGGGCGTGGTCGAAGGCCTGGTGACGGTGGTCGTCGTCGAATTCGTGCGCCGCACCGCTCCGGAGATCATCGAGGCCAACGCGCGTGTGACGACGTCCGACGGACCCGCGTCCTCCGCCCATTCCGGTCTGCGCACCTCCGCATGGATCGCGCTCGGCGTCGTTGCGTTGCTTTCTCCGCTGGGACTGATCGCCACCGGCGACGCGTGGGGCGAGTGGGGTGCCGAGGACTTCATGGCAGCCACCGGACTTGACTATGTTCCGCAGTACATCGCGCATGGTTTCACGTGGAACGCTCTGCTGCCCGACTACTCGCTCGCGGGACTGCCGGACATCGTCGGCTACATCCTGTCCGCCGTGATCGGCATCGCCGTCATGACCATCGTCTTCCGCCTGCTCGCCCTCGCCGTGCGTGATCGCAAGGCGGTCGGGGCGAAGGCGTGATCGCCTGATGGCGTCCCTTCCCGCGTGGCTGGGGGAGCCGGAACGGTACGAGCCGGTCGATGACCGCTCGTCGTTCATCGAGCACAATCTCGCCCACCTCGGCGGGATGCTCGAACAGGTCGGCGCCCCGCTGCCGGTCACGCACAGTCCGGTCGACCGCGCGTTGTGCGCGGTATCGCCGTCCCTGCGCATCATCGGCGTGCCGGCCGCGATCGTGTGCGTCAACGCAACGCGCAACATGCTGTTCGCATACGTGATGCTCGCCGTCGTGCTCGTCATGCTGGCGATGCGCCCGGCGCGCATGATCGTCGCGATCGTCAAACCCGCGCTCGCGGTGTGCGTGCTGAGTTTCATCCTCTCTGCGCCGAGCGTGTTCATCGGCCAGTACAGTGCGCCCGTGCGACTCGTCGTCAAGGCGTTCGTCGCCGTGTCGCTGGTGATCGCACTCGCCCGCACGGTGCCGTGGAACCACCTGATCGCCGGGCTCAAGGGCGTCGGCTGCCCCGATTCGGTGATCTACGTGTGCGATGTGACCGTGCAGTTCATCGACATCCTCGGTCGGTCGATGGTCTCCCTGCTCGACGCGCTGAGACTGCGCAGCGTCGGCCGCGACTCGCACAAGCTCATGTCCGCGGGCCGCGTGATGGGCGCGCTGTTCCTGCGTGCCAATACACAGGCGAAGCAGATGGCTGAGGCGATGGTCTGCCGCGGCTTCAACGGCCACTACCATGTGCGCCGCGATCCGCTCGTCACCGTACCCAACGCGATCTACGCGCTCGTCATCGCGGCGATGATCGCGTTCGCCGTCTACTGCGGATAAAGGGCATTCCGCACCGGCAATCCATCGATGAACGGACTACCCCTCAGACCTGCTTCGCAGGCCAGCTCCCCTGACAAGGGGAGCCAGAGGTGGTGGGATCTTAGACTGGAGGAATGATGTTTGACGGGGATCCGTTAGTCGAGTTGTCGCATGTCTGCTTCGCGTACCGCGATGTCGGTGCGGACGTCACAGGCGCCGAACCCGGCCGTCGCGCCGTCCTCAACGACTTCAATTTGACGGTCAATCGCGGCGAGTGCGTCGCACTGCTGGGGCCCAACGGTATCGGCAAGACCACGGTGATGCGCATCATCAACGCGCTTGAATTCCCGACCGCCGGCGAATACCGCTTCGGCGGCACGCCCGTCACGCGAGTCGAGGTCGAAAAGCGCAACAGCCGATTCGCCAAGGCGCTGCACCAGCGCATCGGCTTCGTGTTCCAGAACTCCGATACGCAGCTGTTCTGCCCATCGGTGGGGGAGGAGATCGCGTTCGGTCCGACGCAGATGGGTCTACCGGATGCGGAGGTCGAACGTCGCGTGAATGACATCATCCGGCTGTTCGACCTGGAACGATTCGTCGATCGCGCGCCCTACCGCCTCTCCGGCGGGGAGAAGAAGCGCGTCGCCGTTGCCTGTGTGATGTCGCTGAACCCTGATCTCATGGTGCTCGACGAGCCGACCGACAGCCTCGACTCGGAGAACACCGCGCTGGTCGTGCGCGTCCTCAAGGCCTACGTCGAGGCCGGCAAGACGGTCCTCATCTCCACCCACCATCACGACATCGTCGAAGCGCTCGGCGCGCACATCGTACGGATGGGCTGAGCGCGCCGAAGTGCAGGCGAAAGCGTGTCGGATTACAGCATGTGCGCGGACGAAAACCTATTTCGTATTGTTGTCAGTGCCATATTTTAGGAAAAGACCTTCTTGGGTTACCAACTGATTGCATACGTTGAATAGGTCCATTTCTTTCTTGAGGCCGTAAAAAGTTACGGAGAAACCGCCACAAACACTGATGAGTACTCGTGGTGAATCGAGTAACACTTGAAGTGATGTGAAGTCATCAATGATGACTTTCTTGATGGCTGAATCCATTTTTTCTGGTGGATAAGATCTTATGTTTCTATCGTATTCGTAATCTGCTGAAGGATTTTCGGGTCTTGTCAAATAGACTTGACAAGGTGTATAGTACATTATTTTAAGCAGTATACGAGAAATCTTTTCTGCAAATAAGCCAATATATGTATTTTCAAAATATTCTTCCAATTCTAGGAAGGATGGATCATTGGTATCGTATGGTATGTAATCAATGAAATAATATTGACTTGATTGTTGTAGAAAGTCAACGTCTTCGTACATATTCGACTACTTCCCTAATACTTCGCCATTGCTGCCTAGTGAGGCAATTCTATTGCCGTTTTTGTTCTTTAGCTTCCACTTTCTTCCGCCATGCCCTGCTGTGTCTTTGTCTATGGTCCATCCGCCCTTCTCTCTATAGGCGTTTTTACCTTTGACCTTATCTTTAAACTTACTTAAATCTACATTGCCGTCGCTGTTGCGTAACCTTGAAGGAATCGCTCCTTTTACTCGAGCAATTTCTTGTTTGGCGGAATCGTTAAGCCAATTTGTGATTGTCTTGTAGAGCCATGATCCTACGGCAACTGTAGCGCCTGCAACTACTATGGCACCCGTAGCGGCAATAGCGATTTCACCTATTCCGGGTATAAAATAAATGCCAGCAGCAATGGCAACCCTTGTCTGATTGCCTCCGATATCTGCTATTAATACAGCCTTATTCAGTAAGGATTCAAACTCTTTAATTGTGTAAAATCTTCCGCTAATGCTAATTCCATCGGTTTTTATTATGATATCATGTGGATTTGATGAATATGAATATTTTATAGAGTGTGTGCTGGTTCTGTTTTCTTGTGAGTATGCAAGTGGTGATATGTTTGCCGAGAGAATAATTGTCAAAATGATAGCGGCAGTTTTTCTAAATGTCATTTAGATCGATCTCCTTGTCGGTCCGTTTATTTAAGTTTGATGCTTAACAATATTATCACATGTACTATTGTGCTAGTGTTCTGCGCCGTAAATTCGTTGATGAATTTACGGCGCAGAACATAGGTCGCGTCAACTATCCACTTGGTAAACAAGTCCGGCCTGAGTGCCTAGTCCGGTCTGAGCTCATTACGCCCGACCCCATAGGATCACCACGATAACCCACATTTCCCGCCTCATCGCGTCCGATCCCGTAGGATCCGACGTTATGGTGGCTTGCGGGGTTGTGAAAACGTCCGATCCTATAGGGGCCGGCGTTGAGAGGTGGGGGAAGCGGAGAAAACGTTCGATCCCGTAGGATTCGATCGGCGAACGAGGTGGATCGGGGATGGATGCGTGACGAGTCTGCCGCTCAACGCAGGTCAATCGGTTGATGTTCGTCGGGTGGCAGAAAACCGTGCCACTCAACGCGATTCCGGCGATTTTCAGCGTTGAGTGGCAGACGCATCGGCGGCAGGGACAGTCCTTGCGATACCGGTTGTTGTGGAATCGTTGGAAAATGGCCGTTTTGACAACACGTCAAAAAGACGGTGAGGCGGCAATGACGCATCGTCGTGCCACTCAACGCCAAAACCGCCGAAAAATGCGTTGAGTGGCACCGCAGGAGGCGCAGCCGGGAGGCATGGCTGAGGGGATGCGGGCGGGCGACATGGCCGAGGCGGCACGGCCGGACGACGCAATTGAGTCGGTCTGTGGTGGCGCGGCCGAGTGTCTAGCGGTCTGTCTTGCAATTGTTTGAGTGGTATCGGCCCCCCTCTGACGGGACGTTGCCGTGAAGCAAACAGCGGAGCTGTGTGTAGGCAACGCGCGCAGCCGACAGACAAGTCAGTCGGCTGCGCGCGTAGTGCGTCCATAGCTGCAGGACGAGCTAGTCCGCGAAGCGGGTCTGAGGGGTGGTCAATTCATCAACGAATTTACGGCGCGAGATACTAGTAGTGTTTACACTAGTTTGCTTGCTGCGCTCGATGTGAAAGTGTATTCCCCGTCTGTCGACAGAGGAATACCGGATCGACGATCTGCATTACATCGGAGGTCTCGGCATCAACGCAAATCGCACGTAGGAAAACGAGATGTTGGGCATCGATGAAGAATGGACCGCGGTCCGAAGTTGGCGTTGAGCGAAGCGCGTCGCCGTCGCCTGTGTGATGTCGCTGAACCCTGATCTCATGGTGCTCGACGAGCCGACCGACAGCCTCGACTCGGAGAACACCGCGCTGGTCGTGCGCGTCCTCAAGGCCTACGTCGAGGCCGGCAAGACGGTCCTCATCTCCACCCACCATCACGACATCGTCGAAGCGCTCGGCGCGCACATCGTACGGATGCCCGGAACCGCATAGCTTGGCTCCTCTCTGACGAGGGGAGCTGTCAGCGACGCAACAATCACACGCCGGCTTGCGTGAGGCGCTCGCGAATCGCGTTGATGATGCCCGGGTCGTCCTCCAGCGTGGGCAGGAAGATGTCCCCGGATTCGATCGCCTGGACGCGCGCCTTCATCTTGGCGGCGAGTCGCCCGTCCGTCAGGAACAGGCGCTCGACGATGAACGGGCCGTGCTCGTCCACCAGCGTCTCCTCGATCTTCGGGTGGCCCACATGGTTCGTGGGCACGATCTCGACGCCGATCGCCTTCCCCACCCGCGCGGCGAGCGCCTGCAGCTGCTCGAACGGCTCGGGGAAGTGAGGCGTGCCGTGTGCGATGAGCAGCACGCGACGGTTCGGGAACGCCTGTACGGCCGCGCCGAGCGTACGCTCCAGATAGCGTTCGACCGCCTCCGTCTCGGCCAGCGGTTCGGTCACCGTGACCTTGATCGCGGGGTCGAGCACCTTGGCCGAGCGCTCCGGAATGTCCCAGCGCATGTGCGTGGCCGAATAGAGGAGCACCGGCACGATGACCAGATGGTCGACTCCGGGCTGCGACTGCAGGTCGGTGATGCCGTCCTCCAGGGTCTGCTCGTCGCCCTCGAGGAACGAGATGCGGCCGAGCTGGCCCTCGTCGGCGATGAATCCGGCGAGCAGTTCGAGATTCGACTCGGGGATCTTGCCGCGGCGGCCATGCAGTACGTAGAGATAACCGGTGGTCATGGTGTCGGTGCTTCCTTTGGGGTGGTTCGGTGTGATTGCTCAGGCGGCGAGGGTCTTCGCCAGATCCTTCAGACGCTTGATCGCGTCGTCGTCGGGAGCGAGCTCGATCTTGACGCTCGGTGCGGCCAGTTCCGCGCCGTCGTCGGTGACGAGCTTCTCGAAGAAGTCGACCGCCGCGCAGAAGTGCGGGTAGCTGGTGTCGCCGGTGCCGATGACCGCGACCTTCTTGCCGGACAGGTCGGCGCCGTCCAGATCGTCGTAGAAGTCGACGATGCCGCCGGGGACCTCGCCGTTCGCGCCGTCGGACCAGCTGGCGATGACGTAGTTGTCGGCGCCGTCGAAGAACTCGTCGACCTCCACGCCGTCCTCCGCGTCGATGACCTCGACGTCCTGGCCCAGATCCTCCAGCGCCTCCTGCAGGATCTCGACGGCTTCCTTGGTGTTGCCAGTCGCGCTGGTGTAGATGATCTTGGTGCTCACTTCAGTACCTCCGGTAGGGTTTCGATGAATTGGTTGAGGGTTTCCTGGAAATGATCGGTTCCCTGACGGTTGTAGTAGTCATAGAACGTTTCGGTTCCCACGTGGTTGTCCTGATAGTCGGTCAGGATCGACGCGACCGCGTCGGCGAGCTGCTCCTTGGAGAACACTCCCTTGAGCGGCTCGTTGAAGTGGCCCTCGCCAAGGAGGCTGCCACCTACGGAGAGCTTGTAGCCCTCCACATGCTGACGGTCGGGGGTGCGCGCGTGCACGCCCTCGATGCCGATGTCGGCGATGGAACGGTGGGCGCAGTTGCTGCCGCATCCGGTCATCGTCACGTTGATGGGGGTGTCGAACGCGAAGCGCTTGTCGAGGTTCTCGATCAGCGGCTTGAACACGGTCTTCGTGTGCGCGTTCGCGAGGTTGCAGTACTCGGCGCCCGTGCAGGTGTTGCCGTAGTCGGCCAAGAGATGCGGGTGGATCGAGAAGCGCTCGAAGATCGGCAGAGCCTCGACCTCGGCGAGCTTGTCCTCCGGGATCCACGGGATGATCATGTTCTGGCAGTGATCGAAGCGGATCTCGTCGCGTCCGTAGTTGCGGGCCACGTCGGTCAGTGCGCGGAAGTCGTCCGCGGTGATACGGCCGGACGGCACGGAGACGCCCACGTAGTAGTAGCCGTCCTGCTTCTGGCGATGCACGCCGAGCGCGTTGCCGCTGTTCCAGCCCTTGACCTTGCTGCGACCCTTGGTCTGCAGGTCGGGCAGGGATTCGCGCACCTTGTCCTCGAACTGCTCGGCGCCCCAGTCGGCCACGAGGAACTTCAGTCGCGCCTTGGAGCGGCTGCGGCGGTAGCCGTAGTCGCGGTAGACCTGGCAGATCACCTCGGCCACGTCGGCCACGCGATCGGGGGTGACGAAGATGTTGAGCTGCTGCGCGAGGTACGGCTTCATGCCGAGACCGCCGCCGACGAACACGTTGAAGCCCTTGACGGTGTGGCGTCCGATGCGCTTGGTGGCGGGCGTGAAGGCCACGTCGTTGATCTGCGCGTCAGCCGAGTTGTACACGTTGCTGCTGATCGAGATCTTGAACTTGCGCGGCAGGTTCGAGTAGTCGTAGTTGCCCTGGAAGCGGTGGTAGACGTCCATCACGGTCTGGCGCGTGTCGAACAGCTCGTCCGGGTCGATGCCGGAGAGCGTGTTGTCGACGATGTTGCGGGTGATATCGCCCTCGGCTCCCACCGTCGTCAATCCCACGTTCGTGATGCCGGCGAAGATGTCGACGAGCTCCGCGAACGGGATCCAGTGGTACTGCACCGCCTGACGCGTGGTCAGGTCGATGATGCCGTGACCGTACTTCTCGCCGATCCAGGCGATGTGATCGGCCTGCTTGACCGTGACGCGGCCGCCCGGGATCTTGATGCGCATCATGAAGTACCCGTCGGTCTGCGGCTTCTGGACCGTCAGACCCGCGTACTTGAAGTACATGAAATAGCTCGGGTCGATTTCCGAGAACGGCTTCTTCACCAGCTCGGGGAGGTCCTTGAACACGTCAAGGCCGTCCTCCTTGAGCTTGGCGATCTCGTTGCCGTTGAGCTTCTGGTCCGCCCATGTGGCGATGTAGCTCATGCTGCCCCCAATTCGAGTGGTTGAACCCCTGTTGAGTCGGGAGCCTACAAACGCCGGATTGCGGTGTCAAAACGGGGATTCGTGGGTTTTACAGGGTCGGGGTGGCGTGAAACCGTTGCGATTTCGCCGTTTCTCGCATGTTTCACGTGAAACATGCGGGTCCGAGGTTGGTTGATGGTTCTAGTTGTCGTCCGTTATCAATCGTTGGAATTCCGCCGTTTTGCGGATTGTGGCCGCACTTCGTGTCACCGGCGTCGATCCGTATACTGACGCCTATATGATCCGACGGCCGGTCATCGGGGCCACGGGAGACCGGCATCGTATTGACTACCCCTCAGTCCCGCTTCGCGGGCCGGCTTCCCTGACAAGGGGAGCCGAGGTGGTGGCGGTGCGGGGAGACCGGCATGGGGTCATGAACATCAATACGGATACATTGGGGGGAAACCACATGAGCGAAGCAACCACTATCGAGCAGACCGAGGCAGAGAACGCCGGGGCGCCCGCCATCACGGACGTGACCGTGATCGGCGGTGGGCCGGTCGGCATGTTCGCCGCGTTCTACTCGGCCATGCGCAATCTCGACGTCACGCTCGTCGACAGCCTGCCCGAGCTCGGCGGTCAGGTCGCGGCCCTCTACCCGGAGAAGCCGATCCACGATATCGCCGGATTCGTCTCCGGCACCGGCGCCGAACTCGTCAGCAACCTGAAGAAGCAGATCGACACGTTCCCCGAACGCATCACCGTATATACCAACGAGGAGGTGCGTGGCCTCGAGCAGCTCGCCGACGGCACGTTCACGCTGACCACGCCCGCGCGCGAGATCCGCACGCGCTCGGTGATCGTGGCGATCGGCTCCGGCGCGTTCACGCCGCGCCCGCTCGCCATCGACTACGATCGCGAGCGACTCGACGGCCATGGGGTCTTCTACTTCGTCAAGCATCTGGCCGATTTCGCCGGCAAGACCGTCGCCGTGGCGGGCGGCGGCGACGCGGCCATCGACTGGGCGCTCGAACTGGAGCGCATCGCCGGCAAGGTCGTGCTCATCCATCGTCGCGACAACTTCCGCGCGCTCGAATCGAGCGTCGCGCGACTGAAGGAATCGACCGTCGCGATCCTCACGCCGTACAAGTTCACGTCCGTGACCGGCGTGCCCGACGGCGACGGCCTGCACATCGAACTCGCCAAGATCAAGAGCGACGAGACGCTTGATCTCGACGTGGACGCGCTGCTCGTCAACTACGGCTTCACCTCCGACAACCATCTGCTCAAGGAATGGGGACTGCCGGTCAAGCGCGGCGATCTGGAGGTCAACGAGTATCTGGAGACCGAGGTGCCACGCATCTACGGCGTTGGCGACGCGGTCAACTATCCGGGCAAGGTCAAGCTCATTTCCGCCGGCTTCGGCGAGGTGCCGCGCGCCGTCAACCACCTGGCCGAGCAGCTCTACCCTGATCGCAAGCAGCCGTTGCACGAGTGACACACGAATGACGTGCGTATAGCCCGTCATAAGCAACGTCTTCAATGAAGCCGCCTCGGCGCGCCGATGATTGCGGTAACGTCGCCGGTATCCGCGAAAGCGCCTCCATCGCCCGGGGGAAACGACAGGGCGATGGCAGGGGAAGAAAGCGACGCCGCGGAGCACATGTGAATGGGGGCTTCAACTTGCGTACTCGTACATCATCCATATCCGATTCGTCAGCGACGGCCGGCCGCATCCGGGTGATCGTCGCCGCGATGCTCGCCGTCCTGACGATCCTCGTCTCCGGCGCGTTCGGAGTGCAGCCGGCCCGCGCCGACGAATCGACCGGTCTCAAGACCCTGCGATTCGGCTACCCGTCGTCCGGCACCAATTGGAACAACGGCGTGCTCGGCGTCGCCCTGGAGAAGGGCTATCTCGACGAGTACCTGAAGCCCCTCGGCTACAAGGCCACCGGCACCGGCTTCGTCGGTGCCGCGCCCGCGCTGCACGAGGCGCTGACCGGCGGCGACCTCGACTACGTCGACTACGCCGGATTCGCCGGCATCCTCGGCAAGTCCAAGGGCATCGACACGACGCTCTTGGCCGTGACCGAATACAACTCCGGCTGGCGACTCGTCGCCTCCACCAAGTCCGGGATCAAGTCGATCAAGGACTTGAAGGGCAAGAAGGTCGCGTACATGCGCGGCGCCACCCCGCAGATGTACCTGATCAAGGTGCTGCAGCAGGCAGACCTCAAGTTCTCCGACATCGAGGCGGTCAACACCGATCTGCCGAGCGGCCTGTCGACGCTCGCCACCAACGGCATCGACGCGGCCGTCGTCTCCGCCGGACAGGAGCAGCAGCTGGTCGATGAGGGCAAGGCAAGGGTCATCCACAGCGGCATCAAGGCCGATCGCAAGATCTTCTACGAGCCGACCGTGCTCATCGGACGCACCGACTTCGCCAAGCAGCATCCGGACGTGTCCGCAGCGGTCATCAAGGCGCTGCTCAAGGCCAAGGACGACATCGTCAAGGATCCGGACGCGTTCAACAAGCTGTCCGCGCAACGATCCGGCAACCCGCTCAACGTCGTCGAGGCCACCGCCGTCGACGATCCGAAGGTCGGCCACCCGGTGACGCTCACGCCCGCGCTCATCGACTCGATGAAGCAGGTGCAGCAGTTCGAACTCGACAACAAGCTCATCGCCAATCCGATCGACGTGCAGGCGTGGGCTGATCCGGCTCCGCTCAAGCAGGCCATCGAGGAATACGAGCAGGACAAGGGCGTGGCCGACGCGAAGAAGGACGCCACGGCCGCCGTCGCCGGCGTCGTGGACGAACAAGCCGCCGGGGCGACCGGAGCCTCCGCCGATGCGGCCGCACGGAACCACGCGAACACGGCTTTCGCGGCGATCGCGCTGCTCGTCGGCTACGTGCTGTTCGCCGTCGCCGTGACCGTCGGCCGCAACCGCCTACGCGCCTGGCTGAACGTGCTGAATCGCAAGGAGATTGCGTCCGTCGCCGATGACTCGGCCGACGAATCGTCCGCTTCGACCACCGCCTCCCTCACCTCGCGCATCCAGTCGCTGGGCGTCGCCAAGCGGGTCCTCGACGTGGTCTTCCTCGTGCTGCTGCCGATCGGCGTGTTCGTCGTCTGGCATGTGGCGACCGCCTCCGGGCTGATCTCCACGCTCGTGCTGCCGACGATCTCCTCGGTGGCCGACACGATCGTCGGTCAGCTCACCTCCGGCACGTTCAAGGGCGACCTTGCGATCAGCATCAGCCGCATCCTCAAGGGCTACGGACTGGCCGCCGTGTTCGGCATCTTCTTCGGCGTGATCATGGGCATGAGCCTGTCCGCGAACCGCTTCTTCATGCTCGCGTTCAAGGCGATCCGCCAGATTCCGATGATGGCCTGGGTGCCGCTGCTGGTCATGTGGTTCGGCATCGGCGAAGGCTCCAAGGTGGCCGTCATCTTCCTCGCCGCGTTCTTCCCGATCCTCATGAACACGATCGACGGCATCACGCGCGTCGACCGCAAGCTCGTCGAGGTCGGCAACATGTACCAGCTCTCGCGGTGGCGTCTCTTCCGCGAGATCTACCTGCCGGGCGCCCTGCCCTCGATCTTCGTCGGACTCAAACTGGCCCTCGGCATCTCCTGGATGGCCGTCGTCGGTTCCGAGATGATCGCGGCCAGCTCCGGCATCGGCTTCCGCATCAACGATGCGCGCAGCCTCATGGATTACTCGATCGTATTCGCCGGCATGATCGTCATCGCCGTGGCCGGCGTGCTGATGGACGTGGTGCTCTCCGCGATCTCGCGGGCCGTCACCCCGTGGGAAACGATTAGAAAGGCAACAGCATGACCGTGGACTTGGATATCGAAGGACTGGGCAAGAGCTTCGTCGTCAAGGGCAAGCCGATCACCGTGCTCGACGGCATCAACCTGGAGGTGCGCGACGGCGAACTGCTCGTCATCGTCGGCCACTCCGGCTGCGGCAAATCGACCCTGCTCAAGATCATCGCCGGCCTCGAACAGCCGACCGCCGGCCGCTGTGAATTGAACGGCCACGAGATCACCAAGCCGGGCACCGACCGGTGCATGATCTTCCAGGAGCATCGCCTCTTCCCGTGGATGAGCATCGAGAACAACGTGCAGTTCGGTCTGAAGGGGCGACCCAAGGCCGAACGGCAGCGCATCTCCGACCATCTGCTGAACCTCGTCAAACTCGGCGACTTCAAGGACGCCTACCCGAGCCAGCTGTCCGGCGGCATGTCCCAGCGTGCGGCCATCGCCAGGGCGCTCGCCACCGACCCGGAGATCCTGCTGCTCGACGAGCCATTCGGCGCGCTCGACGCTCTGACCAAGATCGAACTGCAGGACGAGCTTCTGCACATCCGCAAGCAGCAGCACAACACGATGATCATGGTCACGCACGATATCGAGGAGGCCGTGTATCTGGCCGACCGCATCGTCGTCATGTCGACCCGCCCCGGGCGCATCGAGGAGATCATCGACGTCGATCTCGGCGAGCATCGCGATCGCGGCAGCAACGAGTTCGCCGCATACAAGAGCCGCGTCTACGACCACTTCCTGCGCGCGCGCGAAGTCGTCAAGGCATCCTGAACCGTAACTTCCCCCGTTCACTCTCACCAGCCATCCCACTAGCTACCTCACCAGCCACCCCATCAACCAGGAGGACACATCACCCATGGGCTATCCCACCATCTACCCGACCGGCGTCACCATCTACGACAAGGACGCGGCGTGGAACGGCTACACGCTGTTCCCGACCCCCAAGGGCGCGCTTCTCATCGACATGAACGGACGGGAGGTGAACCGCTGGGCCGGACTCGCCGGATTCCCGAACAAGCTGCTGCCCGGCGGCTCCGTGTTCGGCTCCTCCGGCGCTCGCGGCGGATCGGCGGCCTATCAGGACCAGCTCGACCTGCTGCAGGTCTCGTGGGACGGCAAGGTCGAATGGAAGTGGGATCACACCGAACTCGTCCATGACGAGGGCCGCGAGCCGCGCTACATGGCCCGTCAGCACCACGACTTCGAACGTGAGGGATCGCCCACCGGCTACTACGCGCCCGGACTCGACCCGAAGACCGACTCCGGCAACACGCTGATCCTCACGCACGAGAACTCATACCACCCGGAAATCACCAACCAGCTGCTCATCGACGACAAGATCATCGAGGTCACCTGGGAGGGTGAGGTCGTCTGGGAGTGGCGCGCGGCCGACCACTTCGAGGAGTTCGGATTCTCCGAGGCGGCGCGCAAGTCCCTGTACGCCAACCCCGCGATGCGCGGCGAGGCGGGCGGCGACTGGCTGCACGTCAACTGCATTTCCACGCTCGGCCCCAACAAGTGGTTCGACCGCGGTGACTTGCGATTCGCCCCGGAGAACATCCTCTTCGACGCGCGCAACGCGAACATCCTCGCCATCATCGACAAGCAGACCGGCAAGATCGTGTGGAAGCTCGGTCCGGACTTCGCCGAGAACGAGGCCGTGAAGAAGATCGGCCCGATCATCGGCCAGCATCACCTCCACCTGATTCCGCGCGGACTGCCGGGCGCGGGCGATCTGCTCGTCTTCGACAACGGCGGCGCGGCCGGCTACGACGCGCCCAACGCCATCGCTCCGGACGGCGTGAGCGCCGTGCACCGCGACTACTCGCGCGTGCTCGAGATCAACCCGGTCACCTTGGAGATCGTCTGGCAGTACACGCCGGTCGAGGCCGGATTCATGCCGTTCTCCGACGGATCCAAGTTCTACTCGTCGTTCATCTCGTCGGCTCAAAGGCTCGAGAACGGCAACACGCTGATCACCGAGGGCTCCGACGGCCGCCTGATCGAGGTGACGCCCGACCATCGGATCGTGTGGGAGTACATCAGCCCGTATTTCAAGGAGTTCGCGCCCGGATTCGCCACCAACATGGTCTACCGCGCCTATAGGGCGCCCTACTCGTGGGTGCCGCAGGTGCCGAAGCCGGAAGAGGAGTCGATCGTGCCGATCGACGTGACCACGTTCCGTGTGCCCGGTGCGCGTGACGACGTGCTCAAGGTGACCACCGTCGACGGCGTCGACCCGAACAAGCAGTCGCTCACCGGCACGGATGACGACGAGTTCGGCGGGGATGGGAAGTCCGGTGGGAAGGGTGATTCCGGCAAGGACGGTGGTGCTGACGGATCCACCGGTTCCGCCGACGGATCCGCCGGCTCCGACCGGACCGATGCCGCCCCCGACCACGCCGATTTCTGCATGGTCCGCCTCGACAAGGACGACATCAAGAACCTGAGCGCCGCCCGCAAGTCCGACGGCGGCCTCTTCGGCAAGTCCGGCGGCCCCAAGATCACCTACACCCTGTAGATGAGCCTGTAGGAACCTGCCGGGGCCTTGTCTGTAGGTTCCTGCCTGTGGGTTCCGGCCGGGGTTCCTGCCGGTATCCGGTCCTTGGAAGTCTCGGCCCTTGGAGTTCCGGTCCCCGGACCCCCAAACCCCGTTCCCCGTACGCTGAGTGTCGGTCAGTGTACGGGGAACGGGAGTATCAACGGATAATCACCCGTATTCGTACGCCTGCGTCGCGGCAGCATACGAATACGGGTGATTCAGTCGGAATAGCCACCGTCACCGTACGCCTGCGTCATCTCAGCGTACGGTAACGGTGGCTAGTGGATTTGACCCTACTTGCAGAACTCTTCGTCGGCCCAGGTGAGCACGTTGTCGAGGATGTCGAGCTGTTCGCGCAGCTCCTCCTCGGTGATGATCAGCGGCGGGCAGACGTTGAGGTTCGATTCGCGGCCGAACGTATAGAATCCCCGTTCCCGCAACTTGGCGAAGATGGCCGGCATGCGTCCGTTGGACGTGTGGTACGGGGCCATCAGTTCGCGGGTCTCCTTGTTTACGACCAGTGTGAGTGCGGCGAACAGGCCGATGCATCGCGCCTCGCCTACGCAGGCGTGACGGCGTGCGAAGCCCTCCAACGTCGGCTTGAGCACGCTCTCCAACTGCCTGACATGGGCGCATACGTCGTGATCCAGATAGTACTGGGTGGCGGCCAGACCGGCCGCGCAGGCCAATGGATGACCGGAGTAGGTCAGACCGCACGGCAGCGGGTGGGTCTCGAAGAACTCGGAGATCGCCTTGCTCGCGATCACACCGCCCAACGGCACTGTGGCGCCGGTGACGCCCTTGGCGAAGGTGACGAGGTCCGGCACCAGATCGAAGTTCTGCCAGGTGAACATCTTGCCCGAACGCGCGAACCCGGCCATCACCTCGTCACAGATGAGCAGAATTCCGTTCCTGTGGCACAGTTCCGCTACGCCCTCCATATAGCCCTTCGGCGGCACGAGCACACCGTTGGCGCCCACGATCGACTCCATGAGGATCGCTGCGATGGTCTCCGGCCCCTCGTAGGCGATCTGCTCCTCCAGCTGGTGCAGATACTGACGGGTGCATCGCGCCTCATCCTCGGGCGTGCGATCGAACCCGTCCTCGTAGACGGACGGGTTGAGGAAGTGAACGAAGCTCGGAGCCGCACCGCCCACCTCATAGGCGAACCTGCGCCAGTCGCCGCTGGCGAACGCCGATCCCAACGTGGATCCGTGGTAGGAGCGATAGCAGGAGAGGATCTTCGGCCGGCCGGTATAGAAGCGGGCGATCTCAATCGCGTTCTCATTGGAATCGGAGCCGCCCAGCGTGAAGAACACGCGCTGGAAGTGATCCTCGCCGGCGATCCTCACCAGCAGGCGGGCCAGTTCGCCGCGCGGCTTGACCGCGAAGCTCGGGGCGATGTAGCACAGCTCCTCCGCCTGCTTCCTGATCGCCTCCACCACCACCTGATTCTGATGGCCCAGATTCGAACAGACCATCTGCGAACTCATGTCCGCGTAGCGCTTACCGTCGTAATCCCAGAAGTAGATGCCCTCGGCGCGCTTGACCGCGATGACCGGCCCGCCTTGCTTCGCCCACGGCTGGAGCACGTACTCCTGATGCAGTCGCGCCACTTCCTGTCCGGTCGGGTCGTTCACGGTCGGATTGCCCATAGTGTTGTATTCCCCCTGATTCACGTCGGCATTCATCGTCGTCGACGAGACGTATGCGGCCCTCCCAACGAGGCCGATGGCCGAAGTATAAGCATGGCGATCCAGTGAGACGAAACGGTGCGGAAAGCCCGGAATGGCGGGGTTATGCGGTTCGTTAAACGGTCATAGGAAGCGTCTATAAGCGATTTTCGTTTTTTGGGGCCTGCGGGCCGATTGCACCGGTTACTGTTGAGCACAGAGGTTCCGTTAAGAGGTCACGGCGTGCAGACGCCGTCGCATTCAGCACGGAACGTTTGTGTGCCGATCCCGTTGTATGGGCGGCGGCACGCAAATCCACAAGACCGTAGCTACTTGTTGTTCTGGTTGCGGGCCCAATGATTTTCACAGCAATAAGGGTCTCGGCCAGCGTGACGGACAGTCACAGTCGCGACCCGGCCGGACACGGGGGAAAGCAAGCATGACTGCGGCAATAGGCATCGAACGAGCGAAGACGTGGACGCGTCCTGTGACCAGGCGCGTGGCACCGGGGCCGAATCAGGGCCCCGAAGTCATCCGCAGGCGCATTCCGGTCAACAGGCTGCAGGCGCTGATCTCGCTGGTCGGCTTCGTGGCCGTCTGGTGGGCGGTCACCGCTACCAAGCTCATCAACCCGCTGTACCTGCCGAGCCCGGGTGCTGTGTGGAATGCCTTCATCAAGGCCAACACCTGCAATCCGATCGCCGCCGGATCGACGCGTATCGTCTGCGGCGTGCAGCAGTACTTCCTGTGGCAGCATCTGCTGATGAGCCTCGAACGCATCGGCGTCGGACTCGGCTTCGCCATCGTCGCTGGCGTGCTGGTCGGCTTCCTGCTGTCGAGCGTCGCATGGCTCAGCCGCGTGGTCATGCCGTACATCAACTTCGTGCGCGCCTTGCCTCCGCTCGGCTACATCGGCCTGCTCATCGTATGGTTCGGCATCGGCGACACCACCAAGATCTGGCTGCTGTTCCTCGCCGCCTTCCCGCCGATCGTGCTCGCCACCATCGACGGCATCAAGGGCGTGAGCAAGGACCGCATCAACTCCGCGCTATCGCTGGGCTCCTCGCGACTGCAGCTGCTGTCGCTGGTGGTCCTGCCGAGCGCCCTGCCCAGCGTGCTCAACGGCATCCGTCTCGCTGTCGGCTTCGCGTGGACCACGGTCGTGGCCGCCGAGCTCAACAACGGCATCCCGGGCATCGGCGCGCTCGCCTACCTGTCCGGCACGGAGATGAACACGCCGCTGACCATCGCCTGCATCATCGTGATCGGCATCGCGGCGCTCGTACTCGACGGCATCCTGCAGCTGGTGATCCACGCGCTCACGCCGTGGGTCGGCAAGGAGTGATTCCGGGGGAGTGGTGACGCGGACGGTGGGGGCCGTCCGCGAATCACAACACGTGGGATGTTTCACGTGAAACAACGACTTATCCGAAAACAATAGAAGGGGAAACCATATCATGTCTATCGATCTCAAGCGTTCCGGTTGGGCGAAGCGCGCACTCGCACTGGTGGCCACCGTCGCAGCCGTCGCATCGGTCGCGGCCTGCGGTCAGATGCAGACCGCCGATCAGGTGGCCGGCAATACTGACGCGAGCAATGCATCCAGCTCCTGTGTGACCAAGGAGAACACCGACTTCACCGGAACGCTGCGCATCGGCTGGCAGGCCATTCCGAACGCCGATCTGGTGGTCAAGGATCAGAAGCTGCTCGAAGCCTGCCTGCCGAAGGCCAAGGTCGAATGGAGCCAGTTCAACTCCGGCGCGGATACATTGCAGGCGTTCGGCGCCAAGTCGCTCGACATCGCGCTGCTCGGCTCCAGCCCGACGGTCAAGGCCGCCAGCGCGCCGCTGAACCTGCCGGTGCAGGCCGTGTGGATCAACGACGTGATCGGCGAGGCCGAATCGCTCGTCGCCAAGGACGGCATCACGTCCGTCAAGGATCTCAAAGGCAAGACGGTGGCCGTGCCGTTCGGCTCCACCTCGCACTTCTCGCTGCTTTCCGCGCTGCAGAACGAGGGATTGAGCGAATCGGACGTCAAACTCATCAACCTCGATCCGGACAAGATCCCCGCCGCATGGCAGCGCGGCGAGATCGACGCCGCATGGGTGTGGGATCCGGTGCAGAGCGAACTCAAGAAGGCCGGCGCGAAGCCTGTCACCTCCAGCGCCGAAACCGCCAAGCTGGGCGCGCCCACCTATGATCTCGAAGTGGCTGCGACCGACTTCATCAAGACCAACCCGTCCGTGCTGGAGACCTGGACCGCCGTGGAGAATCACGCCATCAAGCAGGTCGCCGCCAAGGATGGCAAGGCCATCGACTCCATTGCCTCCCAGCTGGGCATCGACCCGGATCAGGTCAAGCAGCAGCTCGCCGGATACGAGTACCCGGACGCGAGCGAACAGGCCAAGACCTTCGCGGACGACCTGCCGGCGACCTTCAAGAAGACCGCCGAATTCCTCAAGCAGCAGAACGGCATCGACGCGGTGGGCGACAGCTACGACTCCGCGCTCTACGCCGACGCGATCGAGCAGGTCGCCAAGGAGAACTGAGGCGATGACCGTTACATCGACAACCGGTACGGAGAACACGGGCGATCAGGGCGGCGTGGTCATCCGCCACGTCACCAAGACCTTCGACACCGAACGGGGCGAGAAGGTCACCGCATTGCACGACATCAACCTGACCATCGCCAATCACGATTTCATCTGCGTGGTCGGCCAGTCGGGGTGCGGCAAGACCACATTGCTGAGCATGCTCGCCGGATTCGAGAAGCCCACGGAGGGCGAGCTGCTCATCAACGGTCGGCGCATCGAACGCCCCGACGCCAAGCGCGGCGTGGTGTTCCAGAAGCCGCAGCTGTACCCGTGGCTCAACGTGCGTCGGAACGTGGAGTTCGGCATGAAGGTGCAGGGCGTGGATCGCGCGCGTCGCGAACGCATCGCCGGCGAGTACCTCGAGATGGTGGGTCTGTCCGACGCTGCAGATCGCCGCCCGTACGAGCTGTCCGGAGGCATGCAGCAACGTGCACAGATCGCGCGCGTGCTCGCCGCCGATCCCGACCTCATCCTCATGGACGAGCCGTTCGGCGCGCTCGACGCGTTGACCCGCGAGAACCTGCAGGTGGAGCTGCGCCGCATCTGGCAGGAGAAGCGCAAGACCGTGTTCTTCATCACCCACAGCGTCGACGAGGCGATCTTCCTCGGTACGCGCGTGATCGTGATGACCGCCCACCCCGGCACCGTCAAGATGGACGTGCCGGTGACCGTGCCGCGCGACCCCGACCATCCCGAGGATATCGACGCGGTGCGCAACACCCCGCAGTTCATCGCGCTCGAGCACGAGATCTCCGGCGCGATCCACCACTGACCCACTGACCCTCAGTACCAACTAGGTCACCCATCAGGAACCGGGCCCGACGACCCGGTTCCCACCTCTGGTTTTCTCTTTGCACATGAAAGGGCGTTTTGATGACGTCAACAATGCAAGCGCAAACACAGTCGCAATCCAAATCAATATCCTCACCAGTGCCGAGGAATCGCACGGCGTCGAAGTCCGCAACAAAGTTCCTGGTCTTCCCTGTCGTCACGCTCATCCTCGCTCAGATGGGCACGTCCGGCGACAACGGCGCTTTGGCCATCGCCACATCGGCGTTGACAACTCAGTTGCACGCGAACATGGCCAGCATCCAGCTGTCGAACATGATGTACCCGCTGATCGCCGGCTCGTTCATGGTGGCCGGCGGGTTCATCGGTACTCTGTTTGGGTGGAAACGAACCTTCCGCGTCGGCGCGGCGCTGTGCGCGATCGGCGAGCTGATCTCCGCACTGTCGCCCAACATCGACGTGTTCAACTGGGGTGGCCGCACGTTCGTGGGACTCGGCGCGAGCCTGCTGATCCCGTCCGTGCTTGGTCTGATCCCGAAGATCTATGAAGGCAAGCATCGTGCGCTGGCATTCGGTTGCGTAGGTGCCGCTGCAGGTGGCTTCTCATCGTTCCTGCCGCTCGCATTGGGCATCGTGATGGGCCTGAGCGGATTCCGCGTGGTGTACGGTGTGCTGTCGGCATACTTCATCATGCTGCTGTTGCTCTCGCTTCGTCTGCCGAGGATCTCGAAAACCGAAGTGAACCACAAGTTCGACGTGCTGGGCGTCACGCTCGCGGCCATCGGATTCTTCCTGGTGCTCTTTGGTCTCTCGCGCATTTCGGCATGGGGACTACTTGAGGCGTTCCCGCAGGCTCCGTTCACGGTGTTTGGACTGTCTCCGGCGATTCCGCTGGTCATCATCGGCGCGATCGTGCTGGTCGTGCTCGGCGTGGTGGAGAAGGGCGTCGAGGAGCGCAACGGCGTGGCTTTGTTGCCGCAGTCGTTCCTGAAGACCCCGCAGGTGCTTGCAGGTCTGTATGCATGGCTGATCACCTTCCTGTTCCTTGGAGTCCAGGGCATTCTCATGGGACCGTACCTGCAGCTGGTGGCCGGATGGTCTCCGGCCAAGGTCGGCGTGATCTCCGTCCTGTCCGGATTGCCGACGATTCTCGTGGCGATCGGATTGCCGAAGCTCCTGCCGAATGCGAATCCGAAGCGTGTGATCCAGCTGGGATACATCGTCATGATCGTGGCGTTGTTCATCCGCTCGTTCTCCATCACGCTGCATAGTGCGATCGAATGGCTGGTGTTCGTCGGTACGATCGTCACCGGTATCGGCGTCGGTCTCATCAACTCGCAGGCGTCGAACGTCGTCGCATTGGCGGTGAACGAGCGTGACGCCTCGCAGTCCGGTGGAGTGCAGGGCGTAGCACGCAACATCGGCCAGGCGCTCGGCGTCGGCATTCTTGGAGCGGTACTGCTGTTCGGCATCACCGCGAATGTGGGCAATGCCGTGAGGAATTCTCCGGTGATCTCTTCCGATGTGGCGTCCGCGGTGACGAGCAAGAGCATCACGTTGGTCGGCGACGAGGAGTTCGAGAAGGAGATCGCCGACGTTGGCGCCACGCCTGAGGAGAAGACCGAACTGGTGAGAATCAACGCCGAGCAGCGATACAACGTCACGCGTTCGGCCTACGTCGTCGCCGCCGCGATCGTGGCGTTCGGCCTGTTCACCACTCGCGGCATCACCAAGTTCGGTGAAGCCGCGGAGCAAGACGAACGTAGCGAACGGTAGAAGGGCCTCGGGCATGAGTCTGCACACAAGTCACACACCGAGGCTGTTGTACGGCGGTGTCATCCTTACGATGACGCCTGACTTCGAGCGATGTTCACGTCCGGAGGCGTTGCTCACCGACGCCGATGGGCGCATCGCGTTCGTCGGCTCCCTCGATGAGGCTCGGGCCCATGCCCGAAGTATGACGACCTCCGTACAGGAACGGGATCTGCAAGGCGCGACCTTGCTGCCGGGATTGATCGACCCACACAGTCACTTCTCCGGGATATCGCAGTATTTCACGGCGGCCGATCTCACCAGATCGACGTCCATCGATGACATCGTCATGCGATTGCGGTATTTCGCGTTGCGCAGAGGCGTCTCCACGTCGGATGACGGGGTGATTCTCGGTGTCGGATACGATACGCATCTGATCGCCGAACGGCGTCATCCGAATCGCCATGATCTCGATCGGGTGTCGACGGATGTGCCCGTTCTGGCCGTGCACGTGTCGAGTCATATGCTGGTCGCCAATTCGAAAGCGTTGGACATCGCCGGCATCACACGCGATACGCCGGACCCGGCCGGTGCGCGGTTCGGTCGCGAGGTCGACGGAACGCCGGATGGACTGTGCCAGGAGCCGAATGCCATCTTCGCGGTGTATCGCGCGCTGGGCAGTCGTATGAATGTCGACCCTCTCGCTCTAGCCGATGACATGCAGGACGAGTATCTGTCTCATGGCATCACGACTGCTCAGGATGGCGCGACGACCGCCGGCTGGGCGGACAATCTCGATACGCTCGCCCAACGGGAACGACTTCGACTGGACGTGGTCTCCTACCCGATGTATGGGGAGCCCGTCGCGGACATTCTTGCCCAGCATCGCTACTATGTCGGACCGCGTTACGTGAATCATCTGCGTATTGGCGGGCTGAAGCTGATCCTCGACGGATCGCCGCAGGGACGCACGGCGTGGGTGTCCGAGGCGTATACCCCGGGGCCTGAAGGCACCGATTTCCACGGCAATCAGGCGGTCGGAGACGATGCTGCGTACGATTTCGCACGCACGGCGATTGACTCTGGATTGCAGTTAATGGCGCATTGCAACGGGGACGCGGCTTCGGAACAGTTCCTTGATGTGTACGAGCGTGCGTATGCGGATTCGCCGAACGCGCATAAGGACGGATTGCGTCCGGTGATGGTGCATTGCCAGCTGACACGACGGGATCAGTTCGCTCGCATGCCGGCACTGCATATGGTGCCGTCGTTCTTCGTGTCACACTGCTGGTATTGGGGCGATGCCCACCTGCGTAATTTCGGTCCGGCTCGTGGCCGTCGGATTTCGGCGGTCCGGGATGCGGCCGATTTCGCTCTGCCCTTTACCTTCCATACGGATTCGCCGATCATCCGTCCCAATCTGTTGGAGGCGGTCTGGTGTGCGGCGTCGCGGCGCACCAGCAATGGCGTGCTCTTGGACGAGTCGCAGCGGATCGGCGTTGCGGATGGATTGCGCGCGATCACGGCGAACGCCGCATTCCAGTATGGCGAGGAACATGACAAAGGCACACTGGAAGCCGGCAAATTGGCTGACCTATGCGTGCTGGAGCGAAATCCCCTTACGGTGCCGATCGGTGATGATGGTGCCCCGGAGCCGTCTCTTCGCGATATCCACGTAGTGCGTACCTACAAGGAGGGCGATCAGGTATGGCCCCGCAACGAAGATGAATCCTCTGTCTGATCTGTCTCCTCTGTCTAATGGGCGGGATAGCCACCGCTTGAACGGATTGGGCATGATTTACCTCCCGTCACAGGTCACCCGGTCACGATCGTAGGCGACTTATAAAAGATATAATACTTATAAAAAGTTATAAAACGGGGCAAGTCCCCGTTTACGTACGCTGAGTGGTGGTCAGTGTACGGGGAACGGGAGTATCGGCGGATAATCACCCGTATTCGTACGCCTGCGTCGTGGCAGCATACGAATGCGGGTGATTCAGTCGGAATAGCCACCAGCAACGTACGCCTGCGTCATCTCAGCGTACGGTGGCGGGGAGTTGGAGTTTCAGTCGGAATCCTTGTAGAGGGCGTCGGCGGCCAGACCGGAGGCGAGGACCATGTCGCGGATCTCGTTGAACAGGGCGTCGTCGAGCTTGATGTCGCCCATCGGATAGTCGCGGTCCAAGGCATGGTACTTGCCCTCGCCGAACCGGTGATAGTGCAACGGCTGATAGGTGATGTTCGCCTCACGGCCGCCGAGCCCATGCAGGAAATCGACGATCGCCTCGATATCCTCAAGCGAATCGTTGAACCCCGGGATGATCGGCGTGCGTACCAGCTTCGGCAGCTCGGGGTGATCGGCGCACAGTCGCGTGAAATTGTCGAGGATGCGCTCGTTGCTGTATCCGGTCCATTCGCGATGGACTGCCGAATCCATCGACTTGATGTCGAACAGCACGTAGTCGAGGTGTTCGGCCGCGCTCGCGAGCGAGGCGTACGGGGCGTATCCGCAGGTTTCGATGGCGGTGGTGATGCCGCGTTCGTGAGCGCCCGCGAGCAGGTTCGTCAGGAACGTCCGATGCGCGAGCGGCTCGCCGCCGGAGACCGTGAGCCCGCCGCCGGAACGGTCGAAGAAGACCTCGTCGCGTTCGACGATGTCAAGGATCTCGTCGATCTGCATCGGTCTGCCCTCAAGCGTGATCGCCTTCGACGGGCACGCTTTGGCGAAGCGGGTGATCGCATTGAGATCGAGTTGGTCGAGTACGTCCCGATCAAGGGAGATAGTCGCCGAATCGTTGACACCGGCATCGCCGTCGACCCGGTGTACCGCCGACGGGCACGCCAATGCGCACCGGTCACAGCCCATCGAGGCGATGCATTTGTCGGCCACGTAGCTCACCTCCGGGCCGAATCGCTGCGATTCCGGATTGCTGCACCAGGGGCATCGCAATGGGCATCCCTTGAGGAAGACGATCGTGCGGATGCCGGGGCCGTCGTGCAATGAATAGTGCTGGATGTTGAACACCATCGCCGAGTTCTTCGGGGCCAGACGCCGCCATTCGCCGGTGGGGCGGAGCGAGGCCTCGCGGTCTAAGAGGATACGTTCGGTGAGTGCGTGCTGCATGGTGTGACCAGACTTGTGTATGTGACGGATGTGTGATGGGCATGGGCGTGGACATGGCAGGTGCCCGGGGCACATGTACATGTGAAAGGGGTGGTCATGGCAATCGCGTCATGACCACCCCATTGGCGTGACAATCACACGAGCATCGGCGGACTAGAACGCTTCCTGCTCGTTGCGGGAGATCAGCTCGTCCTGCAGGTCCTTGGACAGCTCGGTGAAGAACGCCGAGTAGCCCGCGATGCGCACGATCAGGTTGCGATACAGCTCGGGGTGCTTCTGCGCCTCGCGCAACGTCTCGTTGTTCATCACGTTGAACTGCACGTGCCACAGCTTCAGGTCACGCCACGTCTCGATGAACTCGACCAGCTTCTCGGTGCCCTCGCGGCCGGCCACGCAGCCCGGGGAGAGTTTGATGTTGAGCAGTCGGCCGGCGTGCTCGTTGTGATCGAAGTTCTTGGTCAGGTAGTTCGACAGCAGGATCGCGGTCGGACCTTCGTGGTCGGCGCCCTGCGCGGCGGACGATCCGTCGGACAGCGGCGTGAACGCGCGACGGCCGTCAGGCGTGGCGGACACCACCTTGCCGAAGGGCACGTGGCTGGTGAACGGCACCAGACGGATGTCCATGTGCACGCCGATCTGCTCGGAGTACTTGGCGGTGAACTCCTGGGCGGTGCGGTCGAGGATCTTGCCGATCTCGTCGGCGTACGGGTCGTCGTTGCCGTAGGCCGGCGCGTTCCTCAGCAGCTGACGAATCACCTCGTAGCCCTCGAAGTCGTGCTCGCACGCCTCCTTGAGCTCGTGCAGGCTGATCACGTGCTCCTCGAACACGAGCTTCTTGATGGCGGCGAGCGAGTCGATCACCGTGGCGAAGCCCATGTATTCCAAGTATCCCAGATCGATGCCGCCGGGGATCTTCGGCTGATGCAGGTCGATGCACGATTCGCGGCACAGCTTCTGCAGCATCGACCCCAGCGGGGTGGCGAAGTGTTCGGCGCGCAGGCGGATGATCTCGTGCTGCTGGATGAACGCGTGCTTGAGCAGGTTGTTCTGCTGCCTGAGGAACGCGGCGAACAGGTCGTCGAAGCTCTGGAAGTCCTCGAACTCGCCGGTCTCCAGACCGAGCACCTCATCGCCGTACTTGAGCATGCGGCCGTTGTACATCACCATCTCCAGCGCGGCCGCGAAGTTGATGTACGCGTTCGGGCTGGTGTAGGTGTCGCGGTTCGGCATGCGGCATTCGGCGCAGCCGGACACGGAGTAGTCGAGCGCCTCGTCGAACTTCGCGCCCTTGCTCAGCAGCAGCGGCACCACGTCCTCGTCGTTGAGCAGCTTCGGGAAGCCCTCGCCGCTCTTGATGGTCAGGGCCACCTCGCGCAGGTAGCGCTTCGGCGAGCGCGTGTGGATGCGCGCCGCGAGATCCGGGTAGTTGAGCGGGAACTCTCGCTTCGACTTGAGCAGGATGTACGTCAGCTCGTTGGTCGCGTCGTAGCCTTCGGGGGTCTGGCCTCCGATGGTGACGGCCTCCCAGTGGGCGTAGCCTCGTTGAACGCGCCGCCCGCGTCGGACAGGTACAGGTCGATGTACTGGGCCATGTCGACCCACATGCATTCGAACAGCTCCTGCGCCTCGTCGGCGGTGATGCGTCCCGCCTCCTTGTCGGCCTTGTAGAACGGGTAAAGGTACTGATCCATGCGGCCGTTGGAGATGATCGTGCCGGTCTTCTGCTCGATGCGGCTGAACAGCTGTGTGAACCACTGGCTCTGCATCGCCTCGTAGAAGGTGCGTGCCGGGTGTTCGGGCACCCAACGGCAGGTTTCGGCGATGCGCTGCAGTTCGGCGGCGCGCTTCGGATCGCCCTCCTCGGCGGCCTGACGTTCGGCCTCGTCGGCGTGACGGTTGGCCCACAGGATGATCGCGTCGGCCGTGAGGATCTCCGCCTCGAGGAACGGTCGCTTCTCGCAGTTGTCGATCGGCGAGAATTCGTCGAGCTGCGCCAGACGCTCCTGCGCCTCGGCGCGCAAGCCGCCGAATCCCTTCTTCAGCACGATCTCGTAGTCGTGGACCCACTGCAGGCTGGAGCGGAACGATGCGGTCTCGTTGACCACGTAGCGGGAGGTCAGCGCCTCATCCGGATTGTAGGTGAGCTTCATCGTCTCCGGGCCGAGCGCCTTGGCGAGGTCCTCGTGGAAGGTTTTGCCCTTCCAGTACGGGGCGATGTCCTCGATGATGGTCTTCGCGTCTTCCGGCGCGATGTCGAACGGCGAGCTTTCGCGCGTGGGCAGCTTCTTGATGGCGAGGTCGAGCGTATCGCCGTCGAGTTCCGGGTAGAGCAGTCCGTAGCGGCCCTCGCCGCCGCCGCGGCCGACGATCAGCTGGTCCTTGTCGACGTACACGGTGGCCTTCTCGGCGTAGTGGTACAGCGCCTTCGCCCAGCGCAGCACCAGCGGCTCGCCTTCGGTCTGGCGGAAGCTTTCGGTGAACAGCAGTCCTCGTTCGACGTCGACGTGCGGCTTCTGCGCGCGGACTCGCGCCAGAATGTCGTTGGCTCGCGTGTGATGGGCGGGCTGCGCCTGCTTGTTCTCGATCTGCTCCTGGATGCGCGTCTCCTGCGGCGAGAGAACGGTTGTGCTCATAGGTGTGTATTCCCCCTGATGAAAATGTGATGCCTCCACCGCATTGAAACCCCCGATTGCGGTGATTACCGGCCATTGTATGGGCGATTCGAGGGGCGACGGGCGGCATCGGGAAGGAATCGCTATAGCCAAATGCTATGGCGCATCATAAGGTGCGTACGGCCCCCTCTGACGAGGGGGCTGGCAGCCGAAGGCTGACTGGGGGAGAGACAGGGGAAGAAGACATGCCGTTGATAATCGGCGATAAGCAGCGTCTATAGGCCTCCGCCGTGCCGCGCGATGCCGCTGACGTCATAATGGGATATCGGCCGGCGGATCGGGGAAGACGGCCGGCATCGGCGCAATCCGCGCGCATACGATCACACGAAAGGTGGCAACACAGGTGGGGGACTTCGCTCGTCAGTCTGCACGACAGATTCATTTCAACGGCTTCGTCAAGGACTGCGTGGGGCACCAGTCCTCGGGCATGTGGCGCTATCCGGGCGATCGCTCGGCGGACTACACCAAACTCGATCACTGGATCGAACTGGCCCGACTGTTCGAGCGGGGCAGGTTCGACGCGATGTTCATCGCCGATCTGGTCGGCTATTTCGACGTGTACGGCGGCAACGTGGACTCCGCGCTGCGCACCGCCTCCCAGCTGCCGATCAACGATCCGACCACATTGGTCTCCGCGATGGCGGCCGCCACGCACGATCTGGGATTCGGCGTGACCGCCGGCGTCTTCTACGAGCATCCGTACACGTTCGCCCGGCGCATGAGTTCGCTCGATCACATCACGAACGGCCGCGTCGGCTGGAACGTGGTGACCGGGTACCTGCCCTCCGCCCTGCGCAACATGGGACAGCAGGACATCCCGCACGACAAGCGCTACGACTACGCCGACGAATACATCGAGGTGCTCTACAAGCTCTGGGAGGCTCGTGGGAGGACGACGCCGTCGTCAGGGACAAGGCCCACGACGTGTACGCCGACCCGGCGAAGGTGCATCCGATCAACCATCACGGCGAGTTCTTCGACGTGCCCGGCATCCACCTGTGCGAGCCGTCGCCGCAGCGCACGCCGGTCATCTTCCAGGCGGGCGGATCGCCGCGCGGCATCCGCTTCGCCGCCGAGAACGCCGAGGCGATCTTCGTGACCGGGCCGACGCCGGAACTGGTGGCCCCGACCGTCAGGCAGATCCGCGATTCGCTCGAGGCCGCCGGTCGCGGCCGATACGATGCGCGCATCTTCATGATGCTCACCGCGATCACCGCCAACACCGAGCAGGAGGCGTGGGACAAGTACCACGACTACGAGCGGTACGCCTCCACCGAGGGCGCGCTGACGCTGTACTCGGGCTGGATCGGCACCGACCTGTCGAAGTACGATCTCGACCAGCCGCTGGACGACATCGAATCGAACGCCATCCAGTCGACCGCCGCCAACATGCAGAAGGTGACCGGCGACGACGGCAAGCGATGGACGGTGCGCGACATCGCCATCAGGCGCGCCATCGGCGGCAACAGCCCGGTGGTGGTCGGCTCGGGCGAGCAGGTGGCCGACGAGCTGCAGCGCATCGTCGAACTCGCCGACGTGGACGGGTTCAACCTCGCCTACGTGACCAATCCGGGCACGTTCGAGGACATCATCGACTACGTGGTGCCGATCCTGCAGGAGCGTGGCGTCTACCAGACCGAGTACGCGCCCGGCACGCTGCGCAACAAGCTGTTCGGCGCGGGCGATCATCTCAAGCCGACGCATCCGGGGTACCGGTACAAGGTTTCGAAGTGAGGCAGTAATCGGCTGAATTTCGGCTGAATTCCAAGGGCTGATAAGGGGTTCAAGATTTTAGGTCTAGTCAATCTCCCGATTTCGGCCCGTCATGGCAGTGCGGATGCGCGATACTGGAGGCTACGCGCGGTCAGGTTGGGGTTTGACCGCGGCGTAATCCACATCTACGAACAACAATCACGGGCCGTCACGGCTCGAACGCATAGAAACACCACATATCGGGGGAACAAGGGGAATGAACGCATCCACGAGATCATCTCTGGCAGGCAGAGTCATCAAGGCGGCGGCCACGGCGGTCGCTCTGGTCATGACGCTGGCCGCCTGCTCGAGTCCGAGCGCGCTGATCGCCAACGCGAGTGACAAGTCGAAGGGCAGCAACAGCGGCAGCACCACGACCGTGCGCATCGCCGCACAGCCGTACCCGCTGTATTCCGACATCTGGGTCGCCTACGAGGAGGGGTATCTGAAGGAGGAGCTCGCCAAGGCCAAGGCCAGCTTCACGTGGGATTCGTTCAAGAGCGGCCCGCTGGTCAACGAGGCGGTCGCGGCCGGTAACGCGGACGTCGGCTACATGGCCGATCTGCCGGCGATCATCGCCAAGTCGACCGGTCAGGACATCAGCATCGTCTCCAACGTGGCCTACGGCGAGAAGGCGCTGGCCGTGCTGGTGCCGAAGGATTCGCCGATCAAGTCGGTCGCCGACTTGAAGGGGAAGAAGGTCGGATACGCCGTCGGATCCTACGCCGAGCATCTGCTCGCCCTGCTGCTGAGCAAGGACGGCCTGACGCTGAACGACGTCACCTCCGCGAACCTGTCGGCCGACGATCAGGTCGCCGCCCTGCAGAACAAGAGCGTCGACGCGATCGTGATCTGGGAGCAGTACATCACCAAGCTCGAGGATGACGGCACGGCCCGCGTGCTGGCGGACGGCACCGGCATCAAGCGCGGCAACATGATCACGTACTTCACCACCGACTACGCCAAGCAGCATCCCGAGGTGGTCAAGGCGTACAACCGCGCCGTGCAGCGCGGCGCCGACCTCATCAACAAGGATCCGGACAAGGCGGCCGCCGCGGTTTCCAAGGACTTCGGCGTGAGCGCCGATCAGCTCAAGACGATCTGGACCCGTCTGACGTTCACGACCAAGCTTGAATCCGCGGACATCGACGCGATCAAGCAGGTCGAGGACTTCGCCTGGAAGAACGGCATCCTCAAGTCCGAGGTCGACGTCGACAAGCTGATCGACACCAGCTATCAGAACTGACTGCTCCTCCCCGAGAAGCGGGACTGAGGGGCAGTCAACAGAGCGCAATGAACGAAAGGTGGAAGTGCAATGGTGGAGAAGGTAATCGCCGGGTTGCCGGCATGGGTGCACGGACGCTCCGAGCGTCCGGCACGTCCGGAGGTCGTCGGTGAGGTCGTGAGCGGCAAGACAGCACAGACCGGGGCCGTCGGGACGACCGAGAAGACGGCCGCTCGCAGACGACGCAAGGCGTCGACGCTCGGACTGACCGGCGTGACGGGGTGGCTGCTGTACCTGGTGCTGCCCGTCGCCATCGTGGCCCTGTGGTCGCTGTACGGCTCGGCCGGTCAGACGCAGTCCTACTCCATGGCCACTCCCCAGCAGATCGTCGCGGCGGCGGTCGAATACGCCACCGACGGCGAACTGCTCATCAACATTCTGGTGAGCTTCACGCGTGTGCTCGAAGGATTCCTCGTGGCACTCGTCGCGGCCGCCGTACTGGGCGTCGCCGCCGGCATCTCCCGCAGGTTCGAGCGCTTCATCGACCTGGTCATGCAGGTTCTGCGCCCGATTCCGGGCATCGCGTGGATCCCGCTGGCGATCCTGTGGTTCGGCATCGGCGAGAACTCGAAGATCTACATCATCTTCATCGGCGCGTTCTTCCCGATGTTCGTCAACATCGTCGACGGCATCAAGGGCATCGACAAGCGCTACTTCGAACTGGGCGAGGTGTACGAGATCCCGAAGTGGCGGTTCATCCGTCAGGTGGTGATCCCCGCGGCCCTGCCGCAGATCCTCACCGGCATCCGCCTCGGCCTGTCCGGCGCGTGGATCTGCGTCGTCGCCGCCGAGATGATCGGCGCGACCTCCGGCGTGGGCTTCATGCTCTCCGATGGCCGTTCGATGTCCCGCCCCGACGTGGTGATCCTCGCCATGCTCCTCATCGGCGTGATCGGCAAGCTCATGGACGACGTCGTCGAATGGCAGCGTCGACGCATCGTCAAGTGGCTGTGAGCGTGTGTGCATGACTGACGACATCATCGACATCCGTCACCTCACCAAGGTGTTCCACACCGACAACGGTGACGTGGAGGCGCTGCACGACGTCACGCTCAACTTCCCGCGAGGCGGATTCACGTCGATCATCGGACCGTCCGGCTGCGGAAAATCCACGCTGCTGCGCATCATCGGCGGACTCGACACCGACTACGACGGCGAGGCGCTGATGGACGGCGAGCCGATCCCCGGACCGGGGCGCGACAAGGGCTTCGTGTTCCAGGATCACCGCCTCCTGCCATGGCTGTCGGTGCGCGAGAACATCCGTTTCGCCCTGCCGCCCGAACATAAGAAGGACGACGGGCTGATCCAGTCGAACATCGATCTGGTGGGTCTGACCGGCTTCGAGGACGCGCTGCCCAAGCAGCTGTCCGGCGGCATGTCGCAGCGCGTCGCCATCGCGCGTGCGCTCGCCAACCGGCCGAAGATCCTGCTGCTCGACGAGCCGTTCGGCGCACTGGACGCGATCACCAAGATCAAGCTGCAGGACCAGCTGCTGCGCATCTGGCAGAGCGAGCACATCACGATGGTGATCGTCACCCACGATATCGATGAGGCCGTGTATCTGGGGCAGACCGTGGTCGTGATGAAGCCGCATCCCGGCGAGATCAAACGCGTCGAGCATATCGACCTGGGCTGGCCGCGCCAGCGCATCGGTGAGGCGTTCAACACCGCCAAGGACTCGATCTACCAGGAGTTCTTCGCCACGAACTGACTGTGTTCGTTATGCACTGTGTTCGTTATGCACACGGGCATGCCGCTATTGATTCCTTCGATAGCGACATGCCCGTTTTTGCTGTAATGGCGAGCTTGCCGGCGGCGGAATCGCCCGCTTAGAATCAAACCAACACGGCGCAGTCAAGCGCATCGGAACCATGAAAAGGATGTCGGGGGACATCCGGAACCGATACGGGCGGTCGGCGAACCCAGCCGGCCGACGGGGCAGACGCCGTGGAACGTCACCATTCGAAGTCAAGCAGAGGGGAAGAATATCGTGACCGCATCAACCGTACCGTCGACCGCCACAGGGGCGTCGACGAAGCAAACGCAGAAAACCAAAGTGAAGGAGGCCGTTCCGGCCGCCGCCGAGGGCAACAAGATCCTCGGCAGCGAGGACTGGTGGGCCGTGTTCATCGGCCTCGGCATCGTCGTGCTCGGCTTCGTGCTGTGGGCGGCGGGCAGCTCGCTCAACCTGTTCGCGGCGAAGATCCCCGGCTGGGGAACCTGGTCGTTCCTGTTCGGCGGCGGCGACGTGACCAAGAACGGCGCCACCACGCACGCGGCCGGCCTCGCCGAACGCTGGCCGAACATCCTGCTGCTGTTCGTCCTGTTCGCGGCGGTCTTCGGCATCGCCGCCTACTTCCTCAAGCTCAAGGTCTCCGCCTTCCTCGGCGGATTCCTCGCGCTGTTCATCCTGAGCTTCGCGGTCAACGTGTTCAGCACCTCGAAGTTCGCCTCCTCGTACAACCTTGAGGCCCCGCTCGTCGCGCTGGTCATCGGCCTGATCATCGGCAATATCGTCAACGCGGAAGGCTTCTTCGGCGGCGCGCTGCGCACCGAACTGTATGTGAAGGTCGGCATCGTCCTGCTCGGCGCGACGCTGCCGTTCACCACGATCCTGTCGGCCGGCCCGGTCGCGTTCCTGCAGGCCACGTTCATCGCCGTCTCCACGTTCCTCGTCATCTACTTCGTCGCCTCGAAGGGCTTCGGCCTCGACAAGCGATTCGCCGCGACGCTCGGCGCGGGCGGCTCGATCTGCGGCGTCTCCGCCGGCATCGCCGTGGGTTCCGCCGTCAAGAGCCGCAAGGAGCACGTCTCCGCGGTGATCTCGATCGTCGTGGTCTGGGCGATCATCTCCATCTTCCTGCTTACGGGCCTGTCCAAGGCGTTCGGCCTGCCCGACGGCGTGGCCGGCGCGTGGATCGGCACCTCCGAGTTCGCCGACGCGGCCGGCGTGACCGCCGCCTCCAGCTTCGGCGAGCAGGGCATCGCGGCCTTCACCCTGATGAAGGTCGTCGGCCGTGACATCTTCATCGGCGTGTGGTGCCTGATCCTGGCGTTCATCGCCATCACCTACTGGGATCGTCAGGATCGCGTCGCCGAGGCCAAGGCCGCCGGCAAGGACGTGAACGCGCTGCCCAAGCAGAAGCTCGACGTCTCCCAGATCTGGCACCGCTTCCCGAAGTTCGTCATCGGCTTCTTCGTCGCCTCGATCTTCCTGACCATCGTCATCGCCACGGCCGGTGCGGGCTCCTCCGCGAGCATCAGCAGCGACCTGATCGCGCCGGTCAAGGAGCTGCGCACGTGGGCGTTCACGTTCACGTTCCTCTCCATCGGCCTGACGACCCGATTCAAGCAGCTGTCTTCGCTCGGCTGGAAGCCGATCGCCGCCTTCAGCATCGGCGCCGTGGTCAACATCATCCTCGGCTTCATCCTGTCCGCGGTGCTGCTGCCCGGCTTCTGGTCCACCATCTCCGTCGCCGCCTGACGTTCGGCCTCAATCAACCAACCAAACGGCACCGGGAGCTCCTCCGGATTCTTCCGGACAGTTCCCGGTGCCGTTTCCATATCTTCCAAATCCCGTAAGGAGCCAACATGTCCTTCACTGATCTGCTTGCCCGCCCGCGCGAGGCCGATACTTCCGGCACCACCTCCGACTCCGGTCTGCCCGTCGTGTGGCATGTGATCGTCGACATCCCGTTCGCGAACTGGACGCTGCGCCGCACCGGCGTCACGCTGGAGGACGCCGCCGAGGATCTACGCCTTCGATCGGCCCGCCTGGCCCGTGCTCAGGCGGTGCTCGCCACGCTGCGCCGCGTCAGCGACTCCGACGACTGGCAGGTCTCGATCACACAGCACGGCATCCGCGCCGAACGTGATGGGGAGCCCTTCGAACAACTCGACCGGCAGCTTACCGACGCCGGATTCACCGCCGACGACTTCATCGTCCACGTCGAATACGCCCGTTCCTGGGGCATGCTTTAGTTCACAAGCAGGCGTTCGATGGCCGTCTGGAGGACATTGTCACGCAAACCGGGAGACACCGCCGTTCCTCCGTCGGCTTCGACCGCCGCGGTGGTGCTCGGACCGAGCGTGTAGTACGCGAGGTCTGCCGCAAAGCACTGCGGGATTCGCTGCATGATGGACCGCAGTCGACGGTAGGCTGAGGGGCTCGTCACGAGGATCCGGTTGATGCGGCGGTTGGCGGTTGGCGGTTGTTGAGCGTTCTCGGTATTGAGACCTGCGGCGTCTTCGGTGCGATTCGGGTCGGGGGCAATCGCCGCGTCAATCGCTTCGCATGCGCGCGATTCGCATTCGTCATCCCAATGATTCTCGTAGATCCGCACGCGTTCGACGTCATCCGGCAGTGCGTTGTGCGCCACGGACAGCGAACCGCACAGATGCACCGCATGCCGGTATCGCATCCTCTTGAGCAGCGCTGCGACTCCGCGCTGGTTCTCCTCCGGCGGAGTGAGGATGGCCGCCTTCGTGCCGGTGACCGTGCCGGCGGCCCTTGCGGTCGCCGCCATACGCTCGCTGAGTACGATCAGCGTGGGGGAAGGCGCATCTTCGCCAGTGCCATCTTCGCGCCACTCGGGGTGGGCGAGATAGATGTTGAGCGCGAAGCCGCTGGTGATCACGATGACGTCCGCATCGCGGATCGCGCGCAGGCCGGCGTCGCCCGGATCCACGGCGCGCAACTCCTTGAGCGGACAGTACACGGGTGCCGCGGTCGAGGCGGCTGCCAGTCGACGCTGCTGTTCCCGATCGACCCGCCGTTGTTCGATGGTGAGCAGGATCGATCCCGATGCCGATGAGTCATGCACAATGATGATGATACGTTTGCGGATGCGTCGATATATGTCGCATACGGCGATCGGTGAGACGGATGGCGCATGAGCCCGCCCAGACACGACTGGACACGACTGGACACGACAGAAAGAAGGGGTACACGGCAATGAGCGATGGATTGGTGTCGTTGGTGGGGGCCGGCCCGGGCAGCGTGGACCTGCTGACCCTGCGCGGCAAGGACCGCATCGAGAAGGCCGACGTGATCGTCTACGATCGTCTCGTCAACCCCGAACTGCTCGACCTCGCCAGACCCGACGCGCAGCGCATCGACGTGGGCAAGTCCGCGCACCATCACCCGGTCAAGCAGCGTGAGATCAACGATCTGCTCGCGCGCCTCGCCAAGGAGGGCAAGCGCGTGGTTCGGCTCAAATCGGGCGATCCGTTCGTCTTCGGCCGCGGCGGCGAGGAGCGCGAATACCTCAAGGCGCAGGGCGTCGAGGTGGAGGTCGTACCCGGCATCACCAGCGCGATCGCCGGTCCGGCGGCGGTCGGCATTCCGGTCACGCATCGCGACTACGCGTCGAGCTTCCACGTGATCGCCGGACATCGCAAGCGCGAGGGGCACGAGCTTGACTGGAACAACATCGCCCACATGGAGGGCACGCTCGTGTTCCTGATGGGCATGGAGTCGTTGGGACGCATCGTCGAGAACCTCGTCGCCAACGGCATGCCGGACACGACGCCGGTCGCCGTGATCCAGTGGGCCACGCGTGCGGATCAGCGCGCCGTGGGCGGCGACCTCGCGACCATCGAGCAGCGGGTCGAACAGGCCGGACTCGGCGCCCCCGCCCTCATCGTCGTCGGCGGAGTCGCCTCCCTCCTCGACGCGTAAATCGCCTCGCCAAGGCGTGACTACACTTGGAAATCGTTGTGGGATGTATCGGAATGCAACGGAAACGAGTGTGGACAATGACTACTGTGAACGCGAACGATAACGCAACCATGAACGCGGCCAACGACGAGGACGAGCCGCTCACCGCTCCGGGCACGAGCCCGTATCCGGTCGACCTGCGCGTCGCCGGCGAGCCGGCCGTCGTGGTCGGCGGCGGCAGGGTCGCGACCCGCAAGGTCACGCACCTGCTCAACGCCGGCGCGAAGGTCACGGTGATCAGCCCGGAGCTGGACGAGGCGCTCGCCGAGCGTGCGAAGAATGGCGAGATCGCCTGGCAGGCCAAGGACTACGAGACCGGCGATCTCGCCGACGCCCGCGTGGTCATCGCCTGCACCGACGACCGGGACGTGAACCATCAGGTCGTGGCGGACGCGAAGCCCGGTCAGCTGGTCAACAACACCGCCGACCCGCAGGAATCGGACTTCTTCAACGTGGCGGTCATCGAGCAGGGCAAGCTGATCGTGACCGTCTCCAGCAAGGGCGTCGACCCGGCTCTGGTGCGCCGCGTCAAGCAGCGTCTGGCGGGTGTCCTGCCGGATCTGCTCGCCGGCGAGGAGTGATCGACCGGATCGGGCCGATCACTCCCGCTCGAGCGACGGGTAGCGCAGCACGAAGTTCGTGTCCATCACCACGCCGCTGATGTCGCCGCCGGTCACCGACTGGGACACGCTTTGCAGGATCGGCAGGATCGGCAGGTCCTTCGCCGCCAGCTGCTGTACCTGTTCGATCGTGTCGAGTCGCTGCGATTCGTCGGTCTGACCGGCCTGCGCCTTGAGCAGCGCGGCCACCTGAGGGTTCTCGTACCCGTTGCTCACGAACCCGTCCGGCGCGAAGTACGGGATCAGATAGTCGGACGGATCCGGGTAGTCGGGCGCCCAGCCGATCTGATAGGCGGGGAAGTCGCCGTCCTGCGAATCGGTGACGACGCGCTGCTTCGAATACTGCACCCATTCGGTCTGCTGCACGTCCACGGAAAACAGTCCGCCGTCCTCCAGCTGCGTCTTGATCGCCGCGTACTCGTCGGCGGATGACGGGCCGTAATGGTCCGTGTTGTACTGGATGTTGAGCTTGACCGGTGTCGTCACGCCCGCGTCGGCCAGTGTCTTGCGCGCCTTGGCGACGTCCGGCTTGCCCGATCCGTCGCCGTACGCGCTGGTGAGCGTGTCGACGAATCCGGCCTGCCCGTCAGGGATGAACGAGTACAGCGGCTTGTACGTGCCCTGATACACGTTCTTTGCGAGCGCCGCGCGATCGACCAGATCCGCGACCGCCTGACGCACCGCCTTGGCCTTGTCCGCGTTGGCGTTCTGCTGCTTCGAGCCGTACGGCTGGGTGCGTAGGTTGAACACGAGATAGCGTCCGCCGCCGCCGTTGCCGGTGACGACCTTGAGCTTGCCGTCCTTCTTCAGATCGGTGATGTCCGTGGGCGTGAGCGAACGGTACGCCACGTCCACGTCGCCCTGCTGCACGGCCAGTTTGAGGTTCGACGAATCCGCGTAGTAGCGGGTCGTCACCTGCTTGTTGTGCGCCGGTTCGATGCCCTGGTAGTCGGCGTTGCGCGCGAACAGCGCGTGGTCATTGCTCTTGTACTCCTTGAGCGAGTAGGCGCCGCTGAATCCGTTGTCCTTGACGACCTCGTCGTCGGTGGCGAGCTTGTCCTTCGGATACGACTGCTCGTCGACGATGCCGGAGGCGGTCATGCTGAGCACCGGCTTCAACGTCACGTCGTCCTTCACCGAGGTCGTGAAGACGACGGTGGTCGGGTCGGGCGCGTCCACGCCGGTGATGTTCGCGAACACCGACACCGGTCCGTTCTCGGAGTTGATCTCCTTGATGCGGTCGATGCTGAACTTCACGTCGCTGCTGGTCAGCGCGTGGCCGTTGGTGAATTTGAGATTCGACTTGAGTTTGACGGTGAACTGCGTGCCATCCTCGTTCCATGTGCCGTTGTCGGCCGCGAGGTTCGGTACGATATCGGCCTTGCCGTTGCGTTGCGCGAACAGCGGCGCGTAGATCTGGTATGCGGTCTGGATCGACCCGAGTTCGGAGATGCCGGCCGGATCGAGGCTGACGACCTTGTCGGTCGTGCCGACGATGATGGCGGCCGCCTGACCGGTGGCCTTCGACGAGTTGGCGGTGGCCGCGCTCGAGCTCGCTCCGTTCGACGCCGTGCCGCCGCACGCCGCGAGCCCCGTGACCAGCAACGCCGCGATCGCGCCGGCCGCCGCATGCCGTATCGTGTGAACGGCATGGCTGTTCCATATGCGAGATGACTTGTGCAATGACATGCTTCCCCCTCTGTCCCTGATTGCCTCTGATGCCTTACCGCGTCACGTACCGGATCGCGATACCGCATGATGCCTTGTTGCGGGCTTCATCTGCACCACTGACAAACCTCGGTGCTGACTGGTGCGATTCATGTATCGACGGGTATGGGCGCGGTCATACGCCCCCAACGCGCCCATACCACGACTGTACCCGCTGAGAGACATCGCATGGTGCAGTTTCGATCGCAATCGTTCAGTTTCGATATTCCAAAATCCGATAACGGGTTCAATCGCCGTCCATTCGTCGCCCGTTCGCCGTCCGATCCTATAGGAACGGACGTTCACGAGGTGCGTTGCGGGGGTGTTTGCGTCCGATACTGCGGGATCGGACGTTTCGGCCGTGCTGGGGAGGCTGTTTTCGACCGATCCTATAGGATCGGACGGCGGTGGGTAGGGCGGGCTTATAGCGGGGATCCGGCGGCGTGCAGGTCGCGGATGACGGAGGCGATGAGCGCGGCGGTTGCGGTCGTAGCCGTGGCGCGGTAGACATGTGAGCCGTCGGGGGTGGCGACCATCGCGTCGAGGGTCAGGGGAGCGTCTGCGGCATCCGATGCGGCACTGCCATCTGTCGAAGACGTGGGATGCCTCGTCATGTCATGCAGCGTCGTCCGTCGCGCGTACGCGCCGATGGGCAGCGTGCAGTTGCCGCCGATCGCGCGCATGAACCCGCGTTCGAGCGTCACCGCCTCGCGCGTCGGCGCATCGTCGATGAGCGCGAGCAGTTCCAGTGTCCTCGTGTCGTCGGCGCGACATTCGACCGCCATCGCCCCCTGCCCCGCGGCCGGCAGCAGCACGTCGCGCAGCGAGAGCCGGTGGAGTCCGGTCGTGTCAGGGGCGAGCCGGTTGATCCCGGCCTCGGCGAGGACGATCGCGTCGAGATGCTCCGTTTCGATCTTGCGGATGCGGGTGTCGATGTTGCCTCGGATCGGCACGATCTCGAGGTCCGGGCGCAGATGCAGCAGCTGCGCCTGACGCCGCTGGCTGTTCGTGCCCACCCGCGCGCCTTGCGGAAGGTCGCCGATCGCGCGTACCGGCGCAAGGCTCAGCAGACAGTCGAACGGCGAATCACGCACCGGCGTGCAGCCGATCGTCAGCCCTTCCGGCAGCTGGGGTTGCACGTCCTTGAGACTGTGCGCGGCGAAGTCGATGGTCCCGTCCTCCAGCTCGCGTTCGATCTCCTTGACGAACACGCCCTTGCCGCCGATGACGTGCAGGCTGGACGTGCGGTCGCGGTCGCCCTGCGTGACGATCGGCACCACTTGGAACTCGACGCCGGGCGCGCACGCCTGCAGCATCCCGATGATGAGTTCGGTCTGGCGCATGGCCAGACGGCTTGTGCGGGTGCCTACCTTGAATGTCGTGGTCATATGAGGAATCTGGTGAGGAATCTGGATTGCGGTGGGATTCAGCGGAGCGGAATCACCTGCCGGACTTGCGGGCCCTGCGCTGGTGACGGCGGTCGACGAACGCCTTCGAACCGCGGTCGGACAGCTGCGAGACGATCGCGCCGAACGCGGCCGAGGCGGCGGCAAAGACGAGACTCGCGACGAAGCCCTGCGGAGCGTCGGCGGCGAGCCCGCGCGCGAGGTTTCGTTTGCTGGCTCCCCGGTCCCAGAGCATCTGGAACGCCTTGCCGGCCACGAGCCCGATGACGGACGGGAACGCCCACTTGAAGAGTTTGTCGCCCAGTGAATCGGGGTCGTTCAGTCTGCGTTCGCGCATGTCGTTCACCTTTTCGTCGATGCGGTGCAATGCCTCGATGGCCTCGTCGGCCGAGGAGTAGTCGGAGCCGGCGTCGGCACCTGTGCGGGCGGCGTGGGCGGCGGCGTGCCGGCCGGTGCCGGAGGTCCCGCCGGTGGAGTCCCCCGTGCCGGTGCCGTGCGTCTCATCGTTCAGCGTCTCGCTCATAGCGTCCAGTCTAGTGTCTCGCCTGCCGCACCGCGCACACTCAGGCGTGAGGTGATACCAGTAAGTTTCGCTGCCTTGAACTACCCCTCAGTCCCGCTGCGCGGGCCAGCTCCCCTGACAAGGGGAGCCGAGTATTGGCTAACGGGGCGCAAAGTGGGTGGTGGATGTTATGGCGACTCGACGAACCGCGGTGGAGCCGGGAGCGTTCACGGGCTAGAGTGGGAGTCATGAGCGAACACACTACTGACGGCACTGTGGCCGTCGACGCCCGCGGCGGGGCCGGTTTCCTGGTGCTGCTGCGTCATGGACAGACCGCATGGAGCGAATCGGGCCAGCACACCGGACGCACGGACATCCCCCTGACCGAGGTCGGCCGCGAACAGGCGCGCGCGGCAGGCGAGAGGCTGCGCGCCGCGTTTCCCGGCGGATTCGACGCGGGATGCGTCTTCTCGAGTCCGCTGATCCGCGCGCGGCAGACCGCGGAATTGGCGGGATTCCCCGATCACGGCGTGCTGGACGGCATCGCTGAGTGGGATTACGGCGGGGCCGAGGGCCGCACGCGCAAGCAGGTGTGCGAGGCGAGCGGCTTCCAGTGGGACGTGTGGCGCGACGGCCCGCAGTCGCTGCCCGAATCGCTGCAGGGCGATTGGGACGAAACGCTGCCGAGCGGCGTGACGGTGCCGGTGCACGCCGGCCCCGGCGAGACGGTCGACGAGGCCGCGACCCGCGCGCGCGGCGCGATCGAGGAGGTGACGCCGCTGCTCGAGGCCGGCCACAACGTGCTGCTCGTCGCCCACGCGCACATCCTGCGCATCCTGACCTCCCAGTGGCTCGGCGTCGACCCGCACTTCGCGAGGCTCCTGCGCCTCGACACGGCCCATTACTCGATCCTGAGCCGCTACAAGGGCGACAACGTCATCGAGCGCTGGAACTGCTAGCGACCGTATCGCGATTGCCCGAGTGACAGGGAGAGGCTGGCTTTAGGCCATCACCGGCACTGCAAACGATAGGCACGGCGTGTCGCGCGATCATGCGCAAACGCGCCGTGCCTATCGTTTTTGATACCAAAATCGATGTGAGCGCTCTCATCGTTGCGAACGCTTGCATTAGAAGCGATCACAACAATCGCTGGAATCACGCGGTTTTATAGACAGATAACAACGATATGTCATTTCTGACGCAATGAAACACCCCGAATACTGCCATCGTTTGCAAAAACGGCGAACATGCGTCATAATGAATCGCGTCGGAACAAACTTCGAGGCGCCAAAGCCGACGCCACCAACCCCGGTCGGCCGCACCGTCCGAGGAGCAACAAGGAAAGAGAAAGGTTCGATGATGAATCGCACACTGAAGTCGACGATCAGCATGGTCGCCATCGCAGCAATGTCCATCGGAGCGCTCGCCGCGTGCGGCTCCAGCACGTCGGGCGACGACGCCAAGGGCAAGGTCTACTACCTCAACTTCAAGCCGGAGGCGGCCGACCAGTGGACCGCGCTCGCCAAGGAGTACACCAAGGAGACCGGCACCGAGGTCAAGGTGCAGACCGCCGCGTCCAACACCTACGAGCAGACCCTGAAGTCGGAGATCGCCAAGACGGAGGCGCCGACCCTGTTCCAGGTCAACGGTCCGGTCGGCTACCAGAACTGGAAGCGCTACACCGCCGACCTGTCCGGCACCGACGTGTACAAGGAGCTCACCAACCAGGACGTGGCCCTGAAGGACGGCGACAAGGTCGTCGGCGTGCCGTACGTGATGGAGACCTACGGCATCATCTACAACAAGGACATCCTCAACAAGTACTTCGCGCTCGACGGTGCCAAGGCCAAGTCCGTCGACGAGATCGACAACTTCGACACCCTCAAGGCCGTCGCCGACGACATGCAGGCGCGCAAGGACGAGCTCGGCATCAAGGGCGCGTTCACCTCCGCCGGCTTCGACTCCAGCTCCGACTGGCGCTTCAAGACCCACCTCGCCAACCTGCCGCTCTACTACGAGTTCCAGAAGGACAAGGTCACCGAGCAGCCGGCCACGATCAAGGGCACGTACCTGCCGAACTACAAGAAGATCTTCGACCTGTACATCACCGACTCCACCACCGACCGCACGCAGCTGAGCGCCAAGACCGGCGACGACGCCAACTCCGAGTTCGCGCTCGGCGAGGCCGCCTTCTACCAGAACGGCACCTGGGCGTGGACCGACCTCGAGAAGGCCGGCATGAAGGCCGAGTCCGTCGGCATGATGCCGATCTACATCGGCGTCAAGGGCGAGGAGAACCAGGGCCTCACCACCGGCTCCGAGAACTACTGGTGCATCAACGACAAGGCGTCCGACGCCGACAAGAAGGCCACCGAGGACTTCCTCAAGTGGGTCATCACCTCCGACACCGGCAAGAAGGCCCTCTCCGAGGACATGGGCTTCACCACCCCGTTCAAGACCTTCGATGACGTGAAGTCCGACAACCCGCTGACCGAGGCCGCCGTCGAGGACCAGAAGTCCGGCAAGACGCAGGTCAGCTGGAACTTCACGATGATGCCGTCCGAGGAGTGGAAGAACAAGCTCGGCCAGGCGCTGCTCGAGTACGCGCAGGGCACCGGCGACTGGAACGCCGTCAAGACCGCGTTCGTCGACGGCTGGGCCTCCGAGTACTCCGCGACCCACTGATCGTCTCTGATCCCTGATTGCCAACCTGATGCCCCGGTGACGGCCGTTCTCCTCCTCGGCCCGTCACCGGGGCATCGTCATATCCGGACTGATGAGCCGGACGGCGGGCAGGTCGCCGCACCGCCGGCTCAGCGCCGGCGCGCGGTGCTCGATCGCACCACCAGCTGCGCCGGCACCTTGCGCAGCGGCTCCCTCACCTCGCGCCCGTTGATGAGGTCCATCGTCATGCGGGCGGCCGCGCGGGCCATCTCGACCGGGTCCTGACGGATCGTCGTCAGCCCGCTGTCCGCGGTGTAGAAGCTGTCGTCATAGCCGATCAGCGACACGTCGCCCGGCACGGACAGCCCGTTGCGTTCGAGCTGGAACATGAGCGGCAGGGCGATGCCGTCCTCCTGGCACGCGATCGCCGTCGGCATCGTGCCGAGGCTCATCAGCTGCGTCACCACGTCGCCGATCTGGTAGTGTCCGTCGGCGTCGACCTTGCACACGATGACCTGCGGCTCGATGCCCTCGCGCCGGCAGCAGTCCATGAACACGTCGAACCGGCCCCGCACCGAGAAGCTCAGCGAGATGTCGCGGTCCGTGCTGATGTACGCGATGTCGCGATGCCCGAGGTTCATCAGGTGACGCGCGGCCAGCGTCGAACCCTGCTCGTCGTCGATGTTGACCGCCGCCGCGAACCCGTGGGCCGACGACTTCGCCGTGTTGATGCCGATGATCGGCACGTCCACGCTGGCCAGCTGCCTGGTCTCCTCGTCGTCGATGTCGAACGAGACGACGATCACCGCGTCCGCGTTGCGGCGCACCGGCAGCATCTCGAAGAACTCGCGGCGCTCCTCGATCGAGGAGATCTGGAAGATCGAGATGTCATAGCCCTCCGCATGGAAGACGTCGTTCAGCCCTTCGATCACGGATGCGGCGAACCACAGGCGGATGTGGCCGCTCATCAGCACGGCGACGCGCAGCGCGCGCCCGGACTTCAGCGCCGCGGCCGAACGGGAGAGCGAGAAGTTGAGCTGGCCGGCCATCGCCAGCACGCGCTCGCGGGTCTTCGCCGAGACCAGATCGGGCCGCGTGAAGGACCGCGACACCGTCGAAATGGAGACGCCCGCCGCCTTGGCGACGTCCTGGATGCTGCTGCTCATGAAACCACCTTGTCGTTCGGATGTGTGGGGCGTCGCGCGCCGGCCGGGGCGCGACGGCCGATGGAGCGTACCGCCCGATCGCGCCGGACGCCCGGTCGCCGCACTTACTGCACGTTTACTGCGCTTACTGCAAAGACTTCCCGCGTAGGAAAACCGCGTATCGACCAGCTTACACGTCCTAGAACTGTTGACTCGCGATGACGACGATTGCATTACAAACGTTTGCAAAAATGGTTCGGAATATGGAAAATCGCAAAAAATAGCCAATATATGGCGATGAACGACTGGTGCTGGGGTGATTGGTGGGGGAGTATGAAACGCCGCAAATGACAACGTTTGACATCATGGCGCCGGGCGGTTACGATGTCACTACAACAACGGATTCGTTCGCCGGCCGCGGGTCGGCGGAAGTCGTGGCACGCAGCGGTGCGCGGCGCTCAAGGAGGAGGATCATCCATCATGGTTAGCATGGCCGGCAAGGCGATACGGAAGTGGTGGGCGCTATTCGCGCTACCCACGTTCGCCGCGTTCATCATCGGGTTCGTGGTGCCCTTCATCATGGGCGTCTACCTGAGCTTCTGCGAGTTCACCACCGTGACCGACGGCGAGTTCGTCGGTCTCAAGAACTACGTCAAGGCGCTCGGCGACAAGGAGTTCCTGCACGCGCTCGGCTTCTCCACCGCGTTCACGATCGTCACCACGATCGTCATCAACGTGGTCGCGTTCTTCATCGCGTACATGCTCACGAAGACGATCAAGGGATCGACGATCTTCCGCTCGGTGTTCTTCATGCCGAATCTGATCGGCGGCATCATCCTGGGCTACATCTGGCTGCTGCTGCTCAACGGCATCCTCGCGCACTGGTCGCGCGCCCTGACCTACTCCGCCACGTACGGCTTCTGGGGCCTGGTCATCCTCGTGTGCTGGCAGCAGATCGGCTACATGATGATCATCTACATCGCCGGCATGCAGGCCCTGCCCACGGACGTGCTCGAAGCCGCGCAGGTGGACGGCGCGAGCGGCACGCAGACGATGTTCAAGATCATCATCCCGCTGATGATGCCCTCGATTACCGTGTGCTCCTTCCTGACCGTGACCAACGGTTTCAAGCTCTACGACCAGAACCTCGCCCTGACCAACGGCGCCCCGAGCAACATGTCCGAGGGCCTCGCGATGAACATCACCCGCACGTTCTACGGCCGCATGGGCTGGGAGGGCGTCGGCCAGGCGAAGGCCGTCCTGTTCTTCATCCTGGTGGCGGTCATCGCGCTCATCCAGAACAAGCTCACGACAAGCAAGGAGGTGGCGGCCTGATGAACGCCGACAAGGTCAAGCACGGAGGGCTCTGGACCGCCCTGTTCACCGTCGTCTCGCTGGCATGGGTCTTCCCGATCGTGCTGGTGGTCATCAACTCGTTCAAGCAGAAGGCGTACATCTCCAAGAACGCCTTCTCCCTGCCCGCCGGCAAGGCGTTCGTCGGATTCGAGAACTACGTGCGCGGCGTGGAGACCACCGACTTCTTCGCGAGCTTCGGCTGGACGCTGCTCATCACCGTCGGATCGGTGCTGCTGATCCTCGTGTGCACGTCGATGTGCGCGTGGTGGATCGTGCGCGTCAACAACTGGGCCGCCAAGCTGCTGTACACGCTGTTCCTGTTCAACATGATCGTGCCGTTCCAGATGGTCATGTTCACGCTCTCCAAGATCGCCGACATGCTGAAGCTCAACACCCCGTGGGGCCTGTGCATCGTGTACCTCGGCTTCGGCGCCGGCCTCGCGGTGTTCATCTTCACCGGTGTGATCAAGGGCATCCCGGTCGAGCTGGAGGAGTCCGCGATGATTGACGGCGCGTCCGTGCCGCGCATCTTCTTCCAGATCGTCGTGCCGATCATGAAGCCGTCGATCGTGTCCGTCGCGATCCTCGAGGCCATGTGGATCTGGAACGACTACCTCCTGCCGTACCTGACCCTCGACCTCGGCAAGTACAAGACGATCTCGGTCGCCGTGCAGTACCTCAAGGGCGGCTACGGCTCGGTTGACATGGGCGCCATGATGGCCTGCCTGGTCCTCGCGATCATCCCCATCATCATCTTCTACCTCATCTGCCAAAAGTACATCGTCAAGGGGGTTATGGCTGGTGCCGTCAAGGGATGATGACTCGTGTCATCATCCATCCCTTGGATGGAAGCCCGGTGGGCTTCCATCAGGCGCCAGGCCGAGGTGCGGCAGCGCCGAGGCTGGTGTTGGGTCTCGCCGTGAGGCGAGTCCGTTGTTCTGGAGGGGGCGGTGAAGGGATGAAAGCCATAATCTCCGTCGGTGTGCCGTACGTTGATCGGGGCTAATGGCGGACAGCCCCCAGAGAACGTACTGTGGCCGTGCGTCAGCGTACGCTCCCTGTGGCTAAATCCGTGTTACCCCGTGTTTTCGTATGCTGACCACAGGCAGGCGTACGAAAACACGGGGTAACCACGATTATCATCCCGGGCAACGTACGCTGAGCGCAGCCAAGCGTACGGTGCCTGTGTGCAGACGGTTTTTCGCCACGGTTTTCGTACTCAACACGCCATCGGGGCCTCACCGGGACCCATCGGGGTCTCACTAGGCCCCATCGGGTTCCCGTGATATGCAAGAACCTCCCCATCTCAATCACACTGGGCCTCCTCCGGGTCCGTTTCCCATCAGAACAGACGGTGTACTGGTGGAAAAGGGACCCGGAGGAGGCCCATTACGTCTTTATGCCGTTAGTATCCCTCGGCTACCGCCGAGATTCGGACACTCACACGCTCTGTATCGTCCGTTCTCAGACATCGGCGCAACCGGTGGGAACGGCGCTCGCTCGGCGTCAGCGCTCGATGCCGTACTCCATGTACGCGTAGTTGTCGAAGAAGCGGTCGTCGTCGCGATCGGTGCTCGAATGGTGGATGTTGTTCTCCTGCATGATGGGCTCCTTTCACCCGTATTGCACTGTTGACTATGGTCTACCGCTCTGTTGTGTCGCCTGTGTATGCCTTCGGCTAACGGCGGATGAACTCGTGCGGAACGCTGGTTGCGGCGTACGTTGCGGTGGGATGGGGTTTCCGCCGGAGCCGCGGGGCTGGAATCGTGATGACGAGGGGTGGCGTTGAGATCGGCCTGTGAGCATGCGAGAGAGGCCCTTTGCAGTTTTCTGCATTGCCATCCGAGGGCCTTGTCAGCGATGGATAGCATCGGTGTCGATGGCTGGACGGCGACTGCCGATCCAGTTGTCTGATGCTTTATCGACAGAAAGGAAGATCATGAAGGTCAGTATGCGACGAGTGCACGTGCTATCCGCCGTTATGGCCGTGATGGCATTACTGGTTGGAATGGCGCTGGCGGGGAACGCCCATGCGAGCACCGATGCAGATGAGTACATTCGCATCGGCAATGTGGAGGTGGCGCGCTCGCTGGGGGTGACTACTGAGGCTCAGCTTCAGCAGCGTTACAGCGAGGGTTATCTCAGCGTCGATTTCAACGAGAAGGCGGAAATCACTGCGATAAGGCCTCTGAGCGCCGAAGAAATGAAGGAGATGCAGCTGACCGAGAATCAGCCTGCTGTAGTTAACGAGACACGTGTTCCCTGTCACGCTTCTGATGTCTGCCTTACCTTCCAAAATGGATCAAAGCGAGGCTTCTACGGAACCGGCATACGGGCGGGCAACTGAACAAATGTCGCATTGTCGAATTCTGGGAAATGGTACGCTAAGTATCGCATCGTTTATAAAGGCGGTAGATATGATTCGCCGGTAGTGCCTTCACATACCAGAGGAGAGCATAAGGGGAATACTATTTCGAAAGTTACTATTATACAATGACTGTTGTATAATAATGTGAATGGTTCTCGGGGATATTCTGGCATGGTCAAGTGCTAGAATATCCCAAAGATCTGAAAGTGGATGTCAATGAGTTCAAATAAGAGGCGATTGGCGGCGCTGGTCATTCTGGCAATTGCGTCTCTTATGGGTTCATGTCTGTATAATTATATTGATAGCACATCGTATATAGTCATTGATAACGTAAAAGTTGCTCGATCAATGAAGATCAAGAGCAAAAATCAATTGGAATCAAGGATTAAATTAGGCTATATTGATGTTGTTTTTAATGAGAAGGCTGAAATAGTTATTGTTCGTCCTTTGCCGTCTATAGAAGATTCTGGTCCGCAAGGTTCTTGTTCCGTGTACTATCGCTGGATTTGTGGATAATAATATATATAGTTGGGTTTTTCAAGCATTAAAAATAATTAATGCAGTTTTCTGCAAGCGCATAAAACAAATATGAGAATTCGCGATAATATGTTATTGACAGATATGAAAGGAAGAAAAAATGAGCAAACTTATACGACTAATAGTTTTTGTATTTATTGTTATGTCAATGGCAATACTGATGCCTCAGGCCGCTCTTGCGTATGATGGTCAGTTTAATGGAGACAAAGAAAATGGGCATAATTCAACAGTTTGTCGTTTGTGCGGTGATTCGGATAATGGAATGGCTGAAAAGGGAATAAGGCCGCCGTTCCAATGGATAGGAGCGGTAAAAGATATATCAGGTGGTAAAACGTATTCTTTCAGTGGAGAGTTGCCGGGGATATTATACAGCGATTACAGGTTTAAAGGCAAAACGTCATACATGCTTAAAATGACAAAAGTGACTCAGCCGGTTACGATAAGAATTACAAAGTACATTAAGGCTGATGATTTGCATAATCCTACAGTTGCTTCGTTTACGGCATATACGAGCGGAGCAGTGCTGGGATTTAGTGCATCAAAAACAAGCGATCAATTCTATATTGAGTTTTCTTCAGACTATGACAGTACATTTGCGGGTTATGTGAAATAACTTGGATTATTGACCAGGAGAAACGAAAGCTCTCCTGCACAATGTTATTATGAATAGTTTACAGTTAAAAATTGTTGCTTGCGTGTTTATGGTAATTGACCATTGCGCGGTATTTGCTTCGCCTTTCATTGCACTTCCGATGCATTGGATTGGTAGGCTTGCAGCTCCTGTATTTGTGTATCTGTGCGTGTGGAGTTGCGAATACACAAGAAATATTTGGAAATATGTGTTCAGCTTATATTGCGCAAGTGTTATAATGATCGTTGTAGATGCGCTGATTAATAGCACGTCGAATGTGTTTAATATGCTGTTTCAAATTGCTTTAGTAATAGCGATTCTCTCTCTTAGTAAAGTTAGATATAGAGCCCTTTTTCTATTATTTTACATAGTTTGGCAGGTTTTCTCATCTCTGTTTGTTATATCGATTTTGCCTGTTTGGGGAGATGCTGCTCAGTATGTTCTCTCTATTGTCCTTGGTAACTTAGTGGATGGAGGCTATTTTTGGGTTTTGTTTGGGGTTGCTTTATTCTACTGCCGTGAAAATGATGTTGTCGTCTCAATATGTGTGATGACGTTCTCAATCATTGCTTTCTTTACTCAGAATCTAGGATTCGAACTCATGACTTTAGTGGGTCAAAATTCTCCTGTGATTGGTATTGTTCAAACTTTTGGATATTTTGGACATTGGGGGCCTTTGGTCAGTAATCAGTGGATGATGGTGTTTTCATGTCCTCTGTTATGTCTATATAACAGAGAGAGGGGATTATATTCAAAGTATGTGTTTTACTTCTTCTACCCAATTCATTTGATTATTATTCACGCGTTCATGGTTATGTTTAATGTATCTCTTGGAGCATAAATAATTAAAATGGACTAGAACGGAATAGCGGCATGCATTGACCAAATGCCTTTGGTCCGAACTTCTAGTGTTCCGTTCATCGCGGTAATGATTTCGCTGTATCTTTTCAGTCCTGAATTCATCCCTTTCATATGCATCCTTTCATTGGGTTCATGTACAGGTTTATCGCTTAATTCAAGTGTTACTTGATTGTCTGTGGTTGAGATAAGCAATGTGTATTCATATTGTGGATCTGAGTGTTTTGTAATATTGCCAAATAGTTCATGAATAAAATCGATAAGGAACCGTTCGATATGTTCGGGTAATTTGTTTATATTTCCTATGGTGATGATTTCGCCATAGTAACCCATGTCCTCGATTCGGTTTTTTTTGTTCCTCGATCTCTTCCTCAATATGTTTTTCTTTATTTTTAATATTTTGAGAACTATGTATCTGAGTTGATTTTTGTCTGATAAAATAAATGTGCTGTCTAGAGTTGTTATCGATTGACGTGTATGGTGTAATGCGTTCGATGCGAGATCGCGAATTGTCAGTAAATCCTTTGTCTGGCTACTTATTCTATCCGATGTTTTGTCTGTTATTGAGGTATTATTGTCTTCAAGTCGTTTATTGATGATCATTATTATGTTTGTTAAATCATTTGTCGTATGATCATGTAACTCTCTTGCGATTTACATGTTGTGCTGTAAGGTTATGTTTTTCTGATGCTCTTTAATGTGTTGTGCATTGATTCTAAAGCCCTGGCCGATTCCTGCGCCTATTACAATAAACGCAATAAAAGTATATGCACTTCCTGCTCCCATTATCCCTGTCGGACGTATGATGCCGTCAAGTATCATTATGAGTGCGTATAATACTGCTATTGCATAACCTATTAATGGTTTATTGTAAGTGGAAACAGCTATTGCGGATATTCCTAGTACAAGCAACGATAATGGCGCAGGATCGAGAATAGTTTCTCCTAGTGCTGTAATCCAAAGTACTGCGTATGAAGCAGAAATAGGGTATTTAATATAATATACTATTATTATCGTTGTTGTGATCAATAGAGCTGTAGTGAGTACCAGTTCTTTTGTTGAAGGTTCCATTGCTTGCAGTAGAATCAGATAATTTATGAATTCTACAATCGCTGGTGTTCCTATAATACATGCTATTAGTGAAAGATAAGGGTGTGCAAATTGTTTTACTATCTTCTTAATCATCTATCTAACCCTTTACACGATATGCATGGATCGACAGTAGTCCATTGCTTCCAGCCAGGTATCAACTCCGAGCTTGCGTTTGATGTTTCTTCGGTGCGATGAGACCGTGTCTGCGGTGATGCCCATGCGCGCGCCGATCTGCTTGCTGCTGAGCGCACCCAGACTGAGGGCGACGATGGAGCGTTCGATGTCGCTCAGTGGCTTCGTGACGTGGCCGTGGACGTTGACTGTTGGTGACGTTTCTGCTGCGGTCTGTTGTTCATCGGCTATCTTCTCGATGGTGTCAAGCAGCCCCTGCCCGAAGGTCGCCTTGTCAAGTAGCGTGGCAATGCCGGCGTGTGCCGCGGCCTGTCGGTAGGTGTCGAGATTGTACGAGGTCATGCCGATGATCACGGTGTGTGGCGATCGACTGAGTATCACCGAGGCGATCTGAGGTCCTGTCACACCGTTCAACGCCATGTCGATAAGCAGTATGTCAGTCTTATCCTGCCCATTCCCGGTCATGCGACATTCCTGGATCGCATAGGCGGGGGACGTGGTTGACCAGATCGTCACTCTACGGCGCAACCTACGACTCTGTGACTCCAGCATTCGCGTGATGCTGTCCAAAGCGAGCGCATCGTTGTCCAGTATCCCGATGCGAAGCAGCGAGTCTGTAACTGCCGCTGCTGTCGTCGAAGTGGTGTCTGCTCCCGTGCTTGCGGCTTGGCTGGCGTAACCCATGATCTGAGTATATGCAGTGCGGGGAAAGGGCGAGGAGGGCCCTTGCAGTTTTCTGCAAAGGCCCTCCCGTTGACTGTTAAGACCGCTTAACAGCCTGCCGGCGTCTGTCGCCTGTCAGCGCACGAGCCAGGCGGTGGCGTCTTGCGGGAGGCGGTCGTCGTCGGTGAGCGGGGCGGAGGTGAGGATCACCGCGCCGTCGGGCAGGGCGACCGGCTCGGCGCCGAAGTTGGTCACCGAGGTGAGCGTACGGCCTTCGGTTGCCGGGCGTGCGTACGCGATGACGTCGTCGTGGTCCTCATCGCCGTTCAGCCAATCGAACGTCGAAGTGTCGCCGGTCGCGGTGAGGAGCTTTGCGCGCAATGCCAGCGCGCGGCGATAGAGGTTGAGCATCGACCCCTTGTCGTCGGCTTCGGCGTCGGCTGCGAAGTCCTTGAACCACAACGGCTGCGGCAGGTGCGGCTCGGCCGCGGGCGTGCCGTCGGCGCGAGTCGCGGGGGAGAAGCCGAACGACGTGCCGGCTGCGAAGTCCGGCGACCACGAGGCCGAGGCGATCGCGGAGGAATCGTCCTCATCCGCGGACCCATCGCCCGTGTGATCGGCCGCACGATCGCCCGCGACCCACGGCAGCGGCACGCGGCAGCCGTCGCGGCCCTTGTCGGTGAAGTTGCGGCGCGTGTTGAACGGCGTCGGGTCCTCGAGGCGATCCCACGGGATGTTCGCGACCTCGAACAGGCCCAGCTCCTCGCCCTGATAGATGTACACGGCGCCGGGCAGCGCCAGCTCCATCAGCGCGGCGGCGCGGGCGCGGCGGGTGCCGAGTTCGCGGTCCTCGGTGTACGAGGTGCCGTCGCGCAGCAGCCAGTCGTGCGCGAGCTGGTGGTAGACGGGGCCCTTCACCTGCGGCAGGCCGTAGCGCGACGGGCTGCGCGGCACGTCGTGGTTGTTCATCACCCATGTGGTGGTCGAGTCTCCGGTTTCGGCGGCCGCCTCGAGGCCGTGGCGGATCGCGGAACGGAACTCGTCGACGTCCCAGTTCGCCTCGGCGAACTCGAAGTTGAACACCTGACCGAGCTCGTCGGTGTCGGCGTACAGGTGCTGGTGCTCCGGCACCACCCACGCCTCGCCGACCGCGAAGCGCGGCGGATCGTACTCGTCGAACACTTCACGCCACTCGCGGTAGATCTCGTGCACCTCGCGGCGGTCCCACAGCGGGCTGGTGAAGTCGTGGCACAGCACCTGCTGCACGGTGTCGGCGGGCATGTCCTCGAGGGGTGTGCTCTCGAGGTCCTTGGCCAGGCCGTGCGCCACGTCGATGCGGAATCCGTCGGTGCCGTGGTCGGACCAGAATCGCAGCGTCTTCTTGAACTCCTCGTGCACGTCCGGGTTCTTCCAGTTGAGGTCCGGCTGCTCCTTGGCGAAGATGTGCAGGTACCACTGGCCGTCGTCGACCTGCTGCCACGCCGGCCCGCCGAACAGCGACTGCCAGTCGTTCGGCGGCAGCTCGCCGTGCTCCCCGCGGCCCTCGCGGAAGATGTAGCGGTCGCGTGCGGCCGATCCGCGGCCGGCGGCCAGCGCCTCCTGGAACATGACGTGCTTGTCGGCCGTGTGGTTCGGTACGATGTCGACGATCACCTTGATCCCGGCTCCGTGCGCGGCGGCGACCATCCGGTCGAAATCGTCCATCGTGCCGAGGCGCGGATCGACGTTGCGGTAGTCGATCACGTCATAGCCGCCGTCGGCGAGATCCGACGGGTAGAACGGCGACAGCCAGATCGCGTCCACGCCGAGATCCTTGAGATAGTCCATCTTCTCGGTGACGCCGGCGATGTCGCCAAGGCCGTCGCCGTTCACGTCCTTGAAGCTGCGCGGGTACACCTGATAGACGACGGCCTGCTTCCACCAGTCGTCGCGTTCGTTGTTCGCGGTCATGCTGTTCCTTTCCCTTTCGTGATGCCAACGCTATCATTGACAACGTATGCAATATGATGTGACGTCCGCGGCGAAGCGGGCGCGCGAGTGATCGACGGAGGTTCGACGATGCGATTCCTGTCACCCGATTCCGGACTCATGCGAGGCCTTGGCGACCTCGTCGATGCGATTTGGATCAACATCCTGATGCTGGTCACCAGCCTGCCGCTGGTCACGGTCGGCGCCGCGCTGTCCGCGGGATTCGACACGGCGCGGCGATCGTTGGCAGGCGAGGGTGGCGGCGTCACCCGCAACTATTTCCGCGCGTTCCGTGCGAACCTTGTCAAGGCGACCGCCCTGTGGCTGCCGTTCCTGATCGTCGGCGCGGGAGTCGCCTACTCGTGGATCGCGCTGCGGATCACGCCGCTGCTCGTGCCGAAATTCGGCCTGACCGTGCTGTGGGTCATCGGCTTCGAATGGGCGTTCGCGCTGCAGTCGCGATTCGAGAATCCGGTCGGCCGGACCCTCGCCAACGCGTACGTGTTCGGTGTGACCCGATTCGGCTACACGCTGGCGATGGTCGCGATCGACGCGGTGTGGATCGCCCTGCTCGTCGCCTGCTGGTTCTACCTGCCGCAGGGGCTGTTCCTGCTCGTCGTGATGGGGTACGGCACGGCGACGATGCTGCACGTGCCGGTGTTCGAGCGGGCGATGAAGGCGTATCTCTCTAGATGAATGACTACCCCTCAGACCCGCTTCGCGGGCCAGCTCGTCCCGCAACTGCGGACGCGCTGCGCGCGCAGCTGACTGGCTCGCATGTCGGCTCGCACGTTGCCTACAAACAGCATTGCTGTTTGTTTTCACGGCAACGTCCTAACAGGGGGAGACGAGATGGGCTAGTTGTTCATCACCCGGGCCAGCGAGAGCACGCGCGGGTCGGCGAACACCTCGTCCGTGTGCACCACCCGCCCCGAGGCATCCTGCAGCGGGATGCGCCAGTTCGGGTACTGGTCCGACGTGCCCGGCTGGTTGACTGTCGCGTGCTGGCCGGTGCCGTCGACCAACGCCGCCTGACGCAGCACCGAGGGCGTGGCGGTCAGCATCGCGTGCATCGCCTCGACGATCTCCTGCTCATGCCCCGGCACATCCTCGGCGGCCTCGGCGCTGAGCCGGCCGTCCTCGACCAGGCGATCCAGCATCGCCTGACGTTCCGCGCGCGCCGAGGCGGCGAACACCTCGACCGGTTCGGACAACAGATGCAGACGTTCGCGCAGCGCGACATGCTCGAACTCCAGATAGCCCGCGGTCGGCGGCAGATCGTGCGTCGTGACCGACGCCAGCGCCTGACGGCGGTAATCGGTCGGCGGCTTGTACGGGTCGCCCGCGTTCGGCGAATCGTCGACGCGTGCGAACCACTCCACATCGGTGCCGAGCACGCCGTGATCGGCCAGAATCCGGCGTACGTAATCAGGCACCGTGCCCAGATCCTCGCCGATGACCATGCCGTTCGCGCGCGTCGCCTCGATCGCGAGCACGGCCAGCATCGCCTCGTGATCGTACATGACGTACGCTCCGCCCTTCGCGCCCATGCCGCGCGGAATCCACCACAGACGGAACAGGCCGAGCACATGGTCGATGCGCACCGCGCCGGCGTGCGCGAAGATCGACTGGACCATCTCGCGGTACACGCGGTATCCGGTGCGCTCGAGATAGCGCGGGTTGAACGGCGGCTGACCCCAGTCCTGACCCTGCTGGTTGTAGAAGTCCGGCGGGCAGCCGACCGTCACCGAGCCGACCGCGAACCGCTCCGGGTTCCACCACGCGTCCGCTCCGAGTGCATGCACGCCGACCGCCATGTCGAGCATCAGCCCCAGCGCCATGCCCGCGTCCTTCGCGGCCGACTGCGCGGCGGTGAGCTGCTCGTCGGCGATCCACTGCAGCCAGCGGTTGAACTCGAACAGGTCGCGATGCTCCTCGACAAGGGCCGTGACTTCGGGCGATTCGCGGTTCGTGCGGCCGAACCACGAGTTCGGCTCCCACGGCGCGCCCCACACCTCGAAGGCGACGCACCACGTCGCGAACGCGTCGAGATCCGGGCCGGCGTGACGCTTGAACTCCTCGAACGCGCGATCGCGCTCCGGTGTGCGCGGCGCGTTGAAGATCAGACGCAGCGCCTCGCGCTTCGCGGCCCACGAGACGTTGAGGTCCATCGGATTCGGGTCGTCGTTGCGGTCGGTGACCCGCGCGTGCAGGGAGTCGACGCGCTCGCGGTCGGCGGGGGTGAGATCGGCGTACTCCGGTACGTCCTGCGGGCGGATGTACGTGACGTTGAGGAACCGGCGCGATTCCGGCAGGTACGGCGACGGCTCGAGCGGCGGGATCGGCGCGCCCGCGTGCACCGGGTTGATGAGCATGAAGTCGGCGCCGGATTTCGCGGCGGCGTCGGCGGCGAGGCGCTTCAGGTCGCCGTAATCGCCCACGCCCCACGAGTCGCGCGAGCGGACCGAGTACATCTGCGTCATCCAGCCCCAGCGCTGGCGGGTCCTGACCGCCTCGGGCAGGGCGATGCGCCTCGGGGCGACGATGAGCGTGGCGTCGGCGGTCTGCTCGGCCATCTCGACGTGCAGGGTGTGATAGCCGATCGGCAGGTCGGCCGGCAGCGTCAGGATGCGGTCGCCGCTGTTGAAATCGGGCAGGATATCGGCGGGGTCGCTGTGGAGTTCGGTGCCGTCCTCGAGGGTGATGGTGACGGTCGGCTCCTCGTCGGTGGCGGGGGTGGCGTTGGTGTCTGCGCTGGTGTCGGCGGTTTCTGGACGATGCAGGCGGATGGTGGCGGGGCTGAGCGTGGGGGCGGGGGCGTCTGGGTCGCCGTCCGAGTCGCCGTCCGGCCCGTCGACCGTGATGACGATGGTCGACGACGGGAGCAAACGTTTGCTGTTTTCCTCCTCGATCGCCGCCTGTGACCGCGCGATCGCCTCGTCCGACGTGGCGTCGACGCCGAGCGCGCCGAGCACGTTGACGAGTACGTCATCGTCGATCTCGACGTAGGTGCCGAGCTGGTCGATGTACGAGGTGGCCACCCCGCTCGCCTTCGCGAGGCGGATCAGCGGGCGAGCCAGACGTTCGGCGCTTTCGGTGTGCTGTGTGCCTGCAGTTCCCTTGTGGTCCGCGGTGTCTGTCGTAGTCTTGGTGTCGACCGGCGACTGGGTCGGCACGTCGGTTGGCGTGTGTTCGCTCATGGGTGTGCTCCTTTGGGTGCGGCTGTGTGCACGCTGCGTCGCGTGCCGGCCGTCGTGCCGCTACTGCGCGACGCGACGGCATCCGGGTGCGGATTGCTGCTGCTGCATACGACCATACCGCGTATTGACATCGTTTGCAATACGGTGGGTGTGGCTAAGTCGAGTGTTCAGGGCTGCTTGTTCATACGTATCTGCGTTATGAGGGGTACATTTCCTGCTTTGCAGACCTCTATCTCGCTTACGAGGGGTACCTGGTGTGGGTATAAAAGCCCAAAAATGGCTTGACGGCCACGAGGGCTGGCTATTCTCGGGGCTTTGTACTTCGGGTAGATACCCCTTGTAAGCGAGATAGATGTCCGCAGGAGTCCCGAAGTACCCCTCATAACGCAGTTAGCGCAGGATCGCGAGGGATTGGGGCGGCAGGACCAGCTCGTCCGCCTCGATCGTCGGTTCGCCGACGGCAAGGCTGATGGCGCGGGCGCGGTCAGTGTCGCCGAGATGCAGGCGCAACGTGTCCCGACCCGGGTTCATCGCCACGATGACCGAGTCGGAGGCGTCTTTCGCCGTGCGGCGATAGGCGAAGAGCCTCCCGTCGCCGGACAGCACCTCGAAACCGGCGTCGGAGGCCAGAGCCGGTGTGGCGTGGCGGAACCGCAGTACGGTCTGCATCCAGCGCCACAGCGAATCCGGGTCGGCCATGCGATCCGCAACCGTCGCCGGCGCGGACGGGCCGCCCTCTACCGGCAGGTACAGATCGGCCGGATCGCCAGCCTCGGAGAACCCGAGGTTCGTCATCCCCGCATCCCACTGCATCGGCGTGCGACTGCCGGTGCGCACGTAGCCGCCTTCCTTGGTGGGCAGCGGACGGTAGCGCATCGCGATCTCGTCGCCGTAGTAGACGAACGGGCATCCGGGCATCGTCAGCAGCATGCCGTAGGCGATCTTGAGCTCATGCTCGGTCAGGCGCTGGCCGACGCGCAGCGTGTCATGGTTCGACGTGATGAGGTCGAAGCGGCCGCCCGCGCGCTCGCAGTCGCGCAGCTGCGGCTCGTACTGCTCGAGGAAACCGCGGATCGACTCGCCCGAGTCGGCGTTGAAATAGCTGTGGTCGCCCTCGCGCACGAGCGGCGTATCGGTGTTGCGCAGCAGCATGTTGTACCCGTTCGGATTGCCGTCCCAACGCCAGTCGAGATAGAAGTCCATGTCGAAGCCGGCCTGCATCGACTCGTTGGGCCGACCCCATTCGGAGACGAACGCGGCTTCGGGGAATTCGGGGCGGATCTTCGAGAACATGTACTGCCAGGTGCGGATCGTCGCCGGCTTGCCCCAGTCGTCGTGCTTGACGAGACTGTCGGCCATGTCGACGCGGAAACCGTCGGCCCCGCGGGAGAGCCAGAAACGCATCACGTCGACCATCGCGTCGCACGTGGCGAGCGCGTCGGGACCGAGCGCGGGCTTCTGCCAGCCCTGCTTCGGGTGTGCGAAGCCGTAGTTCAGCGCCGGCTGGCATTTGAAGAAGTTGAGGATGTACGTGCCGTCGCGATCGGTCTCGCCGCCGATGAACGGCAGGCCATCGCCGCCGGAGATCCAGCAGTCGGTCCAGATGTAGCGTTCGGAGACGTGCTCGCCGGCCGCTTCGCCGGCTCCTCTCGCAACGCGATCGGCGGGATCGGGCTGCGCGCTCGCGCGGAACCATGCGTGCTCCTCGCTGGTGTGGCCGGGCACGAGGTCGAGCAGGACGTGCATGCCGCGTTCGTGCGCGGCGTCGAACAAGGCGATGAGATCGTCGTTCGTGCCGTAGCGCTCCGCGACCTTCCGGTAGTCGCGCACGTCGTAGCCGGCGTCCTTGAACGGGGAGTCGTAGCAGGGGTTGATCCACAGCGCGTTGCAGCCGAGATCTCTGATGTAGTCGAGTTTCGCGGTGATGCCGGGGATGTCGCCGATGCCGTCGCCGTTCGAGTCGTTGAATGACTGCGGGTAGATCTCGTAGAAGCATGCGTCCGCGAGCCACGCTGGGTGGCCGGCTGGGTGGTCGGGGTGATGCTCGTGCTGGTTGGTGATGTCTGCGATGTCGTTCATGGTGCCCTCCTCATTGAACACGCCGGTCGTGTCTCCAGTGTCTCGCGGTTTCCTGAAACGACTGTCAGGATACGCAAGTAATGCGAACCTTGTCAATACGGCATGAAACGCCGCAAAACGTTGAAAAATCAACATAAACACACCGACACGCGCGAAAGAAACGCAAGAAGTTTGCATACGTATGCAAAATCTCGTACACTGGTCCCAACACGAAAACACGGTCCGGCATGGTCGGCAACGAGGCTGCGGTGATCTCGCCCCATCGGCCAAGGTCGGAGCCGACGTGGGGAGTCGCATGGTGGGCGGCTCCGAAGGAAAGGAATCAACGATGATTGCACGATGGAAGAAAGCCCTTGCGGCCGTCACGGCGTGCGTGCTGTCGTTCGGCATGCTGGCCGCATGCGGCACGGCCGGCGCCGGCGCGAACGGCGGCGAGGTCGAGCGCATGACGCTCGTCGTCTGGGCCTCGCAGGAGGACCAGGTCGACTCCGACTCGTGGCTGCAGACCATGGAGAGCGAGTTCGAGAAGCGTCACCCCGAATACGACATCACATGGAAGAACCAGGTCGTCGCCTCGGCCGACGCGGCCACGATCGCCAAGCAGGACCCGACCGTCGCCGCGGACGTGTACACGTTCGCCTCCGACCAGCTCGGCACCCTGATCGACGCCGGCGCGGTCGGCCAGGTCAGTGATCCGACCATGAAGCAGCTCAAGAAGCAGACCGCCGGCAACGAGACGATGCTCAACACCGTCACCGCGCCCGACGGCAACGTGTACGGCGTGCCGCTGGCCGGCAACACCTGGTTCATGTACTACCGCAAGAGCAAGTTCACCGAGCAGGACCTCACCTCGCTCGACGCGATGCTCGCCAAGGGCAAGGTCTCCTTCCCGCTGACCAACTCGTGGTACCTGCCCGCCTTCTACATCGGCGCCGGCGGCACCCTGTTCGGCGAGGACGGCACCGACGCCGAGTCCGGCGTCCAGTTCGGCGGCGAGATCGGCGCGGCGGTCACCAATTACCTGGTCGACCTGCGCAACAACAAGAACTTCGTCAACGACAAGAACGGCTCCGGTCTGGCCGGCCTCAAGTCCGGCAAGGTCGACGTGGTCTTCACCGGCAACTGGGACGCCGCCACCGTGCGCGAGAACCTCGGCGACGACTGGGGAGTCGCCAAGCTGCCGAGCTTCAACCTCAACGGCAAGCAGGTGCAGATGCGCGCGTTCGCCGGCTCCACCGTCTACGCGTGGAACCCGTACACCAAGCACCCCAAGGCCGCCGACCAGTTCTCCGCGTTCCTGTCGAGCACCTACTCGCAGAAACGCCACTACGAGATGCGATCGGTCATCCCCTCCGACGTCGAACTCGCCTCCGAGTCGGACATCAAGAAGGACGCCGTCGCCCAGGCCCAGATGGACACCATCGCCGACACGTCCGTCGTGCAGCCGTCCATCGACCCGATGAGCAACTTCTGGGGTCCGTGCGAGAACTTCGGCAACTCCATCTACAACAAGGAAGTCACCCACGACAACGCGGCCAAGCTGACCGAACAGTGGATGAAGTCCTACGAGAACACGCTCTGACGCCGCGGACGGCCCAGCCCGCAGCAACCCTAAGTCAAGGTAGACCAGGATAAGACAAGGACAACAATCATGGAAGCAACCGTTTCCCCAACCAAGAGCGGCAAGCGCGCCCGCCGCAGGCCGGCGGACTACATCCCGCCGTCCCGCTACACCATCCGCGGCGCGGCCGGGCAGGGCGACGCCCTGACCCGACTCTCGTTCCTCGTGCTCGGCGCCGGCAACATCGCCCGCAGGCAGATCGCCAAGGGCGTCCTGTTCCTCGCCGTCGAGATCGCGTACATCGCGTACATGGCCGTCTCCGGCGTGCCGGCGCTCGCGAACCTCGTCACGCTCGGCTCGCGCACGCAGACCAAGCAGAAGATCGACGGCTATTGGTACTACGATCCGGGCGACAACTCGGTGCTGCTCATGGTCTACGGCATCGCCGCCGTGTTCATCACCGTGCTGTTCGTCGTGTTCTGGTCGTACGCCGTGCGCAGCGCGTACAAGGCGCAGCTGCTGGCCGCCGAGACCGGTTCGGCCCCGACGTTCGGCGACGATCTGCGCAACATCACCGACCGTAACGGTCAGGTGGCGTTCATGGCGCTGCCGGTGGCGGGCATCCTCGTGTTCACCGTGCTGCCGACGCTCATCATGATGTGCATCGCGTTCACGAACTACGACTCCGACCACGTCCTGCTGTTCGACTGGGTCGGCTTCAAGAACTTCGGCCAGCTGTTCAGCGCGACCGGCGAGGTCAACGCCACGCAGTTCACCTCCGTGCTCATCTGGACGCTGGTGTGGGCGTTCTTCGCGACGTTCCTCAACTTCTTCCTCGGCCTGTTCCTCGCGATGGTCATCAACCGCAAGACCACCCGGTTCAAGGGATTCTGGCGCGCGGTGTTCTCCCTGTCGATCGCCGTGCCGCAGTTCGTCTCCCTGCTGGTCATCAACCAGATGCTCCAGCCCGAGGGTGCGATCAACCGTCTGCTCATCGAATGGGGATGGATCGATCAGGCGCTGCCGTTCTTCACCGACACCACATGGGCGCGCGTGACCGTCATCGTCGTGAACCTGTGGATCGGCATCCCGTTCACGATCATGCAGATCACCGGCATCCTGCAGAACATCCCGGCCGAGCAGTACGAGGCCGCGAGGCTCGACGGCGCGAACTGGTGGCAGGCGTTCACGCAGATCACCATGCCGTACCTCGTGTTCGTGCTCACCCCGTACCTGATCACCACGTTCACCGGCAACGTGAACAACTTCAACGTGATCTACCTGCTCTCCGGCGGCAACCCCACGCCCGTGGGCGACACGGCCGGCAAAACCGACCTGCTGATCACGTGGCTGTACAAGCTCACCGTCGATCGCGGCGACTACAACCTCGGTGCCGTCATCGGCATCTTCACATTCATCACGCTTGCGGTGGTCTCGCTGATCACCTACCGTTCCAGCGCTTCCTACAAGGATGAGGGAGGATTCCGATGAGCAGCAACATGAGCGGCAACCGTTTCGATATGACTTCCGTGACGACCGCGACCGCCAAGCCGGCCGGCAACCCGTTCTGGCACGACCAGCGTAAGCGCCGCATCGTCGGCGACGTGCTGAGCCATCTGCTGCTCGCCGTGCTCGCCGTGATCTGGGTCATCCCGATCGTGTGGGTGTTCCTCGAGAGCTTCAACAAGAACCCGGGGCCGTACAACGAGACGTTCTTCCCGACCGAGTACACGCTCGACAACTACGTCAAGCTGTTCACCGACAACCACGTGCTCAACTTCCCGCGCATGTTCATGCACACGTTCGTGATCTCCGTGTTCACCTGCGCGATCAGCGTGTTCTTCGTGCTGTGCGTCGCGTTCTGCATGAGCCGCATGCGCTTCCGCTTCCGCAAGTCGTTCATGAACATCGTGCTGGTGCTGGGCATGTTCCCGGGCATCATGTCCGTCGTCGTGATCTACTTCATCCTGAAGTCCCTGGGACTGACGCAGGGCGTGGGCGTGACGATCGCGCTGATCCTCGTCTACTCGGCCGGCGCCGGCGCGGGCTTCTACGTGATGAAGGGCTACATGGACACGATCCCGATGTCCCTCGACGAGGCCGCGTACCTCGACGGATGCACCCGCTGGCAGGTGTTCACCAAGATCATCATCCCCGTGTGCAAGCCGATGCTCGTCTACCAGGCGCTGACCTCGTTCCTCGGCCCGTGGCTCGACTTCGTCATGGCCAAGGCGATCGCCCGCACGCAGGACAACTACACGGTGGCTCTCGGCCTGTACCAGATGCTCTCCCGCGAGTACCTCAACGACTGGTTCGCCCGCTTCGCCGCGGCCGCAGTGGTCATCTCCGTCCCGATCGCCATCCTCTTCATCATCATGCAGCGCTTCTACCAGGAGTCGATGACTGGAGCGGTGAAGGGATGACACCCGTGTCACTGCCGCTGGCCGTGGTCGATGCGACGCCCGCCGAGCCGGCGATGCCCTGCCCTGATTACCCCGTGTACACGGGTGACGACCTCGGTGCGATTCCCGGCGCGCACGGCACCACCTTCCGCGTGTGGGCGCCGAGCGCCTCCGGCGTCACCCTGCGACTGTTCACCGCCGGATCGGACGGGGAGTCGGTCGAGTCCGCCGAACCGTTCGAGACCCACGAACTGACCACCGGCGCGGACGGCACGTGGCTCGTGCGCTGCGACGGCGTCGGCCACGGCGTCTACTACGACTACCTCGTGCACTTCCCGAACGGCGAGACGCATCGCACCGCCGATCCGTGGGCGCGCGCCGCCGGCGTGAACGGGCGGCGCAGCATGGTCGTCGACCTCGCACGAACCGACCCGGACGGCTGGGCCGACGATCGTCGCCCGCACGTCGCCGCCAAGGATCTCGTCATCTGGGAGACGCACATCGGCGACTTCAGCGCCGACCCGGCGAGCGGCATCCCCGCCGAGCATCGCGGCACGTACCTCGCGTTCACGCACGAGGACACGAGCGTCGACGGCGAGGGCGACTTCCCGACGTGCGTCGCGTACCTGAAGCACCTCGGCGTCACCGCAGTGCAGCTCATGCCGTTCTACGACTACGGTTCGATCGACGAGTCGATTCCCCGCGACGACCCGAACCGCGGCTTCAACTGGGGCTACGATCCGCTCAACTACAACGTTCCCGAAGGCTCGTACTCGACCGACCCGTTCCACGGCGACGTGCGCATCAGGGAATGCAAGCGCATGATCCAGGCACTGCACGCGGCCGGCATCAAGGTGATCATGGACGTGGTCTACAACCACCTGTACTCGCCGGACAACTGGTTCGAGCGCATGATCCCCGGCTACGCGCTGCGCCGCCTGGCCGACGGCACCTTCGCCGACGGCTCCGGCTGCTCGAACGACGTGGCCAGCGAGCACCCGATGATGCGCAGGTACATCGTCGACTCGGTCGTCCACTGGGCGCGCGAATACCACGTCGACGGCTTCCGCTTCGACCTGATGGGCCTGATCGACGTGGACACGATGAACGCGGTCCGCACCGCGCTCGACGCCCTGCCCGACGGCGCGTCGATCCTCATGCACGGCGAGCCGTGGTCCGCCCGCGAGACCGCGCTCGACCCGAACCCAGATCACCCGGTCATCCTCGCCGACAAGCGCGGCCTGCCGTACCTCGACCCGCGCATCGGCGCGTTCTGCGATTCGACGCGCGACGCGGTCCGCGGCCACATCTTCTACCAGAAGGAACCCGGATACCTGACCGGCGCCGCCGACGATTTCGCCGACGACATCCGCCGCGCGGTCGACGCGTGGCGCGGCACGTCGCGCGAGAGCGCGAGCGTGGGGCAGGTGATCCAGTACGTCTCCGCGCACGACGACCTGACCCTGTGGGACAAGCTGTGCGCGGCGATGCGCCGCATGCCGGGGGAGCGCGACTACGCGGCCGGTGGCTCTGCCGTCGGTGAGGCCGGCGCATGCGACGACCTGATGCGCGCCAACCGCCTGGCCGCCGGCATCGTCTTCTCCTCGGCCGGCGTGCCGTTCCTGCTCGGCGGCGAGGAGTTCGCACGCACCAAGCACGGCGTCTCCGACTCGTACAAGAGCCCGGTCGAGCTTAATCGGCTCGACTGGCGTCGCGCGCGGCGACTATCCGGACTGGTCGACCACTATCGCACGCTCATCGCCCTGCGACACGGCAACCCCGCGTACTTCGGCGGCGCGCGCATGGTCGTCGAACGTGACGACGCGGCCGTCGTCTTCCGCGTCGGCGACGACTGCATCGCCATCAACCCGACCGGCAGCGCCCTGACCCAGCCGACCGTCGATCTGGAGACCCTCGGGCCGTACGATGAGGTCACGAGGATCGCGCCCGACGAATGGGCGTGCATCTACGCCTCGATCGGCGCCGACGGCGATGCGGGCTCCCGCCCCGCGCTCGCCGGCAGGGCCATGCCCCTGCCGCCCTACAGCTTCGCCGTCTGGCGCCGCCGCAAGTGATGTAAGGAGAGATGACGATGAATCAGCCGAACCGGTCGCGTGCGTCGCGCGGACTGACCTCGTTCCGACTCAAGGTGATCGGTGCGGTGTTCATGGCGTTGTCGATCGCCTCGACCACGCTCATGCCCGCGATCCTCGGCGTCTCGCTCGACGCCGGCGCGGGCATGGCGTCGATCTCCTCCGCCGACATGGTCTCCCTGACTGAAATCGTCCTGTGCGAGATCATCTCCTGGTGCGCTGTCCCGATCTACGCATGGCTGCTCGTCGACGGTTATCGTCACACGCGCGGCGTGTGGGCGTACGTCGGTCGCCTCGCCGCGCTCGCCGTTGTATGCGAGGTGCCGTACGACCTCGCGACCTCCGGCAAGGCTTTCGATATGTCGTCGCAGAACCCGGTGTGGGGATTGGTCATCGCCCTGATCGTGCTCGCCCTGCTCGACTGGACGGTGGCGCGGTTCGGCCGTGCGGCCGCACGCGTTCTCATCTCCCTAGCGATCGTGCTGGCCGGTATCATGTGGAATCTGCTGATGAACGTCGGTCTGCGCCAGCACGTCATGTACGCGGGCGCGCTGACGCTCGGCTTCGCGCTGATCTTCCGATATCTCGCCGCCCGCGAGAACACGATGATGATCACCGCCGGATTGCTCGGCGCGATGATGCTCATCGTGCCGGCCGTCGGCGTCATGTTCCTGCACTGGCGCAACGGCGAGGCCGGCTATGCGCGGCCGTGGACCAAGTGGGTGTTCTACGCCCTGTATCCGGTCATGCTGCTGGCCGGATGCGTGTTCACTGTGCTGTAGCCGCGCCTAGGCGGCGGTGTAGGGGGCGTCGGTGTCGCGTAGCACAAGCTGGGCTTCGACGGTTTCGTGGGCCTCGCCTAGCTCCTCGCCGTTGATCAGCTTCAACGCCTTGCGCGCAGCGGACCGGCCCATCGCGCGCGGATCCTGGCGCATCGTGGTCAGGCCCATCTCGCGCGCGTAGATGCTGTCGTCGAAGCCGATGATCGAGTAGTCGCGCGGCGTGCGGCGACCGTATCGCTCGAGTTTGATGATCATCGGGATCGCCATCATGTCCATCTGACAGCAGATCGCATCGGGGAACTCGCCGAGTGCGAGCAGCGCGGAAAGCGCCGAATCGACGAACTCCGGACCGCGCGGCACGCTGAGCACGCGCCAGTCGAGATCCCTGCGACGGGCGGTCGCCTCCTCGCACGCGCGGATGAAGCCGCGCCCGCGGGCGTCGATCGAGGCGTCCATATCCGTCGCCTCGGAACAGGGGTACACGATGTGGCGATGCCCCAGTCCGATCAGATGCTGCGTGGCCCTGTACATGCCCTCCTCGTCGTCGATGCTGATCGAGGCGTCGAATCCGGTGGTCGAGGGGATGTTGATGCCGATGATCGGCACGTGGATGCGCTTGAGCTGCTCCACCTCGGGCGGGTCGATCGCGAACGATGCGACGAACACCGCGTCCACGTTGCGCCTGATCGGCAGGTCCGTGAAGAACTCACGCCGATTCTCCGCCGTATCGATGTGCTGGAACAGGGAGATGTCGTAGCCCGCGGGGTGCATCACCGACTCCAGACCGGCGAACACTTCCGTGTTGAACCAGCAGGTGATCTCCTCGTTCATCAGCAGCGCCACGCGGTTCGTGCGTCCGGATTTGAGCGCCGTGGCCGATCGGGAGATGTTGAAATCGAGGCGATCGGCGATGTCGAGCACCCTGCGCCGCGTCTTGTCGGAGACGAGATCGGGGCGTGTGAACGCGCGGGAGACCGTCGAGATGGAGACGCCCGCCGCCTTGGCGACGTCATGGATATCGGCTTTGGTCATCGGGCTCTCCTCCCATCATCGCCGGAGTCAAAGAACGGTACACCATCATACTGCGAACGTTGGCAACGGTGGATCGCGTTGCAGCAAATCGTTCTCAATAAGAAACGTGTGAGGATTGACGGGTCGTCAATCGAACGTTGAGATGGCCAAAATGGCGTGATTGCGCCGTTTCGTCCGTGTGGTGATGTGTGCGGAAATGTGTGGGAGGCTCACACATTTCTTATTGAGAACGATTCGCTGCAAGTTCCCTCTCGGCGACCGGTCGAGAGGGGCAGCCCCCATTTAAAACTTGAGCAACACCCACTCAACTTTTTGTGTGGAATATGGGAATAAAACTTGCGAGTCGGAAGTTGAGTGGTGTAGGCTCAAGTTTTGGAAGGTCCGAGAGACGATCATCCGGAACTCGGGCGAAGAACGTAAGAACGAATAAGACAAAAGGAGCACACATTATGGCACGTGCAGTTGGTATCGATCTGGGCACCACGAATTCCTGCATCGCTACTCTTGAAGGCGGCGAGCCCACCGTCATCGTCAACGCCGAGGGCATGCGCACCACCCCGTCCGTGGTGGCGTTCAGCAAGTCCGGCGAGATCCTCGTCGGCGAGGTCGCCAAGCGTCAGGCCGTGACGAACGTCGACCGCACCATCTCCTCCGTGAAGCGTCATATGGGCACCGACTGGACCGTCGAGATCGACGGCAAGAAGTGGACCCCGCAGGAGATCTCCGCGCAGATCCTGATGAAGCTCAAGAGGGACGCCGAGGCGTACCTCGGCGAGCCGGTCACCGACGCCGTCATCACCTGCCCGGCGTACTTCAACGACGCCCAGCGTCAGGCCACCAAGGACGCCGGCAAGATCGCAGGCCTGAACGTCCTGCGTATCATCAACGAGCCGACGGCCGCGGCCCTCGCCTACGGCCTTGAGAAGGGCAAGGAGGACGAGCGCATCTTGGTCTTCGACCTCGGCGGCGGCACCTTCGATGTCTCCCTGCTGGAGATCGGCAAGGACGACGACGGCTTCTCCACCATTCAGGTCCAGGCCACGAACGGCGACAACCACCTCGGTGGCGACGACTGGGATCAGAAGATCATCGACTGGCTGGTCTCCGAGGTCAAGAACAAGTACGGCGTCGACCTGTCCAAGGACAAGATCGCGCTGCAGCGTCTGAAGGAAGCCGCCGAGCAGGCCAAGAAGGAGCTGTCCTCCTCGACCTCGACGAGCATCTCCATGCAGTACCTGGCCATGACCCCCGACGGCACGCCGGTCCACCTCGACGAGACGCTGACCCGCGCCCACTTCGAGGAGATGACCTCCGATCTGCTCGGTCGCTGCCGTGCGCCGTTCAACAACGTGCTGCGCGATGCGAACATCTCCGTCGGCGACATCGACCACGTCGTGCTCGTCGGTGGTTCCACTCGTATGCCGGCCGTCAAGGAGCTCGTCAAGGAGCTCACCGGCGGCAAGGAAGCGAACCAGTCCGTCAACCCGGATGAGGTCGTCGCCGTCGGCGCGTCCATCCAGTCCGGCGTCATCAAGGGCGACAAGAAGGACGTCCTGCTGATCGACGTGACTCCGCTGTCGCTGGGCATCGAGACCAAGGGCGGCATCATGACCAAGCTCATCGACCGCAACACCGCCATCCCGACCAAGCGTTCCGAGGTCTTCTCCACGGCCGAGGACAACCAGCCGTCCGTGCTGATCCAGGTCTATCAGGGCGAGCGTGAGTTCGCCCGTGACAACAAGCCGCTGGGCACCTTCGAGCTGACCGGCATCGCGCCGGCTCCGCGTGGCGTCCCGCAGATCGAGGTCACCTTCGACATCGACGCCAACGGCATCGTGCACGTGTCCGCCAAGGACAAGGGCACCGGCAAGGAGCAGTCGATGACCATCACCGGTGGCTCCGGCCTGCCGAAGGACGAGATCGACCGCATGGTCAAGGAGGCCGAGGCTCACGAGGCCGAGGACAAGAAGCGCAAGGAGGATGCCGAGACCCGCAACCAGGCCGAGGCGTTCGCCTACTCCACCGAGAAGCTCGTCAACGACAACAAGGAGAAGCTGTCCGACGAGGTGGCCAACGAGGTCACCGAGAAGGTCAACGCCTTGAAGGAGGCCCTGAAGGGCGACGACATCGAGAAGGTCAAGACCGCGCAGAGCGAGCTGATGACCTCCGCCCAGAAGATCGGCCAAGCCCTCTACGCCCAGCAGGGCGCCGAAGGTGCGGCCGGTGCCGCCGGCGCCGCGGGTGCCGGTGCCGCGTCGGGCTCCGCCTCCAACGGCGGTGACGACGACGTGGTGGACGCCGAAGTCGTGGATGACGACGACAAGGACAACAAGTAAGGTTCCGTCCGATGGCTGAATTCAACAAGGACGACTACCTGAAGGATCTGCCGGATCCCGACGACGCGCGCGACACCGCCGCGTCGTCGGCCCCGGCCGACACCCCCGCCGACGCCGCTGCCGCCAAGACCTCGACTCCCTCTGAGGAGGGAACCGGCGCGGCGGATGGCGCGACTGAGGCAGAGACCTCCAATCAGGCCGATGCCGCGGCCGCCGACAAGGACTCCGACAACACCCTGACCCCGCTGGGTCAGGCCAAGAAGGAGGCCGCCGACTACCTCGAGGCCCTGCAGCGCGAGCGCGCGGAGTTCATCAACTACCGCAATCGCGCGAAGAAGGAGCAGGAGCGCTTCCGCCAGCACGGCATCATCGACGTGCTGACCGCACTGCTGCCCGCCCTCGACGACATCGATCGCATCCGCGCCAACAGCGAGATGGACGAGTCCTTCAAGGCCGTCGCCGCGAAGATCGACAAGGCCTTCGAGAAGTTCGGCGTCGAGAAGTTCGGCGAGGCCGGCGAGGACTTCGACCCGACCAAGCACGACGCGATCCTGCACAAGCCGGACGCATCGGCCGAGAAGGAGACCGTCGACACCGTAGTGGAGGCCGGATACCGCATCGGCGACCGCGTAATCCGCGCCGCCCGAGTAGTGGTAGCCTCCCCCCAGAACTGATCCCATCCCGCCCACCCCTAAAGAGGAGTTTGTAGAAGTCAAACAGACTCCTACAAACCCCCGGTGGGCAGGAAATATGCCGGCGTGAAACGAACGTAACGCAAGTTACGCACCCAAGTGAGCGTGGGGCGGGCGAATCGCATATTGTGACCGTAAAGACTTGGCCTATTGCGCTTCGCGCAATCGTCGCGGCATAGCCGCTCCCCTCGCCTACAGACAGCCCACTGGGCTGTCTGTTTCACGGCTCGGCCCGGAGCGTGTCGCAGTATGCGATTCGCCCGCCCCACGCGACAACGCACTTACTTGTGAATAAAAACATAAAAAACAACACGAAAGGAGACATGAATGGCTGAGAACGAATGGCTGAGCAAAGACTTCTACAAAGTCCTTGGTGTCTCCAAGGACGCCACCCCCGAGCAGATCACCAAAGCCTACCGCAAGCTGGCGCGCAAGTACCACCCCGACCTCAACAAGACGAAGGAGGCGGAGGAGAAGTTCAAGGACATCTCCGAGGCCTATGACGTGTTGAGCAACAAGGATCAGCGCCAGAAGTACGATGCCATCCGCCAGTTCGGCATGGGCGGCGCCCGCTTCGCCGGCGGTTCCGGCCAGGGCGGCTTCGACGCCTCCGGATTCTCCGACATCTTCGGTTCGATGTTCGGACAGGGCTCCGGCATGGGCGGCAACGGGAACATCCGCTTCACCACGTCCGGCGGCGGCAATCCGAACCTCAACGACATCTTCTCGATGTTCGGCGGCGCGGCCGGTGCCGGGTCGCAGGGCGCGTACGGTGCTGGCCCCGGCGGCTACTCGTATGAGGAGCCTCCGACCCCGACCAAGGGCAAGGACCGCAACTCGAAGATCACCCTGACGCTTCGTCAGGCCGCCAAGGGCGCGACCGTCTCGCTGTCCGTGGACGGCTCGAAGTTCAAGACGCACATCCCCGCGGGCGTGCGCGACGGCCAGAAGATCCGTCTGGCCGGCAAGGGACACGCGGGTTTGAACGGCGGTGCGCACGGTGATCTGTACCTGCAGGTCAGCGTCAAGCCGGATTCCAAGTTCACGATGCGCGGCCATGATCTGGTGATGGATCTGCCCGTGAGCGTGGGCGAGGCCGTGGCCGGCGCGAAGGTCGAGGCCACCGATATCGACGGCGAGACCGTCACGTTCAAGGTGCCCGCCGGCTCGTCCAGCGGCACCGAGGTGAAGGTCGCCGGCAAGGGCGTGCAGGTCGGCAACACGCCGGGCGATCTCATCGGCCGCGTGATGATCCAGGTGCCGGTCAAGCCGGGTCTGGGCGTCAAGCACGCCGCCAAGGAGTTCGACAAGGCCGCGGGCGACTACATCCCGCGGTGACATGCGGCGAGGTTCCAACGGTTTGGTCCCCGCCATATTGCGCAAATCGACGAAGTACTACCCCTCAGGCCCGTTTCACGGGCCAGCTCCCCTGACAAGGGGAGTCGGAAGGATGCATGGAGGTGAATGATGGCGAGGGTTGCGCGTGAACTGCGCCAGCTGTACGCGATGTGCGCGACGGCGATCGTGCTCGGTCGCGCCGATCTCGACGGCGCCGACGAGGCCGGCTTCGATCTTGAACTGCCGGTGTTCACGATCGGGCAGGCCGCCGAAGTCGCCAACATCCACCCCCAGACGCTCCGCCAGTACGATCGCGTCGGTCTGGTCGTCCCACAGCGTACGGAGGGCGGTGCCCGCCGCTACTGTCTGCGCGACATCGACCGCCTCGTTCAGGCGCAGCGGATGATCCAGACCGAGGGCATCAACCTGTCCGGCGTGACGCGCATCCTCACGCTGCAGGAGGAGAACCGGCAGCTGCGCCGTCAGGTGCGTCGCCTGCAGACGGCCGGCGAGGAGAGCGTGTTCGCCGCCGGACGCGATGGCGACATCGTCGAGATGCAACGGTCGAACAGCGCGCGCATGTGGCGTCGCGCGATCCGCACGCAGATGCGCGAGCTGCCGGGCCGTCCGGCGCCGCGCCCGTTGCGTGGCGTGGCGCCGGACGCCGGCGACGCGTTCGGCTACGGCGATTCGCCCGACGACAAGTCGCTGGTCATCTGGCGCTGAATCGCCTGAATCGCAGATCTTTGCTGTCATTCCGTACGTCATTTCCGTACACGAGGACCGTTATTGCCGGTCCCGCGTACGGTTTTTCTATTCCTCCGCACGATTCCGGCACGTCGCGCGCGGCGACTGTCGGGCTGGTTTGGTGTGATGGAACCGATGGAAAGCCGCGAGCGTTCGCGGCCTGCACGCGACGGACGGAGGAATCATGCTGCTCAAGGCGGTGTTCTGGGATCTCGACGGCACTTTGATCGATTCGGAGCCGTTGTGGCACAACGGCGAATTCGAGATCGCCGCGGCCAACAACGGTACGTGGAGCGAGGATCTCGGCTGGGAGTGCTCCGGCACGCCGGTGCCCGATGTGGCGAGGCGTATGATCGAGCACGGCTGCACACTGTCGGTCGAGGAGATCGACAGGCAGCTCAAGCAGTATGTGTTCGATCAGGAGAAGATCCACATGCCGTGGATCGACGGCGTGACCGACGTGCTGCGCGCGCTCAAGGAGGCCGGCATCCCGTCGATGCTGGTGAGCACCTCTCCGCGTCCGATCGTCGAGAACGTGCTCGACGCCGCCCCCGGCCTGTTCGCGGGCTATGTGTGCGGCGACGACGACGCCAAGCACAAGCCGGATCCGGCGCCGTACCTGCTGGCCGCCTCCAAGCTCGGCATCGCGCGCGAGGACATGGCCAAGTGCGTGGTGCTCGAGGATACGCTCGTGGGTCTTACCGCGGGCGCCGCGTCCGGTGCGACGACGATCGCGCAGACCTGCACGATCCGCACCGACACGTCCGCCGGCCCGCAGTTCGCCTCGATCAACGGCTACGCAGGCATCGACCCGGCCGCGCTCGACGGTTTCGTGCGCCGGCGTCTGGAGGCGTGAGACAGTTCCGGCGTGACGCCCGCGACTGATAGAGTGACAGCGCTATGGCTTTTATCAATTTCATTCTTGAACTCCTGAAGGATCCGCGCGCGGCGATCGCCGGGTGGATCGCGATGGGTGTGGCGCCCACGCTGGGCTTCATCTTCCTGATCGTCTTCATCGAGACGGGTGTGGTGTTCTTCCCGTTCCTGCCCGGCGACTCCCTGCTGTTCGCGGCGGGCGTGTTCGCCGCCCCCGACGCCGTGACCGGCAAGGCCGCGCTGCCGTTGCACTTCCTGCTGCCGGTCGTGTGGCTCGCCCCGATCGTCGGCGACCAGTGCAACTACTTCATCGGCCACTTCTTCGGCCGCCGCATCATCCAGTCCGGCAAGGTCAAGGCGATGACCCCCGAGCGCATCGCCAAGACCGAGAAGATGATCGAGAAATGGGGTCCTCTGGCCGTGTTCTTGGGACGCTTCTTCCCGTTCATCCGCACGTTCATGCCGTTCATCTCCGGCATCTCCGGCATGCGATGGAGCCGTTTCGCGCCGTTCTCGGTGCTCGGCGGCCTCGTGTGGTCGTCGCTGTTCACGCTTCTCGGCTACTTCTTCGGCAACATTCCGGCCGTGCAGGATCACTTCGAGCTGGTGATCGTCCTCATCCTGCTGGTCTCGCTCGCCCCGACGATCATCGGCCTGTTCAAGGCCAAGTTCGGCAAGAAGAAGCCCGCCGCCCACGCCGCCCAGTGACGTGATTGGGGGATTCTTCCGCGTGTCGAGTTGCGAACGCGTGAGAATCGACTATATTGAAGCGAGTTGTCCTGCGGAGCAAGACAACACACCAAGGGGCTGTAGCTCAGTTGGTAGAGCGCTTCGTTCGCATCGAAGAGGTCGTGGTTTCGATTACCATCAGCTCCACAAACCCTCCGGAATTCCACCTCCGGAGGGTTTTTCATTTCCTTTCGTAGGCGCCAATGCCGGTGGTGGCGGTTTGCCGACTCTCGCGTCTGTTGTCATAACGCGATTGTCATAACGTGATCATTCTGACCGTTTTGGCGTGTTGTGGCGAAATCCGTTGCCACAAGTGTCCGGGAAGGGGATTCTGGGTGCGTTGTGTCGATGCGTGTCCGAGGGGCTGTGGTTGCGATTGTCGTGGAATGGCGGAATTCCAAGGATCCGGTTGTGGAGGGGCGTGCCACAACTCTTGCGTTGCCTTGATTTCGTCGTGTTGTGGCGGGGCCTGTTGCCATAAGTGTTCGAAAGGGCGGGGTTGGCTGTGGTGTGGCGGGGATTGCTGCCACAAGATCGCGAAGATGCGGTTCTGGTCGCGTTGTGGGCGGGTAGTGGGGCACGACGGTGTGGAATCGGCGCGTTGTGCGGGTTGTGGCGGGAACGTCCATCGGCATGGGCGTCGGACTGGATGACGTCGGACCGGCCGACATCGGGCCGGACGTTTGGGTGTCGGGCCTCCTGCCTGTCGGCGGCACGGCGGATGAGGTGGATGACGGATGACGATGCGGCGTATGGTGGCACGGCCGACGGCAATGCGGCGGATGACATGACCGACGGCAATACAGCTGACGAGGGGATCAGGCGTTCAACACGCCAAGCCAGTTACATATTCATTACCGGGACAGACCCGTGTCGATTGGACTGTCGATTGGGCTCCGTGGAACAACTGTGCGGAAACAGTTTCTGCGGGATGGTGTCGGGGGAAGCTCGCTATGGTTCGGTTCAACGAGAGGCGTGTGCTGGCGGGTGACCGGAATCTCTCGCTGGAGTGGCGCTTGGGGAGAGGTTGGTGCTAGGGGCTGTCAGGAATCTCTCGCTTATACGGTGCAGGAGAGAGATCTGTGCCGGGCAGTGGCGGAAACCTCTCGCTAAGCGGGGTGTTAGCGAGAGATTGGTGTCAGGTGCGTGCGGCGGGCTCTCGCTGAGGGATCATGGGGAGAGATCCACGGTATGTAGAGTGACGCGGGTGTCTCGCTGGAGGTGGATGGAGGGGGCGACGGCAGCGTGACTGCCATCCGGCTTCGTGCGGCCCGTGATCCGGTGCCGCCCATCCAAGCCACGTCCGTGCGCGGCTCATATCCGCGAATCATCCCTGAGCATGATTTGCCCGGGCGCATCGACCCTCCTAGAGTAGGGCGGCATGTCATGCACCACCATTCTCGTTGGAAAAGCAGCCAGCTATGACGGTTCGACCATCATCGCGCGCGACGATGACTCCGGTTCGGGCCGCTACGATCCCAAGCGCTTCATCGCCGTCGACCCGAAGGACCAGCCACGCCACTATCGCAGCGTCCTGAGCCACGTCGAGATTGACTTGCCGGACAACCCGTGCCGGTACTCGATCGTGCCGAACGTGCTCGATAATCGCGGCATTCTCGCCGAGGCGGGCGCGAACGAATACAACGTCGCGATGAGCGCGACCGAGACCATCGCGGTCAACGAGCGAGTGGCCGCCGCCGATCCATTCGTCGAACTGATCCCCGCGGGCGAGAACGCAGACGAGCATTCCGCCGAAGTCCCCGGCGGCATCGGCGAGGAGGACATCATCACCCTCGTCCTGCCGTACGTCAGGACCGCGCGAGAGGGCGTCGCCCGCCTCGGCGAACTGCTCGAACAGTACGGTACATACGAGTCGAACGGCGTGATCATCTCCGACGTGGACGAGATCTGGTACGTCGAGACGATCGGCGGCCATCACTGGATCGCCCGCCGCGTGCCCGACGACTGCTACGCGACGATCCCCAACCAGCTCGGCATCGACGACTTCGACCTGTCCGACGCGTTCGGCGATCAGCGCGAGTACATGTGCAGCGCCGATCTGCGCGAGTTCATCGTCGATCATCGCCTCGATCGCACGATGCGCGCGCACACCTCCCGCCGCGCCGTCTCCACCCACCGCCGCGACCGGTTCAACCCGCGCGCGGTGTTCGGCGACTCCACGCCGAAGGACCACATCTACAACACGCCGCGTGCCTGGTACATGCAGCGTCACCTGAACCCGAGCGAGGACTGGGATTCCCCCAACGCGCGATTTACGCCGATCTCCGATGACATCCCGTGGTGCCGCGTGCCCGAGCGCAAGGTGTCGATCGAGGACATCGACTTCCTGCTCGGATCGCACTTCGAGGACACGCCCTACGATCCGTACGGCACGCTCGGTACGCCCGAATCGCGCCACCGTTACCGTCCGATCGGCGTCAATCGCACCGGACACATGGTCGCGATCCAGCTGCGCCCATACGCGCCGGAGGCCTTGCGTGCGGTGATGTGGATCTCGTACGGTTCCGGCCCGTTCACGACCGCGGCCCCGTTCTATGCGAACGTCGACGATACGCCCGCGTATCTGCGCGATACGACCCCGGAGGTGTCGACCGCGAACCTGTACTGGACGAACCGTCTGATCGCGGTGATCGCGGACGCGCACTGGTTCGAGACGCAGAACCTGATCGGCCGGTACGTCGAACAGGTGCGCGTGTTCGGCCATCGCCTGGTCGAGGCGACCGATGCCGAGGTCGAGGATGCGATCGCGGCGGCATCGACGCCGGAGCGGCCGAACGCGGATCGGCCGTCCGAGGACGCGCCGGCCGGGGTGGCCGACGGCGTGGCTGGCGTGAGTGGCACCGCCGACGCAAACGGCGTATCTGCGGCGCTTGCGAAGGCCAACGAACGCATGGCCGCCTTCCTCGAGACCCACGCGCACACGCTGTTGAACGACGTGCTCTACACGTCCAGCAACCTGATGCGCAACAGCTTCGCGATGTCCGACCGCTGGATCTGAGCCGGTAACTGCAGGAAGGCCCTACATTACCTTGGTGCTTTCGAGGTTGCGGATGATCCAGTCGTTGAGGCGGATCACGGGCTTGCGCAGCATGAGACCGAGCAGCAGCGAAGGCACCAGGAACAGGGCCAACTTGCCCATCGAGATCCAGTACTCCATGCCGTAGTAGCCGGCCATCGCCGAGTGCATCGCGTCGACGCCGTACGGGAACAGCAGCCATTTGGCAATCACCTGGAAGAACGGCGGCAGGGTCTCCACCGGGAACGTGCCGCCGGAGCCGGCCACCTGCATGACGAGCAGCACGACGGCGATCGCCTTGCCGATGTCGCCGAACGACACCGTGAGTGTGTACACGAGGTTCGAGAACACCAGCGAGGCGAGCCATCCGGTCATGAGGAACAGGAACGGATGCTTGCACTGCACGCCGAGGTAGAACAGGTCTCCGAGGCATACGAGCGTGCCCTGCAACAGCGCGAGCAGACCGAAGATCATGTATCGGCCGAAATACTCCTGATGCAGTTTGAGCCCGAACTGCCGCGCGTTGCCGGGCGATTCGGAGTGCGGCTTGCGCAGCACGTCGAGCATCGCGCCCGGCCCGGCCGCGCGTCCGATCCTCACCGCCTCGCGCAATCCCACGTCGGAGCCGAGCGGCAGGTTGTTGCCGAGCCCTAGGATCACGGCCTTCTCATGGTCGGAGATCGATACTTTCATCATCGCGGCGAGCACGATCGCGCCCACCCAGATCGACAGGATCGTGTAGAACGGCGTCATCGCGGAACCGTAGTTCGCGATCGGATAGATCGCCTTGCGATCCACCTGAACCGGCGCGGACAGCAGCGAGGCGATCTCCTCCGGGTCCGCCGACATGATCGCCGACAGGCCGCTTGCCCCCGCGTCGGACGTGCCGGACCCTCCCGACCCGTCGGACCCGCCGGACAGCCCGCTCGTCAGCGTCGCGAACTTCGCGTTGAGATCGTCCAGCTTCGCCGCCGAATCGGTGAGCGCCTTCGACACATCGCCCAACGCGCCGCGCGCCTCCTTGAGGCCGCCGCCGACCCCGTCCGCGAGCGAGGCCATGCCGTCCGTCGCGCCGGACAGGCGGTCGATCACGGTGCCGGTCTGCGCGGTCAGCTCGTCGATCGACGACTCCAGCGCCTCGAGCTGCGGCTTCAACGTCGTGCGATACGTGTTCGCCGCCTTGTCGACCGCCGCGCGTGCGTCGGCGACCTGCGCCTTCAGATCCGCGCGCGTCTGCTCCGCGTCCGCCATGTCGTCGTCGATCCGCTGCGCCGCCTCTCCCAGCGCCTTGGCCGCGGACGCGAGCTTCGCCTGCGTGTCCGCCGCCTGATCGGCCGCCGCGTCGAGCGCGTCCCTCACCGCCGGCAGCGTCGCCGATTCGGCGAGCGCGCGCAGCGACTCGGCGTACTGTCCGTACGCGTCGGCGTGCGCCTGCACCTTGCCCTGCAATGTGCGCAGTGCGGCTGACGTCTGCCCGGTCTGCACCTTCACGTCGTCGAACGCCGCGTCGATCTCGCTGCTGACTTCCGCGTACGCCTTGTCGGCGCGTTTGAGCGCGGCCTCGGCCTGTGCGCTCGCGCTCGACATCACGTTCTTGAGTCCGTCGGCGCCCGATTTCGCCTGCGTCATCGCCTTCCTGGCGTCCGCGGCGGCCGATCCGGTCGAGCCGAGCAGCTTGTCGGTCGACGCGACGAGGCTTTCGGTCGATTTGATGAGGCTTGCGTACGCGCCGACCTGCGCGGAGGCTGATTTGAGCTGCGAGGACATCGCCTTGATGTGTCCGGTGGCGTTGGTCACGTACTGCTTCATCTGCGGCGTGTCCGCGTATTTCGCGACGTTCGACGCCAGTCCGATCGCGACCTGGCCGATCGTCGTGACGAACGTCTGGTCGATGGTCGTGGCGACGGTGGAGGCGCCCTCATCGGTGATGTGCGGGGCGATCGGGTTGATCTTCTCGTTGAGGTAGTAGTCGAGTTCCGCGTGCTTGACCTTCGTGGAGAACAGGGTCATCATGTCGGCGCTGAAGCTGGAGGGGATGACGAGCGCCGCGTAGTATTCGCCGGAGTGCACGCCGTCGATCGCCTTGTCCTTGCCGACGAACTGCCAGTCGAGCTGGTGGTTGGCGCGCAGGGCGCTGACCACGGTCTCGCCCACGTTGATCGTCACCGGCATGAGGTCGGACTTGTAGCCCTTGTCGGTGTTCGCGACGGCGACCTTGAGCGCCTTCGTGTTGCCGTACGGGTCCCAGCTGGCCGCGATGTTGTACCACGCGTACAGGGCGGGCACGATGACCAGTCCGATCGCCACGATGATCGCGATCACGTTGCGCGTGGCCTGTTGGACGTCCCGTGCGAAGATGCGCCAGATGTTCCTCATCGCGTGCCTCCCTTGCCGTCGTTGCGTCCGTCGCCGCCGCGGGCACGCCGCTTGCGCCGCCAGATGTACCCGTTGAGCATCACGTCGCGGAACTGTTCGGTGGTCATCGCGCCCGTGCCCAGCTGGCGCGAGTAGCTTTCGCGCGTGTATTCGACGATGATCAGGTAGGCGTCGATCACGATGATCGACACGATCCATGCGGTGAGCATCGCGATCTTCGCCTGCGTGGCGAACAGCAGCACGAGGAAGACGATCGGCAGCACGGTCAGCATCACCAGACCGGAGACGATGAGCTTCGGGTAGCGTGTGAAGAACCGGTGCGCGCGGCGCGTGAGCAGTTCGCGCAGATCCTTGGAGTCGGAGGCCTCGCGGAACACGGAGGTCAGGCTCATCCGCTCGTTGACCATCGTGTTGTGTTCGGTGATCATCAGGTCGGTGTCGCTCAGACGACTGTCGAACAGGGCGTTCAGGTTCATCGCGTAGCGGCGTACGACCAGTCCGATGAACAGGGCGACCGGCAGATAGTAGGCGAGGTGCATCATGTCGAGCCAGTAGTGGTTCTCGTACAGGCCGCCGATCGGCCCGCGCATCGCGTTGATGCCGTACGTGAACGGCAGCCAGGGGTGCAGCTCGCGGAAGAAGTCCGGCATCATCTCGATCGGGTAGAGGCCCGATGCGCCCGGGATCTGCATGATCACGAGGATCACCGCGACCGCCTTGCCGATGTGCCGGAACGCGACCGCCAGCGCGTAGATGATGTTGATGTACACGAACGAGCAGAAGATGCCGGCGAGCAGGAACAGCAGCGGATGATCGCATTGGATGCCGAGCAGCAGGTCGCCGGTGCAGGCGATGACCGCCTGCATGAAGCCGATCACGACGAGCAGTAGCCAGCGGCCGAGATAGGCCTGCGTGGCGGTGAGCTGGATCAGCCCCTCGCGGTCCACCTCGAGCTTGTAGATCGCGATGAGCACGAATCCGCCGACCCACAGCGCGAGGTTCGTGTAGAACGGGGTGACCGCCGAACCGTAGTTCGCGATCGGGTAGACGGTCTTCGTGGTGAGCGTGACCGGGCTGCCCATGAACGCGCCGAACTCTTTGTCATTGAGCTTGAGCCGGTCACGCAGCTTGGCGTACGTCTCGGAGCTTTCGATCGCGGCGACGTCGTTCCTCACGGTCGTTACGTCCTGCTGAAGGGTCTTCAGCGAGTCGCGCGTGCCGCCGATCGTCGTCGACGCCTCGGCGAGCGTGCCGTCGAGCTGGGAGAACAGGCCGTCCGCCTGCGTGATGGTCGTGTCGAGCGAGGTGAGCGTGCCCGCGAGCGTGCCGTTGAGCGCGGCGAAGCTGCCGAGCGACGCGTTGAGGTTCGGCATGATCGAGGTCGTGAGGTTCTGGCGTGCCGCGTTGAGTCCGGCGATGCCGCCGCTTGTGGTCGTGCCCGCCACGTTCGACAGATGCGTCGTGACGTCCTTGCCGGCCGTGATGAACGTCGTCGCGTTGTTGCGGAAGTCGCTGACCTGCTGCTGTTGCGTCTTGACCGCCGTGTCGATCACGTTGATCTGGCTCCAGATGTGCCGGCCCAGCGGGTCGGTGGTGTCCTGCGTGATGCCGGCCCGGGTTAGCGCGGCCTTCACGTCGGCGACCGTCTGGGCCGTGGCGTCGAGCGGGACCGAGATCGTCGTCGTGATGCGGTCGACCGACGCCTGCGCGTCGTTGAGTGATCCGGTGATCGCGCCGGCCGCGATGTTCGCCTGCACGCCCACGCCGGACAGCTGCGCCGATCCGAGATCGAACGCGCCGGTCAGCACGCCGCCGAAGCGCTGCGCGTCGTTTTGAGCGGTGTTCAGCAGCGTGCCCGCGTTGTTCGACACCTTGCGTGCCGAGTCGAGCTCCTTTTTCAGCTCGACGAGCGTCCGCCGCGCCTCGGCGACGGAATTGCGCGACTGGTCGAGGCTTGCGCGCGTGCGTCCGAGCGTTTCCGACGCCTTGCGGATGCGCTCGTTCGTCCTGTCGAGATCCGCGATGATGTCGTCGGTTGTCGCGCCCGCCTTGTCCGCGATGTCGTCGCTCGCCTTCGTGACGGCCTTGGCGACGACCTCGCCGACGGTCGACACGAACGTCTGGTTGATCTGCTCGTCGATCGTGCTCGCGCCGGTATCGGTGATCTTCGGTGCGATCGCGTTCTTCTTCTCGTTGACGTAGTACGTGATCTTCGGGCGCTCAGCCGAGCCGGTGACCACGCCCGCGAGGCTCTCGCTGAAATCGTCGTCCAGCACGATCGCCGCGTAGTATTCGCCCTTCTGCATGCCGTCCATCGCTTGTGCGCGGCTGACGAACCGCCATCCGAGCTGGGTGTTCTTCTTCAACTGCGCGACGACCTGCGTGCCGGCGTCCAGCTTGCCCGCGATCGGCGAATCGGTGCCCTTGTCGTCGTTGACGACGGCGACCTGGATGTTGCCGGTGGCGGAGTACGGGTCCCAGTTGGCGAGGATGTTGAACCACGCGTACAGCGACGGGATGATCGCCACGCCGAGCGTGACCACCAGCGCCACCGGATTGCGCAGAATCCGCATGAGATCGCGCGTAAACACCTGCCAGATCGTGCTCATGCCGTTGCCGTCCCTCTTTCGCCGCGATATCGATATCCGAGATGCAGATTACTCAGGGTGGGCGTCGCGCCGCTATATCGTGGACGAAAAACAGCCGTGCAGATGAACCGATGCTGTCCAGATAGTGATTGCGTGCGATTGCGTGCGATTGCATCGGCGGACATGGGTCATCGCCGGCCATCGCCGGTGGACCTGGGCGCGCAATTTAAGAGGGAATTTACGTAGCCTGCGGCATCCGTCACGCGCGAATGGGGGATACTGGAACCATGACTATGACTAGTGCAGACGACGTTATCGAGATCACGGATCCCCAGCCTCACGACGAGTCCCGGCCCCTTGCGGCCGTGCGCATCCCCGTCGGGACCGTGGTGCTCGCGGCCACCCCGATCGGCAATGTGTTCGACGCCTCCGAGCGTCTGAAGGCGCTCATCGAGCACGCCGACATCATCGCCGCCGAGGACACGCGTCGCCTGTACGATCTGGCGAACCGCCTCGGCGTGCACGTCAACGGCCGCGTCATCGCCTACCACGACCACAACGAGCGCAACAAGGCCGACGGGCTGCTCGACAACGTCGAGACGGGCGCGACCGTCCTCGTCGTCTCCGACGCCGGCATGCCGACGATCAACGATCCGGGGCTCGCGATCGTGCGACGCGCCATCGAACGCGGACTGCCGGTCACCTGCGCGCCCGGACCGTCCGCCGTGCTCGACGCGCTCGCCCTGTCCGGACTGCCCACCGACCGCTTCTGCTACGAGGGATTCCTGCCGCGCAAGCACTCCGAACGCATGCAGCACCTGCGCACGCTCCTGCCCGAACGGCGCACGATGGTCTTCTACGAGACGCTGCATCGCATCGACGATTCGATGGACGATCTGCTGGAGGCGTTCGGGCCGAACCGCCGCATGGCCCTGTGCCGCGAACTGACCAAGGACTACGAGGAGGTGCGCCGCGGCACGATCATCGAGATCCGCGACGGCGTGCGCTCCGATCCGCCGCGCGGCGAGATGGTGCTCGTCGTCGCCGGTGCGTCCGACGAGGAGGCGACCGCCGCGGCTCCCAGCACGCTGTCGATCGAGGATCTGGCCCGACTGGCCATCGACCGCGCACTCGAGGACGGGCTGCGCATCAAGGAGGCGATCAGCCAGGTCGCCGAGGAGCACCCACTGCCCGACGGCACCCTGCCCAACCGCAAGCAGATCTATACCGCCGTCCTCAAGCTCAAGCAGGACTGATTTCGTTCTTGGCCTCCTCTGACGAGGGGGCCGAATTATTCCCCGCCCGCCGCTGGGCGTAGATGCGGCTGACCGACCGCAGGAGGGTGCGCGCCTGCGGGACCGTGGGCATGCACGGGTTCTCGTCGAGGATCGTCATGCAGTCGCCAGGGGAGAAGTCGTAGACGTCCATGCAGTCGGCGATCGGCTCGATGAGCAGCATGTCCTCCGTGCGATCGCCGAAGATCGTGACGATATCGCACACGGTGCGCGCCGGACGTGTGACCCGCAAGGGTCCGATGCGCGCCAGATCGCGGTGTTCCACCTTGCGGTCGAACGCGCGCACGCGGCGCCCGTGATGCGTCTTGCGGAAGTGCGAGCGCGACATCACGTCCAACGTGTCGGGGAACGTGCCGCCCATCCACACCCACAGGGCGGTGAACGCGCAGGCGATCGTCGCGAACGGGATGATGCGCTCGGTGATCATCGCCCGCCCGTACAGGGTGTCGGCGTGCTCGATCCAGTATCCGCTGCGCGAGTCCAGTCCGCCGACCGAACCGAGGATCGTCAGGCGTTTGAGACTCAGTGGACCCGGCAGATCGCGGTCGATGAGAATCGGCGGAATGATCGGCTTCGGCCGGGGCGCGAGCGGCATGCCCGGCGTCACCGGCTCGGCCGGCGCGGGAATCGTGTCGCGTGGCGCGTCCGGCGAGGTGTTCCGCGTGGCCGCTGGGGGATTGGGCGGTGGGGGATTGGGCGGTGATGCGTCCTGCGCGGCGTCCGATGGCATCTCCGTATCCGAAGCATGGTTCGATATGAGGTTCGTCGTTGAACTGTCCATGCACCTACGATACCGGTCGGTCGGTCGGCCGCGTTTCCGTCAGACGGCTCCCGTGGATGACGGTGGATGAGCCGGTGGATAAGCGGCAGTGCCGGACGGCTTGATTGGCGTATCGATCGGCGTCTGCCTATCGTGTTTGTTGTCATAACGTGATCATTCTGACCGTTTTGGCGTGTTGTGGCGAAATCCGTTGCCACAAGTGTCCGGGAAGGGGATTCTGGGTGCGTTGTGTCGATGCGCGTCTGGGGTGCTGTGGATGCGATTGTCGTGGAATGGCGGAATTCCAAGGATCCGGTCGTGGAGGGGCGTGCCACGACGTTTGCGTTGCGTTGGTTTCGCCGTGTTGTGGCGGGGTCTGTTGCCATAAGTGTTCGAAAGGGCGGGGTTGGCTGTGGTGTGGCGGGGATTGCTGCCACAAGATCGCGAAGATGCGGTTCTGGTCGCGTTGTGGGCGGGTAGTGGGGCACGACGGTGTGGAATCGGCGCGTTGTGCGGGTTGTGGCGGGAACGTCCATCGGCATGGGCGTCGGACTGGCCGACATCGGACCGGCCGACATCGGACCGAACGTCTGGGTGTCGGGCCTTCTGCCTGCCGGCAGCACGGCGGATGACATGACCGACGGCAATACGGCTGACGACAGAATCAGGCGTTCAACCGCCAAGCCAATTGCACACTTACTGAGGCCGTCCCGTTTGGTCTATCATAATTGCAAGGGAATCGATGGAGATTCCGGCGTAAGGAGAAAGGTGTCAATGAAAAAAGATTTTCCCCCAAAAGACGATGGCGATTGATGAATAAATGCTCTGTGCTGTCGATCGTGGGTTTGCTGTTTCTTGCGATTGCCTTATATCTCACTGCCGTTGGTTCCATTCTGCTTATTATGTGGTGTCTTGTTGTGGCTTTTGCGTGTTCGTTGCTCTCGTCTGTGTTGTGTGTTGTTACTCTATGCTGTTCGCGGCGAATGAATAAGGCGTCCATCGGCCGAAAGATATCCTGTTATGCGATTCCCGTTTCGCTGATGGTTCTTGGATATGCCGGTGTGGTTGTCGTACCGATGATTTTCCATTTTGCGTTTGCCGGGTGATCGTGGCTGTGGGGCGTGAAGATGCGGGACATGCGCCGTCGGACACTTCCACAGCCGCGGTTAGTATCGAGCCTTATGAGTCATATTTTGGTCAATGTTGCATGGCCGTACGCGAACGGCCCCCGCCATATCGGTCACGTGGCCGGTTTCGGCGTTCCGTCGGACGTGTACGCGCGCTACGAACGCATGAAGGGCAACGACGTGCTGATGGTCTCCGGCACGGACGAGCACGGCACCCCGATCCTCGTCGAGGCGGAGAAGGAGGGCGTCACCGCCCAGGAGCTGGCGAACCGCTACAATCGCGTCATCGCCAAGGATCTGTGCGATCTCGGCCTGAGCTACGACCTGTTCACCCGCACCACCACGGGCAACCACGAACACGTCGTCCAGGAGCTGTTCAAGCAGTGCCTGAAGAACGGCTACATCTACAAGGGCACGCAGAAGGTCGCGATCTCCCCGTCGACCGGCCGCACCCTGCCCGACCGCTACATCGAGGGCGAATGCCCGATCTGCCACACCGAGGGCGCGCGCGGCGACCAGTGCGACGCCTGCGGCAACGAGCTCGACCCGGACGAGCTGATCAACCCCGTCTCCAAGATCAACGGCGAAACCCCGCGCTTCGAGGAGACCGAGCACTTCTTCCTTGACCTGCCGGCGCTCGCCGAGGCGAACCTCGCGTGGCTCAACACCCGCGAGGGCTGGCGCACCAACGTCATCAACTTCTCCAAGGGCCTGTTCAAGGAGGTCAAGCCGCGCGCCATCACGCGTGATATCGACTGGGGCATCCCGGTTCCGGTCGCCGGCTGGATCGACAACCCGAACAAGAAGCTGTACGTGTGGTTCGACGCCGTGATCGGCTACCTGTCGGCCTCGATCGAATGGGCCCGCCGCAAGGGCGACCCGGAGGCGTGGCGCGCATGGTGGAACGACCCGAAGACCCCGGGCTACTACTTCATGGGCAAGGACAACATCACGTTCCACTCCCAGATCTGGCCCTCCGAGATGCTGGCCTACAACGGCCAGGGTTCCAAGGGCGGCGAGACCGGCGAGCTCGGCCCGCTGAACCTGCCCGAGCAGGTCGTCGCCTCCGAGTTCATGACGATGGAGGGCAAGAAGTTCTCCTCCTCGCGCGGCATCGTCATCTACGTCAAGGACATCCTCTCGCGCTACCCGGTGGACGCGGTGCGCTACTACATCTCCATCGCCGGGCCGGAGAGCTCCGACTCCGACTTCACGTGGGCCGAGTTCGTGCGCCACAACAACGAGGAGCTCGCCTCCTCCTGGGGCAACCTGGTCAACCGCGTCGCCAACCTCATCGCCAAGAACTTCGGTCAGATCCCGGCGCTCGACGAGGATTCGATGACCGACGAGGACCGCGCGCTCCTGACGGAGACCCGCGGCGCCTTCGACTCGGTCGGCGGCTTCATCGAGAACCATCACCAGAAGGGCGCGCTCCTCGAGGCGATGCGCGTCGTCGGCGACATCAACAAGTACATCTCCGCCGAGGAGCCGTGGAAGATCAAGGACGACGACAAGCGTCTGGCCACCGTGCTGCACGTGGCCGCGCAGGCCGTCTCCGACGCGAACCACCTGCTCGCCCCGTTCCTGCCCCACTCCGCGCAGAAGGTGTGGGAGGCCCTGGGCGGCAAGGGCACGTTCTCGCCGCTGCCGCGTCTCGAGGAGGTCGAGGATCTCGACAAGCCGGGCTTCCACTACCCGATCATCACCGGCGACTACGTGATGGGCGAGACCGTCCACCCGTGGGAGAGCGAGCCGATCGAGGTCGGCGCGCCCGTCGCCAAGCCGACGCCGATCTTCGCGAAGATCCCGAAGGAGGCCGTCGAGGAGGAGCTGGCTCGCTTCGACGAGGCGCTCGCCGCCCGTCGCGCCGCCGAGGCCGAGCGTCTCGCGGCGGCCAAGGCCGAGCTCGCGGATTCCGCAGGCAAGGCCGAGGACAAGGCTGAGGACAAGTAGTTACAAACCTGTCACAGAGTGTTGAGAGTTCTTTCAGGAACGCGCATCGTTCCTCTAAGAAACGGGCGGTTAACTAAAGACTGTCGGCGGATGAAGTTGAACCGCAGGCGAGGTTCTTCCGGACCCCATAACTGAACCCTTCTTCTCTCTTCTCTCTCGCCCGGCGGCTTCTCACCGCCGGGTTTCTTTTTGCCCGTTTGCCCGTGTACGCGGCAACGGAGGCCGATTGCCGCGCGATGTAATGTGGCACCCCGATGTGGTGTCCCATGGTGCAGTTGCCGGTGCCATCGCGCGGTGACTTTCCCATGAAGTAGTGAAATCCCCATGACGCGGTGACACAAAACGGCGGAATCATGCGGTTTGCAGAAAACGGCTCACCGCGTCATGGGAAAGTCACCGCGCGATGTGTACGCAGCCAGCGCGATGGAGAGGCATCGGAACCTCGCGGAGATGCATATGTCGCCGGAAGCCCGGCGTGTGCCGTTACGAACACCCCCGAAACCTCCCCTCGGGCGCATCCCGGTTGCGTTTGTGGCGTCCCTTGTCGGCGAAACACGCGGAGGTTCGCGGATTGCGAACGGGGGAAGGTTGTCTAGACTGGTATGCGTTTGCGAAACGCGATGCGTTTGAGGGTGCGGGGCCGGTGTGGTCCTGTACCCTCAGCCGGTGAAGGAGAGCACCGGTCGGGCGCCGGCGATCGGAAGGTCAATCCGTCGGTGAGCCGGACGCGGGTGGTCGTGAATCGTGGCGGCAACGAATGCCGCGCGCGGCGAAGGAGAGCGCCGTGCCAACCACAGGCAAACAATCCGAAGAAACGGTGACTTCCCCCATGTACGTCGATCCGGGAACCAACCAACAAGCCGGCAACATTCGCTGGATCCTGCCCTACTGCAAACCCGACCTGCCGCGCGTCATCGGCGCGCTGCTGCTGTTCATCGCGAACAATGCGATGGCCCTGACCATCCCCATCATCTCCGGTCTGATCGTCGACCGCGTCATCGTCGGCGGACACACCGACGAGCTGCTCAAGTTCTGCGGTCTGATGATCGCGATGACCGTCATCCGCGTCGGCGCGCGATACGGCTACCAGATGTGGATGGAGCGATTTGGCCAGAACTCCGTATACCGCCTCGTCTCCGACGAGTACGAGAAGCTGCACGAACTCGACTTTACCTACTTCAACCACACGCGCACCGGCGACATCATGAGCCGCCTGACCTCCGACACCGACGCGATCCGCCACTTCCTGAGCTGGGTGAGCTACCAGATCGCCGACTGCGTGGTCATGTTCATCGGCGCCCTGTGCGTGATGTTCGCGATCGACTGGCGACTGGCGATCGCGCTCGCCTGCGTCACCCCGTTCATCTTCATTCTCACGCGCGGACTGTCGACGCACGCGCACCCGCTGTTCTTCGCGATCCGCAACTCGCTGGCCGCGTTGAACTCGATGGTCGAGGAGAACATCGAAGGCAACCGCGTGGTCAAGGCGTTCGTCCGCGAACCCTACGAGACCAAGCGATTCGACGAGCACAACGACGACTACATGCGCCGCAACATGGCGCTCGCCTACAACTCGCGCCGGTACATGCCCTGGCTCGACGGCCTCGGCTTCTCGCTGCAGCTCATCACGCTCGGCTTCGGCGGTTTCCTCGTCATCAAGGGGTACATGACGCTCGGCAACCTCGTGAGCTTCAACTCGTTCCTGTGGATGATCGACGGCCCGGTGCGCGCCTCCGGATGGCTCATCAACGACTGGCAGCGATTCAACGCCAGCTGCATCAAGATCAGGAGGCTGCTGACCGAGAAGTCACGCATCGTGGAGAAGCCCGACGCCGAACAGGCGGTCGCCGACAGGGCCGCCGCATCGCCCGCAGCGCACATTACGGGCGACATCCGCTTCGACCACGTCTCCTTCTCCTTCCCCGACGATCCCGCCACGCCGATCCTCACCGACCTCGACTTCCACGTGCCCGCCGGCACGAAGCTCGGCATCCTCGGCGAGACCGGCGCCGGCAAATCCACGCTCGTCAGCCTCATCTCGCGCTTCTACGACCCGACCTCGGGCCGTGTGCTCATCGACGGCGTCGACGCGCGCGACTGGCCGCTGGCCACGCTGCGCTCGCAGGTGTGCATCGTCGCGCAGGACACGTTCCTGTTCTCCGACACGATCAGGGGCAACATCGGCTTCGGCGCCAATCGCCTCGAAAACGACGGCGACGGGCGCCCGCGCACCGGCTCCGGCGACGGCGCCGACGACGAGTTCATCCGTCGCATGGCGCAGATCGCCGGCGCCGACGGCTTCATCCGTTCGCTGCCCGACGGCTACGGCACGATCGTGGGCGAGCGCGGCGTCGGCCTGTCCGGCGGCCAGAAGCAGCGTCTGAGTCTGGCGCGTGCGCTGGCCGATGATCCGTCGATCCTCATCATGGACGACACGACCTCGGCCGTCGACATGGAGACCGAGGCGGAGATCCAGCGTCATCTGCGCGAGATGGACGGCGACAAGACGATCGTCACCATCGCGCATCGCATCTCGTCGGTGAAGGACTCCGACCTGATTCTCGTGCTCGAGCGCGGGCGGATCGTCGAGCGCGGCACGCACGCCGAGCTCGTGGCCGCGCACGGGCGCTACTGGAGCATCTACTCGAAGCAGCTCGGCGCCCAGTCCGGCGCCGCGCAGGGGTTCTAGCGGACCTGTCCCGCAGTCTGACCCCCTCTGACGAGGGGGCTGTCAGCAAAGCTGACTGGGGGAGAGACAGGTCATGGATACCAAGATCAGAGGATTCGAAAAGGCTTACTTACCATGGCACAACGTAATACGTTCCGCGAGGACGAGGAACTCGAGGAAACCATCAACCTGCGCGACATCGCGCGCGTGGGCAAGTATCTCAAACCGTATCTTCCGCGTGTGGTGCGCATTCTGGCGGTCGTCATCTCGATGAGCTGCATCGTCGTGAGCGTGCCGTACCTGACCAAGATCATGATCGACGAGGCGATCCCGAACAAGGATCTGACCAAGCTGGGGCTGCTCGCCGGCGCGCTGGCGTGCCTGATCGTGCTCTACGAGCTGGCGCTGCGCTATCGCACCGTGTCGATCACGCGCGTCGGCCAGATGATGTTGAAGGACATGCGCCGCGATCTGTTCACGCACATCCAGACGCTGCCGTTCAGCTACTTCGACTCGCGTCCGCACGGCAAGATCCTGATCCGCGTGGTCAACTACGTGAACACCCTGTCGGACACGCTCTCGTCGGGTCTGATCAGCGTGTTCGCCGACGTGTTCACGTTCTTCGTCACGCTGATCGTGATGTTCGTGATCGACTGGCAGCTGGCGCTGTGGAGCCTCATCCTCTTCCCGGTGCTGATCCTGTGGGTGCGCGTGCTGCAGCATTTCCAGCGCAAGGCGTATCAGAAGCTGTCGAACAAGCAGAGCAATCTGAACGCGTTCATCCACGAGTCGATCGCCGGTGTCAAGACCACGCAGACGTTCGCGCGCGAGAAGACCCAGTTCATGACGTTCCAGCAGCAGCAGGACGACGTGCGTACCGCGTGGATGGCGGCCAAGCACATCGAGTTCCTCATGTGGCCGGGCGTGCAGACGATCTCCGTGATGACGATCTCGTTCATCTACTTCGTCGGCATCACGGGCTTCGGCGGCGTGGACGTGACCACCGGCATGCTGATCGCGTTCGTCGGGTATGCGAACAACTTCTGGAACCCGGTCATCAACATCGGCAACTTCTACAACCAGCTGGTCACCTGCTCGGCGTACCTCGAGCGCATCTTCGAGACGCTCGACGTGGTCCCCGAGATCGAGGACAGGCCGGGTGCGCGCGATCTGCCGCAGATCGCCGGCCGCGTCGACTTCAACGACGTCGTCTTCCGCTACGAGGACGGCGGGCGCAACATCCTCAATCTGGTCGACTTCCATGTCGAGCCGGGGCGCACGATTGCGCTCGTCGGTCCGACCGGTGCCGGCAAGACCACGATCGTGAGCCTGCTGTCGCGCTTCTACGACGTGTCCGAGGGGTCGGTCGAGATCGACGGCCACGACGTGCGCGACGTGACGCTCGCCTCGCTGCGCCGCCAGATGGGCGTGATGCTGCAGGATACGTTCATCTTCTCCGGCAACGTGCGCGAGAACATCCGCTACGGACGGCTCGACGCGACGGACGAGCAGATCGAGGCGGCGGCCCGCGCCGTGCACGCGCACGAGTTCATCATGGAGCTGCCCGACGGCTACGACACGGTGGTCGAGGAGCGCGGTTCGACGCTGTCCGCCGGCCAGAGGCAGCTCATCGCGTTCGCGCGCGTGTTGCTCGCCGACCCGCGCATCCTGATCCTCGACGAGGCGACCTCGAACATCGACACGCGTACCGAGGAGGCGCTGCAGGCGGGTCTGCGGCACCTGCTCAAGGGACGCACGTCGTTCATCATCGCCCACCGCCTGTCGACGATCGAGAACGCGGACGAGATCTTCTACATCGACCACGGTCGGATCGTCGAGCACGGCTCGCATGCCGAGCTGCTGGCCGCGCGCGGCGCGTACTGGCGCCTCTACGAGTCGCAGTACGCGGCGATCCGCGCGTAGGGGCGCGGGATCCGAGGGACTCAACGCGATTTCCCGCGATTTGCGCGTTGAGTCCCACTGGATCCCACCGAGTCCCGCGGCAGGTGCCGTTGTTCGTGCTCCGCGTGTCATGGATAAAAGTAGGTTAACGTTAAACATAAATGATGTGAGCGGTAACAGACCGCATCCGCCTACTGCGATCCTGTGGCGCCGTGCCGTGGGGTCGCTGGTCGGCGCGGTCCCCACGCACATGTGATCTTCACGGATGTCAAAGGAGCATACGAACATGACCGATTCCGCAACGACGCCCGCCGCAACGCCCGCGTCCACCGCCGCGCGCCACAGCGCGCCGCTCAAGCTCAGGGACGTGACCGTCACCGATGCGTTCTGGCACACCGAGCAGGAGCTTGTGCGCACCGCCGTGCTGCCGTTCCAGTGGAACGCGCTCAACGACAACGTGCCGGGTGCCGCCCCCAGCTACTGCATGCACAACTTCAAGGCCGCCGCCGCGCAGAACGCGCGCAAGGACACGGAGGGCAAGCAGTTCGTGCCGCCGGCCTACTCCTACCGCGGCTTCGAGTCCAAGCCCGAGGACCCGGCCCGCCCCGATCCGGACAAGTTCTACGGCTTCGTGTTCCAGGACACCGACTTCTCCAAGTGGGTGGAGGCGGTCGGCTACAGCCTCGCCCATCACCCGGACGCCGAACTCGAGGCCACCGCCGACAAGGCGATCGACATCGTGTGCGCCGCCCAGCTCGACAACGGCTACCTCGACACCTACTACATCTTGAACGGCATGGACCGTGCGTTCCACAACCTGCGCTGGCACCACGAGCTGTACTGCCTCGGTCATCTCATCGAAGGCGCGATCGCCTACTACGAGGGCACCGGCAAGGACAAGCTGCTCAAGGCGGCCGAACGCTTCGCCGACTACACCGCCGAGGTCTTCGGCCCGAACGAGGGCCAGTGCAAGGGCTACCCGGGCCACGAGATCGCCGAAATGGCGCTCGCCCGCCTCGCCGGAGTCACCGGCGAGCGCAAGTACCTCGACCTCGCCAAGTTCTTCATCGACGAGCGCGGCACCGAACCCAACTACTTCCGCTACGAGGGCGAACGCGACAAGAAGAACGGCAGCACCGACACCGACTGGAAGTTCGACTACCCGTACGCGCAGGCCCACGAGCCGGTGCGCGAGCAGACCGAGGCGGTTGGCCACGCGGTGCGCGCCGGATACCTGTACTCCGGCATGGCGGCCGTCGCGCGCATGACCGACGATCCGACGCTCGCCAAGGCGTGCGAGAACCTGTGGCGCAACATCGTCGACAAGAAGCTGTACGTGACCGGCGGCATCGGCGGCACGCGCGAGGGCGAGGCGTTCTCCTACAACTACGATCTGCCGAACGACTCCGCGTACTCCGAATCCTGCGCGGCGATCTCGCTCGCGTTCTTCGCCCGCCGCATGCTTGAACTCGACCCGAAGGCCGAGTACGCGGATGTGATGGAGCTCGCCCTGTACAACACCACGCTCGCGGGCATGGCCCTCGACGGCAAGAGCTTCTTCTACGTAAACCCGCTGGAGGTCAACCCGTACGCCTGCCACAAGGATCGCAGGCTCGACCACGTCAAGCCGGTGCGTCAGAAGTGGTTCGGCTGCGCCTGCTGCCCGCCGAACATCGCCCGCATCGTCGAATCGGTGCAGGAGTACGCGTACACGGTTTCCGACGACGCGTCCACGCTGTACACGCACCTGTACATGGGCGGTTCGGCGCAGGTCACGCTCGGCGGCGTGCCGGTGCGTCTGAGCGTCGACGCCGACCTGCCGTGGCATGGCGACGGTTCGGTGGTCGTGCACCTCGGCGACGGCGAATCCGAGGCGTCCGCCGCCCCGTCCGACCGCTTCACGCTCGCCTTCCGTCTGCCCGGTTGGGCCGGCGCGCAGGAGGCGACCGCCGCCGCGATCTCGGCGACCGGCGAATCGCCCGAAGCCGACGGATCGCCCCGCATCACGCGCAACGTGCGCGGCGGCTACCTGTACCTCGCCGGCGAATGGCGCGACGGCGACATCGTCTCCTTCGACTTCCCGATGCCGGTGCGCATGCTCAAGGCCAACCCGCTCGTGCGCGAGGACGTGGGCAAGGTCGCGTTCACGCGCGGTCCGATCACGTTCTGCGCCGAGGAGCGCGACAACGGCGCGAACCTGCACCTGCTGCACGCCGACGTGGACGCGATCCTCGCCGATCCGGGCGAGGTCAAGGTCGAGGACTTCGACTTCCAGGCCGGCGCCGAAGGCATCGACGATCAGGGCCAGGGCGAAGTCGATCAGGTGACCCGTCACATGGTCAGGCTCGAAGTGCCCGCATGGCGCGAGGTCGTGCCCACGGCGGTCGCCGACGCTCCGGCGGGCGATTCCGCGGACGTGCCCGCGTTCTCCCCGCTGTACGCGCAGTACGCGCCGGCCGAACGCGAGTCCGTCACCGCGACCCTCATCCCGTACTTCGCATGGGCCAACCGCGGCGAAAACGAGATGACCGTCTTCCTGCACGACTGATCGCTCGACCCATTCCGACTAGACTGACCCGTATGACCGATGATCAGCAGAGTCAGACGAACGGCGGCGGAGCGCTGAGCGACGAGCAGCAAAGCTCGATCGCGGCGCTCGCCGCCGAGAACACCTATGTGAAGCAGTCGAAGTGGAAGACGTTCCGCGAACTGCCGGCCGCCGACAAGTGGCCGTTCTTCGTGCAGCATTTCCTCGTCGGCACGATCGCGGTGGTGGTGGCGATCGCGTTCATCGTCTCGCTGGCGGTCACGTGGCTCACCAGGCCGCCGCAGACGGAACTGTCTGTCGCCGGCATCGGCATGGGGGAGTACTCCGCCCAGCTGGATGAGCTCAAAAGCGGGTTCGTCAAGGCGGAGAAGATCGATGACGACCGTCTGGTCGACATCGACGGGTCGTTCACGCTCGCGGTGCAGGGCGGTTCGGGCACCGGCTCGTCGAACGGTTCGACCAACTCGTACACGGACGACTCCTCGAAGCTCATGACGATGGTCTCCGCCGGCGACGTCAACATGATCATCGCCGACAAGGCCACGTTCGCCGAACTCGTGCATCGCGGGCTGATCGGCAAGGTCTCCGACGTCGAGAAGGGCGATGCCGCGCTCGGCAAGCTGGCCGACGCCGGCGCGCTGGTCGACAAGAAGGGCGAGCCGATCGCGGGTGCGTCCTCTTCGGATGACGCCGCCGAGGCCGGCAAGGCGTACGGCCTTGCCCTGTCCAAGTCCGCCACATGGTCCGGTGCTGGTGTCGCAGGCGTCAAGGGCCTGCCCGACGACGCCGTCATCGGCTTCTCCAACGTGGTCGACGCCACCCACGCCTCCCGCGCCCGCGACTTCGTCACCTACCTCCGTTTCGAGTGACGGGCTGCACATGAGCAACAAGGGAAGGGTTACTGGCGGCAGGACGACGCTGCGGGACGTGGCGGCGGCGGCCGGCGTCTCCCCGATGACCGCGTCGAACGCACTGCACGACAAGCCCGGCGTCAGGGAATCGACCCGGGCCAAGGTGCTCGCCACCGCCGAGAGACTCGGTTACCGCATCAACCTGACGGCGAGCATGCTCAAGTCGGGGCGCAGCAACATCATTCACATCATCGTCAACGCGTTCGACGCGCCGTTCTACTCGAAATTCGTGCAGTCGCTGACCGCCGCGACCGCCGAACGCGGACTCACGCCGTTCGTCGAACAGACGCACTATTCGCCGGCTGACGGGCAGCGGGCGCTCGCCTCCAACCCGTTCTCCGGGCAGCTGTTCGACGGGGAGATCATCAACGCGGCCGGTCTGGACGCGCCCGGGCTCGAATCGACGGGATTGGGTGCGGGCGCATCGCATCACGGTCGTCCGATCGTGCTCATCGAGGGCTGCGAGGAGACGCCCAGCGTCGACTCGGTGAACTTCCCCAACGAGGACGGTGCGCGCGCCGCCATACGCCATTTGATTGATCGCGGATGCCAGCGCATCGCCATCGCCGTGGGATGCGGGTACCTGTCTCGCGCGGATCTGACGCATGCCGAGGATCCGCAGCAGCTGCGACTGCGCGGAGCCGGCGCCGCGCTGCTCGACGCCGGACTGCCATGCGACGAGACGACAGTGTTCACTGCGTACAACGCCGCGACCGGCATCGAGGCAGGCCACGCCATCGCCGATTCGTCCGATTCGTCCGATTCGTCTCAGGCGTTCGACGGCGTATTCGCGGCCACCGACTATGCGGCGTTCGGCGTGCTGCGCGGTCTCGCCGATCGCGGGGTACGCGTGCCCGACGACGTGAAGGTCATCGGCTTCGACGGCGTCACGGCCGGCACGTACTGCGTGCCGACCCTGAGCACCATCCAGGTTGATTTCGACCAGCTCTCCCGGTTCGCCCTCGACATGATCGCCCGCCGCATCGAGGAGCGCGGCGATTCGTCCACGTCCGCCGCGCCCCCGGAACGCGTCACCGTAGGCTACACGCTCGTCGCCCGCGAATCCACGGAGGTGTAGAGCGAGAAGCGATGCTCGCCGGCCTCCAGTGTGGTTCCGGCGGTGACGACCTCATGCGTATCCTCGTCGACGATGCCGCCATCAGGCTCGTCAAGGCCGGGATCGAGGGTCGCGCGCACGCCCTCCGGCACGGTCACGACGAGACGGCAGGAATCGTTGTCGTCCATCGTCCATGACACCGCGATCGTGCCGCCGGACGGCACCTTATGCGAGGCCGCCCCGGAACGGATCCCGTGACGAACCGCCTCGGCGATGAGCGGAGCCACGCGCACCGTGCGCCAGCCGGGTTCCGCGATCTCGAGTCCGCCGATCGCCGTGTGCATCCAATCGGCCACGGCACCCAGCGCGTAATGGTTGAACGAGGTCATGTCCCCCGGATTCACCTCGCCGTTCGGCAGCATCGAATCCCACCGCTCCCATGTGGTCGTCGCGCCCATGCGCACCTGATACAGCCATGAGGGGCAGCGGTCGGACAGGAACAGCGAGAACGCCTCGCGGGCGTGGCCGGTCGCGCACAGCGCGCCCAGCACGTACGGGGTGCCGGCGAACCCGGTGCCCACCACGTACTCGCGCTCGCGCACCAGTTCGGCGAGCCGCTCGCCTGCGATCTCGCGCAGATGGTCGTGGTCCGTGGCGTCGTCCTCGAGCAGATCCAACGCGATCAGCAGCGCGTACGCGCACTGCGTGTCCGAGGTCATGCGGCCATCCGGCAGCACGAACCGCCTGCGGAATCCGTCGCGGATATGCGCGGCAAGCTGCTCGTAGTGCGCCGCGGCCTGCGGATCGCCGACCACGTCAAGTATCTGCGCGACCAGCTTCGCCGAATTCGCGGCGAACGCGGTCGCCACGAGATTCTTCTCGGTCATCGCACGGGCGGCGTCGTCCGGCGGGGCGGTCGGATCGAGCCAGTCGCCGAGCTGACCGCACCACACCTCCGGTCTGCGATCCCACACACCGTCGTCGGACAGCAATCCCGCGACCTCGTCCATCCAACGCCGGGCGAGCGGCAGGTGACGACGCAGTATGGACGCGTCGCCGGTCGCCATGTACAACGCCCACGGCACCATCACGACCGCATCGCCCCACAAGGCGACCGCCGCCGGCTTGCCCCAGCCGGGCGAGGGGTACGGCACGTAGTAGGGCACCGTGCCCCACTTGTCGGTTTCGATCGCGACATCGTCGAGCCAGCTGTCGAGGAAGCCGGTCACGTCGTACAGGTATGCGGCGGTCGGCGCGAACACGGCGATGTCGCCGGTCCAGCCGAAACGCTCGTCGCGCTGCGGGCAGTCCGTCGGAATGGAGACGAAGTTCGACAGCATCGACCAGCGGACGTTCTCGTGCAGGCGATTCACGCGATCGAGCGAGCAGGAGAAGTCGCCGAGCGGGCGTCGCGCGGAGCTGTAGACGCGTGTGAACAGATCGTCGGCGGTGAGCGGGCGATCCTCGGGCCAGCCGCTGATGCACGCATAGCGGAACCCGTGCATCGTGAACCGAGGCTCCCACCAGCTCTGCGTTGCGTCTCCCTCTTGTCCCGACGCGATGTAGTGATCGCGCTGCACCGCGCGACGCAGCGGACGCGTCGCCGGGCTGCCGTCCGGATTGAGCACCTCGACATGCTGGATCGTGATCTCGGCCCCCGCCGTCAGCCCCTCCGGGATGCGCAGGACCACACGCTGGGTGCAGTTCTGGCCAAAAACCACCAGCCAACGGCCGTCGGCAAGACGGGTGATCGCGCTGCTCGCGGGCAGATGGCGCTCGCCGATCTCTCGCACCGCGGTCGACTCGTCCGCCGGGTAGAGCACGGATGGATCGAACTCCAGCTCCTCGACCGGCTGCCAGCGTACGGAGTCGGTGCCGGGGCTGACGGCGCTGAGCGGCAGTCCGAATCCCGGCAGGGCCTCGCGTGCGTCGTAGGTCTCGCCCTCATACAGCCCGCTTGCGAGGATCGGACCGTTCGTCGTGCGCCACAGGCCGTCCTCGGCATTGCTTGCGATGACGGTCGTGCCGCCGTCCGCGTCGACGATCTCCAGCTGGGCGATCAGGCCGAGCCGGTCGCCGTAGCAGTCGCGCTCGCCGCCGCCGAAGCCGATGCGGCCGCGATACCAGCCGTCGCCGAGCCAGAAGGCCATTGCGTTGTGGCCGTCCGCGATGAGATCGGTCACGTCGTACGTCCAGTACGGCAGGCGTGTGCCGTAGACCGTCCATCCGGGCGTGAGCACGTCGCGGCCGACCCTGTGGCCGTTGATCTCGCATTCGACCAGACCCCACGCGCTCAGGATGAGCCGTGCCGAGGCGATCGTGGGGTGAGAGGAGTGGAGTGGGTGGTCGAACTCGCGCAGGAACACCGGCGGCTGGCGCATGTCCGGCGCGCGGTCGAACGGCGTGGAGTCCGGCCCTGCGATCATGCGCGCCTGCGACGGCGCGTGCGGGGCGATCGGTCCATCTGTCATGAGGTTCCCTTTCCGCTTCGGCCGTCAGTGGCCGTTGCAGAGACCTAGGTGTATGTAACGGTATATATTGTACTGTGCAATCGGCAAAAGAGATAGTGAAGAAATGCCGTGTTGCATGTGGTTGTGACTTCAATTACGATATGTACCGGTACATATAATAATGCTGTTCGTATACATATCAATGACTGGGATCCATGGATGGTCGGGACCCGTATCGAACGGCGATGGAATGAAAGCGAGAGACATATGTCCGAGAACGCGTCAGCGTCCGCCACATCCATCGATCGCATCCTGTTCGGATGCGCCTACTACGACGAATACATGCCCTACGACCGTCTCGACAGGGACATCGAGATGATGAAGGCCGCGCACATCAACGTCGTGCGCATCGCCGAATCGACCTGGTCCACCGAGGAGCCGCAGCCGGGCGAATTCGACTTCCGTCACGTCGACCGAGTGCTCGACGCCACCGAGCGTGCCGGCATCAAGGTGATCATCGGCACGCCCACCTACGCCGTGCCGTCCTGGCTCGTCCGCCTCGACCCCACCGTGCTCGCCGACACCCCGAACGGCCGCCGCGGCTACGGCCCGCGCCAGATCATGGACATCACCAACGCCACGTACCGCCACTACGGCGAGCGCATCATCCGCCGGCTCGTCGCCCACGTCGCCGATCGCCCGAACGTCATCGGCTATCAGGTCGACAACGAAACCAAGTACTACGACGTCGTCTCGCCGAACGTGCGCCAGATGTTCGTGCGTCACGTGCGCGAGCTGTTCGACGGCGATCTCGACGCGCTCAACCGCGCGTGGGGGCTCGACTACTGGTCGAATCGCATCGACGCGTGGGAGGACTTCCCCGATCCGACCAACTCGATCAACGGGTCGATGCGCGGCGAATTCGACGCGTTCCGCCGCGGGCTCGTCAGCGAATACCTCGCCTGGCAGGCGTCGATCGTACGCGAGTACGCGCGCGACGACCAGTTCGTCACTCAGAACTTCGATTTCGGCTGGAAGGGCGGATCGTACGGCGTGCAGCCGGCCGTCGACCACTTCGAGGCGGCCCGTGCGCTCGACATCGCCGGCGCGGACGTGTACTTCCCGACGCAGGACGAGCTCGACGGGCGGCGCATCGCATTTGCCGGCGATCTGACCCGCGGACTCAAGGGCGGACGCAACTATCTGACGCTCGAAACCGAGGCGCAGGGCAACATGGGCTGGCTGCCGTACCCCGGCCAGCTGCGACTGCAGGCGTACGGCAACCTCGCCTCCGGCTCCGATTCGGTCATGTACTGGCATTGGCATTCGATCCACAACTCGTGGGAGACCTACTGGAAGGGCATCCTCTCGCACGATTTCGAGCCGGGGCGAACGTATCGCGACGTCGCGGCGATCGGCGCCGAACTCGAGGCGCACGGCGATCGGCTGCTGCATCTGACGAAGCGCAATCGTGCGGCCGTGATCGTGAGCAATCGGTCGCTCACCGCGCTCGAGCAGTTCTCGCTGGAAGGCGGATTCCGCCGCGGCGGGAATCAGGCCGACTACAACGACGTGGTGCGATGGATGTACGACGCGCTCTACGGGCTCAACATCGAATGCGACGTAATCGACGGCGACCGGCTGGGGGAGGGCGGCGTCACCTCCAGCGGACGTGCGCTGAACGAATACGACCTCGTGCTGGTCCCGACCATGTACTGCGCGTCCGATGCCGCGCTGGAGGCGCTGCGCGCGTACGTCTCCGACGGCGGCCATCTGGTCGCCTCGTTCAAGTCGTTTTTCGCCGACCCGCAGATGAAGGTGCGGTGCGATCGCCAGCCGCACGCCATGACCGACGTGTTCGGCATGTGGTACAACGAATTCACCCCGCCGCACAACGTGGGCCTCGACTTCGCTCCGGTGGCAGCCTCTTACGTCGACGCCGACGCTGAAGCCCAAGTGTTCATGGAACTGCTCATGCCCGCATCCGCGGATGCGTCCGCAGGCACCCAGATCCTCGCGCGCTACCGTCACCCCGCATGGGGCGATTACGTCGCGATCACGCGCCACATGTTCGGCGGCAACGGTGGCTGGGCGGAATACGTCGGCACGATGACCTCGCCCGAGGTCATGCGCGGCCTCGTCGCCGACGCGGCCGACGCTGCCGGACTGACCGGCGCCGACGACTGGCCACGCGCGCTCGCCGGCACGGTTGATGTGCGCCGCGGCGTCAACGCATCCGGCGAACGCATCGACTACTTCCTCAACTACTCCGCCGACCCGGTGACGTTCACCCTGCCCGTATCCGGCGAGGATGTATTGTCCGGAGACGCCCATTCCGCCGGATCGCAGGTCACTCTGGCTCTCTGGGATCTCCTCATCCTCGCCGAGTCATGAAGATGAGGTCGACCTCTAGCATCTCGCGCCGTTAATTCGTTTGTCCCACTCTCGGCTCCCTCCTTGTCAGGGGAGCTGGCGATGGCGAAGCCGAGTCTAGATACTCGGTTGCGCCGCCGCAGACCGACTCGATTGCGTTGCCCGGCCGTGTTGCCTGGCTGCGCGCCTTAGCCGTGTTGCTTGGCTGTGTGCCACTCAACGCAATTTTCGGCGATTTTGGCGTTGAGTGGCACGACGATGCGTCATCACCGTCTTGCCGTCTTTTTGACATATTGTCAAAAGGGCCATTTTCCAACGATTCTGCGATAGTCGATATTGCAAGGGCTGTCCCTGCCGACGATGTGTCTGCCACTCAACGCGAAAAATCACCAAAATCGCGTTGAGTGGCGCAGTTTTCTGCCACTCGGCGAACATCAAACGATTGACATGCGCTGAGTGGCAGACTCGTCACGCTGCCATCCCCGATCCGCCCTGATCACCGTATCGGATCCTACGGGATCGGATGTTTTTCGCAACCCCGCAACCCTCAATAACGTTGGATCCTACGGGATCGAACGTATTGGAACGAGAAATGGGGATTCTCGTAGTGGATCCTATGGGATCGGACGCAATGTGCCTAGACTGGGGCTAGACACTCAGGCCTGATTTGTTTAGCGAGCGGATAGTTGACGGAGGGCACTAGCCGATGACGATGCGGAAGGTGATCGGGGAGTCGCCCGAGCCCGGGACGGCAGGCGCGTGGACCTCGAGCGCGTGCTCGTCGCGCGTCCACTCCAGGCCTTTGCCCTTGCCATCGCCCTCGCCATCGGTCGGCCCACCCAGCAGGTCGATGCGGCTGATGAAGCCGTGGAAGTCCGCGTTGTGTGCGGCATCGCCCTTCCTGAGCCGCGTGAACCGGTACACGCCGTCGTCCGACGGACGCATGACGATGGCGTACAGATTGCCGCCGTTGACCGTGTAGCGTACGTCGCGCGAGGTGAAACCCTTCTTCGTACCGTCCGTGAACTGGCCCTCGACGATCTGCGTGGGGCCCTCGCCGAAGCGCTTCCACGGCTTCGACCCGTAGATCGCCTCGCCGTTGGCCTTGAGCCAGCCGCCGATCGCGGTTAGCACCGCGCGATCCTCGTCGCCGATCGTGCCGTCCGGCTTCGGTCCGACGTTGAGCAGCAGGTTGCCGTTCTTGCTGATGATGTCGACCATGTCCTGCAGGATCTCGCCGGCCGGACGGTAGCGGTTGTTCTCGGTGTAGCCCCACGAGTTGAGCGCGATCGCCGTGTCCGTCTGCCAGTGGTACGGCTTGGCCTCGGCGAGCTGGCCGCGTTCGACGTCCGGCACGGCGGTGCCGAACATCATCGAATCCTGTTTGTAGCAGACCGTGACCTCCTCGCCCCATTCGTCCGCGCGGTCGTAGTAGTAGGCGACGAATCGCCTGAGATACGGCTGGACCGCCTCATGCAGGATCCACCAGTCGAAGTACAGCACCTTCGGGCGGTAGCGGTCCACGATCTCACAGCAGCGCAGCAGCCAGTCATCGAGATACTCGTGGGTGGGCTCGGGCTTGCTGTGCTGGTCCCAATGATCCGGTTCGGGCATGGCCGGCCAGTAGAAGTCGCCGCGTTTGAGCGGCTCGTGGATGTCGCTGTCGAAATCCTTGCCGTGGCCCATGAAGAACCAGTGTTCGACGCGATGCGAGGAGGCGCCGTCGACGAGCCCGCGGCGGTGGAACGCCTCGGTCAGCTCGCCGAGCACATCGCGCTTCGGCCCCATCTCGGCCGCGTTCCAGTGCGACAGGCGACTGGCGTACATCTGGAATCCGTCGTGATGCTCGGCGACGGGCACCACGTACCGGGCTCCGGCGTCCACGAACAGGTCGGCCCACGCGTCCGGATCGAATCGCTCGGCCTTGAACATGGGGATGAAGTCCTTGTAGCCGAAGTCCTTCTGCGGGCCGTAGGTCTTCACGTGATGCTCGAATTCGGGCGATCCCTGGACGTGCATGTTGCGCGAGTACCATTCGCTGCCGAACGCCGGCACCGAGTACACGCCCCAGTGGATGAAGATGCCGAACTTGGCCTCCTCGAACCATCGCGGCGTGCGATGCTGCTGCAGCGACTCCCAATCCGGTTTGAACCGCCCTCGCTCGATCACCTCGTCGATCGCCGCGAGATCGCGTCGCATATCCTCATCGGTCTCCATCGTCCCGTTCCTTTCGCTGTGCCGTGCGGCACTCCGCACGTGTCGTACGTCAGTACGCTGTCCACGATACGAGACCATGCGTACTGCATGACGACATACAAGGCGCGCCCCGACTGCCGGCGGCGGGCGAACGGGGGACGGTGCGTCGTTGGAGAAGCCTGTTGCTACGTAGGAGTGGCGTGGGGTTGTGGTGCGTCGCCGTTTGCGGGACAATGGGAATACACAGGGAGGTGGGGGTGCGATGGTGCGTGATTCAGGACAGGTTCCATTCGATATGACGCCGGTCGAGGAGCCGGATCTCGCCGACGATGCGGGCACGTACGGGGATGGCGGGAGGGCGGCATCTCAGGGTCCGTCGAACAATCACCGTGTGCTGCATCGATTGTTCTCGATTTTCTTCGTGGTGGCCGTTGCGGTGACGATGATGGTTGTGATGGATGCGCGCCATGCGCGTGAGGGCTGCATGGCGGCGGAGACCGAATGGGATCAGGTCGCTGCGGATCTTGCCCGATACCATATCGGCGGATTGACCAAGCCGGCCGAGTGCTCGGAGGATCTGGCGCTGCCGGAGCGGTCGCGTGCCGACGAGCAGGCGCTGCGCGATGATATCGCCCGATTGCAGACCCGCCTGAACGAGGCCATTCAGGCCGAGCAGGCGAAGAATCAGACCGAGGAGACCGATCGTCCCGCCGAGCCACAGAACGTCGAGGAGGAAGAAGAAGAGGACTCCACAGGTCAGGCCGGCATCCTCAGCAGGATGGGCTACGTGAAAATGGGCGCTTCCGCGTTGTTGATTGACGATCCATTGCATCCGGCTCCGAACACCCCGGCAAGGGCCCGGTTGCAGGCCGCATACGACAAGGCCGTAGCGGCGGGCGAGGCCGGCGAGAGGGATGTGGTGCTTATCGAGGAGCTTGAGAACGCCTATGTCGCGTATTTCGGCGAGCGTTATCCGGGCCGGCAGCCGCAGCTGCGGGAATGGGATTGAGTCCTCGTCCCCGGCAGTCCGCGGGGGACTCAGCGCGGTCAAGGCCGATTTCCGGCGTTGAGTCCCGCGAATCTGTGGGATTCAACGCGAATCCCCACGTTTTTCACGCTGAGTCCCCCGAGTCAGGCGGACAAGGCGAACAGGAGGCGCAACAGGGACGGGCAGCTCAAGGAACTCTGGCGTTGGTATGCGCCGTTGTCCACGACGTACGGATGCTGCCGCTCAGCGGATGCGGACGTAACGCGTGGCGCGTCCGGAACCGATCTTGCGGATGGTGCCGTCGTTCTGCAATGCCTTGAGTGCGCGTTCGATGGTGGTCAGGCTGATGTCCGGCAGCTTGGCGTGGACGTCGGCCTTGGATATCGGCACAAGTGTGTCGTCGAACAGGGCGGCGATGCGCTGCGCTTTGGTCGCCCGTTCGCGGGTCGTCGCAGTGTCGTCACCACTCGGGCCGGTCTCTCCGACTACGTATCCGATGCGGTCGTCGAATTCCCTGTACGCGGTGAGGATCATGCCGAGCAGGTAGTTCGTGAACGGCTCGTAGTCGTTCTCTCCCTCGTTCCATCCGACGGTGCTCGCCGCCAGGGCGTCGTAGTAGGTGTCCTTGCTGCCTTCGATGAGGTGTTCGATGCTCACGTATTTGCCCACCTGGTAGTCGTTGCGGTAGAGCAGCAGCAGCGTCAGCAGTCGGCTCATGCGCCCGTTGCCGTCGTTGAACGGGTGGATGCAGGTGAAGTCGAGCGTGAACATGGCGATGGTGAGCAGGGGATCGGTATGCCCATCCTGAATCGCCTCCGCATATGCGTTGCAGATGCGCCCCACCAGTTCCGGCGTGGCCAGTGCCGATGGCGGGGCGAAGCGTACGCGCCGATTGCCGTCGGCGTCCCGCTCGATGATGACGTTGTCGCTGTCCTTGAAGCGTCCGCCGAAGGTCAGCGGCGTGTGGCGGAACAGATCCCGATGCAGTTGGAGTATGACGTTGGGCGTGGGCGGGATGTAATCGTGGCTTTCGTGGACGATGGCGAGCACGTCGCGATATCCGGCGATCTCCTCTTCGGCGCGATTGCGCGGGGTGACCTTTTCGGCGACCAGTGCGTTGAGTCGTTTGTCACTGGTCGCGATGCCCTCGATGCGATTCGAGCGTCGGTGCTTTGGATACGCGCGATGTTCGTCAGCGTGGTGAGCACGTCCGGCCGGATGCCGGTCCTGGCGTTCTGCCGTCCTCGTTCCTCGTGGATGGCGGTGAGCAGGCTCGTCGTGCGTGGGGTGAGCAGCCCGACCGCCGAGGCGATGTAATCGAAGTCCCGCATGCGGCGCCTTCCTTCTGCATCATCGGCTTTATCTGCATCATGTTTTCTGCATCATATGATACCAAAATGATGCAGAAAACAGGGGAGTGAAAATCGAGAAGGACAAGACTGATCCTGTCCGTATCCCGCTAGGGAAGGTCAACTTCTTGCGGGAAATGGACCCTAACAACGCGAATCGCGTCCGATGCCCGCGAGGAGTTCGGTTGCTCTATCGGCTAACGGACGCCGGGATGCCGGGATGCCGGTATGCCGGTATGCCGGAGCGTGCGACTTACCGCGGGCGATGCAGAACCCCGATGGTCATGGTGCCAAGTGTGGTTCGAAGAGGTCTCTCCGCACGCTGACCGTTGATTTTGTGAGTATCGAGGTCTTCGTAACTGTTGATTTTGTGATTCTGGACTAGAATGTAACCGTTGAGTTTGTGAATACCGTTGTTTTGAGGATAGGAGCCATGCATGTTGCGACGTAAGGCGTACCAAAAACTATGGCTCTTCGGGTGTTTGTGTGGGTGTGGATCACTGGTTTGGCCTACTGGTTATTGGCGTCCGGGGAGTTGTAGGTTGAGTCCGCCGCATTTGAGCATGACGAGGCCGATGAGGTTGTCGAGGTTGCGGTAGCCGTAGCCGATTTTGATGGTGGTCTTGATCTTGTTGTTCACGGCCTCTAGCCTGGCGTTGGACAGTCCTCTGCGGATGGTCGTGAGGATGTCGAAGTGGCGCCTGGCGATCTTCTCGCCGAGCTGGACGAATCCGGGGATGCCGGACACGGGACGCGTCCGCGGCCCATTGGCGCAGCAGGGGGTCGGCTTTGTCGGCGGTCTGTTTGAGGATCATGCGCAGGCGTTCCTTGAGCTTGTACGCCTCCCAGAGGGTCTCGTTGGTGTTGGCGATGCATTCCAGTTGGGCCTTCTGGCCGGCGGTCAGGTCGCCCTCGTTCTTCAGCAGCGCCCATCTGGCGCCCTTGACCGGGTCCTTCGCGCCCTTTTTGGCGACGCCTTTCTTCCGGGCCTCGCGCCATGCGGCGGTTCGTACCTTGTCGAGCGCGTCGGTCGCCCAGGACACGATGTGGAACCCGTCGAGGATGCGTTCGGCCTGCGGGCACCAGCGGAACGCGCACTCGTCGATCCACCGGGCCCCGTCGCCGGTGACGACCCGGATGGAGGCGCGCTGCGCCTCGGTGAGCGTCTCGAAGAACAGGTCGAACACCTTCTCCCCGTGCCCCTCGTGCATCCATACGACCCTGCCGCGGTCGTGGTCGACGACCACGGTCATGTACTTGTGGCCCTTGCGGTAGCTGGTCTCGTCCACGCCGATGGAACGCAGATGGTCGAACAGGCCCGCCCCCTGTTCGTCCCGCAGGTCGTCGGCGACCCTTTTGCACACGTGGCCCACGCTCTTCCAGTCGATGCGCATCAGCGCCGACACGGCGCTTCTGGGCGCGTGCACGC
>NZ_JGYS01000012.1 GCF_000741175.1 Bifidobacterium callitrichos DSM 23973
CGGTCTCGGCCCACGGGACAGGCACGGTCCTCACGCCATGCTCCGGGCATGTCACGCGCGGCACGCCGGCATGGATGAACGCCTTGTACTGGAAGAAGTTCAGATGCCGTCCACACGCGCCCGCGCGTGTCATGCACCGGGCACTCGTCCCGCCGGCACCCCGGCTCGGGACAACGGAACCCGCGAGCCCGCCTCGAAACCGATCCCGATATGCAACTCCTGCCTGCCGTCGTCGCCGTCCCGGAAATCCACCGACTCGACCCTCCAAGGCTCCCGCAACTGAAGCGCGGCCGTGAACAAACGCGAGGTATCCATGCCTCCAACCTACCCGACAGACACCACACCGCACACCATCACCCACCACAAACAGCGAAAGGCCTTTTTTCTTCTATCCTGTGGGCAGTTTTGGATTAGAGAGGAATTTCAAACATCATGTCTTCACGCGCGTTCGCTGTGCTCAAACGCGCCTCGGCCGGCCTGTGCTCGTCAGCCGCGGCGCTGTTGGCCGTGCTCATGATCGCCGCGCTCGCCGTCGCCCCGTTCGGGGGATCGGCCCGGAACGGTCAGAGCGGCCCGCTGGCGATCCTCGCCCCGCAGACCGCCTCGGCGGCCGAATCGTCGACCAGCTCCGCCACCGACTACGAGTCGTGGACCGCCGTCGCCAAGGCGATGGACAAGCAGCTCAAGTCCGGCGTCAAGGAATACAAGTCCGGCAATACCGCTGGCTCCACCTCCGACTTCATGGCCGCGTACAACTCGATCTACGTGGCCTCCAATTTCACCGCCGTCGTCAGCCAGACGATCGGCGCCGACAAGCAGGCCGCCCAGCAGCAGGCGTTCCAGGACATCCAGAACCTCTCCTACGTGCCCGGCAACGATGCGCAGATCGATGAGAAGATCGCGGCCCTCACGGCCGACCTCGACGCCACCGGCCAGCAGCTCGACGCCAATGCGCAGCTCGCCAAGCCGCGCGCCTACGCCAAGGCCCTGCAGGATCAGCTCGCCAAGGAGCGCAAGGAGCTCGACGCCAAAAAGAAGAAGAACCCCGGCAAGGGCAACCGCTCCTGGACCGACGTGGCCAACGAGATGGTCCCGATCCTCGACAACGCCTACAAGGCGTACGAGAAGGGCGACGGCGCCAAGGGCGCGACCCTCGTCAACAACGCCTACTACCAGTACTACGAGAAGCTCGGCTTTGAGAAGAACGTGATGAACGCCATCAGCGGCAGCCGCGTCTCCGAGGTCGAATACCAGTTCAAGATGTCCCGCAAGGCGATGAACACCGGCGCCTCCCTCAAAGAGACCAAGAAGCTCATCGACGACCTGAAGGCCATGCTGGTCAAGGATGCGGGCATCCTCGACGGCGGTGCCGCGGACAAGGAGGGCGGCTTCACCAAGTTCATCACCAGCGCCGTCGGCCAGTCGTTCATCATCCTCGTGCGCGAGGGTCTTGAGGCGCTGCTGGTCGTGGCCGCCGTGATCGCCTACCTCGTCAAGTCCGGCAACAGGAAGCTCACCAAGTGGATCTACGTCGGCGTGCTCGTCGGTCTCGCCGGATCCGGCGTCATCGCCGTGATCTTCGGCCTGCTGTTCGGCGGCTCCGGCCCGCAGCAGGAGATCATGGAGGGCGTGTGCGCGCTCATCGCCATGTGCATGCTGCTGTGGACCAGCAACTGGATGCTCAACAAGAGCTCGGTCGAGGCATGGAACCGCTACATCAGGACCAAGACCGAAGCGGCCGTCAAGACCGCCTCCTCGCAGGTCGAATCCGGTGAGCAGATCGCGTTCGGCACGGTCGTCTCGCTCGCGATGCTGAGCTTCCTCGCCGTGTTCCGCGAGGGTGCCGAAACCGTGATCTTCTATGAGTCGATCTACTCGATGAGCCAGGATTCGAAGGGCATGTGGACCGGCGGCATCGCCGCGGCCGTCGTGCTCGTCATCATCTTCCTGATCATCCGATTCACGTCGGTGAAGATCCCGATCGGACCGTTCTTCCTCGTCACGTCGATCCTCATGTCCGTGCTCGTGGTCGTCTTCGCCGGCGGCGGTGTGCACGCGCTGATCGAGGGCGACCTGCTTCCGGCCATCTACCTGCAGGGCGTGCCAACGAACGACTGGCTCGGCTTCTACCCGTACGTCGAGTGCATCGTGGCGCAGGTGCTTGCCGCCATCGCCGTGATCGCGCTGTTCGTGGTCGGCTTCATCAAGCAGCGCAGGCTCAAGGCGTCCGCGAACGCCGGAGCCGTTGCCGCGAAGTGACCGGCCGAATCCACCATCCACCCATACAGACTTTCCCCGAGTAATCGATAATTCAACAACCAACCAATCTGTGAACTCCAATCACAACCCCAACATAGGAGAGAACAAGAAATGATGAAGAACAAGAAGATGGCCGCCCTGCTCGGCCTGCTGCTCGCCGGTTCGATGACCTTCACGATGGCCGCCTGCGGCTCCTCCAACACCAGCACCGCCGACACGAAGTCGGACTCCTCCTCGCAGTCCTCCGACTCCTCCAGCTCGGACTCCTCCAGCTCCGATGACGCCGCCGCCTCCGACGCCGGTGCCGGCTTCGAGGAGGTCCCGGTCGGCCCGTCCGGCACCGCCGAGGAGCAGGATCAGGAGGTCGGCCCGCTGACCGTCGGCGCCGTCTACTTCCAGCCGATCGACATGGAGCCGTCCTCCATGGGCCTCAAGGCCGCGGACGCCTCCTTCCACCTCGAGGCCGACATCCACGCCAACGAGAAGGGCACCGAGCTCGGCTACGGCAAGACCGACTTCATCCCGGACCTGACCGTCAACTACACGATCATCGACAAGTCCACCGGCAAGGAAGTCGAGGGCGGCACCGCCACCTCCGGTACCTTCATGCAGATGAACGCCTCCGACGGCCCGCACTACGGCGCCAACGTCAAGCTCGACAAGGCCGGCACCTACCAGCTGAAGCTCTCGATCGAGTCCCCGGCCAAGAAGGGCTGGATGCTCCACGTCGACCCGGAGACCGGTGTCAAGGGCCGCTTCTGGACCGAGCCGATCGAGGTCACCTTCGACAACTGGGAGTACACCCCGCGTCAGTGGTGAGTGCGTAAAGCAAACAGCCCGGTGGGCTGTTTGTAGCACTCATGGGCGATGCGGCAGCGTCGCCCGGGACAGTCGGCCGAAGGCCGTCCTCCAGTGCACGGCGGAGTGGCCGAGCCGTTAAGAAAACGCCAGAGGCGTTTTTAGGCGAGGACGAGCGACAGCGAGCCAGAAATGCAGTCGTTCGCGAACGCGAACGTCCGTATTATCGGTGACGATTCGCCGTTACTATTCCGATCACTCCGCCGCATGACAACCCAACAGAGCCCCCTCAACTTCAAGAGGGGGCTTTCGGCCGATAAGGCGCATAGTATTCTGCGCCCGGAAGTCCGTTATCGCATTGACTACCCCTCAGACCCGCTTTCGCGGGCCAGCTCCCCTGACAAGGGGAGCCGAGGACGCGCAGGACAATCCAAACCCCACAAGGAAAGGGCGCGAATGCTTGAACAATTCGTTGCGGTGATGCCGGGGACGCTGGCCCCCGCGTTGCTGATCATGTGCCTGAGCGTGATGCTCACGGTCGGCGAGGGCAAGGACAAGCCGATCAGCTCCCATTGGCGCCTGTGGGGATTCATCCTCGGCACGATCGCGGCGATTGTGTTCGCCACCCTGCGCGCCACCGCCGTCATCAACCAGCGCACCTTCGTCAACCAGCCGGTCCTCACGGTCGCCGTCGTCGTCGACCTGCTCGCGATCGCCGCGGTGATCGCCTCCCCGTGGATCGTCAAGGACTGGCGCAAACACGCGATCTGGATGCACCTCGCGAACGCGGTGTCCGCGATCGCGATCGCCCTGACCCTCTTCTACGCCCTGCCGGACGTGATCCTCCAGCTGACGATCTGGGTGGAGCCGGACGCTCCGGTCTTCACCTCCGACATGCTGCTGCGCGCCCTCGGCTTCCTGCTCGGGCTCGCGATGTCGGCGATCGTCGCCCTGATCTTCCGCACGATGCGTTCGACCGCCGTGCGCATCTCGTTCACCGTCGCCTCGGTGCTGATGATGGCGATCCTGTTCATCCAGCACGCGACCGGCCTGCTGCAGATGATTCAGGCGCACTCCCTGTACTTCCCGCGATTCCTGTTCCAGCCGCTCGTCTTCTCGATCAACCACAACCAGCAGATGATCATGGTGCAGGCGCTGGTGTTCGCGATCCCGGCCGTCGCCTCGATGATCGCCGGATTCCGCATGACGACGAAGCCCGAGCCCGGCGTCAACGAGGCGACCGTGCGCCGTCACAAGGCGTTCCGTCGCCACGCGATCGCCTCGGCCGTGTGGAGCCTCGTCGCGATGATCGGCGTGACTCTGACGCTCACCGTCGGCGTGTCCGCCACCACCCAGCAGATCACCCTTTCCCCGCCGGAGGACTACTCGTTGAAGGACGGCGTCGCGACGATCACGTTCGCGCAGGTCGAGGACGGCCACCTGCATCGCTTCGAATACAAGGCGAAGGACGGCACCGAGATGCGCTTCATCATCATCAAGAAGAACGGCGGCGCGTACGGCATCGGTCTCGACGCATGCGAGAACTGCGGCGACGCCGGCTACTACGAGAAGGACGGCAAGATCATCTGCAAGAAGTGCGAGGTCGCCATCAACCTGGCGACGATCGGCTTCAAGGGCGGATGCAACCCGATACCGTTCCCGTTCAAGATGGGCGGCGGCAAGATCACGATCCAAACCGCCGATCTGGACGCGCTGAGCGCCCACTTCCAGTGATGCAGTCAGCGATGCATTGAGACGGAGGCAACATCATGTTCTTTCTGCGTATGATCGCGCGGTCGTTCACGCGTCAGCTGCGTCGGCGACTGCTCATCGCCCTGACCGTGTGCCTGTCGGCCACGGTGTCGGTGGCGATGCTCGGCGTCGTCTTCGACGTGGGTGACAAGCTCAACGCCGAGCTGTCCACGTACGGCTCGAACATCACCGTCCAGCCGAAGGCCGACGCGGTGGTCTCCGACCTGTACAACACCGAGGCCGGTGCGGCGGCGGGCGACCAGTCCGACCCGACCGCGTTCCTCAAGGAGTCGGACGCGCCGAAGATCAAGACGATCTTCTGGGCGTTCAACATCACGAACTTCGCGCCGCAGCTCAACGTGCACGCCACCGTCGACGGCGTGGACGTGCCGATCGTCGGCACGTGGTTCAACAAGACCCTCAAGCTGGCATCCGGCGAGTCGACCGTGGTCGGCGTCGACGGCATGCGCTCGTGGTGGAAGCTCGACGGCGCATGGCCGAAGGACGACACCGATCAGGGCGTCATCGGCACGACCCTCGCCGGGAAGCTGGGAGTCAAGACCGGCGACACGATCACCCTCACCAAGAAGACCGCCGACGGCAAGACCAACGAGCAGAAGATCAGGCTCACCGGCGTCTACGACTCCGGCGACGACGACAACGGCTCGCTCTACATCGCCTCGTCCACCGCGCAGGTGCTCGCGAACCTGCCCGACTCGGTCGACAAGATCGAGGTCAAGGCGCTGACCACGCCGGAGAACGATCTGGCGCGCAAGGCCTCGCAGAACCCGGCCGCGTTGAGCCAGGATGAGTGGGAGACGTGGTACTGCACTGCCTACCCGAGCTCGATCGCCTACCAGATCGAGGAGGTGATTCCGGGGGCCGTCGCCAAGCAGGTGCGTCAGGTCGCCGCCCTGCAGGGCAACGTGCTGCAGAAGACGCAGGCCGTGATGATCCTGATGACCGCGCTGAGCCTCGTCGCCGCGGCGGTCGCGGTCGCGAACCTCATGGCCGCGTCGATCTCCGAACGCTCCAGCGAGCTCGCGCTGCTCAAGGCGATCGGCGCGACCGACGGCGCCGTCTCCCGCCTGATGCTCGCCGAAACCGCCGCGATCTCGCTCGTCGGCGCGCTCGTCGGCGCGCTGCTCGGCTCCGGCGTCGCGCAGCTCATCGGACAGGTGGTGTTCTCCTCGGGCATCACGATGCGCCCGATGGTGTTCGTGCTCGTGTTCGTGCTGCTCGCGTTGACCGTGCTCGTCGCCGCATCCTCGTCGATCCGCTCGATTCTGAGCGTCAAGCCCGCGGAGGTGCTCCATGGACGCTGAGTCGGAGCGCGTGATGCGGGGAATCGCAAACGACATCGTGATGGAGGGAGCCGACCTATGACCAATACCGGTATGTTCTTCCGCATGCTCTTCGGCGCGGTGTTCCGCCGCCGTTCGCGTGCGATCATGGCCGTCGTCGCGTCGCTGGTCGGCGCGGCCACGCTGTTCTGCCTCGCGGCGATCTGCATCGCCGTGCCGCAGCAGATGAACGATGAGATGCGCGCATACGGCGCGAACCTCATCGTCACCCCGACCGGCGAGACGGATGATTCGTCATCGTCCGACTCGGCTGGTTCCTCCGCCGCGAAGTCGGGCATCGACGCGGCGATGGTCAAGCACACCACCGAAATGGTGCGCGCCAAGGGCTCCGCCAAGTACGCGACCTATCGCTACGAGAACGTGCGCGTCAACGCCGCGCCGTACGTGATGGCCGGCGTCGACCCCGCGCAGGTCGAGAACCTCAACCACCACTGGAACGTCGAAGGCTCCTGGCCCACCGACGGCAAGGTGCTCATCGGCCGCGACGTCGCCGACGCGCTCAACGCCAAGATCGGCGGTGGCATCACCATCGGCTACCGAGCCTCCGACAACGCCTCCTCCTCCTCGGCCTCCGCCGGGACGTCCTCTTCCTCCTCGGCCCAGTCCGGTGCGACGGACTCCTCTTCCTCGGCCCCCTCTGACGAGGGGGCCGGCTCGGCGAATGCCGAGACCGGGGGAGAGACCTCCGCCCAGCCCACGCAGGACGGCCGCGTCTCCAGCGACATCATGGACACCAAGGGCACCGAATTCCGCGTCGCCGGCATCGTCGACACCGGCGGCAGCGAGGATTCGATCATCTACGCGACCAACGCCGACGTCGACAAGCTCACCGGCGTCACGCGCGGCGTCGACGTGATCGAATACTCCGCCTCCGCATCCGGCGACGACCTCGCCGCCACCGTCAAGTCGATCAACGACATGACCTCGATGCACGTCAAGGCGCAGCAGGTCACCAAGATCACCTCCTCCGACACGCGCATCATCACGATGCTGCAGACCCTGTTCTGGATCGTCTCCATCGTCGTGCTCGTGCTCACCCTCGTCGGCGTCTCCACGACGATCAGCTCGATCGTCTCCCAGCGCAGCTACGAGATCGGCCTGAGGAAGGCGCTCGGCGCATCCAGCGCCTCCATCGGCGTGGAGTTCTACGTCGAAAGCGCGCTGTACGGCCTGATCGGCGGCCTCATCGGCACCGGCATCGGCTATGCGCTGGCCCGTGTGCTCACCGGCGTCGTCTTCCAGCGATCGCTGCCCGTCAACTGGCCGCTCGCGATCGGATCGGTGCTCTTCAGCGCGCTGATCGCCGTGCTCGCCTCCATCCCGCCCGTCTCGCGCGCCTCGCGCATCGACCCCGCCATCGTGCTGCGCGAGGAGTAATCGCGCACAATCGCGAAGAACAAAGGAATCATCATGCTGCTTGAACTCGATCACATCTCGAAGATCTACGGCGACCTGCACGCCGTGGACGACCTGAACCTCACCGTGCCGCAGGGCGAATGGCTGGCGATCGTCGGCTCGTCCGGCTCCGGCAAGACCACGCTCATGAACATGATCGGCTGCATGGACTCGCCGTCCAAGGGCTCCGTGAAGCTGGAGGGCCGCAAGCTCGAGGACTTGAACGCCGCGCAGCTGGCCGACGTGCGCAAGAACATGATCGGACTGGTGTTCCAGAAGTTCTACCTCGTGCCGCATCTGACGGCCGTCGAGAACGTGATGGTCGCCCAGTACTACCATTCGGTCGTCGACGAGAAGCAGGCGCTCGAGGCGCTCGATCGCGTCGGACTCAAGGATCGCGCCCACCACCTGCCCGGCCAGCTTTCCGGCGGCGAGCAGCAGCGCGTGTGCATCGCCCGCGCGCTCATCAACGATCCGAAGCTCATCCTCGCCGACGAGCCGACCGGCAACCTCGACGAGAAGAACGAGAAGATCGTCCTTGACCTGTTCCGCCAGCTGCACGATCAGGGCACGACGATCATCGTCGTCACGCACGACGCGCTGGTCGCCAGCTGCGCCGAACGCGAGATCATGCTCAACCACGGCGTGCTCGTCGGCGAGAAGTGGAACGATGAGAAGGCCCGCGCCGCATATGAGGCCGAGGGCGGCCGCCCGGCGTTCACCGGCTCCACCGAGGAGGGAGCCCAGCGCGAGGGCGACCTGCCGATCGGATTTGCCGATCCGACCAAGGCCGCCAAAACCGGCGGTGAGGAGTGAGAATATGAGCGATAGGAACGATAAGGCCGTCAAGGCTGTGGCCCTGACCGCCGCCACGCTGGCCCTCTTGGGCGGGGTGGCCGGCTGCGGCGAGTCGAAGGCCACGCCGATGGACGACCAGTATTCGGGCAACTCCGGTGAGACCCAGCAGTCCCAGGAGGAGCAGTCGCAGTCCAGCGGCGATGCGGACGCGGGGGCGTCCGACGACTCGTCCTCGTCCGACGCCGCAAGCGGCAAGGACACCGGCAACTACAAGGACGGCACCTACTCGGTCAACGGCCAGTACGGCCCGGTGGGCGAGGACTCGATCGACGTCCACTTCACGATCAAGGACCAGAACGTCGAGACGGTCGAGGTGATCGGCCACCCGTTCACGCAGATCTCCAAGCAGCATCAGACCGACTTCGCCAACGCGATCAACGGCGTCGTCGACGGCAAGCCGCTCAAGGGGCTCAAGGTCGACAAGGTCGCCGGCGCCAGCTGGACGTCCGACGCCTTCAACAAGGCCCTCGACGTCGTCCGTCAGCAGGCCTCCGTCCAGTAGCGTTGCAGCGAATCGTTCTCAATAAGAAAAGTGTGAGGCTCCGCCGGGGCGCTATCGCACATCACTAGGCCGAAAACATTGGAATTGCAGGCTTTTTGGCAATGTGCGATTGTGCGATCACGTGCGATGGCCTCACACTTTTCTTATTGAGAACGATTCGCTGCAACGCTATGCGATCACCTTGGTGCTTTCGACCTTCTCCACGTACCACCGGTTGAACCTCACCAGCGGCTTGCGCAGCAGCAGCCCGATCAGCAGTAGCGGCGGCACGAACAGCAGCAGGGCGCCCAACGCCCACCAGTAATCCATCGCATAGATGCCCGCGATCGCGGCCCTCAGAGCCTTGACCGAATGCGTGATCGGCAGCAGCGGGCTGATCCGCCCGATCCACGAGGGCAGCATCTGCAACGGATACGCGGCGTTCGAGCCGGAGATCTGCACAATGAGCATGAGCACGCCGATCGCCTTGCCCACGTTGCCGAAGCTCACCGTCATCGTGTACGTGAAGAACGAGAACACCAGCGAGCTCACCCATCCGGTGAGCATGAACAGCATCGGGTGCACCGACTGCACGTGGATGAACAGCAGTGCGCCGGCCAGCGAGAACGTGCTCTGCATCAGTGCGATCAGCCCGAACACCCCGTAATGGCCGAGGAACAGCTGATGCGGCCGCGGCGCAACGCCGCCCGCCCGCTCGGTCAGCTCCTCGCGCACGCGGCGTGACACGCTCGTCTTGAGCGTCACCACCATGAGCAGCGCACCCACCCACAGCGGCAGGATGATGTACAGGGGAGCCAGCGCCGAACCGAAATTGCTCACCGGGAACAGGGCCTTGCGCTTGAGCTCGACCGGTGCCGACAGCACGCCCGCCAGCTTCTCCGGATCGTTGCCGAGCACCTCCTTGACCATCGCCATATCGCCGCTGTCGAGCGCCTTCGACAGCCGCTCGTTGAACGATCCCAGCTCCTTGCCCGCCTTCGCGAGCTTGGCGGACACCGATTCCAGCGTCGTGCGCACGCTGGCGAGATTCTTGCGTGCGCCCGACACCGTCGTGCCCAGTTCGTCGAGCGTGCCGTCGAGTTTCGCCGACGCCGTGTCGAGCGCGCCTGTCGCCTGATTGACCGACGACTCGATCTGGTCGATCTGCGTCTGGAGCGACGCGTTGAAATCGGATTTCACGCCCTCGATCGCGGCCTTCGCCTGCGCCGCCAGCTTTTTGATCTCGGCGCGACGCGCCTGCGAGTCGGCACTGCGATCGCGCACGGTCTTGGCCGCGTCGCTCAGACGCTGCTGCAAGGTCTTCTGCAGGGCGATCGCCGTGTCGAGACGATCCAGCGTCGGGTCGAGCAACCCCTGCAGCCGTTCGTCAAGCGCGGCCTGCACGGACGCGATATCGGCGCGGATCGACTCGTATTCGGCGATCTGATCGCCCACGTGAGCCGCCTGCGTGTCGAGGGCGGCGGCGGTATCCTCGGCCTGCGTGGCGGTCGAAGCGTACAGCTTGTCGGCCGCGTCGGACACCGCGCCGTAGCTTGCCGCGCTCGCCTTGAGCGCGTTCGACAGCGCGTTCGCCGCATCGTTCATCGCCCCGGACACGTCGTCGACCCCCGACTTGGCGCTTTTGAGCGTCTCGCCGGCGGCATCGGCCGAACCGCCGACTCCGGCGATCAGTTCGGCCGAATCGGCGAGCAGCGCGTCGGCCGAACCGGTCAGCGACGCGTAGTCGCCGATCATTGACGACGTGTTGCCGAGCGTCGTCGAGAACTCGCTGATATTCGCGCTGAACCGGGCCAGCGCGGTCTTCGACTCCGGTTTCGACAGGTCGTCCGCCAGCGACGACGCGACCGACAGCGCGGTGCTCGTCAGCGTCTTGGCGAACATCTCGTTGATCTGCGTCGACACCTCGCTCGCACCCTCCGTGGTGAGGTTCGGGGCGAGCGCGTTCTTCTTCTCGTTCTCGTAGTAGCTGATCTTCACGCTTTGCGCATCCGAGGAGAAGAACGTCATCATCTTGCTGCTGAAGTCCTTCGGAATGACGATCGCCGCATAGTATTTGCCTGATTTCGTCCCCTCGATCGCGTCCGATTTCGTCGTGAACGTCCAGTCGAGCTGCGAATTGGCGCGCAGCGTGTTGACGACCGTGTCGCCGATCGTGATCCTGACCGGGATCAGATCCGATTCGTAGCCCTCATCGACGCTGGCGACCGCGAACTTCAGGTTCTTGAGGTTGCTGAACGGGTCCCAGCTCGCCGCGACGTTGAACCAGGTGAACAGGCCGGGAATCACCGTGAGTCCTATCACGATGATGATCGAGACGATGTTGCTCGTGATCCTGCGCACATCGCCGGTGAACAGACGCCACATGGTCCTCATCGCTCGTTCCTTTCCTCGGTGGTGTGTGCGGTGTCCTCCGCATCTGCTGTGTCCTCGGGGCTTTCGGCGGGCGCGGTCTGCTGCTCCGTCTTCGCGGTTGGCTCCGCCTCCGTCTTCGCGCGGGCCATCGCCTTTGCCTTGCGCGCCTGCGCCCGCCTCTCCCGCGCCTGCTCGCGTCCCCGTTCGATGCCGTGGATGTACGAGCGGATCGCCTCGTCGTCCAGATTGCCCAGTTCGGTCTGGCGGCGCAGACTGTCGCGCACGTATTCGATCGTGATGAGGAACGCGATGATCAACAGCACCCAGATCAGCCAGGCGAGCATCGCCTCGAGCTTCGTGTTCGGCGTCAGCGAGAACGTGACGACGAGGATCGCCGGCACCACCAGACCCGCGATCAGCGCGCCGCGCTTCAATCGCGGATACTGTGCGGCGAACGCCGCCGCCTTGCGCTCGATGCGCTCGCGATACCCCTCGTGGTTGGCGAGCACGCGCACCGCCGCGGTCATTCGGTACTCGGTGCCGGGCATGTGCACCGGCTCGCCGATGATCATGTCGCTCTCGTCGATCTGACGCGCGAACAGGCGATTCACGTTCGCCATCAACGGTCGCACGACCAGTCCCAGCACGAACGCGACGACGGCGAACAGCAGCAGCCGGCCGATCTTCGAGAACCAGTAGCCGCCGTAGAAGCCGCCGATCGTCTCACGGAACGCGTCGATCGAATACGTGAACGGGAAGAACGGGTACAGATTGCGGAAGAAGTCGGGCATCATCTCGATCGGATACAGGCCCGACGCGCCCGGGATCTGCAGGATGATCAACGCCACGCAGATGCCCTTGCCCACATGAAGGAACGTCGTCGAGAACGCGAACACGATCGACGCGTACACGAGCGAGGTGATCACGCCGGTCGCGACGAACGCGAATGGGTTCACGCTCTGCACGCCGATGATGAGATCGCCCAGCGTCGTGACCGCGCCCTGCGCCGCGGCGAACAGGCCGAACATCAGGAAACGGGCCATATATCCCTGCGTGATCGTCATATGCTCGATGCCCTCGTCGTCGGTCTCGAGCTTCATGATCACGGCGAGCGCGAACGCGCCCACCCACAGCGCCATGTTCGTGAACAGCGGTGCCATGCCCGAGCCGTACGCGTTGATCGGGTAGAGGATCTTCGTGTCGATCACGGTGGGGGAAAGCATGAACTTGGCGATGCGATCCGTGTCGAGCTTGCCGGAACCGTCCTTGCCGCTGCCGCCGAACAGGTCGGACAGCATGCTGGACGTGTCGAGGGCCTTCAGATCGGTGGAGGTCGTCTCGAGCTTGGTCTCCATCTGCTTGAGCGCCTGATCGGTGTGATCCAGCGAGCTGATCGTGCTCGCGGCCGCATTGTCGAGCTGATTCAACACGACGTTCGTCTGCGAGATCAGCGCGTTCTGACCGCCCAGTCCTCCGGCGATCGTGCCGGCTGTGCCCGCCAGCGTGTTGAGACCGCCGTTGAGCTTCGGCAGCGCGCCCGAGGTGATCGCCTTGCGTGCCGCCGAGTTCGCGGCGAGCGACGACTGTGTGGCCGTGTCGAAGCTCGTGGCGAGCCCCGACACCGAGGTGATGGTCGCGCCGGTGTCGGTGTTGAGCTGTTTGATGTCGGCCAGCGTCTGCGTGGTGTGCCGGTTCTCGGTCTCCAGCTTCGCGATCGCCTTGGTGAGCGCCGCGCCGCCGCCGTTCGGCAGCTCAGCCGCGATGGCCTTGAGCTTCGCGATCGCCTGCGTGTTGGCGTCGTTGACGGTCTGCAGCGTCGTGATCGCATCGCCTGCCGCGCCGTTGGCAACCGTCAGACCGGCCGTCACGTGGTTGACGCCCGCGCTCGCCTGCTGCGAGGTCTGCGACAGCAGCGACGAACCGCTATCGAGCACGGTGTTCGCGTTCATGGTGAACGTGGTGATCCGCGACTGCGCGCCGTTGATGCGGGTCGACAGATCGCCTAGTCCGGTGCTCGCCTTGCCAAGCAGCGTCTGCGTGCGGGCGAGCGCCTCGCGCGCGTCCTTCGTCTTGGCCGGGGTTTTGCCCAGCGTGGTTTTGAGCGAGCCGATGATCTTACGCGTGTTCGCGACATCCCGCCGCGCGTCGTCGAGATCGTCGAGCACGTCCGAGCGCATGGCGTCCGCCGTGCCGCCGGCCGCGTCCGTGGCCTTGTTGACCGCGTCGGAGAGCGCCTGGCTCACCGTGGAGACGAACGTGCTGTTGACCTGATTGTCGACCGTGCTCGCGCCGATGTCGGTGATCTTCGGGGCAATAGCGCTCGCCTTTTCGTTGACGTAGTATTCGAGCTGCGGCTGGTCGCCGCCGGTGATCGCGCCGATCATATCGTCGCTGAAACTCGCCGGGATGACGATCGCCGCGTACGCTTCGCCGGACTGCACGCGGTTCAGCGCCTCCGATTCGTCGGTGAACGTCCATCCGAGCTGATGGTTCGCCTTGAGCTGCGTGACGATCTGCTTGCCGAGGTTCGTCTTGCCGACGAGCGCGTTCTCGGTGCCCTTGTCGTTGTTGGCGATGACCACCTGGATGCCCTGCGTGTTGGTGTACGGGCTCCAGAATCCGATGATGTTGAACCACGCGTACAGCGGCGGGATGAAGATCAGTCCGGTGACGATCACCCATGCCGCCGGTACCCTGAGGATGCGGATGAGGTCGCGTTTCAGTATCGCGAAAACGTTGCCCATGACCTTATGTTCCTTCTCTCGTCCGTGTGGCCGTTGTGCCCGTTCCCGTTCGGAGCCGTCGGACGTTGCCGTCCGGCCGTGAGGAGCTTCGTGCCGGTTCTCCGCTCCATGGTGTCGTCGTGGTCGTTGTGATTGGACAAAGTTGACTTGTTGTCAACTTTTTGGCATCCAATGATCCAAGTATCGCAACACACCATAGACCATGTGTTCGGAACAACGGGGGCAGTGGTGCCGGATTGCCGTGTCGATGGGTAAAGTGTCTAATTTTGGTTGACGCTGGTGATTGGTGAGCGTCATATATTCCCGAGCACAGGGAGGATCTCGGGAAAAAGTGACGCTGACCAATCACCAGCGTCATATATTCCCGAGAGTAGGGGAAATTTCGGGAATTTGTGACGCCAACATTGGGAGAGGGGGATGGGGGCTAGGGTTGAAACACGACGATCCCCGTCGAAATCGTATTCGACGGGGATCGTTGGGATTATCAAGGTTATCAGGCGGTGATGCCGTCACCGGAGGAGGAGCCAGTGGTCAGACCGGTGTCCGAGGAGTTGGAGCTGGAGGAGCTGCTGGAGTCGGAACCGCTGGTATTGCTGTCGCTGCCACCGTTGCTGTTGCCGTCGCCACCGTCGCCACTGTTGCCGCCCTGGCCGCCGCTCGGCGGCTGACCCATCTGGCCGTTCTGGCTGTTGCCGTTGCCATTCGTCGACGAGTCGGAATCGGAGGAACCGCCGGAGGAATTGCCGCCGGGCATCTGGCCGTGACCCATGCCGCCGCCCATGCCGCCCATCTGGCTTGACTGGCCTGCTGTGGAACCGGAATCGCCCGACAGCGCGTTCACCGTGAACCCGCCGGCCACGCCGCCGAGCAGCCCGCACACCAGCGTGACGCCGGCGACGATCGCGATCGCCTTGCCGCTGATCTTCGAGACGATCGCGCCAGCGCCCGCGGCACCCGCACCCGGCGTGCCGAACGTCCCGTTTCCATTGCCTCCGATTCCGGCGCCGCTTCCGCCGGCGAACGGATTGTCGCGATACGGCTGCTGATACGTTTGCCCGTTCTGCTGTGCGACATTGTCGTGGACGGTGCCATAGACGGTACCGTTGGAGACGGGCTCACCGTTGTTGCCGGCAAGAGGAGCGTTGCCAGCCGCACTCGGTGTCCCCTTGGGTGCCCCTTGGGGCTGGGCGGCATACTGCGAAGGAAGTGCGTCGGGCGTTCCCGACGGGGTGTTGGCGGCGATGCCATTGGCGGCGGCGGAGGCTTGCCTGTTCTGGTTCGACGCAACGAGCGGTACTGTCGCCGCCGTTTCGTCGGCCTTTGGGGCTGCGTTCGACGGCAGTACCGTGGTCTGCTGGTCGGGGATCCGCCCCTGTCCCTGACGGGGATCCTTGTTCTGGTTGATGATGTCGCTCATGATTGGTCCTTTCGTGAAGAAGTGGATTGTGAAGCAATGGAGAATAAGAGTTATGCGTGGAAGCGATGGGAGACGCCTGTCGCAGGCCCCCATCGGCTGTTCGGAGTTATTCGGGGATATCTGAATATCGGCGGGCCGGTCAGACCATGGTCCACGAGGTCGAGGTGCCGAACTGCGTGTCGTAGTCCGATCGGTCGATGAGATCGGTGGAGAGCGTCGTGTCGTCACCGGTCGCCGTATCGGGCAGCGTCGTCGAATAGTCGCCGCTCACTGTGACCGTCACCGATCCGGTGCCCTTGACCACGGTCTTGCCGCCGGCCTTGATCGTCACCGTATTGCCGTCGGAGTCGACGATCTTGCCGCCGGATGCCACGTTGAGTGCGGACACGGTCGTGTCATCGGTCACGACCCACGTCGAGGTGCCGTCCACATTCACCGTGATCGGTGCGTCACTCGTCGAATCGGAGGTCGCGCTCGCGTTCTCGGTGATCGAGGCGATGCCCGTCCACGTCGAACCTTCGAGCAGGTTCAGCGTGACCGACGAGATCGTATCGGCCGCAACCGTGCCCTCAAGCGTCTGTCCGCGGCCGGTGAACGACACCGTCGCGCCGTTCGACCCGGCCTGGCCCCAGTTGTTCGAGTCATTGCCGGCCGCCGTGATCAGCGCCGCCTTCGACGAATCGAAGTCGAGCGTCGTGTTCGAGAGCACCACGTCGGCCGTCGTGTTCGTGAAGTAGAACATCGACCCCGATTCGATCGACGATTTCAGCGTCGAATCGGCCGCTTGGAACGTCGCGTGCTCGCCGGTCGAGGCTTCGGCGTCACCGGAGGTCGACTGGTAGATGATCACGCCGTTGGCCACCGGATCGCTCGCCGTTTTGCCGGTGATCGTGCTGGTGAGCGTGGAATCCTTGATGAGGATCGTGTTGAGCCCCTCCATGCCCGCGATCTGCGAGCCCGACGACGTGCCCGTCACGTTCGTAACCTCGACGTCGCCGGTCGAGTACAGCAGCGGCGAACCGGATCCCGCGGTCGACAGCGTGGCGTCGTTCAGGGAGATCGAACCGCCGCCGCGATCGGTCGCGACGGTTGCGGAATGGTCGCCCTTCGTGTCCGCGGTGACCTCGCCGGCAAGGATCGTGCCGCCGTAGGTCGCGTCCAGCGCTCGCGAATTGTCGCCGGTCGTGGCGATCGTCGTGTCGTTCACGAGCGCGGTGCCCGAGTCGGTCGCGAACACGGCGTTCGACCCGGACGAGTCGGCGGTGAGCTTCGAGCTGGAGATCACGGTCTTCGATCCCTCGCCGACGGTCAGGGAGACGGAGTTCGTCCCGTAGAAGTTGTTGTTGTCGGCGTTGTCCGAATCGCCCGACTTGGTGAGCGTGCCGTTCGCGATCGCGAGCGTGCCGCCGTTCTGTGCGAGCGCCGCGTTCTGGTCGGCGTCGGTCGCGGACGTGGTCTCGCCCTTCGATTCGACCGATTCGCCGTCGGCGGTGAGCGCGGCGGTGTACGTGCCGGAGTAGTCGTAGGTCATCGTGTTCGCGCCGCCCATGCCGGTCGGCTGCCCGGTGATCGATGCGTTCGCGCCGTTCGCGCCGCCTGCGCCGGATGACGTCGCGCGGAGCATCGCGGTGCCGGCCGCGCCGCCGCCGAATCCGACGACGAGGGCCGCTGTGGCGGCGATCGCCGCGATCCTGCCGGTCGGGGGTTGGATGGTGCGGACGCGGGTTGCGTCGTTGCGCCGCCGCTTGCCGGTCGCATGCCTGTTATCGCTCATGGTTGTTGCCTTTCGTCGGGGATCCGCGGTGTCGTCCGGCCCCGTGGTGCCGGGCCGTGACGGTGGTCTCGTCTGACCTGCTACGGCTGGCATGACGATCGCTCGTCGACTGTCCCGTCGAATCCTGTCCGCCGCGACGCTTGCGGTGCGACGGACCTCGTTCGTTGCTGGTATTAGTACACCGCCCGTTCCCGGATAGGGCCTTGGGTGACCGTGCACGGGCTCTGAAACCTTCCGACGACCTTTCCGAACGTTCCTTGAACGTTTCCTGAACGCCGAAGCCGATGTGCTCGGCTGAGCGGCAGCGCTGTGGAATCACCGATGAGTAGAGTGGACGCAACAGATCTTGCAGGAATGGAGAACCCGATGTCCACTGAGCATCGACCCGAGAATCCGAGTCGGACCGGCCTGTCCTCGGCCGCGATCGCCGATCTGGCCGCGGATGAGGTCGACGAGACCGTCGACCTCGACGCGAAGCGACTGCCGCTCATCATCCGCATCTACGGCGTGCTCGTGCTGCTCGACGGCCTGGCCACGCTGCCGATCGTCGTATTCGCCTCGATCGACGCGGTCAAGGCGATCATGCGTGGCGAGCTCGCGTTCAACGCGATGAGCCTGACCGCCGACCTGAACGCGCTCGACGCCGTGGTCCTCATCGTCTCGGCGGCCGCGATGATCGTCTTCGGCGTTCTCCTCATCAGAAACCGCCGCCGCTACGCCGCGCGATGGGCGTACGTGCTCATGCCGATCACACTCGCCGAGGGCATGCTCTCGCTTGCGCTCGAGGGACTCGGCCCCAATATCCTGCCGTCCGGCATCCGGATGATCATCCTTGTGGCCGTATCGATCGCGGCCGATCCGTCCCTGATCGAGGAGCGACGACTCCAGCGCGCCCTGAAGCGCATGGAGGATCGCGATGCCTACGAGCAGGCCGTCAGAGCCGGTACGCTCGGCCGCGACCCGTCCGGCAAGGGCTACATCTCCCTCGACTTCTTCAACATCTTCTGGCTGTTCACCGTCGCCTGCGTGTTCGGCCTCGCCATCGAAACCGTCTACCACATGGCGATGTACCACGGCGAGCTACAGGATCGCGCGGGCCTGCTGTGGGGTCCGTTCTCGCCGATCTACGGCTGCGGCGCCGTGCTCGTCACCGTCGCGCTCAACCGATTGTGGAAATCGAATCCGTTCCTCATCTTCTGCGCGTCCGCGGTGATCGGCGGCGCATTCGAATACGCGACCAGCTGGTTCATGGAGGTCGCGTTCGGCATCACCGCGTGGGACTACACCGGCCAGTGGCTGTCGATCGACGGACGCACCTCCGGCAAGTACATGTTCTTCTGGGGACTGATCGGCGTGGCCTGGGTGCGATGGATCCTGCCGCGCCTCCTGCGCCTGATCAATCGCATCCCCTGGAAGGTCCGCTATTCGCTGACCACCGTATGCGCCATCCTCATGGTCGTCGACATCGTCTTCACCCTGATGGCGCTCGACTGCTGGTACGGGCGCATGGCCGGCCTGCCGCAGGACTCCCCGATCACGGCCTGGTTCGCGCGCAACTTCGACAACGATTTCATGTCCGCGCGATTCCAGACCATGACCCTCGACCCCTCCAAGGCCGGCCGTATGTGACGTATGTGATCAGAGTCCGTACTGCTCGCGCGCGAAGCGTTCGAGCGCCGGGATCGAGCGCTTGACCTTCTCCGTGTCGATGCAGTACGCCATGCGGAAGTATCCCGGCACGCCGAAGCTCTCCGACGGCACGAGGATCAGATCGTACTCCTTCGCCTTCATGCAGAACGCGGTCGCATCCTCCTCGAGCGCCTTCGGGAAGATGTAGAACGTGCCGCCCGGGCGCACCACGTCGAAGCCGATCGAGGTCAGCGCGTCGTACAGCAGGTTCATGTTCGTCTCGTACACGCCGAGATCGGAGGTCTCGTCGAGCACCTTCGCGACGCCCAGCTGGATCGAGCTCGGCGGGCAGTTGTGGCCGGTGCCGCGCGAGATCTGGCCCATCATCGGCACGAGCAGCTCCGCGTCCGTGGCACGCGGGTTGACCGCCACGTAGCCGATGCGCTCGCCCGGCAGGGACAGCGACTTCGACCACGAGTAGCAGGTGAGCGTGTTGTCGTAGTACTTCGCCGGGTACGGCTGCGTGGCGCCGTCGAACACGATCTCGCGGTACGGTTCGTCGCTGATCAGGAAGATGTCGTGGCCGTACTCCTCCTGCTTGACGCGCAGAAGGCCCGCGAGCTTGTCGAGCGTCGCGGCCGAGTACACGGCGCCGGACGGGTTGTTCGGCGTGTTGATGAGCACCGCCTGCACACCCGGGTTGAGCGCCGCCTCGAACGCCTCGAAGTTGATCTGGAAGTTTTCGGTGTCGGCCGGGATCACGGTCAGATGCGCGCCCGTGCCCTCCACGTACGGCTGGTATTCGGGGAAGTACGGCGCGAACGTGATGACCTCGTCGCCCGGCTTGGTCACGGCGCGCATCGCGTGCGCCAGTGCGCCCGCCGCGCCCGTGGTCGGGAAGATGTGATTGCCGGTGTAATCCATGTCGAACCGGCGATTGAGCGATTCGGCGATCGCGTCCTTCACACTCGGAATGCCCAGCGACGGCGAGTAGCCATGGATCGCGACCGGATCACCGTGCTCGTACAGGTCGACCATCGTGCGCGAGAAATCGGCCGGCGCAGGCACGCTCGGATTGCCTAGGGAGTAGTCGAACACGTTCTCGTAGCCGATCTCCTTGCCTCGTGCCGTCGCGTATTCGCTTAAGGTGCGGATGACGGATTTGCCGCCCAGCATCGCCTTGTAATGCTCGTTGATCATCGATTACTCCTTTGCCTGATGACAGTTGTCTGATGTCTGATCTGATGTCTGACATGTGACGTCCGATTCATGTGCCTTCTATTCAACCACTTCAACCGCTCGACGTGACGATTCGCTTCCGATGCTTGTCCGCGTTCCCGTGTCCATCCGTGGTCCCGTGGTCCCGTGGTCGTCCGTGGTGCGACGTATCCGACGGCAGATCCGCCGCAAACGGATTCCGCCGCGGGTAAGACGCCCCTCGCCTTAGGCCGCACACGGCGATAGACTCGGGACTGTGGGGGATCTCCGCACGCCACGTTCGCGCGGACATGTCCCCGTAAGTATTGTTGTCAGTCGACTGAAAGGCAATGCAATGGCCGAAGCTACGGCAAACATCGGTGTGATCGGATTGGCCGCGATGGGCTCGAATCTGGCGCGCAATCTGGCGCACCACGGCAATACGGTGGCCCTGTTCAACCGTCACTACTCGCGCACCGAGAAGCTGATGGAGGAGCACGGCTCCGAGGGCGCGTTCGTGCCGGCGAAGACGCTGGAGGAGTTCGCCGCGTCCCTGAAGCGCCCGCGCACCGCGATCATCATGGTCAAGGCCGGCGCCCCGACCGACGCGGTGATCGAGCAGCTCGAGGAGGTCTTCGAGCCGGGCGACATCATCGTCGACGGCGGCAACTCCTTCTTCAAGGACACGATCAAGCGTGAGAAGGCCGTGCGCGCGAAGGGCTTCCACTTCGTCGGCTGCGGCGTGTCCGGCGGTGAGGAGGGCGCGCTCAACGGCCCGTCCCTGATGCCCGGCGGCACCGTGGAATCCTGGAAGACCCTGGGCCCGATCCTCGAGTCGATCGCGGCGAAGGTCAACGGTGAGCCGTGCGTGACGCACATCGGCACCGACGGCGCCGGCCACTTCGTCAAGATGGTGCACAACGGCATCGAGTACGCCGACATGCAGGTCATCGGCGAGGCGTACGACATTCTGCGCCGTGGCCTCGGTATGGACGCCGAGGAGATCGCCGACGTGTTCGACGAGTGGAACAAGGGCGATCTCGACTCCTACCTGATCGAGATCACCGCCGAGGTGCTGCATCACAAGGATGCCGCCACCGGCAAGCCGTTCGTGGACGTGGTCGTCGACCACGCCGGCATGAAGGGCACCGGCACGTGGACCGTGCAGACCGGTCTCGAGTTCGGCTCCCCGGTCGCCTCGATCGGCGAGGCCGTGTTCGCCCGCGCCCTGTCCTCCCATGGCGAGCTGCGTGAGGCCGCCCAGCAGGAGGGTCTGGCCGGTCCGAACAAGACCATCGATCTGGACGGCGAGGATAAGGCCGCGTTCATCGAGGATGTGCGCAAGGCGCTGTTTGCGTCCAAGGTCGTCGCCTACGCCCAGGGCCTCAACGAGATCCAGGACGGTGCGAAGACCTACGGCTGGGACATCAACCTGTCCGAGGTGGCTCGCATCTGGCGTGGCGGCTGCATCATCCGCGCGCAGTTCCTGCTCGATCGCATCACCGAGGCGTTCAAGGGCGACAACCCGCCGGCCTCGCTGCTGTTTGACCCGTACTTCGAGAAGATCATCGGCGAATCGCAGGATGCGTGGCGCCGCGTGATCGTCAAGGCGATCGAGGCCGGTATTCCGACCCCGGTGTTCTCCAGCTCCCTGGCCTACTACGACGGCCTGCGCTCCAAGCGCCTGCCCACCGCCCTGACCCAGTCCCAGCGCGACCTCTTCGGTGCCCACACCTACGGCCGCGTCGACAAGCCGGGCGTGTTCCACACGCTGTGGGCCGAACCGGGCAAGCCGGAAATCGAGGAGTAGCCTCGATTCCCGGCTTGAGGACTGTCCGGTGGACTGTCCGACCGGTTCGGTGGTTGGCGGCTATGCCGCCAACCCAGCATCGGGTCTCGCCGTAAGACAAGTCGGTAATTGTCGATCGAATCGGTTCAGCCGGGGATCGAGGAGCCGCCTCGATTTTTCGGTTTTCGGCTTGAGGACAGTCCTGTGGACCGTCCGACCGGTTCTCGGTGGGTGGCGGCTATACCCGCCACCCCGGCACTGGGAGGGACTCGCCGGAGGAACGCTCGTGAATCTGTGGCACTCGTTGTGGTCACTGCTGTGTATTCAAATGAAAGTGGGCCGTGTGAGCGTGTGGATAGTCTGCGTTGTGGTCGCTGCGTAGAGGCCGGTGCAACATATTCACGAACTCCTGCCACTCAAAGCAATAATCGTCGGAAATCACGTTGAGCGGCACAGACCTCTGCCGCGTAATGCAATTTTCGACGATTTTCTCGTTGAACGGCAGTCGGCTCTCCCCATCGTCTTATCAAGTCAGCGATCTCCATATCCGGGATCGTTGGAAAATAGGCATTTTGACGATACGTCAATTTCTGGAATCATTGTCTTCTGTGCCGTTCAACGTAAAAAACAGTGAAATATGCGTTGAGCGGCACTGATTTCTGCCATGCAACGCAATTCTCATGGTTTTTCGCGTTGAGTGGCAGACAGCAACGCATGAAGTGCAACGAAGAGAGTTGAATTCTGTCACCAACCCTTGCAAGTTCGGTGAGATCGGCCATCACGGATTCTCCCCATGCTCCCGTTTGTTGCTGTGTGGCGATCATCCGAACAACGAAAACGGTTCCATGAACGGCGATCGGTGAGATTGGCCATTCACGGAACCGTTTTCTATATCTTGGATTCTCTCAGCGTCACATATTCCCGAAAATAATCCACCTCCCGGGAATAAGTGACGTTGAGTTTAAGGTAGCGTCATATATTCCCGAGAATAATCCGCTCCGCGGGAATAAGTGACGTTGAGTTGGAGGCAGCGTCACATATTCCCGGGGTGTCGGGTTATTTCGGGAATAAGTGACGCTGAGGAGGAGAGAAGCTCCCCTTGGGGCTGGGCTTATGTCCTCGGGAGGTTATTTGTCCGCGGATTGGGTTGGGTGTTGTGGATTGGGTCTTGGGGCTGTGTCCTCGGGAAACCTAGTGGTCCGTGGTTGGGAGGGGTATCCTCGGGGAACTTTGTCTAGTTCGGGCGAATAGTCCTCGGGAAACCTAGTGGTCTGTGGTTTGGGCTTTGGGCTGTGCCCTGTGTCCTCGGGGAAGCCGGGGACACAGGGCTGGTGCCTATGTCATCGACCGATGGGAGGGAGAGGCAAAAACCCTGAGTTCCGTCAGTCACATCGGCCCGTCACAGCTTGACGACCGTCTCCTCGGTGGAGAACCAGATGAACTCGTCCACGCCACCGGCGAATGACGACGGGTACTCCGGGTCGCCGCCCTTGTCCGCACCCGCGAACACGTGTGCGAGTGATTCGGCCTTGCCGGCACCGGCCGCGAAGAACCACGTACGATGCGATCGCGCGATCAGCGGCGCGGACAGCGAGACGCGCAGCGGCGGCATCTTCGGCGAGTGGCTCACGCCGACGGCAAGACGATCGCGCACCTCGACCTCGTGGTGACCGGACGACGCCGGGAACAGCGAGGCGTAGTGGCCGTCCGGTCCCATGCCGAGGATCATCAGATCGATGACCGGTTCCGGTCCGAGTTCGCGCGTCAGCTCGTCCTCATACGCATGGGCCGCCGCGTCGAGCAACACGTTGTTCTCGGCGTCCGCGGCCGATCGCACGAACTCGTCGGTGGAGGCCGCATCGGCCGTGACCTTCGCGATCTCGTCCGCCGGGCGCACGTCCGGCGCCATTTCGTGGATGTTCGATTCCGGCAGCCTGCCGTCGGCGACCAGCTGGTCGAGCAGCAGTCGTCGGGCCTCAAGCGCGTTGCGATCGGCGGAATCGGACGGCACGAACCGTTCGTCGCTCCACCAGAAGTGGACGCGCGACCAATCGATGGACGCCGCCAGCGGATCGGCAAGCACCAGTCCGAGCGGCTGGGCGGCCGAACCGCCGGAGAGCGCGACGTCGACACGTTCGCGCCGGCTGCCGTCGGGCAGTCGTTCGGCGAGCAGATCCAGCAGCGTCAACGTGAGTCGCTGCGCGCCGGCCTGGATCATCAGATCCTTGTTCGGGTAGACGATGAGTGTGCGGTTAGCCATGGATCAACTCCTATTCCGTGCGATGACGTGCGATTCAGTGACGAATCAGATCCCATCCCTCGTTGATGACCTCGGCGTAGATCTCATCCGGGTCGATGCGACGCAGCTCCTCGGTCAGGCAGTCCTCGATCGTGCGCACCGGCACGGAGATCGGCTGCGGCGTCTGACCGGGCATCGAGATCAGCGCCTGATCCTCGTACGGGCGTTCCAGCGACACCACGCCGTCGGCGCGCGTCAGGTACACGCCAGTGACGGCTTCGGCGTCATCCACGTATTCCACGTCGACCGGCACGCCGAGCTTGAGTCGCAGCCATGCGCACAGGAGATCCATGGGCAGGAACTCCTTCGGGCCACTCACCTTCACGGCGGTGATCGGCAGGTGCGGCGGCTGGTCGAGCATCGAGGCGAGCATCGCGCGCCAGACGGTCAGTCGCGTCCACGACAGGTCGACGTCCTCGGGTGTCCAGTTGCGGCGCAGGCGTTCGATCGTCGCCTCCGGGTTGTTGGAGTGCATCGCGTCGGTGAGACGGCTGCGGGCCATCGCACCCATGAGGTCCTTCGACGGGTTCGACGGGGCGGTGGTCGGCCACCACGCCACGACCGGCACGTCCGGCACGAGCAGCGGGATGACGAGCGTGTCCGGGTGATTGATGAGCCCGTTGCGGGGACGCAGGATGATGATCTCACCCGCGCCGGCGTCCGCGCCGAAGCGCACCTGCGCGTTGAGGTTCGATCCCGCGGGGCCGTCGGTCAGGTCGACCGCCGGATTGTCGGTCTTCTCCATCGCCTTGACATCGTCATCGCCGTTGCCGTTGGCACCGTTGGTGCTGTTGGCCGTCTTGTCCGGCACGATCGCGATCACGCGGCACGGGTGCTCGCGGCTGGCCGCGTTCGCAATGGCGAGCGCGTGCTCCAGATCGGAGTCGTCGGTGGCGATGAGCAGCGTCAGCACGCGGCCGGTCGCCGACTCGCCGCGCTCCTCGTGCAGCTGTTCGATCTTGTGGGCGATTTCGCGCGTACGCGTGTTCGGCATATCGATGATCATGGCATCCTCCAGTGGCGGCCCTCGCGCGCCAGCATCTCGTCGGCCTCGGCCGGACCCCACGTGCCTGCACGGTAGGGCTGCGGCTGACCGAGCGTGGACCAGAAGTCTTCAATCGGATCGAGGATCTCCCAGCTGAGGTTCACCTCTTCGGTGGTCGGGAACAGCGGCGGATCGCCGAGCAGCACGTCGAGGATCAGTCGCTCGTAGGCCTCGGGGGAGTTCTCGGTGAAGGAGCGGCCGTAGCTGAAGTCCATGTTGACGTCGCGGACCTCCATCGTGGAGCCGCCGGGGACCTTCGCGCCGAATCGCATGGTCACGCCCTCGTCCGGCTGGACGCGGATGACGATCGCGTTCTTGCCGAGCTCGCGCACGGCGGTCTGCTCGAACGGCAGGTGCGGCGCGCGCTTGAACACGACGGCGATCTCGGTGACACGCTTGCCGAGGCGCTTGCCGCAGCGCAGGTAGAACGGCACGCCGGCCCAGCGGCGCGTGTCGATGTCCAATTCGATGGCGGCGTACGTCTCCGTGGTCGACTTCGGGTCGATGCCCTTCTCCTCCAGATAGCCGACGACCTCGTGCGAGCCTTGCCAGCCCTTCGCGTACTGGCCGCGGGCGGTGTGCAGCGAAAGGTCCTTGGGCAGACGCACGGCGGAGAGCACCTTGGTCTTCTCCGCCGTCAGGTCCTTGGCGGTGAAGCTCACCGGCTCCTCCATGGCGGTCAGGGCCATGAGCTGGAGCAGGTGGTTCTGGATGACGTCGCGCGCGGCGCCGATGCCGTCGTAGTAGCCGGCGCGGCCGCCGATGCCGATGTCCTCGGCCATCGTGATCTGCACGTGATCGACGTAGTTCGCGTTCCAGATCGGCTCGTACATCGAGTTGGCGAAGCGCAACGCGAGCAGGTTCTGCACGGTCTCCTTGCCGAGGTAGTGGTCGATGCGGAACACCGAGCTCGGATCGAACACCTCGGAGACGACGCGATCGAGCTCCTTGGCGCTGGCGAGGTCATGGCCGAACGGCTTCTCGATGATGACGCGTCGCCACGCGCCCTCACTCGAGCGTGACAGTCCGGAGGCCGCCAGCTGCTTGGCGACGATCGGGAACGCGCGCGGCGGCACGGACATGTAGAACGCGTGATTGCCGCGCGTGCCGCGGTCGCGGTCGAGCTCCTGCACGGTGGCGCTCAGTCGCTCGAACGCCTCCGGGTCGTCGAACGTGCCCTGCACGAAGCGGATGCCGGCGGCGAGGTTCTTCCAGGTCGACTCCTTGAACGGAGTGCGGCAGCGGGCCTTGACCGCGGTCTTGACGAATTCGATGAAATGCTCCTGCGTCCAGTCGCGTCGCGCGAAACCGGTCAGGCCGAAACTTGGCGGCAGCAGACCGCGGTTCGCGAGATCGTACACGGCCGGCAGCAGCTTCTTCTGCGCCAGATCGCCCGTGACACCGAAGATGACCAGACTGCACGGTCCGGCGATGCGGGGCAATCGCAGGTCGCGCGGATCGCGCAACGGATTGATCCATGTGGGTGCTTCACTCATGGTTCTTATCGTAGCCGCGGGCGAGGGGCTTTCGTCAAGGGCGTACCGCGTGGAATGCGTGATTTCGCGCACGCAGGATATAGACCGTGGTTATGACGCGTGTGAACGGTTCAGGCTAAGGCGTGACGCCCCGAATGCCGAGGCCGCTTCATCGGAGCGTGATCAGGGCGATGAGGTTGTTCACGCGGCGGAAGCCATAGGTCATGCGGATGGCGACCTTGATCCGATTGTTGAGCGCCTCGAGTCTTCCGTTCGAGTGGCCCGGCTCGATCGTCCTAAGGTTGTCGGAGCGGCGTCTGATCTTGCGTGAGAGTTCGACGATCTCGGGAATGTGCGAGCGGGACGCCTGGAACACCCAGTGCTTCAATTCGGCCCCGGAGTTCCCTGAGCTACCAAGCCCGGTAGAGCTGTTTCTTGTCGTGTTTGTTGAGTCCCCTGCTCGTTTTGTCCGCCCGTCTCGCGGGACTCAGCGCGAGAATCGCGGGAAATCGCGCTGAGTCCCATGAATCCGGGGGATTCAATGCGGTTATGGGCGATTTCGTCGCTGAGTCCCACGGCCTGAACGCCCGTTCTACGACCGACTGTCGGTCGTGGAATGGAAATCGTTGGAATTCCGCCGTTTCATGGCGGTGTTGACGGGGCGTTTCCGGTCCGGTGACGGTGCGGGCGGGGGTTGTCGTGGGACTCAGCGTGAAAAACGTGGGGAATCGCGCTGAATCCCACGGATTTGCGGGACTCAGGGACGGAATCGGCCTTGGCTGCACTGAGTCCCTCGCGAGACTGCCGACAACGGACCATGGGGGCGTGCGCAAATGGCGGCTCGACCCGCCAGCAGCCGAAATCCTGGTGGCGTCAGCGGCGCAGGAATGCCGCCACGGTCATAGTCCTGGGCCATCCAACGTAGGCGGGATGTTCACAACGAGATGGGGCGAGCGAACATGTCGAGCCATTCATCAGGGATAGAAATGGGAAAGCCTCGAAACCGTTGGAATGATTGGCTTCGAGGCTTGTTTGTGGTGCCCCCCGTGGGATTCGAACCCACAACCCACGACTTAAAAGGACGCTGCTCTAACCGTTGAGCTAGAGGGGCAACATTGCTAAGATACACGTCGTGACACGACAATTCAAGCCATGAAGTGAAACGGCGTTGCGCGGGGCGCCGACGCGGGGACGCATCAGTCGCCCGTCTTGCCGTGATTGCGATCGCGTTCGCGGGTCAGTTCTCGTATCTCGCGTTCGAGTTCCTCGATGAGCCGTTTCTGGCGGGCGATGATCTCGTCTCGCGGATCGGCAGGCTGTCCGTCGGCTGATTCATCAGCCGATTCGCGAACGGGTTCGTCAACGGGTTCGGCGATCGGTTCGTCTATTTCGTTCGGTTCCTCGTTCGGTTCCTCATTCGACTCATCCGATTCATCCGGTTCGTCCGACTCGCCCGGTTTCTCGTCCGGTTCGCCGGCGATCCGGATGTCCGCCGCCGAAACGCTCGTGTCAGAAGCGCCGTCGCCGTGATCAGCGTCGAAATCGTCCTTCGCGAAAGGGCCCTGCCGAACGAGAATCGAAGCGGGGGGGGTCATTCCGCGGGATGTCGCGCTCGCCGCCTGATTACCGGTCATCACATCACCGCCGTCGATCCCGCCCGACAGCTCCAGCTCCTGCCGCTTCCAGCGCGCGAAGCAGCGTTCGATGCGCTTGTATCCGACCAGTTTCGGGTCGAGTCCGGCCTCGCGGAACAGCGCCGTCGGACTTTCGCCGTGACGGTAGCGTTCGAGGCATGCGCGGCGGAAGTCGTCGGCGTACCTGATCCGCGTCGCACTGGCGCGCGCGACGGCCGGCAACGATTCGAGATAGGCGATCTGCTCCTGAGTGAACGTCATGATCAGTCCCCCTTATCCGTGAGATCTGTGAGATCTGCGAGCCATCCGCGTGCGTCCACGCGCGAGGACTGCGATTTCGCCATTGCCAAGGCCGTCGTCCTAGCGCGTACCAACCTTGCGCATATGATAGCCCTGTCGCCTGATTTCAGCGCACTCGTGTGAATTGCCACGTTCGATGAGACACCATCCGTGAATATCCGTGAACATCCGTGAAAGGGGAAACGAATCATGCATCTGACCGTTTTGGCCTCCGCCGCCTCCGCCATCTCCGCCGTTGACCTGAGGAACGTCGATCTGTCGAATCTCGACCTGTCCGCCGTGGACCGGTTCGTGGTGTGGTATGGCACGCTGCCGCAGGGGGTGCGCACGCTGCTGAGCGTCGCTGTCGGTGCGGCCGTCGCGTACGTGATCTTCAGGATCGTCGTGAAGATCATCAAGGGGGTGATCGTGGCCGTGATCGGTGCGGTGCTGGCGTTCCTGCTGACCACCGTTCCCGGCAACATGATCCTCTCCAACGCCTACGACCGCGTCGAACAGCAGGTGACCACCAGCTTGCAGAGCGTACAACGCTGAAAGCCCGGCCGATCGGGGCCGGGCTTTCGAGAGAGGAGAAGAAAGGAGAAGAAGGAAGTTCAGTTGTTGCGGTCTGTTCGACTGCAATTCCTATATAACCGCATCTTCTTCAACGCTTCATGCGCGTTTCCTGAGAGTTGTATGAGAAGCGCGATGGGGTGCGATTCAGCTCACGAAGACGTGTTCGTCCAGTCGCTTGAGCGCCTCCTCGACGCGCGTGAGCGGCAGCGCGAAGTTCATCCTGACCGTGTGCGATCCACCGAACGGGCGGCCGTCCTGCCAGGCGACGCCGACGTCCCAGCCTTGTCTGAGCAGCTCGTCCATTGTCAGTCCGTGCGTTCGGCACCATCCGGAACAGTCGAGGAACAGCATGTACGTGCCCTGCGGCCGTGCGAGCTCCACGCCCTTGATCGCGTCGAAATACTCGAATCCGGTGCGCAGGTTGTGCGACAGCACCTTGAGCAGCTCGTCGAGCCACGCCTCTCCGTCCTCCGAGTACGCGCCGATGAGCGCGTGCATCGACAGCACGTTCATATGGTTGTATCCCGTGCGTGCGCCGGACGATTCCAGCCGATCGCGCAGGTATCTGTCGTAGACGATGTGATAACTGCCGATCAGTCCGGCCAGATTGAACGTCTTGCTTGGCGCGTAGAGCGCGATCGTGCGATTGCGCGCATCCTCGCTCACCGACTGCGTCGGGATGTGGTGATGCGCGTCGAGGATCAGATCCGACCAGATCTCGTCGGAGATGACCACGCATTCGTTCGCGCGATACACCTCCATCGCCCGCTCGATCTCCTCGCGCTCCCACACGCGGCCGGTCGGATTGTGCGGCGAGCAGAACACGGCGACGTGGATGTTGCCGGCCTTGAGCCTGCGATCCATGTCCTCGTAGTCCATGCGCCACACGCCGTCGGCGTCGCGCTTCAACGGGCTGTGCTCGATGCGGTATCCGGTGCCCTCGATCGCATGCGTGAAGCCGATGTACGTGGGGGAGTGCACGAGAATCGACTCGCCCGGCGCGGCGAACGCGCGCAGCGCCGATACCAATCCGCCGAGCACGCCGTTCTCGTACCCGATGTGTTCGGGCCTGAGCCCCTTCACGTCGTTGCGTCGGGCCTGCCAGTCGATGATCGCGTCGAAGTACTGGTCGGTCGGCTCGAAATAGCCGAACATCGGGTGTTCGAGACGACGTGCGATCGCACGGGTGATGGATGGCGCGGTCGCGAAGTTCATATCCGCGACCCACATCGGAATCGCGTCGAATCCGGGCATCGGCGCTCCCGGCGCCATGCCGTCCCTCCGCCCGATGGCGTCGACGGCCAATGCGTCATGGCCGTGACGTTCGGGAACCGTCGTGAAATCGAACGTGGTGATCAACCGTTCACCCCTCACGCGTAGATGCTACGCGGACGCATGTCGTCAGGCAGGCCCTCCAGCAGCGTCTGGACGGAACCCTCCTCGAACACGGAGCGGATGCCCGCGGCCAGCAGCGGCGCGACGGACAGCACGGTCATATTCGGCAGTCGCTTCTCCTCGGGGATCGGCACGGTGTCCATCAGCACGATCTCCTTCGCGCCGCACTTGGACAGACGCTCGACGGCCGGGCCGGAGAGCAGGCCGTGCGTCGCCACCAGCGTGACGGAGCGGGCGCCGGCCTCGCGCAGCGCGCGCACAGCCTCGCAGATCGTGCCGGCGGTGTCGATCATGTCGTCGACGACCACGCAGTCGCGATCGAGCACGTCGCCGATGATGCCGTGGGCGACCGCATGGTTCGGGCGCGTGATGTCGCGCGTCTTGTGGATGAACGCGAGCGGGACGCCGCCGAGCTTCGCGGCCCAGCGCTCGGACACCTTGATACGGCCGGCATCAGGGGAGACGACGGTGGTGTTCTCCAGCGGCATGTGGTTGCGCACGTAGTCGATGAGCACGGGGGTGGCGGTCAGGTGGTCGACGGGCGCGTCGAAGAAGCCCTGCTCCTGGGCGGCGTGCAGATCGACCGTCATGATGCGGTCGGCGCCAGCGGTGCGGAACAGATCGTAGATGAGACGCGCGGTGATGGGTTCTCGTCCCTGATGCTTCTTGTCCTGACGCGAGTAGCCCATGAACGGTGCGACCACGGTGATCGTGCGGGCGGAGGCACGCTTGAGGGCGTCGATCATGATGAGCTGCTCCATGATCCACTTGTTGATCAGTCCGGAGTGGCATTGCAGCACGAACATGTCGGCGCCGCGCACCGGTTCGGTGAAGCGCACGTACATCTCGCCATTGGCGAAGTCATAGGCCGTGGTCTCAAGCACCTTCGTGCCGAGGCACGCGGCGACCTGATCAGCCAGCTCGGGGTATGCGCGGCCGGTGACCAGCGCCATACGTTTGTCCGGAGTGCCTTCAAGCAGCGACGACATGTTTCGTTTCCGTCCTTCGTGTTTTTCCGCGTACGTAATGTCAGTGTGCCTATATCGGGCCATCGGGTCGGCGCGATGGCGCCGGGCCCTCGAAACAGCTTCTCACCAGTGTACTAGGGGCCTTGGGAAAAGCCCGCGGGCGTTGCGCGTGTGTTCTGTCGCACCGATGCGTTATCTTGGTGAAGTTGTGTTTTGTGGCCCTCGCGGCCGCGGAACAGTAACGCGTAAGCACACTCCTGCCGCGGAAAGTCCGTGGCCGAATAGTCCGAAGGAGGTGGGTGATGTCTGCGCACAAGTACGAACTGATGTTCATCGCCGATCCTGAGCTGGATGAGCGCGGTCTGAAGAAGCTGACCGAGCAGTATCTCGAGCTCGTCACCAAGGAGGGCGCCGTTGTCGATGAGCCCGATTACTGGGGCCGTCGCAAGCTCGCCTACGAGATCGCCGGTAAGACCGAAGGCAACTACGTCGTGGTGACCTACACCGCCGAGCCCGCTGTCAGCGATGAGCTCGACCGTGTCCTCAACCTCAACGAGTCCGTGATCCGTACGAAGATCCTTCGTAAGGACGCCAAGTAAAGCGTAAAGCGTTAGCCCAGCGTTCGCGCTGGATATGGATAAGAAGGTAGCGTCATGGCAGGCGAAACCACGATCACCATCATCGGCAATCTCACCGCGGATCCCGAGCTGCGAACCATCGGTTCCGGCGCGACCGTGGCGAGCTTCACCATCGCGTCGACGCCGCGCACGTACAACCGCCAGTCCGGCCAGTTCGAGGACGGTCAGGCGCTGTTCATGCGTTGCTCCGCGTGGCGTGACCTCGCCGATCACTGCGCGCAGTCCCTGTCCAAGGGCATGCGCGTGATCGCGCAGGGTCGTTTGCAGCAGCGTTCCTATCAGGCGCAGGACGGCTCCAACCGCACCGTCGTGGAGATGACGATCGACGAGATCGGTCCCTCCCTGCGGTACGCCACCGCTCAGGTGACCCGCCAGTCGTCCGGTCAGGGCGGCTTCGTGGGTCGTCAGGGCGGCAACGGCGGATTCGCCGGCAACAACGGCGGATACGGCAACGGCGGCAACGGCGGCTATTCCGGCGGTGCCAGCTACTCCGGTGGCAGCGGCTACCAGGGTGGCGGCGCCTTCGGCGGCGGTCAGCATACCGCTGCACAGGCCCCGTCCGCTCCGGCGCAGAGCCAGGCTCCCGCGGCGGATCCGTGGAGCAGCGACGCCGGCTCCGGCTCGAGCTTCTCGACGTTCGGTGGCTCCTCCGATTTCGGTGGCGGCTCCGACGACGATCCCGAGTTCTGATCCCGGCTCCGGTCCTTTCCGATATCCAGCCAGTCGCATTCGCGCTGGCCAATGATTCTTAACGCACAGGGCGCCATGCGTCCGAAACTTCCAAGCATCACATCGTAAATAAGGAGAACATCATGTCACGCAAGAGGCCGCAACCGCCGGTCAAGCCGTTCAAGAAGAAGCCGAACCCGCTGAAGGCCGCCAAGGTCACCGAGATCGATTACAAGGACGTCGCGCTGCTGCGCAAGTTCATTTCCGATCGCGGCAAGATCCGTTCCCGTCGTATCACCGGTGTGACCGTGCAGGAGCAGCGTGATCTCGCGAAGGCGATCAAGAACGCCCGCGAGATGGCCCTGCTGCCGTACGCCACGTCCGGTCGCTGAGTTAGGAGCTGAAGAACATGGCTGATACCAAGGTTATTCTCACTCAGACCGTTGCCAACCTCGGTCACTCCGGTGACGTCGTCGAGGTCAAGGCCGGTTACGCCCGCAACTTCCTCGTCCCGCAGGGCCTCGCCTTCGCGTGGAACAAGGGTGCCGAGGCCCAGATCGTCGCCATGAAGCGCGCCCGTCTGGCCAAGGCCGTCGCCACCCGCGAGGACGCCGTCGCCGCCAAGGCTGCCATCGAGGCTCCGCCGTCGAGATCACCGCCAAGGTGTCCGAGTCCGGCAAGCTGTTCGGCTCCATCTCCAAGGAAGCCATCGCGATGGCCCTGCTCGACAAGGCTCCGGTCGATCCGAAGTCCATCACCGTCGAGTCCATCAAGACCACCGGTGAGTTCCCGGCTGAGGTCCAGCTCCACCCGGAGATCTCCGCGAAGTTCTTCGTCAAGGTCGTCGCCGAGTGATTGATTCCGGCGAGTCGCTCTCGCGCGCCTGTCGCGTCGAGGCATCGCCGGACCCCATCAGACTGCAGGTCTGAGCTTAAGCACTGAGAACCCCGCTGCATCCGCGCGCGTTAATGCGCACGAGGCAGCGGGGTTCTCGTATATGCACAGGGCGATTTCTCGGCGAGAGAATGACGTTACACCGTGACGGGATTCTCTCGCCAGTATCCTGCGTTGTGTTGAGATGCGCCACTGGTCCGTAAATCAGGGGGTCGCGGACCTGCGGCGGGAGTGCGACACGCCGAAGGTTGCGCTCAGATGAAATGCGTGTATATTAATCACCTGTTGCAAGGAACACTTCAACATCTAACCAATGCCCCTGTAGCTCAGTTGGTTAGAGCAGCTGACTCTTAATCAGCGTGTCCAGGGTTCGAATCCCTGCGGGGGCACAACTAAGGCACCGACCTCAAGTCGGTGCCTTTTTCGTTTACGCTCACTGTTGACGGTGGATCCTGCGGTATCGGACGGGGGCCGGGTGGCGCGACACGCGGGGGAGTGGGCGAGTTGCGTCAAGACCAAAGTCGTGTATATTAGTCACCTGTTGCAAGGAACACTTCAACGTCTAACCAATGCCCCTGTAGCTCAGTTGGTTAGAGCAGCTGACTCTTAATCAGCGTGTCCAGGGTTCGAATCCCTGCGGGGGCACGATCAAGGCACCGAATTCAGATCGGTGCCTTTTCGTTTTGCGGTATGTTCTGTTGGTATCCCAGAAACCCTGCGGAACCCAGTCGGAAGTAGCGATTGCAGCGTTTCGTAAGGGAGGGCTCGGTTCAGCCCTCGGCGTACACTTAGGGCGTTTGCCTGACGCATGTTGCGTCTCCGCCGCATTGTCGTCTTACCAATGCGCTGTACCGCAATCACGACACAAGAGGAAAAGAAGAGCAGTGGAATACTCCCTCATGACCAAATTGGCCGCCGAGTTCTTCGGCACCGCCATTCTGATGATCTTCGGCAACGGCTCCGTGGCCAACGTCGAGCTCAAGAACACCAAGGGCCATCACGCCGGTTGGCTCAACATCGCCATGGGCTACGGCTTCGGTGTGATGTTCCCGGTGCTCATGTTCGGTGCGATCTCCGGCGCGCACATCAACCCGGCTATGACCATCGCACAGGCCGTCAACGGCCTGTTCCCGTGGAGCGACGTGATGCCGTACATCGTCGCCCAGCTGCTGGGCGCCGCTCTCGGCCAGTTCATCGTCTACCTGACCTACTACCCGCACTACAAGGAGACCGAGGATGCGGACGCCATCTTCGCCACCTTCTGCACCAGCGATGCGGACGATAAGAAGGTCAACTACTTCCTCAACGAGATGTTCGGCACGCTCGTGCTCGTCTTCGGCGCCCTGTGCTGCCTGCTGGACCCGTGGGGCGAGAAGGATCCGGCCGCGGCCGCGATCGTCGTCGGCTTCATCGTGTGGGGCCTCGTGACCTCCATGGGCGGCCCGACCGGCCCTGGCCTGAACCCGGCCCGCGACCTCATGCCGCGAGTGCTGCACGCCATCCTGCCGATTCCGTCCAAGGGCTCCTCGCGTTGGGGCGAGGCGTGGATCCCGGTCGTGGCTCCGATCGTCGGCGCGATCATCGGCTGCTGGCTGTTCACCATGTTCTTCGGCTGATCGCCAGTGCGAAGATCCTGATCTCATCGCAACAGCAATGGGAAGGGCTCCGATCCCCGTAAGTGGGACCGGAGCCCTTCCCATTGCTGCTGTATCGCCCGACTACGCCGTTCTCGCGCCCCAGATCGACTGGTTGCCTCCGATGGCGGAGAACGTCAGCGTGGGCGTGTGGTCGCGTTCGTCGGGCAGTACGGCGAATACGCCCGTATAGGTCACGCCGTCGATGGTGATGGCCATGTCGCTGGCGCAGCAGCGTACACCGGCCGGGGTCTCACCGATCAGTCGCCATGATCCGCGGGTGACCGGGCCGTCGGTGGACCGCGGCAGGTTCGCATCCGGGGTGTCGAAGAAGTCGATCGCCTCGCCGCTGGTCACCCTGCCGTCCGCCTCCAGCGTGATGGACTCCGGGCGATTGACACCGAAATACGCGCCGTCATCGTTGCGGGTGTCGTTGAAGAAGGTGTGCGGGTCGTGACGCACCAGCTCGTATCGTCCGGCGAGCGCCGACGGGTGGGATGTGAGGACAGGGCCGCAGTCGGCGTGCACCTGCGGCGCGACGGCGGCATCGCCCTGATAGAGGAACGGCGCGGTGGTCAGCCAGCCGTCCGCGGTGGGCAGCAGCTCGCGGATGCGCGACTCGTATTCGCCGTCGTCGCGCCCGACGAAGCGCGTGTGGTAGACGAGAAACAGTCTGCCGTCGCTGCTGCGCGTGAGCACCGAATTGTGCCCCTGCGACGCCTCGATGTCGCGCTCGTGCGCAGGGGAGAATCCCCATTCGACCGAGGAGGTGAGGCGGATGCCCGTGTCCTTCTCGTGATTGTCGGGGATCTCGCCGTTGGAGATCGCCGGATTGCCGTTCTGATCGACGTACGGGCCGATGAGGTTCCGTGAGCGGAACAGCCGCACCTGATAGCCTCCGGTCCGGCCGAGCCAACCGTACGACATGAACAGGTACCACCAGCCGTCATGCCGGACGAAATACGAGCCTTCACCCGAATTCCAGTAGCCGCCGGCCACCTTGACGCCGTAGTACGGGTCGGAGGCGTCGTGCACGAGCGGATAACGGACGCGATAGTCGCGCAGTCCGGTGGCGGGGTCGAGCTTGAGCATCCAGATGCCGCCGAACCATGAGCCGAAGCTCATCCACAGTTCGCCGTGTGTGCAGCGGATCGGTGCGGCGTCGATCGCGTTGATCCGCGTGTCCTTCAGCGACATGTATCGGCTCAGATCGCCGTGGGCGGCCGCCTCGCCCAGCACGCGCGGCACATCGGTGCGATCCACGGTGTCTGGGGAGAAGCCGGAGTAGACGACCGGGCCGACGTACGTCCAGTCGCCGTCGAGCCGATCGGCCGTCAGCAGCACGATGACCGACCGGAACTCGTGCCCGTTGACCGACAGGTACATGCACCATTTACGCATGGTCTCGTTCCAGATCACGTCCGGAGCCCACGTGTTGCTGGTCAGATCGGGGTTCTCGGGCTGCTCCGGCCAGTCGCGCCAGATATCGCCGAGCAGGGCGTACGGGTCGCGGCTCAGATTGTTCTCGAAGGGCTCCCAGTGCACGAGATCGGTGCTGCGCGCGAACTGGCGATGCGTGCCGACGATGTAGTACGTGCCGTGGTCCTCGATGATGGCCGGATCGTGGATGAGTGCGGGCGTCGCGTTGCTCGACGGGCTGCCTGACGTGGCGGCCGACGTGGCGATGTGCTGTTCCTCCATGGGGATTCCTCGCTTTCGTTCAGTCCGTCTTACTTACTTCTGCGAACCCCAGGCGCACAGGTTGTCGCCGATGACGGAGAAGGTCATCACGTCCTTGCGGTCCTTGTCTCGCGGCAGCTTGTCGAATGCGCCGTGGTATTCGACGCCGTCGAGCGTGATGGTCATGTCTCCCGTGCCGTCGGACTTGTCCAGCTTCCACGTGCCGGTCTTGTCTCCGGTGACCGTGCCGTCGGCCGAGAGCGTGATGTCGACGGGCTTGTTGACGCCGCGATAGTCGGTGCTGGTCTTGTCGGTGACCTTCTTCGGCCCCTTGAACACGGTGTTCTGCGCGTGGATCACGAACTCGTAGTCGCCGGCCACGTCGTCGGCCGTGTACTTGGTGTCGGCCGCCTTGGTGCCGGTGTACTCGTACGGCGCGGCGACGAGCCAGCCGTCGTCGGTACCGAGCAGCTCGTGCACGCGCACCTCGTGCTTCTCGCCGGTGCCGGAGAAGCGGCTGTGGTACACGACGTACATGGTGCCGTCATCGTCGGTGAGCAGCGAGTTGCCGCCCTGCGCGACCTCGATGTTCGCGTTGTCGTTGCCGCTCCACTGGATCGAGCTCATCAGGCGCACGCCGTTCTCGCTCTGCCAGTTGTTGCCGATGGCGCGCGTGCTGATGGCGGTGTTGCCCTTCTCATCGACGTACGGTCCGGTGAGCTTGTCGGAGCGGAACACGCGCATCTGGTAGCCTCCGGTCTGCGTCAGGCCGCCGTAGGAGAGGAACAGATACCAGTGGTCGTTGGCGTGGATGATGGCGTTGCCCTCGCCGGAGTTGCCGAAGCCGCCGGCGATCTTGATGCCGTAGTAGGCGTCGGACTGGTTGGCCACGGTCTGGTAGGTGGTGGTGTAGTCGCGCAGTCCGGTGGCGGGGTCGAGCTTGAACATCCAGATGCCGCCGAACCACGAGCCGAAGCTCATCCACAGGTCGCCGTTGTCGTCCTCGGAGATGTACGGGTCGATCGCGTTGATGCCGGTGTCGGTCTGCGAGGTGTAGCGCGTCAGGTCCGCTCCCTCGCCGAGGACCTTCCACACGTCGGTCTTGCCGGCGTTCACCTTCTCGAATCCGGAGTAGGTCACCGGTCCGACGTACGTCCAATCGCCCTCGATGTCGTCGGCGGTGAGCAGCACGATCGCCGAACGGTAGTTGGCGCCGTTGATCGACATGTACATGCACCACTTGTTCATGGTCTTGTTCCAGTACACCGCGGGCGCCCACATGTTGCCCTTGACGTCCGGGTTGGACGATTGCTTCGACCAGTTGGTCCAGATGTCCTTGAAGATCGTCTCGTAGTCGGTGCTCAGGTTGTTCTTGAACGACGTCCAGTTGATCAGGTCGTCGCTTTTGAGCCAGGCGAGGTGCGATCCGAAGATGTAGTACTTGCCGTTGGCCTTGACGATGTCGGGGTCGTGCGATTCGCCGCGCTTGATCGAGGCGGTGTCGGTCTGGCTGTCGGCTTTGGCCGAGCTGGACGACGTGGTCGCCGCATCGGACGAGGATGCCGTGCCGGAGGTCGAGCAGCCGGCCAGCGTGCCGATGAGCATGGCGGCGGCCAGTGTGGTGGTGATTGCCTTGCGCAGTGCACCTGGGATTGTCATGGTTCCTCCTTTGAACGCATGCCGGATGTGCCGGATGATCGGCGCATGGCGATGCCGGTGTGAGTTGTCGGGCAACGCCGCATTTGTACATCGATGTAAATCCGTCTATAATATACATCGATGTAAACGACTTGTCGAATCGAAAGGACAAGGAATGTCCGATTCCTACTCCCTGCTGTGCTACACGCGCATCCCCACGGCGCGAGAAGAGGCGAACAACGAGGACATCGCGTTCAGCATGCACCTGGCGCTGCGCTCGCATCTCGACGGTTCATGGACGCCGCTCAACGAGAACTACGGCATATTCTTCGCCGCGGGAGTGCCGATCGCCGCCGCAGACGAGCGGTCGCGCCGCGCGTGCACCGCGGCCGCGCGATTCAAGGCTGATCCGTACGAAGGCATTGCCCGTGACGACCGGGATTGCCGATCCGACCAAGACGGAGCGGCAAGGCGGCTCAGGCCCAGCGGCGCCGTCGCCCACGGCGCGGTGATGCCGGGCGTGGACATCGAGCTCAAAAGCCTCAAGGACCCCTATCTCTTCCGCACGTCCTCCGGCCGATTCGCCGTCGCCGCGACACGCACCGCCCGCGGGGGCGCGCCGGACGGCTCCGAGCGCTCCTCGTTCCTACTGGCGACCAGCCGCGATCTGACCTCCTACGACCAGCGCGGTCTGGTGCGTCTCGACACCGAGTCCGGGGTGCATCGCCCGTCCGTCGCATACGATGCGGCGGCCAAGCGCTATGTCATCCGCTGGCGTGGCGACGACGGCATGCCGATGCGCGCCACCTGCCCCGACATCATCGCCGCGGCGGGCGGGGATCCGCTGCCGGTCGAGGCGTCGGGTGCGTCGGCGGATGCGTCGGCGGGCCGGGACCTCAACGAGGTGACCTCCGCCGGTCGCGCTGATGGCGGCGATGCCCGAGCCACCGCGCACTACGGCATCGCCGACGTCGTCCCCGGCAATGAGATCGGCATCAGCGAGAAGGAGGCCGCCGCGCTTATCGCCCGGTTTGGACGGGTCTACAACACCGGCGTCAGCGTGCCTCGGATGACCGTCTCGTCCGCGCTGCGTGACGGCGAGGCGCGCGATCTGATCGGATCGTTGCGCCGCGTCACCGCGAAGCTGCACTACTCCGACGGCTCCAACGCCATGCGCGCCGTCGACTGGGACGCCGCGCAGCTCGAGGCGCTCGTCGACGACGCCGAGGCCGGGAGGCTCCACGCCGGCGAGCGCCGCAGCATTCGCGGCGTCGTCCGCCAGAGCGTTTATCCGGTGCCGTTCGCCGTCGAACGCGCCGATCCGTCGGTGTTCGCGTGGAGCTTCAACGGCGAGCCGATGTTCCTGTTCATCGCCACCGACGACACCGATGGCAACTGCGTCGACCCGAACGATGGGGCCACGCACATGCCGTTGCGGACGGCGTCGACCATCGCCGATCTGGCGGATGCGAACGGCGGCCGGGCGCGTGAGGTCGATCTGCTGCGGTGCGGGGACCTCAATTCGGAAGGTCGTGCGATGACCGGCTGCTTCTGGGCGCCGGAACTGCATGTGATCGGCGGAAGGCTGTCCATCCTGTTCATGCCGTGCTTCGACGGCGAGGCGACCAATCCCGACGGCAGTGCGAACGATCGCGCCGGCAAACCGGACATGTGGACCGGCCGATGCCATATCATGCAGCTCAAGCGGGATGCGGATGGACGCGATCTCGATCCGCGTGAACCGGGCAACTGGAGCGTGCCCGAGCCGATTCTCGGGCCGGGGGAGCGGATCCTCAATCCGGTGGAGCGCATCTCGCTCGACATGACCGTGATCGTCGACTCCGGCCGCTGGTACTACGCGTGGCAGCAGGTGGGCAGCGTGTGGATCGCCCCGTTCGATCCGTCCCGTCCGGCTCGTCTGACCGGCGAGCCGACGCAGATCGTCGTGCCGGAGTTCGCGTGGGACAACATGATCGCCGAAGGGCCGAACGCGTTCGTGCATGAGGGGCGGATCTTCCTGATCTACTCCGGTTCGGCCGTGGGCATCGACTACACCACCGGACTGGTGACGGCGCCGGCGGGCGTGCGTGCCGATCTGACCGATCCGGCCTCATGGACGAAGCTCGACTATCCGCTGCAGAAATCCGGCATCTACAACGGTGAATGGCAGTTGGGCACCGGGCATGGCATGTGGTCGCATGACGAGGACGGCAATCTCATCTACGTGTTCCACAACGCGGAGTATGAGCACGGACGTTACGGCGGGCGGGATGCGCAGGTGCGCCGCGTTCATTGGTCGAGCGAGGGCATGCCGATCCTCGACATGCAGCGAGACGAGGAACTGAGCCCGGTCTATGCTGATATAACGATGGAAATCGCCGTGCGGTAAGGCCGCCATGCGGCGTGAGGCCCGTTTTTCGGCTTCCGTTCCGCCGGGCATCGGCAGTGCAAGTGCGTGACGAGCATCCGTCATCAACGAGAACAGAATATTGGGGATTATCCATGGTCAAGAAAACATCCGCAAAGGGCGGCGATCACGTCGTCACCATGCGCGAGGTCGCCAAGGCCGCCGGTGTGTCCATCAAGACCGTGTCGAATGTGGTCAACGACTATCAATTCGTCTCTGATGCGACGCGTCAGAAGGTGCACCGGGCCATCGACGAACTCGGCTATGTCATGAACGTGTCCGCACGCAATCTGCGTCGCGGCCGTTCCGGCATCATCGCGCTTGCGATTCCCGACCTGCAGCTGCCGTACTTCGCGCAGCTGTCGTCGCTGGTCATCACCGAGGCGAAGAAGGTCGGATTGCGCGTGATCGTCGAGCCGACGCTGTATTCGCGCGAGGGCGAGCTGGATGCGCTGCACGGCACGCAGACGGCGATGGTGGACGGGCTGATCTACTCTCCGCTGGAGCTCGGGCCGGATGATGCCGCCGAGGTCGACGTGGATTATCCTCTGGTGCTGATCGGCGAACGCATCTTCACCGATACGGTCGATCACATCGCCACCGAGAACGTGGAGGGCGCCAAGCACGCCACCTCGTATCTGCTGCAGAGCGGATGCAAGCGTGTGGCCGTGGTCGGCGTGCACGAGGGGGAGGAGGTCGGCTCGGCCGCCCTGCGATTCCGCGGCTATCGTGAGGCGCTGGAGGAGGCGGGAGTGCCGTTCGATCCCTCGCTGGTGGTACCGATGAAGATGTGGCATCGCGTCGATGGCGTCAACGCGATGAACGCGCTGCTCGACTCCGGCGTGCGGCCGGACGGCGTGGTGGCGCTCAATGACATGCTCGCCTCCGGCGTCATGCATTCGATCCAGATGCATGATCTGCGCATCCCCGAGGACATCTCGGTGATCGGCTTCGACAATTCGGACGATTCCCAGTACCTGTCGCCGTCGCTGACCTCCATCGCGCTGAATCTCGAGGCCGTGGCGCGTCTTTCGGTGCGTGTGCTCAAGAACCGCATCGACGGTCTGCCGCCGCTGGACGGCGACTCGACCGCGCCCGTGTTCCGCAAGGTGTCGTCCTCGCTGGTGGTGCGCAACTCCACCCGCAGGATCTAGTGCCGCCCGCGCCGCCCGCCCGTTCCTTCAGGCGCAGGACTTCCGGTGTTCTGCGCCTGTCCCGACATGGCTTTACATCGTTAGAAACGCCGAGTTGTTACATCGTTGTACATCTGGTATATTCATCGATGTAAACACTGAGCCACTTGGATTGCGGAAGGAAGAAACAATGACTGTTTACAACAATCCGATCGTGCTCCAGCGTGCGGATCCGTGGGTGGTCAAGGTCGACGGCGAATACTATTTCACCGGCTCCGATCCCGAATACAACTGCATTGCCATCCGTCACGCCTCGACGATCAACGGCTTGCAGCAGGCCCCGGAGACCGTGGTCTGGCGCAAGCACGAGTCCGGTGCGTGCAGCAAGTACATCTGGGCTCCCGAACTGCATCGCGTGAACGGCGCGTGGTACATCTACTTCGCCGGTGCGGAGCATGAGTTCGAGCCGAACGGCATGCCCACGCATCGCATGTTCGTGCTGGAGAACACCGACGACGACCCGACCTCCGACAACTGGGTGGAGAAGGGCCGAATCGTCACTCCGATGGACTCGTTCTCGCTTGACGCCACCACCGAGGTGATCGACGGCGTGCAGTATCTCGTCTGGGCGCAGAAAGACTACGACATCCCCGGCAACTCCAACCTGTACATCGCCCCGATGGCCAACCCCTGGACGCTGGCCGCCGATCCGGTGATGCTCTCCAAGCCCGAATACGACTGGGAGTGCATCGACTTCCTCGTCAACGAGGGGCCGGCGTTTCTGTTCCATGAGGACATGATCTACCTGACGTACTCCGCGTCCGGTACCGGTGTGCCGTATGCCGTGGGCCTGCTCAGCGCGCGTCGCGGCTCGGACCTCATGGATCCGGCGAGCTGGACCAAGAGCCCGGTGCCGGTGTTCAGGACCTGCGCCGAGAACGGCCAGTACGGTCCCGGTCACAATTCGTTCACCAAGTCCGAGGACGACTGCGAGGACCTGATGATCTACCACGCCCGCAACTACACCGACATCAAGGGCGATCCGCTCTTCGATCCGAACCGTCACGCCCGCGTCGGCGTGGTGCGCTGGAACGAGGACGGCACCCCCGACTTCGGCGTCCCCGAACCGGACAGCCTCTGGACTCCCGTCACGACCGATGTGCTGCCGCCCGATGGCGGTCCGCACGCCGGAACCCGGGTCGAGGAGATTCAGGTGGAGGCCGCGTAGGCTTGCTGATATAGCCCACAATCCGCCATTTTCGTCGGTGTGTCACCCATTTGTACAACGATAGAAATGGCGTTATAATAAATTCCAACGTTGTAAACGAGCGCTGCGGCTCGACGATAGCAGACCCAAAACAGAGATGTTCATACGGTCTGCACCCATTTGCTCCACCCGGTAAGGCGGGAACTACTAGGGATTCGTCAGGCCCCGGCCCCACGTGCAACACAAGATTCTCGGGAAACCAAGAGAACCAAGGAGGAAATCCAATGAAGATCAAGAAGAACCTCATCGCGGCCACGGCGGCCGTGCTGGCGGCCGGCATGGCGCTGGCCGGCTGCGGTTCCAGCAGCAATGGCGGCGATGTGCAGAAGACGGCCGACGGCAAGGTGAAGATCACCATGTGGCATGGCTTCTCCGAGGCCGACGGCAAGACGCTGGAATCCATCGTCGACGACTTCAACAAGTCCCAGGACAAGTACGAGATCGACGCCCAGCTGCAGCCGTGGAGCACCATCGGCGAGACGATGGTCACCAAGGTCACCACCGGCGATGGCCCCGACTTCGTGACCACCGGCGCCGACAACGGTCAGGGCTGGTCCATCGACGGCACCTTCCAGTGCGTCACCGACTTCTACGACGACAAGGACAACGGCACCGACGACTACCTCGAGAACGTCGTCAAGCAGGTCACCTTCAACATCGACGGATCCGAGGAGAAGTGCGCCGTCCCGATGGGCTACGCGCCGACCTCCGTGTGGTACAACACCGACATGTGGAAGGCCGCAGGCCTGACCGATGCCGACATCCCGACCACGTGGGACCAGATGCTCGAGGTCGCCAAGAAGCTCACCAAGTCCGACGGCTCCCAGTACGGCCTCGCGATGGCCGATTCCGGCTGGGCCGCCTTCATGAAGGGCAACGGCTCCGGCCTGTACACCACCGACGGCAAGGTCTCCATCAACTCCAAGGAGAACAAGGCCTTCCTCGAGAAGATGCGCGCCTTCTACAAGGGCGGCTACGCCCTGTCCGGTCTGGACGACACCGCCGCCCGCGAGTCCTTCGAATCCGGTCAGTCCGCGATGGTGATCGTCGGCCCGTGGGAGGATCAGGCCGCCACCGACAAGGGCATCAACCACGACACCTTCGCCGTTCCGGACGGCGACGGCACGTACAAGTACTCCGACGGCAAGACCGGCTCCAACACCGGTTCCACCGGCCTGTACTGGTGGGTAACCTCGCAGGTCGGCGACTCCGAGAAGCTGCCCGGCATCTACGAGTTCTTCAAGTTCTACAACAACCACGACAACCAGGTGAAGTGGTCCCTCGGCTCCGCCTACCCGCCGAACAACAGCACCGTCACCGAGGATGAGCTGTCCGAGCGCCCGCTGATCGCGAAGATCTCGCAGTACACCGACAACTCCTACATCGGCATCGCCGGCCTCAAGGGCGGCTTCGGCGACATCTCCGCCTCGCTCGACACCCTGACCCAGAACACCGTCCGTACCGACGATGACATCCAGGGTCTGCTCGACCAGGCCGAGACCTCCATCCAGGGCTACCTCGACGAGTACGCCGACAACTGATCGGACTGATCCGGACGATTGACCCGCGATCGGCGGATTCTCGCGAATCGCCCGCCGGGCCGATCGTCTCGGGCCGATCATCTGCGAAGAGCAGTCCCACGTTCCGCCTCCCCTCCCGCCCATGGCGATGAGACGGGGAGGGGAGGCGGAACATCCCCATCGTCAAATCCACGTGTTCTTTTGGAGGAGCAAAATGACCACAGCAACTTCGCCGCGAAGCGAAGCGCATCAGGTCGCCAGGGAGAACAGGAAGGCCATCCAGATGCGCAACCTGCGCACCGGCATCCTGTTCACCGCGCCGGCGCTCATCGTCCTCGCGATCTTCGTCTTCTACCCGGCCGTCCAGACGTTCATCACGTCCCTGACCAACGGCCGCATCAATTCCAACGCCCGCCGTCCCGCCAAGTTCATCGGCTTCCAGAACTACATCACGCTGTTCCAGAGCCGCGATTTCTGGACCGACGTCAGGAACACCCTCGTATACGCCGTGCTGTACGCACCGATCGTCGTCATCGTCGCGCTCGCGTTCGCACTGCTGCTCAACCGCAAGGACCTGAAGTTCGTCGGATTCTTCCGCACCTGCATGTTCCTGCCGTTCGTCATCTCGCTGACCGTCGCCGCCATCGCCTGGCAGTTCATCCTCTCGCCGTCCCTCGGCCTCGTCCCGTACTGGATCTCGCTGCTCGGCGGCCCCGAGCACATCGATCTGCTCGGCACCCGCGAGACGTCGATGGCCACCATCGTCTTCATCACCGTGTGGAAGAACTTCGGCTACTTCATGGTCATCTTCCTCGCCGGTCTGCAGGGCATCTCCGCCGAACTGTACGAGGCCGCATCCCTCGACGGCGCGAGCGCATGGCAGAAGTTCCGCTACATCACCCTGCCGGCCCTCAGCCCGACCTTCAACTACGTCGTCATCTTCGGCCTCATCGGATCCTTCCAGGTCTTCGATCAGGTCTTCATCCTCACCTCCGGCGGTCCGGCACGCTCCACCGAGACCATCGTCTACCGCATCTACACCGAGGCGTTCGGCAACGGCAAGCTCGGCTACGCATCCGCACTGTCGTACGTGCTGCTCATCATGACCCTCATCGTGGGTCTCATCCAGCTGTACACCAACAACAAGCATGAGAAGGAGGAGATCGCATGAGCACCGCAACCGCAACCTCCGTAAGGCTCTCCGCCGCGCAGGAGGCCGAGAACGCGCGCATCAACGCCGAGAACGAGAAGCTGCGCAGGAAGGCGCGCACCAAGCGCAACATCAGCCTGACCCTGAGCTACATCGCCCTGATCCTGGTAACGTTCCTCATGATCTTCCCGCTGATCATCGTCGTGCTCGTCTCGTTCACCCCGAACGCCGTCACCCAGACGTGGCCGCCGAAGGTCATCCCGAGCGCGTGGACCCTTGAGAACTACACCAGCCTGTTCCAGCGTCTGCCGATCGGCCGCGAGCTGCTCAACACCGTCGTGTTCGCCGGCGCCGTGACGATCATCTCCGTCTTCTTCGACTCGCTCGCCGCCTACGGCCTGTCCCGCGTGGACTTCAAGGGCCGCGGCGTCCTCCTCGCCGTGCTCATCGCCACGATGATGATCCCGGGCATGGCCCTGCTCATCCCGGTCTACAAGCTCCTCGGCTCTCTGGGCCTGGTCAACAGCTACCTCGGCATCATCATCCCGCGTATGGCCGATGTCGGCGGCATCTTCCTGCTGCGCCAGTTCTTCATCTCCATCCCGAAGGATCTCGACAACGCGGCGCGCATCGACGGCGCCGGCGAGTTCCGCATCTTCACGCAGATCATCCTGCCGAACGCCATGCCGGCGATCCTGACCGTGGGCATGTTCAACTTCATGGGCAACTGGAACGACCTGCTCTGGCCGTTGATCATGACCTCCAAGCCGGAGACCCGCACCATCACCGCGGGCCTCGCGATGCTCACCGGCCACGGATCCTCCGTGACGCCGTACGGCGTGGTCATGGCCGGCGCGCTGATCTCCGCCCTGCCGCTGCTCATCGTGTTCTTCTTCGTGCAGAAGCGCTTCGTCGAAGGCATCGCGATGACCGGCATGAAGTAGCCAATCCGTATCGCGTCGGCTGCTTCCCTTCTTCCTCGGCCGTACGCGATATCTCCACCGGGTGCCGTACCGCAGCTCCTCCTGCGGTACGGCACTTCTGCCATTTGCTCTGCCATCTGCCCGGAAAACACCGTTCGGCATCGCCCGGCTGCGGTCGGCCCGCGCACGAGTCAGTCGGCTGCCTGCGTCAGACTCGACTCTCGCTCCCTGATCGTGGATGGTGCGGTGAACTGCACGCGTCCATGAACCGTAACACCTGCCAGCGTCGGCGACTGTCCTTCGATGCGATCGCAGATGAGCTCGACCGCCGTCCGGGCCACCTCCCTAAGATTCGGGTTCACCGAGCTGAGCGACGGGTACAGGTACTGCGAGTCGACGGAATCGTCGAACCCGAACACCTGGACGTCCTGCGGCACCCGAATGGACTGCCGGCGCAGCTCCTGCAGCACGCCCGCGGCCAGCAGATCGCTCATGCACACGATGCCGTCCGGATTTAGGCCTGCGGCGAGCATCCTGCGCACGGCCTCTTCGCCGCCTGGCTGATGCCACATGGCCGCCGGGATCTCCAGCGCCGGGTCATTGGGCAGTCCGGCGTCGCGCAACGCCTGTCGATATCCTGCGAGCCGCAATGGGGCGGCGCCGGTGGTCTGCCCGTCATGCACGCCGATGATCGCGATGCGTCGGCATCCGTGTTCGATCAGACGGGTGGTCGCATTGTAGATGCCGACGCGGTTTTCCGTGGTCACGCGATCGAACGAGGTCAGCGGCAGCTGATCGCCGATGATGACCAGCGGGTAATCGACGTCGATGATGGGTTCATCCTCCACGGACAGATGCAAGGGGCTCATGATCATGCCGTCGGCGAGCGAGGCGAGCGGCCCGTGCAGCAGATCGAGCTCGTGCTGCCTGCTGACTCCCGAAGGGCTGAACATCACCTGTCTGCCCCGCAGATGCGCCTCCTCGATGATCGAGGACAGCAGTCGCGCGAAATACGGCACCTGCGGGTCGGGAATGCACAGACCGATGATGTCGCTGCGCCCCTGACGCAGGCTTTTGGCCGTCACGTTGACGCTGTAGCCCAGTTCGTCGATCGCCTCCAGCACCTTGCGCCGGGTGCTCTCCCTGACGAACTCGTACCCGTTGACGACGTTGGAGACGGTTTTCAGCGATACTCCGGCCAGTTTGGCGACGTCGTTCATCGTGACGCGCCTATGGGCCATTCCGTGGGCCATGACCTTCCCTTTCTTCGGCTCCGTCCGTTGATCCGTCCGCCAGTATGCAACGACGGCTCCCCTCACACGAGGAGAGCCGTCGTTCATGTGACAGTGTGAACTACCCCTCAGTCCCGCTTTGCGGGCCAGCTCCCCTGACAAGGGGAGCCGAAAGAGGAGGCTCACTGCTCGAGGAAGAGCTGCGGGGCCTTGTCGAAGTTCTTCGCGCAGTGCTCGCCGCAGAAGTAGTAGGTCCTGCCGTCGTGCTCGCGCGTGATCGCGTCGGCGTTCACCGCGACGGTCATGCCGCACACCGGGTCGGTGGCGGTCTCGCCGTCGGTGGGGGCTGCGTGATGCATGTGCATGTGGTTCATTTCCATGGTGTTCTCCTTGTGATTGGTGTTATGGGAAGTGTTGTCCGTGGTGAGCGTGGTCCGTTCGTCGATGATCACGTGCGGGCCATCGCCCGACGGCTCGGCGGACTCGGCGGTGTCCGCCGCCCGGCGTCCGGTCACCGTCTCCGCGCTCGGATGCGCGAGATTCAGGCGATTCGCGTTGAGCACGAGGCACACCGAGCTCAGCGCCATCGCAAGCCCCGCGATCATCGGGCTCAGCAGCCATCCGGTGAACGGGTACAGCACGCCGGCCGCGATCGGGATGCCGATCACGTTGTAGCCGAACGCCCAACCGAGGTTCTGCTGGATGTTGCGCATCGTCGCCTGCGAGAGGTTGATCGTCCTGACCACACCGCGCAGGTCGCCGCTCATCAGCGTCACATCGGCCGACTGCATCGCCACGTCGGTGCCGGTGCCGATCGCGAGGCCCAGATCGGCCTTGGCGAGCGCGGGCGCGTCGTTGATGCCGTCGCCGACCATCGCGACGAGTCCGTCGTGCGGCTCCTGCTGCAGCTTCTCGATCCAGTACGCCTTGCCGTCGGGCTTCACTTGGGCGATCACCGTGTCGATGCCGACCTCGCGCGCGATGTGCGCGGCCACGTCGGCCTTGTCGCCCGAGAGCATGACCGTGCGGATGCCGGCGGCGCGCAATGCGGCCACCGCCTCCTTCGATCCCGGCTTGATCGGATCGCGCTCGTAGCTGGGCCTGCTCCAGTCGGTCGAATCGGCGTCGGCCACGCCGCGCGTGATCGTGCCGGTCTTGTCGAAGACGACCGTGCCGATCCGGCGCGCGTTCTCCAACGCCTTCGCGCTGGTGACGAGCACGCCGTTCGTCGCGCCGACGCCGGTGGCGGCCGTCACCGACAGCGGCGTCGCCAGTCCCAGCGCGCACGGGCAGGCGATGATGAGCACGCTCACCGCCGTGACGAGTGCATGCGCAAGCGCCGGATCCGGGCCGATCGCGAACCAGATCGCGAACGTCCACACCGCGATGATGAACACCGCCGGCACGAACACGCGGGCGATGGAGTCGGCCATGCGCTGCACCGGCGCCTTCGTCGCCTGCGCGCGGGCTACCATCGCGACGATCTGCGAGAGCACGGTGTCGCCGCCGACCTGCGTGGCGCGCATGAGGAGGTTGCCCTTGAGGGTGATCGTCGCGCCGGTCAGAGTCTCGCCCTCCGCCTTGCCTACGGGCTGCGATTCGCCGGTGATCATCGACTCGTCGACCTGCGCCTCGCCCGCGACGACCACGCCGTCGGTCGGGATGCGCTCGCCGGCCCTGACGACGATGAGATCGTCGGGCCTGACCTCGTCGATGTCGACGTCCGTGTAGGCGTGCGGATCGAGCCAGTCGGATGTGACGGTCGCCGTCTCGTCGTGCGAGGCCGGCAGTCGGTGCGCGGTGCGCGGACGCAGCCCGATCAGCGCCTGCACGGCTTTGCCGGTGCCTTCGCGCGCCTTCGTCTCCAGAAGACGCCCGACGAGCACGAGCGTGATCACCACGCCGACCGATTCGAAGTACGGTTCGCGCGATCCCTCCGGCAGCAGCCACGGCGCGATGCACACGAGCAGGCTGTACAGGTACGCGGCGCTCGTGCCGAGCGAGACGAGGGAGTTCATGTCGGGGGAGCGATGCTGGAGCGCGGGGAATCCGACGCGATGGATCGGCGCGCCGCAGTAGAACATGACCGGCGTGATGAGCACGGCCTGCAGCCACGGGTTGATGAGCCAGTCCGGCACGAGCATGTGGTCGACCATGTGCAGCATCATCCCGGCGAATACCGGCAGGGTGAGCACCGTGCCGAGTGCGACGAGCCTGGTGAGGTCCCTGATCTCGGCTCGACGCTCCTCGGCCTCGCGCGCCTGCGCGGCGGCGAAGTCGGCGCCTGAGGTGGATTCGGTCTGGGTCGTGGTCGGGGTTGCGGTGTCCTGCGCATGCGCCGTGACGTGTGCCGCATCGGCGGCGTCGCCCTCGCCCTCTCCTTCGACGCGCAGCAGGCCGTGCACCATGTTCATGCCGCAGGCGAACGGGTAATCGCCCGCCTTGAGTGCGGGAAGACGGACCTCGGTGGCGGTGTTGCCCGGCAGCATCGCGTCGAGTCCGAGATCGCCGAAGACGACGTGCGACGTGCATTCGCCGGTCTCCTTGCGATCGAAGTTCAGCACGATCGGCACGCCGGCTCGCATCGTCACCACGTCGGGCGAGTAGCCGCCCTTGACGGTGATGGTGGCGCGCTGCTCGCCGTCGCCCATCTCGCCCTGCGCGGCCTTGCGCGTGCCGAAGAAGAACCTCAGGATGAGCCATGTGAGCAGGACCGCGCCGATCAGCGACGCCCCGATGGTGAATATGTTGAGTTCCATGCGCCTCTCGTCTCCTTGCCGTGTGCCGGTCTCATTGTATCCCTGATGACAGTGTATACCCTATACCCCTATAGGGTATAATGAAGGGGGGTTTTCCCCTGACGGAGAATCGCCCGGAAGAAGCGGCGGGCCGGAATGGACGGCAAGGAGGACTGTCATGCATGGGTATGGTGACGACAAGGCGAAGGTGCTGGCGCGACTGCGCCGCATCGAGGGTCAGGTGCGCGCGATCGAGCAGATGGTGCAGGACGATAAATACTGCATCGACGTGCTCACGCAGATCGCGGCGTCGAACTCGGCCCTGAAATCGGTGGCGCTGCTACTGCTCGACGACCACCTCAAGCACTGCGTGTATCAGGCCACGCAGGACGGCGGCACGGTCGCCGACGAGAAGATCGACGAGGCCTCCGCCGCCATCGCCCGCCTCGTCAAATCCTGAAAAAGGCGGGCTTCGCGCGCCCGTGGTTTACTTGGGATCATGACTGATAACGCTGTTGTATGGATCATGGCCGCGGTCGTGCTGCTGATCGGCTTCGCGCTGGGCGCGGGCATCGGCTTCGTGCTGGGCAGGTCGAAGGGGCAGGAGAGCGCACGCGGCGTGCGCGTCGCCGAACTGGAGGACGCGAAGTCCAACGTCGAATCCGCGCATATGGAGATCGCGCGACTCAACGCCGCATACGCCGAGGCGCGTGCACAGCACGAGGGCGCCATCCAGCAGCTCTCGTTCGTCAAATCGCAGCTGGCGCAGGCGCAGCAGGCCGAGCAGATCCGCATCCAGCACGATCGCGAGCGCGCCGAGGCCGAAGCCGAGGAACGCCGTCAGGCCGCGCTGGAGGCCGCCGAACAGCGGCGTCAGGCGGAGGCGAAGGCCGCGGCCGAGCAGCGCAGGATCGAGGCGCAGGCCGCCGAACGCCGTCAGGCCGAGCAGGCGCAGCGATTGAAGGAGCAGAACCGTGTCATCGAGGCGCTCGCCCCGGTGCAGAAGAACCTCGACGCGCTGCAGGCCAAGGTCGCGCAGATCGAGGAGGGGCGCAAGCGCGAGATGGGCGCGCTCGGCGAGCAGCTCAAGGGCCTTGGCGAGCAGCAGACGCGACTCGACCGCGAGACCAGCGCCCTGTCCGCCGCATTGAGCAACAACAAGGTGCGCGGCGCGTGGGGCGAGGCCCAGCTCAAGAACATCGTCGAATCGGCCGGTCTGCTCGAGCACGTCGACTTCGACACGCAGGTCGCGGTCAAGGGCGACGGCGATCGCGACCAGCGTCCGGACATGGTCGTCCACCTGCCGGGCGGCAAGACCATTCCGATCGACGCCAAGGCGCCGTATTCCGCCTATCAGCGTGCCTGCGAGATCCCCGACTCCGCCGGTCCCGAGGAGCTCGCGCGTCGAAGCGAACTGCTCAAGGAGCACGCCAAGGCCCTGCGCGAGCATGTGAACGTGCTTGGCGCCAAGGCCTACTGGAAGGCGTTCGACACGACGCCCGACTTCGTCATCGCGTTCATCCCGAACGAGGCGCTGCTGCAGGCCGCGCTCGTGGCCGATCCCACGCTGCTCGACGACGCCTTCTCGAAGAAGGTGGCGCTCACCTCGCCGGTCACCCTGTGGGCGGTGCTCAAATCCGTCGCCTACGCGTGGCAGCAGCAGAACCTCACCGAGGACGCGAAACTGCTGTTCGACCTGTCGCGCGAACTCTACGAGCGATTCGCCAAGCTGGGCGAGCACGCCACCAAGCTCGGCGCGCAGATCACCCGCACCGTCGCCGCGTACAACACCTTCGCCTCGAGTCTCGAGCGTCGTGTGCTACCCACCGCGCGCAAACTGCAGAAGATCGACGCGACCAAGGTCATCGCCGAGGTGCCGCTGCTCGACCCCGACAAGAGCAACATCACCGAGCTGACCGCCCCGGAGGTCAGCGGCGACGCGGCGGACGGGACGGGTGACTCGGCGGATGCGGGTGATGATGCGGGTGATGCTTCGGCCGGTGCCGTCGGTGCCGTCGGTGCCGTCGGTGCCGTCGGTGCCGCGGACAAGTGACGAGACCGGGCCGTATTGTTGGCCCTATGACTGATTCCGGTTTCCGTTCCACTGGTCCCGCCGATCTGCGCGGCGACGCCATCGACTTCGCGGCCCTCGACCCGCGCGATCAGCTGCGCTCCCTGTTGAAGGAGCGCGTGGTCGGCCGCCCGTTCTCCGAACTGTACGGTGTCACGCTCGACCATCATGGCGCCGCGGTGATGGGCCACGTCCTGCTCGACACGCTCGAGGACGCCGGATACTCCGTGGACGACTTCGACGCGGTCGGCGCCCTGACCGCGGCCTCCGTGCCGCTCGTCAGCTCCGTGATCCAGGCCGCCGCCTCCCGCGGTGAGGACCTCGACGGATTCGTCATGGACTTCGTCTTCCCCTCGATCAAGGGCCCGTCGATCAAGGGCAAGCGCGTGGTGCTGCTCGACGCGTGGCTCTCCGAGAAGTCGTACGTGCAGACCAGCTCGCTGGTGACGCTGCGCAACGGCAACGAACTGAGCCTCGACTTCTCGATCGTCGAGCATGAGGGTGCCTCGGTCGTGGCCGTCGCCTCGCTCGTCGGCGAGGTCGGCGAGGGTGCGGACGAGCACGAGATCACCGTCATCAACCCGGTCGACGACTCGCGCCACGAGGTGCCGTTCATCCAGGTCTTCCACGAGTCCGAACTCAAGGCCTGACAGGTCGCATGCATCCCCGTAATCCCATCGATATCGAGGCCGAACGCTCCGGCGAGCCCGTCTTCCGCGAGGTGGGCGTTGGCCCATGGGCCCAGACCCATCCCGGCGAGCCGCGTCCCGACGACCCGGCGTCGCCGGCCTTCGATCCGTACCGGTACGACTCCGCCCTGCTCGACGAGGGCGATCGGCGCAACGTGCTCGACCGCTACCGCTACTGGAGCGTCGCCGCGATCAAGGCCGATCTCGACGCGCGCGGTCGCCACGACTTCGAGATCGCCTGCGAGAACTGGACGCATGACTTCAACATCGGGTCGATGGTGCGCACCGCCAACGCGTTCCAGGCGCGGCGCGTCCACATCGTCGGCCCGCACAAGTGGAATCGCAACGGCGCGCTGATGACCGAGCTGTACAGCCACGTCGAGCATCACCCGTCGATCGCGGAACTGGTCGAATGCTGGCGCAACCGCATCGCCGGCGAGATCGCCTACGAGCGTTCGCGGATGGCCTCCGACGCGCGCATCCGGGAGCTTGAAGCGGCGCGCGTCATCGCGATGGACATCATCCCCGGCGCCGTGCCGATGGAGACCTACGCCTTCCCCAAGCGCTGCCTGCTGCTGTTCGGCGCCGAAGGGCCGGGGCTGACGCAGACCGCCCTCGACCTCGCCGACGACGTGGTCTACATCTCCCAGTTCGGCTCGGTCCGCTCCATCAACGCCGGAGCCGCCGCCGCCGTGACCATGCACGCCTGGATCGCCCAGCACGCCGTCATCCGCTGACCGGCGGGGCCGGCGGGACAGACGATCCTCGGTCGGCTCCACCCCTCGGGGGCTTCCACGTCATCGGATCCCGGCTGGCGATCGGTCCTCGCCACTTCCTGACGAAAACCTCTCGCTGAGAGCCGCTCAGTGAGAGGTCCGCATCATGGCATGACGGCGATCTCTCGCTGGAGTGCTGCTTGGCGAGAGATGCGTGATACCGGCGGTCGCCGACCTCTCGCTAGAGAGGCGTCAGCGAGACGCCATCGTTGCCTCTTGGCGGAAATCTCTCGCTGAGATGGTTCTCCGCGAGAGACTCGTGTCACCGTTGCTATACGAGCTCTCGCTATGGTGGTGATTCGTCGCCGTTTGTGAGAGATCCGCGCCATACGGTGAGAGGGATCTCTCGCAGACATGCGGGCTTGGGGCAGACTACGGTGGGCATCAATCGACGGCGTCGGTCGAGCTCATGGACATGCGGGTCTGGGGCAGACAGAGGTACTGGTGCGCGGAACGCGGCTCTAGGCGGCTGAATCAGCCGACTAGAGCTGATTCCGTGGTACCCCGGCGGCGAGCAGCTTGCCGATGAGCGGTTCCCGCCGGATCGCATCATCGAACGTGAATCGGAATATCGTCGTGACTCCGGCCCGACGCAGCGCGGCCTCGCGCTCCCGTTCCGCGAGCACCACGCCCTGAATGCTTCTGCGATTGGTCATCTCCGGATTCACGTACTTCTCCGTGCCGTCCAGCTCGCCGACGATGACACGCCCATCGGTCAAACGCCAGACGAAGTCGACCCGATATGTCTGCCCTGTGGTGGGATCGACGAATGTCGTCTGGATCTGCGGAACCATGAATCGCTGCTCGATGATCGTGCCGCGCGCCAGCGACTCGCCCCCGTTCTCGCTGGCGGGATTCGCATAGTGCAGCAGTCGGAGCACCGGCGCGGAATCCTGTTGTATACGGGAGCATGCGACCAGCATGTCCGCTATGGACAGGCCGTCGGCCATCGCGGAATCGACGATGGCGAGCGCATCGCGGAACTGCAGGGTAAGACCGCAGTCCACCACCGTGCGAGCCTGATCCGTAACCGGAATCCCGCTGGCGGTGACGATGCGCTGATCCGGAGGGATGCGCAGTCGTTGGATGCGTTTGCCGGCGGTGGTGTCGGTACTGCGAGTGGTGGTGGTCACGGTGATCCTGCCGTCGTGCAGCCTCCAGCGGTGGTCGAAGCCGTGTGCGGCCGCGGCGGTGAGGCCGCCGAAAGCCCAACCGGGATGTTTCCTCGACAGGGTGCGGGCCATGTGCAGCGTCCGCTCGGGAGGACTAAGCGATTGCCAGTATGCGGCGTCGGCGTACATGTTGGGCATCGCTTGATGGAGTTCGTTCGCATGCGCGCGGCGGGACAGCGCCTGACGCTGTGCATGTGTGGTCCCGAACGCGCATCGGCGTTCGGATTGCGCCGTCTGAATCAGCGCCGTGACTTCGTGGTGTTGTCTCATAGCCCGACCATAAGGGGCGGAGCCTGCTGCGGTGGGATCCGAACGGTGTCGGTGGACGAAGCCTCCCGAGGCTTGGGATTCCGCCAGCGGGTTTGCTGCGGAATGCTGTGGAAAAGTCGCGGGAGGCGTCTGCGTGATGCCGGTCGTGTGCGTTAACGGGTCGTTGTTGCCCGCCTGTGACGGGTTCCTCTCGCTGTGGACGCGATTGGCGAGCCGTTTATGCTGGCCGGTGATGCGGAACTCTCGCTGAGGAGGTTCCAGTGAGAGATCCCCGTCGTCGGTGGCCGTCGGTCTCTCGCAGGAGGAGCCCTTGGCGAGAGATGCGTGATACCGGCGGTCGCCGACCTCTCGCTTGGGAAAGGATGGCGAGAGGTTTTCGTCACCGGCATGCTGACACCTCTCGCTGGCGTGCAGGGCGGGGCCGCAGGACGGGGCGGATAGGGCTGGACGGGGTGGGGAGGAGGCAGGTAGACTGGAATCAGGCGTTGTGCAGACGTTGCAGGCGCTGCAGACACTGCAATGGAGCGGGGTCACGGTGAAGCGAATCAGGTGAGGTGAGGATCATGGGCGGCAATGGAGCATCACAGACATCGCACGGTGGTTCGCAGGGTATGACCGGCGGGGGTATGCCTGATAGGGGATCGCACAACGGGGGAATACCTGGAGGGGGTGTACCCGGCGGAGGAGTACCTAGTGGAGGCGCGCCCGGAGGCGGCGGGGGCGTGCCCGGAGGCTCCGGCGGACATGACCGCATGCGCCGGAACCGTCAGGATGGTCGTCGCCGGTGGGCGATCGCGGGAATGGTGGTGCTGCTGGTCATCGTGTGCGCGACGGTGGTGTGGGCGTGGCATCGCAGCAACGCCGACGCCGAAGTCGGTCCCTACCAGCTGCCTGCGCAGAGCGACCGGCGATACACGCTCAAGAACATGACCGACATGATCACTGACTGCAACGATCCGGACAACGCAGACGGCACGAAGGCCCAGTTCCAGATCGTGCCCGAAGGCGCGGCAGGTGAGAACGAGCATCCCCCGAGGGACATCTACCTCACCGTCCCCGCGAACGAGGCCAGACATCCGCTGCAATCGGAAGGATTCCAATGCATGGCCGAGGAGCTCGGCATGCCGGACGAGACGCAGCGGGCCCTCGTCGGGCAATCGCAGCCCTCCACCGAGGAGGCCGCGATGCCGATGAGCTGGAACGAACTGGGATTCCGTGCATGGCAATCCAACGACGGCACGTTCCGCCTGCACGTCATCTGGTACGACCCGGCCGCCTTGGAGGAGTAGAAGGACGAGTAGGGCGCGGATAACAGACATGTCCCGCGCGTGTCACAAACCGCTCGTATAGTTAGGCGCATGCCTACATTCACACGCGAAGAAATCGTGCATTTGGGCGATCTGGCCCGAATCGCGCTCACCGATGAGGAGATCACCCGCCTGCAGGGCGAGCTGAACGTCATCGCCGACTCCATCAACAAGGTCCAGGAGGTCGCCTCCGACGACGTGCCGCCGACCGCCAACCCGGTGCCGCTCGAGGCCTACCTGCGCCCCGACGAGCCGGTCACCCCGCTCACGCAGGCCGAGGCGCTCGCCGGCGGCCCGAAGACCGAGGCCGGCATGTTCGTCGCGCCGCGAATCCTGGGAAGCGAGGAGTGAGAGCGAAGATGGCACAAGCAACCAACGAACTGGTCAAGCTGACCGCCGCCGAGATGGCCGCGGCCGTCAAGAAGGGCGAGGTCTCCAGCCGCGAGCTGGTCGACGCGCATCTCGAGGTGATCGAGGCCGCCGAGCCGAGCATCAAGGCGTTCCTCAAGGTCTCCGCCGACGTCGCCCGCGAGCAGGCCGACGCCTTCGACGCCAAGACGCCGGAAGAGAAGGCGGATCTGCCCGAGCTGGCCGGTGTCCCGATCGCGATCAAGGACATGATCGTCACCAAGGGCATCGAGACCACCGCCGCCTCCAAGATCCTCGAAGGCTGGATCCCCCCGTACGATGCCACCGTCATCGAGAAGCTCAAGGCGGCCGGCATGCCGATCCTCGGCAAGACCAACCTCGATGAGTTCGCGCAGGGCTCCTCCACCGAGCACTCCGCCTACCAGACCACCCACAACCCGTGGGATACCGAGCGCGTCCCCGGCGGTTCCGGCGGCGGTTCGGCCTCCGCGGTCGCCGCGTTCGAGGCCCCGCTGGCCCTCGGTACCGATACCGGTGGCTCGATCCGTCAGCCGGGCGCTCTGACCGGCACCGTCGGCGTCAAGCCGACCTACGGCGGCGTCTCCCGCTTCGGCGCGATCGCCATGGCCTCCTCGCTCGACCAGATCGGCCCGGTCTCCCGTACCGTGCTCGACTCCGCCCTGCTGCAGGAGATCATCGGCGGCAACGATCGCCGTGACTCCACCTCCATCCCGGAGGGCCCGCGTCCGATGGCCGCCGCCGCGCGCGAGGGACTCAAGCGCGACTTGAAGGGCCTGAAGGTCGGTCTGGTCAAGGAACTCGGCGGCGAGGGCTTCCAGCCCGGCGTCGAGGCCCGCTTCAACGAGGCCGTCAAGAAGCTCCAGGACATGGGCGCCGAGGTCGTCGAGGTCTCCTGCCCGCACTTCGAGTACGCGCTGGGCGCCTACTACATCATCATGCCGTCCGAGGTCAGCTCCAATCTGGCCCGCTACGACGGCATGCGCTACGGCCTGCGCGTGATGCCGCCGGCAGACGTGCCGCAGACCGCCGCCAACATGATGGCCTACACCCGTGAGGCCGGCTTCGGCGACGAGGTCAAGCGCCGTATCATCCTCGGCACCTACGCCCTGTCCGCCGGCTACTACGACGCCTGGTACGGCTCCGCGCAGAAGGTCCGCACGCTCATCATCGATGACTTCAAGAAGGCCTTCGAGCAGGTCGACGTTCTGGTCTCCCCGACCAGCCCGTCCACCGCGTTCAAGTTCGGCGAGAAGATGGACGACCCGCTGGCCATGTACATGAACGACATCGCGACGATCCCGGCGAACCTCGCCGGCGTCCCGGCCATGTCGATCCCCGCCGGCCTGTCCGACGACGGTCTGCCGGTCGGCTTCCAGTTCATCGCCCCGCAGCAGCGCGACGAGGTCATGTACAAGCCCGCCGCCGCGCTCGAGGCCGCCCTCGAGGAGGACTGGAACGGACCGATCTGGAAGGACCTGAAGGCCCCGTGGCTCGACGGCCTCGCCAAGTGAGACCAAGCATCGGAAGGATCGAAAGAAAAACATCATGGCTGAAAAACTGATGAAGTACGCCGATGCCACCAAGAAGTACGATGTGGTGTTCGGCCTCGAGACGCACGTCGAGCTGTGCACGAAGACCAAGCTGTTCTGCCCGGCCGAAGTCCACTTCGGCGGCGAGCCGAACACGCAGCTGACCCCGGTGAGCCTTGGCCTGCCGGGCTCCCTGCCGGTGGTCAACAAGACGGCCGTCGACTACGCGATCAAGCTGGGCCTCGCCCTGCACTGCGAGATCAACGAGTGGAGCCAGTTCGCGCGTAAGAACTACTTCTACCCGGACATGCCGCGCGACTACCAGATCTCCCAGTACGACAAGCCGACCAACGGCAACGGCTACCTCGACGTCGAGCTGGAGGACGGCACCGTCTTCCGCGTGCCGATCGAGCGCGCCCACATCGAGGACGACGCCGGCAAGAACACCCACGTCGGCGGCGCCGACGGCCGCATCGAGGGCGCCGACCACTCGCTGGTCGACTACAACCGCGCCGGCGTGCCGCTGATCGAGATCGTCACCAAGCCGATCGAGGGCGCGGGCGACCGCGCTCCGGAGATCGCGGGCGCCTACATGCGCGCGATCCGCGACATCGTGCGTGCGCTGGGCATCTCCCACGCCCGCATGGAGCAGGGCAACATGCGCGCCGACGTCAACGTCTCGCTGCGTCCGTCCGCCGACGCCCCGTACGGCACGCGTTCCGAAACCAAGAACGTGAACTCGTTCCGCGGCATCGAGAAGACGATCCAGTACGAGATCCGCCGTCAGGCCGCCCGCCTCGACGAGGGCAAGGAGATCCTGCAGGAGACCCGTCACTGGGATGAGGCCACGCAGACCACCGCCGGCGGCCGTCTCAAGTCCGATGCGGACGACTACCGCTACTTCCCGGATCCGGATCTCGTCATGCTCCACATCACCAAGGAGCACATCGACGAGATGAAGGCCCAGATGCCGGAGATGCCGCGCGAGCGCCGCAACCGTCTCAAGGCCGAGTGGAACCTGACCGACCTGCAGCTGCGCGACATCCTCAACGCCGACGCCCTCGACCTGATCGAGGACACCGTCAAGGCCGGCGCCTCGGCGGCCGGCGCGCGCAAGTGGTGGCTCGGCGAGCTGTCCCGCGAGGCCAACGCCAAGGGCGTCTCGCTGGAGGAACTGCCCATCACCCCGGCCGACGTGGCCGAGGTCGAGAAGCTCATCGCCGACGGCAAGCTCAACGACAAGCTCGCCAAGCAGACCGTCGCCGGCGTGCTCGCCGGTGAGGGCACCCCGGACGAGGTCGTCAAGAAGCACGGCTACAAGATCGTCGAGGACTCCGGTGCGATCGAGGCCGCGGTCGACGCCGCGTTCGAGGCTAACCCGGACGTCGTCGAGAAGCTCAAGAGCGGCAACATGAAGCCGATGGGCGTGATCATCGGCGCCGTGATGAAGGCCACGCGCGGTCAGGCCGACGCCAAGGCCGTCACCAAGATCGTCATGGGCAAGATCAAGGCCTGAGGCCGGCTCATCCGATCGGTTGCGTGAATCCCGTCGTTCCCCCTTGTTTTTTCGGGGGACGACGGGATTCGTCGTTTCGGCAGGAAGATCGGCGCCGATCGGCGTCGATCGAAGGGCGTGTGGAAATTCGGTTACATGTAACCTACATGTTCTCCCAGCGTTCATACAGCTGAGTAAGATAACTTCGGCAATGATCGGTCGGCAATCATCGGCGATCATCGACCGGGTCAGGGCGATCCGGCACGTTTGATTTTGCGAGGGACGACAGGGAAATGACTGAGTACATGGAAGCGAACACGGCTGCGACGTGGACCCCGGAGCGTCGCGAACTGCCCGCAAGCATCGTGATCCCGCCCATCCGCGGCGAGATGGTGCATCTGCGCCCCGCCACCATGGAAGACCTGCCCAAGCTCGACCAGCTCGATGCCTACTACGGCGCCACCAGAATCACCGGCAAGGACGAGAACGCGGAACGCGCCGTCGTCCACGCGTGGGTGGCGCGCTCCGTCGCGTGGACGCAGGGTCAGGCGCCGAGCGAGTCCGGCGTGGGCGATCCCGAGGCGCGTCGCACCATCGCTTGGGCGATCCTGACCGACGCCGACCACGATATGGATCACAAGACCGACGCCTCGGCCACCGGCAACGTCATCGGCATGATCTTCCTGATCGACATCGACGGATGGTCCCGTTCGGCGCGCATCCAGATCATCCTCGGCAAGGACTACCGCGGCCGCGGCTACTCGCGTGACGCGATGCCGCGCGTCATGACCTACGGTTTCGCGCCGGAGCCGGCAGGACTCGGCATGCATCGCATCTGGGTGAGCGTGCCGGAGCAGAACACGCGTTCCGTCTCGGTCTACCAGTCGCTTGGATTCGTGCCGTCCGGCACGTCGCGTGATGCGCTGTGGGATCCGGTCGGACGCAAGTACCAGGATCTTATCGTCATGGACACGCTGGTCGACGAATACGATCCGATCCGCTCGCTCGAGGCGTTCGGCATGCACCTGATCGAGGACAATCCCGGCGTGCAGGAGGCGCTGAGCGCGCGCGAGCACTCGATCGCCATCCAGCAGCGTTCCCGGGCAGTTGGATCGGACAGGTCGGACGTCGCGATGGCATCGGACGGCGAGGCGGTCAAGCACGAATCACACACCCGCGAAAGCACGTACCGCATGACGCCGCAGGAGGCGCGCGAACGACTCGGACTGCCGCAGGTGACGCCCGAGCCGTCGACGGGGGAGTCCCACGCGTACGATTCATCCGACGAGGAAAGCAACTGGCCATACGGGCAGAGCGAACGCAAGACGTCGAAGGACGCCTGGTGGCGTACCCTTGGTCGTGGTCGCAAGCGCGAAAGCGACAAATAGCGACGAACAGGGCATAACAGGAACAAAAGGAATCAGGAAGGTATGAGCGCCGAGGATCTCGACAATTACGAAACCGACGCCGAGCTGTCGCTGTACAAGGAATATCGCGACGTCATCAAACTGTTCACGTACGTAGTGGAGACCGAACGCCGGTTCTATCTGGCGAACAAAGTCGACTTCAACGTGCGATCCGCCGGGCAGGACGTGTACTTCGACGTCCAGCTCACCGACGCATGGGTGTGGGACGTGTACCGTCCGAGCCGATTCGTCAAGAACGTGCGCATCGTCACGTTCAAGGACGTCAACGTCGAAGAGGTTCAGAAAACCGACATCGACATCCCCGACGACATCCACTGACCTGAAGTATCTGACCTGAAGTATCTGTAAGGAAACGCACAGGGTCGGCGTGCGCTTCCGAGGCCTTCGGTAGGATATGCGTGATTTTGTTATAAGGAGATGAACGTGACCGACAAACAATCCGTGGTGATCATCGGTGGAGGCCCTGCAGGCCTGACCGCGGCATGGGAGCTTATCAAGGACGGCGGCGCCGACAAGTACGACGTCACGGTTCTTGAGGGAACACGCGAATTCGGCGGTATCTCGCGCACCGTCAAGCACAACGGCAACCGCATGGACATCGGCGGACATCGCTTCTTCTCGAAGGACGACCGCATCATGGACTGGTGGAAGGACGTTCTGCCGCTGCAGGGTGCCCCCTCCTACGACGACAAGAAGCTCGGTCGTGAGCACGACATGGAGCCGGGCGGCCCCGATCCGGAGATCGAGGACAAGGTGATGCTCAAGCGTCATCGTGTCTCCCGCATCTACTGGAACCGTCACTTCTTCGACTACCCGATCTCGCTGAGCCCCAACACGCTCAAGGCGATGGGCGTGAAGCTCACGCTGGTCGCTGGCTTCTCCTACCTGAAGTCGATGATCCACAAGCTGCCCGAGACGAACCTCGAGAACTTCTACATCAACCGTTTCGGCCGCAAGCTGTACTCCATGTTCTTCGAGGGCTACACCGAGAAGCTGTGGGGACGTCACCCCTCGCAGATCTCCGCCGATTGGGGTTCGCAGCGCGTCAAGGGCCTGTCGATCCTCGGCGTGCTCAAGAACGCGTTCCAGAAGCTGTTGCCGAAGAAGCGCTCCAACGCCGAGGTCGAGACCTCCCTCATCGAGGAGTTCTGGTACCCGAAGTATGGTCCCGGCCAGCTGTGGGAGACCGTCGAGCACAACTGCGAGACCGCTGGCGTCAAGGTCGTCACCGACGCCACGGTCGTCGAGGTGCGTCAGGTCGCCGGTCACATCTCCTCCGTCGTGACCGAGGACTCCGAAGGCAACCGCAAGGAGATCCACGCCGACCAGTTCATCTCGTCGATGCCCGTCAAGGACCTCGTCGACGCGATCGATGCCGGCGAGCAGGCCGTGCAGGGCAAGCCTGCCCCCGCCGACATGGTGCACATCGCCGAAGGCCTGCCGTACCGCGACTTCGTCACCGTCGGACTGCTGGTCAAGCATCTGCGCCTGAAGAACACCACCGACATCCCCACGCTCGGCAACCCGCCGATCGTGCCCGACTGCTGGATCTACGTGCAGGATCCGGGCTACAAGGTCGGTCGTCTCCAGATCTTCAACAACTGGAGCCCGTACCTGGTCAAGGACGTCGACAACACCGTGTGGATCGGTCTCGAATACTTCTGCGAGGAGGGCGACTCCTTCTGGAACATGTCCGACGAGGAGGCCACCAAGTTCGCCATCTCCGAGCTCACCCGCATGCGCGTCATCAGCGGCCCCGCCGATGTGATCGACTCCCATCGCGAACGTGTCAAGAAGGCCTACCCCGCCTACTTCGACACCTACGAGCACATGGATGAGCTCATCGAGTACCTCGACGGGTTCGGCAACCTCTACTGCGTCGGCCGCAACGGCCAGCACCGCTACAACAACATGGATCACTCCATGGCCACCGCCATCGAGGCCGTCTCCAACATCAAGAGCGGCAAGACGTCCAAGAAGAACGTGTGGTCGGTCAACACCGACAAGGCGTATCACGAACAGAAGTAACATGACGTCGTCGTTGTAGTAGTCATGACGTAAAAAGGCTTCCTCATACCGAGGAAGCCTTTTTACGTACGTGCCGTTCTGTGCTGTGAAGTTTGTGCTGCAGAGATTCGTCTACGGCACAGTTCGTCGGCGTCACATATTCCCGGGATTTCTCCGGGGCTCGGGAAAAAGTGACGCTGGTCCCAACTCGGCGTCACATATTCCCGGGGGATGGATTTGTTTCGGGAATATGTGACGCTGGGAGACCGAAATGGGGATGCAGATGTGGTCTGTGGTGGAATCTGTGGTCTGTGATGGGGCAATAGGGTCTGTGATGGGGCAATAGGGTTTGTGATGGGGAGTTGTGTGGTTTGTGATGGAGTTTGTGATGGGGAGTTGTGGGGCTGTGATGGAGTTTGTGATGGTGAGGTCTGGGGTGGACTGAAGCCGTACGCGCCATGATCGCAGGAGCCGGTTTGCGTTGGTCTGGGAGACGTTGTATGGTGAGGTCAGTCCGCGAGCATAGGAGTGCGGCGGGCGTTCACAGACGGCGGGAAAGCCGTAATCACTCTTCAGGCTAGTGCCGGTGTGTCGCGTATGCGTCGGTTGGTGCTGTGGAAAGGTATGAATCGTGGCCAATAGCCAGAATCTCGAGGATATGAAGCTGCCGGAGCTCAAGGAGCTCGCCAAGCAGATGGGTCTGCGTGGCACGTCCACCATGCGCAAGCCGGAGCTGCTTGCTACGTTGCAGGCGGCCCGTTCCGGCGGTCAGGCGCCGGCGGGCGTCACCGTCCGTGCGCCGAAGGGCGGCAAGACCGCCAGGACGAGGGCCGCCAAGTCGGCGGGAACCACGGTCGAGGCCTCGATCAACGCGCAGTCCGATGCCCCGGTGCAGGCCGCATCGAACGACATGTCCTCCTCAGCTGAGCCGGTCGCGCCGGTCGCGCCGGTCGAGACCGCCGAGACTGCCGAGGCCGCCAACCCCGTCGGCACTGCCGCCGCCGAATCCACCGATCAGCAGGCGCCGTCTGCCGCGCAGCGCACGTTCCAGGGCACCGCTTCCGCCGCTCAGCCGGCGGAGCAGCAAGCGTCCGCACAGGTCGACGAGGCCGCGGCCTCCGTCGTGGCGGGCCTCGCCGGATTCGAGCCGATTCCGGCATCCGAGGAATCCTCGCGTGAGCGTACGCCGCGCAATCGCAGGTTCGATTTCGATCGCCCCACCAGCCGTTTCGATCGCGCCGATCGTGAGCGCGAACGTGAAGAGGAGCAGGATCGCGCCGAGCGTGACGCCCGCTCCGGCAGGCGCGACAGGCGAGTCAATGATCAGGACGCCGCCGCCAGCCTGCTCGACTCCCTCGATCTGAGCGAGCCGACCCCGTCCGGCGAGGAGCGCAAGGAGCGCGGCCGTCGTCACGTCATCGACGAGAACGGCGACGAGATCATCGTCGCGAACGTGCGCCGTCGCCGTCGCCCCACCGAGGAGCGCGAGCAGAACGAGGAGGTCGTGCGCGATCTCGACGATATCCTCGCCACGCTGCCCACGCAGAACAACGCGCCGCGCGACGACGAGGACGACTCCCGTCGCAACCGTGGCGATCGCACCAACCACAGCGCTCGCAACGATCGCGGCAACGATCGCGGCAACGACCGTAACGCCGATCGTGACGATCACGGCGATCGCCGCGGTCGCCGCGTGCGTGGCCGTGACCGCGGCCGCGACTTCGAGGAGCGCGAGGATCGCCGCGATCGTGGTGGCGATCGCGCGGAACGCGCCGTTGACCATGTCGAACGCGACTGGAACGACGATCGCGGCGGACGTGCCGAGCGTCAGGATCGCGCGGATCGCAACGCTGATCGTCGCGGCAACGAGGAGCAGAACAACGACCTCGTGCCGGTCGCCGGCATCATCGATGTGCTCGATTCCTACGCGTTCGTGCGCACCTCCGGCTACCTGCCCGGTCCGAACGACGTGTACGTCTCCATGGGGCAGGTCAAGAAGTACGGTCTGCGCAAGGGCGACGCCGTGCACGGCGCCATCCGCGCCCCGCGTGAGGGCGACCGCCGCAACCAGCGTCAGAAGTTCGTGCCGCTGCAGTCGATCGACTCGATCAACGGCATGAGCGTCGAGGAGGCGGCCAACCGTCCGCAGTTCAACAAGCTCACCCCGCTCTACCCGCAGGAGCGGCTCAAGCAGGAGACCACGCCGAACAAGCTCACCGGCCGCATCATGGACATCGTCTCCCCGATCGGCAAGGGTCAGCGTGGCCTGATCGTCTCCCCGCCGAAGGCCGGCAAGACGATCACGCTGCAGAACATCGCCAACTCGATCACCACGAACAACCCGGAGGTCCATCTGATGGTCGTGCTCGTGGACGAGCGTCCCGAGGAGGTCACCGACATGGAGCGCACGGTCCAGGGCGAGGTCATCTCCTCGACCTTCGACCGTCCCGCCTCCGACCACACGACCGTCGCCGAGCTCGCGATCGAACGCGCGAAGCGACTGGTCGAGCTCGGTCAGGACGTGGTCGTGCTGCTCGACTCGATGACCCGACTCGCCCGCGCCTACAACATTGCCGCGCCGGCCTCGGGCCGCATCCTCTCCGGTGGCGTCGACGCGCAGGCCCTGTACCCGCCGAAGAAGTTCTTCGGCGCGGCCCGCAACATCGAGAACGGCGGATCCCTGACCATCATCTCGTCCGCGCTGGTGGAGACCGGCTCGAAGATGGACGAGGTGATCTTCGAGGAGTTCAAGGGCACCGGCAACATGGAGCTGCGCCTGTCGCGCGAGCTCGCCGACAAGCGCCTGTTCCCGGCCATCGACGTGAACGCCTCCGGCACCCGCCGCGAGGAGCTCATCACCAACCCGCAGGAGCTGCCGATCATCTACCGTCTGCGTCGACTGCTCGGCGGCATGGAGCCCGAGCAGGCCTACCAGACGCTGGTCCCGCGCCTGAAGAAGACCGCCACCAACCGCGACTTCCTCACCGCGATCGTCCAGCAGGCCAACGGCAACGCCGTCAACGGCAACTGAGTCGACCGAGTCGACTGATATCGCGCCGCGCCCGCCCGTCATGTTACGGGCGGGCGCGGCGCATTACGGGGCGATTACGGATGATTTCCCCGTGTTTCCGCCGTTTATCGTCCGTCATCCGCCGGTTACGTGCGAACAACGTGACCGAATCGCCCCGCTCGTAATGTCGTCACCAAGATTCAAGCGAAATCCAAGTGAAGCGAGAATCCCCATCACCTGCCGCAAGGCTTTAGAGAGGAACGTGATGACGTATGAGGAAGAACATGACGAACACGAGGAAGACGATGCGATCGATGAGATCGCGTGCGATGACCGTTGCGGCGCTGGTCGCGGCGGCGTCGATGGCGCTGGCGGGCTGCGGCTCGTCGTCGACCGGCGCATCCGGCGCGTCCGGTGACTCGGGCAAGCAGAGCGCGTTCGTGGCGGCCGGCCTGTTCCCGTCCACCGGCTCGATGGCCTACATCGGACCGTCGAACGTGGCATCGCTCAAGCTCGCCGTCGAGGACATCAACGTGGCCGGCGGCGTGCTCGGCAAGGACGCGACCTCGGTCACGGCCGACACGTCCGACGCCGACCACGCCGACCAGAACACGTCCGCGGCGCAGTCGGTGATCTCGAAGAAGCCGTCCGTCGTGGTCGGCCCGCCGTCCAGCTCCGTCGTCAAGAACAGCTACAAGCAGGTCGTCACCTCCGGCGTGCCGATGATCTCCAACGGCGCCACCTCCACCGCGTTCAGCGGTCTCGACGACAAGTTCTTCCGCACGATTCCGCCGGACACCGTCCAGGGCGCGGTGCTGGGCCAGATCATCGCGCAGGACGGCATTAAGAACCTCGCCATCGCGGTGTTCAACGACGAGTACGGCACGTCGCTGCGTGACGTCGTCGTCAAGACCGTCGAGGCGGCCGGCGTGAACGTCGTCTACGGCGAGAAGGATACGTTCGATCCGACCGAGACGAACTTCTCCTCGATCGCCACCGCTGTCAAGGCCTCCAACCCGGACGCCGTGCTCGTCATCGCGTTCGACCAGACCGTCTCGCTCGTCAAGGCGCTCAAGACCGCCGGCATCGACACGCACAAGCTGTACATGACCGATGGCAACACCGTCGACCACTCCGCCGACTTCGACGCCGGCATGCTCGAGGGCTCGACCGGCACCATCCCGGGCGCCCACCCGACCGACGCGTTCCAGGAGCGCGTCAAGGGCATCGACTCGAAGGTCAAGGACTTCACGTACGCGGCCGAAACGTACGACGCGGTCATACTGGCGGCGCTCGCGGCCCAGAAGGGCGGTTCGGCCGACGGCGAGACCGTCGCGAAGAACCTGCCCGCGGTCTCCGGCGTGTCCGGCGGCGAGAAGTGCGATTCGTACAAGGCGTGCCTCGCCCTGCTGAAGGACGGCAAGGACATCCAGTACTCCGGCCAGGCCGGCATCGGCCCGTTCAACGACGCGCACGACCCGTCCACCGCCTCCATCGGCGTGTACAAGTTCGACGCGTCCAACAAGCCGGTCTTCGATCACGCGCAGGAGGGCTCTGTGCCCAAGGCGTGACGCGGCGCCAGCAGCATCGCACCTGATACCTGATATAGGAAGGCGTCCGAAGCGGTTATAGGCCGTTTCGGACGCCTTTCGCGTGTGTTATGCGGCGGTGATCGTTACGCGGCCAGGGCGCTCAACGCCGCGATCTCGGCGTAGTAGCGCTCCGGGTCGAGACCGTCGACGGTGGCGACGTTGGTCATGTGCACGCCGTCGAGGCCGCCGTGACTGACGATCGTCTCCAGAGTCGCGCGATGCCAGTCGGCCTTGAGATACGGTTCGATCTCCGGACGGCCCATCGCGCGCATCGCGCAGACGAGCGCGTGCGCACCCCAGTTCGACGTGCCGGAGACGATCAGCTCGTCGGTCGGCACCCGGCAGGCGATGCGCTCGCCATGATCCACCACGCCCTCGATCGCGTATTCGGCGACGCGCCCCATGCCGATCTCGTTGCCGCCGTCGCCCACGCCGATCGTGTGCAGCTGCATCTGCGTGAGCCGGCTTAAGGGGGCGGTCCATTCGCTGATATCGACGCCGCGCATGTTGCGCGGACGACCATCGCGGGCCGGGCCGACCCGTTCGATGTAGATCAGCGTGTCGATCCGCTCGGCCTTCGCCAGGTCGATCACCCCGTTCATCCAACCGTCGAACCGCTCGCGCACCGGTGCGATGAGCACGTGATCGTCGGGCAGCATCGCGGCGGCGCTCGGGCGGATCACCGGTTCGCAGCATTCGTCCGTGACCAGCCACGCATCGCCGCCGATCGCGCGCAACGCCATGCACACCTCCAACGCGCCCAACGGTCCGTCGGTCTCCGCAGCTGGCCGGTCGGCCTGCGGAATGTAGAAGCCGGTGACGACCAGCGCGCGCGCCGGCCGGCCCGTGACCAGCTGGCGCGCCGCGCGGAACAGATCGCCGCGCGAGAACGTCATCAGGGTTTCGGAGCCGCGGCCCACGTCGCGGCTTGCGAGATTGGCGATGCGTGCGATGCGCGGGTAGAACCTCCAGCTTGCGATGCTCGCGATCGACGACGTATTGGCATCCATGACTGCTCCTCTCTCAACAGTTCGGCACGACTTCGCCGAGCACGTCGTCGAACCGGACCGCATCGCCCGGCTTGGCCTGCTGACGCACGGTTCCCGCGATGGGCGCGGCGATCTCGGTCTCCATCTTCATCGCCTCGACCACGACCACCGGATCGCCCTCGGCGACGGTCGCGCCGTCGTCGGCGAGCCAACGCACCACCGTGCCGGTGATCGTCGAGGCGATCGCGCCGGCGGGGCGGGTGGCGTCGGGAGCGTTGCCGGTGGCCGCTGACGGTCCCGCAAGACCTGCGATCAAGTCGGCGCCGGCTGCTCCGGGCAATGCTCCCGCCATGTTGACAAGCCCGGCCAGTCCGGCCGGCACGCCGAGCCGCATGCGTCTGCCGTCGAGTTCGATCCACATCGTCACGTTCCTCGGCGCGATGCCGCGTGACTTCGGCGAACCGCTCGCCAAGGTCGCGGGGGCGATATGCGGCAGCAGCACCTCCTCGATCCAGCGCGTGTACACGCGGAACGCGTCCGGTTCGCCGTCGCCGATCGCCATGAAATCCGGGTCGGCGAGCACCCGCTCGTCGAACGCCTTGACCGTCGGCACGCCGTCGATCTCGAGCTCGGCCAGCGCGCGGCGGGCGCGCACGAGACACTCCTGACGCGTCGGAGCCCAGACGATGAGCTTCGCGAGCATCGAATCGAACTGATCCGGCACGATCGACCCGGCCGCAATCCCCGTATCGAAACGGACGCCCGGACCGCTCGGCGTGCGCAACGATTCGACGACACCCGGGAACGGCACGAACCCGCGCGACGGATCCTCCGCGTTGATGCGGAACTCGATCGCATGCCCGTGCGCCGGAATCGGGGCGACGCCGTCCGCGGCGATCACATCGCCGATCGATGAGCCCTCGGCGATCGCGAACTGGGCGGCGACCAGATCGACGCCGGTCGTCACCTCGGTGACCGGATGCTCGACCTGGATGCGCGTGTTCACCTCCATGAACGACATCGTGCCGTCCGGATCGACCAGAAACTCCACGGTTCCCGCGCTCGCATACCCGGCGCGCTCGCAGATCGCGACTGCGGCCCGTTCGAGACGCGTCGTCGTCTCAGGTGGCAGGAACGGCGCCGGAGCCTCCTCGATGAGCTTCTGATTGCGACGCTGCAGCGAACAATCGCGCGTGCCCACCGCCACGACCCGTCCGTTCCGGTCGCCCAGCACCTGCACCTCCACGTGACGTGGGCGGGCGAGGAACCGTTCGATGAAGCAGTCGCCGTTGCCGAACGCGACCTCGGCCTCGTGCGTGGCCGACAGGAACGCCTCCTCGACGTCCTTCAGCTCGTGGACGACCTTCAGGCCACGCCCGCCGCCGCCGTACACGGCCTTGATCGCAAGAGGCAGCCCGTGCTCGCGGGCGAAGGCGACCACCTCCTTCGGGTCGTGGACGGGCGCGGTGGTGCCGGGGGCCATCGGCGCCCCCACTTCGGCCGCGATGCGTCGCGCCTCCACCTTGCTGCCGAGCATGCGGATGGTTTCGGGGCTCGGCCCGATCCACGTCATTCCCGCATCGATCACCGCCTGCGCGAAATCGGCGTTTTCGGACAGGAACCCGTATCCGGGGTGGACGGCGTCGGCGTGGGCCTTGCGTGCCGCCGCGATAATCGCCCCGATATTGAGATAGGTGTCCTTCGACGTCTCGCCGCCCAGTGCGTACGCCTCGTCGGCGAGGTGCACGAACAGCGCGTCGGCGTCTGGATCGGCATACACGGCGATGGCCGTGCGTCCGGTGTCATGGCACGCGTGAATGATGCGGACCGCGATCTCGCCGCGGTTGGCGATGAGGATTCGATTGATACGCATATCATGCGGTCCTTTCTTCAGGGTGCTTCTCTTTAGCGTGCCTCCGGGCTGCCGTGTGTTTCACGGCGAACCGTATCCGGGCGCCGGGCGGCAGCTGCCCCGCGAGGTCGAGTGCGGCTCGCGTCAGCACGGCGATGACCGGATATCCTCCGGTGACCGGTTGATCGCGCAGGAACAGCACCGGCTGCCCGCTGGTCGGCACCTCGATCGCGCCGGGAAGCGTGGCCTCGCTGGCCAGTTCCCGGCAATCCCCGCGTTGCAGCGATCGTGCGCCTTCCAGGCGCAGTCCCACGCGATTCGACTGCGCGGTCACGGTCCACTCCTGATCGAGGAACAAGGCGATCGCGTCGGGGGTGAACCAGTCGTCGCGCGGCCCCATCGTGACGGCGAGCGTCGTGACCGGGCCGTTGGCGCGAGGCAGACCGTCCGGCCACGGTTCGGGGAATCCGACGGTGGTTGCGATTCGTTGCGCTATCTCTCCCCCAGTCAGCTTTGCTGACAGCCCCCTCGTCAGAGGGGGCCTGCTGCTCGCGGTATGCGAGGTTCTCCACCAGTCGTGCCGTATTGCCAGCAGCTGCCCCGGGCGTAAGGGGTTCGGACCGAGATGGCTCATCGTGTCGGTCGAGGCGGAGTCGAGGATCTCCGGGACGTCGAATCCTCCGCGCACGGCCAGATAGTCGCGCAATCCCGCGCGGGGCGTACCGATCGTCAGGGTTTCGCCGTCGCGCAGCAGGAACGCCTCCTGCCGGGTGACGGAGAACGTTGCCGGATGGCCCGTTGCACAGACGGCGCCTGCCGTGGTGATGGCGCCCGTTCCGGTGATGGTGATGTCGACGGGAGCCCCGACCACGGCGACGGTCAGATCGCCATGCGCGACGAACGAGGCGTCGCCGCCCGTGATCTCGATCGCGGGCGTTCCGGCGGGATTGCCGACCAGATCGTTCGCCAGACGGAACGCGCGACGGTCCGCGGCTCCGGAACCGGTAACGCCCATCCGCGCGGCGTCACGTCCCTCGTCCTGGAAGGTGCTCAATACGCCGGGATTGCGCACCTCCAGGGCGGCGGCCACGGGAACCGCCGAAGACGCGTCGGAGCATGTGGTGTGTGCGATGCGGTCATGGCGGTGGCTGTCCGAAGCGGGTGATGCGGTCGCCGACGAGTCGCCGAGCCTGACTCGCGCGCGGACCGGCGTGAATCGCACGGTGTCCGCCGGCTTGAGCAGGGCCGGGGGAGTCGCCCGCTCATCCCACATCGGCGTATCGGTCGTGCCGATCAGCTGCCATCCGCCCGAACTGCTGCGCGGATATACGCCGGAGAACGTGCCGGCCAGTCCGACGGCGCCCGCGGGTACGGCCAGACGGGGCGATGTTTTACGTGAAACATCGAAGATCGGGTCGCCGCCGGTCAGATAGTCGAATCCGGGGGCGAATCCGCCGAACGCCACCGTCCACGGATGCCCGCTATGCCGGGCGATGACCTCGGACTCGCTGATGCCGAGCATCCGTGCCACATCGCCCAGATCCTCGCCGTTGTATACGACCAGAATCTCGACGACACGCGTCGAACCGGCGTGCAGTTCAGGGGCATCCAAGCGGGCGATGGCATCGCACAGGCGAGCGCGGAACCCGCGTTTTGCATCGGGAAATGTTGCATCGGCCAGCGGATCGTAGGAGACCAGCACCGTGCGCGCCGCCGGCAGCAGCCCGGTCACATACCGCCACACGGAGTCGGCGTCACCGTCACCGTCACCGTCGGCACCGACCGCCGCCGTCGCTGCCCGTTCGATCGCCGCATACAGGCGCAACGTGGCGTCGAGATCGTCGAGTTCGACCAGTACCGCCGCCTCCCCGCACGGCAGAAACCGGGCATTCGTCGCGCTCATCGTCAGGCCGCCGTGAACGCGCGCACCGTCACGCCGTCGGCGATCAGGCGCTCGCGGATCGCATGCGCCATCGCGACCGCGGCCGGCGAGTCGCCGTGCACGCACACCGAATCGGCCGCGATCGGCACCACGGTCCCGTCGATCGCGACGACCGTGCCATCCAGCACGGCTATTCGCTGTTTGTGGGTGGGTTGTGGGGGGGGGGTAGGCGGTGACTGCTTTGAGGTCGAGTTTGCCGCAGGTCAGGTAGATCATGGTGGCGAAGTAGTCCATGTTCCTAAATCCGCGTGCTCGTCGTTTGACGTTCTGGATGACGCTGTTGACGCCCTCGAGGACCGCGTTGGTGTACGGGTGGGTGAAGTAGGCCAGGATCTCGTTCCAGTGCCGTGCGGATCATGCGGGCGAGGTCCTTCATGGGTTCCAGTCGTGAGTGCATCATCCACGAGCACAGGCGGTGCAAGCGCACCCACGCCTCGCCTGACGTGCGGCTGGTCTCGTAGATGTCCTGCAGGGTCTCGCGCATCTGGCACGCCCGGCCGGTCTTCAGCCGCTGTTCATGAG
>NZ_JGYS01000013.1 GCF_000741175.1 Bifidobacterium callitrichos DSM 23973
TCGCCGACGCCATTCGCTCCGCACAATCGGTGGATGCATACGATATGGATGCGCTTCGGCAGATGGCTGCGCATGTGGTGACCGCTACGGCGGCGGTATCCGATGCGATTGCAGCCCATGATGCGCAAGCCGCTCTTGATGCGGCTCAGCAAGAGCAGAGGAAGACAGCCAAGACGCCATCGTCCTCACGTAGAGCTTCATCAACGACTGACAGCCATACTTATCAGAGCGGAAACGACACGACCGATTACACGTTTGCTGGCGACTGTTACACGGCAGCCGAATGCCAAGCGGCCATCGACGGTGCAGGACGTAATCAGGTGCATGCGCTGCACACGCAAAAGGGGTCCACCTACTATGAGATCCACAATGATCATGGTGGATCATCAACATGGGGCAAGGATAGCGTAACGATCAACGGCCAGGCCCATACGCTCGGGCAGTGGCGTCCGGCGACGTATGTCAATGGGCAGCCGATGGAGGAATCCCAGAAGGGTGAGTATTTCCAGACCTGTGACGCCAACGGCAAAGTGTGGTTCGCTCCGATTCAGTAATTGCCCCCTCAGTGACTACCCCTCAGACCTGCTTTGCAGGCCAGCTCTTCTCACCTGACAACGATAACGTATCGTCAGACTTTCAACGACAAAAGAGGCTGTCACCGGATTTGCTCCGGCGACAGCCTCTCTCCGTTAACCTAACTCGTCGTTAGTCGAGTGGGGTCACTTCTTGACGGCGTAGGCCTTGAAGGAGACGCCTTCGTTGTTCCATCCGGCCTTGACCGCGGAGTTGACCTCGGTTTCGGACAGGGTGAGAACGTGCTCGCCGGAGTTCGGGTTGTAGATGCGGAAGACGCTGTCAGGAGCATCGTCGGTCACGTACCAGGCGATGGTCTCGTACTTCCATCCGGCCTTGACGAGGTTGTTCTTTTCCTTCTCGCTCAAGGTGTAGTGGTGAGAGCCGTCGTTCTTGTTGTACAGACGGTAGACGGGCTTGGCCTTGGTGTCGCTGGTGGTCTGGAACTGCTCGCCTTCACCCTTCCAACCGGCGCGGACCAGAGCGGAGTACTCGGCGTAGCTGGTGGTGTACAGGTGGGAGCCGCCGCGGGTCTCGTTCGGGTTGAACGCACGGTAGACGGCAGCGCGGCCTTCCGGCACGTCCGGCTGCTCCGGCTGACCCGGGGTAGGCGTCTCGCCGCCCTCGCCGAGGGTCACGGTCACGGTCTTGCCGGACTGGCGGCCGGTGACGGTGAGCTTGTAGCCTTCCTTCGCGTTCTTCAGCGCGATCTCGGTGGTGCCGGCGGTCTGGACGCGCACGCCGGAGAGCGGGGTGCTGGAGGCGGACTGGTCGACGACCTTGCCGGAGGCATCGGTCAGCTGGTAGGCGAGAACCGCGTCACCGTTGAAGCCGGTGGCCTTGGCGGTGTAGGCGCCGTCCTTGCCCTCGACGCTCACTTGGGCGCCGTCGGACAGCTTCTTCTGGGCGTCGGTGCTGGTGGCGAGGCCGAGCGCGTTGCCGATGGTGTAGAAGTTGTCGGTCTGGTCGGTCAGGCCGTCGACGCGGGAGGCGTTCGGGCCGGAGGCGGCGATGCGCAGCTGGGTGCCGGTGTGGCTCATGTTGCCCTGAGCGTCGCTCGGATCGGCCTTGCCTTCGACGTCGTTGGAGGTGTCCTTGCCATTGCCGTAGAGGTCGTCCTCGGAGGTGCCGTAGGAGATGACGGTCTTGGAACCGTCACGGTTCTTGAGCACGGTGCTGAGGGCGTAGATCGGCTGGGACTCGACGATCTGGGAGGTGTGGGCGTGGTCGGCGGTGACGATGACGAGCGTGTTGCTCAGGTCAACCTTGGCGAGGGCCGCGGAGATGGCCTTGTCGAGGTCGTCGGTCTCACCGATCTGGCCGCAGGCGTTGGCGTTGTGGTCCTGCTTGTCGATCGAGGCACCCTCGACCTGCAGGAAGTAGCCGTTCTTCTGGCCGTTCGGGTTCTTCTGCAGCAGGTCGATCGACTTGCTGGTGAAGTCGGCGAGGGACGCGCCCTGATTGCCGAGCCAATTCGGGTTGACGGAGCAGACGGTCGGGTTCTCGTCCTTCTTCGGGTCCTGCTTGGTGGCGACGGACGGGTTGAACTCGGTCGGCAGGTTGCCGTCGCCGAGCAGGGCGAGGACCGGCTTGGTCTGGTCGGCGGAGGAGAGGTTCTTGAAGCCGTTCACGTCACCGGACTTGACGGTCTGGAAGCCACGGGCCGCGGCCTGATCCCACAGGGTCTTGCCGTCGAGGCCGAACTGGTTGAAGTACTTGGCGCCACCGCCGATGGTCACGTCGGCGCGGGTGTCGAGCAGCTGCTCGGAGATGGAGCCGATGCCGCCGTTGGCCTTGAGCTGGTCGGCGAGGCAACGCTTGGCGGCTTCGGCGGCACCGTCGGAGGCGTCGATCTTGCCGTCCTTGTTGGTGTCGGTCTTGCCGTCCCACTTGCCCTGCGGGCCGTAGCAGGCGCGCTCGGAGGAGTGGGATTCGAGGACGGCCGGGGTGGCGTCCTGGATCTCGGCGGTGGTCACGTTGCCCGTGGCCTTGCCGGCAGCCTTGGCGAGCTCGATGAGGTTGAGCTGCGGGTTGCCCTTGACGTCGATGTCGACGGCGTTGTTGTAGGTCTTGGTGCCGGTGGCCCAGCCGGAGCCGGACGCGGAGGAGTCGGTGACCGGGGTCAGGACGCCCGCGGTCTTGGAGCCGGCGAGCGTACCGTCGGACTTCTTGGCCAGCAGGCCGTCGTTGGAGCTGTTGCCCAGCGAGAAGGTGGTGTACTGGCCGACACCGGTCTCGACACCCTGCGTGGGCTGGCCGAGGCGGTCGATGCCCTCGAACTTGCCGTTGAGGCCGTGCAGGTAGTTGCGGGCGACGGTGATCTCGGAATCACCCATGCCGTCGCCGATGAACAGGATCACGTTCTTAGCGTTCTTCGAGCCGACGGCGGCGATGCGCTGCGCACCGCCGTGGACGGACAGAGCCGCGACGTCCTTACCTTCCGCGGCAGTCGCCGTGCCCGCGACACCCGCGAGCGTGGCCACCGCGGCGAAGGCGGCCACTGCCGCCTTCAGACCATTGTGCTTCCCCATGATTGGTCCTTTCGTACCTCTGATTTCAGTACGAGGCTCACGTTAGGAATCGTATCCGTCGCCTGAACGACACCTATGGGGCACCTTGGGGATATTTGGGTGAATTCTGGGAGTACGTAGTGAGAATGAGAATCATATGAAAGAACGTCTCCTCTGAATCCTCAGAGGAGACGTTCTCGCGAGATTTACGTAATCGCTATCGAATCATCACTGGTCTATCATCCGCTAGCCATCATCGAAGGACGTTCCAGGCGATGTCCTCGCTCTTCCAGCCGTGCGCGACGTCGAAATCGACCTCGGCCTTCCTCACGGTGTAGAAGTGCTCACCCGAGTTCGGGTTGTAGACGCGATACAGCGGCACCTTCGCATCCTCGGACACGTAGAAGCCGATTCCCTCGTCATGCCATCCGGCCTTGATCGCGTGATCGAACTCGACCTTGCTCAGGGTGTAGAAGTGCGAGCCATCGTTCGGGTTGTACGCACGATAGACGGGCTTGCCCTTGTCCACCGTGACGAACGACTGCCCCTCATCCTTCCAGCCGAGAGCCGTCAGATGCCTGACCTCGGCGAGACTGGACGTGTAGTGGTGGGAGCCGGCGCGTGTCTCGTTCGGGTTGAACAGGCGATATACGGTGACCTCCTTGGCGGTCTCGGCAGTGCCATCCTTGTCCACGGTGACGTCGGTCCAGCCCTGCAGCTGGCCTTCGCCGTCGGTGAGCGCGATCGTGTGCTTGCCGTCGGCCACGGTCTTGGGGATATACGCGTCCACGTAGTACTGCTTGGCGGGGTCGGTAGCCTTGGAGTCCTTCTGGACCTCGAGGTAGGGGGCGCCACTCGGGTCAGTCAGCGCGGTGGGTGTGGAGTAGATGTAGCCGTACCAGATGCACGGGTCGGTGTTGTCGGTGGCGTCGAGCTTGGCCTTGCACTCGGCGCTCAGGTTCCTGACGTACAGGCGGTAGACGGATCCCTGCTTGGCGTTGCCGTCCTGGGCGGTGACGCCGTTCCTGTCGGAGCCGAGCACGGTCTCCTCGCTCGGGGCCGTGGGCTCGGAACCGGTGGTGAATCCGGGGGCGGCGTAGGCGTAGTTGCCTGCCATGTTCGTGGTGCCGTCGTTGAATTCGATGTGCGCGCCCACCGAGAGCGTGTGGACGTCGACGTTGACCGGCTGGTTGAACTTGCCCAGTTTGCGCAGTTCGATGCCCCAGATGGTGGAGAGGTCGTAGAGCGAGGTGTATCCCTCGTAGTCCGAAGTGGTCTGGTTGCGGTTGCCGTAGAAGTGGTTGGGCTGCAATCCGACCAGCGTCATGTCGAACGTGCCGGTGGCGGGACGGGTTTCGGTGTCCCATGCGTCCGGGTAGTAGCGGACCCATTCGCGATACGTGTAGTCGACGTAGTCGTTAGTGCCGAAATCCCTGCGACCGGTGTGTTCGCCGAAGAACTTCTCATAGTCCTCCTGCGTCAGATCCTCGTCGGAGACGCCCTTGCATGAGGAATCCCAGGCGACTCCCCAGGCGGACGGGTCGGGCGTGCCCGGATGATAGGTCATCGTGCTGATCTCGTTCACGTAGGCGACCGGGCAGATCGACTTGATCTGGTCCTTGTACTCCGGGTCGATGCTGTAGCTGACCTTCAGTCCGGCGGAGTGCGCGCCGACGTCCTCGACCTTGACGTCCGTGATGGTGACGGCCTTCTCCTTGTCGGCGGCGTACGTCGACTCGCGGCTTTCGGACAGCGTCTGCGGCGCGGGTTCGGCCACGGTGCCGTTGTCGGCGGCGTTGGCGGCGGGCGCTCCGGCGAACAATGTGCCGGCGGCGACGAGCAGCGCCGCGATTCTTGCCAGTTTCCTCATCTCTTCTGGAACTCCTTTCGTTCCGCTGTGGATGGGTCCGACGCCCATCCGATGAGCACCAACTTACTCGTACACCGCTTCGGACTTGCCAATCTTGGCAACCTTTGGTGAAGCCGTGCGTGGTCAGGCCTTTGGCAGTCCGATCATCGTCCCGTCACTATGATGGTGGTGTCCATATAGCCGACTGTGGGGGTTTAACAATGTGGCGGCAGCAAGTCGAGCGGTTTCTGGAGCGGAATCTGGCGCCATTGCTGGTGTTCCTCGTGATCGCTTCGCTGCAGGGCGCCTACTACATGGAGGCTGTGGGGCCGTTGAGCATGCCCGATCCCGATCTGCATGCCACTACGTCGTATGCGGTGGCGACAGGTCAGGCGTTCAATCCCACGACGACGAAGACCGATGAACATGGCAACACGGTGAAGGTCCAGCATCTCACCGGTGATTCGCGTTTCCTGGAGAATGAGGCCTTCCGTAACATTCTGGTCTCCTCGGTGTTGGACAAGCCCTTCACCAGGGACAAGCACATAGGTCTGCAGCAGGGGGCGGACAGGGAAACGCCGAGGATGGTGACGATCCCCAACGTTCATGTACGCAACCGATCCAACCAGTATTTCCCCATCGCATACCTGCCACAGGGTCTCGGATTGGCTTTGGGAATGCACGGCGGTCATTCGCCGTACGAGTGCTGGCAAATGGCACGTCAGACCAATCTCATCATGTTTCTCATCCTGTTCTCTCTGGCGATCGCGCTGACACCTCGGGCCAAGTTCCTCGTCGTGCTCGTGGGCGCACTCCCGCAGGTGGCGTTCATCTCCTCCAGTCTTATGGCCGACGCCACGTATATCGGCGTGAGCGCTTGCTTTGTGGGCATGCTGCTGCATCTTGCGGATAAGAAATCCTCCGCACGATGGTGGGAGCTGACAGCGCTGATAGCGCTTATCGTGCTGTTGTTCTTCTGCAAGGTCGTATACGTTCTGGAGGCATTGCTGGTTCTTGTCCTGCCGTCCGCGGTGGTCTCATGGAAGCGCAAGGGACTGGTCGTAGGCCTGTCCGTGTTGCTGGGTGTGGTGCCATATGTGTTATGGCACAATCGGTTCGGCGGCATGCTGGCGCGCGTGAACGTGGCCGACAACATCGGGTTCATGATTCATTACCCGGTTCGCGTGCTCAAGATCATCCTATGGAATGTCCTCCAGCTGCCGCAGACGCTCGGCGACGTGCCGGCCTCGTCCTCCGTGGCGGTCGCAGCCATGGCCTTGGGGTGGGTTCTGGTCATGGCGTGCACGTCGAAGATCGAGCGGCCCGATTCGATGCTCGGCTGGCTGAGCGCATACCGCTACTCGATCGTGGCGGTAGCGGCGGCGCTGCTGGCGACGATGCTGATCTATCTGTCGTTGATGGCGACGTGGATGAACATGCCGAAGCTTCCGCTCACCGGCGAGATCGAAGGGTTCCAAGGGCGTTATCTGTTGCCGCTCCTGCCTCTGCTGCTGTGCTCGACGGCAGTGAGTTCAGTGCCGACGGCTACACTGTCGACGGGAACGGGCATGAAGGGATAGATCGCCCGTTATGCAGAGAGGAATCAGAGTTTTGGGAAACGGCATGTTTCATATGATGAGGCGGATGTGCGCGCTGATCGTGGCGGGTGCCGCCTCGGTGTCGTTCGGTCTGGTGGCGCAGTCCACAGCGGTGGCAGATGAGGGTGATTCGGGCACGACGCCCATGTATCGTCTGTACAACCGTAATTCGGGAGAGCACTTCTACACGGCCAATGCCGATGAGCGCGACTATCTGCTGGACCAGCACTGGCGCGACGAGGGCATCGGCTGGGTGGCTCCGAAGCATTCCGATACGCCCGTCTATCGTCTATACAATCCCAACGCCGGAGACCACCACTACACCGTGGGGGCCAAGGAGCGCGATCACCTCGTCAGGCAGGGCTGGAACTATGAAGGCATCGGCTGGTATTCCGATGACAGCGAGCGAGTGCCACTCTACCGCCAGTACAATCCCAATGCGATCGCCGGAGCGCATAACTACACCACCAGCTCCGATGAGAGCGACATGCTCGTGAGCCGCGGCTGGCATGATGAGGGCATCGGCTGGTACGCCGTGGCCAAGGGGCAGGCGCAGCAGCCGGTGACGATGGACAAGGACGGATCGTACGCCTCCATCGAGGGGTACATGCGTCTCGACGGTACGGGAACTGGATACCACACGAAGATCGACATTTCGGACAACAGGGGCGCCGTGGTCTCATTCGGTATCCAGTACGAGAAGGACATCCATCTGGTGTCTCCGCGTCTCGCCTCCAACACGGCGTTTCTGGTGGAGAACGTGATGTCACACTCCGATGTGCCGGGACCCGAGGGCAAGGAATACCTGTATCTGGATGCGGCACCGCTGCGCGAGGACGTGAAGGTGCGCCTGTCCTGGTACCGAGACAACACCATCAGGGTGTACGTCAACGATCTGGAGGTCGTACGCACCAGGACCCGTCTGGCCAGCCCGTTCATCTTCTCGACCGAGGGCAGCGTGGCGAGGAACGGTGATTCCATCGATGCCGGCATACACGGCGTCCGCATCAAGGTGGGCAGGGACGCCTCCTCCTACGGCACCATGGGCGAGTGGAACGACCGCAACGACTACTTCGGTCTGGACGCGATCATCTCCAAGTACGGTCAGAAGGTCGACCAGGCCGGACCGTATGCCACGCATGGCGGGCACGTGCAGGGTGCCGACTTCGTGTTCCGCGGGACTTCGGACATCCCCGGCGTGGATGCGAAGGGACAGCCGTGGACGTGGGACACGAGCTTCGAGACCATCGAGCCCAACACCGGAGAGATTGGCCATCCGCTCTCCGCCATCGCGAACATCGCCCAGTATCGGGTGGACGAAGAGGACGACGAGTGACTCCACGCGTCGCGGATGTCGTCATCCGCCGCATATAATCCATCTTCCAATGGGTTTCGCTTCACCGTGAATTCCCGATAGATGGTGTCATAGAGGTACTCACGGGAGACGCTTGTGCGGTTGGATGACATTTCGAGGCTGAGGGCCACCCTGCTGAAATGGGCATGGTGGCTCCTCCAAGCCGTCGTATGCACGTGGCTGTCATGGAAGGCCGTGCTTGTCCGATGGGACTTCGGCCAGCATCTGCCGTTGGACGGATACCGATCGACCCGTGGCCTGTTCGACGACTGGCTGCTCATCCAGTATGCGCAGCTTGACAGGCACTTCCACCCGGTTTCCGCTTGGGACAAGGCGTTCGCATTGGCGAAGACCATGTCCTTCCCCTACTTCCTCAACGCCGCTCGAGAGCAGGGAATCCCCTACCGTACCGCGTTCACCGCACTGTACGTCATCGGAGCGTTCCTTGCCACGTTCGGGCTGTGGCGACTATGGCGTCGCCTGACCGCCATACCCAGTCGAAAGGCCGACGAACGCGGCGTCCGCGGATGGCGGCCGCCCGTCTGGTTCTGGCACCTCGCATTCGTGTTCCTGCTGTTCTCCCCGACCGGCGTCGAGGACGTCTCAGGCATCAGGATTTACCGCGAATCGCTGCTTCCGCCGATCGTGATGCTGCTGGCCGGATTGACGATGGCGTTCGTCGCGGGCTTCCTGCCGCGCGCCCGCGCACCGTATGACCGTAGGTGGTGGGTGCTGTCGTGGCGTCTGTGCCAGTGGATGGGCCGCTGGGGTCTGCAGATCGTTCTGGCACTGGCCCTTGGAGGCGTGTGGGCGTTCTTCTGGTTCATCAAGGAATCGAGCGTCTGGCTTGCGCCGATGGCAGGTGCGGCGCTGCTCGCATCCGCCATTGGCATACTGTGTACGGCGTTCCATCGGGACGGCAGACATATCGTCGTGCGACTCGTCGCTATGGTGGCGGCTGTTGCCATCGCCGTGACACCGCTGTATGTCTTCGATCAGGGAGACAAGGCGTACCGTCAGGTCAACATGGACAACTATGGCGTCTCCATCGCCTCCTCACGCACCGAAGGCGAGATCGCCGGCTTCTTCCAGCGTCTGTACAACATCCGCAGCAAGGATCGCACCATCAAGCAGTGGGCCCCGTGGTCCGTGATCGAACGGGTCTACCAGATCTCGCCAACCTTGCAGTCCGAGCCCGCACTCATGTGGTACATGGGGGCGGAGGGTTTCCTCGGCTCCGGATCATGGGATGGCACCGCCACCAAGGACATGGGCGTATGGTCCGTGCACTGGGACATCGCCTCGCTGCGCCTCTTCCGCAACCAGAAGGAGACGCAGAAGTTCTTCCACAAGGTCAATCAGGAGATCGACGCGGCCCATCTGCCGCAGCAGACCGAAGGCTTCACACCGTCTGCCTCCCTCGGACCGCTCACTTGGGATCAGATATGGAGCCTCAACCCCTCGTTCCAGACGTCGGCGAACAGCGTGCTGTACTGGTACGGCTACAACATCAACGACCCGGTGAAGTACGTGTGTTCGACGAACCCCGGTGATGACGCCTCCGTAACACGACACAAACTCGCCAAACGATGCGAGACCGTGGCGAAAACCATCGGTGAGAAGGTGCCGACCTCGACCAAGGACCCGATGGTCAAGGCGCAGCGCCCGTATGTGGCCCGTGCGAGGGGGATCATCCACGATTATCAGCGGTATGCGCCGGTATTGGTGAACGCGGGCATCGTCGCTCTAGGTCTTGCCCTGCTGCTCGCTCTGGCATGGCCTCTACGACGCACCAGCCGTGATTGGAATCGCCGAGGCATGGCGTTATGGGGATTGTTCCTTTCCTTCGGCACCTGCGCCTGCGCGCTGATTCTGGCCACCGCGTGGATCACCTACCCGACCAGCGACGAGCTCATGCACCTGCACAGCAAGCTGTACACGGTGGGTATCACCCCGCTGGTGCAGATCCTTGAAGTGGCCGCCTGCCTGTTCCTGCTGCAGAGCATCGCACAGACCACGAAACTGATCTGGCGCGGATACACGGCCCGCCTCACCGTGCGGCTTGCGGAATCCCCGATCTGGTGCCAGCCCGTGACGATCGACTGGCCCGTTCCGCCGGCGCAACCTCGCGAGCGCGCCGGACATCCCAAGCCGCGGAAGGTGCGGAAGGGACGCCGTCATCACCCGAAGCGGTGACGCTGGAGATGACGCCGTCCCTATTTTCGGCACATTCATTCGAGCAATCGGAAGTGGCCATGAGCGCCAGCGGAACATGGGGAAAGCTCATCGAATCATCCCATCTCGAGGCCTTGCCGATCACACTTGCACGATCTCGATGATGCGCATGGTCTCCGGCCGGCATCGTGGCATCCAGAAGCCGATTCGCTCCAGAGTCCTGCCGGTGATGGTGGAATCTCCGATGGGTCCGTTCGGATTGAACTCCTCCAAGGCCGCACCATCCACCGGACGGGGGCCGGACCAGCGCAGACGGTACTCGGCGGACGGTTCCAGTCCCGGAACGCGTAGCCAGACACCGCGGTTGGAGGAGGATTCATCGACCTGGACGTGTGCGATGACCGCCCGTCGGCCATCACGTTCGCTTACTCCGTATGCGTATACCGAAGGATCGGGGATATCCAGTCTCCTCACGATTCCATTGTGCAGCAGCGTCCGATTGGCCTTGAACCATGCAATCCAAGCGGCCAGCTGGGAGAGATCACCCTCGGATGCCTGCATGATGTTCCACTCGATGCCGAATCCGTAGAACACTGCGGTCGCGGCGCGGAACGGCAGCGAGTACGTTCGTCCGCTTTGATGGGAGGTGGGTGCCGATACGTGGGCGCCCATATACTCTGGCGCGATATTCTGCACGGTCCAGCGCTGGATGCGCTGGCGGCTCAAAGCGTCGGTCATGTCTGAGGTCCATACGCGGGATACGTGTTCGATGACGCCGAGGTCGATTCTTCCTCCGCCTGACGCGCAGGACTCCCATTGGATGGAGGGGAATCGTTCTCGCAGTTCGTCGAGCAGCCGATAATAGGCCTGCGTCTGTCGGTGTACGGCGGCAGCGCCGCCGCGTGTGTTGGATCCCGCTTCGTTGAGGTCGCGATTATGGTCCCATTTGACATAATCGACCGGATTGGCCGTCAACACCGTACTTATTGCCTCGAGAACATGCGCATAGGCATGCGGGTTGGTCAGATCAAGTACGTACTGGTTGCGGAACGGGAGAGGAAGCCGATCCGAGGCCTGCATCACCCAGTCCGGGTGGGCACGGTATAGGTCGGAATCCTGATTGATCATCTCAGGCTCGAACCACAGTCCGAACTGCATGCCGAGACCATGCACGAGTTCCGTCAGCGGACGCAGGCCGTTGGGCCATACCGTCGGATCGACCCACCAGTCGCCGAGACCTGCGTGGTCGTCTCTCCGTAGATGGAACCAGCCATCGTCCAGCACATATCGTTCCACGCCGATGGCCGCTGCTCGTCGAGCGATTTCCGCCAGTGTGTCGAAATCATGGTCCATATACACGGCTTCCCAGACGTTAAGGGTGACCGGCTGCATGTCGGGATGAGAGGCCAGCCCTCGTTGCCATGTATGCAGGCTCTGCGCGATGCCGTCCAGTCCTTGGTCGGAAGTGGAGACGACGACCCAAGGCGTCTCATATGAATCGCCTTGGCCGAGCATGATCTCACCGGGCAGCAGCTGCTCTCCGGCGTAGATGGCCGTCCCGTCCTCACAGGTGCGGTCCACGGCCAGCACGCTGTTGCCGCTCCATGCGGGCTGTACTGAAATCACCGAGCCCGATCCGAATCCGAATCCCGGCGTTCCGGCGATGAGTGCGCATCCCTCATAGGACGGTTTGCCGCGGCGGCCCTCCTTCGTCCAGGTGCCGTCCGCAACGGTATGGCGCTGGGGTTGTCGTTCGTTTTCGTGACGGCCGGTGAAGTCCATGAATTCGGTCTGGTTGTCCGATAACGGTATGCGAACCTCCAGTCCCTCGATCACATAGGTGCCGGGGCAGATGTTCGTCAGCCGGTGACGGATTCGTAGCGATCCACCAATCAAAGGTTCAACGGTGGTCTGCAACTGCAGTCCGGCGGACCGGTCTTCCGCCGTAAAGACGAGGACGCCGTTTTCGACGGCAGGATCATCGATCAACGTGAAGCGGGTGGACCAGTCCACTCCATCGGTGACATCCGCAGTCTGCGACATGATGCGGTATCCCCGCAGAGCTGGACGTGCACAGGATCCATGCGATGGCTCATTCAGCAGACTTGACAGGCGCAGCGAAGGCTCGGCGACCTGCTTGGACGCGGATTTGGGATTAGGCGCAATCGGGTCGATCCCGTCCGTATCGGCAGCGGGGAAGACGGCGATCACCGCAGGCAGCGGGTCTCCAACATGGGCATCCGTGAACGCCATTCGTGTTGCAGACTGGTTCGAGTTGATTGATTCAGGGAATAGCATGATAGTCCTTGTCCGTTCGGATTCGTGCTCCTGCTATTTTTCGACGCCGGCCACCATGCCTGCGATGAAGTACTTCTGCAGGAACAGGTAGACGATGACGATCGGCAGGGCGGCGATGAGCGCGGCGGCGGCGCCGACACCGAGGTTGCTGGATTGCATGGCGAAGAACGAGGCGACTCGCGGTGCGATCAGCTGCTTGTCGGGATCGCTGAGCAAGTAGTTCGACAATGCGTATTCGTTCCACACGCCGACGCTGGTCATGATGACCACGGTTGCGGTCACGGGCTTGAGCAGGGGGAGTATGAGCTTGAAGAAGATGACGAACCTGTTTGCTCCGTCGATCATGCCGGCCTCGTCAATGGAACGGGGAATCGCCTTGATGAACGCCGTGTATAGGAAGATCGCCAAAGGCAGGTTGCCGGCGACCGTCACCAGCACCACTCCCCATCGGGTGTTCACTCCGTTGATGTCGACAAGCAGACTGTACAGGGGTACCAGAATGCTCAAGGGTGGGATCATCATCAGTGAGAGGATGCCGCCGGCGACGAGTTTGTTGCCCTTGGTGTTGCGGCGCGCAAGCGGATAGGCGGCGGTGGCTCCGAGCAGGCAGACGAGTGCCGTGCTGCATAGGGTCACGATGGCGCTGTTGCCGACGGCACGCAGGATGCCACCCTCCTCGATGGCCTGCGTGAAATTGCTCCACTGGATGTCGTGCAGGCGGGGAACCAACGTGCTGGACATGTCGCTGGCCGGTTTGCTGGCCGCACAGATGGCCAGCCAGAATGGCAGCAGCTGCGCCACGACCATGATGGCCAGAAACAGGTATATCAGTGCACGTCCGAGCGGTTTGCCGGTCTTCGGCTTGCTGCCGGTGCTCGATGCGAAGGATGCCGATGTCATTTCAGGACTCCCATCCAAGACGATCCAGGCCCTTGTTCAGCAGGGCGGTGACGATGACGATGATCAGGAAGAGGACCACGCCGATTGCCGAGGCGTATCCGGCGTTCTGGTTGCTGAAATACGTCAGGCCGATGTACGTGGATACCGAGTTGGTTGAGTACCCGGGGCCGCCGCCGGTGAGCACCTGGATCACGTCGTACAGCTTGAGGCCGCCGATGAGATTGAGTACCACGGAGGTGGAGAAGGCCGGCATGAGCATCGGCAGCGTGATGTTCCAGAACAGTTTCCATCCGCTCGCCCCGTCTAGGCTGGCCGCCTCCATGACCTCTTGGTTGATGCCCTGAAGGCCTGCGAGGTAGATGATCATCGAGGTGCCGACATACTGGAACGAGTTCACGATCACGATGATGGCCACGGAGATGTGGGGATTGTCGAACCACACCACCTTCTCGAAGCCGAGCGCGACCATGAGCGTGTTCAGGGCGCCCTGCTGGTACTGGAAGATGAAGTAGTACATGGTGCCCATGATGACCGCGGAGATCAGGGCGGGCAGGTAGACGATGGCGCGGATGATGTTCCGCCCTCGGATCTTCGTGTTCAGCAGCAGTGCAAGGGCGAGGCCCATGATCTGCTGGATGATGGTGCTGCCGACGCCGTAGATGAACGTGTTGATCAGGACGGTGCGGAAGTTCTCATCCTTGAGCATCGTGGCATAGTTGCTCAGTCCCACGAACGTTTTGACGGGATTGTATCCGTCCCAGTTCGTCAGGGACAGGGCGAACCCGGAGATAAGGGGGTAGAGCGTGAAGATGATGAGGATGAGCAGTGCGGGGACGTAGAACAGGTTGATGCCTGCGCCGCGGAGGGACCGCCGCCCGGAGCGGACGGCGGTGCGGTTCGATTTAGCCATGGTATGCCTTTGTTGTGTGATGTCTCTGGGTTCAGCTGTTCTGCCCGTACAGGCTGTCGAACGCCGTCTTCATCTGGCTGGCCGCGCCCTTCGGATCGGACTGACCGGTGATCAGACCGTCGGTGGTGGTGGTCAGGGTGCTCCACATGCCGTTCGGCAGGTAGACGCGATCGAACACCGGAACAGTTGTCGTCTTCTTGTCGGTGACCCAGGTCTTGTAGCTGTCGGCAAGCTGGCCGATGTTCATTTCGACGTCGTCGAAGACGGGCGCGTTGCTGGTGGTGTCGGACAGCTTCTTCATGTTCTCGGGCTGCGCCATGAAATCGAGCAGCTTGAGTGCGGTCTCCTTGCTCTTGCTCGTCTTCGAGACGCCGATGGCGTAGTCCTCGGCGCTGATCAGATACGGATCGCCGGTCTCGGACGGGTACGGCATGAATCCGAGCTTTGCGTCGGGGTTGTAGTTCTCGACGCTCTGGACGAGGCTGTTGGGCTGGAATCCGAATGCGCAGTCATCGGTAGCGATGAGCTTGGCGACGTCGTCCGCGGTTGCCGACGTGTAATCGACGTTGAAGTACTTCTTGCGGGCCCACTCGTAAACCGGGGTCACGGCCTCGGCGTACTTGTCCGTGTCGAACGTGCCGTCCTTCAGCTTCTGAAGTTCCTGCTCGGAGTACATGCCGGAAGCCATGTAGTCCACAATGTCTCCGGAGGTCCAATTCTCCTTGCCTGAGGCGGCGAGACATGTCGCTCCTGCGGCGGTGACCTTGTCGCAGGCTGCGGCGAAGTCGTCCCAAGTCGTGATCGTCGTGGGATCCACGCCGGCCTTGTCGAGAACGGTTTTGTTGTAGACGATGCCGGTGATCGCGGCATCAAGCGGCAGCGCGTAGAAGGACTTGTCGTCCTTGCGGATGGCGGAATCAAGCGTGTCGTTCATACGCTTGGCCCAATCTCGGTCCTGCAGGGGCTCGAGGAAGTTGGCGTATCGATCGCGGCTCCAGCCGTGGGTGTTCCACATGTCCGGAGCATTCTTTGCCGCCAAGCGAACCTTCAGGTCGGATTCGTAGGAGTTCGTGCCGGGCACGAGCGTGACCTTGACGCCGGGATTCTCCTTCTCGAACGCCTCGACCACCGAGGTCATGGCCTTGAGCTGCTTCGAGCCGGTAGCCATTCCGGTCATGAATTCGATCTCATTCCCCGAGGACGATGTGGAGGAACCGCAGGCTCCCAATCCCGCGACCATCACAAGGCCACAAGCTGCTGCTGCGATCTTCTTGACGTTGTTCATTTGTCGCTCCTTTGCTTCCTGATGCGTTTCGTCGCCATGGCTGCATCCCGCCTCACCTTGTCTCCATCATCGGCGACAACACATAGCTTACTCGTGTAACTAAGGTTACGCAAAATGTCTCACACAAACCTTTTAGTCACAATAGACACGCCGATAATATGGTTACGGGAATAACAGGTTACATGCGTAACCTATTGGTGTAGTATGGCTATGTCGGAAGATGTCGGCGCGATGTACCGTCACGCAAATCCATGGAGGTTGCACAATTGGGCTCAATGAAGCAGCGCAGCAGGATAACACGGGCCGACGTGGCGCGTCTGGCCAACGTGTCAACGGCCTCGGTCAGCTATGTGCTCAACGGAGTGCCGAACAAGGTGTCCGAAGAGACCGCCCAGCGCATCTGGCATGCGGCCGACATACTGGGATACCGCCCGAGTGCGTTCGCTCGCGCGCTCAAGACCGGATCCTCCAAGACATTCGGCGTCATCGTTCCGGACTTCTCGAACCCCTACTTTGCGAGTCTGAATGATGAAATAGAGTCGGCGGCGTCCGAACACGGCTATTCCATCATCTTTGTCAGTTCGCACGGTGACGCCGAGATCGAGCGCGCCTGCATTGAAAAGCTGAAGAACCGTGACGTCGATACGATTTTTACGTCTTCGGCATTGAGCAACGACGAGCTTGCCAGTCTCGATCAACAGTACTGCCGACTCGTGTTCCTCGATCACACCATCGTGACGCCCGGTGTCAAGTGCATCTCCACCGATTTCGAGAAAGCCGTATCCGTGATGATCTCCCATCTGTTCGGGCACGGGTACACCGACATAGCCTTCCTGTTCGGCGGCAATGATTATTCCGATGCGAGAGTGCAAGGATGGCTGAAGACGTTCCAAGAGGCGGGGGTGCCGGCCGGTCCGATTGTCAACTCCGGGTTCACCAGAGAGGGAGGCTATCAAGCAACTCTCACTTTGCTGGATTCGGACAAAAGGCCCTCGGCCCTGTTCGCCGCATCCGATCTGGAAGCCATAGGGGCCCTGCGCGCACTACACGAACGTCATATCAGAGTGCCGGAGGACATGCCCATCGTTTCATTCGACGGAAGCATTGATACGTTGTACTCCATCCCGCAGCTGACCACCATGCAGCAGGACACTCGAGCAGTCGCCCGCCATGCTGTTGCGGCCGCACTTGATCCGGACAACGTTCCCGACGTGACGCTTATCGATCCCAAGCTGGTTATTGGACGTTCATGCGGATGCCGTTGATTGATTCCCCGGCGTGGGGTTCATCTTCCGAGTTTGAATGTCCTCGTCGCGTCCACGCTGGGATGTCCGTCCAGGAACTCGCGTCTGCTCACGCGTCGTATCCTGCCGCTCTTCCTGATCTCCCCGGGGATGCTGCCGAGTTCGAAGTCCTGCCTAAGTCGCCTGGGGTGCCGCAGCGGCGAATCCAACCAGTACACCCGCAGGATCCTCCTGCCCCGCAGGCCATGCAACAGCTGCGGTTCGCGACTCATCAGGTTTCCCTCGTCGCCGTACATGCCGATGTACACGGTCTCGTCCACGTTGACACTGGGGATGATGGCATCCGTGGCGAGATACCACTTGTCTCCGTCCTTCGTGGGCTTCGCGTGGAAGGCGTTCATGCCCACGACCCAGAACCTTACCTCCGCGGCCTTGCAGTCGCCTACGTTCTGCAGGCCGAACGAATACCAGACGTCCTCCGGCTTCTGTTCCTTGAGCTCCTGCCACTCCTTGTGCAGCAGCGTCGGCGAGAAGGGCGTGGACGTAATATGCCAGAGCACGCCCGGCCGAGACCGCCATCCACCCAATGCGGTGATGATGGAGACGACCAGCGCTGCCCCCGCTATGACGTCACTCCCTTTCAGGCTCTGGAGAAGCTTCCCCAGCTCTATAAACCAACTCACAAAATCCATGAGATGTCCTCCCATCCGGCTTCGGCAACAACCGTACGCGTGTTTCCCGTGTCCCTAAAAGGGCTGGGATGATGATGCTACTGTTGTGTGGAAGTGTTGCCTCACAGGCTCTTCCATGCGATGTTCTCGCCGTGCCAGCCGGCGCGCTGTACCTGCTCGTATTCGGCGTGGTTCGTGGTGTACACGTGCTCCCCGGAGTTCGGGTTGTAGAGCCGGTACACGTCGATCGACGCGGTCGGGTCCACGTACCAGGCAACATCTTCATCCCGCCACCCATGGCGAATCAGCGAGTCGTGTTCGGCACGGCTCATGGTCCAGTTGTGGTTGCCGTCGTTGGGGTTGTATTCGCGATACACCGGTGCCGCCATCATGCTCGAGTCCCCGTCTTTGACCGCGTTGAACGAGACGTGCTCGTCACGCCATCCACGGCGGATCAGGTAGTCCCGTTCCGCGGACGACGTGGTGTAGTGGTGCAGTCCGGAGTTCGGATTGTATACGCGGTAGACCGGCAGCTTCTCGGCCGCGACAGACTGCACGGTGATCGGGAAGATGAATCGTTTCCCCTGCCCGGAAACCGTGATCGTGGCGTGTCCGGCGCGTAGCGCCTTGAACTGCCCGTCGGGGGTCACGCCGGCCACGGACGAATCGGATGACGTCCACGTGCCGCGGAACTCGTATCGTCCGGACAGGTACATGAGCGTGGCCCTGGCCTGAGCGGTTGCGCCCGCATCCATCGCCATCGGAAGATTCGATACGACACCCTGATTGAGCAATGCGTCGGACACGTTGACCTCGACGTCGAAATCCCCTTGCCATCCGGTGGGCGTCGCCGAGTCCCCGGCCGGCGCTGAGGTCGATGACTCCCCGGCGAACGCGTGCCCCCAATCGGGGCTTGTGCCCTGCCCGAACCCGTACCAGCGCCGGTCCGGGTCGATTAGCTGCACGTAGTGTCCGGTCTGGCCGGTGTCATTCCCGGCGAGATGACTGATGTAATCCTGCTTCTCGGACGCCCATTGCGCGTCGATCGCGTGCGCGATGTCGCCACCGCCCCAGGCGAGGATCTCGCCGTCGGACGTGACGCCGTTGTATGCGGCGGTGAAGCCGCTCTCGCCGTTCGGCCTCGTATGATGCAGGCTGTAGTCGGCCGCCTCGACCGCGCGCTGCACGGCGATGCGCTCCAGCGCGTTCGACCATTTCGGCGACAGGTACTCCTGCTCGGACATGCCGATCTGCTTCAGATACTCGCGGATGGTCCAGCTGGCCGTGGCGCCGTCGACGGTTCGTTCGATCCTGATGCGCGAATCGTCGAGCGCGTCCCTGCGCCATTGGATCACGTGGGCCAGGGCCTTGGCGTACACGTCCCGCTGGTCCAGCGTCTCGGTCACATGCACGGTGACGCCGCTGCCGAGCGCCACTCCCAGACCGGAGACGACATCACCGGCTCCGGCATCGGCGATGGTGCGGGCGGTCGACGCGGCGCTGCGGATGCCGGAATCCCCGGAACCGGCCATGGCGATGCCGACCGTGCCGAGCGTGCCGGCGCACATCGCCATCGACACGACGACCGACACGACAAGCCTTCCCCATGTTCCGCTGGCGCTCATATCCACTCCCGATGACTCGAATGAATGTGCCGAAAATCCAGTAGACAGTATAGGGCCCGCACTGCAGAGAGCCTGTCTGGTTCGAGCGGATAGTTGACGCATGTCTCGGGGCATGGTCGACAGGTTGGCGCCGGCTGATTGGCGTATGGATGCACAATCGCAACAGCAGACACCGGCACATTCCAATGATGACGGTCTCGCGGCCCGTAGCGAGTTCCTGCGCAACAAGGCCATCGTCAACGCGATCCTAGACGGCATGCCGGTCCCCGGGGCCCGATGAAACGTCGGTTAAACGCGATTGTCCCCGCGTCCGGCAGGCACATCGTCATTGGTGCGTCGGCGTGAACGCGTCCGGGTCCCAGAGCGCGGTGACGGGCAGGGCCCAGAATCCTCCGGGCCACTGCATGACGCGGGATCCGGTGTAGACGAGGTAGCCTCGGTGGAACCGCGGGTCCTTGGCGAGTTCGGCGAGCCCGCGGAAGTCCTCGCGCGTGACCCGGGACGAGGACTTGACCTCCACGCCCACGAGCCGGTCGCGTCGGCTCATGACCAGATCGACCTCCTTGGGACTCGAGCCCGGCTCCCTCCAGTAGAAGCAGTCCGGGTGGGTCCGCGACCACTGGACGGCGGGCAGGATCTGGTTGACAACGAACGATTCGAGCAGGTTGCCGTAGTCGACCGGCGACGTCATCGGATCGCACCCTTTGGCGAGCATGGTCTGCGCGGACAGGGACGTGTCCACGGGGTGGATCTTCGCGCGGGTGAAGACCTGACGGTTCGGCGCGGTGCGCAGGTTCGGCAGGGCGCGCACGAGGAACCGGCGCAGGAACACGCCCACGTAGCGCTCCACGGTCCGCCGGTCCAGAGCGAGCAGGTCACCGAGCGCGCTGGCGTTCATGATGCCGCCCGGCGTGCACAAAAGCCGGTCGAGCACGTTCTCGGCGATGAGCACGTCGAGACGCTCTCCGGGCAGGATCGTATCGCCCAGCACCGCGCGGACGTCGTCGGCCACGAGCCGCTCGCGCTCCCAGTCCTCGTACATCGGATACTGCATCGCATACTCCGGGAACCCGCCCGCCGCCATCAGGTCGTACAGGTCGGCGCGCGATACTCCGTGGCCGAACCCGGTATTCGGCTCGCCGTCCCACAGGTCGTCCACGACACTGCCCGGCACGCCATGCAGCTCGCGCTGGGTCAGCGGCCCCATCTCGAAACGCTGCGCCCTGCGGGCGAGCGGGTCCTGACCGTCCAGACCACCCCGGTTGATGATCGCGCTGCCGGTAAGCAGGAACCGGATGCCCCCGTCCGACGGCAGGCCGTCCGCGATCTCCTTGACCTCCAACGGCAGATCGGGAACGCGCTGCGCCTCGTCGATGATCACCGGCAGCCGCAGCCCCTCGAGCCAGCCACGCGGATCCATGCTCGCCAGCTCGAACGTGCTCGCGTCCGCCAGAGTCTCGTACGAGAACCCCTCCGGAGCCAGCTGACGCCTCGCCATCAGCGTCTTGCCCACGGCGCGAGCGCCCTCCAGTATCACGACCTTGCGCCGCGAACGCAGCAGCGCGTCCGCCAACGGCCTTGAGATGTACTCGCCCATGAACGACAGCATACGTCCAATGTACAAAAAATACAACATTGAATGTATGAAAAATACAGGCAGACGGAGTCGGAGAACGGGACAGGACGCCGGGCGTATGGGCGACGAGTTAGTATGCCGTTTTTCATTGTGGAAAAGTGGCGTGATGATACACTTTTTTACAGAATAAAGTGTCATGGGATTGTCCGGGAGGTTCTTGATGAGGCGCAGGATCGATGCGGTGTTGGAGTCGTGGGCGCGCGAGGAGGGTGCGCCGCCCCTGCTGCTGCGGGGCGCGAGGCGCGTGGGCAAGACGTATTCGATCAGAAGACTGGGCCGTGAGGTGTTCGGTGAGGGGCGGTTTGCGTACTTCGATTTCCAGACGGATCTGGAGCGGCTTGCGGGGATCTTCGCGAACACGGCGGACGTGGACGGGATCGCGGCGGATCTGTCGGCGTATGCGGGCGTGCCGGTCCGACGCGGGGAGACGCTGATCGCGTTCGACGAGATCCAGTTGTGCGAGAAGGCGTTGAACTCGCTGCGGTTCTTCGCCGCGGACGGCGGGTACCGGGTCGTCGCGTCCGGCTCGCAGCTCGGCGTCACGTTGAGGGACCGCACCCTGCCGTTCCCGAGCGACGTGCGGCAGGTCGCGTTGCATCCGATGGACTTCGAGGAGTGGCTGTGGGCCGTGGGCGACGGGACTTTGGTCGACGCGATCCGCGGGCACTACCAGTCGCGCGAGCCGTTCAGCCTGCACGACATGGCAATGGACCGCTACCGTCGCTACGTGGTCACGGGCGGTCTGCCGGCCGTGGTCGACGCGTACGCGAGGACCGGCGACCTAACGAGGGTGCGCGAGATCCAGCGGGACATCGACGACACGTACACGGCCGACATCGCCCTGTACGCGCCGGGCGAGACGGTCGTGGCCACGCAGGCCGTGTGGAACAGCATCCCCAAGCAGCTGGCGCGGGAGACGACCCGCAAGTTCAAGTACGCGGACGTCAGGAAGGGCGGACGCGAACGCCAGTACCGCCTGCCCCTGGCGTGGCTCGAGGCCGCGGGACTGGTCACGCTGAACGAGCAGACCAACGATCACGACGCGCCGTTGGAGGCGCGCGACGGCGGATCGTTCTTCAAGGTGTACATGGCCGACACCGGCATCCTGTTCAGCAGGTACGCGCTCGACGCGCGCGCCTGGCTGTCGGACGAGCGGCGCGTGCAGCTGTCGGCCCGGTTCCGCGGCGCCCTGACCGAGAACTACGTGATGCAGGCCCTGACGGCGAACGACGTGCCCACGTACTACTGGGCGTCGGACGGGGGCGGCGTGTACGAGGTCGAGTTCGTCACCCAGACCCCCCTGGGCCAAGTCGTGCCGATCGAGGTCAAGTCCGGCACGAACGTGCGCGCCACCAGCCTCAAACGGTTCATGGCCAAGGCCGACGCCCCCTACGCGATCCGCGTGTCCGCGAGGAACTTCGGATTCGAGGACAACCTGTTCAGTGTGCCCCTGTACGCCGCGTTCTGCATCAGACCATAGAACACCGCGCCCCGCATCATGCCGAAGCCGCGGGCGCCGATCCTACCGGCGCAGCGAGAGGAACCGACTACTGGGCGTCACGTCCGCCTGTCCCGTCCCCCGTTCCAGGCAGCCGATATGCGCGGTTGCGTTTGCCTCCCTCCGCGATTATCCGCCCCTCCTGCGAAAGCCTCGTCAGGTGGCGCAGCGCGGTGCGCGAGGTCACTCCCGTCATCGCCGCGACGTCCGAGCTTGATATGCGATCCCGGGCGGACAGCATGCGAAGGATCGCCACGTCGACTTCACCCCCTGACGGGGCGGACGTGCCGCTGCCATTGTCCGTCGAGACCCTTGCCCGGGTGACGGCCGACGCGCCCTCGGCGCCGATGTCTGGGCCCGGGGCCGGCACGAACGCGCGGAACACGTCCCCGTCCTCCAGCACGGGCTCGCGCCCCGAGTAGAGGCGCGAGTACTTGTACAGGTTGCGGGTGCCGCTGCCGAGCTCGTCGGCGCGGCCGATCTGGGTGAAGAACCCCGCGATGATCGGGTTCTTGGGCATCGGGTTGAAATCGTCCAGGGTGACCCGCCCCTCGAACAGGGCGCGGCTGGCGTTCTGCGTGCGGATCCCATCGGCGCCGATCACGATGCGCGCGATGAGCGGGTGCGTGTACTCGCGGTGGATGAGCAGGTTCGACACCAGCTCGCGGCAGATGATGTTGCGCGCACTCACCCGTATCCCGTCCTCGAGCACGAACGGATCGGGAAGACGCTCCTGCACGAACGCGAGCAGCCGGTCGTACGAGTCAATCAGGTTCGTGGCCACGGTCAGCCGGTCGTCATACCGGTCCGGATTCCGTCGTCGCACGAGCGCGTCGGTCTTATAGGCGGGGCACACGTCCCCGATCACCTCGTCCGAGCCCAGCAGCAGCACCGCCGCCAGCGTGAGGCCCTGCTCGCCGGTCTGCCGGTCGCGCCCGTACAGCTTCGCCGCGCGCAGCATATGCTCGACGTCCAGCCCGAGCCAGGGATGGTCCGGGTCGCGCAGGCGGATCATCTCGCGCACTCTCCCGATCAGATCTGCGCGCAGGTCCTCCATGCCCACGTACGGGTAGATGCGCCGTTCGGAGTACAGGTTCTGCTTGCGCATGTACATGAGCGACACCTGCGCGTCGTCACGCACCTTGATGTCCGCGTCAGCCCGACGGTCGTACGCCACGTTCCTGTACCGGTAGACCGACGGCCCCGCCGGCACCCATACGCGTACCACCACGCCCCGGCCGGTATCTATGCGCTCCGTCTCCACCGCGGGAGCCGGGCCGAACGCGTTCGGGTTGCACGTCACGTTCGCGATGTTGCGTTCGATGTCCCGCACGAGCCTCGGGTTCACCCCGAGCACGTTCCCGTCGTCGTCCACGCCCAGGAAGATGCTGCCGCCCTGCCTGTTCGCGAACGAGCACACCGTCTCGAACACGTCCGCCTCCGGCAGCGAGCCGCAGCGCTTGAACTCCTGCGACACGCCCTCGCCCTGCGCGAGCCGGGAACCAAGCTCCTCAGGCGTCATACGACACCACCTCCGCATCTAACCGACATTTTATCCGACATTTTATCGGACATGTCCGATAAAAACAGCAATGGCGTCGCACCGGCGCATCGGTCCGGCACGCCGGGCGCACGGCCACGATCGTCTCGTCCCGGCCCGGCCGCGGTACGGCCGCCATACGGTGGTCCGGTTCAATGGCGTGGCCTATGCCGCATGTTCGGAGCGGACCGTCGCGACTCCGTCCGGTGATGTCTCATCGGACGGAATGGTAACGGGTGGCCCGTCCCGTCCCGCGCTTCTCCGTGACGCCCTCCGCGGTCAGCGAGGACAGCAGTTTGCCGGCGCCGGAGCGCGTGAGCCCGGTCCGCTCCTGCAGCTCCGCGCGGGAGACCCCCTCCGGGCGCGCGGCCAGATCGAGCGCCACCCGACGGTTCGAGGACGGGGCGGCGATGGTCTCCGGCTCCGCGGCGGGAACGGACCACCGTCCCGCGGCCGGGCGCTGGGGTTGTGCGAGGGCAGCGTGAGCTTGAACGCGTTGTCGCTGACCTCGAATCCCGGCTGGACAGGGGCGTCGCGGTAGTCGTCGAGAATCTTGGGGATGCCCGTACCATACGCCTCGACCCAGCGCAGACGGTACAGGATCGCCGCAAGACCGGGATTGCGCTGCAGGGAGACGCCGAGCATCATGTCCCCTCTGGTCATACCGCGCGGCAGACCTCCGAAGTTCACCAGCTCCATTCGGTCGTCGAACATGCTCACCAGGGCCGGGCCGGTGAGCGAATAGTCGCGGTGCACCACGAGATTGAGCAGCGCCTCGCGCACCACCGCAGGACTGTAGTCTCGCCGGTCGCGCCGACGCAGCGACTCGTCGAACGTGGAACGGGTCGAGTTGAACCGGTTGACGTACTCCGCCACCCCGCGGAACTGCGAGAACAGGGAGCCGGAGAACTCCTCGCGGCTGGTGAACGTGAGCTTGTCCGCCCCCTCGAACACTGCGGCCTTGATCGAGGCCGTGCACTGGTCCGACAGCAGCCACGCCAGATTCGTGTACAGGCCATCACCATCGACCAGCCCCAGTGACCGCCTCTCCCCGTCGCCGAACGGGATCCCGGCCTCGCCGAACTCGCCGCTGGCGGCATCGAACGTGAGCGACTGGTCCACGCTCACGGTCCGCTCGAACGGCACGCGCGACGTGTCACGCAGCATCTCCAGAATCGCCGGCTCGGACGCCGGAATGGATCCCGCTCCCAGACGGATGTACACACCCGACGGACGAGGGCCCCTATCACGCAGATAGTAAGGACGATCCGTGCCGGGCCTGACGTCGACGACCACGACCGGCCTGCCCGAACGCACGCCGGAGCCGATATCCACGAAACGGGCCAGATCCGGACTGATCCCGTTGCTGATCGACTGCATGGCCCGCAGCATGCACGCGTCCACGTCCTCCACGCCCACCGGCGTGCCATCGTCGTCGACCCCGACCACGATCCTGCCGCCGTCCGAGTTCGCGAACGCCACGACGGTCTTTTTCGCGCTGTCGTTCCAATCCAGCTTAAACTCCAGACGCTGTCCCTCCCGCTCCACGGGCGTCCCCTCCGGCACCGGATTCTCCCATCTCCCACTCTTCTACCACTTTTCTCCTACTTTTCTACCACCAGTGGGAGAAAAGTAGGAGAAAACAGCAGAGGCAAGACGTCCCGAAACACCATGAGCCGGCAACGGGACGCGCATCCGATTCATCATCCATCCCGTCCGGTGTCCCTAAAAGAAAGGTTCCTGAAGATGACAGGAAATACTAGCAAGTGGCGCGCGCCGCTCGCCGGCCTGGCCCCGATCGCGATGCTCGCGACCATGGGCATGGTCGCCGGTACGGCGAACGCCGCGGTGGGTGATGTGCCCGAGGTGAATCTGCACATCGATACGACGTACACGAACGCCGCTGGTTTCGGTGCCGACAAGGACGGCGTTAGGGTCGTCAAGGACGCCGACAAGGACAACAACTTGAATGTCGAGCTGTCGAACGCCTCCACGCTGGCGGACATGAACAGCGTCAGCTCCAAGTGGGTGTTCACCGGATGGTACACGTCCCCGAACGCGGGCGAGGCGTACGACCCGTCGGCCGAGCTGTCCACGAGCGCTCCGAAGGATCTGTACGCGCATTACGCGCAGCTGGATCAGGCCGTCCAGGTCAAGCTTCCTTCCTCCGTCGAGACGACGTTCGCCGACGGCTACTACACGTCCGACGGCAACGCTTTCTACTTGAACCGCGCTGATTCCGTCGCCGCCTGGCAGGTCGCGACCTCCGACAAGAACAAGGGCAACCACAAACTGTTCTCCGCCTATCAGGCCGACACCGACGGAGACGGCAACTACGAGGACGTGGCGCTGAGCGGCAAGACCGGCGACGCTCTGGCCGATCTGATCAGCCCGGAGCCCGCCGGCACCGCGGTCCTCAACCTGCGTGAGAACCTCGACGAGAACGCCAAGGTCGTGGAATACAAGATCAGCAGCCAGAATGCCGCCAAGGGCTGGAAGCTGAACGGCGACGCCAAGGTCGACGTGCACATGAACGGCGTCGCACCGCAGCAGTCCGCCAGCAAGGACGGCGGCTACACCGCCTCCTCCTGGAACAACGAGGACACGAAGAAGGCCTGGGACTTCTCCGCCCCGGTCAAGACCGACCTCACCCTGTGGCTTGACGTCACGGACGCCGCGGCCACCTACACGGTGACCTACCACGTCGAGACCAGCAAGGCGGCGTTCGGCGCGCTCAAGGACGCCACCTACACGGTTCAGGCACCGGCCGGCGAAGCACTGCCTGCCCATGAGGTGCCCGGTGCCAAGGAAGGCTACAAGTTCCTCGGCTGGACCACGAATAATTCCCTCGCGAGTAGCGCGTTCGTCAAGGACGTGAACCTGTTCGACGGCATTGTCGATAAGAATCTTGACGTGTACGCGGTGTACGCGCCGGAGTACATCGAGGTGACCTACAACCTTGGCTACCCGACCTCGAACAAGACCTACACCACCCAGAAGTACTCCGACGGCGACACGTTCAAGGCCCCGACCGACCCGACCCGCGACGGCGGCTACGAGTTCCTGAACTGGACCCCGACCATCGCATGGCAGAACTACACCGTGAACCTGACGCTCAACGGCGAGATCTGGTCTCAGGGCTCCGCCCCGCGCCAGATCCCGACCGAGTACACCGCCAACTGGGTGCTCGGCACCAAGGAATCCCTCGCGGATTACGAGAACAAGGTCCCGGAGAACTACCTGAAGAAGGACGCGACCAACTACAAGAACGGCGACGATGAGTCCCAGCCGTACTTCACCGCCGACTCGTTCGACCAGTACGTCAAGGACTGGCAGACCTACAAGAAGGACAAGGCCGCCAAGGGCACTCTGTCCCGTGATGAGATCGTCGCTCTGATCAAGGAGCTCTCCGGCTTCCAGTCCAAGCTGGTCGAGACCGGCACCGCGCCGCTGTACCGCGCGTACAACAAGAACAACGGCGACCATTACTACACCAAGAGCAAGGCCGAGTACGAGGCGCTGGTCAAGCTCGGCTGGAACGCCGAAGGCAACAAGTTCGACGCTGTCAGGACTCGCACGGCCAGCACCGGCTCCTACGCGGGCGATCCGAAGGCCGTGCCGGCCAACCTCGGCGAGAAGGTGTTCAGCGTGTACAATCCGAACACGGGTGAGCACCTGCTGACCTCGGAGACCGAGGCCAAGGCCCTGGCCAGGGTCGGCTGGAACAACGAGGGCCTGAAGTTCTACGCCCCGCAGAACGGCTCCGTGGCCGTCTACCGCATCTACAACCCGAACACCAACGGCCCGGCCCACGCCTACGTCGGCAAGGACGAGGGCACGAAGGTCGTCGCCAAGGGCTGGAAGTGGGACAACAACGCCAACGCCGTCTACCAGTTCACCAAGTGAACCAGTAGCACATAGCCCGTCACATCAGCTCATGGTCTGAAGCGACGGGAAGGGCCCCGCAGCCGGATTGTTCCGGTTGCGGGGCCCTGTCATTCGTTAATTCATGCGTTCGAGCAGTTACTCGTTTGTGGGCGAACCGGTTCTGTGTTCCGTTATTGCGTGTTCCGTCGTGGTCGATGGAGTCAGCCCTATTCCCCTTTTTGCCCAATAGGGACATGTTCGCCACGACGAGGATGAGTGGTCAGGGAACGTTCAAATGACGGAGCGTGATTCCCATGCCATTCGCCGATTGACGGCAGAAGGACCGGATGGAGTTCCGACAAATCACACAAACGGATCCGAAGAGCTGTCGAACTGTCGAACTGATTCTTATCCGCGTAACAGGCCCTCTTCTCGTATCACGGAATCGTACGGAGGACTGCCCCAATAGCTCTCTTTCGATTGCTTGATGGCTTTAGACGTCACGGGACCAGACGATGTTCTGGTCGAGTGAGGAATCATCGGCATCGATAAATTCTCCGTCCATGTTGCAGACCAATACCCTATCGCAGCCTATCCAGAGGTTATCCAGTTGTCCATCGAGAAAGGCTCGTACCTGATGGAGGGCCGTCCAGTCGAACGTTTCAACGTCCGACGTCAAACGGTAGTCGTCAGGCGTCGAATCCTCGAATCGCAACGAGTCGGGAATCGCTTTCCTTTCTTTGTCATAGCATAGGGTCGGCGGGAATCGGTACTCCTCCGTCACGGAGATGACGGCCCATTCGTCGTCAATGCAATGCTCGATTTTTACCGTGCAAGGGAAGTCGTCCCGGAAAAGCCGTGCGACTGCTTCAATCGCATGCTGACGCGTGGGGACCGTCATATGGGCATTTATCATTTGTAGCCACCTTCAACGGATACGAAGAAGGGTGGCGGCCTACCGGAGTATGCCACCACCCTTGATTATTTACCGGCTGATGTCAGTCTTGCAGTGAGTAGGCGTTCACTTGGCGGGGTAGGCCTTGAAGCCCACGCCCTCGTCGTTCCAGCCGGCCTTGACCGCGTTGTTGACCTCGGCCTTGCTCAGGGTGAACACGTGCTCGCCCGAGTTCGGGTTGTAGATACGCAGCACGTCATTGGACGCGTCCTTGGCCACGTACCAGCCGATGCCCTCGTACTTCCAGCCCGCCTTGACCGTGTGCTTGTACTCCACCTCGCTCAGCGTGTAGAAGTGCGAGCCATCGTTCGGGTTGTACAGACGGTACACCGGGGACGCGCTCTTGCTGCTCGTGGTCTGGAACTGCACGCCCTCGCCCTTCCAGCCGGCACGCACGACCGCGTTGTACTCGGCCTCGCTGGTCGTGTACAGGTGCGAACCGCCACGCGTCTCGTTCGGGTTGAACGCACGATACACAGCCACCCTGCCAGCCGGCACCTCAGCACCGTTCGACTTCACCAGCAGAGCCTTGGCCGCGTCGTACTTCGCGTTGAGCTTGACGGCCGCGTCGATCTGGGCCTGGGAGCCGGTCTTCAGACCGGTGTACGCGGCGTACTCGTCACGCAGCGCGTACTGGGCGTCCACGAACGACTTGGCGGACGCCTTCGTGTAACCGGCCGCCTCGACCGCGGCGTAGTCCTTCTCCACGTTCTCGTACTTGAGCACGCCATTGAAGTCATACGTCGCCTTCGTCACCTGAACAGCACCACTCCACCACAACGCCTTGAACTTGACCGGGCCGGTCAGGTCCTTGAGCTGCGTGGAGACAACAGGCTTGCTGTTGATGTCGAAGAAGTTCTCGAACTTGTCGTTGTACGCGTAGAACTGGCCGTTCGCCGAGTTCAGCACCAGACCCTCGGCGGCAGAATCACCGTCAGAGACGACCTGCCAGGCGCCGAAGGTGTAGCCGGCACGGGTCGGGACCGGGAAGCTGATCGCAGCGCCCTCGGCGACGGTGGCCCACTGGGAGGTGGATCCGTCGGCGAACTTGCCGCCGTTCGCATCAAGCAGGTACGCGTGATCCGTGGACCAGTGCGCCGTCAGCTCGGTCGTAGACTTCGCGGCCGGGGCCTTCACCGTGGTCACCACGTCCTTGGCAGAACCGTACTCCCAGCCCGTAAGCTTGGAGGCCGTGTACTCGCCCTTGTCGGCATCCTGCTGGGCCTCGGTCTGGTAGTACTCCTCCAGACCAGCCGGCAGAGTCACCGTGGAACCCGGACGCACGTACTCGATGATACGAGCACCCAGAGCGGTCTTGTATTTGAGGTTGAGCTTGATACGGGACACGTTCGTGTAGTCCCAGCCAGCATACAGGTTCACCACGCCGGTGGCATCCTTGAAGTTCGCGTCGACCGACTTGTCGAAATCGTACTTGTTCGACTGACCGCTCGCGTCACGCACCGTGTACCAGCCCGTGAACACCGCACCAGCCTGAGCCGGAGTCGTCGGGGCAGTGACCTGCTGGTCAGACGTCGTCTCGACCTTCTCGGTAGCGACGCCACGGGCGCCGCCGTCCTGATAGTTGAACACCACGGTCACATCCTGAGCGGAAGCGTCCGCCGGGGTGAACACGGCGTTGGCGTCAACGTCATCCGCATTGTAGTAGTCGTTGCCGGTGCCGATGTTCTTGCCGGCGCTGATCGGGGTCTTGAAGTCGTAGTCCCACGATCCCTTGGCGTTCTGGTTCATCGGCAGACGGTAGGCCGGGAACGCGTGGCCGTTGAGCGTGGCGCGAGTGAACTTGACGGACTCGCCCAGATTGCGGAACGTGATCGTGGCCACGTTCTGAGCGGCGGCCACACGCGGGTACAGGGTGGTGTCAGCGTTGATCGCGGCACCCTCGTACAGGGCATCGGAGGACTTGGAGGCGCTGTACGTGGTCGTCCAACCGACGAACGTGTCGCTCGGCCAGGCAGAGGCACCCGGCTCCTTCGGGGAACCGTTGGCGTTGGTGTCCAGAGCGGCGGCGTAGTCGTCGGCCGTCAGGGCGGAGCCCTTGGCGATCTTTACCGTCTTGTCAGCGGCAGTCACGGAGTTGGTGTTGTCCACGTCGAAGGTGACCGTGACCGCGTCCTTGTACTGGGCGAACAGCTTCACGTCACCCGTCAGCACGTAGTCGGACGGCACCTTGTGCTCGCCAGCCAGATCCGTCGAGAAATACGACAGGATCTTCGAGGAATCACCGTCGTACGGATCGGCCAGAGAGGTCAGATCTTCGACCTGACCATACGTGCCCTTGACCTCGACAGCGGTGGAACGGTCGTAGGGCTGGTCCGCACGATACACCAAGACCGTGTACTTAGTCGCGTTAGAACCGTCGCTCGCAGCCTCGGACCAATCCGAAGCCGTCACGTTCGTGGCCGCGTTCGCCGTACCGGCGACCATGCCCATGGTCGCGAGCATCGCGATCGAGGCCAGGCCGGCGAGCGGCGCGCGCCACTTGCTAGTATTTCCTGTCATCTTCAGGAACCTTTCTTTTAGGGGCACAGGAAACACGCGAATCGCGTCTGTCGGAAAATCCCATGAAAGAAATCCCATGACGGGCCGGCTGATGAAAACGGCCCCGCGATGCGGGGCCGCCCGGATTCCGGTTACTTGCGGTCACGCCAGTCCTTGGCGATCGCGTACATAACGAGAACGCCGAGGAACACGGTCACCCACGCCCTGTCGGCGTAGTAGGCGAGCACGACCACCGCAATGGTCATGATGCCCGGACCGGGGCCGGATTTACCGGATTTGGGAGGCGAAGCCATGATGGCTTCCTTTCTGTTGGTCGGCGACCGGACCGGGTGGCCCGGTCGATCGCCCATGCGTTTCGGGGCCTCGGTTCAATGAAGCCCGACCGCGCATGCGCGGTAGAAACATGTTACATCGGCAGGGATGGGAGCTCCTCGGCGCGCAGACGTTCTCTGTTCGCTGAGAAGACGGCTGGGAATGGCTGTAGCCGCTTGTACTGTTCGCTCGTGGGTGTCTATACTTGAAGCTGTCGATGAAAGGGTCGGTTCAACTTCGAGGTTCTTTTAGGCGGCCGCTCAAAAGCTTTGGCCTCGTTGGGCCCCGGGTCGATAGGGCGTCCGGGAGGCGTCCTCTGTTGGCGAAGACCGCCGGCACCGCAATGCCGGCGGTCTTTTTCCGTTCCTGCGATGTTGTTATGCCAGAGCGACCGTAAGGACGCAGCCGGGGCCACGGAATGGAGCTCTCCGACACCGGGAAACCGGATTGTGGCATTCATCCTTCCGTGTTGAACCGCCACATTCTCGCGCATCCGGGACGGAGTCTTCGGATCGGCCCGTGTGCGCCGTCCAGTGATCGATTTCCCCGAAGCCCTCTGTCATGGCGTGGGTTCCATCCGTTTCCAGCGCGTCGCAACGACGCGGATACGCGACTGCCGACAGGCATGGAACATGGCCGATCGGCAACACCCGAGCCGACATCGGATCACACGCGAGTTGATTCCATACCCGTGTTCCCGGCGTCCCTAAAAGAAAGGTTCCTGAAGATGACAGGAAATACTAGCAAGTGGCGCGCGCCGCTCGCCGGCCTGGCCTCGATCGCGATGCTCGCGACCATGGGCGTCGCCGCGACGACCGCCAACGCCGCGACTCCGGTTTCGGATCCCGTCGTGGACACGCTTGCGGATCCGACCGCAGCCGCGACGTACTCGGTGAAGGTGTACCGTGCCGATCAGCCCTACGCCGATCTCGGCAGTACCTACACCTTCGGCAGCTACAAGTACGGTGACACGTTCCAGCTGGACGATATCACTCGTGACGTGTACAAGGATGCGAATGACCACAAGGTGCTGACCGGCTATTCCTACGACAAGGCCGGCAACAACAAGGTCGCTGACGGCAAGATCGCCATCAAGGGCGACACCAAGCTGTACGCCCAGTACGCCACCGCGAATACGGTCAAGTTCAATGTCCCGGGAGCCAAGACGGTCGAGGTCAAGTCCGGCTCTGCTCTGGATGCCGAGACCTATGCCGCCTCCGGTGCCGAGGCTGCAGCGGACGCTGCGAAGCCGACTAACACGAAGTTCGTGGGTTGGAAGCTGTCCAAGGCCGCGGATGCCAACGACTTCTACACGACCCAGCCCATCACGTCCGACACGATCCTGTACCCGGTGTACGAGAAGTACTCCGGAACGCAGGATCAGGAGAACGTGGCCGTGGTCGTGTTCCATGTGAGCGACTCCACCGCTGACTACACGCGCTACACGCTGACCGGTCACCCGTTCCCGGCGTTCCGCGCCCCCGCCTCCACCTCCACTGATACGACGACTAAGTATCTTGCCGGCGTCAAGCAGTGGAGCGCCGCGAAGGACAACTCCTCCGCGTACGACTTCACCGCGAACGTCGCGAACAGCAACGTCGACTTCGGCGCCGCTGATTTGACCCTGTATGGCTTCGGCGACTATGGCGACAAGAACTGGACCGTGACCTACGACTTCAAGTACGGCAGCGTCTACGGCGCGAAGTACACGGTCGATGACGTTGACGGCAATGCCGGCAACGGCGCTCAGGTGAACGTGGCCGAGGGCTCCACCATCGTCGAGCCGAACGATCCGGCCTACTGGAACGCTGAGTTCACCGGCTGGTACGACAAGAACAACGCGAAGGTCGACTTCAACACTCCGGTGCAGAACATCCCGGGTGCCGATCCGTCCACCCGCACGCTGACCGTTCACGCCGGCTGGGACCAGGACAACATCAAGCAGGTCACCTACTACTACGGCTACTACGTTGCCGGCTGGAACAACCCGAGCTTCGACCTCAAGAACATCAAGAAGCACACGGGCGTCGCGGTCGACTTCGTGACCGGTGACAGCAAGATCAACGCCCCGACCGGTGTGGAGGACTACTTCCAGACTCAGGCCGATCAGGCTCACAACACCTACACGTCCCGCACCGTGTCCGCGTGGGTCTCGACCAAGGATGGCGCTCCGATCAGCACTGTGAAGGCCAAGACCTCCGTGTACGCCCTGTGGGACGGTGCCGCTGCGGTCAAGCTCAACGGCAACGGCGGACAGTTCTCCAACGGTGAGCTGTACGCCTACGCCACCAAGACCGATGGCCAGAAGTGGCAGGATGTCGTCGTCACCCCGACCCGCTCCGGCTTCGATTTCGCCGGCTGGTACAAGAACGACGTCAACGTCCCCGGCAACAAGGCCAACCTGTACGACGGCATCTACGCCGACGGTACCAAGATCGGCGAGAACGACGAGCTTATCGCCAAGTGGACCCCGAGCGAGCAGCTTGACAACGCCGCGGCCCTGAGCGCGTGGCCGCTCATCGGCGCCGTTGAGCCCGACTGGAAGCCGGACTTCAAGAACATCAAGGCCGACTACAAGCTGGCCGAGAAGTACGCGAAGACCGACGCCTCCTGGAAGACCTACGTCGACACCGTCTACGCTCTCCAGGACGAGTACGACGCGTACTCCAAGCTCTCCGGTCAGGCGAAGATCGATGCGGGCAACAAGCTCGCCGCGAAGCTCGCCACCGCTCAGGGCAAGCTGGTTGATGATAAGGCTCCGGCTGGTACGACGACCGTGTACCGCTTGTTCAACCCGAATGCGCGTGATGCTGGTTCGCACCATTACACGGCTTCGGTGGTGGAGTACAACAGCCTGGTGCGCAAGGGCTGGCGTGCGGAGGGCGTGAGCTTCGTGACCACGTCGGATGGCAAGCCGGTGTACCGTGCGTACAACCCGAACGACGGCGGTCACTTCTACACGCTGTCGAAGGTGGAGCTGGATCATGCGGTGAAGGCAGGCTGGAAGGACGAGGGCATCGCGTTCCGCGTGTCCGATGGTTCGAAGGTGCCGCTGTACCGCATCTACAACCCGAACTCGGGCGAGCACGCGTACACGACCGGTGCCGGTGAGGCGAAGGCCGCGGTCAAGGCGGGCTGGAACGACGAGGGCATCGCCTGGAACGTCATCAAGTGACCTTCCCCGGCGGGGGTGAGGACGATCCGACTAGGGTCTGACATCCCCGCCCGTGCCTAGACGAATTGAGGGGTTCCTCCCAACCGGACTTGTTCCGGATGGGAGGAACCCCTCTCTCTTCGTATGCTCGCGTGTCCTTCAGGGCGGGATCATGCCGGCCCCCGCATGGATCCGCCGGTGTTCCCGCATACGGCGCATCCCACGTGGGGGAACGTGTTCGTGGAGGAACGGCAACGAATATGCGGAAGGGCCCCGCAGCCGGATTGTTCCGGTTGCGGGGCCCTCGCTTATGCTCAGGGATTCTGGGAGGAATCCCGGGAGCGGGTCAGTCTACAGGCTTGGCGTTCACTTGGCGGGGTAGGCCTTGAAGCCCACGCCCTCGTCGTTCCAGCCGGCCTTGACCGCGTTGTTGACCTCGGCCTTGCTCAGGGTGAACACGTGCTCGCCCGAGTTCGGGTTGTAGATACGCAGCACGTCATTGGACGCGTCCTTGGCCACGTACCAGCCGATGCCCTCGTACTTCCAGCCCGCCTTGACCGTGTGCTTGTACTCCACCTCGCTCAGCGTGTAGAAGTGCGAGCCATCGTTCGGATTGTACAGACGGTACACCGGGGACGCGCTCTTGCTGCTCGTGGTCTGGAACTGCACGCCCTCGCCCTTCCAGCCGGCACGCACGACCGCGTTGTACTCGGCCTCGCTGGTCGTGTACAGGTGCGAACCGCCACGCGTCTCGTTCGGGTTGAACGCACGATACACAGCCACCCTGCCAGCCGGCACGACGGCGGAATCGGACTTCACCAGGCTCTTCTGAGCAGCCTGCAGCTTGGCAGCAAGCTTCTCGGCGGCGTCCTTCTTGGCCTGACCCTTGGCGTCGCGGTAGGCCTCGTAGTCGTCCTTCAGGGTGTAGACGGTGTCCACGTACGCCTTCCAGGAGGCCTCGGTGAAGCCGTACTTGTCGAACAGCGCGTAGTCCGCGGTCTTGTTCTTGAAGGACGGGACGGTCACGCCGAACTCGTCGGTCGGCAGGGCGCTGACCAGCGGGTACGCGGTCAGGGCCGCGTCAACGGACTGCGAACCGGACTGCTGCCACTGAGCAACCAGCTCATCGCCATCCTTGATCGGGGCGCGCTGGGCGCCGGTGGCGTCGTACCAGTGGTTGTCGGAGAGGTTGGCGTGCAGGCTCTTATCGACGGAGCTGACCCAGTTGATGAAGTTGTAGCCATCACGGGTCGGGGTTTCGACGACGTTCTGCAGCTGCTGGCCGTCGGCGATGGTCGCGTAGGCGTAGCCGGTGTTGTTCTTGAAGGTACCACCGTTGGCGTTCAGCTTGACGGCGAGGGCGGAGGACCACTTCGCGTAGACCTCGATGCCCGCGGCGCCGGCCGGGACGGACGCGATCGGAGCGTCATCGTTCACGGCGAGCCAAGCGGTCACGGACTGGTCGGTCCAGTCACCGTGGGCCACGTTGGCAGCGGTCTGGAAGTGCTGCTCGAGGTTGGCCGGAGCGGTCAGGGCGGTGCCGGCAGTCACGTAGTCGATGGCCTTGCCGGTCTTGGACAGGACCTTGCCGTTCGCGTCAGCGGTGGTGACCGGGAACGTGAAGTTGTCCCACGGGTGGACCGGCTCGGTGCGGTTGTAGCCGAAGTAGAACACGACCGGGACGATGTTCTCGGTATCCCAGCCGGCCTTCACGGTCACCGTACGGGTGGACGCATCAGCGCCCGGCAGGTCCTCGACGTTCTTGGAGAAGTCGACCTTGGTGGTGCCGCTGAACCAGCCGGTGAACTGGGCGTTCTTCTTGGCCGGATCGGACGGCTGCGGGGCCTGGGTACCCTCGGCCACGTACTGGTAGGCCGTGGTGCCGTGGGCGGTGGTCGTGCCGTTGTCGAGCGTCGCGTTCGCGCCGTCGAAGTCGTACTTCACGGTCCAGGCGTTGCTGGAGGAGAACTTCACGCCGTTGACAGTCAGATCGGCCTTGCCGTAATCCTCGTTGCCGTTGGCAACGGTCGCGTTGAAGTCGTACGCGGTGCCGAGCGGGGCCTGCCACTGGTCCTGCTTGAGGCCCTGCGGGGCACGGAACTCCGGGAACGCCTTGTTCGCCAGTGTGTAGAAGCGCTGCGTGTTGGTCGTGCCGTTCTCGTGGAAGTCCACCACGGACACGTTCTGCTCATCCTCAGGAGCGGAGTAGCGCTCGTACACCGGGTACAGGGTGAGGTTGGAGTTCACGGCCTGGTTCGTGAACAGATCGTCCACGTCATCGGCCTTGGACTGCTTCCAGCCGGCGAACACATCGCCGGAGACCTTCGCGGTCTCCGCGGCGGCCTCGGCACCGGACTTGGCGTAGGCGGCGGCATCGATCGGAGAACCGGCCTTGACCTCGATCTTCTTGTCGGAGGAGTCGGCCTTGCCGTTCGCGTTGGTGTCGAAGGTCACGGTGTAGGCCTTGGCGTACTGGGCGTACAGGTTCGTGTCGCCCTTGACCGCGATCAGGTCCTTCGCCGGACGGGTGCCGGCCAGATCGTACGTGTAACCGGTCAGGATCTTGCCATCGGTCGCGGAGTTGTACGGCTCAACGGAGGAGTACGGATCGGCCACAGAACGCAGATCGAACGTGTCACCGTACTTGTACTGGGCACCGCTGTAGTTGAACGCCTTGTACGGAGCGTCAGCGGTGTAAAGGGCCACGCGGAACGCGTAAGTGCCGTGAACGTCATCGTCGTTCACCAGCGGATAAGCGTTGGCAGTGCTGGCGGCGACGCCCATGGTCGCGAGCATCGCGATCGAGGCCAGGCCGGCGAGCGGCGCGCGCCACTTGCTAGTATTTCCTGTCATCTTCAGGAACCTTTCTTTTAGGGCTATGGGTTTCCCGGGTAACGGCGGTCGAAAAGGCTTCTGTCATAAGGGGTCGCGAACACAGGGACTCCGCAACGGCACATCGCAGACACGGTTGGACACGACCGCGACGGCGCTCGCGGGTTCCGCAACGTCCCAACCGCGGAAATCGATTCACCTCGTCCGATCGTGTCTGGGCCCGTTCCGGACACGACCCAGACACGATACCGACGAGCCGTTTCACTACGTTCCAGACCGTGCTCCGGCCTGCGTTCCGGACCGCGTTCCTCCCCGCGCCCTGCCTCGCTTTCCACCGTTGAGCACGGCATCCCGCTCCATGTCCACGGCGTCCGCCACCTGTTCCAGCCTCTCGGGGAACAGGAACCCGTACACGTCCAGGGTCAGGCTCGCCGAGGCGTGACCCATCTGGCGTTGCAGGATCTTCACGTCCGCTCCGGCCTTGATCGCGATCGCCGCGTACGAATGCCGCAGACTGTGCGGGGTAAGCCCCTGCACGTCGCCCAGTTTCGCCAGTTCCACGGCCTTGTGCCACACCTTGCGCCGCCAGTTGTGATCGTTGATGTGCCCGCCGCGCATCGCACGGAACACGTACGCGGTCTCCGGCTGCCCCTTGATCTGCTCTTTCAACGGCTTGATGAGGAACTTCGGGATCGCCACCGTGCGCGGCTTGCCCGACTTCGGCGGCCCCAGCCGCTGCGCCTTCGCACTGTTCTTCCACGTGCGCCGGATGCGGGCCTTGCGATGTTCCAGATCCAGATCGCCCACCTGCAATGCGAACGACTCGTTGATGCGCGTGCCCACATAGCTTTGGAACCGGATGATCAGCCCGTCCACGGGCCTGCCCACGCTTGCCGCCGCATCGGCCAGCGCCTCGATCTCGTGGATGTCGAGGAAGATCAGATCGCGATACTCGGATTTCGGTATCTCCACGTCTCGCGCCGGATTGCTCATCAGATACCGCGACTTCACCGCGTAATCCAGCACCCCGGCGAACACCACTTTGACGATGCTCTTGACCGACCTCGGTGCCAGCGGCTTCGCCTTGCGTTCCGTGGACGACAGGCTCACCGGGTAGTCGCCCGTCGTCAGGTCGCTCACCCAGCGCGCCACGTCGTCGATGGTGATCGACCCGATCGGCGTGTTCTCCCAGCGCGGTTTCACGTACACGCGCAGCTCGCACTCGTAGCGGGCGCGCACGCCTTCACTCACGTGGTTCTTCGATCGCAGCCACATGTCGGCGATGTCGCCGAACGGTTTGCGCGCGTCGTTCGGATCTGCGTATCGTCCGCGACGCACGTCGTCCTCCATGCCGGCCTGGAACGCCTCCGCGTCGGCGAGTTTGGCGAACGATTTCGAATGCTGCCGGCGATTCTCGCCTTCGATCGTGTACCAGCGGCATCGCCATCGCTTACCCTTGCCGTAACGGGAGGAGCGCCATCGCTCCGGAACCTGCGCGGTCATCGGATCGCTCACCGCGGCAAGCGAACGCTTCGCGGTGGAGGACGGCGGGACGCCGTTGTCGTGTTTCAGCCAGAGATCATCAATCCATACCCTTGCCATTCATTCACAGTAGGCCTTCGATAGGCCCTGAGCAGGTCGTGGGAGCTTGGCGAAATGTCATGGAATACCTTCCGAAGGTTTGATGCGTTGCCCGGTGTGCTCTCGGTGCAAGTCGATGCGCAATCGAAGCATGAACGTTGTATGAAGAGACGTGCGGCTACGTTCGACCGGCGGCGGGCCGGCCGCTACTATGGATTCCGTTATCCGGAAAATCGCAAGAGAACATTGAGGAAACGAGGTTCCGGCCATCGGCCGGAAGTCGGGAAAAGGATGTTATGAAAGGCATAATTCTCGCCGGTGGTTCGGGCACGAGGCTGTACCCGCTGACAACGGTCACGTCGAAGCAGCTGCTGCCCGTATACGACAAGCCGATGATCTACTACCCGCTGAGCGTGCTCATGATGGCCGGTATCCGTGACATCCTCATCATCTCCACGCCGAAGGATCTGCCGAATTTCGAAAAGCTGCTCGGCGACGGCTCCCAGTACGGCGTCCAGTTCAGCTACAAGGTGCAGCCGAGTCCGGACGGTCTGGCGCAGGCGTTCATCCTCGGCGAGGAGTTCATCGCGGGGGAGCCGTGCGCGCTGGTTCTCGGCGACAACATCTTCTATGGCAACGGTCTGGGCAGGACTTTGCGCAAGGCAGCCGCCGTCAAACACGGAGCCACCGTGTTCGGCTACTATGTGGACGATCCCGAACGGTACGGCGTGGTCGAATTCGACAAGAACAAGAAGGCCATCAGCATCGTCGAGAAGCCGGAGCATCCTGCGAGCAACTATGCGGTGACCGGTCTGTACTTCTACGACGAGCGGGTCACCGAATTCGCCAAGCAGGTCAAGCCCTCCGCGCGTGGCGAACTGGAGATCACCGACCTCAACAAGATGTATCTCGAAGATGGCACGCTCAACGTGCAGACTCTGGGTCGTGGCTACGCGTGGCTGGACACCGGCACCATGGATTCCCTGTATGAGGCGGGCGAGTTCGTGCGTACCGTGCAGCGTGCGCAGGGCCTGCCGATCGCTGTGGCCGAGGAGATCGCCTACGAGAACGATTGGATCACCCGCGACGAGCTCATGGAGGCGGCTGTCAAATACGGTAAGTCGCCGTATGGCAAGCATCTGAAGGACGTCGCCGAGGATAGGATCATCGCCAAGCCCAAGGACGCGTGAGCCCCCGCGCCGCTGCATCGAGCTCCCTGATCCGGGGATGAATGCCTTGAGAAGGCGCTTCCGTTACAAGTATTGTCAGGACGCCTTCTCAAGGGTGGGAGTAGTATTGACGCGTTTATGACGCGAGGAGCCCTAGTTGATTATTAAGGAAATCTTCACCAAGAAGAACAGGCTGTTGCTCAAGGCGATGGTCAGCACCGATTTCAAGTTGCGCTACCAGCAGTCGGTGCTCGGCTACGTCTGGTCCGTGCTGAAACCTCTGATGCTGTTCGCCATCATGTATGTGGTGTTCATCCGTTTTCTGAAGTTCGGCGCCGATGTGCCCCACTTCGCGGTGGCACTGCTGCTCGGCATCATCATGTGGAACTTCTTCAACGAGACGACCACGGGCGGCATGATGTCCATCGTGGGGCACGGCGATCTGCTGCGGAAGATCTACTTCCAGAAGCATATCGTCGTCATCGCCTCCTCGATGAGCGCCCTGATCAACTTCGGCTTCAACTTCATCGTGGTGATCCTGTTCTGTATGCTCAACGGGGTCATGCCATCACCGTCATGGCTGCTCATCATCCCGATCCTGATCGAGGAGTATCTGCTCGCACTGGGCGTGGCATTCTTCCTCGCTGCCGTGTATGTGAACCTGCGCGATCTCAACCCGATCTGGGAGGTCGTCATGCAGGCCGGTTTCTACGGCACTCCGATCATCTACCCGATCAGCATGATCTCCAGCAGAGCCGGCGTATGGGGTCCGTTGTTCGCCAAGCTTGATCTGGCGCTCAACCCGATGGCGCAGATCGTCCAGGACGCCCGTCATGTGATGATCTCCACGGCGAACCCCACCATCTGGGAGTGGGTGAAGTTCCCGTACGCCTTGTGGCCGGTGGTGTTCAGCCTCCTGATCTTCTTCGGCGGATTCCACTACTTCACCGTCAAGTCCAAGCATTTCGCAGAGTTGGTGTGAGATCGTGAACAATAACAACAACGTCGAAACCAAACCGCAGACAGAGCAGACCACGACTGCGAATCCCACCGGTCTCGCGCTGAAGGTCAGGGGAGTGTCGAAAAGCTTCCGACTGCCCACGGAACGTGCCGGAAGCCTGAAGAACACCATCTTCAATTGGATCCGTGGCATCCGTGGCTACCGTGTGCAGCACGTGCTCAAGGACATCTCCTTCGATATCGCCAAAGGCGAGTTCTTCGGCATCGTGGGCAAGAATGGTTCGGGCAAATCCACCCTGCTCAAGCTGATCTCCCAGATCTACACCCCGGATTCCGGCACGATCGAGGTGGACGGCAAACTGGTGCCCTTCATCGAGCTCGGCGTTGGTTTCAACCCCGAACTGACCGGCCGAGAGAACGTCTACCTCAACGGCGCGATGCTTGGCTTCACCAATGAGGAAATCGACTCCATGTACGATGACATCGTCGAATTCGCTGAGCTCGGTGACTTCATGGAGCAGAAGCTCAAGAACTACTCGTCCGGCATGCAGGTCCGTCTTGCGTTCTCCGTGGCCATCAAGTCGCAGGGCGATATCCTCGTCCTCGACGAGGTGCTTGCCGTCGGTGACGAGGCGTTCCAGAAGAAGTGTCAGGACTACTTCTTCGAGGCGAAGCGCCAGAAGAAGACCGTCATCCTGGTCACGCACTCCATGCCGGACGTTCGTCGCTACTGCGATCGTGCGATGTTCATTCAGGACGGCCGCATCTCCAAGATCGGCGATCCTGATGCGATCGCCGACGCCTACTCCGACTCTTTCCTGCCGCCCAAGCAGGAGGTCAAGGAGGAGGAGACCGAAAAGAAGCGTGAGATCGTCGTATTGGACGATATGCGATTGCTGGTGAACGGTGACAAGCAGAAGTTCCTCGCCGAAAGCGAGGACTTCGACCTTGTTCTGGATATCGACTGTGATAGGGAGCTGCAGGCCAAGAACCTGTTCGTCGACATCTATGATGGTCGTAACGTTCCCGTGTTGTCCGTTCCGCTTGCGGACGATGATCGCACGACCATCTCCGCGGGGAAGCATGAGGTCTCCCTGCACATCAGGAACGTGCTGGCGTTCGGCGACTATCGAATCAACTGCGCGTTGCAGAATGATTCGGATCGCATCATGATCCGTGAGAACGCTCTGCGATTCCATATCAAAGGCACGGCCATGCCGGTTATGTCGGTTGTCAATCCGCAGGAAGCGGTCGCCGTTTCCATTAGCTGAAAGCGCTGAGAGAGGACGTCATTATGTACACCGTATTGGGCAATCGCTCATATCAGGTATCCATCGAGACGGTCGAGGAGACGGTAATCGGCGCGGACAAACGCGTCGTGGTGACCGGCTGGGCCGTGGACAAGCTGCGCACCCGTGCATTGGATCTGTCCATCAAGGCGCGCAATGGCCGTATCACCCGTCAGGTGAGGCCGGATGTGACGCCGGTGTTCGGTCTGGGCCCGCAAGAGCAGTCCGGATTCACCGTTGTGCTTCCCGTAAAGGATCACGTGTTCATCATGGGATGCGAGACCCCCGGCGGCACCATCGCGAAGAAGGTCGATATCAACCGCGTCAGAAGGGAGCTGCACGCGGAGTACCAGCGCAAGCGCATGAGCCAGATGTGGTTCTACGTCTCCCACGCGTGGACGAAGCAGGGCGCCAAGGCGCTGTTCGGTGCGGTGAAGCGTCGATTCGTCAAGAAGCAGAGCTTCTACGAGCGTTGGATCGCCAACAATGAGACGATGACCAAGGACAAGGCCGTCTCGCAGATCGCCTCGTTCCAGCGCAAGCCGCTGATCTCCATCGTCACCCCGGTCTACAACGTCGACGAGGTCTGGCTGCGCAAGTTCGTCGAATCCGTGCAGAATCAGTGGTACGACAACTGGGAGTTGTGCCTGGCCGACGATCATTCGCCCGCCGCACACATCAAGCCCCTGCTCACGGAGCTCGCCAAACAGGATCCCCGCATCAAGGTGACGTTCCGCACCGAGAACGGCCGTATCTCCAAGGCCACCAACTCCGCCATCGAACTGGCCACCGGTGATTACGTCGGATTCATGGACAATGATGACGAGCTCGCTCCGCAGGCGCTGTTCGAAGTCGTCAAAGCGCTCAACGACGATGCCGACATCGATTTCATCTACACGGATGAGGACAAGATCCACGAGGACGGCACACGCTTTGACCCGTTCTTCAAGCCGGACTGGTCTCCGGATCTGCTGCTCGGCCACAACTACATCACCCACTTCGTGGTGGTCTCTAAGCAGCTGCTCGATACTGTCGGCCCGCTGCGCAGCGAATACGACGGCAGCCAGGACTATGACTTCGTACTGCGTGCCACCGAGCAGGCGCACAAGGTGCATCACATTCCCCAGATGCTGTACCACTGGCGTACGCTTGCCAGCTCCGTCGCCGGTGACCCGCGCAGCAAGATGTACGCCTACCGAGCCGGACAGGCCGCGATCGAGGACGCGCTGCAGCGTCGTGGCATTAAGGGTTCCATTCGTATGACCGAGAACCTCGGTACGTACAAGATCGACTACACGTTCGACCTGCCGTCCGTCGCCGTCATCGCATCCGGCTATGACGAGGCGCAGTTCCGGCAGCTGAAGGACACGACCAATTACCCGTCCGTCCGATTCATCCGGATCGCGGATCGCGGTGACGCCGATCAGGCGGCGCGCGGTGCGGACGAGGACTTCGTCATGTTCCTCGATGGTCTCATGCCGCAGAACGACCAGTGGCTCAGGGAGATGGTGAACTATTCGCACGACTCCCGCATCGGCGTGGTCGGCGGCAAGATCTTCGACTCGCGTCAGCGCGTCGTCAACGTGGGCGTGACCCTGCGTGCGCTCAAGAGTGGCAAGCCCTTTGAAATGCGCGGTGCCTGGGATGAGGGTATCGGCTACTACTTCCGTGACCTGCTGCCGAGGGACATGTTCGCCGTCACCGAGGACTGCATGCTGGTTCCGCGCAAGGAGTTCGTCGATCTGGGCGGTTTCAACGGCCGGCTCGAGACGGGACTGCGCGGCATCGACTACTGCGTGCGCGTCTATGAACAGTCGGGCCGTGCCACTCTGTGGCAGCCGTATTCGGTTTTCACCGATCTCAAGCACGAGCACCTGACCATCGATGCCGCCGATGCGGTGAAGTACATCAATTCCCGCCGAAACCTGTCCGACCCGTTCGCCTCGGCCTGCTTCCCCGACGATTACACCAAGCAGGAGGGCATCAAGTACTCGATCGACCGCGTGGAAACCCGCAACGGCGGTAAGACGATTCTGGTCACCGGCTGGGCCGCCGACCTGCACAACAACGACGAAGTGGACATCACCCTGAGTGAGACTCCGAACGCCATGTTGCGCAAGGTCGAACGTATCGTTCGTCTGGATGTGAACACCGAGAACCCGGTCCCGGGCGATTCGGTGCTTGGCTTCAAGGCCGAAATCGTTCTGAACGGTCAGTCTCGACGTGCCGCCAAGGGGCTGGCGCTGGTGTTCACCACCCCCACTGACCGCAAGGAGGCCAAACTCTACGTGCAGACCTCCCCGGTGATGGCCGGCTTGGCGTCCTTCTTCCACAAGGTCGCACTGCTCAGGCATCCCCGCTCCACCGGCAAGCGTCTGATCGAGAAGTACTGGTCTCCTCGTTGGCAGAAGCGGGCGTATCAGAACCTCATCAAGCGCACCGAACAGTACGATCCGGCTGAGGTGCGCAAGCAGATCAGCTCCTTCGACTACAAGCCGCTGATTTCGCTGCTGGTTCCTGTCTACAACGTTGACCCGCAGTGGCTGGAGAAGTGCGTCGACTCCGTCACCAGCCAGTTCTATGACAAGTGGGAACTGTGCCTGGCGGACGACTGTTCTACCGATGCGCGAGTCAGGCCGAAGCTGGAGGAGATCGCCAAGCGCGACTCCCGTATCCGCTTGGTCTTCCGCGACAAGAACGGACACATCTCCCGTGCCACCAACTCCGCACTGTCCATCGCGAACGGCGAATTCGTCGGTCTGCTCGACAACGATGATGAACTCGCGCCTCAGGCGTTGTTCGAAGTCGTCAAGACGCTCAACGAGCATCCCGAAACCGACCTCATCTACAGCGACGAGGACAAGGAGGATGAGAACGGCAACCGTTCCGATCCGCACTTCAAGCCGGACTACTCGCCTGATCTGCTGCTGAGCACCAATTACATCAGCCATTTCGGCGTGTACCGCAAGTCCATCGTCGATGAGATCGGAGGCTTCCGAGTCGGATACGAGGGCTCTCAGGACTACGATCTCGTCCTGCGCTTCGTCGAGAAGACTGAGCCCTCGCGAATCCGCCACATCGCCAAGGTGCTGTACCACTGGCGTACGCTGGCCACGTCCACTGCATCCGGTGCGGGCGCGAAGAGCTACGCGTCCGACGCCGGTCTGAAGGCTCTGCAGTCCGCCATGGATCGTCGGGGCATTGATGCCGAAGTCGTTTCGGCAGGCCCCAACGGCATCTACAACGTGCACTATGCGATCGCCGACCCCGCTCTGGTGTCCGTCATCATCCCCACCAAGAACGGGTACGACAACATCGAACGATGCGTCAGTTCGATCATCGAGAAGACGGAATACAAGAACTACGAGATCATCATCGCGGATAACGGCAGCACCAACCCGCACATGTTCGACCTGTACAAGCGATACGAACAGCAGCTGGGCGATCGTTTCCACGTTGAGGAGATCGACATCCCGTTCAACTTCTCGCGTATCAACAACCTCGCCGCCGAAAAAGCCAAGGGCAAGTACCTGCTGTTCCTCAACGACGATACCGAGGTCATCAGCCCCACGTGGATGACCCGCATGGTGTCCTTCGCGCAGCTGGACCGTATCGGTGTCGTCGGCGCGAAGCTGTACTACCCGACTGAAACCATTCAGCATGCCGGTATCGTGCTTGGCTTGGGTGGTGTCGCCGGCCATATCCAGGTTGGATTCCCGCGCACCTACTTGGGGTACTTCGGCCGACTCATCGAGAACGTCAACTACTCCGGTGTGACCGCGGCCTGCTGCATGGTAAAGGCCGACGACTTCCGTGCGGTCAACGGCTTCGACGAGAATCTCGCCGTTGCATACAACGACGTCGACCTGTGTCTGCGCATCGGTCGCGAGTTGGGACGTGACAACGTCTGGGCCCACGAGGTGGAGCTGTACCACTACGAGTCCGTCACTCGTGGGTACGACGTCAAGAGCCAGAAGAAGAAGCAGCGTCTCGATCGTGAGGCCGAGAAGATGCGCAAGAAGTACGGTGCGCTGATCGACAACGACCCGTACTACAACCCGAACCTGTCCCGCACGTCCGGCAACTACTGGGTACGCAAGGTCTGACACTCTGCCATGTCATTTCGATATACGGTGGCCCCTCTCACATGAGAGGGGCCACCGTCATTTGGTGTTCCCGCCGGCGGGTACGATGGAACCATGTCTGAAGAAGTGTTTACTCCTCATAACATCATTGTGACCGGTGGCTGCGGGTTCATCGGTTCGAACTTCGTGCACTACGTGTACAACAACCACCCGGACGTGCACGTCACTGTCCTGGACGCGCTCACGTACGCGGGCAATCTGGAGAACATCCGCGCGATCCTGGGTGATCGTGTGGAGTTCGTGCACGGGAACATCTGCGACGCGGAGCTGCTCGACAAGCTGGTGCCGGGTCATGACGCGATCGTGCACTACGCGGCCGAGTCGCACAACGACAACAGCATCGCGAACCCCGAGCCGTTCCTCAAGACGAACGTGGAGGGCACGTTCCGCCTGTTGGAGGCCGTGCGCAAGTACGGGATCCGCTATCATCACGTGAGCACGGACGAGGTGTACGGCGATCTCGCGCTGGACGATCCGGCGAAGTTCACCGAGGAGACCCCGTATCATCCGTCGAGCCCGTATTCGTCGACGAAGGCGAGTTCGGACCTGCTGGTGCGCGCGTGGCATCGCACGTTCGGGATCCGCGCGACGATCTCGAACTGCTCGAACAACTACGGCCCGTACCAGCATGTGGAGAAGTTCATCCCGCGTCAGATCACGAACATCCTCGACGGCCTTAGGCCGAAGCTGTACGGCAACGGGTCGAACGTGCGTGACTGGATCCACACGGACGACCACTCCACGGGCGTGTGGACGATCCTGACGAAGGGTCGTATCGGCGAGACGTATCTGATCGGCGCGAACGGCGAGAAGAACAACCTGACCGTGCTGCGCGACATCCTGACCGTCATGGGCAAGGATCCGGACGACTTCGACTGGGTCAAGGACCGTCCGGGCCACGATCGCCGGTACGCGATCGACTCGACGAAGCTGCGCACCGAGCTCGGCTGGCAGCCCGTGCACACGGACTTCCAGAAGGGCCTCGAGCAGACGATCCAGTGGTACACGGACAACCGCGCCTGGTGGGAGCCCGCCAAGGCCGCCACCGAAGCCAAGTACAAGCAGCAGGGACAGTGAGTGATCATGGGTTTTGAGTTTGAGAAGGAATTGAGGGTTACGGAGACGAATATTCCGGGCCTGTTGGTGTTTGATCTGCCGGTGCACGGGGATAATCGTGGCTGGTTCAAGGAGAACTGGCAGCGTGCGAAGATGACCGCGCTCGGCCTGCCGGATTTCGGTCCGGTGCAGAACAACATCAGCTATAACGCCACCAAGGGCGTGACGCGTGGCATCCACGCGGAGCCGTGGGACAAGTACATCAGCATCGCGGCCGGTGAGATCTTCGGCGCGTGGGTGGACCTGCGTCCGGGCGATTCGTTCGGTCAGGTGTACACGACGCGGTTGGATCCGTCGCGTGCGATCTACGTGCCGCGTGGCGTGGGCAACAGCTTCCAGGCTTTGCAGGATGGGACGGTGTACACGTATCTGGTGAACGCGCACTGGTCGTTGGAGCAGAAGAAGACGTACACGTTCGTGAACCTCGCCGACCCGACGCTCAACATCCAGTGGCCGATCCCCCTGTCGGAGAGCGAGCGCAGCGAAGCGGACCTGCATCACCCGATGCTTAAGGATGCGAAGCCGATGGCGCCGAAGCGCACGCTGGTGACGGGCTGCAACGGGCAGCTGGGACACGCGATCCGCGCCTACGCCGAGGCGCACCACTTGGAGGGCTTCGAGTACACGGACATCGACACGTTCGACTTCTCCGATCCGACGGCCTACGACCGGTTCGACTGGAGCCTGTACGGGACGATCATCAACGCGGGCGCGTATACGGCCGTGGACAGGGCCGAGACCGCGGAGGGCCGCCCGGTCGCGTGGAAGGCGAACGCGGCCGGCCCGGCCCTGCTGGCGCGTGTGGCCGCGGAGCATCACATCACGCTGGTGCACATCAGCTCGGACTATGTGTTCGACGGGACGCGCGAGGAGCATACGGAGTCGGAGGCGTTCGCGCCGCTCGGCGTGTACGGGCAGACCAAGGCCGCGGGCGACATCGCGGTGGCGAACGCGCCGGAGCATTACATCCTGCGTTCGAGCTGGGTGATCGGCGAGGGCCACAACTTCGTCAAGACCATGATGATGTTGTCGAACCGCGTGGCCGACCCGGCGGATGCGTTGGATCACGTGACCGTGGTGGATGACCAGTTCGGTCGTCTGACGTTCACGAAGGACATGGCCGAGGCGATCTTCCACCTGCTCGACACGCACGCCCCGTACGGCACGTACAACCTCACCGGAAGCGGTGCGGTCAGGAACTGGGCCGAGATCGCCGCGGCGGTGTTCGAGCAGACGAACGGCAACGGCGACAGGGTCCAGCCGATCACCACCGCCGAGTACTTCGCCAACGCGAAGAACCCCGTAAGTCCGAGGCCGGTGCACTCCGCCCTTGACCTGAGCAAGATCGAACAGGCCGGCTATACGCCCGCCGACTGGGAAACCAGCCTCAAGGAGTACATCGCCCGCGAACTCAACAAGTGACAGGTGAACGAGTAATCGCAATCAGCGAATCGATCACTGAATAACAAGTGGAGGGGATGGTCGCAGGAATACGACCATCCCCTCCACGTATCTACTCATAGCTGTCCGGTCATAGCTGTCCGGTGAAGCCTGCGACTCCATCCGCGTGGTAGAGGAAGGAGTCGATGAAACCATCAAAGGCCAGCAGGATGATGGCAATGAGACAGATCGCCATGCCCAATCGCGTGAGCGGAATGGCTGTCGTGGATTCCGCATCCGTGGTACGAGAGGATGTGTGGCAAATCATCCAGATGATCGCCAGCGAGAAGATGGATACGGCACAGAGATAGTAACGGCTGGAGAACGCACCCGCATATCCGTTCGTGTAAAAGCCATTGAACGCCGAATACCACTGGTACAGTGCGGTGATCAGGATGCCTGTTTCGGCGATGATGAAGTAATCGCGGTGCCGTGATCGCCGCATCAGGAACGCCAGCAACGGGACTGCCAGTATCGCCATAACGGCCACTCGATCGAGTGAATAGAGCGGTGCCTCCGGCTTTGGAACGCCTATCGTACCGGCCAACGCCTGCCAGGTGTCCAGGAAGTGCTGGATGTAGTAGTTCACATATTCCCAGACGCCGTACGAAAGACGATGTTCGGCATCGACGTAGAAATTCGACTTCACATATCCGGAGAAGTCGTATTTCTGGAAACTCGGCTGCAGCGTATGGAATCTGGCGATCATATAACCGAAATACCCCAGCGGAATAAGGTATATCGGCAACGTGCCAAGGAACGACGGGCGTACGAATGGTTTCACGTTACGTTCCACGCACACGGTGTACGCCACCACACCCACCGCAATGAGTCCGACGATCATCGCCGCGGTCAGTTTGCTCAGGAACGATAGCGTGACGCCACTCGCAATGATGAGATACGTCCACACATCGTATCTGCGTTCGAAGAACCGCACGATGCCGAGTACGAACACGGAAACGGCGAGCATGGTCATCGAATCGTTGGAAACACCGCTCATCGTGAACAGCAGATTCGGCGGACTGATGATCATCAATCCGAACAGCAGATGCAGTACCGGGATCTTACGGATACGCGTGAACCCGAGATAGAACGTCAACGCAATGCCAAGGAATCCGATCAGGAACGAGATGAACTCCATCCGTACGACGTCGAACGTGGCCGTACTGCCAACAATGGTCATGCCACCGAGGAACCGTTCGATCTGGTAGAACAGCGGAGGATGCCCCAGACGGTTGAATTCGGTGAGCTGCGAAAGATCCAGACTGTTGGCGCTGGTTCGCGCGTACACCTGCATATCGGCGAAATCAGGGATCAGACCGCCGTGCTGCTTGAGATACGCGATGTATGACAGGTGCGCTTCCTCATCGGGGAAGCCTTGAAGGTAACGGGTATACAGGCCGAACTGGAAGAACGCGTATGCGGACAGTGCCACGTAATCGAACACGCACATCACCGCTGCCGCCGTGCGACTGCCATATCTGCCGATCAGTATGTTACCCAGCACCACCAGTAGCAATCCGAGCACGATCAGCGTGATGACCATCTGATACGGATACCCGCGGTATCCGATCGACAGATTGAGATAGGTGAAGGGCTGTGCGGAATGAACAGGCGACTGTTCAGAGCCCAGCGCGGCGCCTGCGGGCAGCGAATTAGTGGGCTGGGATAGCGAGGCCCCCTGCAGCTGCACTGTGGCGGGATGCCGGTCGAGCTTGCTGATGCTGACCGTAAACGTCTGCCCGGCAACATTATCGGCGTGCAGCGGGATTTCAGCGTCTGCGGTGTCCTCATCCAGAAGATCGGGGGTGATCAGTCCTGAATACAACTGTTGCCCGGTGGTTGTGTTCGTCACCGTGACGGCGTACTGGTTGCGATATTCATGCGAGTCCACGTACAGCTTGTCGTAGTTCGGATTGCCGGTATCCATCGGATCAATGGACAACGTGAACGACAGCGGCAGTCGGATGGACCGCAGATCGGACTGCTGTGCTACGAACGACTGGTCGTACCGATACGGCGAATCGCCATCGATGTTGACCGGCTGTGTGAAGGCGTAGGAGTAGTGGTAGACGATCGGCTTCTTGACCATCCACACGTTCGCGAGGAAACCGCCGATGAGCAGCATCACCACGGTGCCCAGTGCGAAATACCTGCGATCCATGGTTCGCAGCACGCCCATCCGGCAGATCACGATCAGATACAGTACGGCGATCGCGATCAGTAATGCCGGCTTGATCTCCGATCGGAACGAGGACACGCGCTGCAGCCGCTCCAGTGCCTGCGGCGAGACAGAGAAACTTCGTTCCACCGCGGAACCGGTAGATGGGCCGCTGGTGATCGAGACGCCGGACACCGTCGCAATGGGATACAGCGTCTTCCCATTCGCAACGACACTTGCATCCAGCTGCGTGAGCTTGGCGTTGCCAGGGGCCTCGATCCGCAGCGTACGGGAATCGAGATTCAACGAATCCACAGTGATCGAGGCGTCGCCATTGATCGGAAACGCGCGTTGGGTGGCTGAACTCGGGTATCCGGGATTGTCGTCGAACACGAACGACACCTGATCGGACGGATTGATCGAATCGCCGAATCGCGCCGAATACTGCACATTGATCGCCGGAAAACGTCCGATTCCGACCGCGAAGGCGATCAGGAGAAAGACGATGGTCGTGGCTATCAGACGATGTGCGGACATGAGGGCAGCGGACCTGTCCAATGCGTGTTTCATAGGCGAACTTCCGGCGGATCGATGGATACTGCACTTCATTGTAGGAGACGTGATTGGAGGAGACCTGCGGGAGACCGGCCGGATTGTATAATCGCCTGCGTGAACACAGGTGGCAGGCACAGCAGAAACCAGCAGAACACGGCACCCCGCCGCATGGATCGCATGAGCAGAGCAGGGGCGCTGCTGCTGATCGCGGCCCTGCTGGTCTACAGCGCCGGCGACCTCTGGCAGAACATCGCGTGGCCGCCGTTCTTCAGCTTTGACGAGACGCTGGAGATCGACTATGTCTACCAGCTCACGCAAGGACATCTGCCCACGTTTTTCGGGGGAGCGGAGTTCAACCCGCTCAATCTCACCTACCCATACGATGTGCAGTGGCGGTATCAGCATCCGCCACTGTTCTACGCGCTCGAAGTGCCGGTGTTCCTGCTGTTCGACACCCTCCACCATCCGATACGCGGCATCTGGGCGATGCGCATCCTCGTGTGGGTGATGGGTGTGCTGTTGATCGTCGCATCACGTTGGACGGCGAAATGGGTCATCGGGCACGAGAACATGGTGGTCTGCCTCGTCCCCGTCATCGTGGCGGCGAACCGCTGCCTGCCCTCGGTCGTGTTCAACTACACGTTGGCAAGCCTGTGGGTGACGCTGCTCATCGGCATGAGCGCGAAACTTGTCCGAACGATGTCTCTGCCGGAACGCCAATCGCAGCCCGGCACACTGCGGACAATCGTCGCATGGTGGCTGATCGTCATCCTTGCGCCGTTGACCCGACTGTCGACCGTCCCGATCATGGGACTGTGTCTGCTGATCGTCTTCCTTGCCGCATGCTGGATGGGGCACGCCGGCCGTACCGGGCTTTCCGGGCGTACAGGAAACATCAGCGTCCGCATCCGCAACATCCTCGTGCTCTGTTTGCTGCCAGGACTCGCCGCCGTGCTGTCGTCGGCCTGGTTCTACCTGCGATTGCACGCGCTATCCGGCAACTTCACCGGATCCCAGCCGGAATGGTCACGCACACATCTGCAGCGCGACACGCATAAATCATTCATCGCGTCCCTGCTGGACCCGCATTTCTACAAGAGCACGATGTCCCAGTACCAGAATTCCGCAGTCACCAATACCGGCTACGGATGGGCGTTCGTCCTGCTGCTCACCATCATCCCGATGCTGATCGGGTTCATCGTCCTGATCGTTTGGGTGATCCGTCAATGGCGGGAACAACGTCCGACCGATGATACGGGACGGCCGGCAACATTGATTGCACTCATGCTGATACTCGCATTCGGCGGCACAGTGTTCCAGCAGTTGCTGTTCTACATGCAAGGCGGCAGCGATAACGCCGTGTACTTCAGTCTGATCTCCATCGTATTCGCCATCGTCATCGCCGTGGGATTCACCGAACCGGCGTTCCTTCTGCCGCATTGGATGATGAACAGTGTCATCGTCATATGGCTTGCGCTGAAACTCGCGGCTCTGCTGCTCGAAGCGAAACTGAAATGGCCGTTTGCCGTAGGCGGAGCGATGGAACATGCCGGCACGGTGATGCAGGCGGGAGCATGGTCGGCGCTCGCAGTCTCTGTGATCGGCGTATTACTTGCAGTTATTACCGTCTGCCTGTGCTCTTGGCCGTCTACTGGGCGTTCTGAGTCTGAGTAGCAGTCCAACGAATCCACGTTGCCAACTGCTGGGTGATCCTCGCGCTGGTGAATCGTTGCGCCGCTGTGCTGGCTGCACGTTGCGCTCTAAGTAGCACCGTCCGGTTGCTCATCAGTTGTTCGATGGCATCCGCCAGTGCCACCGGATCCCCGGGCTTCACATACACGACCCCGTCTCCGAGCATGCGTCTCTGCGGCGCGGTATCCGAGGTGATGACCGCGCACCCGGCCGCCATCGACTGATACACCTTGTTCGGTACCACGTGCAGTCCCTTGGATGTGGTCGAGAAGATGCCGAGCGAGATCGCGTGCGAGGACACCAGCGCCGGCAGGTCTTCGGGCTCCACCCATTCGCGGAACTCCACGTTGTCGAGTCCGTGCGTGATCGTACGCACCTTGGCGTAGTCCTGACCCTTGCCGATGAGCGTGAAATGCGGGGTCAGCCCGCGCTTGGACAGCTCGCGGGCGGCCTTCGCGATGACCGGCACGCCCTGCAACGGCGTGTACAGCCCGTAGAACACGATGTCGTTCGTCCGTGCGGTTTCGCCCGCGGCAACCCGTGCCGTCTCAGCGGAGCCGGCAGCATACCATTCGGCAGGCGCTCCCACCGGAATGACCATGGTCTGGTCTCCCGGACGGCACATGAGCTGATGCTCCTGCGTATCGAGTACGGTCAGCGTGGCCGAGTTGATCGCCATGCGGTCGAGACGATTGAGCAGTCGCACCCTGAGTCCGTGCGCGCCGCGGTCCTTGGCGGTATCTCCCGCGAAGATCATGTGATCGAGGATGATCGGAATCCCGCGGAACAGACGACGGGCGAGCAGCACGTCGAAATGCCCCATGTACCCCACGAGCACCGCGTCCGGGCGACCGTGGCGGCGCATCCACGCGCGCGCGTCGCGGCGTAGGGCACGCCACAGACCGAGCAGATCCCATGCGAAGCCGAACAACTTCCATGGCTTTCTAAGGATCTCCACGCGCTGCGCCGTCGACAGCTCCAGAGGATGGTTGATCTCGGTCACCTCGCACCCGTTGGCGCGCAGACCGTCGATCAGAATGCCCACGCGGGGATGCTTGCGCACGTTATACGTGCCGAACGCGAGTACACGCGGCTTACGAACAGACTGCTGCGTCGTCACTACTTGGCGTCCTTACCTTCCTTCGCGGTGGTGGACGTTCCAAGCTGTGACACGTAGTCCGTCAATCCCGTGGACATGCCGCTGTAGCCGCCCCACTCGTCCTGCTGCGCCCACATCCGCTGGCTTTCACGGCAGTAGGTGATCTCCTTGGTGCGTTCCAACTCGTCCTCGACGAGTTTGCGCTGGATGCGCAACACTTCGGAGATGATCTGCAACGCCAGACAGAATGCGGAAAGCATGATCAGAGCCACACCGGCGAGCATCGACTGAATATGCCCGGCTGAATCCCCGGAGAAGAAGAACACGAGATATCGCACGAACGGAATCAGACCAAGGATACCGAAAACGATCGTCGCCCACTTGAAGATCACGTTCGACTTGAACATGAGGAAGCTGCGAATGATCGCGCCGCCGGACTTCGCCATATGCTCGAAGATGTTCGAGAACAGGCGCGACTCACGCGTCTTCGGATTCGTGGTGATGGGGATGCTGGTGATGGCGATCCGCTTGTTGCCCGCTTGGATGATCGTCTCCATGCAGTAGCTGAACTCGGTGACGATATTGAGCTGGATCAGCGACTTCTTCGAGTAGGCGCGGAATCCACTGGCGGCATCGGGGATGTGCGTTCCGGCGGCCTTGTTCACCACCCATGAGCCGAAGTGCTGCATGAGCTTCTTGAACGCCGAGAACTCCTTGATCTTCGAGGTCTGACGATCACCGACCACGATCTCAGCCTCATGCCTGACGATGGGTTGGACCAGATCCGCGATGGATGCACTTGGATACTGGTTGTCGCCGTCCGTGTTCACCACGATGTCGGCGCCATGCTTGAGCGCGTAGTCGACGCCGTCACGGAACGCGCGCGCCAGGCCCATCGGCTTGGCATGATGCACCACGTGCTTGACGCCCAGGGACTTGGCTACGGCGACGGTATTGTCCGAGCAGCCATCATCGATGATGAGCAGTTGGATGTCATCGATGCCCGGAATGCTGGTCGGCATGTCCTTCAACACCAGAGGAAGGGTCTTCTCCTCGTTCAGGCATGGAATCTGTATGAAAAGACGCATAAGGTCAGGCACCTGCCATGGTTAGAGCTCTACAATTCTTCAACGCCGTTCATCATAGCCGTCGGCACCAACACGACGGGATTACCTTCCCAATGCCTTGAGCTGCTTTACCGTAATGACTTTCGCCAAGAACAGCACCGCCAGATACACGATGTAGATGAGCGCATACAGGACGGCGAGCAGAAGCAGATTAGGTCGAATTCCGATGATGCCGCCGAAATAAGAGAATCCAAGTCGCACGACCAGCCACAAGACCACATTCGCCCCGAGCACGATCCACGTGCGACGCAGCATCACGCGGCCGACCTTCTGCCGCACGCGCAGGAACGTGACCAGCATCGCGAGGCCCGTGCAGGTCACGCTGGCGACGGCGATGCCGGTGATGCCGAACGCCCTCGCGGCGATGATGAACACGGGGATCACGACCACGAGCGACACGATGGATAGCACGTCGGAGAACCGGCTGGAGCCGAACGAGTTCAGCACCATGTTGAGGATCACCGTGATCCCCATGAAAAAGTTCGAGAACGCGAGGCATGACAATGCCGTCGAGGCCACGTCGAACGAGGGGCCGTAGAAGGCAGCCAGCAGGTCGGCGCTGCTCGCCGAGACGACCGCGCAGATCGGCAGGATGAACACGAACGCCACGAGCAGCAGGTCCGCGGTGCGCGAGACGGCCTCGCTGCGCCGCCCCTCCCCCACCAGTTTCGCGACCACGGGCAGGATGATCGTGGAGAACGCCTGCAAGAGGTAGTAGGCGATTTTGCCGAAGTTCATCGCACCGGTGTAGTAACCGGCCATCGACGCGGGTTCGACGACCGCTTTGACGATCAGGGTGTCGACGCTCAGCACGAGCGAGACCATGATGAAGAAGAACGAGAAGCTCAGCGTGTGCGTGGCGACGTAGCGGAACGGGATGCGCTCCGGCGTCCGTCGGTCGCCGTCGAACGCTTGCAGTTCCCGCAGCTCCCCGCGCCGTGCGAACAGCAGCACGCAGCCGAGGAGGATCGTCAGGACCACGGCGAGCAGGAAACCGATTTCGACGCCGATGACCGGGTCGCTGCGGAACACGAAGATGATGAGTGGGATCACGCCAAGTTTGGCGATCGGGTAGAACGTGCTCAGCAGCGCGCTCGTGCCAAATCTCTGCAGTCCGTCGTTGACGCCGAGCAGGACGGTCTGCAGGCCGTTGACGACGACGAGGAACGCGGCGACGCGGAAGTAGAAGTCCAGCGATCGGTCGTTGAGGACGATGCCGAACAGGGGCGCGCCGAGGAAGTTCACGCAGAAGAAGAACGCGACGACGATCATCTGGAAGGCGAGCGTCTTGCCGACGACGTCGCGGAACGCGTAGCGGCGACGGGAGATCTCGCTGGCAACGGACTGTCGGGCGCCGTTCGAGACGAACATGTATTCGAAGTCGAGGACCGTGATGATCGTGCCAACCACACCGTAGGCGGCCGGCGGCATCGTGTTGCCAAGGAAGAAGTGCAGCGCATAGCCGCTGACGAAGAACACGATGTTGCTGATCAGGTTCAGCAGGAGACCTCGGCGCATATGCCCTCCGAATACGAGTGATGGTGGCGTATCGCGGATACGATACGCCACCATCGGAACAACCCCATTTTGGCTCCCCTTGTCAGGGGAGCTGGCCCGCGAAGCGGGACTGAGGGGTAGTCAGGCGAGGAGTATTTCAGGCAAGCCCCGCTCAGTCGCGGCGGAACAGGTCGCGCGTGAACACCTTTTCGCCGACGTCCTTGAGGTCGTCGTTCCAGCGGTTCGCGACGATCACGGTGGATTCGGCCTTGAACGCGGCCAGATCGTGGGTGACCTTGGAGCCGAAGAAGTCGGACGCGTCGAGCGTGGGCTCGTAGACGACGACGGTGAGGCCCTTGGCCTTGAGTCGCTTCATCACGCCCTGGATGGCGGACTGGCGGAAGTTGTCGGATCCGGACTTCATGGTGAGGCGGTAGATGCCGATGATCGGATTCGCGACGCCGGATTCCTCGACGCGTTCGAGGATCTCGTCGGCGATGAAGTCCTTGCGCGTGCGGTTGGCGTCGACGATCGCCTCGATGAGGTTCTGCGGCACCTTGTCGTAGTTGGCGAGCAGCTGCTTGGTGTCCTTGGGCAGGCAGTAGCCGCCGTAGCCGAAGCTCGGGTTGTTGTAGTCGTTGCGGATGCGCGGGTCGAGGCATACGCCGCTGATGATCGACTTCGTATCGAGGTCGCGCGATTCGGCGTACGTGTCGAGCTCGTTGAAGTAGGCGACGCGCAGGGCCAGATACGTGTTGGCGAACAGTTTGATCGCCTCGGCCTCGGTCAGCCCGACGACGAGCTCGGGGATGCCGGTCGAACCGTCCGGGTTGACGCGGGTCGCCTCCTCGGGCGCAGCGCCGGCCGCGAGAAGCCCAACGAAGGTGTGCGCGGCGGCGACGGCCTCGAGATCGTCCTGCGGGGCGCCGGCGACGATGCGGCTCGGGTGCAGGTTGTCGTAGAGGGCGTGGCCCTCGCGCAGGAACTCCGGGGAGAAGAGGATGCGGTTGTCGTTCAAGCGCTCGTGGAGTTTCTTCGTGTAGCCGACCGGGATCGTGGACTTGATGACGATCCACGCGTCCGGCGCGTACGTGCGCACGGCCTTGATCGCGGCCTCGACGCTGGAGGTGTCGAAGTAGTTCTTCTTCGGATCGTAGTTGGTCGGCGTGGCGATGATCGCGTATTCGGCACCCGTGTACGCCTGCTCCGGGTCGAGCGTGGCGTGGAAGTCGAGCGGGCGTTCGCCGGACGCGTTCTCGTCGAGGAAGTCGGTGATCTCCCTGTCGACGATCGGGCTCTTGGCGTTGTTGAGCAGCTCCACCTTCTCCGGGATGATGTCGAGCGCGTGGACCTCGTTGTGCTGCGAGAGCAGCAGCGCCACGGACAGTCCTACGTAACCGGTACCTGCAACCGCGATTTTCATAGTGTCGTACTTTCTCTTTACTACCTATTGGTGCATCAGTGTAGTCGAGCGGCGGGGGAGTTGAAGGCTTCTACGCGAATGCCCCGTGAACGGAGAACAGTCTTTCGTTTCCATTCACAGGGCATTCATATTGTCAGTGTTCTGTCCAGAGGTTCGTTGGGACTGTATTTCGGCTCCCCTTGTCAGGGGAGCTGGCCCGGCGGGCCTGAGGGGTAGTCGGTTCGGTATCTGCTGGTTGGGCTACTTCGCCGTTAGGCTGTTGGCCTACTTGAGCGCGATCCAGGCGACGCTTTCCTGAGTCCAGCCCTTCGAACCGACGCTTTCGTACTCGTTGAAGCTGGTGGTGAACACGTGCTCGCCGTTGTTCGGGTTGTACAGACGGTAGACGGGCACGGTGCCATTGCCGGGAACGTGCCAGCCGATGCCTTCGTCGTTCCAGCCGACGCGAACGAGGCTGTCCGCCTCCTGACGGCTCATCGTGTAATGATGCGTGCCGTCGTTCGGGTTGTACAGGCGGTAGACGGGGTATCCCTTGGAGGAGACGGTGAAGGACACGTTCTCGTACCTCCAGCCCACGGAGACCAGATGGTCGCTTTCCTTCTTGGACGTGGTGTAGTGGTGCAGACCGTCGTTCGGGTTGTACAGGCGGTACACCGGAGTTTCGGTGCCGTTGTCGTCGGGCTTGGAGGGAGTGAAGTCGGAACCGTTCGAGTGCGCGATGAGCAGTTTGTAGCCAACCAGCGATGCGACGTAGGCGTCAACGCTCATGCCGGTGTCGCTCGTCGAACCGCCGAAGTTCTGCGCGGCGTACTTGCCGGTGTCGCCGTAGCCGGTGACGTTATACGAGGAGCTGGTCAGATTGAGGTAGTGACCGACCACGTTCTCATTGCGCGATCCCAGATCGTAGGCCGTCTTCTCGGCGAAGTACCAGCCCGCATAGGGGTCGAGATAGCCGTATGCGATGTTCTGGCCCGCTGCGGAGTAGCTGCCGTAGTCGAACGGATCGTAGTTCTGGTGCTGCATGGTGCCTTTGGAGTACATCCAATCCGATGCGGTTTCAGCCATGGCCGTCAGCAGGTGGCTGACGCGGAGCGGGGCGAGGCCGCGGAAGTTGTTGTCGTTGGTGCGCAGCGTGTTGCCGTGCTTGACGGACAGCGCAGCCTTGATCGCGTTATCGATCGAGGTCGCCGAATTGGCCTCGCCGAGACGCAGGTACTGCGCGCGGCCCGGATCGGCACGTACCTGGTCGAACCATGCGACCGCGTCCTGTGCGCCGATGTACTCGTAGTATCCGAGCATGCTGTTGCGGATCTGCGGATCGGAGCTGATGGTCCGGGATGTCGACGCGGTGTTCGTGACGATCGTCGAGTTCGGTTCCGCGGCCGATGCAGTCGCGGTGCCGGCCACGGACAGGGCGATGGCTGCGGCGATCGCCGTCAGCCTGCTGATGAAACGTGATGTTCTCATAATGGTTCCCTCTCCTTGGGATCACTGGCTTTTCGAACATGCCATACCGTGTTCGATTTTACTGCTGCCGACCTGCCGCGGAAAGCGACATTCGGCCCCGAGTTGCTCATTGCCATTCGGGTCCTTTCTGTCTATGGGGGGGGGGATTCTGGTAGCAAGGTTGGGGAGTTCTCCTAACTTCATCTCGCCGGCGGATGTTGGGGCTGTTGGTCGGCATGTGTTGAGAAGTTGAAGAGAAAGAAGCGATGATGCATGGGACAATGCATGCCATATGGTCGCGGCTGACTGCAGTGCTGATTGCCGTGGCCATGCTGCTCGGCTTCGGCGTGACGGCGGCGCAGGCGGCTGAACCGACCGCGACACTGCCGACGGCCGACAATGGCAAGGAAAACCATAATGCCGTTGTTTTGGTGTTGGACACGTCCGGTGGCATGAAGAACACGCTTGCGCGTGAGGTGGCCGAGGCGAGACGTGTCGCTTCGGCGGTATTGACTGATCCGGCAGCCAAGGTTGGAGTGGTGCATTTCGGCCTCAACGTGGGTGGCTTTGGTGACGCTCTTGCGTGCAAGGCGGGGATGACGTCTGATGAGAAGGCGACCAGTTCGTGCCTGGATGAATTGGCCCATCTTGTGCCGTACGGCTCCCCCAATACATATAGGGGCCTTGAGGAGGCACAGAAGCTGCTTGGGGATGTGCAGGATACCGACAGCGTTCATTATGTGAAGAGCGTTGTGACCATGTCCAGTTTCAAGGCGTTCAACATCTCTCCCTGCTACAACGGCAATGACTGCGACAATGTTGCCGAAGATGCCATTGTAGAGGCCCATGCCATAGGCTCGATAGCGAATACATATTCAGTCGGTGTATATCCTGCAGGGGCTGAAGCTCTTGCCTTCTTGCACGCCATCCAGAAGGACGGCTATTACGACATCGACGATATCGATGACCTGATCAAAATCTTTGTTCGGCCAAAAACCTCTTTGTCGTTCGAGGCAGAACAGGCGTGGTTCAATACCGGCACAGGCACCTACATTGGTACAAAGATTCCAATGAAATTGACGATTTCACTGGACCGTGATCTTGTTGGGCCGAAGCCTGTGTCAGTAAATTCGGCGGTAGTGACGTTGCCTAAAGAGCTAAGTTTTGATGAATCCAAGGATATCAGATCTAAAGATCTGAAGGATCTATTGTTCTATGCAGGATCGCCTTCACCTATCAGTTGGACAATGCAGACTGCGTCATTTGATGTCTACATCAAACAAGAGTTTATGACAACGCGAGTGGATAGTTTTTCAGCACAAGCGAATGTATCTACATCTATTGGGCAAACCAAACTTTCTGCAGTGCTTCCGGTAAAAGATACCTCAACGAACTTCACTTTGATTCGTCGTGTTGAAGGCTGGTATGACAATCCGGATATATCTTCTGAACTCAATCGTGTTACAGACGGAAAGATGCGTTCCATGTGGTACAACATCTATGCTGAAGCAGGGAAAAATGCAGGCATGGATGGCTTGTCAAATGTATGGAAATGGATTCAGGGCTATGCAGGCAATGATCTACTTCGTACATATTTCAAGGATCAGAAAGATGCTGAAGATCTTTTATATGCACTTCTGAATGATACGGATGATGAGGTCACGAAGCTGATGAATCAGAATTTTGTGATGGAATTCAACGATCGTTTGGAGCAAGAGGCAAAGCATCGTGTTCAGGACACCACAGATTCTGATGATAAAAAAATGTGGGAAGCTGTTTCTGATACTGCTGAACAAGTAGCTAATACCTTGGATCTGATTGATGCAGGAAATGCTGCTGCACAAGATGTCACAATGCGCTTTTATCTTAGTGTTTTTCGTCAGCGCTTGAAGTGGGTATACAAAGGAAATCTGGATTTTGAGAAGGCTCTTAATGATCAATTCACTGATGAGGTCTTCCTTGAAAAGATGAAAGGAAGCACAGAAGGATTTAGTGATTTTGTTACTGCCTTTGATTATGCTGCAAGAGTGGCATCTGCTAGCAAGGATGTGATAGATCAAGGCCAGATTTTGGATACAATTCAAAGGATTCGAACTATGGCGAATAGAAATAAGTTTTATGTAGATATTATGAATAGTATCGCCAATGATGAATCTCTGGATAGTCCTACTTCGCAGACGGTTCGAGATGCAGCAAAAACTGTCGCTCGTACCATTGACGTTAATACGAATCAATCGTTTACTGATATATCAGACTCTCTTAAGCGTGTGGTGCCGGCTGGTAGTGTGATTGAGCTGGCAGCTTGGAATCTTGCATATAAAGCAATGGTAGAAAAGTGTAAGTATGCTGCTGTAGTTAAATTGGGTGCGGCCGCTGGTGCAGCTAATATTGCTACGGCGGTTATGGTTAATACTTTGTTAAAAAACACGTCAGACAGTATGACCATGTATCGCACGATGAAGCTTCAGACTGATGTTGCCACTGCTTTAACAGATTACTATTCTGCGCATCGCAAAGCGTTTGATGATGAGCAGTCCAATACAGATAACAAATTGGATGAAGCGAAAAGAACTGCCTATAGTGTCTTTATGCTGCTGCTTATTCATCAGAAAGGTGAAGGAGAGTTTTCAGAGGATGATTCCAAGTTCCGTTGGGCTGATGATACTCAGCGAACCCAGGCGGCAGACAATGTTGAGTCAATTAAATCACTGCTAGGTAAGATGGCAGGACCGACGGAATGGAATCTTCGTCACTGGTATGCAACAGTTCTTTGTCCTGTAGATGTGAATGTCTATCATAACGGAAAGCTTGTGGCTACACTCGGTGACAAGTCGGGAACTGTAACAAACGATGCTGGTTCGTTCACCACATATGTTACGGGCGGAGACGCTAAGAAGATCATGGTTCTTAATGGTGATCCTGCTGAATACCGCTTCACTATGAAGGGCACTGATGTCGGCAATGCCGTTTTTGCTACTCATGTGCGTAATACGGATTATCGGACTGGTTTGATTCCTGTATCCAAGGGAATGATGTTGTCTGTGGATCATATTGGATCGGTAGACGGATCGTTCTCAGTGAATGTCGATAAGGATGCTGACGGTAATGCTGATGTTGGTGTTTCGGCAAAACCTGTTCGGGCAAACAGTGTGAATGATAAGGTTGAAGTTGCGCTGTCTTCCTCTGAAGTGCACATCGAAAATGGTGCTTCCACTTCTATGGGGGTGACGCTTACTCCTTCTGATTCCTTCAATAACGGTATTACTTGGGCGAGTTCTGATCCTACGGTTGCCACAGTCAATCAATCCGGCAAGATCACTGGTATTAAGGAGGGTAAGACTCAAGTTACAGCTTCTACCCTTACTGGTGGTAAGGCTACGGTTGCTGTGTACGTTGATAAATCTCAGAATCAAGTGAATATCCGAAAAGACCTTGAGCAGTCTATCGACGAGGCTAAGAAACTTGATTCCTCGAAGTACACGTCTGATTCGTGGGCGAAACTCCAGGATGCGATTGATAAGGCCGAGAAGCTTGTCAAGAATGATAAGGCAACGTCTGGCGAATTGACGAAGGCCAAGACGAATTTGGATGAAGCAGTCAAGGGGTTGGTGAAGGTCGAGCCGTCTCCTGAGCCTGAGCCGAATCCGTCTCCGTCGCCTAATCCGACTCCCTCGCCTAATCCGACGCCTACTCCGTCTCCTTCGGTGACTGTTGTTCCGGTGTATCGCGTGTACGATCGCAATTCCGGTTTGCATCATTACACGACGAGTGAGGCTGAGCGTGACCACTTGGTGCGTCTTGGTTGGCGTGACGAGGGCGTGTCGTTCAAGGCGGCCGAGAAGGACGCTTCCAACGCGAACCTCAAGCCGGTGTATCGCGAGTACAACCCGAATGATGGTAACCATAACTGGACGATGAGCAGGGCCGAGCATGATCATCTGGTCAGGGTCGGTTGGCATGACGAGGGCATCGCCTGGTGTGTGGATTCGACTGCGTCGGCGGATGTGTATCGCCTGTATAACCCGAACAGTGGTGAGCACGTGTATACGACGTCGAAGGTTGAGTATGAGAACGTCGGTCGTGCGGGCTGGCACAAGGAGGGAGTCGCCTGGAAGAGCCTGAAGTAACGCTGTTCTGATGAGGCCCGTTTATTCGGGTCATGAGTAGCTGGTGTGGTCTGCCGCTGTATGGAAGTGTGGTGGCAGACCGCACCGGCCCATCCTTCTTCGTCATGTTGAAGGATTTCGATATTTGGCTGGGGTTGTTCCGGCCCGTCTCGCCGGCGGACGTATGGGCTGTTGGCCGGCATGTAGGGGAAATCTAAGGGTAAGGGAACGTGATGCGAGATAGATTGCGTGTCATATGGTCGAGGCTTGTAGCGGTACTCATCGCCGCCGCTATGCTGCTCGGCTTCGGCGTGACGACTGCACAGGCCGTTGAACCGACGGCGCAGGCCGATGCGCCTGTGGCCAAGGCTGACGATTCGGTGACGACGACGAAGGTGAATCACAATGCCGTTGTTTTGGTGTTGGATACGTCTAAGGACATGAGGAAGCTGGTTCCGGATTCGTCTACGGGTGAGACGAAGCTGGATCGTGAGTTTGTTGCGGCGAGGCGTCTTGCGAAGGCGATTTTCGCGAATGATTCTCAGGCTCGTGTGGGTGTGGTGTATTTCGGTCTGAACGTGGGTGGTTTCGGTGACGCGAATGCATGCCCTGTGGGGATGGCGTCTGATGAGAAGACTGTCAGCGCCTGTCTGAACGGGCATGATGCGTATGGTTCTCCCAATACGAAGAGGGGTCTTGAGGAGGCCGAGAAGCTTCTTGATGGTGTGCAGGATACTGATACCGTTCACTATGTGAAGAGCGTGGTGACCATGTCTGGTGAGAAGGCGTGGAACATATCTCCCTGCTGGAACGGTAATGATTGCGAGGATGTCGCAGCGGACAGCATAAAGCAGGCCGGCAAGATGACGGCGAAGGGCGTGGATCTGTATTCGGTGGGTGTGTACCCGGATGCCGATGGCCGTGTCTTCCTGCAACAGCTACAGAACAAGGGCGACAAGGGCTACTACGAGATGAATAATTTCGGAGACCTTGTCGATCTCTTCGGAATCACCGCTGAGATCTTGTATGTGGATGAAGTTCAGTACACGCCTCTTAATGGTTACAGGGCAAAGAATGATGATGGTTCGGTTTACGCCATGCTTCGTGTGACGCTGAATCGTAATACCGGCATCGGCGGAAAAGATGTCAAGTTGGAGTCGGTGAAGGTGACGTTGCCGGAGCCGTTGAGTTTCTCGCCGGATAAGAGGGAGCCGACTCGTGAGTTCGTTCAGGATATGGAGACTGGCTGGGCGCCGTCTACATGGGATTCTTGGTATCTGGCGACCGCAGACATGAAGTTCTACGTGCTGCCACAAGAGGTCCACAAGGACTTGGGTGATCTGAATGCGACCATAGATGTGAAATCCTCCATTGGCGAGAAGCCATACACGACTGGGATTCCCGTAACAATGAGCGGGGATTCCGATGGTGATGCTCTGCCGGATTCATGGGAGACGGCAGATGACAAGACTGCCGATAAGATGGGTATTCCTCATTTGAAGTCGCTGGGCGCCGATCCGAAGGTTAAGGACGTGTTTGTCGAAGCGGATTGGACCGAGAAGACTAGGTCCGGCATTATTTCATGGCTGAAGGGCGACAAGAATACAGTAGAACGCTCGCTTCAACCTGATCAAGAGGCTATGACCGATGTTTGTCGAGCTTTTGATGAGCATGGCATTCATCTTCATATTGATTCCGGTGAAAAATCCATTAATGGATGTGGGACATGGAGCAAAGGTCCTTGGGGATCGGAGAGTCGTGCCGGTAATGTTGTCGGTAATGATTGGTCTGAAGGACGCCAGAATTTGGGCGGCCAAGATGGATGGGATAGATTCTCTGAGTGGCAGAAGCAAAGTCTGCAAGATCCTAATAAGGGATTTAGTGACATTCGTAAACGTGTATTCCATTATGCTATTTTCGGTGATCTTCTCAATGCTGATATCGATAAATCCGGGAATGTCAATGATTGGGGAATCACTGGTATAGCTGATGCTTCAGATGTATTAAGGTTCTATGTTGCCGTGGGTGGAATGCATGAAGATAAATTCCAACAGGCATCTACGTTCATGCATGAGCTTGGTCATACGCTCGGGCTTGGTCACGGTGGCGGTAATGGTGTCAATTACAAGCCTAATTATCTAAGTGTGATGAATTATTCATTCCAGCTGTCAGGTCTTGTGACCTCTGACAAGTCGAAGCGTTTGAATTATTCAGAACATCAGCTTCCTGACTTAGATGAGAACTCCTTGGATGAGTCAAAAGGGGTTGATCCCAATCATCTCTATAAAGATGATGTGATTGGTACGAGATGGTCATGCCCAGCGGATGCAAAGCTTCATGATTATAATTCAGATTATCTTACGACATATAATATTGACGCAGATATTTCGGATGAAGATGCTAGGGTTGGTGATTTCAACTGTAATGGCATGACTGATCCCGGATTCATATCTGCTAACATCAACCAAGATCCTGATAATCCGAAGGACACTGATAAAAGCATTCTCCATGGCTATGAGGATTGGTCTCATCTTGTGTTCAACCTGAATGGGGCTATCGGTCCTGAGGAAGAGGAAACAGCGTCTGAAGCTGCTGCACAGAATGAGGTGCTGCCAGACGATAAGGGACTGAGTCTGGATACTGCGCTTTCTATGGATGCTTTGGCTCCGAAGGGTACTGGCCGTGCGGATGTGCTTGGGCCTTACACATTGTTCAACGGCGTTAAGGACCAGCATTTGCTGGTGGATATTCAGAACCTGAATCGTGGAGCAAATGAATTTACGGTGAAGGTGGAGAGTGATCTGCTGGCTAAGCCGTACACGACCAAGGTCAATGTGAAGGGATCCTCGTCGTTCCCGCTTTCGTCGACCCGTATCAAGGTTCCGATGACCGAAGTCGGTAAGGACGGAGATCATACCGTGAAGATCACGGTGACCGGTCCGACCGGCGAGATCAACGACAGCACGGTCACAGTGAACGTGTATTCGCCGACCGATGCTCAGAAGCAGCAGTTGCTGCAGGCCTTCAAGGACGGCAGCCTTAAGCTGATCGACGGTGTGGAGGAAGAGACGCGTGTCGCTCTGGGTGATGCTTCCAAGCCTTCCGATGGTGTGACTCCTCAGGCTCCTTCCCGTAAGGGCAATGTGGTGTCTATTCCGGTTCAGGATGGTGTGGAGTATGTGAATGGCGCTGATAATAAGGTGCTGTCCGGTGATGTCACGTTGCAGAAGGGCCAGACGCTGAAGGTGATCGCGAAGGCGAAGAAGGGTACTTCGTTCGCCGAGGGTGCCACGACCGAGTGGACGTTCACCTTCCAGGAGTCCGTTTCGCCGACCGTGACCGGTGTCAAGGTGACTGCGAAGCCTGCAAAGACTAAGTACGAGGTGGGTGAGACCTTCTCGTCTGACGGTTTGCAGGTGTCGAAGAACCTGTCCGATGGAACCTCTGCGAAGTTGGATTCCAAGGATTACGTGTTGACGGCGAAGAGCGAGACCGGTAAGCCGGTGGATCTGGCCAAGCCGTTCGAGAAGTCCGCTGTCGGCAAGGTGACGGTCACCGTCACGCTGAATTCCGATCCGAAGAAGATCGCCACGTTCACGGTGACGGTCGTCGAGAAGGATCAGCCCAAGCCTCCGACGCCGAACCCGTCTCCTGAGCCTGAGCCGTCCCCGACTCCTAATCCGACTCCTACTCCCACTCCTTCGGTGACTGCTGTTCCGGTGTATCGTGTGTATGATCGCAATTCCGGTTTGCATCATTACACGACGAGTAGGGCTGAGCGTGACCACTTGGTCAGGCTTGGTTGGCGTGACGAGGGTACGTCGTTCAAGGCCGCGAAGGAGGATGCGTCGAATAAGGATCTCAAGCCGGTGTATCGCGAGTACAACCCGAATGACGGCAACCATAACTGGACGATGAGCAGGGCTGAGCATGATCATCTGGTCAGGGTCGGCTGGCGTGACGAGGGCATCGCCTGGTATGTGGATTCGACTGCGTCGACGGATGTGTATCGCTTGTACAACCCGAACAGTGGTGAGCATGTGTATACGACGTCGAAGGTCGAGTATGAGAATGTCGGTCGTGCGGGCTGGCACAAGGAAGGAGTCGCCTGGAAAAGCCTCAAATAATGCATTGATGCTGCTGAAACGTAGACCGGCATGAGCCGGGTCGTGAGTCGCCGAGAGGTCTGTCGTTATGTGAATTGTGGCGGCAGGCCTCTCGGCCCGTACCTCGTTGATGTGTTCGGGGGGTTCTGATGGGTCGGGTATTCCGGCCCCATCGTGCCGGTGGGTGTGAAAGGGCTGTTGGCCGGCATGGTATGTATTTATGTATTAGGGAAAGAAGTGATGATGCATAAGGAAATGCGTGTCATATGGTCGCGGCTGGTTGCGGTGCTGGTTGCCGTGGCCATGCTGCTTGGCTTCGGCTTGGCGACGGCTCAGGCCGTCGAGCCTTCGACCGGTAAGACGGACACGAAGACGAAGCACAATGCAATCGTGCTGGTGTTGGATTCGTCCGGAAGTATGTCGGGTGATCCGTTCGACAAGGGCGTGCGCCCGGCGGCAAAGAAGTTCATCGAAGCCGTGTTCGACAAGGATCCGTTGTCCCAGATCGCCGTGGTCTCATTTGGCGATACAGTTCATATGAATCCGCAGGGGTTCACCAATGATGAGAAGTCGTTGGTGGATTACACCCAGACCCCTGGTACTGGTGATGACAAGATCTGGGTCGGTGGCGGAACGAACGTGACGCTCGGTCTTCAGAAGGCCGACGAGCTCGGCAGCAAGCTTTCTGATGATGATTATGTCAAGAGCATCGTCACCATGTCCGATGGCTGGCCGAATGATGCCAGTGGAGCGACAGCCCAGGCGCAGAGCATGTTCCCCCGCTATAACATGTATTCGGTCGGTTTCAACATCGATGACAGGGGACGTGCCTTCCTGAAGACGATTCAGAACAAGGGTGATGATGGATACTACGATGCGACCGATATCGATACTCTGATCAAGATCTTCGGCAAAATCGTCGATCAGATCCTTCACCCGCTGGATATTGCTCTGTCCTATGAGGATGAAGGCAATACCGTCGGCAATGGTCGCCAATATCTCGTTACCGCGAAGCTTTCAAATCCAAACACTCAAAAGGCATCTAGCGTAAAGGCTTCTATCTCCTTCAAGGAGAATGCGATTCTGGCTACTGGTGAGCAGGCTGAGAAAACCGTCGGCGAGATTCCGGCTAAGGATTCCCGCACTGTTTCGTGGCGTATCCGTGTTGTGAAAACCGCCTCGTCCGTTATGTACACGGTTACCGTGTCCGGTGACAACATGGCGGACTTCTCCAAGTCCGACAAAATCGCCGTTGGCAACAACACCGGTACGTCTAATGTGTTCGACTTTGATAAGGATACATGGAAGTTCGGTAATTACCGCGAAGATGTTGTGGAACCGTTTACTGGTAATAAAGATTCCAATGTGCCGGTAAGAAATCTGATGTCCAATGAAGACTTCGATCGGCTTATTGATAGTGTAAATGATCCTGATGAGTTTGCAAATATAATGAAGTGGAGTCAGACCGAATGGGCTGGATCCTGCTATGGATTTGCAGCCACCTCCATTCTTGCAAAGATGGGATCTGCGACGCCGTATGATCGTCAATCTGGTGCTTCATCGCTTCATGATATGAATAATTCGAAATCTGTTATTTCATATATCAATTATTACTACCTTTCGCAGCAATATAAGGCAGTGCAAAGCGTGAAACAGGAATCTACTCAAGATTCCAAGGATGCGGTTTCTCGTTTGCTGGCAGATTTGGATCAAGTTAAGCAGGGTGGCGCCCCTGTATTGCTCTTTTTCTCTGTTCTTGATAACAAAAAGAGTATAGAGCAGGGTAGGATCGTGTCAACGATCAATCATGTTGTAGTGGCTGACTCCTATAGTGAAACCTCTTATGCATATGATGGTCATTCATTTAACTATGCAGTTCGAATCTACGATTCGAATATGCCTAATAATGCGAATGTTTATCTATATGTGAACAAAGATACAGGCGATTGGTACTTCCCTGGTGTGGAGCCCAATGTCTATGGTGCAAAGTCCTGGGCTGTAGACACCGGGAAGAGCTATTTCCCCATGATCATCAATGATCTTAACATTCTCAATCCTAAAGAACATGATCTTGAATTGTTGTCGAAGAACTATTTCGCGCAACTAAATGCACATGCTAGGACCAATAACGCTGATCTGCTGATCAAGAGCGGTGCTTCGCAGTGGTCCATTGATAAAATTCTCCGCGACAAGAATTCTGATGTCAGCTTCTCATTCCCTATGGATGGAGCCATTGGTAATGATTTCTCCTTTAACTTGCCTAATAATGACAATGATTACTCGGTAGAAACGAAGGGGCAGTATGACTATGCGTTGCATTATCCGGATGCGTATGTTGCCGTCAAGGCCGATAAGGCTGATTCTGCCACCTTCTCGCGCAACGGCAATGTGGCGCTGACTGGTAATTCCGGCAAGTACACGTTGTCGTCGACGCTTGACTCCGCGAAGGGCCCGTGGTTCACGTATTCGGTGTCGGGCTCGAAGGCCAAGGACATCAAGCTCACAAAGAACGGCGACGGCTACATCGTTGAGGCCGACAACCTGACGGATGCCAGGTTCTCCGCCAACAACAAGGAGGAGACCAAGACCCTGTCCGTGGATACCTCCGCGAAGAAGGTCGAGGTGAAGGCGGACGAGTCCGGCAGGAACCTCGTCGCCTCCATCGACAAGGATGGTGACGGCAAGTTCGAGACGGTGATCGCCGACAGCTCAAAGCAGTCTGTTGTCACGGTAGAGCCGAAGGCTCCGTCTCGTGTCGGTAACACGGTGTCGATCCCGTCGGTCAAGGGCGTGTCCTATGTGGATGGCCAGGGCAAGGTCCTCAAGGGTGATGTCGTGTTGCATCGCGGTGAGACCCTGACGGTGAAGGCGCAGGCGCAGGACGGGTACAAGCTCCAGTCCGGCGTGCGTTCCGAATGGACGTTCACGTACCAAGACGAGACCCCAGTGCCGAATCCTGAGCCGTCGCCTTCTCCGACTCCTACGCCTACGCCGTCTCCTTCGGTGACTGCTGTTCCGGTGTATCGCGTGTATGATCGCAATTCCGGTTTGCATCATTACACGACGAGCAGGGCCGAGCGTGACCACTTGGTGCGTCTTGGTTGGCGTGACGAGGGCGTGTCGTTCAAGGCGGCCGAGAAGGACGCTTCCAACGCGAACCTCAAGCCGGTGTATCGCGAGTACAACCCGAATGATGGTAACCATAACTGGACGATGAGCAGGGCCGAGCATGATCATCTGGTCAGGGTTGGCTGGCGTGATGAGGCGTCGCCTGGTATGTGGATTCGACTGCGTCGGCGGATGTGTATCGCCTGTATAACCCGAACAGTGGTGAGCACGTGTATACGACGTCGAAGGTTGAGTATGAGAACGTCGGTCGTGCGGGCTGGCACAAGGAAGGAGTCGCCTGGAAGAGCCTTGACTGACAATACCGCTGATGCTGCCGGTGTGCCGGTAGACGAGTGAATGGGGCGTGTGATCCGCATCGATGCCATGAGCATCACCGCAGGATCGCACGCCCCTTCTTCGTGCAATGACAGTATGCATTCATGAACGTCCCGTGAACTGCGTCACTTCCCGTGTTATGGGGGATCCCAAGGGGGTACTCTGGAAGAGTGAGTCGGCAAAGTAGTCGACTGAACCTTCGAGAAAGGAAGGCAGAGGTGAATAGGGGTACCACCAAAGGTCCGCGCAAGCTCGTCGCATTGCTTGCAGCGGTATGCACACTTGGCGCGCTCGCGGTCGTTCCGACGGCAAACGCTGTGGATGACGGTTCTTTCGGAACCGACGCGGTTCCGTACAGCGAGGAGGTCGTCAAGGCGGTAACGACGACCACTCCGGCGGAAGCGGCGCTTCAGCCGGCGCAGCTCAAGGAGATCAAGACTCCGACGCTGGCCGTCGCGTCCGGTTCCAGCTCGTCGAACGGGCTTCTTCAGGGCAACGTGAGCGGTGTCAGGCCGAACGCGGTCGCCAAGGACTGGCAGAAGACTATCGATGAAGCCAAGGAGGGCAGCACGGTCACACTGACCGGCGCCATCTCCAGCGGACTCAACGTCAACAAGAAGCTCACCATTACCGCCGCCAAGGATGCCGTCTTCACTGGTTCGCTGCGCATCATGGCAGATGACGTCACCGTCAAGGGCGTGAACTTCAAGCTCGACCCGGCGACGAACAAGAACGCGCAGAACATCGTCATCGTCGGCACCAAGAACGTCACGATCACCGGCAACACGTTCACCATCGCGGCCGGTGATCCGGCTGCCGGCGCCTCCGCGAACAAGGATTGGCAGCCGAGCTCGGTGTGGCTCCAGAATGGTGCTGCCGATACCGTCATCTCCGGTAATACGTTCAAGCTCGGACAGGTCGTCAACAACTCCTCGGTCGGTGTGAATCTGGTCGGCGGTCCTGCAGAGGCTCCGATCACCGGAACCGTGATCAAGAACAACACCGTGTCCGCCGGGCCGAAGAGCGGTGACGGCGTTTCCGGCTCGATGATGTTCGTCGTTGGCAACGGCAACACCAAGACCGGCTACGGCATCACTGACCTGACCTTCTCCGGCAACACCGTGACCAATGACACTGGTTTGGCCGCTCAGTACTCCCGTGTCTACGGTATCGCGATCACCGCGACGAAGGGCGCCACCATCTCCGGCAACACCATCGGCGGTTACATGGCGGTGTCCTACAGCACGTGGCCCGGACAGGGGCCGAACGACGACGTGACGGTGTCCGGCAACACGCTTGACGCGTACGCCGCCATCTTCTTCGGCAACGGCAATGAGTCCCACGTCACTACCAAGGGCCTGACCGTCAAGAACAACACGTACGGCAAGAACACTGAATTCCAGGTCACCGGCGGCAACCTGCTCGTCGCCGATCAGAACGGACGCGTCTACCCGAGCATCAACGCGGCCATCAACGGCGGTGACGACGACGGCAGTCCGTACGTCGAACTGCTGCGCTCGTTCGCCGAACCCATCGTGATCAAGCAGAACCAGACCGTCACGCTGGAACTCAACGGCTACACGTTGTCCAATGGTGCAAGCACCGTTCGTCGTCACACCATCGTCAACCGCGGCAAGCTGACCGTCAAGGACTCCTCCGCGGCCAAGACCGGTTCCGTCGACAACACGGCTAACGGTGCCGCGGCGATCGCCAACTACACGACCGGTACGGTCACCATCGAATCGGGTCGCTTCACCCGCTCGGCGGAGGCCAGCAGCTACGATCCGAAGACCGACAAGGCCGTCTCCGGCGGCAACAGCTACTACGTGATCAAGAACTTCGGCGTCATGAACATCACTAGCGGCGACTTCTACTTCGGAGTCGGTGAATCGGGCAACGACGGCTACTATTCCAGCCTGATCGCCAACGGCTGGTACTCCAAGAACGAAAGCCCCGACTACAACCCGTACGGCGGTGAGAACGGTGCCGGTGCTACTCTGAACATCTCCGGCGGTACGTTCAGAGGCGGCAAGATCACCATCAAGAACGACGACTACGGCATTCTGAACATCTCCGGTGGTGAGATCAAGCAGCCGACCGAGCAGTTCTACGCCGTGCTCAACTACAACGTCGCCAAGATCACCGGCGGTACGATCACCGCTCCGGAGAAACCGCTCGGTGCCAGTGGCATCAAGGGCGCGGCTGCGGACAAGGGTGAGACCACGCTCGGCGGCAAGGTCGAGATCACGAGCGATAAGGGCTACGCTCTGCGCGCGCTGGACAACGGCAAGCTGACGGTCACCGGCGGCAAGTACTACTCCGGCAACAAGAAGAGCGTCTCCAAACTCAAGGAGAGCGAGCATGGCACCCCGTCCATCGCGATCTCCGGTGGCCGCTTCAACGTGGAGCCCACGGAGAAGGAGCTCGCTGACGGCTACGTGGCGGTGAAGGACGACGCGGACAAGACCTACCCGTACACGGTGGTCAAGTACACCGAGCCGAGCCCGGAGCCTGAGCCCGGTCCGTCGCCGAACCCGGATCCGACGCCTTCGCCGAACCCGACTCCGACCCCCACTCCCACGGTGACTGCTGTTCCTGTGTATCGCGTGTATGACGTGAACTCCGGTCTGCATCACTACACGACGAGCGAGGCTGAGCGTGATCACTTGGTGCGTCTTGGTTGGCGTGACGAGGGTACGTCGTTCAAGGCCGCGAAGGAGGATGCCTCGAACAAGAACCTCAAGCCGGTGTACCGCGAGTACAACCCGAATGATGGCAACCATAACTGGACGATGAGCAAGGCCGAGCACGATCATCTGGTCAGGGTCGGCTGGCATGACGAGGGCGTCGCCTGGTATGTGGACGCGTCCGCGTCGACGGAGGTGTATCGCTTGTACAACCCGAATTCGGGTGAGCACGTGTACACCACCAGCTGGGCCGAGTATGAGAGCGTCGGTCGTGCCGGCTGGCATCAGGAGGGCGTTGCCTGGCAGAGCCTCGACTGATGTTTGTCTTGGTTACCCGGTTGTAGCCATCTAAAAGTAGAGAAAGTGGGGGCGCGCCGCATGCGTTGCGGTGCGCCCCCACTCGTTATGCCGGCATGTCATTCGCTATGCCATGGTTACTTCATGTTCTTGACTCGCATGTCGTAGACCTGCTTTTCCAACAAGCGAATGTAATAAGTGGCAGCACATCGTATGCGCTGCGCAGGCGTGAGTCGTGAAAGCAGATCAGCGAGAATCTCACGATCTTTCGCATACCGCTCCGTATTATCGGAAGCCGAAAAGTCCGACGCGGTTTTTGCTTCGCCAAGCTGTTCGACCATCGTGTAATAACTGCGTGCGGGAACCACGCCGTGCTCTATGCAAAGTCTGAAATTCGTCGAACCGGCCACGAAATTATCCTGATAGAAATTGAAGCCGCGCTCCTTATGGGTCACCGAACCGCTCGACTGCAGCCAGTTGTAAAGATTCACGTCAATATCGGCCACTTTGCGTGTACGCGAATACAATTCGCCGGCGACCATGACGTCTTGGGCGTACATCCCTTCCGGGAATCGAAGTCCCTCCCAGAGCTCGCGTTTATACAGGCGGCACCAATTGGCCTCATTGAAGTATTTGGCTTCGGTATTATGCCCGAGTCGGTTTCCGATGATTCGCAGACTCTTGCAGAACACTGACTGATACGCTCTCAACGGTTCCGTGAACACACTGATCGTCACGGGATCCGTGGCGCCTTCTGCGGCCTCCTCGGCAACGATGTCGAGCTGTGAGACTCCGAACTGCCGCCAACGAGCCTTACTCATATCAGCGTCCGCCTTGACCAGTGCGTGCAGCAGTAGTTCGATATTACGGCGGTCGAGGATGTCATCATTGTCGGAAAACGCGATGTACTCGCCATGAGCTGCATCAAGACCGGTGTTCTGCGCCTTGGCGATGCCGCCGTTTGACTGATGGATCACCGTTACACGAGCATCTTTTCGCGCATAATCATCCAGTATGTTCGGGCTGCTATCGGTCGCGCCATCATCGACCAGAATCACTTCAAGATTCGTATAGGACTGTCCAAGAATCGAATCCACGCAGTAATGCAGGTATCGTTCCGCGTTATACACCGGCACGATGATGGAAACCAAAGGGGACTCATGAACAAGTTGCATGGTTGTTGCTTATCTTCCTGATCGCTTGATGGATGCTATGCGCCACTTCGCGCAAGGTAAATGATGTTTATGTGGTAGGAGAGTGATCTTCCAAGCAGTATGTGGAGTTCACCCGAGCAACGGAGCCACCTGCTCCTCGTACGCGGTCAGCGCCGTGTCGATGACGTTGTGCATGTCGTAGTACTTGTACGTGCCGAGTCGGCCGCCGAACACGGTTTTCGGCTCAGCGGCGGCCTTCGCGGCGTACTGCGCGTACAGGGCCTTGTCCTCGTCGGTGTTGATCGGGTAGTACGGTTCGTCGCCGCGCTCGGCGAATCGCGAGTACTCCTCCCACACCACGGTCTTGCCGGGCGTGTACGACGCGGCGCGCTCCGGATTGAAGTTCTTGAACTCGATCGCGCGGGTGTACGGCACGTCCGCATCGGAGAAGTTCATGACCGGGCAGCCGAAGTGGTCGTCCTCGTCGTAGCGGACCTCCTTGAAGTCGACCGTGCGCCACTTCAAGTCGCCGAGCTCGTAGTCGAAGTAGCGGTCGACCGGACCGGTGTACACGACCGGCACGCCGGCCTCGCGCAGCGCCTTCTTGTTGTACGGCTGCGTCTCGTCGAAGAAGTCGACCCCAAGCTCCACCGTGATGCGGGGATCGTCGATCATCTTCTCGAACCATGCGGTGTAGCCGTCCTTCGGCAGGCCCTCCCAAGTGTCCTTGAAGTAGCGGTTGTCGTAGTTGAAGCGCACCGGCAGTCGCTTGATGATCGACGCCGGCAGCTCGGCCGGATCGGTCTGCCACTGCTTGGCCGTGTAGTTCTTGATGAACGCCTCGTACAGCGGGCGACCGATCAGCTGGATGCCCTTGTCGTTGAGGTTCTGCGGATCGGAACCGGCCAGCTCGCCCGCCTGCTCCTGGATCAGCGACTGCGCTTCGGCGGGCGTGTAGTGCGCGCGGAAGAACTGGTTGATCGTGCCGAGGTTGATCGGCAGCGGGTAGACCTCGCCGTCATGTGTGGCGTACACGCGATGCACGTAGTTCGTGAACTCGGTGAAGCGATTCACGTACTTCCACACGCGTTCGTTCGACGTGTGGAACAGGTGCGCGCCGTACTTGTGGATCTCCGCGCCCGTCTCCTTGTCGAAGTACGAGTACGCGTTGCCGCCGATGTGATCGCGCACGTCGATGATGTGCACCCGCGCGCCCGCGTGCTCCACCGCCTGCTGGGCGATGGTCAGGCCGAACAGGCCCGCGCCTACGATCACCAGATCCGGGTATTGCGTGTTTTCCGCCATCAATATTCCTTACTGCTCAGGTGCATGTGGACGCACTTGCGCCGCATGCACGTGACATCCATCCTCGATTAGACTACCTCTCAGTCCCGCTTTGCGTCTTCTCACGCCAGCTCCCCGCCGTCCGGCGAGTACGTCGGCTTGGCCAGCGATGCGGGCAGGATCCGCTTGACGCTCTCCTCGAACAGTCGCATCCTTCGCGCGCCCATGCACTGCATGCGCTGCGCGAGCGTCAGCTTGCCGCGCAGCTCCTCCAGTTCGGTCGTGTCGAGCGCGAACTGCTCCTGATGCTCCGGCACGTCGAAATCGGGCGCGGATTTCGCCTGTTCGTACGCGGTCACCATCGTGTAGTAGCTGCGGGCGGGCAGGATCCCCTTGTCGAACGCGAACCGGAAGTTCGCCGTCCCCGCCGTGAACCGGTCGTGATAGTAGCGGAATCGCCGACGCTCATCCGTATCGCCGTCCAGCACCCGGTACAGCACGACATCCATGTCCGCGACCTTGCTCATCCGCGAATACAGCTCTCCCGCGGCCAGCAGCTCCGGCGAGTAGATGCCCTCCGGCAGTCGCACGTCGTCCCACACCGACGCGCGATACAGTCGTCCCCAGTCCTCGTCGTTCAGATACCGCGCCTCCGTGTTGTGCCCGAACTCGTCGCCGAGCACGCGCACGCTCTTCAGGAACACGCTCTGATACGCCTCGAGCGCGTCGGTGAACACCGTCACCGACTCCGGCTCGCGCGCGCCCTCGGCCGACACTTCGGACACCGCATACAGCTGGTCGGGCGTGAACCGCTCCCAGCGCGACTTGGCCATATCCGCACCGGTCTTGATCAGCGCGTGCAGCAGCAGCTCGATGGCGCGGCGATCCAGCACCCCGTCGCTGCCCACGAACGCCACGTACTCGCCGTGCGCCGCATCCAGTCCGGCGTTCCTCGCCCGCGCCGCGACGTCGCCGTTCTCAGCCGCAGCGTCGTCGATCGCGTCGATCGCATCATCGGTCACGTCATCATCGGTCGCTTTGTCGATCGCATCGATCGCAGCGGCATCGTCGCCTACGTGGTCGGCATCATCATGGTCGGCGTCGACGGGGGTCGTCGTGTCATGCGCGTCGGACTCCGTCCCTCTTCCGGGATCCGTGCCCTCGTTCTCGGAATCTATGCCTTCGCTCGCGGGATCCGTGTCTCCATTCCCGGGACCCATATCTCCGCGATCGGGCTCCGCGTCCGGCTTGCTGCTTTTGCTGTCCCGTTCCCCGCCGTCGTTCGGCGCATTAGGATCGCTCAGCATGATCGTCTTTACGCGGTCGTCGCGACGCGCGTACTCGTCGAGAATCACCGGACCGTCGTCGTTCGACCCGTCGTCGACCAGAATCACCTCGAGATTCGCGTACGACTGGCGCAGGATCGAATCGACGCAGTATCGCACGGTCTCCGCCGCGTCGTGCACCGTCACGATCACCGACACCAGCGGCGAGACGGGGGATTGGGACTCATCGCCCGCAGCCACGAACTTCGGCATCACCCGGTGCGCTCGATTGGCGCGATCCGCCCGGCGCGCGGCGCGTTCCTCGCCCGTCGGCGCATACGACGGCTCGATCGTGGCCGGCGTGGCCGGCGTGGCCGGTGTGGCCGAGTTGGCCGGTATAGCCAGCGCAGCCGGAGTGGCAGACATGGTTGGAGTAACGGGTGCGGTCGGCGTGATCGGCGTGACCGAGACGGCCGGTGCCTCCGCCGCGTCGGCCGTGGCCTGCGGCGGTGTGGTCGGAATCGCGTCGCCCGACGGTCCACCCGGAACCCCCGCCTCCGCCGAAAGCGGGGGCTCGGGACTCGGCGATGCATACGGTTGCAGAGGCTCTTGCGGCATGTATTCCCTCAGACTTCCTTCCCGGCGGTGACTTCCGACTGCGACGATTCCAGATTCCAGCAACGATTCCAACTACAGCGACTCATAACCTATCCTCCCCGCGGCCCCGCCGCCCCAAAATGTTCGAATCCATCCCAATAACTCCATGACGCCTTCATACGAACTTCACGATTTGTTCGATTTTGCCCCCTCGGTCGTGTTTGTGTGGTGCCTTTTGCGGGCTATTAGTCCTAGGCGCCCCCGCATGTTCGGTGCCGCGTTACGGCTGTGCTCTTGACGGGAATGGAACGCTATTGGTCCTGTGTTCGCCTGGTGCCGCGTGTGTATTGACTCATCAGAGGCTCCTTTGGACCGTGCAGCTGACATGCAAAGCGGATCCGAGAGATGCCGAATGCGCTAATGAAGTGCTAGCGAAGCAATGGTCTCGCCACAACGCTCCTGTCGATCGATTGCCGTTCTTGCCGTGGCAGGATTTCATGCCACAACTCAAGTTGAATCGCCGATTGGGCATGTTGTGGTGGCACTCTTCAACGAAGCGCGAGTGGAAGTGGATTCCGCAGTAGAGGGGTGGTGGACGGTAGGAGCTTGAAAAGCTTGAAATTCCAACGATTCTGGTAGATGTCACGATGAGTGGGTTGTTGGCGGAGAGGAAGAGGCGTTGCCATAACTCCCTGAATCGCCATTTTCTCTCGAGTTGTGGCAAGGGAGCATGCCACGACTCGTTCAAAATGTGTGGGATCGCACGTTGTGGCCGGGGATCATGCCACAACTCGTTCAGAATGTGTGGGATCGCACGTTGTGGCCGGGGATCATGCCACGACTCGTCAACGCCACGCGAATCCGCTCGTTATGGCAAAGGGCGGGCAAAGGGCCGTGCCGCAACGCATCCAAACCTTGGACTGGTCGCATAACCGTCCAAAAAACATCCGCACCCCCAACTGAACAGAATCGTACGTTGTGGCATTATTCCTGCGTATGTACGGGCGCGCGGAATCACGCGGAATCATCTTGATGGGGCACGTGGGAATGAAATATGCGGCAACCATCTTGACAAACCATCTTGGCGGGGCTTGGCGGGGCGCGGTCCTGAATTCGCGGACAGTTTCATTCCGCGTGGTGAGCGATGGTTGCGGTGCTATCCGGAATGAGTAGTCTATTGCGGGTTTCCCTGTGCGAAGGGTGCTAGAAGAAACGAAGGAGTGCATACGCTATGACGAGCGAGCAGAGCGAGCAGAAGAACGAGAACATTACCGAGACTACCGGCGTCACCGAGAACGCGAAGAACACCGAAACCGGCACCACGAACGCCGCCGCCCCCGCCGCCAAGCAGTCGAGGAAGGACCCGATCATCGGCATCATCGTCGCGATCGTGGTGGTCGTGATTGCGGTCGTCACGTTCATGCTGATCAACGGCGGCGACAAGGCCAGCGCCGAATCCGTCGAGAACTGCCAGCTGCAGGTCGAGGCCCTGAAGGCGCATCAGGAGGCGCTGAAGACCACGCAGGAATCGGCCGACGAAGCCGCCAAGCTCACCGCGAAGGACGTCGAGGACGCCTCCCTGCTGGACGACCTCAAGACCGCGCAGGCCGAGATCGACGAGCTCGGCGACGCCCCCACCTGCCCGACCGACGGTTCCCAGCAGGAGGTCGACGACGCCACGCAGGCCATCCGTGACTACGCCGACAACCTGCGCGGCGCCACGAGCAGCCTCGACGCCGCCGCCAAGGCTGCGATCGCCTCCAACGAGGCACTGACCGGCACCGCCGAGTGATCAGTTGAACCCGACCACGCGCTCGGCCACGCGATACCCCCAGCGGATCACGAATCGCCCGGCCGAGCCGTGCAGGTTCAGCGCCCGAGACATCGGCTTGCGTCGCACATCCCGATAGATCGATGACGAATGATCGCGGATGTCGGCCCACAGCTGCTTCTTCTTCGCGTAGTTCTCCGAGTCGCGCGAGAGAATCAGGAACACGCTCGCCACCGAGCTCTCGATCGCGAGGAAGTGGATCATGTACCGGTATAGGCCATCCGGCACGGTCCCACGCTCCGGCGTCGCCTCGACCATGCGATGATTGACGAGAATCAGCTGGTCGACGCGGCGGATCATCACATCAGTCTGCACGCTCTGCCCGTCGCGTCCGATGAAGTAGTGGTAGAACGGCGTATCCAGATATCGCAGCGACTTCACCCACGGGAACGGCTGGTACGCGTAGATGAAATCGACGTAGAACGTGTTCTCCGGCAGCTGCATCCCCGACTCGCGCACGACGGCCGTGCGGAAGATCAGCGCGTGCATCAGGATGTATTCGGCGAGTCCGAAATGTCCGAGATCGTCCCAGGTGAGGCGCTCGCCGGCCTTCATCGCGTGGCGGAAGTTGACCTCGTGCTTGTGACGCTTGCCGACCTTGTCGTACACGTAGTTGGTCACGAGCATGTCGATCGGGGCGTCGGCGTCGATGCCGCCCTTCTCGGCCTCGTCGCGCAGCACGCTCATTACCTGTTCGAGCGATTCCGGTCCGACCCAGTCGTCGGCGTCGACGACCTTCACGTACATGCCGCGGGCGGCGGCGATGCCGGTGTTGACCGCGCCGCCGTGCCCCTTGTTCTCCTGATGGATCGCCCTGACGACTCCGGGGAATCGCCGTTCGAACGCGCGCGCCACCTCCAGCGTCGAGTCCTTCGACCCGTCGTCGACGACGAGCACCTCGATATCGTCGATGCGTTTCGCCGCAGTGAGCGAGTGCACGCAACGCTCCAGATACGTTTCCATGTTGTAGGCCGGAACCACGAAGGTGAGTGTCTTGGGCGTCCTGTTGGCCGTCGTCGTCGCCGGTAGTGTCATATGGTTTCGGTCCTCAACATCACAAATCGGGTGGTACTTTCAACGCCACAGACTAGCACTCATTCGACTAGGCGGGCATTAGGATACATATTCTGCACATCGCGCAGCACAGTATGCGATCGTCGGGAGAGCGATCATCGGGGAATCGGGGGCCTCTTCATACGGAATTGCCACAACGCGCGATTCCTGACGTTTTTCTCGAGCTGTGACACGGATCGCCAGCAATGCGGGCGATCACGCACAGAGGGGAATTCGTGGAATGGCGGAATTCCAATCTTTCTGATGATCAGGTTTCGACTCTCACTCGCTGCAGGTCCGTAGTTCTTGTCACGACGTGCGATTCCCGCCGATATAGGCAAGTTGTGACAACGATAATTGCCATGACGTACCGAAAGGCGATCAGGAATCACGTTGTGGCATTCGCCGCATCTGGCATACCCGCCGTATCCGCCGCTTCGCCACTCGCCTCTTCGCCTACATCACCATTCGCGTCCGTGGTCTCCGTGGTCTCATCGGGATCTGTGGTTGCGGTCGTCGCCGCGCCCCTCGTCATCGACGCGGCCTTCTCCGCCGCCCGCCGTGCGCGCTCGCCCTCGAACAGCAGCTTCGGCTTGGAATCCAGGCGACTCAACCCGTGCCATGCCAGATCCACGATGTACGCGGCCAGCTGCTCCTTGCTCACCTTCGGCCGATCCGCCCAGTACTGTCCGGTGAACACGGTCATGCCGACGAGCATCTGCGCGTAGTACGGCACGCCCTTCGGCGAGAGCTTCTGCCGTTTGAACGCAGCCGTGAGCAGGTCCTCGACGCGCAGGGAGATGTCGCCCAGCAGCGAGCTGAACGATCCGGACGGGTCGGTGCTCGGCGAGTCGCGCGAGAGCACCTGGAACCCCTCCGCGTTTTCCTCGATGTAGGTGAGCAGCGCCAGCGCGGTGCGTTCGACGATCCGCCGCGGGTGCATCGTCGGATCGTCGAGCGCGGCGGTGAGCGTGGAGGTCAGCGCCTGCATTTCGCGATCGACGATGACGGCGTACAGGCCCTCCTTGCCTCCGAAATGTTCGTAGACGATCGGCTTGGACACCTTCGCGTGACTGGCGATCTCCTCGACGCTCACCGCCTCGAATCCCTTGGTCGCGAACAGCGACCGTCCGATGCGGATGAGTTGCTCCCGTCGCTGATACGACGTCATACGTGAGGAAGTGACCATATGAGTGCAGTCTAGTCGGCGGCTTGGTCGGGGGCCGGGATGCCTTGCGGCGTACGTTCTCTGTGGTTGATTGCGGCCTGATCCCGGAATGCGTACGCTGAGTCCGGCTCGGCGTACGTTCCTCGTGGCGATATCAGCACTATCACCCGTGTTCGTACGCTGCCATCGACTCGGCGTACGTTTTCGGGTGATAGGGAGGCTGGAGCCACGATCTGCGTACGCTGAGCTGTGTCTGGCGTACGCAAGTCGTGACTAGCGCCGAGATACCCCCGATCAACGTACGAGGTGTCATCGGGCATGGTGGGGTCGACCTCGGACAGGCGTCATCCAAGACCGGCAGCGTGAGGTGCCATCGGGCCTGGTGGGGTCGACCGGGACTGGCCGGGACTGGCCGGGACTGGCCGGGACTGGCTGGGACTGACCGGGCTGGCCGGGGTCCTGTCGACCGCCCAATAGACGCCCTTCATTAGACTGGGGATCATGGATAGCAATACTTTGGCCATGATTGGCGTCGGCGTAGTCGCGATCGTTCTGATCCTGCTCGCCGTGTGGTTCTCCAAGTCGCGCAAGCGCGATCTTGACAAGGTCTTCGAGGAGCGCGAGCAGCTCCGCGAACGGGAAGAGCAGGACGAGGAACGGCGCAGGGCCGACGAGGCCGCGAAGGCCGTGAAGGAGTCGACGACCGTCGAGCCGGCGGAGTCGTCGGAGACATCGGCGAAGCGGCCGGCGGCGGAACGCTCCGATACGTCCGAATCGGCTCCCGCGCGCGCTGCATCGACTGCGGCGGCCGTCACCTCAACTGTGCCCGGGGAACGGGAATCGCAGGAATCACGGGCCGCCGAAACATCCGCCTTCGACGGGGAATCGGCCGGAACGGGCCCGTCGACTGCGGCGGCCGATCAGCCCGAGGAGACCGAGGGATCCACCGTTTCCGAGGGCTCCGCAGTCGCGGCCGCCCAGCCCGCTGCCGAAGAATCCGAGGCCGATGAGTCGGCTCCGGAAACCGAGTCCCATATCGAATCCACGCCTCGTCCGGTGCAGGCCGCCCAGCCCGAGTTCCAGCCCGCACAGCCGGCCACTGCCCCCCAGCCCGTAACCCCCCAGCCCACACAGCCGACTCCCGTCCCAACCCCCAAGCCGGCAACCCCCAAGTCCGAAGCTCCGGAGAAGGTCGTCTCCCGACTGACCCGCCTTAAGGAGAAGCTTGCCAAGTCGAGCAACCCGTTCGGCAAGGCCCTGTTCAACATCCTCACCAAGGACAACCTCTCCGAATCCGACTGGGAGGATGTCGAGGACACGCTGCTGCTCGCCGACGTCGGCGCCGAGGCCTCCGGCCAGCTCGTCGACGATCTGCGCACCGACGCCCGCGTCACCGGCAAGGCGACTCCCGACGAGGTGCGCGCGGCCCTGAAGGAGAAGCTCCTCGATCTGGTCGGCCGTGACATGGATCGTCGACTCAACGCCGACAAGCCCGGCGCGAACAGGCCGAGCGTCATCATCATGGTCGGCGTCAACGGCACCGGCAAGACCACGACCGCCGGCAAGCTCGCCCGGCTGTTCGTCTCCGAGGACAAGAAGGTCGTCATGGGCGCTGCCGACACGTTCCGCGCCGCCGCCGCCGATCAGCTCGAGACGTGGGGCGCCCGCGTGAACGTGCCGGTCGTGCGCTCCGACAAGGACGGCGCCGATCCGGCGTCGGTCGCCTTCGAAGCCAGCGCGAAGGCCAAGGAGATGAACGCTGACGTGCTCATCATCGACACCGCCGGACGCCTGCAGAACAAGTCCAACCTGATGGACGAGCTCGGCAAGATCCGCCGCGTCACCGAGAAGAACCTGCCCGTCGACGAGGTCCTGCTCGTCCTCGACGCCACCACCGGCCAGAACGGCATGACCCAGGCCAAGGTGTTCGCCGAGGCGATCGGCATCACCGGCGTGGTTCTCTCGAAGCTCGACGGCTCCGCCAAGGGCGGCATCGTGATCTCCGTGCAGAAGGAGCTCGGCGTCCCCGTCAAGCTCGTCGGCCTCGGCGAAGGCCCCGACGACCTCGCCCCCTTCACCCCCGAATCCTTCGTCGACGGCATCCTCGCCTAGCTCGATTAACAATCGCGTAACCTGCCGTAACGAACTCAAAACCAACCGGGCGTTCACTACCGAACTGTTAGCCCCGTTACAGGGGACGGCAATAACGAACAGAGACCCGATCCGTCGTGCGGCAGGCCGTGACATCAAGTCAGGGCGCGGCGCGTGCGGCCAGACCGGGAAGGATAAGAGAGGGAGGTAGACATGGATTCCGGAAACACCGCATGGATTTTGACTTCCGCGTCCCTGGTTTTCCTCATGACGCCGGGTGTGGCGTTCTTCTACGGTGGCATGGTCCGTGCGAAGGCCGTGCTGAACATGCTGATGCTCGAGGCGGCGGCCCTGTCGGTCACCATGGTCATCTGGACCCTGTGGGGCTGGTCGATCGCCTACGCCGGCAGTGACATCGGCGGCATCTTCGGCGATCCGGCCTCCGGCTTCCTGCTGAAGGATTCGATGGTCGCCCAGGACGGCGTGTTCACCACGACCGGCCTGAACGCGAACAAGTACCCGGTGTCCGTCGACGTGGCCTTCCAGGCCGCATTCGCGATGATCACCGTGGGCCTGATCTGCGGCGCCATCGCCGAGCGTGTCAAGTACAGCACGTGGATGATCTTCGTGGCCCTGTGGATCACGTTCGACTACGCTCCGCTGGCGCACATGGTCTGGAACAAGGGCCTGCTGTCCGGCACCGGCGCGATCTCCACCGCCATCGGCGCCGCCGCCCACGATTTCGCAGGTGGTACGGTCGTCCACATCAACGCCGCAGTCGCCGCGCTCGTGATCGTGCTGATCATCGGCAAGCGCAAGGGCTTCGCCGTGCAGCCGTTCCGTCCTCACAACGTTCCGTTCGTGATGCTCGGCGCGTTCCTGCTGTGGTTCGGCTGGTTCGGCTTCAACGCTGGTTCCGCGTTCGCCGCGAACGGCACCGCCGGCTACGCGTGGGTCTCCACCTCCGCCGCCGCGGCCGCCGCCATGCTCTCCTGGGGCTTCACCGAGAAGATCCGTACCGGCCACTACACCGCGATGGGTGCGGCCTCCGGTATGGTCGCCGGCCTGGTCGGCATCACCCCGGCCGCCGATGTGGTCTCCCCGCTGTGGGCGATCGTCCTCGGCGCGATCGTCGGCATCCTGACGTGCCTGGCCTGCGGACTCAAGTTCAAGCTCGGCTACGATGACTCCCTCGATGTCGTCGGCGTCCACGGCGTCGGCGGTCTGACCGGCACCGTCCTCATCGGCTTCTTCGGCGAGGGCACCGGCCTGCTGGCCGGCGGCGACTGGAAGCAGCTGGTCGTCCAGATCGTCATCGCCCTGTGCGCGATCGTATACTCCGCCGTCATCACCGCGATCATCGCCTTCGCTCTGGAGAAGACGATCGGTTGGCGCGTCACCGAGGCTCAGGAGGTCGGCGGCATCGATCTTGCCGACCAGGGCGAGCGTGCTTACGATTTTGCTGGTACCGCCAGCTCCGTCCTCAAGGAGGTGAGGTGAGATGAAGCTCATCACCGCAATCATTCAGCCCCATAAGCTCGACGACGTCAAGGAGGCCCTCGCGGCCGCCGGCGTGCACGGTCTGACCGTCTCCGAGGCCAACGGCTACGGCCGTCAGCGCGGACACACCGAGGTCTACCGTGGCGCCGAGTACACCGTCGACCTGATTCCGAAGATCCGCATCGAGGTCCTGTCCGACGATGCGGACGCCGAGACCCTCGTCGGCGTGATCGTCAAGGCCGCCGGCACCGGCACCATCGGTGACGGCAAGGTCTGGGTCGCGCCCCTCGATTCCGTCACCCGCGTGCGTACCGGCGAGTCCGGTTCCGCCGCGATCTGACGATTGACAGTCGTCCGGACTTTGCGTGACTTCGTCCACGGGTTCGGGCCATCAATAGACAGGGAGTCCCCGCACGCTGCTATCGGAGCCGTGCGGGGACTCTTTTGATACACAGGAAAAGAGCTGGCAATGACCTCAGCGGTGGATGGTCTCAAGCAACGATTCATGGAAATAAGCCGTCCGGACGACGACGGCGTGTACCGTAACGGCGCGGCCAAACGCAAGGCCCGCACCGAACTCGCGATGACGAGCCTCAAGGCCCTGTGGGCCGAGGCGACGGCCGCCACAAGCTTCCCCGTCCCCGATCACGGCATCGGATTCGCCGCGGTCGGCTCGCTCGCCCGCGGCCAGATCGGCCCGTCCTCCGACCTTGATCTCGTCATCATCTACGATCCGCATGCGATCAACGACCAGCAGCTCAACGAGCTCGCCAACAAACTGTGGTATCCGCTGTGGGATTCCGGACTCGACCTCGACCATTCGATCCGCACGCGTCAGCAGTGCGAATCGGTCACCGACCATGATCTGCCCGCCGCGATGGGCTGGCTCGACGTCGACCCGATCGCCGGCGACACCGCGCTCATCCGCGAAACCTCCGATTCGATCCTCGAGCGCTGGCGCAAGGCCGCGCGCAAACGCCTGCCCGAACTGCTCGACTCCGCCAGATCGCGTCTTGACGAGTTCGGTCGACTCCAATACCTGAACCAGCCCGACGTCAAGGAGGCGCGCGGAGGCCTGCGCGACTCGGTCCTCGTCTCCGCGCTCGCCGTCTCCTGGCTGGCCGATCGCCCGCACGGCGTCTACGACGAGGCCGTCGACCGCCTGCTTGACGTGCGCGACTGCATCCATCTGGTCGCCAACAAGGACACGAACCTGCTGCTCACCCCCTATCAGGACAAGGTCGCCGCGATGCTCGGCCTCGCCGATCCGACCCTGCCGGCCGGCGGCGAACGCGAGGCCAAGTCGATCGACGACATGCAGACGATGCTCGCACGCATCGGCCGCCGCATCGCGTTCTCGCTCGACTCCACCGCCTCCCGCGCCGAGCATTCGCTCACGCATGAGAAGCCGCGATTCGCGTTCTTCCAGATGTTCTCCCAGCGTGCCGGCGGACACCGCGAGGCGCCGAAGTTCGACATCCTCGCGCCCGGCGTCGCCGAACACGAGCATGAGGTCGTGCTCGCGCCCGGCGTCGACCCGTCCGCCGAC
>NZ_JGYS01000014.1 GCF_000741175.1 Bifidobacterium callitrichos DSM 23973
CACACGTCTCGAAGGCGTCGGCCGCGACCGACCTGCTCAGGCGACATCGCCGCCGCGCACCACGACGTCGCCCGCCGCGTCGCCGAAGGCTCGATGGTCCTGCTCAAGAACGCCGACGCCATGCTTCCGCTCGCCGCCGGCACGTGTCTCGCCGTGATCGGCGACATGGCCACAACCCCGCGATTCCAAGGCTCCGGCTCGTCGAAGGTGAACGCCACGCGTGAGGAGAACATCCTCGACGCGTTCAAGGCGCGGGAATCCGCCGCCGGCACCGACTCGCCGTCCATCACCGTCGCCGGCTACGCGGCAGGCTACGGCCGTCAGGGCACCGCGAACCAGACCCTGATCGACGAGGCCGTCGCGCTCGCCTCCCGCGAGGACGTCGACGTCGCGCTCGCCGTCGTCGGCCTCGACGAACGCAGCGAATCCGAAGGCCTCGACCGCTCCACGATGGCGATCCCGCAGGTGCAGAACGACCTGGTCACCGCCCTGACCGCCACCGGCAAGCCGGTCGTCGTCGTGCTCGTCGCCGGCTCGCCGGTCGAACTGCCGTGGCACGACAGCGTCGCCGCGATCCTGTACGTCGGCCTGTCCGGCCAGGCGGGCGCGTCCGCCACAGTGCGCGCGCTCGCCGGAGAGGTCAACCCGTCCGGCCATCTCGCCGAAACGTGGGCCCTGCGCTACGACGACTGCCCGTCCGCCGGCTGGTATCCGGCCGTCGGTCGCGACGCGATCTACCGCGAAGGCCCGTTCGTCGGCTACCGCTACTACGAGACCGCGGGCGTGCCCGTCCGCTTCCCGTTCGGCTACGGCCTGTCCTACTCCACGTTCACGTACGACGCGATCGCGCTCGCCGCCGACGGCTCCGGCGTCGACGTCACCGTGACCAACGACTCCGACGTGGCCGGTTCGACCGTCATCCAGCTGTACGTGAGCGGCCCGTCGCGATCGGCGGTGTCCGGACGGACAGCTGCGTCCGGCGTGCTGCGTCCCGTGCGCGAGCTCAAGGGGTTCGCGAAGGTCGCGCTCGCGCCGCACGAGACGAGGACCGTGCGCATCGCCTTCGACCGCTACACGTTCCGTCATTTCGCCGCCGCTGCCGGCACGTCCGGCACGTCCGGCGCAGGGGAGTGGCGCGTCGAGGCGGGCGATTGGACGATCGCCATCGGCCCGGACGCCGCGCATCTGCCGCTGACTGCGACCTATACGATCGCCCTTCCCAAGAACGGCGACGCCGAGGCGCACGCCGACGGCACGCTGTTCGGCATGCCGATCATCACCCCCGAGGCGGCCGCGTTCCAGTCCGCCACAGACCCCGCGCTCGGCCACTACCTCAACGGCGACGTCAAGCACGTGACCGACGCCGAAATGACCGCGCTGTTCGGACATGAGGTCATCGCCCCCGGCAAGCCTGCGGTACTCGGCGTCAACGATCCGATCTCCTCGTGGGCGTCGTCGCGTGGATTCGTCGCGCGCACCATCGCCAACACGCTCGCGAAGCGCGAACGCACGGTGCGTGAGAAGACGGGCGCGCCCGATCTCAACACGCTGTTCATCCTCAACATGCCGCCGCGCGCGATGAGCAAGATGACGCAAGGCATGGTCGATTCCGCGATGGTCGACGCGATCGTGAAAATCGGCAACGGGCGTACGTTCCGTGGCTTGGGATCGCTGATCTCCGCCTACTTCCGCAACCAATCCGCCAACAAGCGCACCGCAAAGGAGCTGAACCATGAGTGATACGACGAACCCCACGCCCACGCAGGCCCCCACGCCCGCCGAGCTCGCCGCGATGGGCCCGGTCCGCCGCTGGATCGCCACCCATCCGACCATCTGGGAGTTCATCCTGTTCAACGTGCTGTCGAACATCTCCACGATCGCCCGATTCGTGGTCACGTGGATCGGCACCGCGGTGTTTGTCGGCGCGCTGGGACTTACCGCGCCATTCCACTTCCTGATCTTCAACTATCCGGAAAGCGGCAACGGCCTGGGCGGATTCCTCACGTTCCTCACCGCCGAGGTGCTGGCGCAGGTCGTCAACTTCTTCGTGCAGATGAAGTGGGTATTCAAGTCCGATTCCAGCTTCCGCGACGCCGCATGGAAGTACGCGATCCTCGCCGTGGTGATCGTCGTCGTCAACCTCGTGCTGCCCGGTTACGTGACCGCGCTGTGCCAGGGATTGGGCATGAACGCCGGCATCGCAGGCACGATCGCCTCCGTGGTCAACACGCTGCTCGCCGTGGTCGTCAGCTATCCGATCCTCAAGTTCTGGATCATGCCCAAGACCAAGTAGGGTCAGTCGGGTGACCCGTTTTCTGGCTCACGGGGGATCTCTCCCCCAGTCAGCTTGGCGCTGACAGCCCCCTCGTCAGAGGGGGCCGACTACTGTTCACGGAATGAGGACGGTCAAGGTGAACCAGTGGTCCTCGGCGTGGATCGACACCTCGCCGCCGTACTGCGCGGCGATGTGTCGGATCGACTTCACGCCGAACCCGTGCCGCGACTTGTCCTGTTTCGTGGTGCGCAGGTTGCCCGCCGCATCTCGGCTCAGCGGCGTCGAATCGTCGAAGTAGTTCTCGACGCGGATCACCGTGAACGCGCCCTGCCGGTACAGGGCGAGGCGGATCAGCCGCTGCTGAGGGTCCGCGAGCCGTGACGTCGCCTCGATCGCGTTGTCCAGCGCATTGCCGAACAGCGTGGCGATGTCCATCGACGACATGTTCGATTTCGCGAGCAGCGACCCGTCCGCCACGGCGGTGAACGTGATGCCGCGTTCGTCGCACGTGCGCGTCTTCGTCGTCAGGATCACGTCGAGCACCGGATTGCCGGTGTGCTGCTGTGCGCTGTACTCCGCCACGGATCGCTCCAGCTGCTCGAATCCGGCCGCCGCATGCTGCGGATCGACCTCCGCACGCAACGCGGCGATCTGATGCTTGAGATCATGAGCGAGTCGTCCGATCGACTCGAGATTCTCCTTCGACGCCAGATACTCCTGATGCTGGCTCTCCAGCTGCGCGTTGATCGAGGCGAGCTCCATGTTCGCCGCGAGCCGGCGCGCCTGCTCCTGCTGCGCGTACAGGATCGCGAAACCGCAGAAATCGACCAGCGTGCGGATGTAGAACACCTCCTGACCGATGCGCCCGGAGAACGGCGTGTTCGTCGAGACGAAACTCAGATTGCTCATCGCAAACGTGACCAGCGTGATCGCCACCGTGCCCACCGCCAGCTGCGGGGTCACGGTAGTCTGCTCGTCACGGCTGAAATTGCCGCGTTCCACGAGCCACGCGACGCCGAAGCACACCGCATACACGACGATCAGTGTCACGAGGGAGACCGAGATCGACACCCATTGCGGCAGATCGTCGACTCCCGTGGCCGCACGCAGGAACGTCGCCAACTGCCAGTGCAGCGACGCCACCAGCTCCGCGAGCACGAACGCGCGGGCCCCGATGTACAGGCCCTCGCGCTTGCCGGTTCCGGCCCCCAGCAGCACGATCGCGAACATGCCGCCGAACGCGAGCAGCATGCCGATGATCCAGAACCAGATCGGCATCATGCCGTCAAAATACTGGATCGCGATCATCGCCGGCAGACCGATCGACGCGACTGCGACCGTGCGGCGCATCGACACGCGGTGGTGGATCACCGCGAGGTACATGACGCACGCCAGCCATTCGCACGCCGCCGTATACAGGCGCGGGATGTCCGGCAGGGCGTTCGTGATCGTGTTCATCGTGTTCATCGTGTCCATTAGGCTGTCCGTCACATGCCGCCGGTGCCGCCGGTCCTGCCGGTTGCACCGGTACCGCCCATGTACTCGGCCAGCGCGGTCATGAACGCCTTCTTACGCGGGCGACTCACGCGCAGGCGCTCGCCGTTCGACATCACGCAGTCCTGATCCTCCATGCCGCGCACATGCCGCAGATTCACCAGATAGCACGAGTTCGAGCGGAAGAAGTCACGCGCCTCCAGCCGCTCCTCGAACGACTTGAGCGTGCCCGTCACCGACAGCTTCCCGTTCAGCGTGTGGATGATGATCGTGTGCCGGATCGACTCCACATAGAGCACGTCCGCCAGCTCCAGACGCTGCTGGCGCCCGCCCGCCTCGATGAGCATCGCCTCATCCGCACGCCGACGCACCATGTCGATCGACCGCTTCATCTCCTGCTTGAACGCGAACCACGGCACCGGCTTCAGCAGATACGACAGCGCTCCCACCTGATAGCCGTTGATCGCGTACTGCGGTGCCGCGGTGATGAACACGATCACGACCGAATCGTCGCGCTCGCGGATGCGCCGCGCCGCCTCCATGCCGTCCATGCGCTTCATCTCGATGTCGAGCAGCAGGATGTCATACACCGGCCGGTACTGTTCGACGATTCTCTCGCCGTCGTCGAACACGGACACGGTGAATCGCACGCCGTCCACGTTCTGACCGGGCTGCCCGCCGTCCTGGCTTTCCGCCTGATAGCGATTGAGATAGTCCAGCACCTGCTGGCATGCGGTGGCGTCGTCCTCGACCACCCCGACACGAATCTCGCGCATGCGAACCTCCCTCGCGCATCCCTCGCATCCCTACGCTTCGATTGTATCGGTTGATCTTCATCTTCGTTACCTTAACGTGATGAAATGATCGCCATGTTGAAATAGCATGCTGATACTTTCCCGGAAAAGTATCAGCATGCCTTGCTGAGGTTTTCGTGATCATTTTTTTGATCGGGGTTATTGGACATATGATTCCATTGGTGATACAGGTAAAAATACAGTGACTTCTAATCCACCTCCACGTCGGGGATGCATAACCAAATGTCCATGATGCATCATCACAATTTCTTTCACTATAGATAATCCTAATCCATGATGTTTAGTGGTAGGCTCTGTATGTATGTTTATTCTATTGCCATTTCCTCTATTAAAAGGGGACAGTAATTCGTCCATATTTGTATTGGAAAGATCGATTCCGGTATTGGATATTTGCAACATTGCGTAAGTCTTACCTTCGTATGTACCATTGCAACATACTTTTACCCATATTTGCGGATGAATGGGCTGATTGTGCTGTATGGAATTTGATATTAAATTTGTGACCATCTGTTTGATCAGAAGCCTGTCGGCAAGGATATGAACATTTTCAAGATCAACGAGAATCTGTATGTCCTCTGTTATGAGTTCTTCATTTTCGTGAAGAACTATACGAATTATTTCGGAAATATCAATGCGGCTTAGATCGGTAAGATCTAGTTGCTGTATTTTCGACAGTTCTAGTAGGTGATTGACGATTTCAGCTCCAGAACGATTCGATTCTAAAGCTTTTTCTACAAAAGGTTGGCATTGCTTATCAAAAAGATGATTGTGCAATGGAATTTCCAATGCTGTATAAGTGGCTGCAAGTGGATTCTTCAACTCATGTGAAGCATTCGCAATAAACTCCTTCTCTCGTGCGATCGCATTGTTGAGATCCTCTAACATAAGATTGTATGCTGAAGCAATAGTGTACGCCTCATCATTTTCATATGAAATAACGATAGGTTGTCTTTCCAATCCAGCGTCAGAGGCGGTAATCTGAGAGGCCACGCTATTGATTCTTCGTTGTGTCTTAGTGGTAATAATCCAAGTTATTCCTCCAGATAATAGTCCAAAGGCAATGATGGGGGCTATGCTTATCGCTAATATCAGATCCCTGGTTATTTTGTCTCCTTGTTCCATAGTTAGCGTTAAAGCGTCTTTACTGGAGTCATATCCAGCGGAAACGTAATCCTTGTCGGCTTCGGGAGGAATGGCTTGCGAATTCAAACTATGTTGTTCATCGGCCTCTTCTGCCTGGGTAAAAGATTTATTTACGGTCACCGTTTCCAGTTGCCGGTTCACGACATAATACGTCATGGCAGTCACCACTCCAGTAAGCATGAAGAATGCGATGACGATCGTGGTGACCAATCTTCTTCTTGTAGACCACTGGAACGGTAAATGCGGTTTCGGATGGCTGGAATGGTTCTCATTCAACGAAGGGTATTCCAGCTTTTTCATGATATGCGATATCCTTGCCCGGGAACGGTCTCAATGAAATCAGTAATTCCGATTTTTGTGCGAATCGAATAGATTGTGGTCTTGACGATTCCTCTCGTATGAGCATGATCATCCTGCCAAATCTCACGATATAGGCGTTCTGCGCTAATCACCGCACCTCGCGCCTCAATCAGCGTCCTCAATACGGCAAGTTCTCGTTTTCCAAACTTTAGTTCTGCGCCGCGAACAGTGATGGATCCGGTTCTGAAGTTCGCAGAAAAGTCACCCCGGTTGTAGACCATGTCATTCACCATGCCCAAACGTCGCCGCACCGCATTAACTCTGGCCAGCAGTTCGGCGTATTCAAATGGTTTCGTCAAATAGTCATCTGCACCAAGATCAAGCCCGTTGACTATGTCTTCGGTTTGAGACGCTGCGGTTAACATGAGAATGTGTATGGGATCACGCCGTTCGCTTAACCTCTTAGCGATTTCGTCACCATGTATTCCAGGAAGATCGCGATCAAGTATCAGCATGTCCCACTCCCCGGGATTCAGCTCCTCCAGAGCATCCCGACCATCGTAAACAGCTTTTGCCTCAATCTCTTCCATGGAGAGTCCCATCCGTACCACATCAGCGAGATTGGCGTTGTCTTCGACAATTAGAACCTTCATTCGGCCAGCTCCTTTCGCGAAACAATGCGCACACCATAGCATTCGCACCCAACTTGGTCAGAAATCGGTCAGGTTCAGTCAGTAGCGGGTCAAAACTCATCTCGCCAGCCATACACGTCGTAGCTTTGACTCCGGCTGGACGGACTTCCCCGTGGCATCCTCTTTTGCAAGAGAAAGGAAACAACATGATGAACATGAAGAAAAGAGTCATGTCCGGTGTACTTGGCGCAGCACTTGCCTTGACCGGATTTGCCGGTATCACGGCGCCGGCGATGGCAGTGGTCGGCAACGGCTCATACATCAATGCAGCAAAGAATCTCACTTGGGCTAACGCATACAACACAGCAGGGAACAACGGATACGCACGAGCTGAAGTCGGACGTATCGTGAATGGCAAGAAAGTCGTCTACTACAACGGCTGGAAGCACGGATACGCTTATGCGTCCTCCACCGCTGGATCCTCTTGGTACGCCCGCGGAATGCTGAAGTAACTTTCATACTGTGCTGGCATTCCATTCGATAGCTATTCGTATGGGACGCCAGCACTTTCTTTTTATGCATCAGAGTTTTGAAAGGGACGCATATGTCAAAAGATACGTTGCGCGTGGTTGCGGCTGCCGGTGTGTTGTCGGTGGTGTTGGGTTTGGGGGCGTGTTCGATGTCTGGTTCCGGGAATGCCGGCGCGTCGAACGGTGGTTCCTCCTCCTCGTCTTCGTCGTCTTCGACATCGGCGTCGTATGAGGCGGAATTGAAGCAGGCGTTGCAGTCGGCGTCGAACGATTTCGAGCGCGGTGTGTTGGAGCGCGCGGTCAAGGCCGGCAGGATCAGCGAGTCGGATTACCGCGAGGCGAACGAGAAGTACCAGGAATGCATGGCCGCCAAGGGTTATGACGTGGAGTTCGACACGGACCAGTCCACCGGGTTGATGCAGGAGCACATGAACACAGACGACAACTACGATTCGGCCAAGGCGAACGAGGACAGCATGGCGTGCGCAAAGGGCACGAACCTGCAGATCCGCGATCTGTACGAGCGAATGGCGCAGAACCCGTCGAACGCGGACGAGATCGAACTGGTCGTGGGTTGCCTGAAACGACGCAAGCTGGTGCCTGATTCGTTCACGAAGCAGGATTACCTGACCGAGATGGACAAGCCCGAGGGGTCGTCGAAGCTGGACACGTCGTCGGACGCGTTCTCACAGTGCCTGGCGAACCCGAGCAAGTAAGAGGGGAGTGGCGTTCGTGTTTCGATCGAAGACGAAGGATGGCCGCAAGCGTCGGCGGGTGGACGGTGTGGGATTCGTGGCGGCGTGTATGGCTGCGTGTCTGGCGGCGGGCATGGGCTTGGCCGTGGGGGTGGAGCGGATGGTGACGCCACCGTCCCTGTCGGCTTCCACGGATGCGGGGAGTCTCGCGTTGGGATCGGAGGAGTTCGATGACGCGCGTTCCCTGAACGTGGACGTGACGACGTCGCCGGCCAGCGGGGTCACGTTCCCGGTGTCGGGCAGGGTCACGTTCGCGTCATGCCCCGCGGACGGCGTGGTGCGTTCGGGTTCGCACGAGTACGACGTGGACGGCGTCCCCTTGGTGAGCCTGCATACCGACACTCCCCTGTATCGTGATCTGGCGTACGGGGACAAGGGCGACGACGTGAAGGCGCTGCAGAACGAGTTGACCGCGCTCGGCTATGGCGGTTCCCGGTCGGGCGTGTTCGACCGGGCCACATGGGCCGCGTGGCGGCGCCTGTATGCGGCGAACGCCGGCACGGCCGCGGCGGCGGCTGTGGTCCAGCAGGGCGCGTTCTCCCGCGCGTTGGCGGTGTGGCTGCCCGCGCAGGCGATGAGCGTGTCGTGCACGGCGTCGCTGGGTTCGACCGTGACCGGGGATTCGACGGATTCACCAGCGTTCCGCAGCATGGCTGGGGTCGCGTCGGTCAAGGCCGCGTCCCTGCCGGATGGCCGCATCCAGGGCGATCGCGTAGTCGAGATCAACGGCAGGGACTATCCCATCGGCGACGACGGCATCGTGTCGGATACGGCCGCATTGCAGGCGATGGCAGGATGGTCCACGTACACGGGCGCTCGCAAGGACGACGAGGACACCACGAGCGTGACCGTGACCTACAAGCTCAAGAAGCCGATCGGCGTGTACTCGGTGCCCGCGTCCGCCCTCACCGGGCTCAAGGGCAGCGAGGGATGCGTGGTCTCGACCGACGGCGCAAGCGTCAAGGCGCATGTGGCCGGCAGCTCGTTGGGGCGCACGCTGGTCACGATCGACGGCAAGGCGCCCGCGCGCATCAAGGCCGATCCGGGACAGGCGGCGTGCGATGCGCGTTGACCTCGACCGCGTCGGCCACCGGTACGCCGACGGCCCGCTCCTGTTCCACGGCCTGACCGCAAGCCTCATGCCCGGGCATGTATACGCGCTGACCGGGCCGAGCGGCGCGGGCAAATCCACGCTGCTCGGCATCATCGCCGGCTGGACCACGCCCGCCGAAGGCCGGGTGACCTGCCACGGCATCGACTCGATGCGCTGGATCTTCCAGAACCCGCACGGCGTGGCCCAACGCACCGCGATCGACCACGTCAGTCTGCCCCTGCTTGCCAAGGGACTCTCTCGCCACGAGGCCGAGGAACAGGCACGCACGCTCATGGACCGGTTCAACCTGACCCGGGTCGCCGACCGCAGGTTCGCGGAACTGTCTGGCGGCGAGGCCCAGCGACTCATGCTCGCCCGTGCATTCGCGGCCCAACCATCGCTCATGCTCGTGGACGAACCCACCGCCCAGCTCGACATGCACACCGCGTCCACGGTCAGCGAATCCCTCTCCCATATCGCTCGCAACGACACGATCGTCGTGGTCTCCACACACGACCCGAACACGCGCGACGCGTGTACCGACATCATCGACCTGAAGAACTACCAATGAACCACACCACGATGCAAGCAACCTCCGTCATCTCCGAGGCATGGCGCTCCATCACCAGCGGCGCCGCCCGCCTCGCCCCGGCTGTCCTCGCCCTAGCCCTGACCGCCGCCGGCATGGGCGTCATGGACATCGCCGCCGGCTCGGCCATCCTCGACCAGGCAAGCGCATACCGTCAATCCGGTGCCAACATCCTCGTGCTCAACGCGCCCGACGGCATCGACGCGGCATCCTGCGAACGCCTTGCCAGCCTCACGGGCGTCCAGGCTGCCGGCGCGATCCGAGAAACCGATCCGCTCACTCTCGCCGCTCTTCCCGACACCACCACGCCCCTCTACCAGATCACCCCGGGACTGGCCAAACTCCTCGACACGAAACAGGGCACGAACACGACCGGGCTGATCGCATCCCAACAAGTCGCCGAAACGCTCGGCACTTCCACCGGCGGCACGATCGGCCTCGCCGACGGGCGCACCGCGCGCGTCAAGGGCGTCTACCAATACCCCGACGACGGTCGCACTCCCGGATACGCGTACGCGCTCATGGAGGAAACACCCGCCACTGGCACGTTCGACGCCTGCTGGGCCAAGACCTGGCCGCAAACCGACCAGACCCGCAACGCCCTATGGTCAACCCTCACCCCGAACGCGAAAACCACCGGCAACGACGCGCCCACCCTCGGCCAGCTCAACACCACCAAGGGCGACGGCTTCGACGGACAAACCCTCTACCGGCAACGCTCCACACGCATCCTGCCCGCCTTCGGCGGGCTCATCGCCCTCGCCATCGGATACCTGCTCATACGCGGCCGTCGACTCGAAATCGCCTCCGCACTGCACTGCGGCGTTCCTAAACCCGCGCTCGTCACGCAGATCATCATCGAAACCGGCATCACCATCCTGCTCGCCACCGCCATCATCCTGCCAATCGACATGACCACCGCCAGACTCCTCATCGACACCACCGATCGAACCGCCGTCACCCTCAACGCCATCCAAACCACCATCACCACCATCACCGCCTACCTGCTCGCCACCGCCATCACCACCCTCAGCATCAAAGAACGACATCTCTTCACCTACTTCAAAGAACGTTGAGATAGTTCGATGATCTTCACTTCCGGGATTGCCGTTTAATGTAATCAGGGGCGCAAGGTGCTCGTTGAAATGTGCCCGCTTGCTTCCATGCCCGCTTCCATGCCCGCAGTTCGTCAGTGATTTTACGCCGTAGCATCCTTGTTCTCCTTGCAGATGGTGATGGTGTGGCGATTTCCCTTATAAGAGCAGTGCTTAGGGCGCCGTATGTGCAAAATGCCGCAGTTCGAATCGGCGTTTTTGTGCAAAATGCCGCAGTTCAAAATGGCGTTTTTGTGCAAAATGCCGCAGTTCGGGGGAGTGTGATCGGCGATCCACCTCGGATCAGCAGACGCAGTCCAAGCGGTCGAGTGGCGAATCTCAATCGCAATCCGGGAAACAGGACCGAACCGAGCGCCGCCGCAACCGGTACGCAACCATAGCGTTCCTGTGCGCGATCGTGGGGGTGGCATACCCGGCGATCGCACCCGCTGCGTGGGTCGACCCGCGTTGGATACCGGCGGCCCCCGTCGTCACGGCGCTGTTCGCGCTGCTCGCCATCTCGATCTATGTGCGCAATCGCAGGAACGGCGGTCTGGTCCGTGCGATCATCGCGCTGCTGTGCGCGGGCGGGCTGATGAGCGGGATGATCGAAACGAGCCACGGGTCGATTGTCGTTCACCCGCTCGACGGCATGAACATCTCCGTGCCGGGCGTTATCGACATCACGGCCTCGCAGGGTCCGCAACCATCGGACGGCGAGACCCGTGACACCGTGATCCACGACAATGAGATCGTGCTGATTTATGAGCGGGTGCCGGGGCCGGCCGCGGTGTAGTCGTCCCAGTCGTCCCAGTCGTCCCAGTCGTCCCACAGCCGTCCGGGTTTCGGGGGTGGAGCTTCACCGTTTGTTCGTTTCGGGGCGTTACTCTGGTGCGCATGGAACTTGAGCCGTTGGTCAGCATCATCATCCCGATCTACAAGGTTGCGCGGTTCCTCGACGCATGCGTCGAGAGCGTGACGGCGCAGACCTACCGCAATCTGGAGATCCTGCTCGTCGACGACGGATCGCCCGACGAATGCCCTGCGATGTGCGACGCGTGGGCCGAACGCGACTCGCGCGTACGCGTCATCCACAAGCCCAACGGCGGCCTGTCCGACGCGCGCAACGCCGGCATCGCGCATGCCACCGGCGACTACATCTACTTCGCCGACTCCGACGACGCCATCGCGCCGAACCTCGTCGAGGACTGTCTCGACGCGATGCGCAAGTATGACGCCGACCTCGTGATGTTCAAGTTCGACACGATCTCCGAGTCCGGCAAGACGCTGCTGTCCGACTACCGTCACAACGATTTCGACCAGGTGCAGGTGCTTACGCCGGTCGAGGCGATCAAGATGCAGGTCAAGGCGGAGATCGACGGCTATTTCTGGGCGTTCCTCGCGCCCGCGTCGACCTATCAGGGCACGGGATTCTCGTTCCCCGTAGGCCGCAAGATCGAGGATCTCTCGCGCATCTGCAACGTGATCGGCGCCGCGACGCGCGTCGTGCGCATCCCCGAGGTGCTCTACCACTACCGCATGCGCGGCGGGTCGATCACCGCCACCGCCGATCCCAAGCTCATGCGCGACTGGATGAAGGCCGCCGACGATCGCGAGGAGTACATCGACGAGCGATTCCCCGAGCTCAAGGGGTTCATGAAGCTCCAGCAGCTCAACTTCTTCGCGAACCTCGACTACGAGACGATGCGTCAGTCGCTGATCGCCGGACTCAAGATCGACCCCGAGGACGCGGACGCCCTGCGCCGGCGTATCGACGGACTGCGCAGCGACGTCGAGAAGGATGACAGCGAGACGATTCCGGACGCGCTGCTCGAACTGCTCGGCATTCTGAAGCTGGCCGTCGCCAACGGGGTGAACGGGCTGGTCGAGGGCGCGGCGATGCCGGTGGGTGCCGTGCCGGTTCGGCCGGGCGCCTCCGGCGGCTCCGTCGCCTCCGGCGCGGGGGCGATCGAGTCGACGGGGAAGGACAAGTCGGATGGATCGGATGAGAGGCCGTCGCTGTCCGACCTGTTCCGCGACATGCGCGAGGACTGGCGTCAGATGCGCATCCAGTGGGTCGACGCGATGCAGAATGCGGTCGAGGAGCGTCAGCGGGATTGAACGGCTCGGCTCGGCTGGGTTGGCTCGGTCAGGTTGGCTCGGATTGGCGTCGGTCGGCGTTCGGCGTGATGTGTGATTCGCGTCACGTCGAGTAGCCGATTTTCTGTGTGCGACACGCCGTTGCGTTTGCGCAAAACGCTTGCGAAAGCGCTTTCCTTGATTCGGTCGATAAACCGTGTATAGTGAAGCGCAGGCTCGACGGAGGAGTCCGGAGGGTCCGCAATAAGTAAACGCCGAGGTTTGCGGTTTACCGGATGTTGCAGTGATGCGGCGGAAGGTGACGAACGGATCAAAGCACAGAAAGTAAAGCAACCAGTAATCCCTTTACAACGGATCGTGAGGCACGTACCTGCCTCTGAAAGGATGAACAATGGCAGAAGTTATCTTCGACCACGTCACTCGTATCTACCCGGGCAACGACAAGCCCTCCGTGGATGATCTCAACCTCGACATCAAGGACGGCGAGTTCCTCGTTCTGGTCGGCCCCTCCGGCTGTGGTAAGTCCACCACCCTGCGCATGCTGGCCGGCCTCGAGGAGGTCAACAAGGGCCGCATCCTGATCGGTGATAAGGACGTCACCACCATGCAGCCGAAGGACCGCGACATCGCAATGGTGTTCCAGAACTACGCGCTGTACCCGCACATGACCGTTGCCGACAACATGGGCTTCGCCCTGAAGATCGCCGGCACTCCGAAGGAGGAGATCCGCAAGCGTGTCGAAGAGGCCGCCAAGATCCTCGACCTGACCGAGTACCTCGACCGCAAGCCGAAGGCTCTGTCCGGTGGTCAGCGTCAGCGTGTCGCCATGGGCCGCGCCATCGTGCGTAAGCCGAAGGTCTTCCTCATGGATGAGCCGCTCTCCAACCTCGATGCGAAGCTCCGTGTCCAGACCCGTACCCAGATCGCCGCTCTGCAGCGTCAGCTGGGCGTCACCACCCTGTACGTCACCCACGACCAGACCGAGGCCCTGACGATGGGCGACCGCATCGCCGTCATCAAGCTCGGCATCCTGCAGCAGGTCGGCGCCCCGACCGAGCTGTACGATCGCCCGGCCAACGTCTTCGTCGCCGGCTTCATCGGCTCCCCGTCGATGAACATCAACGTGCACCCGGTCGTCAACGGCAAGGCCCAGATCGGTGAGGACACCGTGGACCTGCCGGCCGACGCCGTCAACAAGCTCACCCCGGAGGACGGCGGCAAGATCGTCGTCGGCTTCCGTCCGGAGGACGCTTCCCTGGCTCCGGCCGATGACCCGAACGCCTTCTCCCTGAAGGTCGTGAACGTTGAGGACCTCGGCTCCGACGGCTACATCTACGGCAACATCATCACCGACGGCTCCGCCGCCGAGGAGGCTCAGGTCATGTCCGACCAGAACAAGCTCACCACGGTTCGTGTGAACCCGCGTGCGCTGCCGAAGGTTGGCGAGACCGTCAAGATCAAGATCGATCCGGCCAAGATGCACCTGTTCGCCCCGTCCACCGAGCTGCGCCTCAACTGAGACCGGCTCCACGCCAATCGCTTCCGGTAGTCGGCTGCCGCCGGTTCGGTCCGCGCGACCGGCCGGCGGTGTCCGCCGGGTTCGCGATTGCCGATTACAGACTTGGCCGAACAGCTGTTGGTTCGGTCAACCATTAAACGAGACGTCTCTCTTCCTCTCTATTCCGTCTCGTTGAAGAAGCCCCGCTATGTTGCGGGGCTTCTTTTTTGGGCGCGATGTTGGTGTTATGTCGCGTTGCGCTGCGGTGTGGCGCGATGTGGCGCCCATGTTTCCTGTGGGGTGTCCCATGTTTCCTGTGGGGTGTCCCTGTCTCCCAAGGGGTGCCCCCTGTCTCCCGTGGGTGCCCTTGACGCGGTTTCCCATGGTGTAGTTTCCGGTACCATCGCGCGGTGTCTTTCCCATGAAGCGGTGAAATCCCCATGACGCGGTGACGCAAAACGGCGGAATCATGCGGTTTTAGGAAAACGGCTCACCGCGTCATGGGAAAGTCACCGCGTCATGCGTGCACAGACCGCGCGATGGAAGGGCATCGGAGCTTCGTGGAGGGTGCGCATGTCACCATGGAGGGGCGCATGTCACCGTGAGTTGTTACAGTGCCAATGAAAACTGAATAACGAATTTTTACGCCGTGTATCGTGCGCATCATGCACTTGGCTTCTGTGGTACGGGAGCCGACGTGTTGCATGCGTCGATGGGTTAACAAGGCGTGACCGCATAGTCGTGCGGCACGTTTGCGAACCATCCGATCCGATACCGGGGGATTGCCAGCAACGAAGCCGTGCGGCCCTGACCAGCGTAAGGAAAACCGATGAGCCGACTCAACGGCAATAGCAATGGCAACGCAACAAACGCACCACATGGCAACGTAACCGGCGGCAACGCAACAGGCCCCAAGTCAACCGTCAATACCTCCCATCGGAATCGCCCCGATAGGCCCGGTCACCCCGGTTCCGACGATTCCGCCACGCCCGTACCCGTTTCTGACCGCATCGGTAGTCTGTTCGCTGCCGTCATACGCCTGTGCCGACGTGTGCCGATGCTGCCGGTCGTGATCCTCTCCGCGATCCCGATCGCATTGCTGTGGGACGCGAAGCCGTGGGGTTCGGCGCCCTGGGTGAGCGCCCTCGCAACCCGCATGAGTATGAGTATGGGCAGCGGCGACGGCGTGGCCTCCTCCAGTGCGATGCCGTTCCCGCCCGATCCGTCGATCGGCCAGTGGATCGTCGTCGCGCTCGTCGCCTACACGGTCGTCGATACCGTGCGCGGCATGATCGACGACATCCGCCACGGACAGGTCGGCGTCGATCTGCTCGCCGTGATGGCATTGCTCTCCACCCTTGCGGTTGGCGAATACTGGGCCAGCTGGGCCGTCGTCCTGATGATCACCTCCGGCGAGGCGATCGAGGAATACGCGCAATCGAAGGCCGAAGGCAACCTGAACGCACTGCTTCAGGCCGCACCGCGCACCGCGCACGTCTCGAACATGCCCGGCGTCGGCGAGGGAACCGGCGACTCCTGGTTCCAGACCGTGCCGGTCGATCAGGTGAAACCCGGCGACGTGATCATCGTGCTGCCGGGGGAGACCGTGCCGGTCGACGGCGAGCTGCTCTCCGGTTCCGCCACGCTCGACCTGAGTGCGATCAACGGCGAACCGGTGCCACGCGAGGTGTACGCCGGCGCGCGCGTCATGTCCGGCGCGGTGAACGGCGCGACCACGCTCGCGATGCGCGCCACCGAACTCGCCGCCGACTCACAGTACCAGCGGATCATGGCGCTCGTCTCCGAGGCTCAGGAATCACGCCCCGCGGTCGTACGCGCCGCCGACCGACTCGCCGTGCCGTTCACCGTGCTCTCGCTGCTGATCGCGGGCGTGGCATGGGCGGTATCCGGCAGCCCGACGCGATTCGCACAGGTGCTCGTGCTCGCCACCCCCTGCCCGCTGCTCATCGCCGCGCCGATCGCGTACATCGCGGGAACAGGGCGACTCGCCGCCGCCGGAATCCTCATCAAAACGCAGGATGTGCTCGAATCGCTGGGGCGCGTCACGCAGATCTTCTTCGACAAAACCGGCACGCTGACCGTCAAGCAGCCGCAGGTCGTGCGCGTCGAACTTGTAACGAGCCCTCGCCCGCGACTGGACGAGGACCACGTCCTGATGTTCGCCGGCGTGGTCGAAAGCTACTCGGTGCACGTGCTCGCCAAGGGCATCGCCGCGGCCGGACGCGACGCGATCGAACGCCTCCACGCCCGTTACGCCGCCGGACAGCGCGCCTGCCCGGAACCTGAGGCGAGCTGGGCGGGGCATGGCCGCGATTATCCGGTCGTCAAACACGTCGAGGAGATCGCAGGCAAGGGCATCGTCGCCGAGGTCAACGGCCACGCTGTGCGCGTCGGACGACTCTCCTTCGCAGCCGCCGGCGACGACGGCTTCCTGTCCACCGGGTCTGGGTCCGGTCTGGGTCCGGGCCTTGGTTCGGGCTTTGGCTCGGGGATGCAGCAGCCGTCAGCACTCGCCGCCGCGGCTGGCCAGTCCGACGCCTCGGCCGATGCCCAAGCCGGCCTGCGGCGCACCCGCTTCGGCGCGCTCGCGGCGGACGAGATGGCCTCGTACGTGTCTGTCGACGGGTATCTCATCGGACGCATCGTGCTGCGAGACGTGCCGCGCGCCAACGCGCGTGAGACGCTTTCCGGCCTACATGCGCTGGGGGTCGAGAAGCTGACGATGCTCACCGGCGACAAGCGCACCTCCGCCGAGATCATCGCCCGCGAGGTCGGCATCGACGAGGTGCACGCCGAACTGTTCCCCGAGGACAAGGTCGCCGCGGTGCGTGACGCCCACTCGCCGGTCACGATGATGGTCGGCGACGGCGTGAACGACGCGCCCGTGCTCGCGGCGGCCGGCATCGGCGTCGCGATGACCGACGGCACGTCCACCGCCGCGTCGGAAAGCGCACAGGTCGTCATCATGAACGACGACATCGCCGCCGTGCCGCGTGCGATCGCCATCGCCCGGCGCACCAGGCGCGTGATGCTTCAGGCCGTGATCCTCGGTCTCGCGCTCGCCGTCGTTGGTATGGTCGCGGCCGCGTTCGACCTGATCCCGGTCGTCGTCGGCGCCTTCCTGCAGGAGGGCATCGACGTGGTGAGCATTCTCTGGGCCCTGACCGCCGTCCTCGACCGTGAGTGAGGAGCCGACAGCGAGCCGCCACCGGCCTCCATCGATCGCATCTCGCCCGGATGGCGGGTCTGGATGGCGTCCGCGGCTCATTTCTTAGGCACATTTTGCATTTCTTAAGCAGGTGGCCGTTGTGCTGGCGGTCAAGTGTCGGCTTAAAGTGACCATTTTCCAAGGTGCCATCCGATCGATTCGTTGAATGACCTGCCTAAGAAATGCAAAATGTGCCTAAGAAATGTGAGGAAGACGGCTCTTCCGCGATTCGCCGGCCTGCGATACCCTGTAAGGCGTGACTGAATCTTCGAATACTGCTGAAAACACCGCGAACACTGCGAACGAACTGCGCATCGCCGTGATCGGCGCCGGCCCCGCCGGCGTCTACTCCTCCGACATCTTCCTTCGCCAGCTCAAGAAGCTCGGCACGGAACTCGGCCTCGGCACCGAGGCCCGCATCGACCTGTTCGAGAAGCTGCCGGTGCCGTTCGGCTTGGTCCGCTACGGCGTCGCCCCCGATCACCCGTCCATCAAGTTCATCGCGTCCGCACTCGAGAAGACCCTCGACAACCCGGACATCCACCTGTACTGCGACGTCGAATTCGGCAAGGACGTGACGCTCGACGACCTGCTCGCGCGCTATGACGCCGTGCTCTTCGCCACCGGCGCGGTCAAGGACAAGCCGCTCACGATCCCCGGCGCCGACCTCGACGGCGTGTACGGCGCGGCCAAGTTCGTCGAATGGTATGACGGCTACCCCACGGGCGCGCGCGAATGGCCGCTGACGGCCGAGAACGTCGCCGTGATCGGCGGCGGCAACGTCGCGATGGACGTCGCGCGTGAGCTCATGCGCAACGCCGACGACCTGAAGGCCAAGACCGACATTCCGGACAACGTCTACGAAGGCATTCAGAACAACAAGGCCAAGGTGCTGCACCTGTTCATCCGCCGTGGCGTGGCCCAGGCCAAGTTCAGCGTGCAGGAGCTGCGCGAGATGGAGAAGCTGCCCGGCGTGCAGCTCATCATCAACGAGGACGACTTCGAACTGGACGACGAGACCATCGAGGTCGCCGGCCAGGACAAGCTCACCCGCCAGATGGTCGAGGAGCTGTTCGCCATCCGCGAGATGGCCGAGGACATGGAGGACGACGGCGACGTCGACTTCGAAGGCAACCCGGCCGACCGCAAGTACTACGTCCACTTCAACTCCGCCCCCACCGAGATCCTTGGGTCTGACGGCAAGGTCAAGGCGATCCGCGTCGAACGCACCGAAACCGGCGCCGACGGCAAGATGCACCGCACCGGCGAGTTCACCGACTACCCGGTCGAGGCCGTGTACCACGCGATCGGCTACAAGCCGGCCGAAGCGCCCGGCATCGCCTACGACGAGCACGGCGCGCACCTCGCCAACGCGAACGGCGACGGCCGCATCACCACGTCGGCTGACGGGGGAGAGGTGCGCGAGCGCCTGTACGCCACCGGTTGGGCCAAGCGCGGTCCGGTCGGCCTGATCGGCTCGACCAAGTCCGATGCGCTCGCGATCGTCACGAACATGCTCGAGGACCTCGCCAAGGCCGCTGAGGGTGGTCGCGTGGCCGCCGATCGCGACCCCGAGTCGATCGATCGACTGCTCGCCGAGCGCGGTATCAGGCCGATCGACTTCGCCGGCTGGAAGAAGGTCGACGCCTTCGAACGCGCCGAGGGCGCCAAGGAGGGTCGCGAGCACAAGAAGGTCGTCGAACCCGACCAGATGCGCGAGCTCGCCCTCGCCTGATTCGCTCGCTCTGATCCTATAGGATCCGCCGATGATGTGCCCCTGTGGCTGCTTGGTGCGGTGGATCCTGTAGGATCGGACGTTTTGTTCCCCGTCAGTGTGGCGTAGTTTGGTCGTTCACGTCTGGCGTACGTCCAGCTAAAACTCAGCTCGTGAATTTAGTGTGTGCCTTATGGACGGCAAATTGCGAGTGCACGGCCATTTCAATGGCCTGAAGACGACCCTCCTGTTCGGGTTGATGTGGGGCGTCATCATGCTCATCTGGTGGGCCACCGGCGGCTCACGAGGCACCCTCGGCATCTATATCGTCATCGGACTGGTCACCACATTCGGCTCCTATTGGTTCTCCGACAAGCTCGCCATCGCCTCGATGGGCGCACGCGAGGTCAGCGAGGCGGAGGCCCCCACCCTGTACAAGATCGTTCGGGAGCTGTCGGCCAGGGCTGGAAAGCCGATGCCGCGCATCTACATCGCGCCGACGATGAGCCCGAACGCATTCGCCACCGGGCGCAACGAGCGCCATGCGGCGGTCTGCTGCACGCAAGGCATCCTGCGCATCCTCAACGAGCGCGAGATCCGCGGCGTGCTCGGCCACGAGCTCATGCACGTGTACAACCACGACATCCGTACCTCCGCGATCGCCTCGGCGATGGCCACCGTCATCACGTATCTTGGCTACTCCCTCATGTACTTCGGCGGCGGCACCTCGCGCGACGAGCGCGAGAACTCCTCCGGCGGACTCGGGCTGATCGGCGTTCTGCTGAGCATGATCCTCGCGCCGGTCGCGGCATCGCTCATCCAGATGGCGATCTCCCGCACGCGCGAATACGATGCCGACGAGGACGGCAGCGTGCTGACCGGCGATCCCGAGGCACTCGCCTCCGCGCTCAACAAGATCTCCTACGGTGCGCAGACCACGCCGATGCGCAAGACCGCCGGCACGCAGTCGGTGTCCGCGATGATGATCGCGAACCCGTTCTCCGCTGCCGGTTTCTCCAAGCTGTTCTCCACGCACCCGCCCACCGAGGATCGCATCGATCGCCTCATGCAGATGGCGCAGGAGATGCGCGCCGCGCAGGCCGGACAGGTCTACGGCGGCATGGGAGGCGGCATGGGAGCCGCGCCTCAGGTGCGCTACTAGGTGACTAATTACAGCGTCAACTGTCAACTGCGTTGTCTACCGTGTGTCCACGGAAGCTATTAAAACGCCTCAACAATGACGAAGACCGTTGGAATTCCAACGGTCTTGACTGGAGCGAATGACGGGAGTCGAACCCGCCTCTACAGCTTGGGAAGCTGTCGTTCTACCGATGAACTACATTCGCGAAGGGTGCGTCTTTTGGACGCGAGCCACTAGTGTACCACGGCGGTGAGCCGTGGTGCCGGCCGTCTCATTAAGCGGGACGCCCTCAGTTCTCAGGTCAGTTCTTCAGCTCGAGCTTAGGGCTCATCTCGATGAGCTGCTTGACCGTCACGAACTCATAGCCCTGTGCGCGCAGATCATCGATGATGCGCGGCAGCGCCTCGATGTCCTGCGTGCGATCGCCGCCGCCGTCGTGCATGAGCACGATCGCGCCGTTATGCGCATGCTGCATGATGTTGTCGTGGATCGCGTCCGCGCCCGGACGCTTCCAGTCGAGCGTGTCGATATCCCACAGCACGTTCATGTCGATCAGATCGCCCGCGTCCTTCCACTGCTGCACGCCGAACGCGCCGTAGGGGGAGCGCAGCACCTTCGTGTCGACGCCCGAGGCCTCCTTCGTCGCCTCGAATCCCTTCGTGATGTTGTCACGCAGCGCATCGCGATTCAGCTTCGGCATGTTCGGGTGATCGTAGCTGTGGCTCGCCACCTCATGCCCTTCGGCGACCATGCGCTTCTCGGCCGAGGCGAATTCCTTCGACTGCTGCCCGAGATCGAAGAACGTCGCCTTGACGCCCTTCGACTTGAGGATGTCGAGCATCGGCGCGCTGTACTTGCTCGGTCCGTCGTCGAACGTCAGGGCGATCACCTTCTTGCCTTCCGGGCGCGGACTGTACGAGCGCACGATCATGTCCTCGGGCTTCTTCGTCACGCCCTTGTCGACCTTCTTGCCGGACTTCTTGCCGACCCACGTTTCGGCGACGCCGTCCTTGCCGTGGCGCAGCCGCATCTGGATCGCGCCGCCCCTGAGATCGACGTCTGCGCCGTACGGTTCGGCGCGTTTGATGACGGTATGCGCTTCGGTCACGTCCGCGCCCGAGTCGACGGTTACGTCCGCGTGATCCGGCACGACCATCTTCGACCAGTCCGATTCGGGGATGGCCTGGCCTCCGATGGCCGGCACGACCGCCTTGCCGCCGTGCTCGTCAAGCACCGAGCCGTCGATGGCGAGCAGGCGGCCGCGTTTGGCGCCGAAATCATCGTTCTTCTTGAGCAGTATGTCGAGCGTCGTGTCGACGCGCGTGCGGACGACCTGATTGTTGACGGTCACGTTGATCGGACGCCAGTGGTCGTCCCACATCCAGGAGAATCCGGCGGCGAGCCCCGCGATCAGTCCGAGTGCGAGGATGACGAACATGGTGCGCATCCACAACGGCATGCGACGGCGCATACGGACCGCGGTGCCGAAGGACAGCTCCTCCGGGGCGCCGGGGGTTCCGGGAGTGCCGGCGTCCCCGTCGGAGGGGACGCCTTCGGGGATCTGCGCGCCACGGGAATCCCGCGTGTTGCGGGTCGGCCCATTCCATGCGTTGGGATCGTGCGAATCGTGCATGACACTCTCCTTAACCGTGCTTATTACCGTCGCTCATTCTATGGTTGATTGGTGTGCGCAGGTAATCCGAAAGTAATGCTTTTGCGTAGATTCGTAAGGTTGTTCAAGCGCGCAAAACGGTGGTATGAAGCCGAAATCGAGGGGTAATGCGGGTGTGAGCGTTCACTAGGATTTCACTAGTAATACGGCGGACGGCTGTCGATGCATGGCGATCGTCATCTAATGAACGCGTCGGTGATCACTATGTGATCGACGGACGGCGTGGCAGGCGTCGCACTGTGCATTGCGACCCCTCACTGTGTAAAGTGTCTGTGAGGCAACGCACATATGATTTGTGAGCGACGCGTGAAGCCGCGTCACCGCGACGCGGGATAATGTAATCATGACTATCGCAACGCCAGAACGCTATGCAGAGATGCTGGATGCCGCCCGTCGCGGCGGCTATGCCTACCCCGCGATCAACGTGACGAGCACGCAGACCCTGAACGCCGCTCTTCAGGGCTTCGCCGAGGCCGAATCGGACGGCATCATCCAGGTGTCGGTCGGCGGTTCCGCATACTTCTCCGGACAGGCGGTCAAGAACCGCGTCACCGGATCCCTTGCGTTCGCGGCGTTCGCGCACGAGGTGGCCAAGCAGTACCCGAACATCACCGTCGCGCTGCACACCGACCACTGCGCCGAGCAGTACCTCGACGAATGGGTCCGCCCGCTGCTTGCGTACGAGGCCGACGAGGTCGCGCACGGCAAGGAGCCGACCTTCCAGTCGCACATGTGGGATGGCTCGACGGTGCCGCTGGAGCGCAACCTCGACATCGCCGAGGAGCTGCTCGACAAGTCGCAGGCCGCGCACACCGTGCTGGAGATCGAGATCGGCGCGGTCGGTGGCGAGGAGGACGGTCAGTCCGCCGCGATCGATGACAAGCTGTACTCGACGCCGGAGGACGGCGTGAAGGTCGCACAGCGTCTGGGATTGGGCGAGCGTGGTCGCTACATGGCCGCGTTCACGTTCGGCAACGTGCACGGCTCGTACAAGCCGGGCATGGTCAAGCTGCGTCCGGCGCTGCTCGGCGAGATCCAGAACGAGGTCGCGCAGGCGGTGCTCGACGGTCGCGTGGCGTCCGCCGCGGGTGCCGTCGACTTCCCGGCCGGCAAGCCGTTCGAGCTCGTCTTCCACGGCGGCTCCGGCTCGACGCCCGAGGAGATCGCCGCCGCGGTCTCGTACGGCGTCGTGAAGATGAACGTCGACACGGACACCCAGTACGCGTTCACGCGCGCGATCGCCGGTCACATGTTCGAACACTACGATGCGGTCCTGAAGGTCGATGGCGAGGTCGGCAAGAAGAAGTTCTACGACCCGCGCTCGTGGGGCAAGAAGGCCGAGTCATCGATGGCGCAGCGCGTCGTCGAGGCATGCCAGGAGCTCGGCTCCGCCGGCCGCGCCCTCAAGTAGCGTCTCAAGTGAGACTGCGTCGGGGGCGGGTAGAGGGCGTACGGTAGGCTGTTTCGCGGCGGAATCGAGCGTATGCGGAGGTGCGTTATGCCTGGAATTGTGTTGATCGGTGCCCAGTGGGGAGACGAAGGTAAGGGTAAGGCAACCGATCTGATCGGCACGAAGGTCGACTATGTCGCGCGTTTCAACGGCGGCAACAACGCCGGCCACAGCGTGGTTGTGGGCGATGAGTCCTACGCGCTGCATCTGCTGCCCTCCGGCATCATCAACCCGAACCTCACCCCGGTGATCGGCAACGGCGTCGTCGTCGATCCTGAGGTCCTGTTCCAGGAGATCGACGGCCTCGAGGCCCGCGGCATCGACTGCTCCCACCTCAAGGTGAGCGAGGCCGCGCACATCATCGCGCCGTATCATCGCACGCTCGACAAGGTCACCGAGCGCTTCCTCGGCAAGCACAAGATCGGCACCACCGGTCGCGGCATCGGCCCGGCCTACGCGGACAAGATCAACCGCGTCGGCATCCGCGTGCACGACCTGTTCAACGCCGAGCACCTGCACGACAAGGTCGAGGCGAGCCTGCACCAGAAGAACCAGATCCTCGTCAAGCTGTACAACCGCCGCGCGATCGACGTCGACCAGACCACCGACGAGCTCCTGAAGCTCGGCGAGCGTCTCAAGCCGTACGTCGCCAACACCGGCCTGATCCTCAACAAGGCGCTCGACGAGGGCAAGACCGTACTGTTCGAAGGCGCGCAGGCCACGATGCTGGACGTCGATCACGGCACCTACCCGTTCGTCACCTCCTCCAACCCGACCGCCGGCGGCGCATGCACCGGTACCGGCGTCGGCCCGACCAAGATCAATCGCGTGGTCGGCGTCTCCAAGGCGTACGTCACCCGCGTGGGCGAGGGCCCGTTCCCGACCGAGCTGTTCGACGAGTCCGGCGAGTGGCTGCGTCAGCAGGGCCACGAGTTCGGCGTGACCACCGGCCGTCCGCGTCGCTGCGGCTGGTTCGATGCGGTCGTCAACCGCTACGCCAGCCAGGTCAACGGCCTGACCGATCTGGTCCTGACCAAGCTGGACGTGCTCACCGGTCTGAAGGAGATCCCGATCTGCGTCGCATACGACGTCAACGGCGAGCGTCACGACGACATGCCGACTGATCAGGCCGCGTTCGCCGCCGCCAAGCCGATCTACGAGACGATGCCGGGCTGGACCGAGGACATCTCCAACTGCCACAGCTTCGACGAGCTGCCGGCCACCTGCCAGGCGTACGTCAAGCGCCTCGAGGAGCTGTCCAACTGCCGTATCTCCGCGATCGGCACCGGTCCGCAGCGCGATCACATCATCTCCATCCACTCGCTGATCGACTGATTCGACTGCGCAGGCCGCGGCCGATCGCCGACTGGACGTGAGTCACATGCCCGAATATTTCGCCGAACCGGATCCCTCCACGCAGGAGATGACCGCCGCGCACGCGCGCTCGTACGCGGTGGCCGCACCGCATCCCAAAGGGGCGGCCGCGGCCGAGCGACCTCCGCAGATTCCGCTCGCGCCGGTCAAACGCGTGCAGGCGCAGTTCAATCCACTCGCCGACGGCATGATCTATCTGGTCGTGTTCCTGGGCGGCGCGATCGGCACGGCGATGCGGTACGGCCTGTCGCTGGCATTGCCGGCTCCGGCGGCGGAAACCGGGTTCTTCAGCGCGTTCCATACGGCCACGTTCATCGCCAATATGGCGGCCTGCTTCATGTTCGCCGCGCTGACGGCGTACATGTCGCAGGCGTCGTGGATCCGCAAGCGTGTGCGCCAGCTCACCTCGCGCGGCATCGGCATGGGCATGTGCGGCGGATTCTCCACCCTGTCCGCGATGGTCATCGAGGAGCTGACGTCGATCCACGGCAGTCAGATCGGCGGATTCCTGTTCTACATGTTCGTCAGCTTCGCGGTCGGCATGCTCGTCGCCGCGGCCGGCGCATGGCTCGCCACAAGCGTCGCCTCGCGTCGGTCGGCGCGCATCGCGGCCGGTGCGATCAATGCGCGCGCCGGTCACAAGGCGCCGAAGTCGAAGCGCTTCTTCGGGCTGGGAGATCGCATCGCCGACGATCCGGTCGTGCACGTCGTGGATGACACGTCGTCCGTGTTCATCGACGTGCGCTCCTCCACTCCGCCTGCGGGTGACTACGGCCAGCCCGTCCCCGCCGCACGCACCGTGCAGACGGGCGCGGGCGCGGCCGGCGGGGTTCCGGAGTCGATTCCGGATGCCACGGCGATCCCGTCATACGAGCCCGCTCCGATCACCGACGAGATCCCGATGGTGGGTGATCCCGCCACCGGAGGCACACGCGAATCGCACCCCGAGAGCGGTGTCCACGGTGCTGCCGCCGGCAACGAGCGCACGTTCCTGTACCGAGACGCGGAGGAGTGGCGCTGATGACGTTTCTTCTGGTATGCCTATGCGGCGGACTCGGCGCGATGACCCGTTTCGTGGTCAACACGTCGATACAGCGTTGGTGGAACAGGTCGTTCCCGTTGTCCACGTTCGTGATCAACGTGATCGCCACGTTCTGCGCCGGCATCGCCGCTGGCGCCTATGCGAAGGGCGGTGTCGTCGACCACAGCACCTACCTGCTGTTCGTCACCGGTTTCCTCGGCGGATTCTCGACCTTCTCCACCGCCATCAACGAAATGGTCTTCCTGCTGCGCACCCGCAAGTGGGCGATCGGCGCCGCCTACATCGCCGCCACGATCATCATCCCCCTACTCTGCGTAGCCGCCGGCTGGTGGATAGTCTCCCTCTAGCCACCAGCCCTTGCCCCTTGTCCCCTAACAAATTCGCACTGACGTCTCGCACCTGAAACCGGACGATTTTGGCTGGAACCGGGGTTGGGCCGGCGTATGCGATACACGACTGTAGGCTTGGCCAAACGGCCTTGAGTGTGTCGTGTATCGCATACGCCGGCCCAACCCCACACACAGGCAGACCAGGAAAGCCGATCGTCAGTGCGACCACACCGCCGCATCCGGGTCGAAGTCCGGGTTGTACCCGTCGTCATCCCCGTCAGCACCGGAGTTGTTCTCGTAGTACGTCGACTCGTCGTCGATGACGCCGGCATCGGCCTCCTCGAGCAGCGTGTCGATGTCCTTCTTGTTGAGCACCTGCTTCGGCAGCACGTTCTCGATGTAGCTGGTCACGGCCTCGCTCATCGGTACGTCGTGACCGGCCTTCTCCGCGAGGAACCAACGGTGGTCGAGCACCTCGTGGAAGAACTGCGCCGGTTCGATCTGCGAACGGTACTTGGCCGGGATCGAGCGCACGGTCGGCTCGAACACCTCGCGCATCCAGTCGGTCGCGACGATCTCGAGATCCTCACCGTCGCGCCACGTGGAGGCGCGGTAGGCGTCGAGGTCGTTGAGCAGTCGACGGGCCTGGTTCTCCTGCACGTCGAGACCGGTCAGGCGCAGCAGCTTGCGGTTCGCGTAGCCGGCGTCGACGACGCGCGGACGCACGAGCACGCGCTTGCCGCCCTCCTCGGTCTTCATCTCGAGCTCGTCGACGTCGAAGCCGAGCTCGTTGAGCTTGTTGACGCGCTTCTCGATCTTCCACATCTCGTCCGGACCGAACTTGTCGGTGTCGGTCAGGGCGCTCCACAGCGAGTGGTAGCGGTCGACCAGACGGTTGCCGACCTCGATCTCGTCGACGTCGTCAGGCAGCAGCTTGCCGGAGCTCAGATCCATCAGTTCGCCGATGATGTTCGTGCGCGCCAGATCGATGTCGTATTCGCGCTGGCCGTTGGTCAGGTTGACCTGCAGGTCACCGGTCTCGGCGTCGACGAGAAACGCGGAGAACGCGTCGGCATCGCGCAGGAACAGGACGTTCGACAGGGAGACGTCGCCCCAGTAGAAGCCGGCCAGGTGCAGACGCACGAGCAGCACGGCGAGCGCGTCGATCAGACGTTCGGCGGTGTCGTGCTGCAGGTTGCGGGCGAAGAGCGCGCGGTACGGCAGGGAGAACTTGAGATGCTTGGTCACGAGGATCGCCTCGAGCGGTTCTCCTTCGCGGTTGTGACGTCCGGTGACGACCGCGATCGGGCGGACGGCCGGCAGTTCGAGCTTCTGCAGGCGGCGCAGGATCTCGTACTCGCGCTCGGCCATCTGACGCGTGATCTCCTTCATCGCGTACACTTCGTCGCCCACGTGGACGAAGCGCACGACGTGGCGGGAGATGCCTCGCGGCAGGTTGGCGAGCAGTTCGGCGGGCCAGGTGGCCAGCGGCTGCTCCCACGGCAGCGTGAACATCTTCGGGTTCGAGCTGGCCGCGGTGATCTTCAGCGCCTGCGGCTCCGGCGTATCGGCGGTGTCGTCCTCCGCCTTGACGCTGGTGGCCTTCGCCGCGCGCGGATCCAGCTGCGAGAGTCCCGACAGGTTCATGGATGATTGCATCTTTGCCTCGTTCCTACGTGTATTCGGCCTGTTTATTCGGCTTATTCGGCCGCTTCGGCCGCCTTGCGTCGCGCGTTGGCCACGGCGTACAGGCTGATGCCCGCCGCCACGGACGCGTTGAGTGATTCGACCTGGCTGGAGATCGGGATGCCGGCCACGGCGTCGCACGCCTCGCGCACGAGACGGCTCACGCCCTTGCCTTCCGACCCGAGCACGACGACCAGCGGATCGGTTTCGAAACCGGTTTCACCCACGGTCTTGTCGCCGCCGCCGTCCAGCGCCACGACGTAGTAGCCGCGCTCCTTGAGGCTTTCGATCGCCTTGGTCAGGTTGACCACTCGGCACACCGGCAGGTGCGCGGCCGCGCCGGCCGACACCTTCCACGCGGCGGCGTTCACCGACGCGGAGCGACGCTCGGGCAGGATCACGCCGTTCGCGCCGAACGCGGCGGCCGAACGGATGACCGCGCCGAGGTTCTGCGGGTCGGTCACACCATCGAGCGCGATGAACAGCGGGCGCGCGGACAGCTTCGCAGCCGCGGAGTTCGCCGCCTCCATCGCACGCGACTTCTTGTCCGCCCGATCGGCGAGCTCGGCGAGCGACGAGTACTGGTACGGATCGACCTTGAGGATCACGCCCTGATGGTTGCCGGAGCGGGCGATGCGGTCCATCTCCAGTCGATCGGCCTCCAGCATGTGCAGACCCTGCGTGCCGGCCAGCTTGACGATCTCGCGCGTGCGGTCGTCGTGTTCGATGCGCGACAGGATGTACAGCGTGGAGCTCGGCACGCCCACGCGCAGCGCCTCCAGGACCGAGTTGCGGCCGAACACCAGATCCGTGGTGTCCGACGACGCGAACTTGTCGACGCGGCGGCGTGCGGCCAGTCGCGGATCGGCCAACTTGCGGCGATCGGCGACCTTCTTCGCCTTGTATGCCTTGTGATAGACGCGATCCTCGGCCTTGGGCGTCGGTCCCTTGCCGCGAAGCGCGTTGCGATGCTTGCCACCCGACCCCTTGGTCGGTCCTTTCTTCATAACCATAACGGTCATTGTCTCACAAGCCCCAACCGAACGGTCTGCATGTGCGGTCGGGAAGCTGCCGGACGCCGACGGCAAGCCGCCCCGCCGCCCCCGAGTAGGGTATTGAGGGTGAAACAACGGCGCACATTGTTCGGTTTGCCCCTGCTGTACTGGGGCCTGTGGCTGGCGATCCTGATCCTATGGATGGGACGGTTCGTCACCTCGTTCCTGTCGATCTACCTGGTCTCCGCGCTGCACATCGACGAAGGCGTCGTCGGCGCGGTCGTCGCGATGTACGGCTTCGGGTCGATCATCGGATGCCTGTTCGGCGGCACGCTCTCCGACCGCTTCGGCCGACAGTCGATGATCATCATCGGCGAGATCGGCGCGGCCATCGCCCTGCTGGTCGTCTCCGCGCTCGCCGATCCGATCGCGCTCGGCGCGACCCTGTTCGTCTACGGCGCGTTCGCCTCGCTGCCGAGTCCCGCGATCGCCGCGTACATCGCGGACGTGGTTCCGGTCGAACGCCAGCAGCGCGCGTACGTCCTGCAATCGTGGGCGATCAACTTCGGCTACGCGATCGGCCCTATCATCGCCAACCAGCTGGTCAAGGTGTCGTATTCGCTGATGTTCTACGTCGAGGCCGCCGTGATGCTCGCCGTGACGATCCTGCTCGTCGGATTCTTCCGCGAGGTGCGGCATCTGGGCATCGCCGTGCCCAAGCCGGGGGACGCCGCCGTCAGGGCCGACTCCGACGTCGCCCCCACCTCCCTGCGCGACAACTGGCACAGGGTCCTCACCGACTGGCCGTTCCTCGCGTTCTCCGTGCTCATGTTCGGCTACTACCTCGTCTACTTCCAGTCGACCTCCGGACTGCCGATCGCGATGACGAACCTCGGCATGGGACTCGGCGAATACTCCGTGCTCCTGACCATCAACGGGTTCATGCTGTGCGCGCTGCAGATCCCCGCGATGAAGCTGTTCGCGCGCATGGGCAACTCGCGCGTGCTCGTCGCCGGACTCGCCGTCACCATCATCGGCTACGCCGTGCAGATCGTGGCCGGATCGTGGGGCGGGTTCGCGCTCGCCGTCGTGCTGTGGACGCTCGGCGAGCTGGGCACGTTCCCGATCGCCACGACGATCGTCGCCGCGATGGCTCCCGCCTCCGCGCGGGGCACGTATCAGGGCGTGTACAACGTGCTGTGGTCGCTGTCGATCGCGCTCGCGCCGCTGATCGGCGGCGGCGTGATCAGCCGATTCGGCGGGCGGACGCTGTGGATCGTCTGCACGATCGCCCTGATCGCCGTGACCGCCGGCATGAGCGCGACCAAGGGGTCGCGGGACCGCGCGATGAGTAGGAATCTCGCGGACCTACTGGACAACACCCCTTACGCCGTGCGATGACTGCTCCACACCCATATGGAATAATGGCAATCGTATGCATCGGCGTCGGTTTGCGCCGGTGCCCATAACCGCGCAGTCCGATGCGCGTCGGGGGAGACAACCCGGCCGCCGCACGGACTGACTACTCCGCGGCTATACCAAGGAGAATCACATGGTTGATCAGAAAGGTCAATCCACCGCGCCCGCGGTATCAGAGGAAGTGCGCGCCCAGCAAGCGCTGATGGGCGACGTCGATCCGAGCCTGACCGATGCGGCCGAGGTCGCCAAAGCATTGAACGTCGACCCGAACGTCGGCCTGAGCGAGGCCGAAGCCAAGCGTCGACTCGAGAAGTTCGGCCCGAATGAGCTGGCCAGCGCGCCGCCCGTGCCGAAATGGAAGAAGTTCCTGGCCCAGTTCCAGGACCCGCTCGTCTACCTGCTGCTCGCCGCCACCGTCATCTCGGTGATCGCGTGGTTCATTGAGCGCGGGCACGCCGCCCCCGGCGCGGAAGGTGGCGAGGCGCTGCCGTTCGACGCGATCGTCATCGTCCTCATCCTGATCGTCAACGCCGTCCTCGGCTACATCCAGGAGGCGAAGGCCGAGGCCGCGGTCGAGGCGCTCGCCCAGATGACCGCGCCGCAGACCTCCGTGCTGCGCGACGGCAAGGTCGTGCGCATCAACACCGCCGAAGTCGTCCCCGGCGACGTGATCGTCCTCGCGGAGGGCGACTCCGTCTCCGCCGACGGCCGACTCTTCACGGCCGCCAGCCTGCGCATCGCCGAAGCGTCGCTCACCGGCGAATCCGTGCCGGTCGGCAAGAAGCCGGACACGCTGCCCGAAGCCAAGGCGCTGGGCGACCGCGCCAACATGATCTTCAACGGTACCTCCGTCACGCAGGGCACCGGCCGCGCGATCGTCACCGGCACCGGCATGAACACGCAGGTCGGCAAGATCGCCGACCTCCTGTCCGCCACCGAGGACGAGCAGACGCCGCTGCAGAAGGAGATGGACTACATCTCCAAGATCCTTGGGCTAGCGGTGTGCATCATCGCGGCCATCGTGCTCGCCGCGCTCGCGTTGCTCGAGGGCTTCCACACCACGCAGGACATCATCGACTCCCTGCTGCTTGCCGTCTCGCTCGCCGTGGCCGCCGTGCCCGAGGGCCTGGCCGCGATCCTCACCGTCGTGCTCGCGCTCGGCGTGCAGCGCATGGCGATGCACAACGCGATCGTCAAGAAGCTGCACTCGGTCGAGACGCTCGGCTCCGCGTCCGTGATCTGCTCGGATAAGACCGGTACGTTGACGCGCAACGAGATGACCGTCGAACGCGTCGTCACCCCGTCCGGCGAAGTGCAGATCACCGGCACCGGCTACGCGCCGGAAGGCAAGATGGTCGCCTCCGACGGCTCCTCGCTCGCCGATGCGCCGGCTCTGCGCGCCGAGGTCATTGCGACCCTCGCCGCCGGCACGCTTGCGAACGACGGCGACCTGCGCAAGGAGAACGGCAAGTGGGAGATCGTCGGCGATCCGACCGAAGTCTCCCTGATCGTCGCCGCGCGCAAGACCGGCGCGATGAAGGGCTACGAGCAGTTCAGCCGAGTGGCCGAAGTGCCGTTCACCTCCGAACGCAAGCGCATGTCGATCATCGCGAAGGACTCCACCGAGGGCGGCAAGCTCACCGTCTTCGCCAAGGGCGCGCCGGACGTGCTGCTCAGCTTCTGCTCGCGCATCGCCGTCGGCGGACAGGTCCGTCCGCTCACCGAAGGCGATCGCCAGACGATCCTCGCGACCGTCGAACGCCTCTCCTCCGAGGCGTACCGCACGCTCGGCCAGGCGTACCGTCCGCTCGGCACCGCGAACCTGTCCGAGGTGCCCGGCGTGCGCGCCAATGCCGCCGGACAGGTCACCGACATCGCCGACCAGTCCGAGGCGATCGAAACCGACCTCATCTGGAACGGCATGGTCGGCATCATCGACCCGCCACGTACCGAGGTGCGCGACTCCGTGGCCGAAGCGCATCGCGCCGGCATCCGCGCCGTCATGATCACCGGCGACCACCCGCTGACCGCGGCCCGCATCGCCTCCGATCTGGGCATCATCGACAAGGGCGGCAAGGCCCTGACCGGCGACCAGCTCGACGCGCTCACCGATCAGGCCGCGTTCGACAAGGCCACCTCCGAGGTGTCCGTGTACGCGCGAGTCGCCCCGGAGCACAAGCTCAAGATCGTCGAATCGCTGCAGCGTCAGGGCAACATCGTCGCGATGACCGGCGACGGCGTCAACGACGCCCCGGCCGTCAAGACCGCCGATATCGGCGTGGCGATGGGCATCACCGGCACCGAGGTCACCAAGCAGAGCGCGAAGATGATCCTCGCCGACGACAACTTCTCCACGATCGTGGCCGCCGTGCGCGAGGGCCGCGTGATCTTCGACAACATCCGCAAGTTCCTGCGCTACCTGCTTTCCAGCAACGTGGGCGAGGTGTTCACCGTGTTCTTCGGCGTCGTGCTCGCCGGATTCCTCGGCATCACCCAGCCCGGCACGCAGGGCGTGACCGTGCCGCTGCTCGCCACCCAGCTGCTGTGGATCAACCTCCTGACCGACGCCGCGCCGGCGCTCGCGATGGGCGTCGACCCGCAGACCGAGGACGTAATGAACCGTCGTCCGCGCAAGGTCACCGACCGTGTGATCGACGCCTCGATGTGGGGCGACATCATCTACATCGGTGTGATCATGGCCATCGTGACGCTGATCGGCATGGACATGCACCTGGCTGGCGGTCTGTTCACCGACCGCTCCGTCGACGCGCTCGGCCACGACGCGCAGATGGTCGAGGCCCGCACGATGGGCTTCACGATCCTCGTGTTCGCACAGCTGTTCAACGCGATCGCCTCTCGCTCCCACGCGCAGTCGGCGTTCGTCGGCCTGTTCTCGAACAAGTGGCTGTGGGGCGCGATCGGCCTGTCCATCGTGCTGCAGCTCGTCGTGATCTACGTGCCGTTCCTCAACTCCGCGTTCGGCACGACCCCGCTGTCGGCGCTGGCATGGGTCGAATGCATCGGCCTCGCCGCGTTCGTGCTCGTCGCCTCCGAGCTGCGCAAGTGCGTCCTGCGCGCGATGGAGCGCTCGAAGCGCTGAGTCCCTCTCTTCCGCCTTGCTCGGCCCCCTCTGATGAGGGGGCCGTCAGCCGGAGGCTGACTGGGGGAGAGACAACGGGATTTCACCGCTAAGTGCTGATTGACGGGCTTGATGGGCGGGCATCCTCGCAGGAATCGGACGATAATCGTCCGTTCCTCATGAGGATGCCGCCCTACTCATATCAATCGGATCCGGAGTAGGTGCCGCCGGCGTCATTGGAGCTGCCAGATCCGGTCGAGCCGGAATCCGTGCCCGAGTTGGCACCGGAACCGGTCGAGCCGGAGCTCGATCCCGAACCGCCCTGAGACTGCTCGGGTTCCTCGGCCTCCTGATCCTCCATATCCTGACGCTGCTGCTCCTGCTGTTGCTGGAGCTTCTGCTGCTCCTCCTGAGCCTTCTGCTGCGCCTCGGCCTGCGCCTGCTGATCGGCCTGAGTCTTGGCGCTCATCGACGCGTTGACGCTCTCCATCGCCTTCTGCAACGCCGAATTCGCGCTGTCCACCTCGCTTTGCGAAGGATTCGACTTCGACGCCACGCTGTTCGCGTTGGTGATCGCATCCTGCAGCGCGGTGCGCGTGCTCTCGTCGGCTACCTTGCCCGTCGAACTGCTGAGCAGCGACTGCGCGGACGAGAGCGACGTGTTCAGCGACGACTTCAGCGAATCGGCGGTCTTCGACTTCTTGGCCGCGTCCACCGCGTCGATAGCGTCGTCGATCTTCTCCTTGAGCGAGTCGGCGTTCTGCGCCGCGATGGTGAACTGCTGCGCGTTCGACTTGAAATCGTCCTTCGACATGTCCGTCTTGCAGCTTGCGTTCGTGGAGACGTTGCCCGCGTCGGAGATCGCCTGATTGAGCGTGTCCAGCGTGGTCGCGTCGGACAGCTGATCGGCGGTCGTCGACGACACTGTCTGCTGACCCTTCGCGATCGAGGCTTTCAGGCCGGCCGCCGACCCCTTGTACTGGAGCTCTGCGGCCGTGCACGCCGCATACGTGACCTTGCCACTGCCTGCGGTGAAGAGCCACACGCCGCCGCCGATCAGTGCGATCGCCACGATCGCCCCCACGACGATGCCGGCGATCGCGCCGCCGGACAGACCCCTGCGGCGATTGCCGCGGCGCGAGTTACGGCTGTTGTCGCCGGTGCCGTTGTCGTCGGAGTTGCGATCGCCGTGGCCGTCGTCCTCGTTGTCTTCGCCATCGTTCGGGGCGATCGACGGCGGCATAACCGGCGGCTGCCCGGCTGCGGCCGGTGCCGGCTGTGCCGGCGGGAACGACTGAGCTGCAGGGAACGGCTGTGCGGGCGGGAACTGGGCGTTCTGCCCGAATACCTGCGTCGGCTGTCCACTGTCGGCGATGTTGCCGGCAGCACTGCTGGCGGCAATGCCGATGCTCTGCGCGAACGGCTGGGCCGCAGCCTGATTCAGCACATTCGGATTGAATACCTGCGTACGTTCCTCGCGCGGATCGGCGGATTGCGCCGCCGCTTGAGGTTGAAACGCCTGCGGCTGGGATGGGGCGTACGGCTGTGCCGGCTGTGTCGGCTGAACCGGCTGTGCAAACACCTGCGTCGGCTGGGATGCGGCAGGCATGACCGGTTCGGTGACGGGTTGCGTGAACGCCTGTGTGGGCTGGGAGTAGGTCTGCGAGGGCAGCGGAGGGAGATCCTCGTCGGCGAACGGATCGAACGCCTGCGTGGTCTCCAGCTCGGTCGGAGGTTCCGGAGCAGGAGTCTGTGGCACCGCGACGGTCGGCTGCTCATATCCGGTTGCCGGTTGCGTGAACGCCTGCGTGGCGGCGGTCTGAGTCGCCTGCGGCTGGCCGTAAGCCGGCTGCTCTGCTTGCCCCGGCTGCGGTATCGCCTGCCCCGGCTGGTCCGCCTGCGGCTGCTGCGCTCCCTGCTTGGCTTTGTTCTGGAAATCGAAGTGGAATTCGCCACTTGGATCGGTCATGTTCTGTCCCCCTGTTTGTCCCTGTCCAATTAACGATGAAGCCAGACCGCCGTTGCCGGCCGCCTGGCTTGTTACGACTCAGTCGTCGATGTGCGCGCGATAGAAGTTCTCGTACGAGCGACTCGGCGTCGGCCCGCGCTGCCCCTGATAATGCGATCCGACGCCCTTCGAACCGTACGGATGCTCGGCCGGCGAGCTCAGCTGGAAGAAGCACATCTGGCCGATTTTCATGCCCGGCCACAGCTTGACCGGCAAGGTCGAGACGTTCGATAGCTCCAGCGTGATATGCCCCTCGAAGCCCGGGTCGATGAATCCCGCGGTCGAATGCGTGAGAATGCCGAGGCGACCCAGCGAGCTCTTGCCCTCGAGTCGTGCCGCGATCGTCGAATCGAGTTTGACGTACTCCCACGTCGATCCGAGCGCGAACTCGCCCGGATGCAGGATCCACGGCTCATCCGGGCCGACGGCGAACTGCTCGGTGAGCGCGCCCTGATTCTCGGCCGGATCCACGTACGTGTACGCGTGGTTGTTGAACAGTCGGAAGAACCGATCGAGCCTGACGTCGATCGATGCGGGCTGGACCATCTCCGGGGTCCACGGGTCGAGCGAGATATGTCCCTCCGCCTGCGCGGCCAGAATGTCGCGGTCGGACAACAGCATAGGAAGCTCCTCACGGGCAAATCGTCAAAATACTGCCCTTCAGTCTAGTGTCAGCCCGCGATGCGCGCCATGGGACTGGTCGTCGGCGAACGGGGGCGCCTACAGGAAACCGCTTTTCCGTCAATCGAATGCGACAATGTGTCGTATTAATGTGGATAACTGCGCCGTTGTGGCTGTTCCGAAGCGTTCAGGCTGTGGACAATTCACCAAAAATCGACAATTTTCAGGAAACTCACAGCGAAACACCGCGTGTGGCCCAGAAAAAAGTGGTTATCTATAAACCGTCAGCAAGAGCCGACCCGGAGCGTGAGCCCCCGACAATTGAACCTTTCTTCTTCTCTCCTTTCTCTGGCCCCGGTGGTACCCCCACCGGGGTTTTCTTTTTCCGAATGCGCATCACGCGAGAGGTTGTTAATGGCGGATGTCACCGATCTCTCGCCAGGCGGGGTGCCAGTGAGAGATCGGCGTCATTGGGCAGAGGAGATCTCTCGCTAGTGAGGCGTTCGCGAGAGATTCGCGGCATCACTCGGCTGTTGTCTCTCGCTAGGAGCGATGCTCGCGAGAGGTTTTCGGTACCGGACGGTTGCGGTCTCTCACTAGCAGGGTTCCCGCGAGAGGTTTTTGGCACCATATGACTGTTGTCTCTCGCTAGGAGGGGCGCCCGCGAGAGATTTGTGGCACTGATTGCTGGTGACCTCTCGCTCGCAGCCGATCGCAGAGCCGATCGCAGGTGACACGTGACCCTGATTCATCCCTGAGACCGACGAATACGAGGGCTCGCGGCGGTAGACTGAAGGCAGCATAGAGCACGGCACGGGGTCGGTGATGTTGGCGACTCCGACGAAGGGGAGGCGAAGGGAAACGCCATGGCCGACAACGAATACGACTTCTTCGCAAACGGCGACGGTCCGGATAACGCCGGCGGATACGACGAATACGACGGCGATGACGGCTCGCGTCGTAGACGCCACCCACGTGCCGGTCAGAACACAGGTCGGAGTGCCGGCCAGAGCGCCGGTCAAGCCGGCCAAGCCGCTCAGTCCTCCTCCGCTTCCCGCCCCTCCGGCCGCACCACCACCTATCGCGCCGGATTCGGTTCCGAGCCGGCCCGCCGTTCCAGGACCGCCGCGATCATCGCGCTGATCGCCGGCCTCAGCGCCGTCGTGTTCGGCGCGCTCTCCGCCGCGCACGAGTCCGCGCCGGCCCTCGTCGACCCGGACGGCAAGGTGCCGGGGCGCTATATCGCCCTCACCTGTGGGATCTGCATCGCGATCGCGTTCGTCTCCGTGATCGTCGCGAAGGCGAATCTACCGCGCAACAGCCGCCGGCATCGGGTCGCGGCGGGCGGCATCGTCACACTGCTGGTCGCCGGGCTCCTGCTCGCGTTCGGCGTCGTGTGCGGCGTGCTGTTCCCCGACGGACTGTTCAAGCCGGCCATCCGCGACGAGGCGCCGGTGGACAGCGCCGAGTCGATGCGATTCGGCATCGAACGCGCGACCGGCGAATGCAAGGCCGGGTGGACCGACCTTGATGTATCGATGTTCCCCGGAGTCAAGAACGCATCGCTGTGCGCCGAGACGCGCGTCGCCTACGTCACGTTCGACTCGAACACCACGAAGCGGCTGTACGACAATCCTCTGCAGGGCAAGATCGCGGAACTACTCACGCAGAACGCCGACGACCCGGCCACGCAGGGCGATTGGCGACTGCTGTCCGGTAACGAGTGGATCGCGTTCGGCCCGTCCGAAAGCATGACCACGCTCGAACACGAATGGGGCGGCGAACTCACCACGATCACCCCCGCGGGAGATGACGACGGCCAATCATGACGACCGCGGAACCTGCCATGGGATATTGGCGTGAAGAATCCAGAGCTGATCGTCGAGATTGGTGTCCAGTGTTCCACCAAGCCGTTCGATCTGTCGGCGATGCATACCGAGTCCACGGCCGGAGCGTTCGGCCTCGTCCAACGTCGTCTGTCCGGTATCGTTGCTTTCAAAGATCTCAACGCCATCGGGTGTGACATCGATGCTGAGAATATAGGCCGCTTCGCCCGCCACGGCATGCCGCTGGATGTTGGTGCCGATCTCCTTGAGCAGCGCCAGTATCTCCTCTTCGGCATCGTGCGTGGTGACGAGCGATTCGCCGTGTATCGTTGCTTCGCCATGGTATCCGAGGAAATCCAGATAGTGCTTGGTTTCGGCCAGCTGACCATGAAGTCGTTCCATGAATGGCGATGTATGCTGTGCACTGACGTTGCGCCCCGATAGATAGTCGATGACGGCATGTGCCTGCGTGAATGCGGACTGGCTTCGCTGCAGCACGACATTCCATTCGGGATCATCGGGATGCTGATGAGCGATGGCCGAGATGCAACTCAGATCATTGGTCAACGTATCGTGCATGCGCACGGCAACATTGGCATTGGCGCGCAGTCTGGCGTTCTCCTGTTCCGCGGCGAGATGCTCCTGCGAGATCTTCTGCATCCGGAGGTTGTTCTGATGAAGATTGAACGCATATCCGATGATCCACGCGGTGATCGATGGCAACGCCAGTTTGACGATGGTGGCGATCATCGAAACGTCCGGTGAATCATCGGCGATGCCATTGCCGATTGAGTTTCCGATCGCTGAGATCGCGGCCGCGGCAATGCCATCCCGAAACGGATGAAGATAGGCGAGTATCCCGACGGCGATGAGTATGGAGAAATCCTGAATGACCGTATATCCAAATGAATGCCCAACCGACATCGAGGATACGCAGAAGCAGGCGACTGCCATCCACTGCGTCATGCGCGGTGCCACGGGTGTGGCGACGATGCATGCCGCCAAGAGCATGGAGACGGCGGTCATAATCAGTCCGGACGGGGGTGCGGATAGCCATTCCAAGACAAGGATGAGGACGTCTATCGCGGCAGTGATGGAGATTCCGGGATGGGCCCGTAGCCGGTCGAGAGGAATTTGAAGCCCTGCTCGTAAGTGTTGCATCATCATGGTGATGGACATGGTTCCTCTCATCGGCTGCGTAGACGCAGCCACGTGCTGATGAGCTCCTTGCGGCTGGCGCATCCGAGTTTCTCTGATGCACGCGCGAGATAGGTGCGTACGGTATTTTCGGACACATCCATGCTTTCGGCAATGCGTGCGGCGGTCATGCCACGGCACCATGCGTTCACGGCTTCGATTTCGCGCGCGGACAGATCGTTTTTCCTTTCGGCCTTGACCCGTTTGTATGCTGTAGCCGCGTCATCGAACGCGACTTTGGCTCCGCCATCCCACAGCCGATCATCGGCTACGGCCTGCAAGGCGTCAGCCATATGCTGAACGTCGTTCTTGCTGATGATGCCCTGTGCGCCTGCCTCGGCGGCTTCGCGCGCGTAATCCTCAAGGGTGAACGAGGTCATCGCCAGCATGCGTATGTCCCTGTTCTCGCGTCGAATGGCTCTGATGGCCATTGGGCCATTGATGCCGCTCATCGACATGTCGATCAGCAGTACCTGCGGAGGATCGAACGCGCCTGTGCATCGCTGGATGGCCTTGTCTCCACCGTCCGCGGGAGGCAGTAGATCAAAGTCGGGTAAAGCCTTACTGAGAAACGAATGCAACGCCATCAGCGTGATGTGGTCATTGTCCACGATCAGCAGCGTATTCCGCTTGTGCTCCATGGTTGAGCAGTATAACCGGCCTGCATCGCCGTCATCGAAGCCGCAGCCGCAGTTGTCCTCGTTGTCATCCGAACCAATGACAGCCCACGATCCATGTCATCGTTTCCGATTACGAGCCTTTCCGTTGCAAGAACCGCCATGGATATCGTGAAATCGCAATCACATGATCAAGAACGGTAGAGGAGCATGATGCATCGGTTGTTGAGGATCGCCGTGCTGTTGGATGTAGTGGTGGCCGTGCTGGCCGGTGCATTGTTCGCGGGCATGGTGGGATCGTGGTTCCCGCTGGGTGCTGAGGGTGCGGTGCAGGTGACGAGCGCGCATAATGCGAACGTGGCTGTACTGGGAACGGTGGCCAGGGATCATCATGTCGTGGCGGCCAAGCTGCTCTCGGATTCGGCGGACGCCAATGGTGCCGATGTGCTGCTGATCGCAGGTACGCATGAGCATGATGCCCGTTCCGTTTCGTCGGCGCCCAAGCCTGGTGAGACGGCCCGCGGCTATGTGTTTGGCGACCGGATCGTGGTGCGCGAAGCGGATACGCTCACCGCGCCGACCGGCCGATGGATCGTGTACGGGGATGCAGACGACGTGCGCGCGTTCTCCGCCTCCCTACGCGTGAAGGGGCTGAAGACCGACTCACCGGAGATCGCATCGGCCCGTTACCTGTTGGAACAGTTCATGCAGACGCCGTTGGTGGTGTTGCCGTTGTTCGTATTCTGTCTGACCTTGGCGGCCGGACTGGTGGCGTCTTCGGCGATGATGAAACGTCGTGCGATCCAGTCGTTCCACGGCATGCCACGTGCAATGGCGGTGGCCCGGGAGCTCGGTGACGATTGGCTTGCTGAAGGTATTGGCATGGCCATGACAGTGATCCTGTGGATTATCGGATCGGGCGCGGCATGGGGATTTGCGCCGAACCGACTGCCGTTCCTGATCGTCGTCATCACGAGCGCCGGTTTCCTTACCGTGATGCTGCTGGCATCACTATTGGCGGTGCTGATGGTCGCTGTGCTGGTACCGCGCGTATTGGATCAGGTCCGGGGCAAGCGTCCATTGCGTGCGATCATGACGGTGTCCGTCGTGGCGTTGCTGGCATGTGCGGTGGGTGCATCATCCACGTCGGCGATCGCCATGAGTGCGATCAATCAGGCTTCGGCGGCGCATCATGCGGCGGCGCTTGCGGCTGAAGCGCCGAACGCCTACGCGTTGTCCTTCTGGAACATGGCCAACGAGGAGACCAGCCGGTATATGTCTCGTTGGCGGTCGTTCACCGATGACCTTGACCGGCAGGGGCGTCTGGAGCTGATCGACTATGAGCCACAGTGCATGCTCGATCAGCTGGATGGGCGCACGCCTGAGGCGAGTCGCCCTTGTCTGACCGTCAACCCGGCTGCAGCCCGACAGCTCGGCATCCCCTACGATCGCGCCGCCGAAGACAAGGCGCAGCTACTCCTGCCCGCGAGCATGCAGGAGGAACGACCCCGATTGATGGATGCGTTGGGACGGCTCGTCAACGTGGAATACGACCTCGCCGACAGAATCGACGGCATCCACCTGACCGATACCACTATCGCGGCCGGCAACCTTGGTAGCACCGGTAGTTTGAGCGACGATCTGACGGTGCGTCTGTACACGCCATCCGCAATCCAGAACAATGCCACACAACTGCGCGGGACGATGATCATTGTCATGCCGGGAACCGCGATATCCCCGTCGAACAGGCTCTCCTACGCCAGTCAGGGCAGCATCCTGTTCGCCGCCCAATCGGCCAAGCAGCTTGCCGATTGGCTGCAGACCTACGAGCTGACCGGTCTGGTCGCCTCGGCACAGAACACGGTCGAACAGGCGCGATCCCAGGCAGCGCAGGCGAGACAGGCGATTCTGGAGTACGGGCTCATGGCCCTGACCACCATCATGGGGCTGGCCATCGTGGCCGCGACTTTGGGAGACGGATACTGTCAGCGTCAGCGCCAACGTCTGTTCGTCCAATACATCCATGGGGCGGATTTCATGCGACGATACGGGTCGCATATCCTCGCAACCCTCGTCTGTCTGATCGCCGGCATACTCGCCGCGCAGCCGTGGCAGAGCAGCGGACAATGGCCGCTGCCCGCCATGCTGATCATGCTGGCGGGCATGGCGGCGACCATCATCACCCTGATCATATGGGATCGGCGGATGCGTGCCGACACCATCAAACAATCCTGAGCGTCGGCAAACACGCAATATCGCGACCAAGGAGCAATCATGACTGACATCTTCAATGGAATACAGGCAGAAACCGATGCAGACGGAACGTTGCATCCCCTTGCAGCGCTCGATGCGCACGGTCTGACGAAAGGCATCAATGGCCGCACTCTATGGCACGATCTCGGTTTCCATATCGACCCCGGCACTATCACTGCCATCACTGGACCATCCGGCGCGGGCAAGACCACCCTGCTCAACGCGATCGGTCTGCTCGAACCCATCGATCGAGGAACCATCATCTACGGTCACCAGCGTCTCGATCGGCTGAATCGTGGAAGCATTCGCCGCCTCTACCGTGAAACGTACGGCTTCCTGTTCCAGAACTACGCGCTTGTCGACCAATGGACCGTCGTTCGCAATCTCGATCTCGCCATGTCCAGTGCGGGCATTCCGCGATCTCGTCGTGCATGCCTTGCCTCGCGCAGCCTCGCCCAGGTCGGATTGACGGACAAGCGTGACGCCAAGGTGTACACGCTCTCGGGCGGCGAACAGCAGCGCGTCGCCATCGCCCGACTGCTCACCCGCAGCCCGCGCATCGTCCTTGCCGATGAGCCGACCGCCGCCCTTGACCCGGATAATGTCACCCGCGTCATGAACCTGCTGCGCGGTCTCGCCGATCAGGGGGCCATGGTCATCATGACCACGCACAACCCGGATATCGTTTCCCTGACCGATCAGCACATCACGCTGATGCCCGATGATTGAGCGTGAATAGGGGCTGTGTCGTGACTCACAGTGGTGACCTGCACGTCGATCGGCGATCACCGCCGCGGATGAGGCACAATAGAGGCGGAACCGTTTGTGCCGGCGAACACCACTGAAACACCATTGAACGGCATCGAGCACCGTTGAGCGAAGAGGCGAGACAGATATGACCATTGACCTGACCGAAGCGCAGTACTCGCGCGGCGGGGGAGCGACGCATCCCACGCATCCGCTGTTTCTCTGCCTGCACGGCTGGGGGTCGAACGAGATGGAGATGGCCGATCTCATGCGCCAGATCGCGCCGTACAACGACTACGCGTCCCTGCGCGGCCCCATTCGACTCGCCGGTGGCGACGCGTTCTCGCCCGGCGCGTACGCGTGGTTCGGCGAGCGGCTGCCGATGGGGGACGACCTCGATCGCGCCGCCTACGATCTGGCGATCTCGATCGACCGGTGGGTGACGAACAACCTGCCCAACGAGCGCGAGATCGTACCGCTCGGCTTCTCGCAGGGTGGTCTGCTGGCCGTGCACCTGCTGCGCGTCAACCCGAAGCGGTATCGCGCGGTCGTCTCGCTGTCCGGATACGTCGCGCCCGCCATCGTGCCCGGCACCGCGCCGGCCGACGGGATCCTCGAGAACTACAACGTGCCGGTCTTCTACACGTACGGCAAGAACGATGACGTGATGCCCAAGTACGAGCTGTTCGCCGCGCAGGCATGGCTGGGCGAGCACACGTGGCTGACGACGAAGAGCTACCACGGGCTCGACCACAACGTGAGTCTCGAGGAGCTCGCCGACCTGCGCCAGTGGCTGCTCGACCACGACATCACGTCGGGGATTCTGTAAAGAGCCGAGATATAGACGATATAGACTGGGCCGCGTGAATGCAGCAATCGATGAGAATCATCTGGACGAATCCCCGCGCGGCCTGACCATCATGGCCGTCGTGGGCGTGTTCGTCGGCATCCTGTCCGGCATGTTCGGCATCGGCGGCGGCACCATCATCGTCCCGGCCCTCGTGTGGCTGGGCCTGACCCAACGCCACGCGGCCGCCACCTCGATGATGGCGATCGTGCCCACCGCCATCTCCGGCGTCATCTCCTACGCCGTCGAGGGCAACGTCGACTGGATCGCCGCGGCACTCGTGTTCGCCGGCATGTTCGTCGGCGGGCAGATCGGCTCGTGGCTGCTGTCGAAACTGCCTGAAATCGCACTGCGATGGGCGTTCGTCGCGTTCCTCGTGTTCGTCATCATCAACCAGGCGATATCGAATCCGTCGCGCGACTCGCATATCGACATGCATCCGATCATGGCGCTCGGACTCATCGCGTTCGGCGTGATCGCGGGCGTGCTCGCCGGACTGCTCGGCATCGGCGGCGGCGCGATCTGCGTGCCGGCCCTGTCGATCATCTTCGGGGCGAGCGACCTGATCGCGCGCGGCACGTCGCTGCTGGCGATGTTCCCCAACTCGATCACCACGTCCGTGGCGAACGTCAGACGTCACATGGTGCACGTCAAGGCGGCCGTCATCATCGGCGTGGTCGCGGCCATCACCGCGCCGCTCGGCACGTGGATCGCCGGCGCGGTGACGCCGCGCACCGGCGCGATCATGTTCACCGTGTACCTCTCCGCGCTGCTCGTGCGCTCGCTGTTCGTCGCGTTCAAGGCGATGCGGCGCCGATAGCGCGATCAGCGGCGGGTGGAGAAGAAATCGCCCAGAATCCGCGCGCATTCGGCCTCGCGCACGCCGCCGAACACCTCGGGCGTGTGCCCCACATGCGGATCGCGCGGGATGTCCCAGATCGACCCGCATGCGCCCAGCTTGGCGTCCCACGCGCCGAACACGATCCGGCCGATGCGCGTCTGCAGGCATGCGCCCGCGCACATCGGGCACGGCTCCAACGTGACGACCAGCGTGCAGTCGGCGAGATTCCAATCGCCCCCGCGCGTTTGCGCGGCCTCGCGCATCGCGACGACCTCAGCATGGGCGAGCGGATCGCCGTCGACCTCGCGGGTGTTGTATCCGCGGCCGAGAATCGCCCCGGACTCGTCGTCGACGACCGAGCGCGCCGACCGRCCGGCACGTCGCCGGCCGCCGCGGCGCGCCGGGCCAGCGTGAGCGCCTCGTCCATCAGCCCATCGAGCGTCGTTCGATCGAACATCATGAATCCCCAGTCTACGGATAGGTCTCGCTGATCGGGCCATGATCGGGCCATGATCGGGCCATGATCGGGCGTTGATTCGGGCGCATATCGCCACGTGCTTAACGATTTCCTAACGGGTTTTCTATAATCTGAGCAGCGCCTTATGGGAGAAGAGGGGCGAGCGCCGGAAGCGGGGAGTCGAGAGGGAACCATGGATGTTGTCGAGCTGATACTGTGCATTATCGCGGCCGTCGTGCTGTCGTCGTTCCTCAGTCGGTTCATCCCGAAGGTCTCGACGCCACTGGTGCAGATCGCGCTCGGCGCGGCCGCCACGCAGCTGCCGTTCTTCCCCGACGTCACGCTCAGTCCGGAACTGTTCATGGTGCTGTTCATCGCACCGCTGCTGTATCTGGAAGCTCACGAGATCGACAAGTCGGCACTGCTCAAAACGTTGAAGCTGAGCATCTCGCTCGCCATAGGACTCGCGATAGTGACGATGGTGGCGGTCGGATTCGCCCTGAACGCGATCTGGCCGGTCATCCCGCTGGCCGCCGCCCTCGCGCTCGGCGCCGCCCTCGGCCCCACCGACGCGGTTGCGGTGTCCTCGCTCGGCAAGGAGGCGTCGCTCACGCTGCGCCAGCGCGGCGTGCTCAAGGGCGAATCGCTGTTCAACGACGCGTCCGGCATCGTCGGCTTCCAGTTCGCGATCGCGGCGGCCGTCACCGGCGAATTCGCGGTGGGTGAGGCGGCCACGAAGTTCATCGTCTCGTTCATCGGCGGCGCGCTGTTCGGCACGGTGGTGGGACTCGCCGCGAACTGGCTGTTCGAAACCGTCCGATCGCTCGGCTGGGAGACCACCACCACGCGCATCCTCATGGAGCTGTTCCTGCCGTTCCTGCTGTACCTGGGCGCCGAGGAGTTCCACGTCTCCGGCATCCTGTCGGTCGTCGCGGCCGGCCTCCTGGTGCGATTCGACCGCACCGGCGTCGGCCCGAACGTGTCACGCACGAACATCGTCGCCTCCAGCGTGTGGGGCGTGCTGTCGTTCACGCTGAACGGCGCCGTGTTCATCCTCCTCGGCATGCTGCTGCCCGGCGCGATGCACGCCAGCTGGGTCGACCCGTGGGTCAGCAACAACATGCTGTTTGGCGTGATCGCGTTGGTCACGGGCGTGGCGGTCGCACTGCGATTCATCTGGGTGGCCGGCATGCTGCGCATCGCCCGCGATGAGAACACCGGCAAACGTCGTCCGATGACCGCCGACCGTTGGCGATCGGCCGCGGTCATGACCTTCGGCGGCGCCAAGGGCACCATCACCCTGTCCCTGATGTTCACGATCCCCTACTACATCGACGCGGGCACGCCGTTCCCGATGCGTGACGAACTGATCTTCATCGCCTCCGGCGTGATCGTATGCACGCTGCTGCTGGCGAACTTCCTGCTGCCGCTGCTCGCGCCGTACCGCGCGAAGGACGACGACGGCGAACTCGAGGAGATCACGATCGAGGTGCTGCGGCGCACGGTCGAGGAGCTCACCGGGCGCATCACGCCGGAGAACCGACGCGCCGTACTCATGGTCATCGACTCGTACACCAAGCGCATCAGCCGGCTCAAGCATCGCATCGGCGCGCTCGACCCGGCCGGCTACGGACAGCTGCAGATCCGGGCGCTCAACTGGGAGAAGGAGTTCGTGCGCGACCGTCTCGCCGACGCGAAATCGCATCCGGACGCGGACAAGGCCGTGCAGGAGCTCAACGTCGAGGCGTGCGAACGCATGCTCGACCAGATCATGAACTCGCTGCGCCACGCCACCGCAGGCCCGGAGGCCGGCGGGCTCGCATGGCAGATCAGCGGGCGCATGCGCGGGTGGAGGCATCGCACGATGAACCTCATCAAACGCACGATCAACCGCATCCGCCGCACCACGCCGCTCGTGAGCGAGGACCAGATCTTCGCGCACATGCGCACCCTGCAGGTCGAGGCCATCGAGCACGTGATCGCGATGCTCGAGGAGGAGATGACCTACGACCGGTACAACACGGAGTTCTGCTCCGCCCTGATCCTCGACTACCGTCGCGCGGAGGGCTCGCTCAAGGCGCGGCCGAACGTGCAGGGCAGTGCGGCGGCTGCCGGCAAGGCCGAGGAGGTCAAGAAGGAGAGCTACGGCATCGAGCTCGGCGTCGTGCAGGACATGCTCGAGGCCGGCGACATCTCCCGCGCCCAAGCCAGAGCCCTGCGCCGCAACATCTATGTCATGCAGGTCGATGCCGATTCCGGCATCTGATCCGGCATTTAGTTTCCTGACGTGGCAAACACACGGGGGTATGGCAAGGAAAGCCGGTTGTCCTACGATCGATAGCGGAAAAACGTGGTGAACGGAACAACCCCAAACCCCAAGGAGATATGCAATGTCGCGCATCGAGCAATTCCACGGCGTCGCCGCCGACGGCACGCGCCTCAACGTCGTCTACGCCGAGCAGCAGGACGCGAACGTCGCGTTCGCGCTGGTGTTCCCGAACGACGACCTGCCCCGCTTCGTCCACTGGGGGCGTCCGATCGCACACCCCGAAACCCTGATCGCCCAGTACGACGCCCTGAAGCCGCAGCGCGTCTCCGGCGCCCTCGACGAGACCGCATGGCCGTCGATCCTGCCCACGCAGGCCGAATCGTGGATCGGCGCCCCCCGATTCTCCGTGCGTCGAAACGGCGTCGAACTGTTCTGCCGCTTCACCGTCGAATCCGTCACGGCCGATGCGCCCGAAGTGGGGTACTTCATCCCCGAAAGCGATGACGCCGCCGCAACCGGCCCGGCCCCGGCCTCCGCTACCGTCGGCGACGAGATGTTGCACTCCCGCGACGCCCACCGTGTGCCCACGCCGACCATCACGGTCGAGGCCCACGACCTCGAACAGGGCGTCGGCATCATCTGGACGTGCGAACTCGACGAATCCGGACTGATCCGCCAGAAACTCGACGTCTCCAACGAAGGCGGCGAGAGCGCCGGCGACCTCGAGATCGGCACGGTCGAACTCGGCTTCCCGCTGCCCGCGCTCGCCGGCGAAATCCTCACCACCACCGGGCATCACCTGCGCGAACGCAGCCCGCAGCGCCAGCCGCTCACCGTCGGCCGATTCGAAAAGGTCTCGATGGCCGGACGCCCCGACTTCGACGCGAGCCTCCTGCTCACCGCCGGCACCCCCGGATTCGGATTCGAACACGGCGAAGCGTACGCGGTCCACGTCGGATGGAGCGGCAACAGCGTACTGTCCGCCGAACGCCAGCCGTACACGACCGGTCTGATCGGCGGCGGCGAAGTGCTCATGGGCGGCGAGATCACCCTTCCGCGCTTCGACGAGACAAATGCCAACACTGACACCGCCACCTACACCACCCCGTGGGTCTACGGCTCCTACGGCGACGGTCTCAACGAGATCGCCGCGCGATTCCACGCCTACCTGCGCCATGCGCACCACGACGCCCGCCGCGCGCTCGGCATCGCCGACAAGCCACGCCCGGTGATCCTCAACACGTGGGAGGCCGTCTACTTCCAGCACGACTTCGACACCCTCAAGGCGCTCGCCGACAAGGCCGCCGCAACCGGCGTCGAACGCTTCGTCGTCGACGACGGCTGGTTCGGCTCCCGCCGCGACGACACCTCCGGACTCGGCGACTGGCAAATCGCCAAGGAGGTGTGGCCCGACGGCGACAAGAGCCTCAAGGCGCTCGCCGACTACGTGCATGGTTTGGGCATGGAGTTCGGCCTGTGGTTCGAGCCGGAGATGGTCAACCCCGATTCCGACATGTTCCGCGCCCACCCCGACTGGGTGCTGAAGCCCACCGCGAATCGTCTGCCGATGCAGGGCCGCTCCCAGCAGGTCGTCGACCTGACCAATCCGGACGCGTACGCCTATCTGTACGACGCGATGGATTCGCTCGTCGGCGAGCTCGGCATCGACTACATCAAGTGGGATCACAACAAGCACGTCACCGAAGCCGTCTCCCCGCGTACCGGCCGCCCGGCCGTGCACGAGCAGACGCTCGCCGTCTACCGCATCTTCCGTGATTTGAAGGCCGCACATCCCGGTCTCGAGATCGAAAGCTGCTCCTCCGGCGGCGGCCGCGTGGACCTCGGCATCCTCGAGCTCGCCGATCGCATCTGGGTGTCCGACTGCGTCGACCCGGTCGAGCGCGCCGACATCCAGCGTTACACGTCGCTGCTCGTGCCGCCGTTCATGATGGGCGAGCATGTGGGCGCCTCCCCGGCGCATTCCACGCATCGCGCGACCAGCCAGGAGATGCGCATGGCGATGGCGTTCTTCGGGCACATGGGCATCGAATGGAACCTGCTCAAGGAGCCGGAGGCGGACGTCGCGAAACTCGCCGAATGGGTCGCCGAGTTCAAGAAGCATCGCGAATGGTTCGCCGTCGACACGTGCGTGCACGCCGACGCGATCGATCCGGCCGTGCGACTCGACGGCATGGTCAAGCCCGACCGTTCCGCCGCGTTCTACCGCTTCACCCAGCTGACCACCGGCCAGACCTACCCGGCCGCGCCGATCCGCGTACCCGGCCTCGATCCGGACGGCGTCTACCGCATCCAGCCGCTGTGGCTTGACCTCGATCTCGAGGGCCTCGGCATCGGCAACGGCCAGTCCGCGCTCGGCTGGTGGACGAAGGAGGGCGTGCTCATGACCGGCCGCGCCCTCGAGACCTACGGTCTGCGCCCGCCGAGCCTGCATCCGGCCCAGGCCGTGTTGTTCACCGCCATTCGGCAGTGAACAACACACTGACTACCCCTCAGACCCGCTTCGCGGGCCAGCTCCCCTGACAAGGGGAGCCAAGGGAAGGGGGTGACCATTACTCCAGATATCGCGCGATCACTCGGGATGCGGCGGCCTTGGCCCACAGCTGCCAGTCATGGTCCACGACGGTGAACTCCACCGGCGAGGCCTGACTGTGCCGGTAGCGGTTGATGCCGTCGCGGATCGGGTCGATCGCCATCTTCGCGAGGAACGCCGATTCGCCGGCGACCATCACCTTCGACGGCATCGCGATGTTCGCGACCGTCGCGATCAGCGATCCCAGACGGAAGCACGTCTTGTCGAGCAGTCGCGACGCCTGCGGCACCCCCGCCCGGGCGTCGCGCGCGAAATCGTCGAACGTGCACGCGCGACCCATCATCTGCGAATACTGGTCGGCGAGCGAATCGTCGGTCAGACACTGCGCGCAGCCGATGTGTCCGGCCGTGCATCGCGGCCCCTCCGGATCGACGAGCACATGACCGAGCAGTCCGTAGCTCTTGTCCGGATAGGAGACCGGCCGGCCGCGCATCGCCAGCGAATAGCCGATGCCGATGCCGATCGTCAGCACCGCGAACGCCTCAAGCCCCACACCCGGCCCGAACCAGCTGGCATCCACCAGCAGCGAGTCGATGTCGTTGTACACGCCACACGGCAGGTTCGTCGCGCGCGTTACCATCTCGGCCAGCGGCACGTCGTGATCCCAGCGCAGGAACGGCGCGAACGTGACGGTCCGATCGTCATCCGCCACATGTCCGCCGATCGCCACGCCGACTGCGATCGGGGCGGGCAGCGCCGAACCCGTCACGTCGACCACGCACTCGTTGACGAGTCGCGCGATCGTCGCCGTCACCGATTCGGGCGATCGGTCCGGGAATGCGGCCTCATGCCGCCCGGACACGACCTCGCCGTGCGCGTTGACCGCCGCGGCCACCGCGGACGTGCCGTTCGCCTTCACGCCGACGAACGTGCGTGCGTTCGCGCACAAGGCCAGCGCCGTCTGCGGCCGGCCGCGCCGATCCGAGCTCTCCTTCGGCGTGAACCCCTGCGGCAGCGGGCCGCGTGTGACCGAATCGCCCGGTAGCTCCTCGATGACGCCCGCGTAGATCAGATCGCTCGTGATGCGCGACAGTGAGCCCTGTGACAGGCCCAGCAGCTGCGCCAGCGTCGTGCGTGCGATCGGTCCGTACTTCGCGATCGCGCACGCCACGCGATGCGTGTACTCCGATCCCTCGAACCAGTGGGGGAGGGATGGAAGCTCGTCGGGTGACTCGCCACTTCCCGGCCGGTTCCCCGGCCATTCGTCGTTGTTTGTCATTCCCATACACTCCCCGCATTCGTCGGCGAATCGAATCTGTCTGAATTCCATTCCTAGAATACATAATTCGCCGGTCTTTAATTTCCACCGTTGCGAGGCTCGCTCACGCTTGGAATAAAAACTATCGAACCGTATCGTGGAAGCACATTCCGCGGCACCGACGCTGCGGAAAGGAGAAAGCTAAGGAGTCTACGAATGCAGTGCGATTCCCCCAAGTCATGGATGAGACGGGTCGCGGCCGCAGTCTGCGCGATCGCGGTCGGCGTCGGACTTGCCGGTTGCGGCGCGAACACCGCCGGCACCGTCACGCTTGATTTCTTCCAGTTCAAGGCCGAGGCCGCCGATTGGTTCAAGCAGGCCGCAGCCGAGTTCGAGAAAGAAAACCCGACCATCAAGATCAACATCAACAACTCCGCCAACGCGCAGACCGATCTGCGCACCCGATTCGTCAAGAACCGCGTGCCGGACGTCATCACGTTCAACGGCGACATCAGCTTCGGCAACTTCGCCGCATCCGGCGTCTTCTACGACTTCACCGACGAGCCGATCGTCGACGAGCTCAACCCCGGCATGGTCGAAATCGCGAAGAACCTCGTGCAGACCACCGACCAGTCGAAGAAGCGCCTGTACGGTCTGCCGTTCGCCGGCAACGCCTCCGGCTACATCTACAACAAGGAGATCTGGCGCAAGGCCGGCGTCGACCCGGAGAACCCGCCGAAGACGTGGAGCGAGTTCACCGCGATGCTCCAGAAGTTCCGCGATCAGGGCATCAACCCGGTCGAGGCGACGGTCGCCGACGCGTGGACCACGCAGGCGCCGCTCGCGTCCCTCGCCGGCACGCTCGTGCCCGAAACCGAGTACACGAAGCTCAAGACCGGTGAGACCAACTTCCAGGACATGTGGAAGGACACCGTGAGCAAGGAGGTGGAGCTCTTCAAGTACGCCGACGGCGACAAGGGCATCACCTACCAGCAGGGCACGCAGAACTTCGCCAAGGGCTCCGCCGCGATCATCCCGCTGGGCACGTACGCCATCCCGCAGATCCTCATGATCAACAAGGACGCGGATCTGGGCTTCGCGCAGATGCCCGCCTCCGACAACGCTGACGAGCAGATCCTCACCGCCGGCGACGACGTGATGCTCACGATGGGCGCCAACACCCAGCACAAGGCCGAGGCGATGAAGTTCATCGAGTTCCTCATGAGCGAGAAGACCCTCAACGACTACGCCGACGCGAACTCCGCGATCACCCCGCTCAAGGACACGCACTTCGGCAACAAGGCGCTCGAAACCGTGCGCCCGTTCTTCGAGGAGAACAAGGTGGCCGACTTCTGCGACCACTACATCCCCTCCTCGATCAACATCGGCGGCTACCTGCAGACGATGGTGACCAGCGGCAACACCGACCGCTTCCTGAACCAGATGCAGACCGAATGGGACAAGGTCCAGGCGAGGACCTTCACGAACTGACGAATCGAAAGGAAGGAAGGAGCATCATGATGACATCATCATCCGCGGCCTCCGCCAAGGCGACGAAGCCCGCGAAGAAGCGCGTCTCCGCATTTTCCGACCGCAAGGTCGACCGCGCCTTCTACTGGATGGCCGTACCGGCCGCGATCATCTTCGCGGTCTTCCTGTACGTGCCGTTCCTGCAGGGCGTGATGTACTCGTTCACCAATTCGCAGGGCTACGGCGACTATGACATCATCGGATTCAAGAACTACATCGCCCTGTTCCAGGACGATCGCGTGGGCCACGCCTATCTGTTCACGTTCCTGATCGCCATCGCGATCACCGTGCTCATCAACGTGATCGCGATGTTCATCGCCGTCGCGCTGAACGGCAAGATCGCGTTCAAAAACGGCTTCCGCGCGATCTTCTTCGTGCCCTACACCCTGTCCGTGCTGGTCATCGGCTACGTGTTCAAGTACATCTTCATGAACCCGCTGCCTGAGCTCGGCAAGGCGCTCGGCATCGACTGGCTGTCCGAATCGCTCATCACCAGCGAGCAGTACTCGTGGATCCCGATCGTGTTCCTCGCCGTGTGGCAGGGCGTCGCCTACTCGGTGCTGCTCTACCTCGCCGGCCTGCAGACCATCGACACCGAGATCTACGAGGCGGCCGCGCTCGACGGCGTCAACGCGTGGCAGAAGTTCTGGAAGATCACGTTCCCGCTCATCGGACCGTTCTTCACGATCAACCTCGTGCTGTCCATGAAGAACGCACTCGGCACGTTCGACCAGGTCGTCGCCCTGACCGACGGCGGTCCGAACTCCGCCACGGAAACCGTGACCTACCTCATCTGGAAGGGCGGCCTGACCGGCGGCGAGTACGCGTACCAGACCGCCAACGCCGTGCTCTTCTTCATCGTCCTCGCGATCATCGCGTTCATCCAGCTCAAGTTCTTCGGCAGCAAGGAAAAGGTGTGAGTGCCATGAGTGCCGCAATGTCAGTCAAGTCCTCTTCGTCCACGCAGTCCGGTGTGCAGTCCGGAAAGTCGTCCGGCAAGCCCGAGAAGTTCCGCAGGGACCGCAACATCAACTGGTGGCTCACCGCCGCCGTCGCGGTCCTGTCCCTGACGATCCTGATCCCCCTGTACTTCACGATCGTCACCGCGCTGAAGACGCCCGCCGAGGCCGGCACGTTCGCCCTGCCGACCACGTGGGAGTGGCACAACTTCGCCGACGCGTCCGCCAAGGTCAACTACCCGAAGGCCGCGCTCAACTCGGCGATCATCACCGTCGCCGCCGTGGTGCTGACCCTGCTGACCAACACGTTCGTCGCGTACGCGGTGGCCCGCAACATGGACAAGCGATTCTTCCGCTTCCTGTACTACTTCTTCATCGCCGCGATGTTCGTGCCGTTCCCGGTCGTCATGCTGCCGATCGCCAAGCAGATGGGATCGTGGCACCTCGACAACCAGGTCGGCCTGATCCTGCTGTACATGGTGCTGGGCCTTGGCACGAACCTGTTCATCGCGACCGGATTCATCCGTTCGATCCCGGTCTCGCTTGAGGAGGCCGCGCGCATCGACGGCGCGTCGACTTGGCGCATCTTCTGGCAGATCATCTTCCCGCTGATGAGCCCGATCAACGCGACCATCGCGATCCTGACCGCGCTGTGGGCGTGGAACGACTTCCTCCTGCCGCTCATCGTGCTGACCGACCAGTCGAACCAGACGATTCCGCTGGCCCAGTACGTCTTCAGCTCCCAGTTCGCCACCAACTATCCGATGGCCTTCTCCAGCTACCTGATGGCCATGGCCCCGATCCTCATCGTCTACGTCTTCGCCCAGAAGTGGGTCATCGGCGGCGTGATGAGGGGAGCTGTGAAGTAACGGAAAGCCCGGTGGGCTTTCCGTTGACCGCTCCGAGCGGGCGACAGCCCGTGAGGCAGGTTGAGTCTCGCCGTAAGGCGAGTCCGTACTTGCAGGACGCGGTCAAGTAACGGAAAGCCCGGTGGTCCCCTCGCAAGCCATTCCCGGCGTCATATAGCGGAAACCTCTCGCCAGGCCCTCGCCAGCGAGAGGTTTCCGCTATATGACGCCTGTTTCCTCTCGCGCAAGGGCTACTCCGCGAGATACGCATGACTCGGACTGACGGTTATCTCTCGCTGAGGCCCAGTAGGCGAGAGACAACCGTCACTGCATGTCCGGTGTCTCTCGCTGCTGCGCGCCCATGCCAGACTCCGCTACTCGCGCACCGGGGCGCTGGTGGCGGCGGGTTGGATCGCGACAGGCACGGTGGTATGAGGTTCGTCCGGCGTATGACCGGCGACAAGATCGAGGGTCTTGCGCGCCGCGATCCGTCCGATCTCGCGGGGCGATGTCGGTACCATCGTGCTCAGCCCGATAGCGTCCGCGACGTCGGATCCGTCGAAGCCGAATACGGACATCTCCTCAGGGATTCGAATGCCTGCCGCGTGCAGCTCGTGGATCACGCGTAGCGCGTAGTAGTCGGACCAGACGCAGATTGCGGTCGGACGTTGGAGTCGGGGCTGGGCGAGTATGGTGGCGACTGTCTGACGCGCCGACTGGGGGTCCCAGAGATCGATGCAGTGGATTCCGCAGTCGGTCAGTCCGAGCGAGGCGATCTCGTCCTTGTACCCGCGTGCGCGTGCGTCGAATCCCCATGCGGTGCCGGTGAGCGGGTCCACTCGTCCGACGTAGCAGAATCGACGGTGTCCGAGCGCGGCCAGATACCGCACCGCCATGGCCTCGGCCGCCTCGTCGTCGATGGCGACGGACGCCTGGCAGCAGCTGATATACGGCGAGTTGACGGATACGATCGGCATCCCCATGCCCGCGAGCGTGTCGGCCTCCTCGTCGGTCGCGGAGAATCCGGAGACGATCAGCGCGTCCGCATTGCGATTGGCGGGAAGGCGAGTGAAGAACTCGCTGCGCTCCTCGACGCTGCCCGCGCGATAGACGGTCAGATCGTACTGCGCCTGGCTGAGCACGTCGTACAGGCCGTCAAACAGTTCGCCCATGAACCAGCCTGCGATGCGTTCGCGGGCGAGCAGCGCGATGCGATTGGTCCGACCGCTGGCCAGAGCGGCGGCCGATCGCGAGACCGTGTAGTTGAGTTCCTTGGCGGCCCTGAGCACCTTCTCACGCGTCTTCGCCGCCACGTGGTCCTTGCCGCGCAACGCACGCGATACCGTGAATGTCGATACGCCGGCGGCCTTCGCCACGTCGTCGATGGTGACCTGTCCCATGATGTTCCTCGTTGTGCTGTTGTGGTTGGCTGACCTTGTACTAAACGATTATATACGCGTCGATGCAGCGTGCATATAAGCGCTGAGATTGTGTGAACGATGCGCCTGCATGTGAAGATGGGAGTAATGCACATCAAATCCTTTGATTTTCAATGTATTTTGCAGGGCAAAACGCTTCGACACGCCGGATATGGTGTATACCTAAGCTGAAGTTGACGAACCGGTTCGACGGGTGCTATCCTCATGCATAAGCGCTTAGCAAAAAGATTTGAGCGCTGATGACATAAGTCAAGGAAGACAGCCGGGCTGGCATCGCCCGGATGAAGGAAAGGAAATCTACGATGAGGATCATGAAAGCCGTCAAGACCGCGGTCGCGGGTCTGCTCGCCGTGTCCTGCCTGACGTCGGTCGCCGCGTGCGGACCTGGCTCGTCCAGCTCCAAGGCGAACGTCAGCAACGAGCCTGTCAGCACAGATCTGGGCGACACCAAGTACGAGCTCAGGCTGTGGGACGGCGCAGGCCTCAAGGCCTTCGACGACCAGCTGATCGCCGCCTTCCAGAAGAAGTACCCGAACGTGACCATCAAGGCCACCTACGATCCGGACAATACCTCCCAGCAGAACGGCCCGCGCATCATCTCCGCTGCCGACACCCCGGACATCGCCCGCATCACCGACATCAACTCTGCCGTGCGCGGCAACCACCTCGTCAACCTCGACGAATACGCCAAGGCTTACGGCTGGGACCTGCCCGATTCGCAGACCCAGGTCTACCGCGTCGACTCCAGCGGCAAGATCGGCTCCGGCAGTCTGTACGCGGTGCCGGATGGCGTGTCGATGACCGGCCTGTACTGGAACAAGAAGGTCGCCAAGGAACTAGGCATCACAGAGGCGCCGGCCACCGTCGCCGAGCTTGAGGCCGACATGAAGAAAGCCAAGGACGCCGGCAAACTCGCCATGATGATGCCGGCCAAGGAGGGCGGCACCTCCTATATCTATCAGGCGCTGCTCACCAACTACGAGGGACGCGACGCCGTGCAGGACTGGATCATCCAGAAGGACGGCGCCACGTTCAGCACCGACGGCGCGGTGAAGGCAGCCCAGAAGATCCAGGACTGGCAGAAGGCCGGCTACTTCTCCAAGGACGCGCTCGCCCTTGATGGCTCCACCGCTCTGAGCCGCTTCAGTGACGGTCAGGCCCTGTTCTTCCCCTCCGGCAGCTGGTACTCCGCCTCCATCAACGAGGCCCTCGGCGACGATGCCGGCTGGATCGCCTTCCCGGGCGAGCAGGCCGACTCCGGCTCCGCGGCAGCCAACGCCGTTACCGCGTTCGGCATCCCGGCCAACGCCAAGAACAAGAACGCCGCCGCCGCGTTCCTCGACTTCCTGCAGTCCGATGAGGCCCGCCAGATCGCCGTCGACAACGGCTACCCGCCGATCGGCGAAGGGGATACCCCGAGCACCGACAACCAGCTGCTTGGACAGGTGCTTACGGCCTACGAAGGTTTGGTCGAGACCGGCAACACCACTGACTACATCAACAACGCCACCGCGGGCATGCAGGCCAGCGCCATCATCCCCGGCTTCCAGTCCCTGATCGACGGTTCGATGACGCCCAAGGCGTTCGTCGAGTCGATCCAGGCCCAGTACGAGAAGGAAGTCAAGTAGGCGCACGGCCATTCGTCCGCGTCGACCGATCCTAGACCGGTTCCGGGCGCGTACTCCCCATACTTCGGGCGGGGCGTTTTTATCCCCTTTTGCCGTCCCGCTCGATTCTCCAATCAACTCATCGCATTCAACATCGCACTCAACACCCAGCATTCAGCAAAGCATGGTGACAATCATGGATACCCATAAGACGGTCGCGGCAGCCAAGGCTGCCAAGCCCAAGCGCGGCATGTCCCTCGGCTTGGTCAGCCTGCTGTTCCTCGCCCCCGCGCTGCTGTTTTACATCGCCTTCGAACTGTGGCCGATCATTCAGACCATCTGGTACTCGTTCTACGAATGGAACGGCATCGACGCCAGCACCTTCATCGGCGTCGAGAACTACATCACCGTCTTCACCGACCCGGAACTGTACGGGTCGATCCTCCACTCGTTCTACCTGATCATCTTCTTCTCCGTCATCCCGATCGTGCTTGGCCTGATCATCGCCGTCCTCATCAAGGACATGAAGTCCAAGGCCGGGCGATCCTTCGCGCAGGTCTGTCTGTTCCTGCCCCGCGTCATCCCCGGCGCCGCGGCCGGCGTGGCATGGACCTGGATGCTCGCCGACAAGGGCACTGCCAATCAGCTGCTGCGCTCGGTCGGGTTGGGTGATTTCGCCCACGTGTGGCTCGGCGACCAGTCCACCTCGCTCAACGCCGTCGGCGTGATCGGCTTCTGGCTCCAGCTGGGCTTCTGCGTCGTCCTCCTGCTCTCCGGCATCGGCGGCATCGACCAGTCCCTGTACGAGGCCGCCAGCCTCGACGGCGCCGGATGGTGGCGTCAGCTCTTCCACATCACACTTCCCGGCCTGCGCGGCCAGATCGGCGTGTGCCTGACCATGACGATCATCTCCGCGCTCGCCAGCTTCGACGTCGTCTACATGTCCACCCAGGGCGGTCCCGGCACCTCCACCATGGTGCCCGGCGTGCAGGTCTACCGTCTCGCGTTCACCCAGCAGAGCGTCGGCCTCGCCTCCGCGCTCGCCTTCACCCTGATGATCCTCGTGCTGCTCGTGGTTGGCCCCCTGCAGCGTCTGGTCAACGGAAAGGAGAAGTGACCTGCCATGCAGCAATCCAAGACCGTGCGCATCACCGGAACCGTGATGCTCGCCCTGACCGTCCTCTTCTGCGTGCTGCCGTTCCTGAGCATGCTCTCCGCCGCGCTGCAGCCGCAGGGCTCCATGCCCGAAGGTATCCAGTTCACCGCGCACCCGCATTGGGAGAACTTCATCGATGCGTGGAACATGGCCAACATCACCCCGCTGCTGCTCAACAGCATCCTCCTCGTGATCGTCGTCGTGCCCTGCGTCGTGATCTTCTGCTCGCTCGGCGGCTATGCGTTCGCCCAGCTGCGCGTGCCGTGCAAGGGGCTGATCTACATTTTGTTCCTCGTGGGCCTAACCATCCCGTTCGAGACGTTGGTCACCCCGCTCTACTACGAGATCAGCGACATGGGTCTGCTCAACACGCGGCTCGCGCTCATCCTGCCGCTCATCGGTCTCAACATCCCGTTCGGCATCGTGTGGATGCGATCCTGCTTCGAGCAGATGCCCCGTGATCTGATGGAGGCCGCCAGCATCGACGGCGCCGGGCACTTCCGCACGTTCCGCTCGATCCAGCTGCCTCTCGCGTTGCCGGCGATCTCCTCCCTCGGCATCCTCACGTTCCTCGCCACATGGAACCAGTTCCTGCTGGCCGTGGTGCTCGAGAATGATCCGAACAAGCGCACGATGGCGGGCGCCCTGCAGTCCTTCGTCGGCCAGTACCAGACCGACGTGGTCCTGCTCAACGCGGGCGCGCTGCTCATCATGGCGCCGACAATGATCCTGTTCATCTTCCTCCAGCGCTACTTCATCCGGGCCATGCTCGCCGGCTCCGTCAAGGGCTGAGCCGCAAGTCCGTTACACATCAGGCAAAGGAGCTTCCCATGACCGACGCCGATTGGTGGCGCAAGGCCGTCATCTACCAGATCTACCCCCGCTCGTTCCGTGACATGAACGGTGACGGCGACGGCGACCTCGCCGGCGTGATCGAACGTCTTGACTATCTCGTCGAACTCGGCATCGACGCGATCTGGCTGTCCCCCTTCTATCCGTCGCCGCTGGCCGACGGCGGATACGACGTGGCCGACTACCGCGCCGTCGACCCGCGTCTCGGCACGATGGAGCAGTTCGACGACCTCGTCGTCAAGGCCCATGCGGCGGGCGTTCGGATCATCGTCGACATCGTGCCCAACCACACCTCGGACCGGCACCCTTGGTTCCAGGAGGCGCTGCGCGACGGCCCCGAGTCGGACGCGGCCTCCCGCTACGTGTTCCGCCGGGGCAGAGGCGATCACGGTGAGCTGCCGCCCACCAACTGGCTGAGCAACTTCGGCGGTTCCGCATGGGAGCCGTGCGGTGACGGGTGGTACTACCTGCACCTGTTCGCCCGCGAGCAGCCCGACCTCAACTGGGACAATCCCGAGGTTCGCGCCGAGTTCCTCGACATCCTGCGGTTCTGGTGCGACAAGGGCGTCGACGGCTTCCGCATCGACGTCTCGCACGGTCTCGCCAAGGACCTGCGCGATCCGTTGCGCGATCGTCCCGATCCCACGCTCATGTCGCCGCAGGCCGCGGACGGTTCCGACCCCCTGTGGGACCGCGATGCCGTGCATGGCATCTACCGTGAATGGCGCGAACTGTTCAATCGCTACGATCCGCCGAAATATGCGATCGGCGAATCGTGGTCGCCGTTCACGCCGCGCATCTTCCAGTACGCCCGCCCCGACGAGCTCGGCGCCGTCTTCGACTTCTCCATGTCCAAGGCGGCATGGTCACGCGACGAGTATCGCGAGACCATCGAACGCACACGGCGGTTCGCGGCCGACGCCGGCACATCGCCCACATGGGTGCTCGGCAACCACGACGTGCCCCGCATCGCCTCGCGCCTTGGTCTGCCCCCGAAGACCAACATCGAACAATGGGTCACCTCGAACGGCACGGACCCGACGATCGATCCCGCGCTCGCCGCCCGCCGGGCCCGTGCTGCCGCATTGATGGAGCTTGGTCTGCCCGGTACGGCGTTCGTCTACCAGGGCGAGGAGCTCGGCCTGCCCGAGGACTTCGACCTGACCGAGGACGAGATCCAGGATCCGAACTGGGAACGTTCCGGACACTACTTCAAGGGTCGCGACGGATGCCGCGTGCCCCTGCCATGGACGGCTTCCGGTCCCGCGCTCGGTTTCAACGGCACCGGTGCCTCGTGGCTGCCGCAGCCGGACTGGTTCGCCCGGTATGCCGTCGATGCGGAGGAGGTCGATGATGCGTCGACCCTGACGATGTACCGTCGGGCCATCGCGTTGCGACGCACGTGGGTGACAGGCGATGGTGCGGCCGCAGACACGGATGAGGCCGTCGTTGCCGCCGGTGCCATGGGCGATCGCGCGCCGTTCGCGTTCGATTGGCTCGACGAGTCCGACTGGTCCGCACCGCTACTCGGGTGGACGTTGCCTTCCGGTATGACGGTCGTCGCCAACTATGCGGACACGCAGTCTGTGAGCCTGCCGTCCGCCGTGACGGTGCTCGTCTCCTCCGACAGCGCCGTTGCGCCGGGCGAACGTCGGACTTCGATTCCGCCCGCCGCCACGTTCTGGTGCCGTCTGGCGGTTTGATCGGCTGTTCGTCTGGCCTGTTGACTGGTTAACTGATCGTCGGCCCCCGGATCCCTCAGTCGGACGATCGGAGAGAGGCAAATGGATATGCGAGATGTGCGGGTAATCCAACCGCATATCCGACCGGTCGGTCGCGCAGAGCCATCGAGGAACAGCAGAACAATAGACTTGGAGTCATGATCATGCATGAGCCGTCGAATGTCGCAGTCGCCCCCAATGGCGCCGCATCTGCCGGCACATCCTCGCCCATCGGTGTGCGCTGCGTGACCGCACACGTCGATACGGGTCGTGCCGCCTATGGCGAGCCCGCCACGGCAAACCGTCAGTTGCCCGCCGACGCCATCGCCGTGACGACGATGGACGTGCCGGCCGGCACACCAGACCCGTTGCTATGGCGATTCGACGTGGACGCCGAGTTGCCACAGCCCGAAGGCCGCGCCGCCGCATTCCAGGAACAGGAGACGTTCACCTCCATCGCCGGTCTGGAGGCAGCCATCGATGTGCCGGCCCCGGCGCCCGGCATCACGCCGCTGTGCCTCTACCAGCACAAGGAGTGGTGGATGCGCCCTACATGGGTGCAGGCGCTCGCCGATGTGCCGCCCCGCACGCAGATGCTGCTCTACCGTTGCGTGGACGGCCGCTGGGTGGTGCTGCTCGCCGTATCCGGGGATGACGTCCGGGCCGATTTCGCCGCCGCTTTGGGCGGAGGCCCGCATGCCGTCTCGAATACCGATGACTGTGCGCTGCGGCTTATCGTCTCCTCCAACAAGACCGGTCGTACCATCATGCGCGACGTGGTCTGCTACGCCGCAATCGGCAAGGACCCCTACCGCGCCGTCCGCGTCTGTGTCGAAGCCGCGGCCCGACGCCTCGGCGTTAGTACACGGCGTGAACGTCCGTTCCCCGAAGCGCTCACCGGACTCGGCTGGTGCACGTGGGATTCTCTGGGCCGTGAGGTGAGCGAGTCGGCCATCATCGCGAAAATGGAGGAATTCCGCGCCAAAGACGTCCCTATCTCATGGGTGCTCATCGACGACGGCTGGTCGGACACGGACCGCGTGCATGAAACCCTGCGCGGGTTCGACGCGGACCACGAACGCTTCCCGCATGGGCTCGTCCACACCGTCGATCTGCTCAAACGCCGCTACGGCGTGCGTTCCGTAGGCGTATGGCAGGCGTTCCAAGGCTATTGGGCCGGCATCGACCCCGAGTGGGCCGCTGCTCAGTCCGCCGTCACATGCACCGCGAACGGGTGCCTGATCCCGGCCGCGGGCCAAGACGCCGCCGCGCGATTCTGGGACACATGGGACACGCATCTGACTGCGGCCGGCGTTGACTTCGTGAAAGTCGATTCGCAGAGCTCCACATCGGTGATGACCCGGGGCTCGGAGAGCTATGGTGAAGCGACGTGGGGGCGTCATCGTGCGCTCGACACGGTGACGAGCGATCTGTTCGACGGCGCGCTCATCAACTGCATGGGCATGTCCTCCGAGGACTACTGGCATCGGCCCACCTCGCCGATCACGCGCACCAGCGACGACTATCTGCCCCATCACCCCGAATCGCTCGCCGAGCATCTCATTGAAAACGCCTACTGCGCGCTGTTGTTGGGCGAGCTGTACCACTGTGATTGGGACATGTTCTGGACCGAGCATCCGCATGCATGGACCCATGCGGTGCTGCGGGTGATGAGTGGCGGCCCGGTATATTGCTCCGACACGCTCGGGCATACGGACGCCGCGGTGCTGCGCGCGCTGCTTGACCCCGTGACCGGGCGGTTGCGTCGTCCCGATGAGCCGGCTCGGCCGATCGTCGATTCGCTGCTCGCCGATCCGACGCGTTCGGCACGGGCGCTTGGCGTCGAAGCGCGATTCGGCGGCGAAAGCGTGATCGCGTTCATCGGCCTGCGGGAGGGCGAATCGCAGTGGGGCGTCATCGAGGCTGGAGATGAACCGTTGCAAGTCACCGAGCTTGCGGTGGGCGATGCGCCGAACGTCGACCGCGGGACGGTCGTCATTCCCGCGCACGGGCGCGAGCGGTACGAAGTGGCTTACGGTCGGGTCCGTCTGCTGCGGATCCGCATCGCCTGCGTGCCGGACGCGTCATAGCGTGGTCGTGTCACCATTTGCCGAGGAAAATCCGGCGAATGACGACGGACCGTAACCGAATGCACGTCCAACCGTACGGAACACCATCCCATTACTTTCCGCCACGCCCATGCCGGGCGATGATGGGAATGAAAACCTCGTGCGCCTATCCTGTCGCGTAGCAGCTTATTGACATGACCGGCGCGAAACTCGCAGAGCACATAGAACGCACAGATCACATAAGCGACACAACGCAACCCCAGCAAAGGAGCCAACGATGACCGCCTTCAACCGTGAACCACTGCCCGACGCCATCCGCACGAACGGCGCGACCCCGAACCCGTGGTGGTCGAACGCCGTCGTCTACCAGATCTACCCGCGATCCTTCCAGGACACGAACGGTGACGGATTCGGCGACCTCAAGGGCATCACCTCCCGCCTCGATTACCTCGCCGACCTCGGCGTTGACGTGCTGTGGCTCTCCCCGGTCTACAAGTCCCCGCAGGACGACAACGGCTACGACATCTCCGACTATCAGGACATCGACCCGCTGTTCGGCACGCTCGACGACATGGACGAACTCCTCGCCGAAGCGCACAAGCGGGGCCTGAAGATCGTGATGGATCTCGTCGTCAATCACACGTCCGACGAACACGCATGGTTCGAGGCGTCGAAGCACAAGGACGACCCGCACGCCGACTGGTACTGGTGGCGTCCCGCACGCCCCGGCACCACGCCCGGCGAACCCGGCGCCGAGCCGAACCGCTGGGGCTCCTACTTCGGCGGCTCCGCATGGCAGTACGACGAGACCCGCGGCGAATACTTCCTCCACCAGTTCTCGAAGAAGCAGCCCGACTTGAACTGGGAGAACCCGGCCGTGCGCCGCGCCGTGTACGACATGATGAACTGGTGGCTCGATCGCGGCGTCGACGGATTCCGCATGGACGTCATCACCCTGATCTCCAAGCGCACCGACCCGAACGGCAAACTCCCCGGCGAGGCCGGTTCCGAACTCGACGACCTGCCCGTCGGCGAGGAGGGCTACTCCAACCCGAACCCGTTCTGCGCCGACGGCCCGCGCCAGGACGAGTTCCTCGCCGAAATGCGCCGCGAGGTGTTCGACGGCCGCGACGGCTTCCTCACCGTCGGCGAGGCCCCCGGCATCACGGCCGCGCGCAACGAGCACATCACCGATCCCGCCAACGGCGAACTCGACATGCTCTTCCTGTTCGAGCACGTCGACTTCGACTGCGAGGGCGCCAAGTGGAAGCCGCTGCCCCTCGACCTGACGAAGCTCAAGTCCATCATGGCCGGCTATCAGACCGCCGTCGCGAAGGCCGGCTGGGCAAGCCTGTTCACCGGCAACCACGACCAGCCGCGCGTCGTCTCCCGCTGGGGCGACGACTCCACCGAGGAGTCGCGCATCCGCTCCGCCAAAGCGTGGGGACTCGTGCTGCACATGCACCGCGGCACCCCGTACGTCTACCAGGGCGAGGAACTCGGCATGACCAACGCGCACTTCACCTCCCTCGACCAGTACCGCGACTTGGAAACGCTCAATGCCTACCGTCAGCGCGTCGAGGAGGCCAAGGTGCAGAGCGCCGAATCGATGATGGCCGGCATCGCCGCGCGCGGTCGCGACAACTCCCGCACCCCGATGCAGTGGGACGCCTCCCGCTACGCCGGATTCACCGCGCCCGACGCCGCCTGCGAGCCGTGGATCTCGGTCAACCCGAATCACACGGACATCAACGTGGCCAGCGAGTTCGACGACCCCGACTCCGTGTACGCGTTCTACAAGCAGCTCATCGCGCTGCGCCACACCGACCCGGTGATCTCCGCCGGCAGCTGGCACCTGATCGACGCGGCCGACCCGCACGTCTACGCCTTCACCCGCACCCTCGCCAAGCCCGCTCCGGCCTCGACGTACCCGGTGTTCGACGACGTCGAATCGTTCCACATCAACCCGCAGCCGGATCCCAGCACGCAGCCCGGCGAAGGCGCGCTGCTTATCGTCGCGAACCTCTCCGGACGCACCGTCGACCTGCCGTCCGAGGCGTCCGCGCTGCTCGCCGGAGGCATCACCGAACCGGACATCGTGATCAGCACGTACGGCGCATCTCACGCCGTCGTCTCCCTCACCAACGAGGAGCTCGACCCGTGGGAGGCCATCGCCGTGCGTTTGTAATGCGTTCGACGCAGCTATCTTGCTTACGAGGGGTACTTTCAGCCTTCTGCGGACATCTATCCTGCTTACGAGAGGTACCTGATGCAGGTATAAGGCCCCTAAAACGGCTTGATTACCATGAGGGTTTGCCGTTTGTAGGTTTGTGTACTTTGGTCAGGTACCCCTCGTAAGCAGGATAGATGTCCGTAACAAGCGAAAAGTACCCCTCGTAAGCGAGATATCGGCGAGATATCGGCGGATGAAGGCTGGGAATTCACGTGAATTGCCTTATTGCGCGAGACGGGGTGTCTGGATACGGCACCCCGCCGCATAAAATAGCCGATTATGGAACAGAAAGACGTCCTCAAAGCATTGCAGCGTGATCATGCGGCCGAACTCAAGAAAGCCGCCGAGCGGTTGAAGGGGACCGCACGCCACACCGAGATCATCCCCTCGCCGACCCTGTCCGAAATGACCGGACACGAGATTCTCCTCAAGCCCGAGAACCTTCAGATCACCGGATCCTTCAAGATCCGCGGCGCCTACAACAAGATCGCCTCCCTGTCCGAAGAGGAGCTCGCCCGCGGCATCGTCACCGCCTCCGCCGGCAACCACGCGCAGGGCGTCGCCTATGCCGCCCGCGAACGCGGCGCCAAGGCCACGATCTGCATGCCGACCATCACCCCGCCGCTCAAGGTCGACGCCACCAAGGCGTACGGCGCCGACGTGGTCCTCTACGGCGACGTCTTCGACGAATCCGCCGCCCACGCCGCCGAACTGAGCGAAAAGGAAGGCATGATCTACGTGCCGCCGTTCGACGACTACGAAGTCATCTGCGGCCAGGGCACCATCGCCCTCGAAATCCTCGAGGACGTGCCCAACGTCACCGACGTGGTCGTGCCCCTCGGCGGTGGCGGACTCGGCGCCGGCGTCGCGCTCGCCATCAAGACGTTCAAGCCGGAAGTGCGCGTGATCGGCGCGATCCCGGAGGGCTCGCCTGCGTGGAAGAACTCGCTCGCGGCCGGTCGCGTCGTGCCCGCCGATCAGGTCGTCACCTCCGCCGAGGGCGTCGCCGTCAAGCATCCGGGCGATCTCACGTTCGCGCTGCTCAACGAGTTCCTCGACGACATCGTCACCGTCACCGAGCGTGACATCAACGAGATGATCCTGCTCATGCTCGAAAAGCACAAGCTGGTCGTCGAGGCGGCCGGTGCCGTCTCGCTCGCCGCGCTCGAGCATCTGAACCTGCGCTCGCGCAAGTTCGCGTCCGCGCCCGGCCCGCACGTGGTCGTGCCGATCATGTCCGGCGGCAACATCGACACAGTGACGATGGGCGCGGTCATCCAGAAGGGCATGATCGCCCGCGGGCGCATCATGAACTTCGAGGTGGAGCTGCCCGATACGCCGGGTCAGCTCGTCAAGGTCGCGTCTCTGCTCGCACGCGAACGCGCCAACGTGATCGCCCTCGACCACGATCAGTTCAAGGCATCCGGCCACTACACGAACGCGGTGTCGCTCGGCGTCACGGTCGAGACCAACGGTCCCGACCACATCGACCGCATCCTCGCCGCCCTCAAGGCCGAAGGCTTTAGCCCCAAGCGCATCTACTGATTCGCCTGATTCGCGCTTTTTGCGCCTTGGCTGGGTAGCCCTGACCGTTTATTGCGCTGACCGCGACGGCCCGCTATTTACTGTTTCCGACACACTCAAGGCCGTTCGGCCAAGCCTACGGTCGTGAACAGTAAATAGCGGGCCTTCGCTCTGTTCCAGCGGTATGTATCTGCTGACTTGTGACTCGCGCGTCAGCTGTTCTCGGCGATGGTTTCGTCGACGAGTTCGGGCAGGGCCACGGCGATGTCGTCGTGGATGAGACGGGTGGCGAGGCGATCGTACTGGGTGCGGCCCATGTTCATGATCGTGATCGGAACGCCGGCCTGCGCGGCGACCGGCACGATGCTCGCGGCCGGGAACACCTCGAGCGTCGATCCGATGACCCACAGTTCGTCGGCCTTGGTCGCGAGACTGTACGACTTCTCCATCGCACCGTCCGGCAGCGCCTCGCCGAAGTAGACGACGTCGGTCTTGATCATGCCGTTGCAGGGCATGTTCCCCTTGTACTTGAGCAGGCGATGGCAGCGCGGATCCGGCTCCTCGTCTAGCTTCGCCATGATGTCGGCGGTGTTGTATTCGGCGTGGCACTTCATGCAGTGCGATGTGCCGATCGTGCCGTGCAGGTTGACGATGATGTTCGGACTGTTGCCGGCCTTCTCGTGCAGGGCGTCGAAGTTCTGCGTGGCGAGCAGCGTGAGCATGCCCGCCTTCTCGAGCCTGACCAGCGCCTTGTGCGCGACGCCGGGTTGCGCGTTCCACACGGGCGATTCCTTCTGCCAGCGCCACGAGTATTCGCGCGCCTCCTTGTCGTTGAGGAACGCGTCGATGTCGTACACGCTCATCTGATCGGGGTGCTTGGTCCACACGCCGTCGGGGCCGCGGAAGTCGGGGATTCCGGCGGAGGTGGAGATGCCGGCGCCGGTCAGTACTGCGATTTTCTTTGTCATACCCACAGGTATACGCGCTTTGCGTGTCGTTGCGGTGTACGCCGGGAGAAGTCGCGGCGATTCCGTTTGTTCGACTGTTCGTCACTTTCGGTTACCGGCATGTGACGTCCGCGGGCGTATCCTTAGCAATAGGACATGACGCATGGCAGGGTCAAGCGATGCCGTTGCGACACGCCGATGGAACGCTGTATTTCCAAGGATTTGCGGCGTACTTTTGCATGCCGGTTTGCATGATCGTCGCAAGGCGTGTAAGTTACTCATCTGTTGCCACTCAGCACGGCGATCTGATTCAAATAAAGAATTGTGATTCAGCTTGTTGATGTGTGTGGTGGTTTGAGAACTCAAGAGTGTGTTTGTACTACTTCTTTATAGTCAATGATTGCCAGTCCGTTGCAGGCCTGCCTGTTTTGGGTGGGTTCCCTTGGTTGGGTTGAATTGCGGCGGGG
>NZ_JGYS01000015.1 GCF_000741175.1 Bifidobacterium callitrichos DSM 23973
CTGTATCGCGGAATCAGGAAACGCAGGATGCAAGGTTGTGCGTTTTTCCGTATGTCGTGCCGTAGAGTGGGAACTGCTGGATTCTCTAATCGTCAAAGAGAGGTAGGAACCAATGAAGGTCGACATTCTCACCCGCGAATACCCGCCGCACGTCTACGGTGGAGCCGGCGTGCATGCCGAGGAGCTGTCCAAGGTACTGGCCGAGCGCGTCGACGTGACCGTGCGCGCGTTCGACGGTCCCCGCACCGAGGCTGATGTTCCGGCCATCCCCAACGCCGCCGAGGCGAAGGGATCGCTCAAGGTCGTCGGATACGGCACCCCCAGCGAGCTGGACGGCGCGAACCCGGCCCTGAAGACCTTCGGCGTGGACCTGCAGATCGCCAACGACGTGGACGCGGACATCTCCCACGCCCACACGTGGTACGCCTGCCTGGCCGGCTACCTCGCCAAGATGCTGCACGGCACGCCGCTGGTCATCACCGCGCACAGCCTCGAACCGTTCCGCCCGTGGAAGCGCGAGCAGCTCGGCGGCGGCTACAACCTGAGCTCCTGGGCCGAGAAGGACGCCTACGAGCACGCCGACCGCGTCATCGCCGTCTCCGGCGGCATGCGCGAGGACATCCTCACCGCCTACCCGGACCTCGACCCGGACAAGGTCGTCGTCGTGCACAACGGCATCACGATGTCCGATTTCGAGACCCCCGCCGAGGATGATCCGGCGTGGGGCGTGTTCGATCGCTACCACATCGACCGCTCGAAGCCGACCCTGCTGTTCGTCGGCCGCATCACCCGCCAGAAGGGCCTGCCGTACCTGCTTCAGGCCCTGCACCTGATCGACAAGGGCATCCAGGTGGTGCTGTGCGCCGGCGCGCCCGACACCCCGGAGATCGCCGAGGAGGTCAAGACCGCGTTCGCCAAGCTCGACGAGGAGCGCGGCAACATCATCTGGATCGAGGAGATGCTGCCCCGTCCGGAGCTCAACGCCCTCGAGCACGGCTGCGACGCGTTCATTTGCCCGTCCATCTACGAGCCGCTCGGCATCGTCAACCTCGAGGCCATGGCCTGCGGTCTGCCGGTCGTCGCCTCCGCCACCGGCGGCATCCCCGAGGTCGTCGTCGACGGCGAGACCGGCTACCTCGTGCCGATCGAGCAGCTGCGCGACGGCACCGGCACGCCCACGAACCCGGACAAGTTCGTCCACGATATGGCCGCCGCCATCGACAAGGTCATGGCCGACCCGGAACTCGCGAAGAAGATGGGACAGGCCGGCTACGAGCGTGCCCGAGACCACTTCAGCTGGGAGTCCATCGCCGACAAGACCGTCAAGGTCTACGAGGACGTGCTCGCCGAACAGAAGTGACGCTCGTCCGATAACTGATTGACAAATGGGCCTTCCCTTGCACGAGGGGAGGCCCATCGTCGATAATCGGCGGAAAGCGCACAAGAGAACGTGCACACATACCAATGGCAACGGAGAGGACCCATCGCATGACCGAGAACGTCAGCAACACCGCAAACACCGCAGCAGACGCCTGCGACGACAACGTCGTGCTCAGGCTCGAGGACGTCGAATTCCGCCGCAAGCGCCGCGTGATCATCACCGACGTGAACCTGACCATCCGCGCGGGGGAGCGCTGGGTGCTGTTCGGCCCCAACGGCATCGGCAAGTCCACCGCCGTGGGCATGCTCGCCACGCGCACCTTCCCCTCGGAGGGACGCGTGTTCATCCTCGGCCACCAGCTCGGCAAATACGACGTGTTCAAACTGCGTACGCGCATCGGACTGGCCTCCGCCGATCTGGGCCGTCAGTTCCCCGAATTCGAGGATCCGCTCGACGCGGTCGTCACCGGTCTGTCCGCCGTGACCGGACGCTGGCGCGACACGTACACCGAGGAGGAGTACGCGCGCGCCCGCAACCTGTTGAGCGACTTCCGCGTGAGCTATCTCGAAGGCAAGGAGATGTGGCGTCTGTCCGAAGGCGAGCGCACCCGCGTGCTCATCGCCCGCGCGCTGATGGGCAACCCGGAGCTGCTCATCATGGACGAGCCGACCACCGGCCTCGATCTGGGTGGCCGCGAGCAGGTGATGCGCACGCTGAGCCGTATCGGACAGGAGGATTCCAACCGTGCGGTCGTGCTCGTCACCCACCGTTTGGAGGAAATCCCCGCCGGGTTCGACCATATCGCCATCATGGGCCGCAAGCCGATCCCAGCCGAGGATGCCACCGAGGAGGGGCTCGACTCCGCCGGCAACCCCGGCGCCGGCACCATCATCTACACCGGACCGCTCGAGGAGGGCCTGACGAACGAGCGCCTGTCCGCCCTGTTCGGCATGCCCATCGAGGTCGAGCATTCCCACAACCGCTGGTCCGCCTTCGCCGTGTGAGAAGATTCCGTGTGATGCGGTTCCGTGTGAGAAACCGCCTCACACGGAAGCTGCGGAGCGCACGGAATGCGTGGGGACAAGACGGGTCGGCTTCGGCGCATCGTGCCTTATCCGTTGCGCAGCATCGAGAGCATGTACATGGGAAGGTACGTGACGCCGTCCTTCTCACTCACGTTGGTTTCGGCGAGGACATAAGCTTTGTCGATGTCGTATCCGGGCGTTGACAAAGCGTTGTCGAGAGCGGCGTGAGATCGGAATCTGGCTCCCGATTTGATTTCCAGCGCCAGTATGTCGCCGTCGGCCGTTTCGACGAGGAAGTCGAGTTCCCCGATGCCCTTTTTGGTGAAGTAGTACAGGTGATCGAATCCGTGTGCGACGAGTTCCTGCGCGGCGACGTTCTCATAGACGCCGCCCATGTTCATTGAGGCGTTGCCGTCGAGGATCCCCAGCGCGGACTTCTTGCCGTAGGACCCGACCAATAGGCCGACGTCCGAGTAGAACAGCTTCATCAGCCGACGTTCCGAATTGGCCCGCAACGGGGCGATCGGAGCGGCGGCGTTGAAGACCGGCAGTGCCACGTTGGCCCCGGTGAGCCACAGGAATTCGTCTTCGATCTGGCTGAATCGCTTGACGTCGGTGATGGAGCTGATCTGGAACCGGCGGTTCTGGCTTTGCAGCTCGTTGGGGATGAGTCGGTAGATTTCCTGGATGGTGAGTCGGTTCTCCTTGGGCGCGTATTGCTTGATGTCGTGCTCATAGTATGTGCGGATGTTCGATTGGATGGCCCGCACGGGGTCGATGGTATTGTTCTCGATGAAGGAGGTCACGGCTGCCGGCATGCCGCCCACCAGCAGATAGCGGTGGAACAAGTCGGTGAGTCGACGATGGATGAAATCGGGGACCTCATTCGTGTTCGTAAAACACTCACGTACGACATCGAATGCGGTCTCCACAAGTCCGTTCGCCCAGCAGAATTCTTCGAAGTCGAGCGGATACATGGCGAATTCGTCCAGATAGCCGACGGGCAGTGATCGGACGTCCTCCAGTTCCACGCCCAGCAGCGAGCCGGAGAGAATGTAGTCGTAGTCGCCCTTGTCCACGAGTCCTTTGATGAAGGTCACGATCTGGGGACATTGCTGGATCTCGTCGAGGAACACCAAAGTCTCTCCTGGAACAAGTAATCCGCTGGCCGCGACGGAGATGCGAAACAGCAGGTCGTCGGGACTTGTCGCCTGAGCGAAGGACTGTCGGGCGTAGTCGTCAAGCGCGAGGTTGAATTCGACCATGTGTTTGTATTCGGCGCGGCCGAACTCCTCGATGATGAAGGTCTTGCCCACCTGCCTCGCACCGGTCACCAGCAACGCTTGCTTGGTCTTATGGGTTTTCCAGAATTTGATGCGCTCGTGAGCCTTGCGTTTCAACGTCTCCACCTCCGTATATGACATTCGTCTGATTTCAGTATAGACCGTTTCTTGCACTTATCTGATTCTGGAATAGCTTATTTTGAACACTTATCGCCATTTCAGTGACGCCTATATCGGCACTCGTCGTGATTCGTGTGGCCGCTATATCGACATTCGTCGCGTTTGATGATCCCGTGCGACGAGATACTCGCGGCCTACCGCAAGCTGCACCTGTACGACGCGTTCAACGCCCGCGAATCAGACGTGGTGTGGTGCAACGCCACGCCCGCTGATGGCGATGACGAGGCCGCCGGACATGAGGCCGACATCACCGATGCCGGCAATGATGTTGGTGCTATTGGAACAGGCCTACACGAGTCTCATGAACGTGGCCGAACCCGGCTACAAGGACTGGTGAGGATACGACTTGCCGTTTCACGCGAACAGTGTATATCCTTATGTATATACGTAAGGAGGTGATGGCGCATGCTCGCTACGGCTACTGTCACGAAATGGGGAAACAGCGAGGGGATTCGAATCCCCCGGGAGGTCAGGGAACTTGCCGGCATCCATGAGGGGAGCTCGGTGACCATGGAGGTGAAGGACGGTGCGATCGTCATACGCCCGGTCTCCACACCCACACGGAGGATGGGGCGATATGTCCTGCCGGATCTTGACGCCCTGTTCTCTGACTATCAGGGCCCGCAGCCTACGGAGGATGGGTTCGCCAATCCCGCAGGGCAGGAGGAGCTGTGACCGGCAACGGATACCGCAGAGGAGACATCGTCGTCGCGGATCTCGATCCGTCGGCCGGTCACGAACAGCGCAAACGGCGGTATCTGTTGGTTGTGGGAAACGAACAGTTCAACCGTACCTGCAACCTGACTTTGGCTTGCGCCATCACGTCGGCCGACAACGGATACCCGCTGCATATCCCGGTCCATCCGATTTCCATGGGCGAATCGATCGAGGGATTCGTTGAGGTGGAGCAGCTCAAGGCGCTGGATCTGGCAGCGAGGGGTGCCGAAGTCGTCGGATGGGTGCCGAGTGATGAAATGGATCGCATCACTGGGATGATTTTGGCCTGCTTCGCATGAGCTGAACGACCTCGTACGGTGATCACACCCGGGACCCGGCGGGCGGGTTGTCCGGTTACCTTGGTTGTCCGGTTGGATAAGGTGATGCGGGCAAGGGCGTAATTGGCATAATTATCGTCGGATACTGCGAATATTCGAGCCCTGTTCTCGGGCACGATAACGCTGGACGATTTCGAGCCGACGCCCAAGAACCCGACCATCGCCGACTTTTTCCACCAGATCGGGCGTGCCGATGAACTCGGCAGCGGCACCCGCAACCTGACGAAATACTCCACCATGTACTCCGGCAAAGCGCCCACGCTGACCGAGGGTGACGTGTTCGTCGCTCAGGTGCCGGTTCCGTGGAATACCCAGATCGACGGCGATCAAGTGCGGATACTCCGTCTGAAGTGCACGATACTGGTGAGAAAGTGCCGGATACTGCCGGAAAAGTGCCGGATAGTGTGTCTGATATGCCGTGTCCTCGATCCATGACCGCTCAATCGTCTCCGACACCGGATGGAAGGTCGTACTCGGCCGCGGTCTGGACATCTATCAGCCGTACAACGACAAGGACTGGCTCAACCCGTTGACCAGACTTCAACAACTGCGTCGAGTGCGCGCATGCGATATCACCTAATATCAGGAACGAATCGCATGCCTCCGAAAACGGATCGAGCATGAAGGCCGCATAATTCGGTCTAACGTCGCAAGGCACGCCATCCGTCGCACATATCGCGCCCGCATCAATCACCCCGCCCGCCATGCGTGACGGGCGGCGGATCTTGGTGCGGGCGCGTGTATTATCGTGCGGTATGAGTGAGACTGAACCGAAGTTCCGTTACAACGCCGCATTGGCGCAGGACATCGAAAACAAATGGCAGAAGAAGTGGGATGACGAGGGCACGTTCTGGGCCGCCAACGTCTCCGGCGACCTGAAGGACGGCAAGGGCCGCAACGCCGAGGGACGCCCCTCCTACTTCGCGATGGACATGTTCCCCTACCCGTCCGGCAAGGGCCTTCACGTCGGCCACCCGCTCGGCTACCTCGCCTCCGACGTGGTCTCCCGCTACCACCGCATGAAGGGCGAGAACGTCCTGCACGCCATGGGCTACGACGCCTTCGGCCTGCCGGCCGAGCAGTACGCCGTGCAGACCGGCCAGCACCCGCGCATCACCACCGAGCAGAACATCGCCAACATGTCCCGCCAGCTGCACCGCATGGGCCTGAGCTTCGACAACCGCCGCACCTTCGCCACCATCGACCCCGGCTACGTGCGCTGGACACAGTGGATCTTCTCGCGCATCTACGACGCCTGGTACGACGAGGACGCCACCAACCCGTCCGGCACGAAGGGCTCCGCCCGCCCGATCGCCGAGCTCGTCGCCAAGTTCGAGAACGGCGAGAAGGCCATTCCCGGCCACGAGTCCGACGGCAAGGCTTGGGGCCAGCTCACCGACGCCGAACAGCAGGACATCTTGAACGACTTCCGTCTGGCCTACATCTCCAAGTCCCCGGTCAACTGGTGCCCGGGCCTGGGCACGGTGCTCGCCAACGAGGAGGTCACCGCCGAAGGCAAGTCCGAGCGCGGCAACTTCCCGGTCTTCCAGCGTGAGCTGCGCCAGTGGTCGATGCGCATCACCAAGTACGGCCACCGCCTCATCGAGGACCTCGACGGCATCGACTGGCCCGAGAAGGTCAAGCTCATGCAGCGCAACTGGATCGGCGAAAGCCACGGCGCCTCCGTGCACTTCGAGGTCGACACCCCGAGCGGCGTCAAGGACATGGAGATCTACACCACCCGCCCCGACACCCTGTTCGGCACCACCTTCGCCGTCGTCTCCCCGGAGCACCACCTGCTCGAGGACGTGCCCGCCGAATGGCCGTCCGAAACCCCCGATGATTGGAAGGGCGGCTACGCCACTCCGGTCGAGGCCGTGAAGGCCTACCGTCTCGCGGCCGAATCGAAGACCGCGAAGGACCGCGTCGACGAGGCTGGCGAGAAGACCGGCCTGTTCACCGGCCTGTACGCCATCAACCCGATCACCGGCGCGAAGCTGCCGCTGTTCACCGCCGACTACGTGCTCATGGACTACGGCACCGGCGCGATCATGGCCGTGCCGGGCGGTGACCAGCGTGACTACGACTTCGCCACCAAGTTCGGTCTGCCGGTCATCTACACCGTCCAGCCGCTGCCCGAGTCGGGTGACGACCTCGCCAACTACGAGGGCAAGGCGCCGTTCGTCTCCCATGACGGCATCGTCATCAACTCCTGCGTCGAGGCCACCAAGGCCAAGGGAGACGAGCTCTCCCTCAACGGCCTGCGGGTCGACGACGCCATCGCCAAGGTCAACGAGTGGCTCGAGTCCGCCGGCGTCGGCAAGGGCACCGTCTCCTACCGTCTGCGCGACTGGCTGTTCTCCCGCCAGCGTTACTGGGGCGAGCCGTTCCCGATCGTCTACGGCGAGGACGGCACCCCGCACCTGCTGCCCGACTCGATGCTGCCGATCGGTCTGCCGGACGTGCCCGACTATCAGCCGCGCACCTTCGACCCGATGGACGCCGAATCCAACCCGGAGGCGCCGCTGAGCCGCAACGAGGACTGGGTCAAGGTCACGCTGGACCTCGGCGACGGTCCGAAGACCTACTACCGCGACACCAACACGATGCCGAACTGGGCCGGCTCCTGCTGGTACTACATGCGCTACATCGACCCGTCCGACACCGCGCACATGGTCGAGAAGGACGAGTTCGACTACTGGATGGGCCCGAATCACAACAAGTACTCCGGTGACGAAGGCGGCGTCGACCTGTACATCGGCGGCGTCGAGCACGCCGTGCTCCACCTGCTGTACTCGCGCTTCTGGCACAAGATCCTCTTCGATCTGGGCTACGTGGATTCGGCCGAGCCGTTCCACAAGCTGTTCAACCAGGGCATGATCCAGGCGTACGCCTACACCGACGACCGCGGTCAGTACGTGCCGGCCGACGAGGTCGTGGAGGGTCCGGCCGACGCCAACGGCGAGCCGACGTTCACCTGGCACGGCGAGCACGCCAACCGCGAGTTCGGCAAGATGGGCAAGAGCCTCAAGAACATCATCACCCCGGACTACATGTACGAGAACTACGGCGCGGATACGTTCCGCCTGTACGAGATGAGCATGGGCCCGCTCGACGAGTCCCGCCCGTGGAACACGCGCAACGTGGTCGGCGGCATGCGTTTCCTGCAGCGTCTGTGGCGCAACGTCATCGACGAGGAGACCGGCGAGGCCCATGTCAGCGAGGAGACTCCGGACGCCAAGACCTTGAAGCTGCTCAACAACACGATCGCCGACGTGACGGTCGAGATGGAGGGCATGCGTCCGAACACCGCCATCGCCAAGCTCATCGTGCTCAACAACCACCTGACCTCCCTTCCGGCCGTGCCGCGCGCCGCCGTCGAGCCGCTGATCCTCATGCTCGCCCCGATCGCACCGCACATCTGCGAGGAGATGTGGGCGCGCCTCGGTCATGACGAGTCCCTGTCGGCCGCCCCGTGGCCGGTGGCCGACGAGCGTTACGTCGGTCAGGACACCGTCACCGCGGTCGTGCAGATCAAGGGCAAGGTGCGCGCCAAGCTCGAGGTCTCCCCGGACATCGATCCGGCCGAGCTCCAGAAGCTCGCGCTCGAAGCCGTCGCCGACCGTCTCGGTGGCAAGGAGCCGCGCAAGGTCATCGTCAAGGCCCCGAAGATCGTGTCGATCGTCCCGGCCGAGTGACCACGAGTGATCCCGAGTGATCGGTTGATTCCGATCATCGCCCGTCTTCGACGGCGAATGTGAAGAAATCGAAGGGTTTCGTCCACATTCGCCGTTCGGCTGGACTCAACGCCCATACAACCCCACCGTGGGAGGTATGGGCGTTCGTTTTTCCTCCGGGCCGGATGCCGATCCCCGGCCGCATTCCCGTGATCTGCGTGATCCGTCGTCTCGGCGTGCCTCCTCGCGTCCGACCATGGATTCCGTACCTCTGCCGCCGCGTCCGACGATGTCTCAGTTGCATCCGCCGGCGGCGCGTCCTCCGGTGACGACGGATGCAACGCCGGCGTACCAGTCGCATCCCTCTCCCGACGACGATTCGACGATCGAGCGGTCGGAATCGCTCTCCCGTCTGACCGGCGTCAACGGCGCAGACACGAGCGTCGACGAATTCGAACGTCGCGCACGCCACGGCAAGCCACGATTGCGGTTCACCGCAACCCACGCGCTGGCGGCGATCCTCATCATGACGTTCGTCACCTGCATGAGCCTGACGCTGCTCATCCAACAATCGATCAACTACGCCGCCATCGATGGCGCTCGGCACACACAGGAGCAAACCGCCGATCCGGGTTCCTCGGACGCTGATGAGGACGGGAGCGATTCGAACGGACAGACCGGTTCGGACGATGCGGACAAGACGGCAGACGATGTCGAAACCAGTACCGAAGCAGGTGACGGAACCTCCGAACCGCAGTCCGCTCCGACCGTTCCCGATCCCGCCGATCCCCGACTTGACCTCAACACCGCCACGCTGGAGCAACTGGACGCCATCCCCGGCATAGGGCCCGTCACGGCGCAGAAGATCCTCGACCATCGTCAACGGATCGGACGGTTCACCAGCGTCGACCAGCTCCTCGACGTCTCCGGCATCGGAGCGAAGACCCTGGAGAAGATACGCCCGAAGGTCAGGGTCTGATGGGCAGGAAGACGGGCGCACGCAGGGCGCGCGAGTCCCGCGTCGAATGCGGCAGCCGCGATCGGCGTCTCCTTCCCGTCGCGATCACGCTGTGGGCGGCATGCCTGTTCGCCCGGTTCCTGTTCGACGCTCTGGTGGCATCGACCATGGGTGGCGTCACCCTTGACGGCGCGACGATCGTGATCAGCGTCGCCGCAGCGGCCGCCATCGGCATCGCGATCTGGCTCCTGTCCACCCGACTTGCGCGTATCGGCATCGGGCGGGAGATCGTCATGGTGTGCGTGATGACCGCGCTGCTCGGCATGATCGCGACCTGGTCCGTCAAGGCGATCGCATGGCATGATCCTGCTGCGGCGAAGGCGCGGGAGACATCCGGATACATGCACATCGAGGGAACGGTCATCGAACCGGTGCAGGTCTCCTCCAATCGCGAGGCCGATTGTCAGGCGGAAATGCGATTGCAGGCCATCGACGACGGCATCATACGCGTCGGATCCCATGCACGGGTGCGCGTGTTCGCATTGGACGACGACTGCACCCGTATCCATCGCGGCGCCGTGTATCGCGTGTCCGGCGCGTTCGGCGAGGCACGATTCGGCTCGACCCCGCTGTGGATGAGCGTGCAGGGCGAGGATGGATTGCGTCTGCTGCAGGAGCAGCCATGGCCCGAACGGTGCCGCGAACATGTGCAGGAGTCGTTCTTCCGAGCGACCTCGGGCCTGTCCGAACAGGGGCGCGTGCTCGTGCCGGGGCTCACGATGGGATTCCTCGGACAGGATCATCTGCCTTCCGCGTACGATGCGCGTCCGATCAACGACACCTACGCCACCCAGCTTGAGGAACGCTTCCGCGCCGCCGGCATCATGCATCTCATGGCCGTCTCCGGTGGACACTTCGTCATCATCGCGGGACTGGTGCGTCGCGCATGCGCCCGTCTGCTTGTGCCACGGCGGATCGTGGCCATTCTGTGGGTGGTCTCCACGGCGGTGCTCGCAGCGCTGATGGCACCGGGAGACAGCGTCTCCCGTGCACTCGTCATGGGGTGGATCGGCGCCGCAGCCCTGTACTTGGGGCGCAGAACGCAGGCGTTGAGCGCCCTGTGCGTGACCGTCATCGTCATGCTGCTGGGCGATCCGAGCCTGGCGTGGAGCTACGGGTTCGCGCTTTCGAGTGCGGCCGTGCTGGGCATCGTCATGATGTCCGAACCGATCGCCGAGGTGATGGCGCTGCTGCTGCCGGATAGGCTCGCCGATGCGCTTGCGATGACGCTCGCCGCGCAGACCGCCACGCTGCCGATACAGGTGATGATGGAGCCGCAGCTGCCGGTATGGTCGATTCCGGCGAACCTGCTCGTCGCACCGGTCGTCGACTTCGCCACGATCATGGGACTCGCAGGCCTCGCCGTCGCATGGATGAACGTCGAAATGGCGTCGATGCTCGCGTGGGTGGCTTCGTGGGGAACCCGCGTCATGGAACGGGTGGCGATGTGGCTTGGCGGCGGCGATCACGCGGTCGTGCCATGGGCAGGGGGAGTGGGCGGGGCGCTGCTACTCGCCGGGGTCGAAGCGGCGAGTAGCAGCGCCGTCATCGCAATAGCCCGCATGCTCGGCCCTTCACAGGCCGTCCACGCGCTTCCCGGCATACCGTTCACCGCGAACCCACGCAATCGGATCCGCATCTGGTGGGACGACACGATCCGCATGATCCGGCATCTCGACCAATACCTCGACTAGTCAGGATCGGACGGTCGGACGCGTCTGCCGCCTGATCGCATGTCACTCCGCCTGCTGACGGAACTGCTTCCAGATGTCGGCGAGGTTGCGGTTGTCCGAGGTCCTGCGCCACACGGAGAGTCCGCCGGCGCTCTTCCCACCGGCGGCGGCCTTCGCGGCCGCGGTTGGCGAGGCGTGGGTGGATCCGTCGTCGAGACGGAACCTGCCGTCCTCGGTGACGGTCGCGAACCAGCGTTCGCCCTTGCGTGGACGATCCCATACGAGCTTCTCGCCGGGGATGAGCAGCCCGGCCTCCACGACCTGCTTGATCGTCACGCGACGTGAGCTGTGCACGGGACGTGCGATCCTGCCATGGCCCGCGAGCTCGTCGATGTCCTGACTCGTCAGATCGGTATGGTTCTCGTCGTATCGGATCTCCCAGCGGTCCGCGATCAGACGGATCGTCTCCTCCTGACGGTGGCGCAGCATCTCCGGCGTGCACTCGTTGAAGTGCTTGAGCTGTTCGGTCAGGGGGAATCGGCGTGAATCGGCGCGCATGAGCATGCGGTCGCGGCGTCCTGCGTAGTCGGTCAGCTTATCGAGTTGGTCTTCGGATCCCTGGGCGAGCGCCATGTTGCCCAGACGGTACATCCAATAGTCGTGCGTCTCCTGCGTCCAGCCGGATGCGGCGAACGCCGACTTCGGATCGAACGCCACCGGCATGATCGGCAGGGCGCTGAGCTTGCGCGGACGTGACAGGTGGGTCTCGGCGGCCTGATCGTTGGCTCTGATCAGCAGCAGACGGATCAGATCGTCATCGCCCTGCATCTCGCCGTGCAGTCGCACCAATGCCCCGGCGCGGTCGTCGGACGAGATCGACAGGGCGCGGATCATGCGCACCGGATACCCTTTGTCGAGGTCCCGGATGGCCGCGGCCGCATGTCCGCGCCTGCGGAACGGCGCGGTTCTGTTCAGCGTGTCGACGCCGGTGATGCGCTCCAATGCCGCGAGTATCTCGTTGAGTCGCTGCGAATCATGCGCGCCGAGCGTTCTCACCGTCGTCGACGCGCGCGAGGCCCTCGTTCCGCGTGAGGCGAACGGGGAGATGTCCGGCGCGCCAAGATTGCGGAACGAGTGGACCAACGCCCACATGGCCACCGGCTTCCATTCATGGCTGGGGTAGTCGTTGAGTGATTCGAGCCGCGCCTTGACCTCGTCGGGCAATACGGTGTCGGAGGGGCGTGTGATGACCAGCCAGGCCATCGCGTACGGCGCGAGCACCTGATCGATGAACGTCGTCATCGTGCCGTTGTCCAGATACGGCTGCATCACGTCGGTGAGGAAGTCCTCGATGAGCTTGTCGCTGTCGGGAGTGTGGGTGGCGATCAGATGCAGGTAGGAGAAGAACCGTTCGCTGGCCGGCGAATCGTCGCCGAGCGGATCCATGATGTCGTCCCAACGCTGCGCGTACGCGTCGAGTTCGACCGGCTTGAGACCGGATGTGGCGCGCGCCTTGAACACGTCCGACGGGGTGAGCGGCAGACCGCGCATGTTCATCACGTCGAAGATGCGATGCGCGCTGTCCAGATCGTCGGTGGTGACGATCACCAGCGTCACCTCGTTGACCAGATACGAGGCGAACGTCCGCCGCTCGTCCTCGCTCATGTTCGACAGCTCGTCGTAGACGCGTTTCGTGTTGCGGGTGATGTTGCGCTGCGCGGTGGTCGTCCAGTCCTCCTCGCCCAGATCGAACAGCGCCTCCAGATTGCCCTCCTGCACGTATTCGCGGAAGAACGCCGCATCCCGCTCGCGAAGCGTCAGTCGCGGCTCGTTCCTGATGCCGCGCAGTTTGTCTCCCGGCTCCACGATGAGCGCGTCCAACAGCCGCATCCACTCGTGGTCCCGTTCCAGATCGCGTAGCGCGGCGATGATGATCGCCAATGACACCAGACGCTGCTGGCCGTCGATCACGTCGAAGCGGTTGTCCCTGCCGGAGCGGACCAGGATCAGCGATCCGAGGAAGTACGGCGTGCCGGGCGTCTTGGCGGCTCCGGCCAGATCGTCGACCAGCTGCTGGATGTTCTCCGGCTGCCAGATGTAGGGACGTTGGAACGAGGGGATGAAGAACCGATAGTCGGGCGTGAAGACCTTCTCCAGCGGCAGTTCCTTCGCATTGATGGACATATGATCCCTGATCCCTTTCCGGAGAATGATTGTGTTTTCAAGCCTAGCAGCGTCGGAACCGGACGTCACCTCGCGCACCCGAATCGTTCGTGCGCGTCGTCCCTGTCCGTCGACGGCATGTCCTGATGCGCCCCGATGCGCGTCTACGGCCGCGGCGGCAGATCCGCACGCTCCACCAGACGCGCCATCTGCACGCGGCCCATCGCGAGCTTGTCAGCCGCGGACGACAGATGCGCCTTCGCCGTACGTTCCGAAATGAACATGCGCTCGGCGATCTGCGCGTTCGTCAGCCCCTCCGCGGCGAGCAGTACGGTCTCCCGTTCACGCTCGGGCAGTGAATCGAGCAGGGCGCGCGCCTCGTCCCTGCGGGAGACCGGACGCTGTGCATGCAGATCGCCGATGAGCTGGCGTTGGCTCGCCGCATTGAACTGCGGCGTCTCCTCGCACACGCCGAGCACCCGTCGGATGATCTCTCCCGGCGCATCGGTCTTCGAGACGAATCCCTCGACACCTGCCTCCACGGCGCGCTCCACGGTGTTCGACGGACTGAGCGACGTGAGGATCATGACATGCGGCGGATGGGGGAGCGCGCGCAGCCGCCGCGTCGCCTCGATGCCGTCCATGTCGGGCATCGCGATGTCCATCAGCACCACGTCCGGGTGCTCCCGTTGCGCGCGAAGCACCGCGTCCGCGCCCGACGTCGACGTGGATATGACTTTGATCCTTCCTTCGGAGTAGTCGGTGAGGATCAGGCTCATTGCCTGACAGATCATCGGATCGTCATCGACGACGCTCACCAGCACGGGCATCGTCCCGTTATCACGACCGCCGCCACCATCCCGGCCATCCTGGCCATTCCGACTGTCCCGACTGTTCTGGCCGTCTGGTCCATGCCGGTCCTGCCGTTCGGCCCATTCATCCCGCCGCATTCGTTCCTCATGCCTCACCATGCCATCCTAGGCATGTGCGCGTCCGCGCCACGGCAAGCGCACATCCAGATGGAATACGTGACGGTCGTCGACACCGTAGCGGCAGGCTCCTCCAACCGACATCGCCCGTGCAGTCAGCCCGGCCAGTCCGTTGCCGTGCGCCGGCGATCTGGTCGGTTCCGGTGATGCGTCCGATGCGACGGAAGGCATCGGATTGCTTAGATGCACATGCACCCCGGCTTCCGGATTCACCGTCACCTCCAACGACACCGGCGCCTGAAGCGCGTGCCTGCGTGCGTTCGTCAATCCCTCCTGAACCGCCCGATAGGCGACCTTTGCGACCGCGTCGTCGAGTTCGCCCAACTGACGGATGTCGATCCACGTGTCGAGTCGTTGCCCCGCGTCGCGCGTCTGCGCGATCAATGCCCCCAACGACTCGCGGGTCAGCTCGGTCTCCTCCGCGTTCGTCAGCTGCTCCCATGCGTTCTGTGGATGACGCAGCATGTCGATGATCTGATGCGCCTCATCGAGCGCCCCGGCCGCCTGACGACGAATGTCCTCGGCCTTGCGCGCGATCGATTCGGCCTGTTCGGAGGGCTCCAGACGTGCCGTTTCGGCCTGCAGCGCGCTCGCGTTCAATGCCAGCAGCGACAGGGAATGGGCGAGCGTATCGTGCGCTTCGGCGGCGATCGCATCGGCAAGCTGCTGGTTCGTCAGATCATGCTGCAGCGTCGCCGCATGCGTGGCGGCGGCGTCCGCCTTCGCCTGGACGGTGTCGAGACTCGCCCGAGAGCGGATATGCAGTCCGATCAGGGCGGCGATCGCCGTGCCGATGAGCGCCGCTACCACGGATGTCGCGATGATCGGCCCCTCACCGGTGAGCATTTCGATCGGCACGCCGTTCGTTCCGGTGTCCGGTTTGGAGAAGAACAGATGCCAGATGGACGAGTCCGCCGGGCGCAGCGCGTCACGCAGCTGCGCCCACACGCTTACGGACGCGCCCACCGTGATGGCGCGTATCGTGCGCATGCGTGAGGATCGCCGTGCCAGCAACGAGGTCATCGCCATGAGCGCGAGCATCGAATCGTACGGAAAGACCATCACGATCACGCATGCGGCCCAGAACACCGGTTCGGGATGCCGGTCCCGCATGACGAGGACGAACGGGAGCACCAGCGTCAGCAGCGTGGACAGCATCATCCACGGATACATGGCTCCCTGGGGGTGATCCATGTACTCCGTGGTCGCATACGAGCATTGCGCGAGGCTGAACATCGCGGCCACGGGGATCATGACGAACGAGCACCATCGCCGCGTGCGCACCGGCACCTCGTCATCCGGCTCCGGACGGGGGCTGTCCTGCTTCTTCTCGATTCCCATGGATTCCACTGTATTGCCATCACGCCCCGCGGTGCCATTGGACATGCGGGCGCATCCCGCATGCCGCCGTCGCCCGAACGGGCAGGCGGAAATGTCCGTTCGTACACTGACATGACTCCGGTTCGGCGAATAACGTCGAAATCACGCCGCGCAAAGTCCCATGCGCAAGAAACGAATGGAGAAAGAGGAAACCATGACCGACAACATTCCGCTTCCGTCACAGGGCCAACCGAACCTCGGAAGGACGCCTGCTCCCCACGCCCACAGGAACCTGAGCGCATCCTCCGTTGTCGGTCTGGTGTTCGGCGTCATCGCCGTATTGCTCAGCTGGGTTCCCATCGTAAACAACTTCGCCGCCGTTCTCGGTGCGATCGGCATAGTCTTCGCCATCGTCGGCGTGGTCGCGACGCGGTCCAGAGGACGCAAGCGGGGCAGGGGACTGGCGATCGCGGCCGCGATCCTGTCCATCATCGCCATCGCCATCGTGCTGGTCACCCAGAGCAGCTACGGCAAGGCGATCGACAGCGTCTCCAACGAAGTGCAGCAGAGCCAGACGGAGCAGAAAAAGGCAGACGAGGAACGCTCGATCACGATGAAGGCCACCAGCAACGGTCCCGCAAGCGTGATGTACGGAGGAATCGGGGAAAGCCACACGGAGGACTTCAACGGCACATGGGAGAAGACCATGACCGGAAAGGAGGCAGGTGAGTATCCGACGCTCAGCGTCACGTCCACCGATTACGAGACCCCGGATCCAAGCGGCATCCGACTGTCCTGCGAGATCATCGTGAACGGCAAGAGCGTCTCCAGGCATGATGGCAGCGGATCCGGTGCGAACGCGTACTGCGACATCCCCGTGGACTGGAACGCCGGTCAGTGACGGCGCCATCGGCCCCGTTGCTCGGGAATGTGCGTCATCGGGAATATGCGACATCGGGCATTCATGAGCTCGACTGAATATCTGTTCGACTGAGCGTCACATATTCCCGAGATTCGTCCATTCCGCGGGAAAACGTGACGCTGAGTGCGACTGAGCGTCACATATTCCCGAGGAGTGGCTTGTTTTCGGGAAAATGTGACGCTGTCGAATCATTCACGTGGCTCAGTTGCGGCCCTGCGCATCCAGCAAGCGTTCAGGGAACGTTGAGGACTCTTCCCCGACACTGCCGGGAACGCTTTACGCTCGGCTAAGACGCCACTAGGAAAGCGGCTGTTTCATAAGAGTCATGAGCACAGCAATCACAACGCCAGCTGCCGCGACACCGCAGCCGAAACTTACGGACGATGCCGGCCGCATCGCATCCAACACCGAGTCGACATATGGATCGACCGGAATGATCGGAACAACCGGGACGGCGTACGGGGCGCCGCGAACCGGCATCGTCGAACGTGTGGGGGAGCCGCGCCCCGTGGACGCCGACATCGTCATCCCCGTCTACAACGAGCAGGAGCAGCTCGCCGAATCCGTGCTCACCCTGATGAACCATCTGGCTTCCAGCCAGATCGAAGGGTGGGCCTACACTTGGCAGATCGTCATCGCCGACAACGCCAGCACCGACGACACATGGGCCATCGCCTCCCGCCTCGCATCCCAGTATCCGGGCCGTGTGCGAGCCGTCCGCATCGCACGCAAGGGGCGGGGGCGCGCACTCAAACTCGCCTGGGGCGAGTCCCGTGCCAAGGTCGTCTCCTACATGGACGTCGACCTGTCCACCGACATCCACCAGACCGGCACGCTCGTGGGCACCCTCGTCTACGGATTCGCCGACGTCGCCTTCGGATGCAGACTCTTCGACGACTCCGAAGTCACCAGATCCGCCAAACGCGAATTCATCTCCCGCACCTACAACGGCATGCTGCGCATGCTGCTAGGCGCCTCCTTCCACGACGCGCAATGCGGCTTCAAGGCCATGACCGCATCCGCCGCCAGACATCTGCTGCCCTACATCCAGGACGACGAATGGTTCTTCGACACGGAGATGCTGCTGCTGGCTCAGGCCACCGGCATGCGCATGTACGAGTTCCCCGTCCGCTGGGTCGAGGATCCGGGCAGCACCGTCAACATTCCCGACACCGTGAGAAAGGATCTCAAGGGCATGTGGCGCATGAACGGCACGCTGAACCGCATGCGAGTCGCCGCAACGGCCTGAACGCTCCGACGGCAAACATTCCATAGACCATCGATCACCAATACCCAAGGACAGCTCCCTATATGACCACCACAACCGCATCGGCCATCCCCTCATCGGACGGCTCCGCATCCGCACAGACGAGGAACCGCAGCCGATACCATCGTCCGGACTCCGGCGCGCCGATGCCTGCCGGACGATACGTCGACACCCGCACCAACCCCACCGTGCGATCCAACATCGCCACGCGACGCACCACCGCCGACTGGATCGGCTTCGGCGGCATGATGGCGTTCACCGCCATCATCATGTTCGTCAACCTCACCGCCTCCGGGTACGCCAACGAGTTCTACTCCGCAGCGGCCCAGGCCGGATCCAAGGACTGGTGGGCGTTCCTGTGGGGGTCGCTCGACTCCGGCAATGCCATCACCGTCGACAAGCCGCCGGCAGCCATCTGGCTCATGGCCCTGTCCGTGCGCGTCCTCGGCCTGAACTCCTTCGCGATACTCCTGCCCGAGGCGCTGTGCGGCATGGCCAGCGTGTGGATCCTCTACGCCACCATCCGACGCACATGGGGCAACTGGGCCGGCGTCATCGCAGGACTCACGCTCGCCACCACGCCCGTCGCGGCACTCATGTTCCGCTTCAACAACCCGGACGCGCTCCTCGTGCTGCTCATGACCGGCGCCACCGCCTCGGTCATGCGCGCCCTCGAATACCCCGACACGCGTGCCGGCAACCGCAGCCGCACCCTGTGGATGATCCTCGCAGGCGCATGCATCGGATTCGGCTTCCTCACCAAGCAGATGCAGGTGTTCCTCGTCGTGCCCGGATTCGCACTCGCCTTCCTCGTCGCCTCGCCCACCGGACTCGTCCGACGCATCGTCGACGGCCTCGCCGCCATCGCCTCCGTGGTCGTCTCCGCCGGATGGTGGGTGGCCCTGACCGTCCTCGTGCCATCCGGATCCCGCCCCTATATCGGCGGATCGCAGACCGACTCCTTCCTCGAACTCACCTTCGGCTACAACGGTCTCGGCCGCATCACCGGCGACGAAACCGGAGCCGTCGTTGGTGGGGGCGGCGGCATGGGCGGCGGCAACGGCGGCGGCATGTGGGGACAGACCGGCCTGACCCGACTGTTCGACGGCGAGTACGGCGGACAGATCGCATGGCTCGCGCCGATCGCCTTCGCCGGCATCGCCATCGGGCTGATCGTCGCCCGCCGCAGCCGCCGCACCGACCTGCGCCGCGCCGGCACCCTCGTGTGGGGATCCTGGCTCATCGTCACATGGCTCACCTTCAGCTTCATGGCCGGCATCTTCCACCAGTACTACACCGTCGCCCTCGCACCCGCGGTGGCCGCACTCGTCGCCATCGCCGTAAGCGGACTGTGGGCCAAACGACAGTGGTTCTGGGCGCGTGTCGTCGCTGCGCTCCTCGTGCTCGTCAACACGTTCTGGGCCGTCGAGCTGCTCGGCCGCTCCACCTGGCTGCCGTGGCTCAGATACCTCGTCATGGCGGCCGGACTCATCGCGACGCTCCTGCTGATCATCGTCTCGGCCGCGGCCGCGCCGACACGCGAGATGCGCTTCCTGCGCACGCCGCATGCAAGGCGGGCCATCACGATCGCCGGTGCCGGCGCCTGCGCGCTCGCGGCGGTGGCGCTCGCCGCCGGTCCTCTGGCATGGACCGCGTACACCGTCTCCACCGGGCACACAGGCTCGATCGTCACCGCCGGTCCGAACGTCACCAACTCGACCGGTATGGGCGGTCCGGGCGGTGGCATGGGCGGTCCCGGCGGTCCGGGCGGTCAGACAGGCCCGGGCGGTGGATCCGGCGGCCAGAGCGCTCCCGGCGGCATGGGCATGCCGGGACAGTCGACCGACGGCCAGTCAGCCGGATCGGACGGCCAGCAACCGGACGGTCAGCAACCGGACGGCCAGTCGTCGACCTATGGCAATGACGGTCAGCGCGGCTCCGGCGGCGGTATGGGCGGAGGCCTGCTCGGCGGCGGCACCGCCAGCGAGGAGGTCGTCGCCCTGCTCAAGGAGAACTCCGACCAGTACCGTTGGGCAGCGGCCACCACCGGCTCCCAGAACGCCGCCAGCTACCAGCTGGCCAGCGAACAGGCCGTCATGGCCATCGGCGGCTTCAACGGCTCCGACCCGGCCCCCTCCCTCGAGCAGTTCAAGAGCTACGTCGAACAGGGCCTCATCCACTACTACATCTCCGGTGGTGGCATGGGAGGCCGCCAGCTCGGCGGATCCGACGCGGCGAGCGAGATCGCCTCCTGGGTCTCCGAACACTACGAGGCGCAGACCGTGGATGGAGTCACCATCTACGACCTGACGTCATCGGCGAGCTGACGGTCATCCGCCTTGCGACTCGTCATACATCTCATACGTCGGGCCCCGAATCCATACGGATCGGGCCCGACGCCCATGTCCACATACGTCCACAGCGAACGTATTCATGGAATCGTAAGCTTCGTACCCCTAAGATGGGGACTGAACGAATACCAAAGGAGCCAACATGACATTCGGTCAGCAGCCCCAGCCAAACCCGAACTACGAGCCGCAGGGTGGCAACAACCTCAACACCGGATACGGTGCCGGCCAGCAGTATCAGCAGCAGTACCAGTACGCGAACGCGAACCAGCAGCCCCAGTACCAGCAGCCCTACGCCCAGCCCCAGTACGCTTACGCCGGACAGGGCGGCGCGGGTGCCGCCATCGACGCGCAGGTCGCCTACTCCTACGAGGAGGCGCGTCGCGTCTCCGTCACCAAGGCCTACGGCGAGATGACCATCGGTCTGATCGTGACCGCCGTCGTCGCCGTCCTCGGACAGGCAAGCGGACTGTACTACGCGTTCCTCATGTCCACCGGCATGCTCGGCCTCATCGGCCTGTGCGTCGTACAGGTGGCGCTCGCCGTCATACTCGGCGCGCGCATCATGAAGATGAGCGTCGGTGCCGCGCGTGCGATGTTCTATGTGTATGCGGCGCTCATGGGCTTCACCCTGAGCTCGATATTCATGGTCTACGATCTGGGATCGATCGGCATTGCGCTGGGCATCACCGCCGCGTTCTTCTTCGCGCTGACGATGTTCAGCCTCACCACCAAGTTCGACATGCTCAAGTTCGGTCCGATCCTCATGGTCGGCCTGATCGTGCTCATCATCTCCCAGTTCGTGCTCATGCTCATCCCCGGCGTCTCCGGCATGACGCAGATCATGTGCGCCTTCGGCCTGATCCTGTTCGCCGGCATGACCATGTACGATGCGCAGTCCACGCGCGCCCTGTTCGCCCAGTACGAGGCGCAGGGTCCGGAGATGATCAGGAAGATCTCCATTCTGTGCGCGCTGAACCTGTACCTCGACTTCGTGAACATGTTCCTGTACATCCTTCAGCTCTTCGGCAACAGGGACTAATGATCTTGGGAATCACACTGATGCGACCCTGATGGCAGCAACGGTCGAACAGACTCCGGCCCACTGAGCACAGGGGAACATCCGATACGCCCGACCACCATGTGGTCGGGCTTTTTCATGCCCGCAATACGCCGGCGCTACGTTGGTCCCCATGAGAAGACAGGATATCGTGGGCATGGCGTGCCTCGTAGTATGCGCGCTGATCTGGGGATTCGCATTCGTCGCGCAGGTGCAGGGCATGGATGCGGTCACCCCGTTGTTCTTCAACGCCACCAGATTCACGCTCGGCGCGCTCTCCCTGCTGCCGGTGCTGCTGGTGCTGCATCGGCGCAGGAGGACGGACGGCAGGACGGCGGCACATGACGGCGTCGAAGGCGTCGACACCGTCGGCAGGACGATTCTCGCCAGCCCCGTCGTCGTCGGCATGATCTGCGGTGTTGTGCTCTTCACCGCAAGCACCCTCCAGCAATACGGCATCCTCTACGGCAAATCGGCCGGACGCGCCGGGTTCATCACCGCCCTGTACATCGTGATCGTGCCGTTGCTCGCCTTCGTGTTCCTACGTCGACGCATCGGCATCCTTGTCGTCGTCGCCGTGATGCTTGCGGTCATCGGCTTCTACCTGCTATGCGTGACCGACGGCTTCGGATCCCTCGGTCTGGCCGATCTGCTGCTACTGTTCACCGCGGTGCTGTTCGCCACACACATCCTCGTCATCGATGAGCTCGGATCACATGTCGACGCGATCATGCTCTCCTTCGTGCAGTTCTCCACCACCGCGGTGCTGAGCTGGATCGGTTCGGCGATCGAAGGCTCCATCGACTGGGATGGAGCCGTGGCGGCATGGCCTCCGATCGTCTATGCCGGAATCGGATCGGTGGGCATCGCCTACACGCTGCAGGCGATAGGCCAGCAGTGGGTGCCTCCCACCCGCGCCAGTCTGCTGATGAGCCTTGAGTCGTTCTTCTCGGTGGTGGGCGGCGCGATCTTCCTCGGCGAGGTGATGACGCCGCGCGGCTACCTCGGATGTGCGCTCATCTTCGCGGGAACCCTGCTCGCGCAGGCTCCCGCCAGAGTGCCGAAACGGCTCAGTTCGTCGTCTTCGGCGTCTCCTCGACCTGAGGCGCACCGTTGATGTCGCGGTGGATGTTCTGCATCTGCACCTCGATGTTCTGCAGGCTGCGTGCGCAGTCGAGCAACGTCTGCGAATGCTCGCTGAGCTTGGCGTCCGGCAGGTCGGTCTTGTAGCGCAGCGCGTGTTCGAGGCTCGCCCAGTAGTCCATCGCGATGGTGCGGAACTGCACCTCCACCGGCGTGTAGTGCGCGCCCGAGGACAGGAACACCGGCACCGCGTAGATCACATGCAGCGAACGGTAGCCGTTCTGCTTCGGGTTCTTGATGTAGTCCTTGACGCGCAGCACCTGAATGTCCGACTGGGCGGACAGGTAGTTCGACACTGAATACACGTCATCCCGGTAGTTGCAGATCACGCGGATGCCGGCCACGTCGAACAGGTTGTCCTTGATGGAGTTCACCGCCAGCGGCAGTCCCTTGCGTTCCAGCTTGCCCATGATGGAGTTCACCGACTTCAGTCGGCGTTCCATGTGGTGGATCGGATTGTGGCTGAACCGCACCTGGAACTCGCCGTCGAGGATCTCCAGTTTCGTCGAGATCTCGTACATCGCACCTTCGTACACCTGCATGAGGTCGATGAATTCGGTGATCTGGTCGGCGTCGAACGTGCCGTCCGCCAGACTCAGGCCCTTGAGACGTGCCTTCAGATCAGTGGTGCTCATTTTGGACTGTCGGTCAAGTATCACGGGTCATATTCTATCGTCCTCGCCGCGGCGAACCTGAATGTTGCCGGGGAATCTTCGCACGACCCGACCGTCTCGTCGATGGGGTTACCATCTGATGCTTTGTTGGTTTGATTTGCTTTGTTCTGGCGTGTTATGGTTTATTTCATGCGTGCGAAGGAATGGGCGGCTCGTGAGGGGTTGAACGAGCAGACGGTGTGGAAGTGGTGTCGTGAGAACCGTATGCCGGTCCCGTTCGAACGGTCGGGGAGCGTGTGGCTCATCCACGATCCGAAGTATGAGAGGCCATTCGCTCCCGATGCGGGTTCGCGTACGGTCTGCTATGTGCGTGTCTCCTCATCCGATCAGAAGGCGGATCTGACGCGGCAGGCGGACCGGTTGAAGGCGTTCGCCATCGGCATGGGGGTCGAATCCCCCGAAGTGGTGTGCGAGACCGGCAGCGGCATGGACGACAAGCGCCGCAGATTGAACCGCATCCTCGCCGATCCCACGGTCGGCACCATCATTGTGGAGCATCGTGACCGACTGGCGCGTATGAATGCGGGACTGGTCGAGTCCGCGTTGAAGGCGCAGGGGCGCAGGCTGATCGTCGTGGACGATTCGGAGCTGGATGATGATCTGGTGCGTGATATGACCGAGGTGCTGACCTCGTTCTGCGCGCGCCTGTATGGCCGTCGTGCCGCCAGGAGCAAGGTGGAGGCCGTGTTGAGGGCGGCGCGTGATGCTTGAGGCGGTCAAGGTCGTGTTGGACCCCACGCCGGCGCAGGAGCGTTTGCTGTCCTCGCATGCGGGGGCGGCGCGTTTCTCGTTCAACGCCGGGCTTGCCCACGTCAAGGCGATGATCGACGCACAGGAAAGACCGGAGTGGTCGTTGTACGCGCTGCGACGCTGGTGGAATGCCAACAAGGACACGCTGGCCGTGGACAAGGACGGTGTGCCGTGGTGGCGGGAGAACAGCAAGGAAGCCTACAACAGTGGTTTGGAAGCCCTGTCGAACGCCCTGAGGAACTGGTCGGAAAGCCGCAAGGGGCAGCGCAAAGGACGTCGCGTCGGCTTCCCCGGGTTCCGGTCGAAGGATCGTGCGACGCCCCGGTTCGCGTACACGACCGGCTCGTACGGTCCCATCCCCGGTGATCCCAGGGCGTTGAGACTGCCCCGGATCGGCCGCGTGCACTGCATGGAGAACGTGGCGAAGCGGGTCGGCGATGGTCGGGTGCTGCGCATGACCGTCAGCCGGCACGCGTGCCGCTGGCACGCCTCGTTGACCGTGGAACGCGCCGATCCCGCGCCCGCGACCCCGTCGAGGGGCGGTGCGGTCGGCATCGATCTGGGGGTCAGGACGCTGGCGACGCTTTCCGACGGGACCGTCATCGCCAACCCGCACGCGTTGGAGGGCAGTGAACATCGGTTGAGACGCGTGCAGAAGGCATTGTCACGCAGGACGAGGGGGTCTAACCGTCGGCGCAGGACGCGCGAACGCGTGGCCCGTCTGCACGCGCGAGTCGCCAACCAGCGCCGCGACCTGCTGCACAAGCTGACCACACGGCTCGCCTCCATCTACTCGGACATCTCGATCGAGGACCTGAACGTGGCCGGCATGGTCAGGAACCATCGGCTCGCCAAGGCGGTCGAGGACGCGTCCTTCCATGAGCTGCGACGTCAATTGGAGTACAAGACCGCGCGCACCGGCGCACGGCTGCACGTCGTCGACCGCTGGTATCCGTCAAGCAAGACATGCTCGGACTGCGGGAGGGTGAAAGCCAAGCTCTCCCTCGACGAGCGCGTCTACCGGTGCGACGGGTGCGGTCTCATCATGGACCGCGACCTGAACGCCGCGATCAACATCATGGTCGCCGGGAGTGCCCCGGAGACCCTAAACGCGCATGGAGCGGACGTAAGACCCGGCGTCCCGTGGGATGCCGGGCAAACCGCGGTGAAGTGCGAACCAAGCAGTCACCACGGTGGCATGAGCCTTGGAGCGGACGGCCGCAAGACCGTCCTGCAAGCCAAAACAAACTAGCTTGCAACGGTCCGTCGATGGTTCCATGCCGATCGAGGCATGACGCGACCGTCTCATAGAATGAGCCGCTATGAATGAAGACATGATGACCGAGGCGGAGCGCGCCTCGATTGAGGCCGGCACGGCCGAGGCCCAGGCCCTCGCCGGATCGCGCGGCAAGGGCGTGTTCCACATCGACACGCTGGGCTGCCAGATGAACGTGCATGATTCCGAACGCATCGCGGGTGTACTCGAGGCGGACGGCTACGTGCCCGCCAGCGAGGAGCAGGTGCTCGACAACGATCTCGACCTGATCGTGCTCAACACCTGCGCAGTGCGTGAGAACGCCACTGAGAAGATGTACGGCACCGTGGGCCGCTACAACCGTGTCAAGCTGCATCGTCCGAACCTGCAGATCGCCGTCGGCGGATGCATGGCCCAGATCGACCGCAGGAAGATCGCCGACAAGGCGCCATGGGTCTCCGCCGTCTTCGGCACGAAGAACATCGACGTGCTGCCGAGGCTGCTCGACCAGAACCGCATCACCGGCAAGCCCCAGGTCGAGGTCGCCGACAAGCTCGACCTGATGCCCAGCCAGCTGCCTGCCGCCCGTGCCTCGCGCGTGAGCTCCTGGGTCGCGATCTCCGTGGGCTGCAACAACACCTGCACGTTCTGCATCGTGCCCACCACCCGAGGCAAGGAGAAGGACCGTCGTCCCGGCGACATCCTCGACGAGATTCGCACCTGCGTGGCCAATGGCGCGAAGGAGGTCACGCTGCTCGGCCAGAACGTGAACTCCTTCGGCTACGGCATGGGCGATCGCTACGCGTTCAGCAAGCTGCTGCGCGCCTGCGGCACGATCGAAGGCCTCGAGCGTGTGCGCTTCACCTCACCGCATCCGGCGGCGTTCACCGATGACGTCATCGCCGCGATGGCCGAGACTCCGAACGTCATGCACCAGCTGCACTTCCCGCTGCAGTCCGGCTCCGACCGCATCCTGCGCGCGATGCGCCGATCCTACCGCTCCGCCAAGTTCATGGACATCCTCGGGCGCATCCGCGCCGCCATGCCGGACGCGCAGATCTCCACCGACGTGATCGTCGGATTCCCCGGGGAGACGGAGGAGGAATTCCAGGCCACGCTGGACGTGGTCCGCGAGGCCCGCTTCTCCTCGGCGTTCATGTTCATCTACTCGCCCCGTCCCGGGACCCCCGCCGCCTCCATGCCGCAGATCCCGCATGATGTGGTCCAGGAGCGCTTCGATCGTCTCGTCGCCCTGCAGGAGCGGATCACCGAGGAGAACCTCGCCACGTTCGAAGGCCGTGACGTCGAGGTGATGATCACCGGCATGCAGGGCAAGAAGGACTCTGACACGCATCGCGTCACCGGACGCGAGCGGACGGGTGTGCTCGTGCACATCCGCGTGCCGGAGGGCGAGCCGACTCCGCAGATTGGTGATTTCGTCACCGCCACCGTCACCCACGCCGGACGACACAACCTCATCGCCGATCCCGATCCGAGGAAGGGACAGACCTACCATGTCCGCCACTGAGTCCGCCACTGATCGCAAACCGCGCATCGTCTCCATCGTCGGACCCACCGCCTCCGGCAAGACCGGGCTCGGCATCGCCATCGCCAAGCGGCTCGCCGAACAGGGGGAGCGCGCCGAGATCGTCAACGCGGACGCCTATCAGATGTATCGCGGCATGGATATCGGCACGGCCAAGCCGACCGCCGAGGAGCAGGCCGAGGTGCCGCATCATCTCATCGACATCATCGACCCTGACGAGACGATGACCGTAGCGAAGTTCCAGCAGCTCGCCCGTACCGCCATCGCCGAACTGAAGGCACGTGGCGTCCGGCCGATCCTGGTCGGCGGATCGGGCCTGTACGCCCGGGCGGCCATCGACGACATCAGCTTCCCCGGCACCGATCCGCAGGTGCGTGCGCGCCTCGAGGAACGCGAACGGCTCGAGGGCGCCGGAGCGCTGTTCGACGAGCTTCGGGACAAGGACCCCGAGGCGGCGGCGCGCATGGATCCGCGCAACCCGCGTCGTACGATCCGCGCGCTTGAGGTCATCGAGATCACCGGACGTCCGTATTCGGCGAGCCTGCCCCGATACCGCTACGTCATCCCATCTGTCCAGATCGGTCTCGATCTGGACAGGAGGGAGCTCGACCGCCGTATCGGCATCCGTACCGAGCGGATGCGCGAGCAGGGCTTCCTGGAGGAGGTTCGTCGACTTCGTCCGCATCTGGGATTCACCGCCGGAAGGGCGCTTGGATACCAGCAGATGATCGATCTGCTGGACGGCATGTGGGATGAGGATGACGACGCGTGGAACGACATCGCGCAGAAGACCCGCCGTCTGGCACGCAAGCAGATGGGCTGGTTCGGCCGCGACCCGCGCATCCACTGGCTTCAGGCGCTGAACCCGCGTTTGGTGGACAACGCCATGGCGGTCATCGCGCATGCTGATGCCGGCGACTATGACGCCATCGACGCGAAGGCCGACGAGTACACGCAGCACCATCTGGGCGACATCGTCTGACCGGGCTGATCGCGTCCGATTGCGATCGCGTCCGATTGCGACCGGACGGACGCGATCGGACGCTCAGTGCGCGGGCCCTTGCTCGAATCCGGCGATGAGGAACACCCTCGTCGGATTCGCGGGGCGGATCATCTCGGCGAACAGGCGCTCGAACACCGAAGTGTCCGCCAGATACGCCGCATGCTTGGCCTGCCTGTAGCGTTCACGCGTTACCGGGCCCCAGTCGAGGTCCCATCCGGCGTCGTGCGCAAGACGGGATCCGAACACGCGCAGCGTCATCGCGTTGCCGCCCCTGAACGGGTGCAGGTAGCCGAGCTCGTCATAGATGTGGGCGAACTTCGGTATGAACACGTCCCGGTCCAACGCCTGCAGATTATGCTGCTCGGCCAACTCGGTGGCGATGTTCAGCGCACCGGTCTCGATGAGCGAGGCGGGGAAGAACGCCTCCGGATTGCTTGCCCGCGCCTCGTCATGCGTGGCCTTGCGTGTCGTGTCCGAGGTGCGCAGCAGTCCCGCGTCGTCGAACACGCCTTCGAACAGCGCCCTGTGGATGGCGACGAGTTCGGACAGATCGCCACTCGGCCTCCAGCCGCGTTCGGCGATCAGCACGTTACGGGCGAACACGCCCGATGCGGGGAGCTGATCACCGTCCGCCACATCGATCAGCCTGGCCACGTCGATATGGCCGGCCTCGTAGTCCGCCGCGGCGCGCCTCGTCGCCTCGCCCGGCGTCATCGCTTCCAGCGCGCAGTTCTTGAGTGCAAATGCGACTGCGCTCGCACGTTCCGCAGGAGTCATACCAATATGGTAGACCATCGCGCACGGGAAGAGTTCGCGACGATTGGGTGAAAACCGGGATTCGGATACATCCGGTTCGGTAGATTGGTAGCGTTATGGCAAAGACACGATCCAATGCAGGCAGAGGGAAGACCGGCGCGAACAGCGGTTCCGCCGAGGGGTTCGACGAACCGATGTGGAAGAGGATGCTGCTCGCCGTGCCGCGTGCGCTGGGGGCCGCGGTCCGTTCGGCGTCCGGGGTGGGGGAGTACGACCCCGCATACCGCCGTGACGGCCTGTGCTTCATCCTCATCGTTCTGGCGGTGCTGTTCTGCGCCTCGGAATGGTTCCGTGTATCGGGGCCGTTCGGTGTGTTCCTTCATTCGATCGCGGCAGGCGTGCTCGGCATGACGAGCGTCGTGCTGCCCGTGCTGCTGGTGTATGCCGCGATTCGTCTGATGCGCAATTCCGGCAAGGGGTCGAACAATCCGAGGGTGATGACCGGATGGGGCCTGCTGCTGTGGTCCGTATGCTCGATCATCGATATCGCGTTCTCCGCTGGCGCGAACGGATTCGACTGGCATGAACTGCAGAACGCCGGCGGTCTGATCGGCTACATGCTCGGCACCCCGCTGGAGATCGGACTGTCGAAGGCGTTCGCGATCGCGGTGTTCGTCGTGATCGCCCTGTTCTCCATCATGCTGGTCGCCGGCGTGCACGTCACCGATCTGCCTGATCTGGTCAGGGGAGTGGTCGGCGAGGCGAAGAGCGGCGATGCCGGAGATGATGCCGATGACGATTCGATCCGCTTCGCCGACGGCGTGCCGACGCATGACGGCGACGACGAGGAGAACCACGCGAATCCCGGATCGCGAAAGCCGTCGTTGCTCGAGCGCCTGTTCGGTTTCCGTCGCAAGGATGACGAGGACCGCTCCCTCGACCGCTATGAGGCCGATGACCCGTTCGTGAACGCGGCCCGCCATCATGGACAGACCGCGGAGACGCCGGTGGTCGATGCCTCGTCCACGGTGCCGCTGACGCCGATCTCGGCTCCGTTCAACGCCGTCGACCAGGATGACGCCACCTTTGCGGTTCCCGTCTCCTCCACGCCCAACGGCATCGGTGTCGATCCGTGGGCTCCCGTCACCTCACGTGCCGGCGGAGCGGATGCGGCCGCGTCGGTGCCGTCGAGCTCCGCGTTCCCCGCCGTCGAACCGGCGACGGTCGCCATGGGCGCCGGATCGGGGGCATACGGCGCCGACACGGACGAGAGCCGTCTGCCGTCGGCGGCACTTGGCACGTCGTCCGATGCGTCGTACGGCGATTCCCCTGCGGTCTCGGACGACACCTCGGATGGTCTCCCCGTCGTCGAACAGCCCTACCAGCTGCCCGACGTCAACCTGCTGGTCAAGGGCAAGCCCCATGCGGCGCGCACCCCGGCCAACGACCGCGTGATCCGCGCTCTGACCTCCACGTTCCAGCAGTTCAAGGTCGACGCGAAGGTCGTCGGCTTCCTGCGCGGCCCGTCCGTCACCCAGTACGAGGTCGAGCTCGCGCCCGGCGTCAAGGTGGAGAAGGTCACCAATCTGCAGCGCAACATCGCCTATGCGGTGGCCAGCTCCGACGTGCGCATCCTCTCCCCGATTCCCGGCAAGTCGGCCATCGGCATCGAGATCCCGAACGAGGATCGAGAGATCGTGCATCTGGGCGACGTGCTGCGCTCCCCGGGCGCGATGAACGACCCGAACCCCATGCTCACGGGCGTGGGCAAGGACGTCGAGGGCAAGTTCGTCACCGCCGATCTGACCAAGATGCCGCACCTGCTGGTCGCAGGCGCCACCGGTTCCGGCAAGTCCAGCTTCATCAACTCGATGCTCACCTCGATCATCATGCGCGCCACTCCTGATCAGGTGCGTCTGATCATGGTCGACCCCAAGCGCGTCGAACTGTCCGCATACGCGGGCATCCCGCATCTGCTGACGCCGATCATCACGGATCCGAAGAAGGCCGCGCAGGCCCTCGAATGGGTCGTCAAGGAGATGGACTCGCGCTACTCCGATCTGGAGTACTTCGGCTTCCGACACGTCAAGGACTTCAACGAGGCGGTGCGCGCCGGCAAGGTGCACGCGCCGGCCGGTTCGGGCCGTAAGGTCGCGCCCTACCCGTACATCCTCGTCGTGGTCGACGAGATGGCCGATCTCATGATGGTCGCCAAGAACGACGTCGAGAGCTCGATCCAGCGCATCACGCAGCTGGCGCGCGCCGCCGGCGTGCATCTGGTGCTCGCCACGCAGAGGCCGTCGGTCGACGTCGTCACCGGTCTGATCAAGGCGAACATCCCCTCGCGTCTCGCATTCGCGACGTCGTCCGCCACGGATTCCAGGGTCATTCTCGATACCACCGGCGCGGAGACGCTGATCGGCCAGGGCGATGCGCTGTTCCTGCCCATGGGCGAGGCCAAGCCGCGCCGTGTGCAGGGATCGTGGGTCTCCGAATCCGAGATCCGCAAGGCGGTCGAGTTCGTGCGCACCCAGCGCAAGCCCAAGTACCGCGAGGACATCGAGCAGATGGCCCAGGAGAGCGAGAAGAAGGGACTCGAGCCGGACGAGGAGATCGGCGACGATATGGACGTGCTGCTGCAGGCGGCCGAGCTCGTCGTCACCACGCAGTTCGGCTCCACATCGATGCTCCAGCGCAAGCTCAGGGTCGGCTTCGCCAAGGCGGGTCGTCTCATGGACCTGTTGGAATCGCGTGGTGTGGTCGGTCCCTCCGAGGGGTCGAAGGCGCGTCAGGTGCTTGTCCAGCCGCAGGATCTGCCGGCCGTGCTCGCGTTCATCAGGGGCGAGACCGGTTCGCTGCAGTCCTCCGGTCAGGCAGCAGGTCCGACCTTAGGCCCGCAGCCTCAGGAGTAGTGGCGACGACGTCCAGCCGTTTGTCGGGCCATATCCACTTCACGGTCAGACGAAAGCCAGCAACGGTGTAGACAAGTGAGGGTACTGTGAGGATCATGACTGACGAACAGACTATCGAAAACAAGAAGTCGTCGCTTTTTGATGGCTGGAACGCCCCGCCGAACCTCGTCACTTACTCGCGCATCGTGCTCGTGGTGATCTTCCTCGGGCTGTACATCGCCGCCGGCGCGTGGGGAGAGGACAACCCCACGATGCGCTGGGTTGCCGGCGTGATCTTCATCATCGCCGCGTCCACCGATAAGCTCGATGGATGGATGGCTCGCAAATACAATCAGGTCACCGAGCTGGGCAAGCTCATGGATCCGATCGCCGACAAGCTGCTCACCTGCGGTGCGCTGATCGTCGCCTCCGTGTTCGACGAGTTCCCGTGGTGGGCCACGGCGCTGTTCCTCATCCGCGAGATCGGCATCACCGTGATGCGTTTCTTCGTGATGGAACGCCCCGGCGGCAAGGTCATCGCCGCCGCATGGCCGGGCAAGCTCAAGACGCTCTTCCAGTGCATCGGCCTGTCCCTGCTGCTGCTGCCGTTCTGGATCTTCGATGATGGCCAGGCCACTCCGGCATGGCTGGAGGGCTACTACTTCCTCACCTACGCGATGCTGTACGTGGCTCTGGTGTTGTGCCTCTACTCCGGTGGCGTGTACCTGTACAACACGTTCATCGGCTCGAAGAGGAAGTGACCATGCGTCCCGAGACGCTCGCCGCCGCGCTGCTGCGGTGGTGCGAACGGGAGAACCTGAGGATCGCATGCGCCGAGTCGCTCACCGGAGGTCTTCTGGCCGACGCCTTCGTGCGTGTGCCGGGGGCCTCCAAGGTCTTTCTGGGCTCCGCCGTCACCTACGACATCAGAGCCAAGGATCGGATCCTCCATGTGGATCGAGAGCTGCTTGAGCGGGAGGGGGCCGTGCATCCCGAAGTTGCCCGCCAGATGGCCGCGGCGACCGCGCGTCTGTATGCGCAGCCCGAATACGACGATCGCATCATGGGACTGTCGACGACCGGCGTGGCCGGTCCCGGCCCCGACGGCGACAAGCCGGCCGGGCTCGTATACGTCGGCGTCTCCTTCCCGGCGGCATTGGATCTGCCCGATCTGCTGCATCCGATGGAGTCGCTGCGCGGCGGATGCGGGGTGAGCGAGAGCCGCGACGGTCGTCTCACCGTCGCCGTCGAACTTCGACTTGACGGCAGCCGCGAACAGGTGCGGACACGTACCGTCGACAGCGTTCTGCGAATCGTGAGCGTACTCACAGGCATTTCACAGGAATAAAACCGACCCCCTTCGCTGTTGGTCGTAGTAGAAGGCAATCGTACCTGCATGACATACACGAAAGGGATGGGGATTATGGAGACGATGACCCGCACCGAGGAACAGACGCAGATCAAGGCCGCGACGATGGTGCGTCCCGGCACCGCCCGCATGCGCGAGCTGACCCCGGCTCAGCGTCGTGCCGTCATGTTCGCCCAGCAGCAGGTGCTCATGGCGCGCGCCGCCAAGAAGGCAAAAGACGATGCCGCGGAGGCCCGCCGCCGCATGTGGGACGAGGCGGAGAGCGCCGAGCGTGCGCCTCGCGCGGCCACGACGGCCGCTGCCGCCAGGGAGCAGATCCGAGAGACCGGCGAGCTCACCCTGCGTGAGGCCATCGGCCGGGTGCTGCGAGATCTTCGTTCGCGCGATCACAAGACCCTTCGCGAGGTCAGCGAGAAGGCCGGTGTCTCGCTCGGCTATCTGTCGGAGGTGGAGCGTGGTCAGAAGGAGGCCAGCTCCGAGCTGCTCAGCTCCATCGCCGAGGCGTTGGGCGTGTCCACCGCGCAGCTGCTGCGCATGGTCGCCGACAGGCTCGACATGGTCGAGGCGTAACGAGGTTCATGCCGGGGCCATGCGGATCCGGTCGTGATCCGTGCCATAGGGTGTCATAGGGGCGGTTGGAATCCGAACAATGGATTCCGACCGCCCTCTTTCGTTCGTCGGCTGCTGGGATGAACCGCATCGGCTAGACTGTGATGTTCGTGAGGGAACGTGAATTCTGGCAGCTGCTCGAAGAGGTGTTCGGTCGAAGCTACGGCAGGGCATTGTCGCAGGACCAGCAGCTGACCGAGCTGGACAACATGACGGTCGTCGAGGCCCTGGCTGCGGGGGAGGAGCCGCGCGTCGTATGGAACGTGCTGTGCGATCAGATGGGGGTCCCCGACGCCGAGCGGTGGGGGCGGGGCCACAATGCGCCGCCGATGCCCGCACGCTGACCTTCCCATTGGTTTCCCGTCCGGTATCCGATTGGCGTGTCGGTTCCTATATTCGAACAAATGTTCGTCTTATGCGCTATAGTTATCCACGCCGACCATCGTGCGAGGGGTTTCAACCACAGGAGGCGGTGCGCCTTGCACCGCAGTGAACGCGTTCCGTAGCGTGAGGGGCGACCATCCGCATAACCATCAAGGAGAAATAGCATGGCACAGAAAGCAACCACCTCCGTGGACAAGCCCAAGGAGCAGCCGGCATCGGATGCGAAGCACGAGATCGATCCGCGTCGCAAGGCCGCCCTCGACAACGCTCTGGCGCAGGTCGAGAAGAACTTCGGCAAGGGGTCGGCGATGAGGCTGGGCGACAGGCCGGAGCAGAACGTGGAGGTCATCCCCACCGGTTCGCTCGCGCTCGACATGGCGCTCGGCATCGGCGGTCTGCCCAAGGGGCGCATCGTCGAGATCTACGGACCCGAATCGTCCGGCAAGACCACGCTGGCGCTGCACGTGGTCGCCAACGCGCAGAAGGCCGGCGGCGTCGCCGCGTTCATCGATGCCGAACACGCCCTCGACCCCGTCTACGCGCGCAAGCTTGGCGTCGACACCGATTCCCTGATCGTCTCCCAGCCCGACAACGGCGAGCAGGCGCTGGAGATCGCCGACATGCTCATCCGTTCCGGGGCGCTCGACGTCATCGTCGTCGACTCCGTCGCGGCTCTCGTGCCGAAGGCCGAGATCGAAGGTGACATGGGAGACAGCCACGTCGGTCTGCAGGCCCGACTCATGAGCCAGGCGCTGCGCAAGATGACCGGCGCGCTCGCCCAGGCGGGCACCACCGCCATCTTCATCAACCAGCTGCGAGAGAAGATCGGCGTGTTCTTCGGCAGCCCGGAGACCACCACCGGCGGCAAGGCGCTCAAGTTCTACTCCTCGGTGCGCCTCGACATCCGCCGCATCCAGACCATCAAGAACGGCGAGGAGGCCGTCGGCAACCGCACGCGCGTCAAGGTCGTCAAGAACAAGATGGCCCCGCCCTTCAAGTCCGCGGAGTTCGACATGCTCTACGGCGAGGGCATCTCCCGTGAGGGCTCCGTGATCGACATGGCCATCCAGGTCGGCGTCGTCAAGAAGTCCGGCTCCTGGTTCACCTACGGAGAGGACCAGCTGGGTCAGGGCAGGGAGAAGGTGCGTCAGTTCCTCAAGGACAACCCGGCCGTCACCGAGGAGATCGAGAACAAGGTCAAGGAGAAGTTCGGCCTCATCAAACCGACCGACCAGTTCGCCGAGGACGACGCCACCAAGCAGGCATCCGAGGCGGACGCCAATACCGAGGACGTGTCCGTGACATCGGCCAACGCCGGTGCCGGAGCCAAATCCGCGACTGCGTCCAAGTCGGGCAAATCCGCAGCCGCGGCTTCCGCCTCCTCATCCGCCTCCGCGACGGCGAAGTCCGGGACCAAGGCCTGACGATGATCAGTGCCGAGGAGTTCCTCCGGCGTCATCCGGTCGCGCCGGAGGGGAGCGCGGGGCACCCCGTTCGTTCCGCCCGTGAGAATGGCATCCGTGTGGATGACGCGCTCACGGGCGGCGCTCACGGGCCGTCGTTCTGCGCCGACACCGGGAATGCCATCGACGGGAATGCCATCGACGAGAACGCGCCGGATGACGACGGCGATTCCCGTGCCGCTCGCCCCTCGAGGTTCTCCCGCTGGGGAAAGGGCAACGGTGAAGTGGAGGACCCGTCCGATGCGGACGCCTGTCGTGAGGCGGCCCTGCGCCTGCTGGACGCCGCGGCGCGCTCGTCCGGCATGCTGCGTGGCCGTCTGCTTGATAAGGGGTACGCCGCCGGTGTCGTCGACGAGGTCATCGGCCGACTGACCGAACTTCATCTGCTTGACGACCGCGACTACGCCGAATCGGTGGTCCGCTACTGCGCCGGCCGCATGATGGGCAGACGGGGAACCGTCATGGAACTCACACGCAAGGGGGTCGACTGTGCACTGGCCACCAGCGTGGCCGATGAGGCCGAAAGCGAGGGCGTGTTCGAGGAGGCCGCATGGGAGCTGGGGCGTCAGGTGGCGCGCAGAACCCGGGGCCTTGAAAGGCAGGTGCGCCAGCGTCGTCTATGGTCGGCCGGCGGACGCAAGGGGCATGACCCGGAGACGCTGCGTCGCGTGGCGCACGAGCTGCTGGACTAGTCCACGCGGTCAATATCCGCAGGCTATGTATAATGGTCCGCTTGTGAGACCTCTTGATGGCCGCGGTCGCGGACTTCATTGCGAGTGACTGAGGAACTTCCGGGCTCCACAGAGCACGATGGCGGATAACGTCCGCCCAGGGTGACCTGAGAGATAGCGCAGCAGAGAACAGACCGCCCGTCCACGACGGGTAAGGGTGAAACGGCGGTGTAAGAGACCACCGGGCCGCTGGTAACAGCGAGCCGCATGGCAAGCCTCATCGGGAGCAAGGCCAAGCAGATGGCGGTAAGGGCTGCTCGCCCGTGCCATCGGGTAGGCTGCTAGAGCCTGGCGGTGACGTCAGGTCGAGATGGATGGCCATCCGTTCCCGCGTTCGCGCGGGGACGACAGAACCCGGGGTATAAGGGGTCTCACCTTTATTCTTCCCTTTCCTGATTCCCCGCCTTTCTCAGGAATGGCGGCTTCTGCTTGTCCATGCGGATGTCCGAGCCGAAACGAACATGGCATCAAGGCAAACGCACAGCATATGTACCGGATTATTTCGTCGTGAAGTCGGAAAAGAAACATATCGCTCCCCGCGAGTTCTCCCGTCGTTTACGCGAGGTTCGTCTACAATGAGTCATACCCGGTCGGTGAAGACGCCGAACGGAACGCAAATAGCGGGAGACCGCTTGAGTTAAGGGAGGTCCACATGGAAATCGTCGTTACCGGACGTCACACGCAGATCAAGCAGAGGTTCCGTGATGTCGTAGAGAACAAGATGAATCGTGTGACCGCTATCGCCCCCGATGCGCAGCGTGCGCAGGTCGTGGTCACCCACGAGGGCAACCCGCGTCAGGCGGATACCGCCAAGCGCGTGGAAATCACCATCATCGCCGGCAGCACCGTGGTGCGTGCCGAGGCCTCGAGCGCCGATGAGTACAGCGCGCTCGACATGGCGCTCGACAAGCTGACCCTGCGTCTGCGCCGCACCCGCGATCGTCGTAAGGATCATCGTCGCGGCTACACCAACCCCGCCCCGGTGGATCTGGGCGTGGTCGAGCCGGAGAGTGTGGAGGAGAACGAGCCGGAGGAGCCGAACAACAGCCCCGCCGCCGCAGTCGCCTCCGATCTCGGCCCGGGTGAGTCGGTGGAGGTCCAGGTCGGTGACACGCCGATCGTCATCCGCCGCAAGCTGCACATCGCCGAGCCGATGAGCATCGACGAGGCCCTGTACGAGATGGAGCTGATCGGACACGACTTCTTCCTGTTCGTCAACAAGGAGACCGGTCGTCCGTCCGTTGTCTATCACCGTCACGGTTGGAGCTACGGCGTGTTCGAGATCGACACCCCGGAGAACGTCGCCAAGCAGTGAAGGGACGGCCGGTCCACGAGGTGATGTGGACCGATGATTCGGATCGATGAGGTCCCCGCAACCGGTTCAATCGGTTGCGGGGACCTCATCGTATTTTCACGTGCGCGACCGAATATGGGAATATGCCCACGTTATCGGCAATGTCGCGTATGATGGTCGGCAGTGTGTCCGCCGCACGCCTTTTCGAAATCCACGTGGACAACGGGGATGGCGGGGCGGGCTGCGGAACGAAGGAACGACACAGGAGCGAATAGTGGTAGATATCGTTGATAAGGCCCTGCGCATGGGCGAAGGCCGCCAGATCAAGAAGCTCGAGGGCGTGGCCAAGGCCGTGAACGCGCTCGAGGATGAGATCTCGGCGCTCTCCGACGAGGAGCTCAAGGCCCAGACGCCCAAGTTCAAGCAGCAGCTCGACAACGGCAAGAAGCTCGACGACATCATGCCTGAGGCGTTCGCCACCGTGCGCGAGGTCTCCAAGCGCACCCTCGGCCAGCGTCATTTCGACGTGCAGCTCATGGGCGGTGCCGCCCTGCATTGGGGCAACATCGCCGAGATGAAGACCGGTGAGGGCAAGACCCTGGTCGCCACCCTGCCGGCGTACCTGAACGCGCTTGAGGGCAAGGGCGTCCACGTCGTCACCGTTAACGACTACCTCGCCAGCTACCAGAGCGAGCTGATGGGCCGCATCTACCGCTTCCTCGGCATGAACGTCGGCTGCATCCTCACCGAGCAGAAGCCGCCGGAGCGCCGCAAGCAGTACAACGCCGACATCACCTACGGCACCAACAACGAGTTCGGCTTCGACTACCTGCGCGACAACATGGCGTGGGAGAAGAACGAGCTGGTGCAGCGCGGCCACCACTTCGCCATCGTCGACGAGGTCGACTCCATCCTCATCGACGAGGCCCGTACCCCGTTGATCATCTCCGGCCCTGCCGAGGGCGACGTGACCCGCTGGTACCGCACCTTCGCCAAGCTGGTCCTGAAGCTCACCCGCGACGAGGACTACGAGGTCGACGAGAAGAAGAAGGTCGTCGGCATCAAGGACCCGGGCATCACCAAGGTCGAGGACTTCCTCGGCATCGACAACCTGTACGAGCCGGCCAACACCGCCCTGATCGGCTACCTCAACAACGCCATCAAGGCCAAGGAGCTGTTCCTGCGCGACCGCGACTACGTCGTCACCCACGGCGAGGTCCTCATCGTCGACGAGCACACCGGCCGTGTGCTGCCGGGCCGCCGCTACAACGAGGGCCTGCACCAGGCCATCGAGGCCAAGGAGGGCGTGGAGGTCAAGGCCGAGAACCAGACCTTCGCCACCATCACCCTGCAGAACTACTTCCGCATGTACGACAAGCTCTCCGGCATGACCGGTACCGCCGAGACCGAGGCGGCCGAGTTCATGAGCACCTACAAGCTGGGCGTGCTGCCGATCCCGACCAACCGTCCGATGATCCGCAAGGACCAGGACGACTTCATCTTCCGCACCAAGAAGGAGAAGCTCGCCGCCGTCATCAAGGACGTCGCCGCCCGCCATGCCAAGGGCCAGCCGGTCCTGCTCGGCACCGCGTCCGTCGAGAGCTCCGAGGTCGTCTCCACGCTGCTCGACGTCGCCAACATCCCCCATCAGGTCCTCAACGCCAAGCAGCACGACAAGGAGGCCGCGATCGTCGCGGTCGCCGGCCGCAAGGGTGCCGTCACCGTGGCCACCAACATGGCCGGCCGTGGTACCGACATCATGCTCGGCGGCAACGTCGAGTTCCTCGCCGACGCCAAGCTCAAGTCCGAGGGCTACTCGCCGGAGGACACCCCGGAGGAGTACGAGAAGCGCTGGCCGGGCACCCTGAACGAAGTCAAGGCCCAGGTCAAGGACGAGCACGAGGAGGTCAAGGAGCTCGGCGGTCTGTACGTGCTGGGCACCGAACGCCACGAGTCCCGTCGAATCGACAACCAGCTGCGCGGTCGTTCCGGCCGTCAGGGCGATCCGGGCGAGTCCCGCTTCTACCTGTCCCTCGAGGATGACCTGATGCGTCTGTTCAACACGCAGCTCGTCGCCCGTGTGATGGCCAAGGGCCTGCCCGAGGGCGAGCCGATCCACTCCAAGAGCGTCTCCAAGGGCGTGCGCACCGCGCAGAAGGCGCGCGAGTCGCAGAACTTCGAGATCCGTAAGAACGTCCTCAAGTACGACGATGTGATGAACAAGCAGCGCACCGTCATCTACGCCGAGCGTCAGGCGGTGCTCAAGGGCGAAGACATCCACGAGGACATCGAGCGCTTCATCTCCGACACCGTGGAGAGCTACGTCAAGGGCGCCAACAACGGTTCCGACAAGCCGAAGGACTGGGATTGGGAGGGCCTGTTCAAGGCGCTCAACACCGTCCTGCCGACCGACGTGACCGTCGAGGAGGCCGAGAAGGCCGCCGAAGGCAAGAAGGGTGAGAAGGCCGTCGAGGCCGTGCGCGACGTGATCGTCGCCGACGCCAAGGCCAAGTACGCCGAATTCGAGGACAAGCTCGGCGCCGACGGGCTGCGCCAGCTCGAGCGCCGCGTCGTGCTCGCCGTGCTCGACCGCAAGTGGCGCGAGCACCTCTACGAGATGGACTACCTCAAGGACGGCATCGGCCTGCGCGGCATGGGCCAGCGCGACCCGCTGGTCGAATACCAGCGCGAGGGCTACCAGATGTACAACTCCATGATCGACGCGATCAAGGAGGAGACCGTCCAGCTGCTGTTCCACGTCGACATCCAGCAGATCGCCAGGACCGAGGACGCCGAAGAGCAGGCCGAGCAGGCCGCATCCGCCGATGCGGCCCAGGCCACCGGTCCGGACGAGAACGGCGAGACCGCCGCCGAGGCAGCCGAAGGCGAGGGTGAGACCGAAGCCGAGGAGGAGAGCGCCGAGGAGAAGCAGGCGATCGCCGAGGCCGCGAAGGCCTCCGAGGCCGGCGAGGCCACGTCCGCCATCTCCGGCCCGGCCCCGATCAGCCACGCCGAAGGCAAGGTCCCGGCCAACAAGCGTCCGAAGAACGAGGAGCTCAAGACCCCGTGGGCCGACGGCCGCACGTTCCCCGGCACCGGCAAGAACGCGCTGTGCCCGTGCGGTTCCGGCCGTAAGTACAAGATGTGCCACGGCCAGAACGAGCAGTGAGCTGACCGCCCTGCACGGATGAAGAAAGCCCCGCGGGTTCACGTGATGATGAATCGGCGGGGCTTTCCCGTATCCGTTCAGTGTGTTCCTGCTGTTCCCGGCATCCTCTCGAGCAGTTTCAGGTTCTCCCGGTAGACCTCGCGCCCCGAATGCGAGATCAGGTTCGAGGTCATGCCGACCATGAGTTCGATGGACTCCCGTCTACCCCGACGGAACCAGTCCTTGAGCATGTTCACGACCCCTCCGGCGATGTAGCCGAACTGGTAGTCGCTGATCGTCTTCGCCATTGTCGGGTCAACCATCGTCGGGTCAACCGTCATCTGATCAGTCGTCGTCTCATCAGTACTGGACGCGTCGTCCGCGGCGGCCGCGCCGTCGATCCCAATGGCGCGGCCGGAGGCCCCTCCTATTCCCAGAGTGATCTGCGGGGCGACCGTCTCGGTGCAGACCTTGGAGATCGCATCGATGATGTCCGCGTACAGATTGCCACCGGACGGCGTCGACAGCAGCGAGAGGAGCTGCTCCCGCCCGTCCAGCGACATGTAGACCTCGCGAATGAACGGACGGTAGTCGCCGTTGCACATCTCCTGAGTGTGCCGGTACGTCATGTCCGTGTACATCTCGATCAGGTCGAGCCTGAGCTGGTCGAACATGTCGTATACATCGTGGTAGTGCGCGTAGAACGTGACGCGGTTGACGTCGGCCAGTTCCGTCAGTTCGGTGACCGTGATCCGGTTCAGGGGCTTGTCGGCCAGCAGACGTAGCAGCGCCTCCTGCAGAAGAAGACGTGTACGTCGTGTTCGACGATCCATTTTAACGTCATTTTTAGTGGTCATTGTAGTTTTTCCTACAGGTGTCGGTCATGTTCGTAGCTTATCCATCGGAAGATGCCCAAGGTGATGGTTGCAGGGCAATCCGACTTCTCCAGTAATGATACCCCGTAAAGCAACAGTTGTAGTAAAACACACGACTGTAAGGAAACTGTCAGGGGGTATCCGGTGCGACGGATCATCAACGGCTTTCTGAAACATCGCGTCATCGTGATCGTCGTCTTCGCGATGCTGACGATACTCGGGGCGATCGCCTATCCACAGGTCAAAGTCAACTATTCGTTCGCCGACTACCTGCCGAAGGATGCCCCGTCGGTCGTGGCGCTCGACGACATGAAGGCGTCCTTCGACGCGGGTGTGCCGAACGCGCGCCTGTACGCCGAGGGCATCACCGCAACGCAGGCGGACCGGCTCGCCGACGATCTGGCCGACATCGACGGCGTCGATGAGGTCATGTGGCTCGGCTCGGTCGTCGACACCAAGGCGCCGGCGGAGATCCAGGACGCCGACACCGTCTCTTCGTGGAAAACGGACAAGGGGTATCTCTACCAGCTGACCATCGACTCGTCCAAGCTGGTTGACGCGGTGCCCGAGGCCCGGGCCGTGGCCGAACAAGCGCATGCGGCGCGCGTGACGATGACCGGTGACGGCGTCACCACGGCCGAGGCGCAGGGATCCACCGCCACCGAGATCGTGCTGATCATGGCCATCGCCGTGGCGATCGTCGTCGGCATCCTGCTCATCACCTCGCATTCATGGTTCGAGCCGGTGATCTTCCTCATCGTCATCGGCGTCGCGATCGTAATGAACATGGGGTCGAACATCATACTCGGCGAGATCAGCTTCGTAAGCCAGATCTGCGGAGCGATCCTTCAGCTCGCCGTGTCCATGGACTACGCGATCGTGCTGCTGCACACGTTCCGCAGAGTGGAGAAGGAAATGCCCGGCGCCACGCCGGTCAAGGCGATGACCGAGACAGTGATCCGCAGTTTCACGGTGATCCTGAGCTCGGCGGCCGTCACCTTCTTCGGATTCCTCTCGCTGACGGTCATGCGCTTCGGCATCGGCGTGAACATGGGCATCGTGCTCTCCAAGGGCATTGTGTTCAGCTTCCTGTCGATCATGATGCTCATGCCCTGCCTGATCCTCGTGTGTCTCAAACCGTTGAACGCACTGGAGCACAGGTATCTTATGCCCTCGTTCTCCTGGTTCGCGCGAGTCTCGATGCGCATCGCCCTGCCGGCGGCGCTGGCGATCCTCATCGCCGCCGTTCCCGCCTATGTGGCGCAGGATCGCAATGACTTCATCTACGGCTCGGCCGACTTCGTGCAGCCGGGCAGCCGGCTCAAATCCGACGCCGACCACATCAACGACGCCTTCGGTCGCTCGGAGACATGGGTCATCATGGTCCCCGAAGGACGATGGTCGGATGAGCAGGCCGTCATCGACGACGTCGAACAGCTGCCGCACGTCACTGACGTCACCTCGTACATCACCATGGCCGGCAGGGCGATGCCGACCGCCATCGTCCCCGGCAATCAGCTGGACCAGCTCATCTCGCACGGATGGTCGCGTCTCGTCGTATCGATGGACGTGCAGACCGAATCGAAGGACGCCTACGCGCTCGTGCCCGAGGTGCGTGACACCGTCGCTCGTCATTACGGCGAGGACTACCGACTGGTCGGCACGACGGTGAGCACCTACGATCTGAGGGACGTGGTGCGCGCCGACACCGGCAAGGTGCGTTTGTTCTCCATCGGCAGCATCGCGCTCGTGCTGCTCATCGTATTCCGGTCGATCACGATCCCGGTCGTGGTGCTGCTCGCCATCGAGATCTCGATCTGGCTCAACCTCGCCGTGCCATACGTGACCGGCGACACCATCAACTACATCGGATACCTCGTCATCGAGGCCGTGCAGCTGGGAGCGGCCGTCGACTACGGCATCATCTACACACGTGAATATTTGGACCAGCGACGACGGCACGGGCCACGTGAGGCGACACGCCTGTCCATCCAGCACTCCGCGATCACGATCCTCACCTCGGCCACGATCCTCATCAGCGCCGGATTCGCCGTGTGGCGCATCGCCTCCAACGGCGTGATCAGCGAGATCGGCCTGCTCATCTCCCGCGGTGCCCTCGTCTCGATGCTGCTCATGTTCCTGCTGCTGCCATGGCTGTTCCGCATATCCGACTGGATGATACGACGCACCTCGATCGGACTGGGCCTCCGCGACGACGAACAATCCGCCACCCAATTGACGACCGATACCACCACCCACCACACGAAGGAGATCACACGATGACCACGACCGACAACACCCCGAACCCCATCGCAGGCCGTCGACGTACGACGGTCAGAAGAATCCTCGCGCCCACCATCGCCGCATTCCTCGCAGCCGTGCTCCTCACGGTTCCAGCGTTGTCCTCGGCGAATGCCGCGGACGAGCCCCAAGCATCCGTACACACCACGGCAGTGGCGACTCCGGCGAACGACAATGGGGGCAATAGTGCAGAGGGAAACGGCAAGGACGAGACCGTCTACATCAAAACCAAGGCCAACGGCTCCGTCTCCGGCATCTACGTGGTCAACACCTTCGACGCCGGTCAGTCACGCACCGTCCAGGACCCGGGCTCATACACCAAGATCACGAACCTCACCACAGATGCCAAACTCAAGGAGACAAACGGCAAGGTGGACGTCACCACCCTCGAGAACAAACCGTTCTACTATCAGGGTGATCTCAAGGCCGACACCGCACTGCCCTGGAACGTCAGCGTCGACTACACGCTGGACGGCAAGGCCGTCGACGCCAAGGAGCTGGACGGGGCTGACGGCGAACTCGCCATGACCCTGCGCATCGCGCCCAACGAATCCGCCGACAAGGCGACCCGGGAATTCGCCGACGCCTATGTGATCCAGGCACAGGGCACGTTCCCGCAGGATGCGTTCGACATCACCGACGCCGGTGACGCCGCCCTCGCTCAATCCGGCGGCAACACCGTCGTCTCCGGCATGGTCCTGCCCGGGGAAACCGGAACGTTCACCATCCGCGGCCGGGCCAAGGACTTCACCAGCTCCGGATGGCAGATCACCGCGATGAGCCTCGACATGGCATTGGATGTGCGCGATCAGGACACCTCGCAGCTCACCGAGCAGACCGGCAAACTCGGCGACGCCACCGCGCAGCTGGCGGACGGCACGACATCCCTCGCCCAAGGCAACCGGGAACTGAGCCGGGGAATCGGTTCGCTCGCCACCGGAACCACCGAACTCAACCGCGGCGCGCAATCCCTCGCCGGCGGAACGGAAACGCTCGCCCAAGGCGCCGGAGCGCTTGCGCAGGGCAACCGGCAGCTGGCCGACGGACTGACGCAACTGTACGATGCCAGCGGACGCATGAGCGCAGGCGTCAAGGGACTGCCCGAACAGATCACGGCCCTCTCGCAGGGCGTCACCACGCTCAAACAGGGGACGGACGCCCTGAAGCAGGGGGATGGACAGTACCGTCAGGCGCTCGCCGACGGCCAACAGACGATCCTCGCACAGGTCGGCGGCGACATTGATGCAGCCGAGACGGCGTCGCGACAGGCGTATGCCCAGGCGTTGGCCGCCGTGAAGCAGAACCCCGGCGACGCTCAGGCCATCGCGGCGCTCGACAAGGCCGTGACCGCCATGACGCAGGTGGAGAACGCCAAAGGGCAGTATCAGGCGCTTGGACAGGCGCTTGACGGTTACGCGGGCATCTCCTCCGGCATCGGCCAACTGAGCGGGGGAGTGGATCAGCTCGACGCGAAGGTGAACGGTTCGTCCAACGGTTCGTCCAACGGTTCGTCAGACGACTCCGCGGCCACGCAGGCGTCCCTTGCGCAACTGGCCAACGGGTTGGCATCGATGCACACCGCCATCGGACAGCTCAACACGGGGGCGCAATCCGCCGCCTCCGGTGCCGAGGAGCTGGCGAAGGGCCTGTCGGCCGCGCGTGACGGCGCCAACAGCCTCGCCACTGGGGCCGCTGCGGCGGACTCGGGCGCGCGCACTCTCGCCTCGGGGGCCGCCTCCGCCGCCGACGGCGCAGACCGGCTTGACGACGGCGCCCGTGAGCTCGCCGACTCCGTCAAGGGCATGGACGACAAGGTGCTCGACGAACTGCAGAAGACCATCGACGAGAAACTTGGCAAGGGCTTCAAGGTGCATTCGTTCGTCGCCTCCGCCAACACCGCCGTGGACCGTGTTCAGTTCACCTACGTCCTGCCCGGCATCGGCAAGTAGCGGTTCGCGGCATCTCACTTCACCCGGAAGCCGTGGGATTGGGCGTAGCCGATGATGCCGCGTTGCCATTCGGTGAGCTGCGACCAGTACGCGAATGCAACCGACCGTCGTCCGTCCGATTCCGTCGCAGGAGGAATCGGACGGACGACGGTCGGCATTGTGCTCAGGATGCGGACTCCGTCAACCAGTGCATCGCTTCGTCATAGGTCATGAGCAGTCGTTTGCGATAGTCGTCGATGAGAGTTGCACCTACCGTGCTCGCATAACTGCCGTCTATTGTCTGCTGTTCGGCGACAGCTCGTTCGAATGCGTCGGGCATGCGTCGGGTGAGTGTCGCGAATCTATGGAGAACATCTTCGGCCGGCAGGCCCATGCGTGAGGCGAACCGTTCCAGATGTTTGCGGCGGAGCTGAAGGAGATTCCGCCTGCCGCCGATGGTCATCGCCAGCGTCGTACTCGCGCCTATGGATCCATGGCCGAGGTATGGGTAGATCGAGGCGAGGTCATATAAGGGCGCCATTCTCACGGAAATTCGCCGCTACGGTTCCTGTGTGGGTTTCCTGCGCGAGCGGCATTGAAAGCAAGATGGGTGTGGGGTTATCCGACCATCGATAACCGTCGAAGTAGTGGAAGGCGATCGTCCCGTTCGTGCTTCGTGTGAATTCCCCGACGGGGGTTTCTCCGAGGAACGCATAGAGTTTCTGCTCTGTCATATGGTCACCATTCATAGGGGGGGCATCGGAGATTGTGGTGTCTTCTGCACGTTAAGTGAAAGACCGAGGAGCGCGAGCGCATTGAGTATGGTAGCGAATCCGGGGTTCGGCACGCGGCCCTGCTCGAATTCGATCAGCCAGCGGCGCGATACGCCCAGCTGTTCGGCCATCTGCGACTGGCTGATGCCTTTGCTGCGGCGCTCGCTGCGGATGAGGCGGGCGAATCCCTCCGTGTTCCCGATAAGCATGTGAAAAATACATCACCTCATCACTCAATGTGCAAAATAATTCACCTGCTGCGGTCATGTGCGAAATAGTGCACATTTCGTTCATTTCACGGTGAAGCCCTGCGAGGTGGCGTAGAGCTTGAGGCGACGCTCCCACTCGTCCAGACGGTCGTCGCTGCGGCCGCCGGGGCGAAGGGCGGGCGCGACCAGACGGGTGAACTCCGCATCCAGCTGGCTGAAGAACGGCAGGTTGTCCCAGTCACGGTTCACACGCGCCGCGGACTTGGCATACACGTCATAGATCGACTGGTTGAAATACGGGTCCATGGTGCCGCGGCGGGTCAGATCCTCCACATAGCCGGCCGCCGCGGACACGCCGCCCGGCGCGCGAAGCTCGATCGACGTGGGGTCGAGCTGGAACCAGCGGATGAACGTCAACGCCGCACGCTGGCGCGCTGGCGGCAGTCCAGCGCTGATCGCCACCGTCGAACCACCGATCTCCGCCGTCATCGTCTGACTCAGGTCGACGAAGCCGGGCGGCAACGCCACCTTCCACAGTCCCTTGTCCGCGGGATACGAGGCGGCGAGGATCTTGCCAAGCCAGTTCGCGTACGTCACCGTCAGATACTTGCCCGAGGCGGGCAGCATATACCGGTTGTCCCACAATGGCTCGGCGCACAGCACCCCGTCGTCGAGGCATTGTTGGAGGAACCCGGCCACGAAACGCACCCGATCGTCGGTCATCTGGAACCGGATCGTCGAATCATCCTCGACGACCCACGGTTTCGTGCCCGCCATGCGGAAGAACGACAGATAGTGCTGCACGTCGGTCGTGTCGAGGACGCCCAGGTAGCGTCCCGGATTGCGGGTGTGGAGCCGTACGCCCTCCTCGTAGAACTCGTCCCATGTGGCGGGTACCTGCAGACCGTACCGTTCCATCAGGTCATGCCGGTAGAACATCACGGTCTGCGACTGGTCGCCGGGAATGCCGTACAGCTTGCCCGCGTAGTGCGCCGACTGCCATGCCGCCCTGTCCACCAGAGGGCCGATCTCGCGTTCGATGCGCTCGCCGGAGATGTCCTGCAGGGCGCCGGACGCGGCCAACTGCGGCAACGCTGTGCGCTCGACGTTGACGATGTCCGGCACCGGACGATGGTTGATGACGCGCTCCCAGTACAGGGCGAGCGTGTTCTCCTGCGTACGCCCCTCGATGGGATCGATGACGATGCGTGGATGCGTGCGCATGAACTCGTTCAGGCGCGGCATGGTCTCGTTGAACGCGTTGGACAGCATCGTTAGCACGATCGTGTCGCTCGAGCGTGTGAGTTCCGCGTATGGTCCGAGTTTCATCGTCGACCGCTTGCGCGGATTGATCGAATCGCGTGCGATGAACCGCGCGTCCAGCGAGACCGGTTCCGGTCTGAACACGCTGGCCTCGCGCGTCGCTTTCGTCAGCGCATCGGCCGCGGCCTTGGCCATATCCTCTCCCCGCATGTCGATGGTGGAGAGCGTCGGCGTGATGAGCGATCCCATTTCGATGTTGTCGAAGCCGACGACCGATACGTCCTCCGGGATGCGCAATCCTGCGCGCCGGACTGCCGCGACGAAGCCGGCCGCCAGCGAGTCGTTGAACGCAAACACCGCATCCGTGGGGCGGACCAGGTACTGATCGACCGCCTTGGCACCGCCGGAAAGGTTCGGGTCGCATTCGCGTACCACGCGGTAGGTCATGTCGTAGCGGAACGCGGCCGCGCGGATTGAGCGTCGGCGGTACTCGTTCGACCATGAACCCGCCGGGCCGGCGAGATAGGTGATGGAGGAGTGTCCCGACTCCTTGAGTCTGCGCGCCGCGTCGTCGATGGCTCCAGCCACGTCCACGGTGACGCTCGCCAGCCCGGGGATCGTCCGGTTGAGCAGAATGACCGGTTTAACGAGCATGATGCGGCGGATGTCCGGTTCGCTCAGACGCGAGGAGACCAGCGCCACGCCGTCCACGTTGCGCATCACATACGACATGGCCTTGCGCTCGACCGCCGGCTTCTCGTCCGTATCCAGCGTGATCAGTCCATACCCCTTCGTCTGCAGACGTCGTTGCAGGGTGTTGGCGATGGTGGCGTACAGCGAGTTGCGCAGCGTGGGTACGATGACGGCCATCATGCCGGTGGAGGGCAGCCTGCCGCCATCCGCGTCTCCGTCCGGTGCAAGATATCCGAGTTGTTCGGCGATACGGCGGATGCGAAACTCGGTCTTCGCGGAGATGCGTCCCGGCTGGGACAAGGCTCGCGAGACCGTCGACGGGCTCACGCCGGCCTCCTTGGCGATGTCGTAGATCGTGATCTTCTGACGCATGGGCAACATTATGGCAACCTTTGGCAACAAGCGCAATCGGGGTGTGAACCTGCGCGAATATGGTTCCTGTCAACGGAAACGGCGCGTGGAAGCGCGAGGATCCGTGAAACAAGCAGGAGACAAGTTCACTTGGAGGAACCATGTCCATTTCCATCACGTCCACGACGACGGTGACCGGCGCGACGCCGTCGAAGGCCGTCTCGTTCGCCGTCGAGGACATCGAACGCGACTTGGGCAAGACGATCGCCCCGTCCGAGACGGTCGGCGCGAACATCGTGCTCGTCGAGGAGCCGCACAACCTGGAGACGTACGAGGTGCGCGTCTCGGACGGCAACCTCGAGATCCACGCCGGAGACGACTTCGGCTTCATCTACGGCCTGTACGCCGTCAGCCGCGAGGTCCTCGGCGTCAAGGACTTCTGGTTCTGGAACGACCAGGAGTTCACGCCAGTGCCGTCCATCGAGGTCGCGGACGACTTCACGCTCATCTCGAAGCCCACGGCCGTCAAGTACAAGGGCTTCTTCGTCAACGACGAGGTGCTGCTCGAGGACTGGCAGGTCGACAACGACAAGGAGAAGCCGTGGAGGCTCGCCTTCGAGACCGTGTACCGCCTCGGCGGCAACATGGTGATCCCCGGCTCCGGTCAGCGCGGCGAACCGCACCTGAAGCTCGCGCAGGACATGGGCTTCTACATCAACCAGCACCACGCCTGCCCGCTCGGCGCCCGCATGTTCGCCGCCGCCTACCCGGGCGTGCAACCGAAGTGGCCGGAGGAGGCCCCCCATTTCGAGGCGCTGTGGCGTGAGGCCATCGAGGCGCAGAAGGACAAGCGCACCGTCTGGACGCTCGGCTTCCGCGGCCAGGGCGACCAGCCGTTCTGGAACTCCGACCCGCGCTACGCCACCGACGAGGCGCGTGGCAAGCTGCTCTCCGAGATCATCCAGAAGCAGTACGACATGGTTCAGGAGGCCGATCCGGGCGCACAGTGCTGCATCTACCTGTACGGCGAGGCCATGGAGCTCTACCGTGCCGGCGTGCTGACCTACCCCAAGCAGGTCGCCAAGATCTGGGCCGACAACGGCTTCGGCCGCATGGTCTCCCGCCGCCAGGAGAACAACAACCCGCGTGTGCCCGCCATGCCGACGAACGACGGCGACAACGGCATCTACTACCACGCGAGCTTCTACGACCTGCAGGCCGCCAACCATATCACCGACATCTGCAACGACCCACGCCTCGTGGCCGGCGAGCTCGAGCAGGTAATCGAGCACGGCGGCGCCGACGTGTGGATCGTCAACGCCTCCAACATCAAGCCCCACGTCTACTTCCTGAACTTCATCGCCGCGATCTGGCGCGACGGCAAGATCGACTTCGAGAAGGTCGCCAAGGACTACATCGCCGACTACTACGGCAAGGACAACGTCGACGCCGTGTTCGACCTGTACGAGGAGTACTGGAAGGCCGCCGTGCAGTACGGTCCGAACTGGGACGACCACGCCGGCGAGCAGTACTTCAACCACGTGCCGCGCATGCTCATCACCCAGTGGCTCAGGGACCGCAACGCCCCGGCGCAGGATCTGCGCTGGATGCATGAGGCCGACACGCTCATGGAGCAGATCGAGTTCTACCGCGGACTCATCGCCCCGGCAGCCGAGCGTTACGCCGATCTGGCCGATCATGTCGAACTCGCCGCCATCTCCGCCGAACTGCGCGGCGAGGACAACGCCGCCGAGCTGATCCGCGACTCCATCGGCGTCGAGGTCGGCATCTACGAGCACTCCGTGGCCGCGTCCGTGCACGTATGCGACGCCCTGCTCGCCGGCTACGACGAGGACTGGCAGCACGCCTTCTACGACGCAGGTCTCGCCGCGGAGGAGTTCACCGCCGGCGACCGCGCGATGCGCGACCGCGAGCACGGCGTGTGGGCCAACTTCTGGCGCAACGACTGCCTGACCGACGTCAAGCAGTCCGCGTGGGTCGCCCGCCAGCTCATGGGCTACCTCAGGTGCGTCGGCGACGGTCCGCACTACTTCCAGTGGCTGCGTGACTTCTGCTACCCGGAGTGGGAGAAGGACGTGTTCGTCATCATGAACATGGAGAACCACCCCACCGATCAGGAGATCTTCGAGGCCATGAAGGCCAAGTGGGCCAACTGATCCGTTTTAGGGCCCGGTCCGACGGGTAAGGCCGGTCGAGGGCGCTCAGCCGGCCGTCTGAGTCGTTCCTCGACATCTTCGGTCAGGTGTGGCTGTTCTTCGTGATCTACGACTGGAACAAGAACGCCGCCTTCGGTTCCCTGCTGCTGAGCTTCGCGCTCGTTGGCGAGCCGCTCAAGCCGGCCTTCGGATGGCTGTTCACCAAGCTCGGCCCGCGCAAGATGTACTCCCTGAACTTCGCCGGCGGCATCATCGGTCTGCTCGGTCTGCTCGGTCTGTGGCAGGCGCAGGGCAGTCTCGCCGAAGGTGCCTGGACCGCGCTCGCCTTTGTGGTGACCGTCTGGTGGCTCATCTTCCGTGCCATGGTCTGGTTCATCCCGTGGAACGTGTTCCCGTTCATCCCGGACGTCGACGAGATCGTCACCGGCAAGAACCGCACTGGTGTCTTCTCCGGTTTCAAGGCGTTCACCCGCAAGCTGACCTCCGGTCTTGCGACCACCTTCATTGGCATCTACCTGGCCTCCACCGGCTTCATCAAGCCGGCCAAGGACGCCGCCGGCGTGATGCAGTACCCGGACCAGCCGGTCGCCGCGCAGAATGGCATCGCCTTCGTATGCATCGGCTGGGTCATCATTGGTCTGCTTATCGCGTGGGGTATCGCCCTTACCTTCAAGCTTGACAAGAAGACCGACGGCATCCTGCTCGCCGAGATCGAGCGTCTCAAGAACGGCGGTAAGAAGGCCGACGTCGACCCGAACACGAAGAAGGTCGTCGAGCAGCTTACCGGTGTCAAGTACGAGAAGTGCTGGCCGCAGGCCGCCGAGTGAACTCGGTAGCAGGTTTCGGGATGAGCGCATCGTGAGGTCCCGATCACGATGAAGATGTTATCCCGATGAGCTTGGGTGGGAGATGGTGCAGGGTACGGTTGCAGACGTGCTCCACACCATCTCTTGCCTTATCGTGTTTTTTACCGCGTTCCTGCCATGTCTTCGGTTCTGCAATATGGAAGCCGGGGGAGCGGGAAACCTGAGACGGCTAGAATAAGGCCCGTCACTTGGGTTATGAAGGCGCGTGAAGCGCCAAGGAGGAACAATGGCAGAGATCACATGGAAGTCGATTCTCACCAAGCTGGTCGGGGGAGACCATCTGAGCGCCGAGGAGTCCGAGTGGTTCGTCGATGATCTGATGAAGGGCAACGCGAACCCGGCGGCCGTGGGCGCGGCCCTCGCCATGCAGCAGCAGCTGGGCCTGACGCCCGAGGAGGTGTCCGGCGCGGCCAAGGCCATGGTCTCGCACGCGGTGCCGCTCAACGTCTCCGGCGAGACCACCGACATCGTCGGCACCGGCGGCGACGGCTTCTCCACCGTGAACCTGTCCACGATGGGTGCGGTCGCCGCCGCGGCCGCCGGCGTCAAGATCGTCAAGCACGGCAACCGCGCCGCCTCCTCGAAGTGCGGCGCCGCCGATGTGCTTGAGGCGCTCGGCCTGCCGCTGGACTTGAAGCCCGAGGCGGTTGGCGAGGTCGGCGACGAGGTCGGTATCACCTTCGCGTTCGCCCGCACCTTCCACCCGGCCATGCGCTTCGTCGGCCCGATCCGCGCCGCGCTCGGCATCCCGTGCGTGTTCAACGTCCTCGGACCGCTGACCAACCCGGCCAAGCCCGCTCATGTGGCCATCGGCTGCGCCAAGCGCGAGGTCAGCCCGATCATGGCCGCCGTGTACGCGGCCAACGGTCAGTCCGGCATGGTCTACACCTCGCACGAGGGGCTCGACGAGCTCGCGCCCACCGGCCCGGTTTCCGTGTGGGAGATCCGCGACGGCAAGGTCACCGAGTCCGAATTCGACCCGACCGTCGAGCTCGGACTCGAGAAGATCGACGTCACGCAGCTCAAAGGCGGCGAGCCCGAGGTCAACGCCGCCGCGTTCCGCGACTTCCTCGCCGGCAAGGACATCCCGGCCCGCACCACCGCGCTGCTCAACACGGCGTCCGCCATCGTGGCCGAAGGCCATCTGATCTCCGATGCCGCCGACGGCACGCTGGCCGATCGGTTCCGCGAGGCGTACAGGCTCGCCGAGGAGACCGTCGACTCCGGCAAGGCCCAGGCCCTGCTCGACAAGTGGATCGAGACCGCCAAGTCCAAGGCCTGATCCGAAGCGGGAGGCGCCGTCCCGTCCGGGCGCACTTACCGTAGTCCCGGTCGTAGTGCCGATATGTGATTCCATGAAGGCCACCCCATCAAAAAAGGGGTGGCCTTCATTCGTTACTGCACAATGCGGCAACAATGGCAACAAGTGGCAACGAAGCATCTTGCGCCAATAATCTAAAAACTGGCAATCGGCCGATGACGGCATGGGTTGGCAGAGATTACGGCATATCGGGAGGAACAACGTGAGTTCGTTTACTGAGTTCGGGACGCTGGTGAAGAACCGGCATCGGCCCAAGGACAAGCCGAAGGACACCAAGGTGGCGTTGGGATTCCTTGCCCCGTGGCTGATCGGCGCGATCTTCCTGAGCCTGATCCCGATGCTGTACTCGCTGGTGATCTCGTTCACGAAGTACAACATGATCAAGCCGCCGCAGTTCGTCGGCCTCATGAACTATCGGCACATGCTCATCGACCCGAGGTTTTTGAGCTCGCTCAAGGTGACGCTGACCTACGTGGTCATCTCGGTGCCGTTGCAGCTCGTCGCGGCGCTCGCGCTCGCGGTGCTGCTCGACCGCGGCATGAGAGGACTCGCCTTCTACCGTTCCGCGTTCTACCTGCCGTCCATGCTCGGCGGCTCGGTGGCCGTGGCGGTCCTGTGGAAGATGGTGTTCGGTTCCGATGGCCTGTTCAACGCGCTCATCAACCTGTTCGGCGCGAGCTCGTCGATGTCGTGGATCGCCAACCCGGACACCGCCAACTGGACGCTCATCGCCCTGCATGTCTGGCAGTTCGGTTCCCCGATGGTCATCTTCCTGGCCGGTCTGCGCCAGATCCCGCGCGAGCTGTACGAGGCGGCCAGCGTGGACGGCGCCGGCAAGTGGAAGCAGTTCACCGCGATCACCTTGCCGCAGCTGAGCCCGATTATCTTCTTCAACCTCGTGATGAGCGTGATCAACTCGTTCCAGACGTTCACTCAGGCGTACGTCGTCTCCGGAGGCACCGGCGGCCCGTCCGACTCGACGCTGTTCTACACCCTGTACCTCTACCAGCAGGGATTCGCCTCCCTGCGTATGGGATACGCCTCCGCGCTGGCATGGATTATGGTGCTGATCGTGGCCGTGCTCACGGGAATCAATTTCGCTCTCTCCAAGTTCTGGGTACATTACGATGACTGATATTTCTATGAAGAACGTCGACCTTGGTTCCGGCGCCGGCATGATGCCGAATCGCGGCCGCAGCATTGGCCGCGTGGTAGTTGCCGTAGTCAAGCAGGTCATAGTGCTGCTGGTCGCGATCGTCATGCTCTACCCGATCCTGTGGATGATCGTCAGCTCCCTGCGCCCGCAGAGCGAGATCTTCACGAACATGGGGCTGCTGGTCACCAATCCGGTGTGGGAGAACTACGCGGCCGGATGGAACGCGCTGAGCTACCCGTTCGGCCGGTACATCCTCAACTCGCTGATCATCGTGGCGTTCGCGATCATCGGCAACATCCTCACCTGCTCGATGGCCGCCTACGCATTCGCCCGGCTCAACTTCCGGTTCCGCGGCGTGCTGTTCGGGTTCATGCTGCTCATGCTCATGATCCCGATCCACGTGGTCGTCATCCCGCAGTACATCATGTGGAACTCGCTGCACATGATCAACACGTTCGTGCCGCTGATCGTGCCGAAGTTCCTTGCGATGGACGGGTTCTTCACGTTCCTGTTCTACCAGTTTCTGCGGGGCCTGCCGCGTGACCTCGACGAGGCCGCCAAGCTCGACGGCGCGGGCCACCTGCGCATCTTCTTCCAGGTGCTCCTGCCCCTGATGAAGCCCGCCATCGGCACCTGCGCCGTGTTCACGTTCATCTGGACGTGGAACGACTTCTTCAGCCAGCTGCTCTACCTGACCAAGCCCGACATGTACACCGTGCCGATCGCCCTGCGTACGTTCATCGATGCGCAGTCCCAGTCCAGCTATGGCCCGATGTTCGCGATGAGCGTGGTGAGCCTGATCCCGCTGTTCCTTGTGTTCACGTTCGGCCAGAAGTACTTGGTCCAGGGCATCGCCACCACCGGAGGGAAATGACATGGATGGAGCGTCATCCGCGTTGCCCCTCAGTCGACGTACCTTCGTACGTCTTCCCTCGGTGCGCCTTGATGCCGCACGCATCCATGCCATTTCCAATCATGAAGGACAACAATGATGTTCAAGCGTTTGTGGAAGAAATATCTGGCCGCGGTGATGGCGACCGTCGCGCTGACCGTATCCGCCGCATGCGGCAGTTCGGTGGGTGCCTCGGATGCGCCGGTCGTGCCCGCCGACGGCGACGTGACCATCCGCCTCAACTGGTGGGGCGGCGACGCCCGCATCAAGGCCACCGAGGAGGCGGTCAAGGGCTTCGAGAAGGAGCATCCGAACATCCACGTCGATATGGAATACTCCGACTGGACCGGCTACTGGGACAAGCTCGCCGTCCAATCCGCCGGCGGCAACGCCCCGGACGTCATGCAGATGGACGAGCTCTATCTCGCTTTCTATGGGTCGATGGGCTCCCTGCTCGACCTCGGCAAGACGTCGAAGTACTTGGATCTCGGCACAATGGATGCATCCTTGAAGCAGATGGGACAGGTCGAGGGCAAGCAGGTCGCCGTCCCGATGACCACCGCCCAGTACGGCGTCATCGTCAACAACGACGTGCTCGACGAACTCGGACTCGCTCTGCCGGACACCGAGCGCTGGACATGGGACGAGTTCTCCGACTTCGCGCAACAGGTCGCCGAAAAGTCGAACGGCAAGGCCATCGGCTCGATCGCCCCGAACAACGGCTACGGACTGCAGCTGTGGGCCCGCCAGCATGGGGAGAAGCTGTTCGAAGGCAACCGCATCACGATCTCGCCCGAGACGCTGGCGTCGTTCCTCCAACTTCCCGCGGACTGGGCGAAGAACGGCATCGAAGGCAGCGCCGAACGATGGAGCGAGAACACCGCCGCGGCCATGAACGACAGTGATTTCGGCAAGGGCAGGCAGGCGATGATGATCACGCAGGCCACGATGATCACCCCGTACGCCCAGGCCGCCGGAACCGACAACATGACGCTCGTGCCGATGCCGCAGGTGGAACCCGGCGCGAAGACCATGTACCTCAAGCCCGGCATGTACTGGACGATCTCCTCGCAGTCTCAGCACCCGGCCGAGGCGGCCATGCTCGTCGACTATCTGCTCAACGACCGGTCGGCCGGTGAGATCCTCGGGACCGAACGAGGCATCCCCGCCAACAACGACATCCGCAGGTCGTTGGCCGATGAGGCGACCGGAACCGACCGCAAGGCGCTCGACTTCGTCGACAAGATCCAACCTACGTTGGGTGATTCCCCGGCGATCACACCGAACGGCGCCTCCGAACTCGACAAGACGATCGTGCGCTACCAGCAGGATGTCGTCTTCGGCAAGCGCAAGGCGCTGGACGCGGCCAAGGCGATGATCGCCGAACTGCAGGAGTCCATCGACTTCGCGTCGTGAGCGCCTGCGCGGGGCTCGCGACGCAGGGCTCAGACGCGGGCGCCGTCGTCGAACTCGTCCTCGCGGGTCTCCTTGTGACCCTTGTGCTGGACGATAAGCCCGGCGCCGCCGATCAGCACGCACAGGCCGAACACCGTGCCGAGGATGCCGGTGAGCGCGGGGACGAACACCGACCCGATGACGCCGGCAACGCCCGCGACGAGCAGGATCCAGAAGACGAGCTTCGTGCCCTTGACCGGTCCGATGCTGGGGTTCGGCGGCACGAAGTCATCGCCCTCCGCGTCCATCACGTCATCGGCGTCCAGCCAGCTGGAACCGGTGAAATCACGCGGCCCGTGGGTCGAACCGGTACGGGAGAAGGAGTCCGGGGCAAGGTCGCGCACATGCAGCAGCTGCTCCTTCTCCTGACGTTCGGCGTGCTTCTGGAAGCGTTTCGCATTGCGTGAGGAGGCCACGGCGGCGAGATCGTCCTTATGCTCGGCCTCGAACGCCGCCCACGCCTCGTCGAGATTGCCGAGGTCGGCCGGCTTCGTTGCCGGATCCTTCGCCTTTCCGCAGGCGGCATCGCCATCCGGCGCGGGGTTTGTGCGCTCGTCATCCGCGTTGGTATTGTTGAGATCAGTCATACCCATCACTCTAATCTGCCGCGGGTGTTTGCGCGGGGAGGGAAACGCAGTGCTCTACTGGTTCTTCGTCAAGGTCTTCGGTCCCATCGCACGTCATCATCTCGGCCCCACCGCCAAGGGTCTGGAGAACATCCCGCGCAAGGGCGGTGCGATCATCGCCGCCAACCATCTCGCCGTCATCGACGATGCGCTGATCCCGATCACCTGCCCGCGCATGGTGCATTTCATGGGCAAGGCCGAGTACTTCGAGGGCAAAGGCATCAAGGGCAAGTTCAAGAAGTGGTGGTTCACGTCCGTGGGCGTGTTCCCGGTGGACCGCTCCGGTGGCAACAAGTCGCTCGGCGCGCTCGAGCATGCACGTGAGATCATCGAGGACGGCCACCTGTTCGGCATCCACATCGAAGGCACCCGCAGCCCCGACGGTCGCCTGTACAAGGGACACACCGGCGTGGCGCGCCTCGCGCTCGAGACCGGCTGCCCGATCGTGCCGACCGCGCTCATCGGCTCGGACAAGCTCCAGCCCATCGGCACCACGATCCCGAAGAAGGGACGCACCCAGGTGATCTATGGCAAGCCGATCAAGGTCGAGAAGAAGGCCGCCGACGAGATCACGCATGACGACCTGCGCGCGTTGACCGACCATCTGACCGCCGAGATCCAGAAGCTCAGCGGTCAGGAGTACGTGCCCGAATACGCGCAGAAGGTCAAGGCCGAGCTCAAGGCCAAGCAGGAGGCCGAGGCGGCCAAGTCGGCCACCGAAACCGCGTAAGTAGGCATCGGCCGGCGAAGTCTGGACGCAGTTTGGACACAGCATGACGAAGGGCGGACCCTTGAAAGGTCCGCCCTTCGTCATGTGTCATACGACTCACGATTCAGCTCGCACGCCGGCTCATACGACCGTAAGCGTGACGACCGTCTTCTTGCCGTTCGTATCGCGCACGCGCACCTGCTGACCCGGGTTCGGGTCCTGCAGACGCACCGTGTGCGTCAGGTCGCCGAGCGGGGCGGTCTTCTGCACGTCCAATCCCAATGCCTGCAGCGTCTTGGCCGCATCGTCGTACGCCTGACCTCGCACGTCCGGTATCGTCACCATCTGCGGGCCCTTGGAGACGACCACGTCGACCGAATCGCCCCAGTGCAGCTGCGTGCCCTTCGCCACGGATGCGGAGATGATCTTGCCGGCCTCCACGGTGTCGCTGTACTGTTCGGAGTAGTTCGCCTTGAGCTTCAGATCGCCCAACGCCTGCGCGGCCTCGTCCTTGGAGCGGCCGACGATGTCGGGCATCTGCACCGGCATCGGGCCCTTCGACAGGGTCACCGTCACCTCGTCGTTGTGCTTGATCGTGGTTCCCGGATCGGGGGAGATGGACAGGGTCACGCCCTCGGGCAGCGTCTCCGAATAGGCGTCCTTCGACTCGTCATGTTTGACGTTCGTCAGTCCGGCGTTCTTCAACGCGTCCAACGGCGCCTTGCCGTTCGCCGAGTTCGGGTCGAGGATATCCGACGGGATCGTCGCCATCTTGACGCCCTTGGAGATCACCACGTTGAGCGTCTGCGTGTGGCGCTTGCTCACATGAGCATCCACCGTGGCGTCCGAACCGGCGAGTTTCGCGGAGATGATCGCCCCTTGGGCAACGGTGTCGCTGTAGTCCTCGGCGGTCGTATACGGGATTCCCGCCACCTTGAGCAGGCTTTCATAGGACTGCCATTTCGCGCCGGCGATCCTGCAGGCCTGACCCTCCGTGCAGCTCACATCGGCGGGCTTGGGCAGCGCCCAATAGCTTCCCGGGCCGAGGTAGTACCACCATGCTCCGGTTCCGCCGCCTGCGAGGGCGAGCGCCAGCAGCACCGCGATGGTGATGAGGATCGCCTTCTTCGGTCCCTTGCGGCGCTTGTCCTGTTTGGCGGGTGCCTCGGTGGAGGGGGTCGGGACTGCCGGCTCGGATTCATCTCCCATGGCGGGCATCGTGCGCGTGGCGCCGGTATCGGCCATCGGCGGCAGCATGCGCGTGGCGGCGGCCCCCATGGTCATGGTCGGCTGCGCGTTGTCCCCGTTGGTATCGGAGGCGTCGGAGGCGGCATCTGCGGGGGCGGTGGGGTGCGGCGGCATGGGTGAGGAGATCGAGGTGTGCGGGGGGTTCGCGGTGGCGGGGGCCGGGGGTATCAGCGGCAGTCGACGCGAACGAAGCGTGCTGGCGTCGATGTCCGAACCCGTGGAATCCGTCATACCGGCGGCGTTTTCGGATGCGGCGGTGCCTTCGGTCACGCCGGTGCCGGTGTCCTCCATGCCGGCGAGCATCGGTCCCTCGGGGGCCGGGTGCACGTCGGCGGCCGAGGCCGCGGGCCTGCGATACGCCCAGGCGTCCGCCGACAGCGTGCCTCCGATCCGACGCAGCTCGTCGAGCGCCGCGGCAGCGTTCGACGGCCGCTCCTCGATCGAACGGGCCGTCAGGTGCGCGATGAAGCGGGCCACGGACGGGTCTATGCCCGGGCACGGCACGGACACCGACGGCACGTCCTCGTGGACGTGCTTGAAGACGAGGGTGACGGGATTGTCCGAGATGAACGGCACCTCGCCGGCGAGCATCTCCCATGCCATGATGCCCACCGCGTACAGATCGCCCTGCGGGGTGGCCTCGTTGCGTTCGATGGTCTCCGGCGGCAGATAGGCGGCCGTGCCGAGCAGCATGCCGGTGGAGGAGAGCGTCGCCTGGGACGTGGCCTTCGCCAGACCGAAATCGGTGATCTGCACGCGGCCGCGATCGTTGAGCATGATGTTCTCGGGCTTGATGTCGCGATGCACCACGTTCACGCGATGCGCGGAGGCGAGCCCGTCAAGCGTCTCGGCCACGATCCTGAGCGTCTCGCGTACGGTGAACGTGCCCTGCAGGTTCATCTCGTGCCTGAGGTTCACGCCATGCACGTACTCCATCACCAGATAGGCGAGGCCGTTGAACTCTCCCGTGTCGTATACCTGTACGATGTGCGGGTTCGCTATCTGCGCCGCCGAACGGGCCTCGCGCCTGAATCGTTCGATGAACTGGTCGCGGTGCGGCCCCTGCGCCAATTGCGTGTGCATGACCTTGATGGCCACCGTGCGGGCCAGACGCTCGTCGCGCGCCTCGTACACCGTGGCCATGCCGCCCTGCGCGATCCTGCGCACGATGCGGTAGCGTCCTTCGATCAACTGGCCTTCGGGCGCGTTTGCGGCTTCACTCATAGTGGTTATCGTAGATTCCTCGATGTGCTGGAAATGTCATGAACTACTTTACCGGCCGGCGACGTCCGGCACGAACATCGCGCACATGGCGGTCAGATCCGCCCTGCGATCCGCGTCCAGGCCGCTCGCGTCGATGGCATGGCTCGTCTGGTCCCACAACGCCGCGATGCGCGACTTCGAACGGTCGATGGCGCCTGTGGCGCCGAACAGCTCCATGGTTCTGCGCACGTCGTCCTGCGAGCGCGATTCCGCCTCGAACATCGAGATGAGCTCGGCGCGCCCGTCGGCGTCGGCCGCACCGATGGCGTCGGCCAGCAGCACCGTGCGCTTGCCCTCGCGGATGTCCCCGCCCACCGGCTTGCCGCTGGATCGGCTCGAACCGATGACGTCGATGAGATCGTCCTCCAGCTGGAACGCCAATCCCAGAGGTCGTCCGATCGCCGTCGCCGTGCGCTCGGCGTGTTGCGGGTCGCATCCCGATGCGAGCATCGCCAGACGCAGAGGGGCGATCGTCGTATAGCTTGCCGTCTTCCATCGGAACACGCCCAGTGACGCCTCGACCAGCGCATCGGGATCGTCGAGCGGGGCCTGCTCGACCGCAAGATCAAGCACCTGTCCGATCTCCACCTCGCGCTGCATGGTGAGGAACGCGTCGACCAGCTTCGCGGAGTTCGGCAGACTGTGCGCCGCCTCATTGGCGATGGCCACGCATGCGGTGGCCAGCAGGTCGCCGAGCATCAGTCCCAGACCGCGGCCGATGGCCCTGTCCCCGGTCCAATCCTCCAACGCCTTGTGTGCGCTGGGTCGACCGCGGCGAAGATCGGATTCGTCGATGATGTCGTCATGCACCAGCGCGGCCGTCTGGAACACCTCGATGGCGCACGCCATGTCCACCATCGCGTCACGGGTCCGTGGTTCGCCGCCGAACGCGTCGTACGCGGTCAGCGCCAGCAGCGCCCGCAGCCGCTTGCCGCCCTCGCTTGAGGACACGCCCTGGCGGACGACCTCATCCATCACCTTCCGGCATGCGTCGGGGATCTCCTCGCCGTCGGGAATTCCGGCCCGTCCCGCCACCAGGGCGGCGATACGGGGCTCGATCAGGGAACGGTCAACGTCGGTTCTGCACATGCCTCTAAGTTATCCACAATGCGCCATGATTACAAGAACCCGCTATTTCCAAGGTCTTTCGAGGCCTCATCCACAAAGGCGGGAGGTTATGGCGATCGGGCGTCGAACCATTGATACTTGGGGGCGCGGCCGTCGCGGACATGTCGTCGGTCGCATCCGACAACACGATCATCAAGGAGGATGACACAATGACCAACAGACATGGGAAATGCTGCGACGGCTTCGGCTTCGACGACATCGATGCCGACGGCATCGAGCCGGTCGACGACGCCTTCATCGAGGACATGACGGAGCATCTGCGCAGCTCCCGGCGCGAGCAGGGGCCGGAGATGGCCAACCGGCAGTGGATGAACGGTCCTCTCGACTTCTGGCTCGACCATCTCGACGACCACCGTGTCGACCATGACGAGGACGTTCTGGCGGCGCTGGCGGTGGGTATGGATGAATCGCTCTCGATCCGCGATGCGCTGCTTTTGTCCCTGATGCTCAGGCGGGGGGAGTGCGACCGGGACGTGCTGATGGACGTCATCGCCCGCCCGAGCACCCCCGAGGTGGCGACCACCGTCCGTGACATGATGTTCGACCTGTTCGACGACGATCGCGGTCCGGACGTCGAACGCTGCAGGACGGGGATCGCGATGTTCTCCTCGATGGGATTGATGATGCCCAGGCGTCTGACCGTACAGCCGCTGGCCTCGATCGCCTACATCCTGTGGTGGCTCGGGGATCGCAGGGCGCCGCTCTATGCGCTCCGCAGTCTCGCTGTGGACGACTCCTGCTCGCTGGCGGTGCTGGTGCTGACCGCCGTGAGCAAGGGCGCACGTCCACGGGGATGCGCATGCCCGTAGCGTGATCCCCTTCCGCGACCGCATCCGCCGCGTCGGTTAGGGCCGAATGGACGTTTCGGATCCGATCGGCGCGACGGATGCGGTTTTCTCTGCCCGGGAATAATCGTCCCTATGAGGTGGTTTACTCACATAGTTGACGATTTGCCCTTGCCATAAGTATGCCCATGTGGTATATGCGGCCGGGGCGAGGACCCGCGAGGAGGAAAGTTTGGCTACTACGAGCACGACGGCCGGCGACAAGACCGAGGACACCACGGACGAGACCAAGGCCGCCTCCGCCAAGAAAGCCAGCACCGCACGCAAGACAGCCGCAAGGAAGTCCACCGCGAAGAAGGCTGCGACCGGCAAGACGGCGGCGAAGGGCACGGCCAAGCGCGCCGGCCGCAAGAAGACGGAGAAGGCGGAGGAGCCCGTCAAGCCCGTGGATGGCGAGGAGCCCGTCGATCAGCTGGAGGATGACGAGGACGACGATCTCGAGGTCGACGACATCGACGACATCGACGAGGTCGACGGCGAGGACGTCGACGATCCGGACGTGGACGGGGATGACGAGGACTCCGACGACGAATCCGAGGATGACGAGGATGAGGACGACGACGAGGAGGACAAGCCCGAAGTCGTCGAGGAGCCCAAGCAGAAGGGCGCCTTCGTCGTGCGCGATGACGACGATGACGACGAGCCCCGCCGCCGCGGCAAGGCGGGCAACCCGAAGCGTCGCGTGATCACCGCCGGCGCCACCGCGGATCCGGTCAAGGACTACCTCAAGCAGATCGGCCGTGTGAACCTGTTGAACGCCGAGCAGGAGGTCGACCTGTCCGAGCGCATCGAGGCCGGCCTGTACGCCCAGCATCTGCTGGACACCGAGGGCGACAAGATGGACTTCAAGCGCAAGCGCGAGCTCAAGTGGGCCGCGAACGACGGCAAGAAGGCCAAGGACCACCTGCTGGAGGCCAACCTGCGACTGGTCGTCTCGCTCGCCAAGCGCTACACCGGCCGCGGCATGCTCTTCCTCGACCTCATTCAGGAGGGCAACCTCGGTCTGATCCGCGCGGTCGAGAAGTTCGACTGGAAGAAGGGCTTCAAGTTCTCCACGTACGCCACGTGGTGGATCCGTCAGGCCATCACCCGAGCCATGGCCGATCAGGCGCGCACCATCCGCGTGCCCGTGCACATGGTCGAGGTCATCAACAAGCTCTCGCGCGTGCAGCGCCAGATGCTGCAGGATCTGGGACGCGAGCCCACGCCGGACGAGCTGGCCCGCGAGCTCGACATGCCCGTCGAGAAGGTGCAGGAGGTGCAGAAGTACGGTCGTGAGCCGATCTCGCTGCACACCCCGCTCGGCGAGGACGGCGACTCCGAGTTCGGCGACCTCATCGAGGACACCGACGCCATCGCCCCGTCCGACGCCGTCGCGTTCTCCCTGCTGCAGGAGCAGTTCAAGAGCGTGCTGGAGACGCTCTCTCCGCGCGAATCCGGCGTCATCAAGATGCGCTATGGCCTGGAGGACGGCCAGCCCAAGACCCTCGACGACATCGGCCGCGTGTACGGCGTGACCCGCGAACGCATCCGCCAGATCGAATCGAAGACCATGTCGAAGCTGCGTCACCCGTCCCGCTCGCAGACCCTGCGCGACTTCCTTGACCAGTGAGTCGCCGGGCCAGACCTGTGAACGCAGTCAACTGCGGCATGTGACGACCTACTCATCCAGCCAACGGAAGGATTATGGCGAAAGAAGAATACGGCGCGAAGGATCTTGCCGTCCTCGAAGGGCTTGACGCGGTGCGCAAGCGTCCCGGCATGTACATCGGCACCACCGACAGCCAGGGCCTCATGCACTGCCTGTGGGAGATCATCGACAATTCGGTCGACGAGGCGCTGGCGGGGTTCTGCGACGACATCGTCGTGACCCTGCACACCGACGGATCGATCGAGGTAGCCGACAACGGTCGAGGCATCCCCGTCGACAAGGAGCCGAAGACCGGTCTGTCGGGCGTTGAGGTCGTCATGACCAAGCTGCATGCCGGAGCGAAGTTCGGCAGCTCCTCCTACAACGCGGTCGGCGGTCTGCACGGCGTCGGCTCGTCCGTCGTCAACGCGTTGAGCTCCCGTCTCGACGTGTACGTGGACCGTGAGGGACTGACGCATCACATGTCGTTCCATCAGGGACATCCCGGCGTCTACGCGGATGCCGACACCGAGCATCCCTCGCCGGATTCGCCGTTCAAGCGCACGCGCAAGAACCGTCCCACCGAGCTGGAGATCACGGGCAAGGTGCCCGCCAAGCGCACCGGAACGCGCATCCGCTACTGGGCGGACCCTGAGATCTTCAACAGCACCGCCGAGTTCTCCTACGAGCGGCTCATCGATCGCGTGCGCCAGACCAGCTTTCTTGTGCCCGGACTCAAGATCACCGTCATCGACGAGAACGTGCCGGCCACCGGCGACGCATCCGTCGACGAGATGCTTGAAGTCGACGGGGATGAGGTTTCGGACGGCACCCCGATCGCGGACGAGCAGGCCGAGACACCGGAACCGGATAGCGCCGTCGTGCCGCAGGGCGTGGCCGTCGCCAAGGCCGACGCGGCGAACCGCACGCACGCACGCGTCGAGGAGTTCCGCCACACCGGCGGCGTGAAGGACTTCGTCGACTTCCTGTCGCACGGCGAACCCGTGAGCGACATCTGGCGCATCCAGGGTGAGGACACCTACGAGGAGGAGACGCAGAGCGTCGGCGAGAACGGCGAGCTGCACGCGCAGAAGGTCACCCGCACCTGCGGCGTCGACATCGCGCTGCGCTGGGTCAACGGATACGACACCACCATCCGCAGCTTCGTGAACATCATCGAGACCCCGGGCGGCGGCATGCACGTCGACGGCCTCATGAACTCGGTCACCAGACAGGTACGCAAGGCCGTCGAGGCGAACGCCCGCAGGCTCAAGGTGAACCTCAGGGATTCCAACATGCGCGTCGAACGCGACGACATCATGGCGGGTCTCGTCGCCGTCGTCACGGTGCGCATCGCCGAACCGCAGTTCCAGGGGCAGACCAAGGACGTGCTCGGCACCGCTCAGGTCAAGCCGATCGTCACGCGCATGGCCGACAGCCAGTTCGGCGAGATGATCTCCGGATCCAAGCGCGGCTACAAGGAGCAGTCCGGCCGCGTGCTCGAGAAGATCGTCGGAGAGATGCACGCCCGCGTCCAGTCGCGCAAGGCCAAGGAGGTGACGCGTCGCAAGAACGCGCTCGAATCCGCATCCATGCCATCCAAGCTGTCCGACTGCCAGCCGGGCAATGATGATGTGGCCGAACTGTTCATCGTCGAGGGTGATTCCGCACTCGGCACCGCCAAGGCCGCCCGCAACTCGGGCTTCCAGGCGTTGCTGCCGATCCGAGGCAAGATCCTCAACGTGCAGAAGGCGTCGATCACGCAGATGCTGTCGAACAAGGAGTGCGCGGCCATCATCCAGGTGGTGGGCGCGGGCAGCGGACAGAGCTTCGACATCGAACAGTCCCGCTACCACAAGGTCATCATGATGACCGATGCCGATGTGGATGGCGCGCATATCCGCATTCTGCTGCTCACCCTCTTCTACCGCTATATGCGCCCGCTCATCGAGCACGGCTACGTGTACGCGGCCGTGCCGCCGCTCCACCGCATCGCGCTGGCCGGCTCGCACAAGGGCGAGTACATCTACACGTACTCCGACGACGAGCTCGAGGGCAAGCTCGCCGATCTGGATAGCAGGCGCATCTCCTACAATCCCGACATCCAGCGCTACAAGGGTCTGGGCGAGATGGACGCCGATCAGTTGGCGGACACCACGATGGACCCGCGCACGCGCATGCTGCGCCGCATCCGCATGGAGGACGCCGCGCAGGCCGCCGAGATCTTCGATCTGCTCATGGGTGACGATGTGCCGCCTCGCAAGGCGTTCATCGTCGAGAACGCCGACGACTTCGATCGCTCCAAGATCGACACCTGATCGATTCCCGATCGATTCCCCCGATCGCCTTGCGGCATCGCCCTGCCGGAGGGCGATCGGGGTTCGTCCGCCCTCGCGGAGAGGACTATGCTGTAGCACGTGAACATCGTGATGAACAATACGGCAGCGTCCGCCGCGAAGGGCGTTGAACGACCGCAGATGCCGCAGGCCATCCGTGAACGGCTGCTCGCCCTTGGAGGCGGCGAACCCGTCGCCGTGGTCGGGTCGATGAACGCGGACTACACGGTCGCCACACGGCGTCTGCCTCAGCCCGGCGAGACGGTCGCGGGAGGCGTCCTCAAGATCCTGCCCGGCGGCAAGGGCGCGAACCAGGCGGCCAGTGCGGCGCGTCTGGGGGCGAACGTACGTATGTACGGCGCGGTCGGCGATGATTCGAATGCCGAATTCCTGCTCAGCAGGCTCGATGACGCCGGTGTGGACACCTCCGAGATCCTGCACGCCGAAGGGGCGAGCGGCACCACGGTCATCACCGTGGACGCCGAAGGTGAGAACACCATCGTCTATTCTGCGGGTGCGAACGGCAAGGTCAGCGCCGGATACGTGCAGGCGCACGGCGACGGCCTGGCCGAGGCGCGCGTGCTCGGTCTGTGCCTCGAAAGCCCGCTGACCACCGTGATCGCCGCCGCGAGAATGGCTCACGACAGCGGAGTGACCGTCCTGCTCAACGAATCCCCGTTCCTCCCCGAACTGCCGCACGAGCTCGTCGAAGCCACCGACATCCTGCTCGTCAACGAACACGAGGCGGCGTTGCTGCTCGAGCTCGATCCTCCCGCCGATGGAGACTGGGGAGAGCTGGACTGGTCCGACGTGGTTGAGCGCTTCTCCGACTACGGGTTCGATCGGGCGATCGTCACGCTCGGTGCGGAGGGTTCCATCGTCGTCGACGACGGGCACTGGCATCGCGTGTCCGCCGCGAGGATCGACGCGGTGGACACCACCGGCTGTGGTGACTCGTTCATGGGCACGATCCTCGCCGGACTCGCAGCCGGATACACGCTACTGCAGTGCGCGCAGATCGCCTCGTACGTGGCCGCATTCGCCGCCACCAAGCTCGGCGCGCAATCCTCCTACGGCACGGCCGTCGAGATCGCCGACTACTTCGCAGCCTGAATCCAGCGCGATTCGTCGGGCGTCATCATCGCCCGGCGTGTTATCCCCGGCCCTCCGTAGTATGTACGACCGTACGCATCGTGTTGTGCATATCACATTCTCAACCTTGAAGGAGGGCCGATGGCAAGCCTGCTGCTCGCCGTGATCTATCTGTCGTTCATCAGCCTCGGGCTGCCCGATGCGTTGCTCGGCGCCGCATGGCCGACCATGAGCCAGGATCTCGGGGCGCCAGTCTCATGGGCCGGCGGCATCTCCATGACGATCTCCGCGGCGACCATCTGCTCGGCGCTGATGAGCGACCGCATGACCCTGCGCTTCGGGGCGGGCCGCGTCACCGCCGTGTCGGTCGGTCTCACCGCCGCTGCGCTGATGGGATTCTCGATCGCGCCGAACTACTGGACGCTCATCGCGCTCGCCATCCCGTACGGACTCGGCGCAGGCGGCGTGGACGCGGCGCTCAACAACTACGTCGCCATCCACTACGAAAGCCGACACATGAGCTGGCTGCACTGCATGTGGGGCGTGGGCGCGCTCACCGGCCCGTACGTGATGGGCTACGCATTGTCCCACGGACAGGGGTGGCCGTGGGGCTACCGGTACATCGGATTCATCCAGATCGCACTGACCGCCATCGTCATCATCAGCCTGCCCCTGTGGAAGGCGCGCAGAAGGCCGCAGACGACCGTTTCGACCGCCGCATCGGATGCGAACGGCGAACCCCGCAAGCCGCTCGGCATCAAGGGGGTGGTCGCCATCAAGGGCGCGAGCGAGATCCTGCTCATGTTCCTGTGCTACTGCGCCATCGAATCCACCTGCATGCTCTGGGGATCGACCTACATGGTCATGGGGCACGGCATCGGCAAAGCCGAAGCCGCCAGCTGGATCAGCCTGTTCTTCATCGGCATCACCGTCGGCCGAGCCTTAAGCGGATTCCTCACCATGCGTCTCGCCGACCATCAGATGATCCGCCTCGGACAGGCGCTCATCCTCGCCGGAATCGTCATCATGCTCCTGCCTCTGCCGCACCACATCGGCGTATTCGCGGGACTGACGATCATCGGACTCGGCTGCGCCCCCGTCTACCCCTGCATCATCCACTCCACGCCCGCCTACTTCGGCGAGGAGAACTCACAGGCCATCGTCGGCGTGCAGATGGCATGCGCCTACGTCGGCACGATGCTCATGCCGCCGCTGTTCGGACTCATCGCCCAATACATGACGGTCGACCTGTTCCCGTGCTTCCTGCTCGTCTTCCTCGCGCTGATGGTCGCCATGCACGAATCGCTGCGCCGCAAACGAGGCTGATCCGAGAGGGGCGCGAATCCCGCGAGGGAGAGTGTCGGCACGTCGCGGCCGCGAGCCATAATCGAACATATGTGCGAATGTCTGGCGTCGTTCTCGAAACCCACACGGGAGTGGTTCCGACATGCCTTCGATGCGCCCACCGAGGCGCAACGCGAGGCATGGCCAGCCATCCGATCCGGCGCCAACACGCTCGTCATCGCGCCCACCGGATCCGGCAAGACCCTGTGCGCGTTCCTCTCCGCCATAGACCGCCTCATGACGGATCGGAACGACATCGGCGCGGGCGCCTCCGGCAAGCGCCCACGCGGCGTCAGAATCCTCTACATCTCCCCGCTCAAGGCGCTCGCCGTCGACGTCGCGAAGAACCTCGAAGCGCCTCTCGACGGCATCGCACGCCAATGCGAGACGATGGGACTGGCCGCGCCATCCATCCGCGTGGCCACCCGCAGCGGGGATACCACGCCCAAGGAACGCCGCGCCATCGCCACGCATCCGCCGGACATCCTCGTCACCACACCGGAGTCGCTGTATCTCATCCTCACCTCGAAAGCGCGGCGCATCCTCAGGACCGTCGACACCGTCATCGTCGACGAGGTCCATGCGCTCGCCGGAACCAAGCGCGGCGCGCATCTCGCCCTGAGCCTCGAACGTCTCGACGACCTCATCGCCGGAACGGAACGGGACCCGCGCGCGTCCGACCGCGTGACCGCCGTACGGCCCGCGCAGCGCATCGGCCTGTCCGCCACGGTGAATCCTCCCGCCGAGGCCGCACGGTTCCTCGGCGGATCGCGTCCGGTCACCATCGTCAACCCGGGCTCGCGGCCGCAGATGGACCTGAAGGTCGTCGAGCCTCTGGCGGACATGCGTGATCTGCAATCCGCGAACGTCCCGCACCGTGCCGGAGGCGTCGATCACGAATCCTCCACTGTCGGATATATCTCCGGCGTCACGCCGTCCATGCGGCGTCTTGCCGAACGCAAGGGACTCGTCGGCGATTCGTCTGCGATCATCGGCGCCTCCTCGGACCGCACATCCGGTTCGATCTGGCCGGTGGTCGAGGCGAGCGTCCTCGACGAGATCCTCGCACATTCGACCACGCTCGTGTTCGTCAACTCCCGTGGTCTTGCCGAAAAGCTCACCGCCCGTCTCAACGATCTGTACGCCGAACGTAGGGGAGGCGGGGGAGGCGGAAAGTCCGGAAGCGGGGACAAGGCGTCGCCGGAGGGGCGTGAGGGATTCGCGCCCCATTACGACGCCGTGGTCGGTTCGACCACGATGCTTGTCGGATCGCACGGTCCGGATGACGTGATCGCGATGGCGCATCACGGATCCGTGTCGAAGGACCGGCGCAAGCAGATCGAGGAGCGTCTCAAACGCGGCGAGCTGCGCTGCGTGGTCGCGACCAGCAGCCTCGAGCTCGGCATCGACATGGGATCGGTGGATCTGGTCATCCAGATCTCGCCGCCGTTGTCCGTCGCATCCGGGCTGCAGCGCGTTGGCCGCGCCGACCATCGTGTGGGCGGCGTCTCGCATGCCCTGTTCTACCCGTTGACGCGTGAGCAGATCGTCGGTGTGGTGGCCAGCATCGAAAGCATGCGCGCAGGGGATATCGAACCTCTGGCCGTGCCACGCAATCCGCTCGACATCCTCGCCCAGCAGACCGTGGCCGCCGCGTCGATGGACGACCTCAATCCGGACGCATGGTATGCGACGGTACGTCGTGCCGCACCGTTCGTCTCCCTCGAACGGGACATGTTCGACGCGGTCATGGGCATGATGACCGGCGCATACGACACCGAGGAGTTCTCGGCGTTCCGGCCGCCGCTCATGTGGAATCATGAGGCCGACCTCATCTCCGCCCGACCCGGAGCCCAACGCCTCGCCGTCACCTCCGGCGGCACCATACCCGACCGTGGCCTGTACACGGTGGTCCTGCCCGAGGCCGACGCCGGCAGGGGGCAGCGCCGGGTCGGCGAACTCGACGAGGAGATGGTCTACGAGTCACGCGTCGGCGACATCATCACCCTCGGCACCTCCACGTGGCAGATCCAGGAGATCACCCGGGATCGCGTCATCGTCACGCCGGCACCGGGCCGTACCGCACGCCTGCCGTTCTGGCACGGCGAGGAATCCGGACGCGACGCCGGATTCGGCCGTGCCAAAGGCCGGTTCCTACGCGAGACCGCATCCGGGCTTCGCTCCGCCGCCGCGGACGATGGCTCGCCCACGTTCGACCGTCATACCCTGAACCGGCTGCACGCCGATGGTCTTGACGACAACGCCGTATCCAACCTCGCCCGGCTGCTCGCCGAGCAGCGGACCGCCACCGGAGTCGTGCCGAACGATATGGCCATCGTCGTCGAACGATGCCCCGACGAGGAGGGCGACTGGCGCATCATCATCCACTCGCCGTACGGCCGACGCGTCCATGAACCCTGGTCGATGGCCGTCACCGCACGTCTCAAGGCGCGCTACGGCTTCGACGGACAGGCATACGCGGCGGACGACGGCATCGTCATCCGCCTGCCCGACGGCGTGGGCGAGATACCCCTTCGCGAACTGCTGCTGTTCGATCCGGATGATCTACAGCGACTCGTCGAAACGGGAGTGGGGGAGAGTGTACTGTACGCGGCCCGGTTCCGCGAATGCGCCGCCCGATCCCTGTTCTTGCCGCGCATCGAACCCGGCCGACGCGTGCCGTTATGGCAGCAGCGGCTGCGCGCCGCCCAACTGCTCAACGCCGCGCGCGTCAGACGCAACTTCCCGCTGCTGCTGGAAACCGCCCGCGAATGTCTGCAGGACGTTTACGACCTGCCCGCACTGCGCGAGCTCATGACCGCGCTCGCCTCCGATCGCATCGGACTGCGGATCGTGACGACGGATACCCCCTCGCCGTTCGCTGAGAACCTGCTGTTCGGCTTCGTCGGCTCGGTCATGTACCAGTACGACGTGCCGCAGGCGGAACGCGGCGTGCGACTGCTGTCCATGGACCCCGAAGTGCTGGAACGTCTGCTCGGTGTCACCGATATGGCCACCGTGCTCGACCCGGATGCCATCGCCGAAGTGGAGGGTCAGCTCGCGGGGCGCACCTTCTGGAACGACCTCGCGCCGGATGACGTGATGGGCCGCGTGACGCGTTACGCGAAGACGCACGGCCCGTTCACCGCACAACGGCTGATCGCCGATCTCGGCATCGACGCCGCCGAAGCCGTACATGCGCTCGACGAGCTCGCGGGGCGCGGCGAGATCCTGTCCGGACATTTCCTCGACAGTCTGTCGAGCGATGCGTCGCAATGGCTGCACAGGGATGTATTCCGCCGCATCCGTGCCCGCTCGCTGGCTAGGGCGCGTGCGGCCGTCGAACCCGTCGAACCGGCCGTATACCAGTCGTTCCTGCTGGAGCGTCAGGGTGTGGGGCCGGTCGGTGGCGAACAATACGAGGGCATCGACGGTCTGATGCGCGTCATCGAACAGCTCGAGGGAGTGGCGTTGCCCGCATCCGTGTGGGAGTCGAACGTGTTTCCCGCGCGTGTCGGCGGATACTCGCCCGCGATGCTCGACGAACTGCTCGCCGGCGGGGAGATCGTCTGGATCGGTTCCAAGACCGGCGGCACCAAGGCGTCGGAGCCCGGGCTCATCGCCTTCCACCCCGCGGATTCACCGCTCCTGACCGAAGCACTCAGCGAAGATGAAGGCGATGATGCAAAGGATCGCGCCGAGATGACGCTTCCCGAAGCGGTCCTCGACGTCCTCGCATCCGGCGGCGCCTACCACGCCTCTCAGCTCGCGACGATGGTACGGGAACGATGGCAGTCCGCCGATTCGCGACTCGTCGAAGTCGTGGACCCCGAAACCGGTGAGATTCTTGACGTACCCTCGTCGGATGCCTCGTCACGGCCATGGTCCGACGCCCAGTTCGAGGAGGCCCTGTGGTCACTGGTCTGGCAGGGCAGGGTCACGAATAGTTCGCTCGTGCCCGTGCGCGCATTGGCGGCGGGCGGGCGCAAGGTCCGCACGCCTGCCCGCGCGTCACGCCGCCGCATCCGCGTGCAGCCCCACATACCGATGACCATGAGCGGACTGTGGTCACAGGTCGGTGCCGCCGACACGATAGGGGACGACGGGACGAACGGAGACGATTCGCCCAACACTCCGGAGCGTCGCATGCTGGAACGAGTCGAGATCCTTCTCGACAGATACGGCGTCATCTGCCAGCCTGTGCTTGACAGGGAGGATATCCCCGGAGGATTCTCCGGACTGTACCCGGTGCTCAAGCGCATGGAGGAGCACGGGCGTCTCGCGCGAGGCATGTTCGTCAGAGGATTCGGCGCGGCCCAGTTCGCCGAACGGGACACCGTCGATGCGCTGCGGCGCATGGGGAAAACGGGGCAGACGGAAACCTCCTTGACCGCTTCGGATGACGGCCACGACGGACACATGCGTTCGGCCGTCGCGGTCAGCGTACTGGATCCGGCGAACTTGTACGGTTCCGCGATCGCATGGCCACCCGCGCCGAACGGCACCGGCAAACCGACCAGACGCGAAGGTGGCATCGTGGTACTTGCAGGCGGCGCACTCATCGCCTACGCCACACCCAGATCCAAGCACCTGACCGTGTTCGCCGACGCACCGGAGCACGACGACTCCGTTGCCGCCGAAACCTCCACCGAGAGGACCGACGATCAAGGCGGACAGACCCCCGGGCAGAGCCCGACGTTGCGCACGTCCCTTGCGGAACTGGCATACGCTCTGCGCCGCAACGGCCCCGGAACGGTCACCTTCGCCGATGTGAACGGCGAGCCGCTGAACGCTCACAACCCCTATACGCGGGTCCTGCATCAGGCCGGCTTCACACCGGTTCCTCAGGGGATGCGCCTGTACTGACATGAGGTCGTGCAGGGTCTGCGGCACAGCGCCTACAGCACGCGATACCAGTCGTCGCGCTTGGTCAGGGCAAGACCGGCGTTGCGCAGCTTGCGATCCAGTGATTCGACGCCTCGACGGACCAGCCCCTCCTGCGTGAAGTACGATCCGCCTGCGGAATGCTGCAATTCGTCGAGACCGACGAACCGTCCTCGCGCCCTCACCAGCGTCTCGAGGATGTCGAATTCCAAACGGGACAACGGCATCGCCTTGTGCGTACTGGCGAAATACGCCTTTCGACTCGTCAGATCCAACGTCAGATCGCCGCGGATCATCATCGTCTCCGGGCCGGCTCCTGCGGAATCACGCGCCAACAGTTCCACGTAGGAGAGCAGCTCCGTATCGGAGAACGGCAGTCGCAGCGTGGCATCCGGTTTCGCCGTGGCAATGGGCTGATCGGACGACTGATCGGACGGATGGCCATCTTCGTCGCCGGTCGAATCGAGGGCCGCATTGGCACGTGCGGAGGCCATACGTGCGGCATCGGCTGCGGTGCCACGCAGGGTGGTGGTGGCGAGCAGCAGGGTTCTGATCGACGGCTGTGCCGACTTTGCGGCCGCCACCAGATCCGTCGAACCGAGAATCGCGATGTCGAACGGCCTCTCATCCGGATCTGAGGCATGCTCGCGAAGAACCGAGATGACGGTTTCGGACGCCAAAGCGGGGGAGACCAGACTTTTCGGATCGATCGCCGTCACCGTATACCGGGCATTGCTGAGCGTCCCCTGAATCGCATGGGACAACGCCGTATTGCCTACCGCCACCAGAAGTCTCATGATTCGCCTCCTGCCGACCAGTGTAGTAGCCGTGATGTCGTCGCGGGGTCATAATCCCGTCTCTTCGGTCTCTCGCCATCGGCAGAGGACCATCAGCTGCGTATTGACTGCTTCAAGGCCGCCGAAATCCTGTACCGGCATGCGGCGGGCCGTGGTAACCCGATCGGCTGGCTCTGCCTTGGCTATGTGTACGCCTATGACCGGTGCGAGGGGGAGTACTATCGCTCGTATTTCGATACCTTCGGCGAAGTGCCGCCCAAGCCGGATACGGATGTATTGGCGTATGAGTGCTTCCGTCACGCAGCCGAAGCCGGTATCGCCGAAGGTTGCTACAAACTCGGTGATATGCTTTCCGAAGGCAGGGGATGCGAGATCGACTACGCCAAGGCTCTTGACATGTTCCTGAGAGCGTACCGATACGGTCGTGATGGTACGCCGCGCATCTGGGGGAGCGTAGCGCTACGTCTTGCACGGGCGTACGCAAACGCACGCGGATGTATGTTGGACTATGAGCGGGCGCTCCACTGGTATTCGATTGCGCGCACCGGTCTGGAACTGGAAGTGCGCGATGGTGGCTCAGTATACGACGCGAGGCTGTGGGAGGCCGAGGCCGGTGTCATGGATATGCGTCAGGCTCTTCGGTTGACAGGACGGTCGACGCAGGGAGCGAAACGAGTCACCGGAAGCTGATGCCTCCCTTGTGCCCGGTGGCCTTGAACGGCATGGCGCGTCGGCTGTTCCGGGCGAAGACCTTGGTATTGGCGGCGGATCCGGTGCTTTCAAGCCGTTTCGGTTTCGGCCACCTGTGTTCGTCATTCGGATATTCGTCATTCGGATACGAGGTGTCAGTTTTCTCTGTTTTCGTGGGTTTCATGGGTTTAGTGTAGTGTCGTTTCACGGCTTTTGTCGTTAAGGGTGGCCGTTTGGCCACTGATGACATGTTGGACGAATGCGCGGATGACGCCGAAGCCGGCGACTTCGGAGGTACTCCGGGGCCTGTGTGCTCAGGGCTGGTCGCTCCTGTTGCTTAGGCGGACGCGGTTTCTCGTACGTTTTCCTTCGTATCGATCCGGTTCAGTACAGCTCCTCGAAGATCTTGCGCACACGGGCTGCGTCGAGCGGCACGTAGTTGTTGCGCATGAGACGCCCCTGCGTGGTCATCACCCGTTCGGTGAACTCCGGCAGGTCCTCGCGGGTCACGCCGTACTCGTGCAGCGCCTTCTTCGGCAGCAGCTGGTTGATGAGTTTCTCCAACTCGTCGTACACGTCGGCCACGTTGCAGCCAAGCAGTCCGGCGAGCACGCCGTTGAGCTTCGCGATCTCCCCGTCCGGCTTGATCTCCATGTAGCTTCGCAGCACGCCGGTGAACATCGCATAGTTCGATTCGCCATGCGGCACATGGTACTTGCCTCCCAGCTGGTAGCTCAATGCATGCACGGCCGCGCAACCGCCGGTGTCGAAGCTGATGCCCGCGTAGTCGGAGGCGATGAGAAAGTCGTTCATCAGCTCGTTGCGCTTCACACGCCGGGCCTGCGCATCGCCGTCTGGACCGCCGGCGGCGACGATCGCCTGATAGCCGCTTACGATCATGCGCATTGCCTCATAGCCGAACAGACGCGTGTACGGTGTCGCGTTCGGTGACAGTGTGGATTCGACGGAATGCACGAGCGCGTCCAGTGAGCTCGTCATGAACACGTGGTCAGGCAGGCCGTACAGCAGCTCCGGGATGAGCACCGCATGGTCGGCGAACATTTGCGCGCTGGCGATGCCCGCCTTGCAGCCGAGACGTGTGCGGTTGATGGCCGCGATCTCGGTCACCTCGCTGCCCGTGCCGCAGGTGGTGGGTACGAGCACGAGTCCGACGGTACGCGTGAAGTCGGGCAGATGGTCGATGACCTCGTCGATCGACGCGCCACCGGCCACGGCCACGATCTTCGACATGTCCATCACCGCGCCGCCGCCGATCGCGACGATGCGGTCGTAGTCGAACGTCTTCGCATCGGTGATGATCGCATCGATCATCACATCGGTCGGCTCCTGATTGCCGTACTTGTCGACGAGCAGCACGTTCGCGCCATTCAGATACGGTTTCACGAACGCGTCATGGATCATGCCGATGGTGACGACCAGATCACGCGGTCCGAGTTCGAACTCCTCGGCGAACTCCTTGACCGTGGCGAACTGGTAGATGTCCTTCGGTCCTACGGTGAGCATCTTCATGGCTGAACCCGCCTTTCGCATATTTCGCGTATGTGTCATGCCCGCGGTGTACGCGTCGAATGCGTACGCCGTTGCGTATGATGCTAGACCCGTTCGGTAACCGTTAGTCGCATGCGAGACATGCGGCTTCAGACATGCGGTTCCACCTATCCGTCAGCTCTGCCCATGCTCGCTGTTGTAGAACTCATTGAGCAGTCTCCCGTCGCCGTTGAACTATCACTCAGGGATGCTTCGCCAGACAGATCCTCTGACAAGGGGAGCTGCCCGGCGAACAACACCTATTGACGGCAGCCTTCAGCCGATGATCGCGATCGGGGCGGTCAGGTCCACGCCTGAGCCGTCGCGACGCATGTCGGGCTTGGGCAGTTCGACGGGGGAGCCTGACTCGGAAGAGGCATGCAGCGGGTAGAGACCCACCCATGCGAGAATCAGCGTGTTCTGACCCTTGAGGAAGCGCTGCGAGCGCACGCCGCCCGTCGCACGGCCCTTGGTCGGGTACATCTCCAGCGGGGTCACCTTCGCCGAGCCGTTCTCGGTGCCGGGCAGCGCGTCCGCGTCACCGGCCACGGTGAGCACCACCGCACCCGAGGCGGCGGTCAGACCGTTCTCGCCCTCCTCATACGTCCACGCGACCTTGCCGGCGGGAACCACGTTGAACGCGGCCACATGCGCGCCCTCGGCCAGACGGATGCCGGCCATGCCTCCGGCCGTACGACCCTGCGGACGCACGTTGCCGGCCTCGAAGGTGAGCAGCGAGGAATCGGAGGAGACGAACACCAGACGATCCTCGTCCGCGGCCGGGGCCGCGAGCAGCACCTCGTCGCCGTCCTTGAGATCGATGACCGGCCACGAATCCATCGTCGTCGGCGCCTCGCGGTTCCAGCGCTTGATCACGCCGCCGCGCGTGCCGAGCGCCAGAGGAGGCAGTTCACCGCCCTCCTCGTGAGGCGTCATCGCGATCGCCGAAACCACGTGCTCGCCGTCGATCGGATCGGTCGACTCGGTCATGCCGATCAGCTCGTCGGCCTTCACGCCTCCCGTCACGCTCAGCGTCTGCGATGGCGGCAACGCCGGCAGGTCGGCCACGTGGGCGAGCACCAGACGTCCGGCGGAGGTGATCAGCGCATAGGTGGCACGGGTCGACGTGGTGAAGATCGTCGTGATCTGGTCGTCGCTCACCCGCTTGTCGGACACCGAACGCGACTCGTACACGTCCATCGCGGACGGCGTGGCCCGCGCGATCAGACCGGTGGCGCTCATCATCACCACGCATGGCTCGTCCTCGATCTGCAGCGCTGCCGCGGCGGCCTCGGTCTCGCCGGCCTTCATGGCCGCGTTCGCGGCGGCGACATCGGCCTGCACGGATGTCAGACTCGTCGCCGCCTGCGCCGCCTCCAACGCGGCACGGGCCAGACCGGAGTCATCGCCCTTGGCGACCACTGGCACCAGAGAGCCGTCGGGTCCCTCGTCGAGCAGTACGGTACGGCGCGGCGTCCCATACTGCGTGACCGTCTGGTCCATCTCGTCGACGACCACGCGATCCAGCTCCTCGGCGGAGGCGAGGATGCGCTCCAGCTCCTCGATCCGCTGCTTGAGATCGTCGCGCTCCGCCTCCAGCTCGATGCGGCTCATACGCGTCAGACGACGCAGACGCAGATCCAGAATGTACTGGGCCTGCACCTCGTCCAGATCGAACACGGCCATGAGCCGGTTCTTCGCCGCATCGGCGTCGTCGGAGGAGCGGATCACCTGGATGACCTCGTCGATGTCCACCATCGCGAGCAGCAGTCCCTCGACCAGGTGCAGACGCTCCAGCGCCTTCCTGCGGCGGAACTCGCCGCGTCGGCGCACCACCACGCGGCGATGCTCCACCCACACCTGAAGCAGTTCCTTCAGCCCCATCGTGTGCGGGCGGCCATCGACCAGCGCCACGTTGTTGATGGTGAAGTTGTCCTGCAGCGGCGTGTGACGGAACAGCTGCGCGAGCACCGCATCCGGGTCGTAGCCGGTCTTGATCTCGATGACGATACGCGTGCCGTTGTGACGGTCGGTCAGATCGATGGCGCCGGTGATGCCCTCCAGCTTGCGTGACTTCACGCCTTCGGAGATGCGTTCCAGCACGCGCTCGGGGCCAACCATGAACGGCAGCTCCGTGACCACGATGGCCTTCTTGCGCGCCGTCACGTTCTCGATATGCGTCTTCGAACGCGTGGTGAGCGTGCCACGGCCCGTCTCGTACGCCTCGCGGATGCCGTCGCGTCCGATCACGATGCCGCCGCCCGGCCAATCCGGGCCCGGCACGTAGCGCATCAGCTCCTCCAGCGTGGCGTCCGGATGAGCCATCAGATGCTTGGCGGCGGCCACCACCTCGCCCAGATTATGCGTGGCCATGTTCGTGGCCATGCCCACGGCGATGCCCGATCCGCCGTTGACCAGCAGGTTCGGAATGGCCGACGGCAGTACGGTCGGCTCCTTGAGCTTGTTGTCGTAGTTCGGCGTGAAATCGACCGTATCCTCGTCTATGTCCGCATTCATCGCGAGAGCCGCGGGCCCGAGTCTCGCCTCGGTGTAACGGGAGGCGGCCGGCCCGTCGTCGAGCGAACCGAAGTTGCCGTGGCCGTCGACCAGCGGAAGCCGCATCGCGAACGGCTGCGCGAGACGGACCATCGCCTCGTAGATCGCCGAATCGCCATGCGGGTGCAGCTTACCCATCACCTCGCCGACCACGCGCGCCGACTTCATGTATGGACGGTCCGGCGTGAGGTTCATCTGTCCCATCTGATAGATGATGCGGCGCTGCACCGGCTTGAGACCGTCCCTGGCATCCGGAAGCGCACGCGCATAGATCACCGAATACGCGTACTCGAGGAACGACTTGCTCATCTCCTCGTTCAACGGCGTCTCGACGATATGCTCCTTGACCGTGCGAGGATCATATGCCGAAGTGGTGTTCCTACGATGCGATGCCATATGTGCGGACTCCTTGGAAAAACAAACCCGCACCATAATAACAGCAGGAAGATGACGAACGGCGATTACACTGAAACCCTATGAGTGTGGATGTGCCGCAGATGAGCGAACTGCTGCGATTGACCCCGACCGCAGGATACGGCGACTGGACGCCGCAGGAACCAGGGGAGGACACGAACGTCGCCACGGACCGGCGTGGTGGCGCGCTGCATCTGTCCGCCGTGCTGCCGGCTCTGTCTTCGGCGATCGGACATCCGGTTCCGACGCGCGTGCACGCCGATCCGGCGGTGTTGCAGCATGCGCTCGGACTGCCTGACGCGACCTCCGCGATCGTCGTGCTCGTCGACGGACTCGGCTACTGGAATCTCAACATGAGGCTCGGCCACGCCCCCTACCTGCGTTCGCTGATGAAGGAGCACGCCAACCAGCGTCCGATCTCCACCTGCGCGCCCAGCACCACCGTGGCCGCGATGGCCACGTTCGGTACCGGCACCTGCCCGGGGCTGACCGGCATGGCCGGATACACGCAGCTCGAACCGGAAAGCGGAAGGATCATCCAGCTGATCCAGTTCAAGGATCCGCTGCTGCCCAAGGCGGAGAGCGAGAAGACCGGTCCCGTCATCGACCCACATGATCTGCAGCGCGAACCCACCGTCTTCGAGCGCCTCGCTGCCGAGCATGTGCGCGTCACCAGCTCGGGACTGGCCAAGTTCAAGGGCTCCCCGCTGACCGAGGCTGCCCTGCGCGGCTCCGATTACATAGCCGGCGTCACGCCGAACGACCGTGTGCGCGCGGCCGCGAAGGCGGCGCGCACGCCTGGCCTGACCTACCTGTACATCCGCGACGCCGACAAGGTCGGGCACGCCGACGGCTGGGACTCCGAGCAGTGGGTGGGCACGTTCGAACGCATCGACGCGCAGCTGGCGCTGCTGCGACGCGAGGCGCCGAAGGGAACGCTCATCGTCGTGGTCGCCGATCACGGCATGGTGGCCACCGATCCTGCCGAACGCATCGATATCGCAGCTGAACCGGCGTTGTCACAGGGCGTCGCATTGGTGGGAGGGGAGCCTCGCGCGCTCATGCTGTATGCCGAACGCGACGAGTCGCCGGAGGACATCGCCGCACGGTGGCGCGAACGGCTGGGGGAGCGGGCGTTGGTGCGCACGAGACGTCAGGCCATCGACGACGGACTGTTCGGGCCGGTGGAGCCCCGTATCGAACGGATGCTCGGCGACGTCATCGTGCAGGCGGCCGGCGCCGTCACACTGGTTGATTCGCGCATCCAATCCGACAAGGCCACGCGTCTGCCCAGCGTGCATGGTTCGCAGACCATGCTGGAGATGGACATCCCCTGTCTGATCGACGTGGCATAGACGTCACTCTCCGAACAGGATCTGATCCCAGCTCGGGATCGCGGAGCGTCTCGTACGATGCTTGCGTGCCGGCTGCCCGTTTTCGTCCGAACCGGCGGAGGAGTCGGCGTCCGTTCCCGATGCCGCGGGGACTCGGCTGAGATCGGCTTCGGTGGGATCGGGAACAGGCGGCAGATCCCCGACCGCACCGTCGGCGGCCGGGGCGGCGGATGGGGCCTTGACGGAGATGACGGGAATGTCGCCCATTGTGGCAGGCTGCGGCGTCTGCGCGGTCCCGTGTCCGGAATGAGGGTCACTCGGATCCGCATTGCCCGCGTCGCCTGCATCCCCGGTGCCCGAAGCAGCATCCGTGGACTCCGCCGTACCCGTGCCGGTGTCCACTGCCGTGGGAACGTCGACGTCGTCGGACATTCCGGCCGCGGAGGTCATGTTTTCGGCGATGATCGGCGTCAGATCCGGACGGCGTCCGTCCACGTCGCCAAGTCCGAGGTTCTGCTCGCCGAGCAGCTTCTTCGCCGCAGGATTGAGACATACCACGGTGTTGTCGTGCATGTCCCACGTCCATTCGGCACGCACCTTGCGTCCGGAGGCGAGGAACGTCGCCGAGATGTGCCAGGGCTCGTGGCCGCGGCGGGTGGCCTGCCACGCGAGCGTACCGCGGTCGACGCGTGCGAGCGAGAGCGTCATGTAGATGAGGTCCTCCACCGTGCGCACGCGGCTCTCCTTGGGTGCGGGCACGCGCTTGAACTGCTCGATCGCGTACTGCTTCTCCATCTGCACCGATGCGGAGAAACGACGGACCAGAGCCTGATCGAGACCATAGCGTTCCGCTACCTGGGACGGATCCGCACCGGCGCGGATAAGCTGCTGGATCTTGGAGATCGGCAGGGCGTCGTTCGCCCTCGGCTGGCGTAGCTTGCGTGATTCCATGCGGATCTGCTTCGCCGCGAGAACCGCACGCTCCAACGCATCGTCCACCGTGACGACGAAACGCTCGCCCCCCGCCTCGAAGACCAGGTCGCCGGCATCGGAAACATGGTCGAGACGAGCCCCTCTCGGCGAATCCTCAGTCATGCGCGCACCACTTTCTGTAAAACTTGGGTCACTTCTTCAAGTATGCCCCACGTGTCGAACTTTACGAGTATTTCAAATCGTGTATCCTATGCCGAGTAAACACAGCTGGTCATAATAGTCCGCGCCCACGCGCGCGACGCACAGACGAAAGGATCGCGATGGCTCAGGATTATGATTCCCCCCGTAACAAGGACGAGGACGAGGAATCGCTGCAGGCTCTGGGGAAGAGCTCTCAGAACTCTTCGAGCGACATCGACGACGACGAGAACGCCATTGCCGAGGACTACGAGCTGCCGGGTGCCGACCTGAGCAACGAGGACTCCTCCGTGACGGTCATCCCGATGCAGGGTGACGAGTTCATCTGCTCCGAGTGCTTCCTGGTCAAGCATCGCAGCCAGCTCGCCTACATGACGGATGACGGCCAGCCCGTATGCCAGGAGTGCGCCGCCTGATATGACGTTCGATCCCGCATACAATGAGCCGGAGAACACCGAGGTTCTCGTCAAGCCGGTCGATCCGGATCAGCCGGCCGAACTCGCCGCGCTCGGCTACGCGCATGCCGGTGACGCCGGCGCCGATCTGAGGGCCGCGGAGTCGTTCGATCTCAAGCCCTTCGAGCGCGCTCTGGTACCCACCGGCGTCGCCATCGCCCTGCCGAACGGATACGTGGGTCTGGTCCATCCGAGAAGCGGTCTGGCGGTCAAGCAGGGCGTCACTGTGCTCAATGCGCCCGGCACCATCGATGCCGGATATCGCGGCGAGATCAAGGTGCCGCTCATCAATCTGGATCCCGAGCGCACCGCGCATTTCGAAGTGGGGGATCGCATCGCCCAGTTGGTCATCCAGCGGTATGTGGAGGCGAGATTCGTTCCCGCGCGGAGCCTTCCCGGTTCCGACAGGGCTGAACGTGGATTCGGCTCCACGGGTGTGGCCTGAGTCGCGTTAGGATAGAGAGCCAGAGAGCACGAACCGAGGGAGGTGGCCATGGCAGGCGATGACATGGAGTTTGATTCCGCACGCAAGCTGGGTTGCGAGGTCAGTACGGATCCGATCAACCCGTTGCTGCCGATCATGCAGGCATGCCGTGTCCACCACCCCGGTGAGGATCTGACCATTCTCGAACGCGCCTACCGTCGCGCGGTCATCCAGCATTCCGCCCAACGGCGCAAGTCCGGCGAGCCGTACATCATCCATCCGCTCGCAGTCGCCCAGATCCTCGCCGATCTTGGCATGGGTCCGTTGGTCGTCGCCGCGGGTCTCCTGCACGACACTGTGGAGGACACCGATTACACGCTCGACCAGTGCCGCTCCGAATTCGGTGACACCGTCACAGGTCTCGTCGATGGCGTCACCAAGCTGTCCAAGATGGAGTACGGCGACTCCGCGCAGGCCGAGACCATCCGCAAGATGGTCGTGGCGATGAGCCGTGATGTGCGCGTGCTGGTCGTCAAGCTCGCCGACCGCGTGCACAACGCCCGCACCTGGCGGTATGTGAAGACCTCCAGCGCCGTCAAGAAGGCGCATGAGACCCTCGATGTGTATGCGCCGCTCGCCAATCGCCTCGGCATGAACGCCATCAAGACCGAGCTCGAGGAGCTGAGCTTCAAGGTCATCTACCCGAAGATCTACAACGAGATCGTCGTGCTCGTAGCTCGTCGCGCAGGGCAGCGCGACGTGTACCTCAAGCAGATCCTGGCCGAGATCCACGAGGATCTCGACGCCCAGCACATCAAGGCGTACGTGACCGGACGCCCGAAGGACTACTTCTCCATCTACCAGAAGATGATCGTGCGCGGCCACGATTTCGCCAACATCTACGATCTGGTGGGCGTGCGCATCATCGTCGATTCGATTCAGGACTGCTATGCGGCGCTTGGTGCCGTGCATGCGCGGTGGAACCCGGTTCCCGGCCGGTTCAAGGACTACATCGCGATGCCGAAGCTCAACATGTACCAATCGCTGCACACCACGGTGGTGGGCCCCGGCGGCAAACCCGTCGAGATCCAGATCCGCACGTGGGACATGCATCGTAGGGCCGAGTTCGGCATCGCCGCGCACTGGAAGTACAAGGAGAACGGGCAGGCAGGACGCGCGTTGAGCTCGCCGGACAAGTCCGACCGCAAGCGCGAGGGCTCCGAGAGCCAGGAGCTGAGCGAGGCCGACAACCTCAAGTGGATCCAGCAGCTCGCCGACTGGACCTCCGAGACGCCCGACTCCAACGAGTTCCTGGGATCCCTGAAGGAGGATCTCGGTTCGGCCGAGGTGTATGTGTTCACGCCGAAGGGCAAGATCATCTCCCTGCCGGCCGCGGCCACGCCGATCGACTTCGCGTACGCCGTGCACACCGAGGTCGGCCATCGTACGATGGGTGCACGCGTCAACGGCCGTCTCGTGCCGCTCGACACGAAGCTCGAGAACGGCGACACCGTCGAGATCCTCACCTCGAAGTCAGACACCGCAGGTCCCTCGCGCGATTGGCTGAGCTTCGCCAAAAGCCCGAAGGCACGCAACAAGATCCGCCAGTGGTTCTCCAAGGAGCGTCGCACCGAGGCCATCGAGGAGGGGCGTGACGAGCTGACGCGCGCCATGCGCAAGCGCAGCCTGCCGATCAACACGCTCATGACCCCGGAGGCGCTGGTCGGCGTCGCCGACGAGCTCAACTTCCCGAACGCGGACGGTCTGTTCGCCGCGATCGGCGATGGCCAGATCTCCACGCAGAACGTCATCTCCCATCTGGTCAAGGATGCGGGCGCCGACGAGGTCGACGAGGAGATCGAGCAGGAGGCACTGCCACTCAAGCCGGTGGAGAGCCGCCAGAAGACCACCAGCTCGTCGGGCGTGTCCGTCAAGGGCGTGGGCGATGTGTGGGTCAAGCTGGCCCGGTGCTGCATGCCGGTGCCCGGTGACAAGATCATCGGCTTCATCACACGCAATCAGGGCGTGTCCGTGCATCGCACCGACTGCCAGAACATGATCGATCTTGAGAAGCGACAGTCCGAACGCGTCGTCGAGGTGGAGTGGACCAGCACCAAGGGCGTGTTCATGGTCAAGATCCAGGTGGAGGCGCTGGACCGGCGCAACCTGCTCTCCGACGTGACGCGCGTGCTCTCCGATCATGGCGTCAACATCATCTCCGGTTCGATCTCCACCGGCTCCGATCGTGTGGCCACCAGCCAGTTCAGCTTCGAGATGGCCGATCCGCAGCATCTCAACACGCTGCTCGCGGCCGTGCGCAAGATCGACGGCGTCTTCGACGTCTACCGCATCACCGGCGCGAAGGACTCCGCCGAACCTCGTCTGCGCCGGATGAAGTAGAGCAGATCACAGGTCGTAATATCGAACGCCCCCCTGATCCTTGAGCGGATCAGGGGGGCGTTCCCATGTTGCGTCTGGTGGTGAGGCGAACCGTCACTCGGCCACGTCGACGGACAGGATCACGGCCGGTTCGGTCGGACGGTCCATCGGATCGGTCGGCAGCGCCTCGAGCCTGTCGACCACGGCCTTCGAGTCATCGTCCGCGACCTCGCCGAAGATCGTGTGATGGCCGTCGAGCCACGGGGTCGGCACGGTGGTGATGAAGAACTGCGAGCCGTTGGTGCCGTGGACCTTGCCGTCCATGCCGCGGCGCAGACCGGCGTTCGCCATGGCCAGCAGGTACGGGCGGTCGAACTTCAGCGACGGGTCGATCTCGTCGTCGAAGTCGTAGCCGGGACCACCGGTGCCGTTGCCCAGCGGGCAGCCGCCCTGGATCATGAAGTCCTTGATGATGCGGTGGAAGGTCAGCCCGTTGTAGAACTTCTCGTGGGAGGGCTGGCCGGTGTACGGATCCGTCCACTCCTTGTCGCCGGTGGCGAGGCCGAGGAAGTTCTTGACCGTCTCCGGCGCCTTGTCGTCGAACAGGTTGATCGTGATGTCACCTTCGGAGGTGTGCATGATGATAGTGCTCATAACGCCCCAGTCTAACGTACTCGACAGCGTGTCAGCGCGCATGGTGGTCGATGCGCTGCGCGATCCAGTCGCCGAGCGACTGGATGACCTGCACGAGCACGACGGACAGGATCACGGCCACGAGCATCACGTCGTACTGGTAGCGCTGGTATCCGTAGCGGATCGCGATGTCGCCCAGACCGCCCGCGCCGACGGTGCCGGCCATGGCCGAGTAGCCGAACAGGTTGATGAACGTGATGGCCGCGCCGCGCACCAGCGAGGGCAGGCTCTCGAAGAGCAGCACCTTGGTGACGATCTGCCAGTTGTTCGCGCCGAAGCTCTGCGCCGCCTCGATGAGGCCGCCGTCCACGTCCGCGAGGGACTGTTCGACGACGCGCGCCACGAACGGGGCCGCGGAGATGACCAGCGGCACCATCGCGCCTTCGACGCCGAGCGACGTGCCGACGATCAGACGGGTGAACGGGATGATCGCCACCAGAAGGATGATGAATGGGATCGAACGTCCGATGTTCACGATCCAGCCGAGCACCGTGTTGAGCGCACGGTGTGGCCAGAGCGACTTCGGTCCCGTGATGGTCAGCAGCACGCCGAGCGGGATGCCGAGCACGTAGGCGAGCAGCGTCGACACGGCGGTCATGACGAGCGTGTCGCGCGTACCCTCGAGCAGCAGTTCGCCGTAGTCGGCGATGAATTGCGAAACGACCTGTCCCATGGTCAGCGATCCTCCCTCGTGCCGGCATCCTCGGCGTCGTCTTCGGTGTTGTTCCCGGCCTCATGCTGTTCATCGCGGCCGTTCTGCTCGTTCGCACTGGCGATCAGCGTCCTGAGGATGTCGCTCTTCGGGTGTGCGAACAGCTCCGCGGTCTCGCCGACCTCGACGATGTTGCCGCCGTCGATCATTGCCACGCGGTCGCAGATGTTGCGTGCCACGGACAGCGAGTGGGTGATGATCACCAGCGTCACGCCGAGCTCGCGGTTGATGCGGCGCAGCAGGTCGAGGATCTGCACGGTCGTCGTTGAATCGAGGGCGCTCGTCGCCTCGTCGCACAGCATGATCTTCGGTTCGTTCGCCAGCGCGCGGGCGATGGCGACGCGCTGCTGCTGACCGCCGGACAGCTGGCTGGGGTAGCGGTCCTCGAACCCCTCGAGACCGACCAGACGCAGTAGCCGGCGTCCGCGTTCGATGCGCTGCGCCTTCGGACGGTGCGCGAGCTCCAGCGGGAAGGTCACGTTGCGAAGCACGGTGCGCTGCTGGAACAGGTTGAAGTCCTGGAAGATCATGCCGATCTTCGTGCGCAGCTCGGCCAATTCGTGGCCGGAGACGTGCGAGACGTCCCTGCCGTCGATGATCACCTTGCCTTCGGTGGGGCGCTCCAGCAGGTTGATCGTGCGCACCAGCGTCGACTTGCCGGCGCCGGAGGAGCCGAGGAAACCGAACACCTCGCCGTCCTCGATGGTCAGGTTGATGTCGTGCAGCACCTCGTGCGCATCGGCGCCGGTGCCATAGCTTTTCTTCAGATGGTCGAATTGGATCATGGGTAGTCCTTGTCGTGGGGGAGACGCGGCGATGCCGCACGAGACGGGGCCGATGGGTCCCGTGCCGTGCGGCATCGTATCAAATGGGCGTCCGAACGATCCGATCAGAAGACCGGAACCACGGCTCCCTTGTAGTTGTCGTTGATGTAGTCGCGCACCGCGTCGGAGTTCAGGGCCTTCTTGAGCTCCTTGGTCTTGGCGGTGTTCTCGTTGCCCTCCTTGACCACGAGGATGTTCGCATAGGTCTTCGCGGCCAGACCGTCGGCCTTCTCGAGCTCAAGCGCGTCCTTGGTCACATCGAAGCCGGCCTGGATCGCGTAGTTGCCGTTCAGCGCGGCGATGTCGACGTCCTTGATGACGGTCGGCACCACGGCGGCCTCGAGCTCCTTGAACTGCAGGTTCTTCGGGTTGGAGGTGATGTCCTTCGGCGTGGAGTTGATGTCCTCGGGGTTCTTGAGCTCGATCAGCCCTGCGTCCTGCAGCAGCAGGAGGGCGCGGGCCTCGTTGGTGGCGTCGTTCGGCACGGCGACGGTCGCGCCGTCGGCCAGCGCGTCAAGGGACTTGGTCTTGCCCGGGTACAGGCCGAACGGCTCGAAGTGCACGGTCTCGACGGACACGAGGTGGGTGCCCTTCTCCTTGTTGAAGTTGTCCAGGTAGGGCTTGTGCTGGAAGTAGTTGGCGTCGACCTCGCCGTCCTCGGTGGCGGTGTTCGGCTGGACGTAGTCGGTGAACTCCTTGACCTCCAGCTTGTAGCCGTCCTTCTCGACGATCGGCTTGACGGCCTTGTTGAGGATCTCGGCGTGCGGGGTCGGGCTGGCGGCGATGGTGATGGTCTTGTCGTCCTCGGAGCTGGTGGCGGTGGAGGCGTTGCCGCATCCGGCCAGTCCGAACGCTGCCAGCGTGATCGCGGCGATGGCAGCCGCGGCGGTCTTCGTGAAACGCATGATTCTTCCTCTCTCGATGCGTGATGCATGTGAAGCGCATGACGAACGGCGCATGCGCCTGTGTCGATTCGTAACTATACAGACGTTGCGAGGGGAATCGTGCGGCGTGGTAATCGACGTTGGTTATAAGAGGTTATTTCGACCGTGTTTCAAAACGCTTGGGATTGCCCGAAAGATGGCGCTATCCCGCTCAGTCGAGTACGCCGAAGTGTCTGAGGGCGTTGAGCACGCCGTCGTGGTCGACGTCGTCGGTCACCCAGTCGGCCGCCTGCTTGGGCTCCTCGGTGGCGTTGCCCATCGCCACGCCGATTCCCGCGAACGCGAGCATCGTGGTGTCGTTGCCGCCGTCGCCGAAGGCCATGATCTGGTCGCGCGTCCAGCCGTAATGGTCCATGAACTTCCGAATGCCCACCGGCTTGCCGCCGTCGGCCGGAATGAGGTCGACGAAGTCGGGATGCCAGCGCACGCCCTGCACGTTGCGGCACCGGGAGACGATCTCGGCCTGCTCGTCGGGACCGATGTACGGGCTGATCTGGAACGTCTCGTGCGTCAGCGGCCGCGTATGCGGGTCGTCGATGAACACCTTCGGCGCGGTCCGGCCCAGCTGGCGCCAGGTGGCGCGCATCGTCTCGGTCACCTGATTGAAGTACACGTAGTCGGATTCGCAGTAGTTCGCGACGACGTCCGGATGGGCGTCAAGCCATGCGGTGATCGCGGCGACGTCGTCGGCTTCGAGCGGCTCCTTGGCGAGGAACCCGTCGTCGTCGCAGCAGTACTGTCCGTTGAGGCCGACGATGCCGTCGAATCTGATCGGGATCATGTCGAGCACGACGGTCATGTGGCTCGGCGCCCGGCCCGAGCAGATGAACACCTTGATCCCCTTGGCCTGCAGACGGCGCAGCGACTCGATGGTCGAATCCGGGACGATATGCGTGACGAAACTCGTCAGCGTTCCGTCGATGTCGAAGAACACGCCCCTGATGTCGCTGCCTGCAGTCGTCACGATGAAACCTCCCGTCGATCATCTTCCAGTGTACAGGAGCGCAAGGGAGTATTTTGGGAGGCATGACCGAGCATATCGAGTTGGATCCAAGTCTCATCGCAATCCGCCACTACCTGCATGCGCACCCCGAGCGCAGCTTCAAGGAGTTCGACACCAGCATCTATCTGGCCGACCAGTTGCGCGAGCACGGCGTGGAGATCCTCGACAACCCCCTGCCCACCGGAGTCGTCGGGCTGATCCGCGGCGAAGGGGGTCCGGGGCCGCGCGTCGCGCTGCGCGCGGACATCGACGGCCTGCCCATCGTCGAGAACACCGGCCTCGACTTCGCATCCGTCAACAAGGGCGTCATGCACGGCTGCGGCCACGACCTGCACATGACCGGCCTGCTGGGCGCGGCCTTCTGGCTCGCCGCGCACCGGGACCGGTTCGCCGGATCCATCAAGATCCTCTTCCAGCCGAGCGAGGAGACTGGCCAAGGGGCCCAGGCGATGATGGACGCCGGCCTGCTCGACGACGTGGACGCGGTCATCGGCACGCACAACAACCCCAACTACGCGCCCGGCCGGATCGCCGTCGGCACGGAGCCGATGATGGCGGGCTGCGTGCGCTTCCAGGTCACGCTGCACGCCGAAGGCACGCACGCCGGCTATCCGCACAAGGGCACCGGTCCGATCGAGGCGATGGCGAGCATGATCCTCGAACTGCAGACCATCGTCAGCCGCAACATCTCCGCTCTGGACCCGCTGGTGTTCTCCATCACCGAGGTGCACGGCGGACGCGTGTGGAACGTCGTGCCCGCGGAGGCCGGATTCCAGGGCACCGTGCGCTACTTCCACAAGGAGGACAGTCTGCTCGCCGAACGCCGGTTCCGCTCCATCGTGGGGCACACCGCCGAGGCGTTCGACATCACCGCCGACGTGGAGTGGGACGACTTCCAGGATCCGGTCGTCTCCGACGCGGCGCTGGCGCTGCCGGTCGCCGGGGACGTGCACGACTACGCCTCGCTCGAGCCGATCCGTCCATCAATGGCGGGGGAGGACTTCTGCGAGTTCGCCAAGACGACCCGTTGCGTGTTTGCGTTCATCGGCTCCAACGGCGAACCCGGATGCGCCGACTGGCACAGCCCCCGCTTCGTGGGACTGGACGAGTCCCTGCCCACGTTCGTGAACTTCTACGTCAACGCCGCGCTGCGCGTCGGACGGGAACTTGCCTGAGAGGCCCTAGGATAGGTGACATGACCCAGATTCGTTTTGCACTCGCCCAGATCGACACCTGCGTCGGCGCGCTCGACGCCAACGCGGACAAGGTGCTCGACTACTCCCGCAGGGCCGCCGAAGGCCATGCAGACGTCGTCGTCTTCCCGGAGATGACGCTGACCGGATACCCGATCGAGGATCTGGCCCTCCGCCGCACGTTCCGCCAGGCCGCATGGGACAAGGCCGACGAACTCGCCGACCGTCTCAAGAGGGACGATCTCGGCGACCTGTACGTCGTGGTCGGCACGGTCGGCACCGACCACGCCACCGACAAGCCGTACAACCGTCTCGTGGTCCTGCATGACGGCGTGGTGTGGGCCGGCTACGACAAGCACTTCCTGCCCAACTACGGCGTCTTCGACGAGTTCCGCATCTTCAAGGCCGGCGATCGCTCAGTCGTCCTCGACGTCGACGGCGCCCGACTGGGCGTGGCGATCTGCGAGGACATCTGGCAGGACGGCGGCCCGGTCTCCGAACTGGCCGGCCGTGACATCGACGCGCTCGTCACCATCAACGGATCCCCGTACGAGGAGGGCAAGACCGACGTCCGACTCGACCTCGCGCACCGCCGCGCCGCCGAGGTCGATGCGCCGCTCGTCTACCTGAACCAGGTCGGCGGTCAGGACGATCTCGTCTTCGACGGCGGCAGCTTCGTCATGGACGCCGACGGCACGCTGCTCGCCCAGGCCCCGATGTTCATGGAGGACCTGTCCTACTGGACGCTCGACACCGACACGGTCCATCAGGCGAAGGGGACGATCGCGCCCCCGCTCGACCCGGACGAGGAGGTGTACACCGCCTGCGTGCTCGGGCTCAAGGACTACATGGCCAAGAACCGCTTCACCGGGGTCACGCTCGGCCTGTCCGGAGGCATCGACTCCGCGCTCGTCGCCGCGATGGCGGCCGACGCGGTGGGCGGCGAGAACGTGCACGGCATCTCCATGCCCTCCATGTATTCGTCCGACGGATCCAAGGACGACGCCGCCGACCTCGCCGCCAACATCGGCGCCCACTACGACGTCCAGCCCATCGAACCGCTGTTCGACGCCTACCAGCGGCAGCTGCATCTGGAGGGGGTGTCCGCAGAGAACCTGCAGGCCCGCATCCGAGGCGTCATCGTCATGGCGTACTCCAACTCGAAGGGGCTGCTCGCCGTGGCCACCGGCAACAAATCCGAACTCGCCTGCGGCTACTCGACGATCTACGGCGATGCGGTCGGAGGCTACGCGCCGATCAAGGACCTGCTTAAGACGCGCGTGTGGGAGCTTGCGCGCTGGCGCAACCGCGCCGCCGCCGCGGGCCTCGGCATCGGAGGTCTCAAGATCGTGGGCAATGAGGGCGGCGACCCCGGAAAGCCCCTGAAGAGCGGGGTGATGATTCCCGTCTCGTCCATCGAGAAGGCGCCGAGCGCCGAACTGCGCCCCGGACAGAAGGACTCCGATTCGCTGCCCGAATACGCGCTGCTGGACAAGGTCCTCGCCGCGTACATCGAGCACGCGCACGGACGGGCCGACCTGCTCGCCGACGGCTTCGACGAGCGGACCGTGGATACGGTGATGCGTCTGGTGGACCGCGCCGAATGGAAGCGCCGCCAGTACCCGCTCGGCCCCAAGGTCACGGCGCTCGCGTTCGGCCGCGACCGTCGCCTGCCGATCACCAACGCGTTCCGCGAATAGTTGCGCGAAGAAGGAGTATGGCATCATGTCCGATCAGGGCAAACAGTGGTATTTCAACAGCCGCACGGGGGAGCCGGAGCTGGGGCCCCAGTCGCCGATAGAGCAGCGCATGGGGCCGTACAGGTCCCGTGAGGACGCCCTCAACGCGTGGAAGATCTTCCAGGATCGCGAGACCATCTGGAAGGAGCAGGACCGTCAGTGGAACCGCCAGTGGAACGGTCCGCAGGACGACGGTCAGGCCGACGACTGACCCCGTCCCGACCATTCGCATCATGGGCCGGCTCCCCTTATCTGGGGGCCGGCCCGATTTCACTCTTGGTGTGAGCGATCACTGTGAACGATAACGGAATGTGAGATAGCTCACGCGTATTTTGCGTTAACTCCCAGTGACCAACGGCTAGACTATGGAAGTAACGACGACAACGGTGCGTCGCAGGAACACAACACCAAGGAGTGGATATGACAGCTGTGGAATCTACCGCGCTCACTCAGGAGGAGCTGGACGCCAAGGCGTGGGACGGCTTCGAGGGCGGCAACTGGCAGAAGGACATCGACGTTCGTGACTTCATCCAGAAGAACTACACCCCGTACGAGGGCGATGAGTCCTTCCTCGCTCCGGCCACCGAGAAGACCAAGCACCTGTGGCAGTACCTCGATGACAACTACCTGGCCGTCGAGCGCAAGCAGCGCGTCTACGACGTGGACACCCACACCCCGGCCGACATCGACGCATTCCCGGCGGGCTACATCGAGTCCCCGGAGGTCGACAACGTCATCGTCGGTCTGCAGACCGACGTCCCCTGCAAGCGCGCGATGATGCCGAACGGCGGCTGGCGCATGGTCGAGCAGGCCATCCGCGAGGCCGGCAAGGAGCCGGATCCGGAGATCAAGAAGATCTTCACCAAGTACCGCAAGACCCACAACGACGGCGTCTTCGGCGTCTACACCAAGCAGATCAAGGTCGCCCGCCACAACAAGATCCTCACCGGTCTGCCGGACGCCTACGGCCGTGGCCGCATCATCGGCGACTACCGCCGCGTCGCCCTGTACGGCGTCAACAAGCTGATCGCCTTCAAGAAGCGCGACAAGGACTCCGTGCCGTACCGCAACGACTTCACCGAGCCGGAGATCGAGCACTGGATCCGCTTCCGCGAGGAGCACGACGAGCAGATCAAGGCCCTGAAGAAGCTCATCAACCTCGGCAACGAGTACGGCCTCGACCTGACCCGTCCGGCCCAGACCGCCCAGGAGGCCGTGCAGTGGACCTACATGGGCTACCTCGCCTCCATCAAGTCCCAGGACGGCGCCGCCATGTCCTTCGGTCGTAACTCCGCCTTCCTCGACTGCTACATCGAGCGCGACCTCCAGGCCGGCAGGATCACCGAGACCGACGCCCAGGAGCTCATCGACAACATCGTCATGAAGCTCAGGATCGTCCGCTTCCTGCGCACCAAGGACTACGACAACATCTTCTCCGGCGATCCGTACTGGGCGACCTGGTCCGACGCCGGCTTCGGCGACGACGGTCGTCCGCTGGTCACCAAGACCTCGTTCCGTCTGCTCAACACCCTGACCCTCGAGCACCTCGGACCCGGCCCGGAGCCGAACATCACGATCTTCTGGGATCCGAAGCTGCCGGAAGGCTACAAGCGCTTCTGCGCCAAGATCTCCATCGACACCTCGGCCATCCAGTACGAGTCCGACAAGGAGATCCGCGGCCACTGGGGCGACGACGCGGCCATCGCGTGCTGCGTGTCCCCGATGCGCGTCGGCAAGCAGATGCAGTTCTTCGCTGCCCGCGTGAACTCCGCCAAGGCGCTGCTCTACGCGATCAACGGCGGCCGTGACGAGATGACCGGCATGCAGGTCATCGACAAGGGCGTGATCGACCCGATCGCCCCCGAGGCCGACGGCTCCCTGGACTACGAGAAGGTCAAGAACAACTACGAGAAGGCTCTCGAGTGGCTGTCCGAGACCTACGTCATGGCCCTGAACATCATCCACTACATGCACGATAAGTACGCGTACGAGTCCATCGAGATGGCCCTGCACGACAAGGAGGTGTACCGCACCCTCGGCTGCGGCATGTCCGGTCTGTCCATCGCCGCCGACTCCCTCGCCGCGATCAAGTACGCCAAGGTGTACCCGATCACCAACGCCGAGGCCAAGAACCTCGAGGGCCACGAGTACGAGTACGTCGAGGGCGCCGACGACGATCTGGTCGTGGGCTACCGTACCGAGGGCGAGTTCCCGATCTACGGCAACGACGACGACCGCGCCGACGACATCGCCAAGTGGGTCGTCTCCACGGTCATGGGCCAGGTCAAGCGTCTGCCGGTCTACCGCGGCGCCGTCCCGACCCAGTCCATCCTGACGATCACCTCCAACGTCGAGTACGGCAAGAACACTGGTTCCTTCCCGTCCGGCCACAAGAAGGGCACCCCGTACGCCCCGGGCGCCAACCCGGAGAACGGCATGGACTCCCACGGCATGCTGCCGTCCATGTTCTCCGTCGGCAAGATCGACTACAACGATGCGCTTGACGGCATCTCGCTGACCAACACCATCACCCCCGACGGCCTCGGCCGCGACGAGGACGAGCGCATCGGCAACCTGGTCGGCATCCTCGACGCCGGCAACGGCCACGGCCTCTACCACGCGAACATCAACGTGCTGCGCAAGGAGACCATGGAGGACGCCGTCGAGCACCCGGAGAAGTACCCGCACCTGACCGTGCGCGTCTCCGGCTACGCGGTGAACTTCGTCAAGCTCACCAAGGAGCAGCAGCTCGACGTCATCTCCCGCACCTTCCACCAGGGCGCCGTCACCGACTGATTCCTCGGCGATGAGCGACCGCATGAGGCGGTAGGACGATGAAGGGGTGGGAGTCAAATCCCACCCCTTCCTTCATGGACGGGCGCCCATCCGTGGATGGGCCCCGCCTCCGGCGGCATCCCCGCACGACCCGCATGCCGCGCACACCACCGCAATCCAACGACCTACACCACTACCACCATCCCGCATCCGCATCATCTGGAGGAGGACAACGATGCCCGAAACCCAGTTCCGCACCACCACGCGCCACATGCTGCGCGAATCCAAGTCGTATGCGTCCCAGACCCTCATGGGAGGACTCTCCGGATTCGAATCCCCGATCGGCCTCGACCGCAGGGACCGCATCGCCGCACTCAAGTCCGGCGACATCGGCTTCGTCCACTCCTGGGACATCAACACGTCCGTCGATGGTCCGGGCACCCGTATGACCGTCTTCATGTCCGGCTGCCCGCTGCGCTGCCAGTACTGCCAGAACCCGGACACCTGGAAGATGCGCGATGGCCAGCCCGTCTACCTCGACGCGATGATCAGGAAGGTCGACCGCTACAAGGATCTGTTCAAGGCCACCCACGGGGGCATCACCTTCTCCGGCGGCGAGTCGATGATGCAGCCGGCGTTCGTCTCGCGCGTGTTCCACGCGGCCAAGGAGATGGGCGTGCATACCTGCCTCGACACCTCCGGCTTCCTCAACACCAACTACACCGACGAGATGCTCGAGGACATCGACCTGTGCCTGCTTGACGTCAAGTCAGGCAACGAGGAGACCTACCACAAGGTCACCGGTGGCGTCCTGCAGCCCACCATCGACTTCGGCCGCAGACTCGCGAAGGCGGGCAAGAAGATCTGGGTCCGTTTCGTGCTCGTGCCGGGACTGACCGACTCCGAGGAGAACGTCGAGCAGGTGGCGAACATCTGCGAGAGCTTCGGCGATGCCGTCGAGCACATCGACGTGCTCGGCTTCCATCAGCTCGGCCGGCCCAAGTGGCATGAGCTGCGCATCCCGTACCCGCTGGAGAACCAGAAGGGGCCGAACGCCGCGCTGCGCGAACGCGTCACGAAGCAGTTCGAGTCCCACGGCTTCACCGTGTATTAATTCACGTGTCGATACCACGAAACCCGAGGCGTGCACGTACGCTGGAGACATGGCCGACATCTATGCGTTTCCCACCGGCGTGAATCCGCGACAGGCCGGACGCAACGCCGCTCCGGACCTGCCGGGGCGGCCTGCCGGCGTGCCCGACGCCGTGTGGAACGCGGTCGAATCGGTCCGTTCCATGCCGAGACTCGACGACGTGCGCTACCGGGAGATCCCCGTCCCCTCGACGCTGTCCGACTACGGCATCGGCGTGGAGCTCGAATCTGGGCCGCACGGGGACGGCAGGGGCTTCCCGCATGATGCTGACCCGCTGACCGATGCCGCTACCGGCTGGATCATGATGCTGTATTCCAACGACTTCCGCTCCGACTGGGGCGCGCACTGGCGCTGCGTCGCCTTCGCGCGTCTGCCGCTGTCCAGCGTCGAGAACGATTCCCTTGCGCCAGGCATGTACTGGGATGACATGTGCGAGCGGATGGAAGGTGCCGTGGAGGGCGTCGAATGCGGAAGCATGGGCGGCACCGTCACCGTCACGCAGAACACCACGTTCGGCTCCCTGGGCGACGGCGATTCCGCCGGATGCGAGATGCGTGTATCCTTTACCCCGGCGGTCCCTACCGGAGTCCACTTCGACGCCGGCGCGTACGTCGCGGCATGGGCCCGCTTCCTGAGATCCACCATCCAATTCAACGAGGGCGCAACCGTTGACTGATTCCAGACAGGAACGACGATCCGAACCGAGACTGCAGACCGAGCCGCGCGGGGGAGTGCCTGCGGTCACCGACACGCTCGCCGGCTACCATCAGGCGTGCGAGGCGCTGGCGGCCGCCTCGGGCTCGCTGGCCGCCGACGCCGAACGGGCCTCCGGCTTCCGATACGGGCATGAGGACTGGCTCATCCAGTTCAAGCGCGAGGGCGCCGGCATCTTCCTGCTCGACCCCGTGGCGCTCACCCGGGCCGGTGCCGACTGGCACGAATTCAACGACGCCGTCGGCGATGCCGTCTGGATCCTGCACGATGCGATGATGGACCTGCCGGGCTTCGCCGACATCGGCCTGAAGCCGCGGCGGCTCTTCGACACCGAATTGTCCGCGCGCCTGCTCGGTCTGCATCGCTTCGGACTCGCCGCGGTCACCGAGCACTACCTCGGCATCACCCTCGCCAAGGAGCATTCGGCCGCCGACTGGTCGTATCGTCCGCTGCCCCGCGACTGGCGCAACTACGCCGCCCTCGACGTCGAGCTGCTGATCGAGCTCGAGCGGCTCATGCGCGCCGACCTCGAACGACAGGGCAAGATCGAATGGGCCGAGGAGGAGTTCCGCCACATCCTCGACGAGGGCACCTCCGGCGTGCCCCGGCACCAGCATCCGATCCCATGGCTGCGCATCTCCCACATCACCAGACTCGGCCGCGACCGTCGCGGACTGGCCGTGGCCCGCGCCTGTGGACCAAGCGCGACGAGCTGGCGCGCCGATACGACATCGCGCCGACGCTGCTGCTGTCCGACGCCTCCATCATCGAGGCCGCCGAGAGGAAGCCCCGCAACGCCCGCGAGTTCCGCATGGTGCGTTCGCTCAACGAACGCGTGCGCATCCATACCGGGGGCGAGCAGGACAAGATGTTCGAGCGCTACGCCCCGATCCAGCGCATCGTCAAGCCGTCCGTATGGAAGACCACGATCCAGGAGGCGCTGGCGCTGCCGGAGCGCGATCTGCCGTCCATGCCGGCCATGGGATGCCAGGGGGAGGGCGAGTCCAACGCGCCGCGCGCGATGCGCCTGTGGGACCGCCGGCCCGAACGCCGGGAGCGCCTGCAGCGCGTGCGCCGCGTCATCAACCAGATAGCCGAGGACACGCGCACGCCCGCCGAGGTCATCATCAAGCCCCAGATCGTGCGCAATCTGTGCTGGACCGACGATCCGGCCGGGCGGGACGTGGCCGCGTTCCTCAGGGAGCAGGGCGCGCGCGACTGGCAGGTGCGTCTGATCGCCGCGTCCGTGTCGCGCGCTATACTATGACGGTTGCCTTCGGGCAGATATAGGACACATACGATTTTTCAGGAGCGTTTAGCGTGAAGATCAGCGTTCGTAACCTCGAACCCACCAAGGTGAAGCTCACCATCACCGTCGAACCGGAGGAGTTCGACCCGTACCTCGATGCCGCCCGCAAGGACATCGCCAAGCAGGTGAACGTGCCGGGCTTCCGCAAGGGTCACGTTCCGGGCAAGATCATCGATCAGCGTTTCGGCTTCGGCGCCGTCGCCGGCCAGGCTGTCAACGATGGTGTGCCGGAGCTCTACTCCAAGGCTCTGGAGGAGAAGAAGATCCACCCGATGGCCCAGCCGGAGTTCGACGTCACCGACGTTCCGCAGTCCGCCAAGGACGAGACCAAGCTCAAGTTCACCGCCACCGTCGAGCGTCGCCCGGAGATCGAGCTGCCCGAGCTCAACGGCATGGAGATCGCCATCGCCGCCCCGGAAGTCACCGACGAGGACGTCGACAAGCGTCTCGAGACCCTGCGCCAGCGCTTCGGCACCCTGGTGGGCGTCGATCGTCCGGCCGCCAAGGGTGACTACGCGAACATCGACCTGTCCGCCGAGATCAACGGCGAGGTCGTTGACTCCCAGGAGGGCGTGAGCTACGAGCTCGGCTCCAACACGATGCTCGACGGTCTGGACGAGGCCCTCGACGGCCTGTCCGCCGGCGAGGAGACCACCTTCGAAGGCACGCTGGAGGACGGCGAGCACGAGGGCGAGAAGGCCACCGTCAAGGTCAAGGTCAACTCCGTGAAGGCCGAGGAGCTCCCCGAGCTCAACGACGACTTCGCCCAGGAGGCCTCCGAGTTTGACACGCTCGACGAGCTCAAGGCCGACATCCGCAAGGCCGCCGGCGAGGACGCCAAGGGCCGTCAGGCCACCGAGGCGCGTGACGCCTTCCTCGCCAAGCTGGCCGAGGGCCTCGAGATCCCGGTGCCGAAGGGCGTGAAGGCCACGGCCGTCGAGGAGCACCTCAAGGGTCTGACCCCGGATCCGGAGAAGGCCACCGACGAGCAGAAGCAGCAGGCCGAGGAGGGCGCCGAGAAGGAGCTCAAGGACCAGATCCTGCTTGACACGCTCGCCGAGAAGATGGATGTCCAGGTCTCCCAGGCCGACGTGTTCAACTTCCTCGCCTCCATCGCCCAGCAGTACGGCATGGATCCGAACGCCTTCATCCAGGCGATCATCAAGAACGGCCAGCTCGGCTCCGCAGTGCAGGAGGTCGGCCGCTCCAAGGGTCTGCTGGCCGGCATGCGCGCCGTGAAGTTCACCGCCAACGGCGAGGAGGTCGACCTGTCCGCCTTCCTCGGCGAGGCCGCCGAGGATGAGGAGGCCGAGTCCGTCGAGGCCGCATCCGCCGCCGCCGCGGTCGCCGACGAGCTGTCCGCCAAGGACGGCGAGTGATCGGCGAATCGTGACCGGTCATCCGTCTGAACGGGCATGAGGGGTTGGAGCCACATCGGTTCCAACCCCTTTCGCATTGTTCGCCCTCGCCTTCAAGCGGATACCCCGCGTATCCGTGCCGTCGTCGAGTGCTTATGTAAACGATGTCGTTACATGTCGACGAGTATGGTGAAATAAAAATTTCACGGCATTGTCGTGTGAAAGAAAACGATGCTTCGATACGGGATGGGAGAGACATGCAGCGAACCGTTGACTTCAGACGCATGGGATGGCTGACCTGCGCCACGCTGGCGCTCGGCGCACTGATAGGCGCGGGCGCCGGACTGCTCACGCTACTGCTCTACGGCGTGGAGCACGCGATGCTCGGCTACATCGAGGGATCGGAGCTGCCCGGTCCGTTCGGCGTCCCGGGCATGCGACGCGCGATCTCCGTGACCGTCGGACTGACGATCGCGGGCGTCATCTGGTATCTGCTGCGCACGAGGACCGCCAGAGTACCGTCGGTCAAGAAGGCCGTGGCGGGGGCGCGCATGCCATGGTGGCAGACCATCGTGCATGTCGTGCTGCAGATCTTCATCGTCGGCTCCGGCGCGTCGATCGGCCGCGAGGTCGCCCCGCGCGAACTCGGCGCCATGCTCGCCCAGCGTTTCTGCGATCTGTTCCGCATCGGCGCGGACGGTTCCGACGCGGGCGCGATCGACCGGCGCATGATCGTGGCCGTCGCCGCCGGCGCAGGCCTGGGAGGCGTCTACAACGCCCCCCTGGCCGGCATGTTCTTCGCCGTGGAGATCCTGCTGGTCGACGTGACCCTCGAGAAGGTCGCATTCGGCCTGGGCATGTCCGCGACGGCCGCGTTCGTCGCATCCCTGATCAAGGGACGCCATACCTTCTACGACATCACCGCGATGCAGCCCCAATCCACGCCCAGCCTGATGCTGTTCGCCCTGCTGTGCGGCGCGGCATGCGGCGTGGCGGGCGCCCTCTTCCGCAGGGGATCGTCATGGGCGAGCGCGCATCAGCCCAAGGACGCGGCCATCCTGTGGCAGATGCCTCTGGCCGGCGTGCTGACCGGCCTCGTCGCCCTTCTCGTCCCGCAGGTCATGGGCAACGGACGCGCGGCGGCCCAACTGGGGTTCTCCACCTTCCTGTCCGAGATCGCCGGCCTATCCGGAGCCGCGCAGTCGGCGGCCTCCGCGGCCTCGTCGCCGTGGACTTTGCTCGCCTCGAGTGCGGGGGGTGCGCCGAACGCCGGCGACACGCTCTCGCTCGCCGGCTGGTGGACCATCCTCGGCGTGCTGGCGCTCACCTTCGCGGCCAAGACCGTCATGACGCTCCTGACGATCCGCTCCGGCGCCTCCGGCGGCGTGCTCCAGCCGGGCATCGCCCTCGGCTCCACCCTGGGGGCGATGCTGGGACTTGTCTGGATGCTCGTCTTCCCGGCCGACTCGGTGACCGCCTGCGCCCTGATCGGCGCCGCCGCGCTGCTGTCGGCATCCCAGCAGGCGCCGCTGATGGCCATGTGCCTCGTCATGGAGCTGACCGAGGCGCCCATCTCCTTCTTCGTGCCCGTCGGACTGGGCGTCGCCGCCTCGGCGTTCGTCTCGCAGTGGATGCTGTCGCGCACTACGCGTCGAGCCGAAAACGGGCGCTGATGCGCCGGCCGTCGCTTGAAGGCGGTAGTCTTGACAGTTGTTTACGACTGAATATTCGAAATGGAGAACAAGGTGAGCAACACTCTTGCAACCCTTCCGACCATGGCGGGCGAGGACGCGCCGGCCGGATTCGCCGATCCGATCTTCAACCGTCTCCTCAAGGACCGTATCATCTGGATGGGCGAGGAGGTCAAGGACGATATGGCCAACCGCATCTGCGCGCAGATGCTGATGCTGGCCGCGGAGGATCCGAAGAAGGACATCTGGCTGTACATCAACTCGCCCGGCGGCTCCATCACCGCCGGCATGGCCATCTACGACACGATGCAGCTCATCGAGCCGGACGTGGCGACCGTGGGCCTTGGCATGTGCGCCTCGATGGGACAGTTCCTGCTGAGCTCCGGCACCAAGGGCAAGCGCTTCCTGACCTCGCACGCCCGAGTGCTCATGCACCAGCCCTCGGGCGGCATCGGCGGCACCACCACCGATGTGCGCATCAACGCCGAGCTCATCATGGACATGAAGAAGACCATGAGCGAGCTGACCGCCGAGCAGACGGGCCACACCGTCGAGGAGATCTACCGCGACAACGAGTACGATCACTGGTTCACCGCCAGCGAGGCGCTGGAGTATGGTTTCGTGGACAAGATCATCACCACGCACGATTCGATGACGAAGGGAGAATGACAAGCATGGCAAGTGAGGAAGCGAGGTTCGCCGCCCGCGCCGACCGTCTGGCCGGCCCCTCCGGAGTCGTCGGCTTCATGCCGGCCGCACGTCGCGAGGCCGCGTTCGCCCCGCAGAACCGGTACATCCTGCCGCAGTTCGAGGAGAAGACCCCGTACGGCTTCAAGAGGCAGGACCCGTACACGCGTCTGTTCGAGGACCGCATCATCTTCATGGGCGTGCAGGTGGACGACACCTCCGCCGACGACATCATGGCCCAGCTGCTCGTGCTCGAATCCCAGGATCCGAATCGCGACGTGATGATGTACATCAACTCGCCCGGCGGCTCGATGACGGCCATGACCGCCATCTACGACACGATGCAGTACATCAAGCCCGACGTGCAGACCGTCTGCCTCGGCCAGGCGGCCTCCGCGGCCGCCATCCTGCTCGCCGCCGGCACGAAGGGCAAGCGTCTGATGCTGCCCAACGCCCGCGTGCTCATCCACCAGCCGGCCATCGACCAGGGCTTCGGCAAGGCCACCGAGATCGAGATCCAGGCGCGCGAGATGCTGCGCATGCGCGAATGGCTCGAGAACACCCTCGCCAAGCACACCGGTCAGGACGTCGAGAGGATCCGCAAGGACATCGAGGTCGACACGTTCCTCACGGCCCAGGAGGCCAAGGACTACGGCATCGTCGACGAGGTGCTCGAACACCGCCAGTAGGCGGTTCCGCCAATACCCCCGGCCATTGGGCGCCGGGGGTATTGTTGTACTTCGACCACGGTAGCGCATACACCGATAGGGGGCAGATGCATGGGACGTGCGATGAGCTATGACGATGAGGTTCCGGCCTGCACGTTCTGCGGCAAGACCGAGCATCAGGTGCGCAAGCTCGTCACCGGTCAGGGGGCGGCGATCTGTGACGAGTGCATCGAGCTGTGCGTCGGCATCATCTCGGAGGAGCGCCGCAAGGACGCTGAGATCAACGCGCTGCAGCTGCCCAAGCCCATGCAGATCAGCGCGTATCTCGACCGCTACGTGATCGGCCAGCAGGAGGCCAAGCGGGCGTTGTCGGTCGCCGTGTACAACCACTACAAGCGGGTCAACATGGAGCTGGACGAGGCTGCCGGACAGCTCGACCGCGCCCACGCCGGGGTGTTCGGCTCCGACGCCGCCGATCCGCTGGCGGACGTCGAGGTCTCCAAATCGAACATCCTGCTGATGGGGCCCACCGGCGTGGGCAAGACCTATCTGGCCCAATCGCTCGCCAAAGTGATGAACGTGCCGTTCGTCGTCACCGACGCCACCACGCTCACCGAGGCCGGATACGTCGGCGACGATGTCGAGACGATCCTCCAGCGGCTCATCCAGGCGGCCGACGGCGACGTGTCCCGCGCCGAGCACGGCATCATCTACATCGACGAGATCGACAAGATCGCCCGCAAATCCGGCGAGAACACCTCCATCACGCGCGACGTGTCCGGCGAAGGCGTCCAGCAGGCGCTGCTCAAGATCCTGGAGGGCACCATCGCCTCGGTGCCCGAGGAGGGCACGCGCAAGCACCGCGATCAGGAGACGGTGCAGATCAACACCCGCGGCATCCTGTTCATCTGCGCAGGCGCGTTCGTGGGACTGGCGGACATCGTCAAGAACCGTCTGGGGGCCTACGAGAGCGGCTTCTGCGCGACATGGCGCGACAATCAGATTCCGGACAGGGAGCTGCTGCGCCATGTCACCGCCGACGATCTCGCCGACTTCGGCCTGCTGCCCGAGTTCATCGGAAGACTTCCCGTCATCAGCGTCCTCGACGAACTGACCGAGGACGATCTGGCCGCCGTGCTCGTGCAGCCGGCCAATTCGCTCGTCAAGCAGTACATGAAGCTGTTCGCCGTCGACGGCGTGGATCTCGCCTTCACGCAGAAGGCGATCCGCGCGATCGCCGCCACCGCGATCAGTCAGGGCACCGGTGCGCGCGGCCTGCGTTCGATCATCGAACGCACGCTGCAGGACACGATGTTCCGCCTGCCGAGCATGCCGGACGTCGGGCAGGTGATCGTCGACGAGGCGGCCGTGCTCGGCAGAGCCGAACCGAAGCTGGTGCGTTCGGAACAGCTCAAAACCGCATGATACCGGGCTTTTGGGCGGTCTTCCACATCGATCGGCAATCGCGACACGCCGAGTTGCGGATCGATTGAAAGCATGTAATATGTGTCGAGTTGCCTCAAGGACAACATGCGCCGGTAGCCCAGCGGATTAGAGCAGCTGACTACGGATCAGCAGGTCGCAGGTTCGAATCCTGTCCGGCGCACACCTCTTCACCGCAAGAGGATAAACAAGCGGTATGCGCCGGTAGCCCAGCGGATTAGAGCAGCTGACTACGGATCAGCAGGTCGCAGGTTCGAATCCTGTCCGGCGCACGCGCAACAAGCCCTGATGGTGTAGCATCGGGGCTTTTCCTTTTCTTCATCTCTTTTTCTGTCGATCATCCGACGACCACGTGACCAAGCTCGGGGCGAAACGCCGTTCATGACGTTCTTCCGGTACCCTTGTATGGGTATGGCCTAGGAACGGGAGGGATGATGACGACTGATCGCGATAGCGGACACACTTCGGGATTCTGGGGAACCATCCACCGTATCGCGGCATCCGATCGCGTAGCCGGTCTGGTCATGCTCGGCTTCGCGCTCGTCGGACTGGTGCTCGCGAACCTTCCCGCCACGGCGCACCTGTTCGAGACGATCGCGGAGACGCACATCGCGATCCCGTACACGAATCTCGACCTTCCCCTCGGCCACTGGGCGCAGGACGGCCTGCTGACCATCTTCTTCCTGACCGTCGGACTCGAGCTCAAGCAGGAGCTCACCACCGGATCGCTGGCCAATCCCAAGGCCGCGGCGGTGCCGATGCTGTGCGCCGTGGGCGGCATGCTGACTCCGCCGGTGCTGTTCATCGTGGTCATCGCATTGTTCTCGCAATACGGTCCGGGTCCGGTGGGTGACCTTCTGCTGATCACCACCGGCAACAACATCCCGTTCGGCGAGATGATCCGAGGATGGGCGGTGCCCACCGCCACGGACATCGCGTTCTCCCTGGCGGTCCTCGCCCTGTTCGCCAAGGCGCTGCCCGGATCCATCAGGGCGTTCCTCATGACGCTCGCCACGGTAGACGATCTGCTGGCGATCATCCTGATCGCCGTGTTCTTCTCGTCGCTCAACGCCTGGTACTGGTTCATCGGCATCGCCCTGTGCGCTGCGGCATGGGCGTTCCTCGTTCGTCTCAAGCGCGTGCCTTGGCCGCTGGTGGCCGTCGTGGGACTGCTCGCATGGACCTGCATGTTCGAAGCCGGGGTGCATCCCACGCTGGCGGGCGTGCTGGTCGGACTGCTCACCCCCTCGCGTGAGATGCACGGCGAGGCCTCGCCGCGCGCCTCACGTTACGCGGAGAAGCTCCAGCCGTTCTCCGCGCTGCTGGCGCTGCCGATCTTCGCCCTGTTCGCGACCGGCGTGCACTTCGAATCGCTGACCCCCGAACTGATGCTCTCGCCACTGGTGCTCGCATTGATCGTGGCCCTTGTGGTGGGCAAGCCCCTGGGCATCATGGCGACGGCATGGATCGCCACGCACGTCGCGGGGCTCAGCATGGCCAAGGGGCTGCGCGTGCGCGACATGCTCCCCGCGGCCTGCGCCTGCGGCATCGGCTTCACCGTGTCGTTCCTGATCGCCTCGCTGGCCTACGACAATCCCGAGCTGTCGGCCGAGGCACGATTCGGCGTGCTGGCGGGATCGTTGATCGCCGCCGCCATATCGGGCGTGCTGCTCAACCGCCAGTCTAGGCGGTACGAGCGTGCGAACGCCCGTCGCCGCATCGACGAGGAGATCGAACAGCTGGAGACCGAACACGTCACCATCCTTCCGGACGGCACGGTCAGGGTCGACATCGACGCGTTCACCCCCGAGCAGCTCGCGGAGCTCAAGGCGCGCCGCGAGGAGAGAAGACGTCGTCTGGAGGGTGTGGCGAGGATGACCGCCGACGATGGGGCGAAGCCCGTGCACAAGCGGCTGATCAGGCGTCTGCGCTGGCGGCGTCGTCATCGCTGAAGACGGACGCGAATCCGAACACGGGGCAGGCCGGATGAGGGACGCCCCCGTGGCGGGCGTGGATAAGGATGGATAGGGAGAAGGAGTCTGCCGATGAGCGGGACGAAGACAACAAACCGGACGGATCCAACGGGTGACGCGGACGCGACGGCCGTGCAGGATGGATCGCACACGTCGGGTGCGTCAGGGGCATCGGATGCGTCGGCGCCGTACGACCGGACGTATCAGCGCGGACCGGTGATCCTGCGCGGGGACATGATCCCCGCCGACAGCTCGACCGCCAACCTGCTGCGCTCCGATGAGAGCACCGACTGGCTGCACATGGATCCGTGGCGCGTGCTGCGCATCCAATCCGAATTCGTAGACGGCTTCGGCGCCCTGGCCGAGCTCGGACCCGCCGTGTCGATCTTCGGATCCGCGCGAACCCCGGCCGACTCGCCGGATTACGAGGCGGCCCGCGCCATGGGCGAGCGGCTCGCCGGCAGAGGGGTCGCGGTCATCACCGGGGGAGGCCCCGGCATCATGGAGGCGGCGAACAAGGGGGCGGCGCTGGCCGGCGGCAGGTCGGTGGGGCTCGGCATCGAACTGCCGCACGAGCAGGGCATCAACGACTACGTGAACCTCGGCATGAGCTTCCGGTACTTCTTCGTACGCAAGCTCATGTTCGTGAAGTACTCGTCCGGCATCATCGTATGCCCGGGAGGCTTCGGCACGCTCGACGAGACGTTCGAGGTGCTCACGCTCGTGCAGACGCACAAGGTGGCGCGCATGCCGGTCGTGATGTTCGGAAGATCCTACTGGCAGGGCCTGCTCGACTGGCTGAACGGGCCGGTGAGGGACCGTGGCATGATCTCGGGCGTGGACCCGAAGCTGGTGACGATCACGGACGACGTGGATGAGGCGGTCGAGATCGCAGCCGGCGCCCTGTGACCGACCGGCACCAGCCTCGGCTCGGTTGTCCGTAACCGGTCAGTTCATGACGGCGACGAGCAGTCCCGTGCCGATCGCCGTCAGCGTGGAGGAGAACCGGTCGTCCGATTCGACGGCGTCGATCAGCGCCCTCATCGCGGTGGCCTTCTCGCCGCGGTCGGCGGGATCGGGCACGCCGCCGTGGATCACGGAGTCCTCGAAGGCGAGCACATCGGTGAACACGATGGCGCCATGCCCGCGCAGCAGCCGCGGCGCCTGTTCGAACGTGGTCGCATAGTTGCCCGCGTCTCCGGAGACGACGATCAGATCGTAGTTCGCGCCGTTGAGACGGGGGAGGAACACTCGGGCCGGCGCGTTCACCGCGCGCAGCTTCGTCGAGGTGGTGTCCTGCGCGCGATCGAACGCCCTACGCACCAGGGCGATGCCCTGCGTGGACGAGTCGACCGCGGTCAGCTGGCCTTCGCCGTCCAGTCCGTTGGCGAGCTCGAGCGTGTCGACGACCGAACCGGTGCCCACGGCGATCACCGAACGGGCACGGGTGATGCGCACCAGCATGGACAGGAAGACGGCCTGCGAGGCGCAGGCCTGCGGCAGTCCCGACTCCTCGGCGCTGGAACGTGCGTCACGCATCTCCTGTGACTGCGCGGCGAGCGCGTGGTCCTCCACGTACCGCCATGCCTGGGTCAGATTCGTGTACTGCTTCCTATCCATAACCGTCCATGTTCCTTGAAGATGGGGCCGCCGGAGCCCCGAAAAGAATGGTCCCGTCCGTGGCGCCGGCGACGCTTCGCGCGACGCCGGCACCCGCCGCTAGCGTTCGCGCACCTTGGCGACGATCTGCCACATCTCCTCGCCGACGTCGATGCCGCGCGGGCACTGACGGGTGCATGCGCGCACCGACTGGCAGGCAGCCACGCCGTCGGCGGTGTCGATCGCGTCCATGCGGGCCATCGACTGCGTGTCGCGCGAATCGTTGATGAAGCGGCTGGCCCAGATGAGCGCGGCGGGGCCGATGAACGCGTCGCCGCCGGCGAACACGGGACAGGAGCCCTCGCACACGCCGCAGGCGATGCAGTTGCTCAGCTGCTCGTATCTGGCCAGCTGATCGGGGCGCTGCAGGTATTCGAACACGTCCACCTTGCCGTCCTTAGTGGTGGCGAGCGTGCCGGACGCCTCAAGATACGGCCTGAGCCTTCTGATCTGGTCGAGCATCGGGTCGATGTCGGCGATGAGGTCGCGCTGCACGGGGAAGCCGGGCAGCGGGCCGAGTTCGATGACGCCGAGGCTGCCGTTCCCGGCGCATGCGTCGTCGGCATCATCGGCGGATCCGGGTTCGCAAGCGGGCTCGCCGGTATGGCGGAATCCCTCGTCGTCGGTCATGCCGGCCGCGGGGGAGGCGGGACGTTTCGCCCAGTCCCTGAGCGTGGCGGTGCACAGCAGGTTCGGGGTGCCGTTGATCGACACCGCGTCCGAGCCGCACATGCCGTGGCCGCACGAATAGCGGAAGGCGAGCGTCGGGTCGACGGTGCGCTTGATGGTCATCAGGCAGTCGAGCACGGTGTCCTCGGGGCGTGCCGGAATCGTGTACTCCTGCACCCACTGCTTGCCGCGGGGCCGGCGGCGCGACGCGGCCGCGGG
>NZ_JGYS01000016.1 GCF_000741175.1 Bifidobacterium callitrichos DSM 23973
CCCGGCCGCCTCTGCCGTTCCCGCCGCCACGCGGGTCGACGGGCGGCTGCGTCTCGTCGAGGCTCCAGTCCTTGACGATCGGCGCCTTGACCCCCATGAGCTCCTTGACCTCGTCCGACGGCGTGCGTGACCTTCACCGGCCGGACCGTGATCCCCGCGGCCTTCAGCAGTCGGGAGACCTCGCGGCGCTCGTAGGGCAGCACGAGCGTGACCACGTCGCCGGCACGGCCCGCTCGCGCGGTGCGGCCGGAACGGTGCGTGAACGACTTCGGGTCGGCGGGCGGGTCGACCTGGACGACAAGTTCGACGCCGGAGACGTCGATGCCGCGCGCCGCCACGTCGGTGGCGACCATCACGTTGACGTCGCCCTGCTCGAACGCGGCGAGGTTGCGGTCGCGCTGGTTCTGGCTCAGGTTGCCGTGCAGCTGGGCCGCGGGCACGCCGCTGTTGGTCAGGCTCTTGGCGAGCTTCTTGGCCTGGAACTTGGTGCGGGTGAACAGGATGCGACGTCCCGTGCCGGAGGCGAGCTGACGGACCACCTCGAACTTGTCGGCCTTCTCCACCTCGAACACGTGCTGGGTCATGAGATCCGGCTCGGCGTTCACGTCGTCGACGCTGTGAGTCTTGGGGTCATGCAGGAACTCGCGCACCAGCTCGTCGACGCCGTGGTCGAGCGTGGCGGAGAACAGCATGTGCTGCGCGTCGGCCGGAATGCGCTTCAGAATGCGGCGCACCTGGGGCAGGAAGCCCATGTCGGCCATCTCGTCGGCCTCGTCGAGCACGACGATCCGCACGTCGGACAGGGTGAGCAGGCGCTGGTTCAGCAGGTCCTCGAGACGCCCCGGGCAGGCGACGACGATGTCGGCGCCAGCCATGAGGTCGCGCACCTGACGGTTCTGCTTGACGCCGCCGTACACGGTGGTGGTGGTCATGCCCGCCATCTGCGCGAGCGGCTGGATGACCTCGTTGATCTGGTTGGCGAGCTCGCGCGTCGGCGCGAGGATGAGCCGCGTGGATGCGGGTGGAAGCCGCCGGCCTCGCGTTCGACGAGATGCTCCCGGCGGATGGCCTTGACGTTGCGGCGGTATTCGGCCATCGGCATGCCCGGCTCCCACGCGGCCTCCATGAGGCGCGCGGCGAGCGGGATCGAGAAGGCGAGGGTCTTGCCGGAGCCGGTACGGCCGCGGCCGAGGATGTCACGGCCGGCCAGCGAATCGGGCAGGGTGTCGGCCTGGATGGGGAACGCCTCGCTCTTGCCGTCGGCGGCGAGCACGCGCAGCAGCGGGCCGGGTACGCCGAGATCGGCGAAGGTGGGACGGTCGTCGTCCGCGGCCGGCATGTTCGGCTCGACGGACGGTACAGAAGAATCGGTAATGGGCACAGTGGCCTTTCATATGTAGGGAAAAACGCGCGTTCGGCGCAAACTCCCCTACACTACCCCATGCCCGATACTTTTGACTTCGCTCCGTCCTTGCGCGACCGCGCCCACCTGCGGCGGCATCACCGGTAGTTGCGTTCGATGAGGATGTCGGAGACGGTCAGGTTGGCGTCGTTGACGAGGTTGAACAGGATCACGTCGCGAGCTCGCCGGGATCCATGAACGTGTGCTGCTTCTCCTCGGAAACGTAGTCGTGGCTGTCGCGGTAGAAGTCGGTGTCGATGCCTCCGGGGTACACGCCGACGATCTTGACGCTCGAGCCCTTGTAGGCGGCCTTGAGGCTCTGCGTGTAGCCCTTCTCGCCCCATTTGGCGGCGCAGTAGACCGATTCGTTGGCGTTGCCGCGCGTGGCGGCGGTGCTCATCACGTTCGCGATCTTGAGGTCCGTCTCGCCGTCGGCTCTGAGCGTCTCGACGCTCCACAGGATCATGCCCTTGAGCCCCTTGAGGCAGCGGTCGACGTCGGCGCCCTCGTAGGCGGTGGGTGTCTTGAACGAGGGTTGTCCGGCGTTGTTGATCAGCAGGTCGATGTGGCCGAGTCCCGCGATCTTCGCGACGGACTGCCTGACGAACGCCTCGTCGGACACGTCGCCGACGAAGGCGCGGTACGAGTCGGCGGTCAGCTCGTCGACGAGCGTGGCCTGCCGTTCGGTGTCGAAGTCGATGCCGGCCACGAACCAGCCGCGTTCCGTGAGGCGTACGGCCAGTTCGCGACCGAGCCCCGAGGCGCTTCCGGTGACGATCGCGATGCGCTTCCCGTTCGTTGCGTGAGCCATGATGATTCCCTGCCTTCCGACCTGTCGTCGCGGTGATGCCGTCGATGGCGCCACCGCCGGTGTTGTCGATCACGGTCAGCGTATCGAACCGGTCAGACGCGTCTCGCCCGGAGTCGCACGGAGCCGCCCGGAGCCGAGGCGGGAATCGGATGGCCATATTTCAGCCGATCTGCGAGGCGGATGCAGGCATCCACATCGCGAACCAGTTCTCCTCGTCGGGGTGGGAGATACGGTCGGCGGCCCAACGACGGCATGCCATGAAGAACCTGCGCATGAGACCGTCATATGCCGCCGCAAGCCGCGCGGCCGGGAGTTTGCCAGAGGACCCCAGGTCCTCCGCGCCTCTGAGGATGTTCACGGTGGCGTTTGAGTGGGTGTATATCGCGGTCATGGCGATCAGCGCTCCTTTGACCGGCGCGATCGCCTTACCGTGCTGCGCATGACCGGACTGGTCCAGCGCCAGTTCGCCGAACCGCTGTCGCTGGACGACATCGCGGCCGCCGGCAGCGTGGGTCGCAGCCGCTGCTGCGCGCTGTTCCGCCGTTATGTGGGCCGCACACCGAACGAGTATCTCACCGACCGGCGGCTGGAGGAGGCGAAGCGTCTGCTCGACGGCACGAACGGTTCGGTCGCGGAGATCGCCCGCACATGCGGCTTCTCGTCGTCGAGCTACTTCATCGGCGTCTTCCGCAGACGCACGGGCCTGACTCCCAAGGCCTACCGGACGAGATAGGAACGGCCGTCGGGAACAGCCACCAGCCGATGCGACGTCTCCTGCGAGGCCCGTTCGGACTGTCCCTTCTCCCCCGGCCGGTCCGTAATGATGGTCGAACCGGGGATGCGCTGCCAGTCAACGCGGAAATCGATGAAAATCGCGTTCAGTGGCAGTATCTCGTGCCACTGAACGCGATTTTGGCCGCGTTCGTCATTGAGTGGCAGCAACAAGCCCGTGAGGCATGGTTTTCCATTGGGACGCGACTCTCAAAAGCGTTGGAAAATAGCCATTCTGACATCGTGACAATTCACACCGAGTGATAGGAGGTAGGTGATCGCTGCCACTCAACGCGAAAACTGCCGGAAATCGTGTTCAGTGGCAGCATATCGTGCCACTCAGTGCGGATTGCAAGGATTATCGCACTGCGTGGCAAGGAGCCAACAAAAAGGCCCCCTGAAAGGGGACCGAATGAACAGCTACCGGACGCGGTGGCTACTGGATGTCGGGATCGTCCTTGTCGATGGTGCCGGTGGCCTTGCCGACGGCCTTGAGACCGTGGTAGGCGACGAGGATCGCGATCGTGCCGATGGCGATGCCGTTGAACTGGATGCCGTTGAACGCGAACTCGAACTGGCCGATGGCGATGATCATCACGATCGCGGCGACCATGATGTTGAGCGGCTTGTCGAAGTTGACCTTGTTCTCCACCCAGATGCGGATGCCCATCATGCCGATCATGCCGTAGAGCAAGGTGGTGACGCCGCCGAGCACGCCGGCGGGGATCGTGTTGATGATCGCGCCGAACTTCGGGCACAGGCTCAACAGAAGCGCGAATCCGGCGGCGCACCAGTAGGCGGCGGTCGAATACACCTTGGTGGCGGCCATCACGCCGATGTTCTCGCCGTACGTGGTGGTGCCGGAGCCGCCGCCGAAGCCGGCGATCGCGGTGCCGAGGCCGTCGGCGAACAGGGCGGTGCCCATCTGGCCGTCGTAGTCGCGGCCGGTCATCTGCGCGACGGACTTGACGTGGCCGACGTTCTCGGCGACGAGCACGAGCACGACGGGCAGGAACATCGGCAGGATCGAGAAATCGACCTGCGGGGTGTGGAACTGCGGCAGGCCAACCCACGCGGCCTTGCCGATCGCGGAGAAGTCGACCTGACCGCGGAAGCAGGCATACACGTAGCCGACGATCACGCCGAGCAGGATGTTGAGGCGTCCCGCGAGGCCGCGGAACAGGACGGCGACGAGCAGCACGGCCAGAAGGGTGACGAGCGCGGTGTCGGGGGCGACCTTGAAGTTGTTCCACACGCTGGGCGCGAGGTTGAAGCCGATGATCGCGACGATGGCGCCGTTGACGACCGGCGGCATGATGATGTCGATCCACTTGGAGCCGGCGTAGTGCACGGCCACGCCGATCAGGGCGAGCAGCAGGCCGGTGACCATGATGCCGAAGCTCGCCACCGGAATGCCCTTGCCGGAGGTCGTGACGGCGACGATCGGCGCGATGAACCCGAAGCTGGAGCCAGGTAGCTCGGCAGCACGTTCCTGTTGATGAGCAGGAACAGCGCGGTCGACAGCGCGGTGAAGAACAGGGTGGTGGACGGGTCGAACTTGGTCAGGATCGGCACGAGGAACGTGGCGCCGAACATGGCGACGACGTGCTGCGCGCCGATGCCGGCGGTGCGCACCCATGTCAGACGCTCATCGGGTTCGACGACCTCGCCGGGGCGCAGCGTCCTGCCGTCCCCCGTGCAGTTTCCATTGGAAGATGTTGCCTTTGGGCGCGGTTGTGCTCATATGAGGCTCTCCTTACCTTCTTCTCGCGCGGGCATGACCTTCAGCCCGCGGATCCGAAGCCATTGTAGTCGCCTCGGGGCACTATCCGGTTCACCCGCCGTTCACTTGCCGTAATATTCGCGCAGATGCGGGTCGACGGCCTGCACCACATCGACCAGATCGCCGTTGGACAGGTAGGGGCGTTTGAACTCGCGCCACTCGTTGACCTTCACCTCCCACTTGCCGGTCTCCTCGTTGAACACCGGGCGGGCGGTCTGCTCCCAGCGCACGCGCTTGGAGGTGCGTCCGGTCTCCGGATCGCGGCGCGTGTAGTGCAGACACGTGCAGTTGGTGATCGCCCAGTCCGGCGAGTCGGCTCGGTGGAGGAACTCCTCGTCCGAGAGATCCTCGATGGTGAGCATCATGGCGAGCATGAAGTCGCCGTGCGTGACCATGACGACGCTTCCCGCGTCCGACTTGCGCGACAGGGAGGTAAGCACGTTGTGCACGCGGTCCTCGGCCACGTCGGCGATGGATTCTCCTGCCGGCGGACGCCAGTAGAGCGGATCGGTGTTCTTGAACATCCAGTTGCGCGCGTAGTTGGTGCGGAATTCGTCCTTGGTGATCGTGTTGATCTCGCCCCAGGAGCGTTCGCGGATGACGCGGTTCTCCTCCCACTTGGCCTTGGGCAGGGCCATGGTGGCGGCGGTCTCACGCGTGCGCACGTATGGGGAGACCATGTAGCGGTCGAACAGCTGCTGCTGGCCGACGAGCCAGCGTCCGATGCAATCGGCCTGCTTGCGGCCTACGGCGGTGAGCCTCCACGAACGGTCCGGCACGGTGACGTTGTCCTGCGTGTACAGGGAGTTGTCCCCCCTGTTGCCGGCGTTGACGATGACGTTCGCCTCGGATTCTCCATGCCGAATCACATACAAATCAAGCGGCATGCTCATACGGTGTTCTCCTCGTTTCGGGTTCCTTAGAAGAGTTCCTTGAAATACCCGCACCAGCGTAGTCGATGCGCGCCGTCGAGGTCCATGCGAGTGCGCCGGAGGCGGAAAAGTTCATCGAACGTTCAGACGAGCCGGCTCCGCGGATGCGGCTGCGGTCAGGCGGTCGGGGTATGCGACGTTAAGCGACGTATGCGGCCGTCAGGCGATGGTGACCGGCGTGCCGGACGGGATCTGATCGTAGAACCACTTCGCGTCCGCGATGCTGAGCCTCACGCAGCCGTGCGAGGCGGGACGACCCAGCTTGTCGCCCTCATCCGCAAGGTACTCTCCGGCGTTCTCGTTCGTCGGCACCGAGTGGAACAGGTATGGTCCCGTGATGCGCACCCAGTAGTCGGCGCCCATCCTCTCCTCGGGATTGTAGAAGTGGTCGCCGCGCACCCCGATGGTGAACGAGCCGTGCGGCGTGGTGTCGTTCATGCCGGTGCTCACGATCATCGAGTAGATGGTCGCGCCGTCCGATTTGATGTAGACGCGCTGCTTGGCAAGACTCACGTCGATGCTGAGGTTCCGGTAGTGCGACAGGTCCGGCTGGGCGCCGCCGGTGGGGTTCGTCCAGCGGGCGCGGGCGAGCTCCTGGTTGACCGCGGGCACCTTCCCACGGGCCAGTGCCGCCGATTTCTCGGACTTTTTCGCGGTGTCGGCGGTATCGGCGCCGACCGTCCTGTCGGCCGCGGTCTCGACCTCGGCGACCGACGCGCTCGCCACGACGCTCGCTCGATCCGCCTCGACACTGCGCGCATGCCACATGAGACCCGTCAGACACAGGACGACGGCGAGCACCGCGCAGACGGCGATCTGTGCGATGAGAATGATGTCCGTATGGCTACGGTGCCGACCGACGTATTCCGATTCGCGATCCATCTTCCGCCCCCTTGGTGTTCCGGCTGGAATATCCCCGGAATATCCGAAATCCGACACCTCATGGTACCGGATTCATCGGACCCGCGACAGGCGTCGGACGTAGAATCACCCGTAGGAATAATCACGTCCAGCGATCACGGAACGCAAGGAGACGGACATGGCATACGCGGTGGTCACCGGAGCATCGAACGGCATCGGACGGGAGCTGGCGGCCCTGCTGGCGCGCGACGGCCATGACCTGGTGGTCGTGGCACGCAGCCGGGCGGGGCTCGACCGGGTGAGGGCGGTGCTGGAGCGCGACTACGGCATCCGGGTGAAGACGTTCGCCGCGGACCTGTCCGAGGACGGTGCGCCGGAGCGCCTGCACGAGTTCACCCGCTCGAGAGGCCTTCAGGTCGACACGCTGGTCAACAACGCCGGATTCAGCGAATGGACGACGTATCTCGACGGCGACTGGGACCGTCAGCGGCGGATGATGCGCCTGAACATGGAGGCCCTCGCCACGCTCACCCGCCTGTACGGGCGGGACATGCGCGACGCCGGAGACGGCAGGATCCTCAACATCTCGTCGGTCGCCTCGATGATGGCCGGCCCCTACATGGCGATGTACTTCGCGTCGAAGGCGTTCGTACGCTCGCTGTCCGAGGCGGTCGCCTACGAGCTCAGGGGCACCGGGGTGACGGTCACCTGCGTGTGCCCCGGCCCCACGTCCACCGGGTTCGCGAAGGCCGCGCACATGTCGGGACGGAACTTCTTCACGATGACCAGACCCGCCACGGCCCGCGGACTCGCCCTGTACGCGTATCGCAGGATGAACGCGGGCGACGTGCTCGCCTATCACGGGGCGTTCACAAAGGCCGGGGCGTTCGCCGAACGCGCGTTGCCGCGCGCGCTCACGCGCCGCATCGCCGCGTTCATGAACGGAGGACGGCCGAAGATCTAGAACACGAGGAACGAGACGGCGGTGAGCGTGAACAGGCTCGCCACGGTGGTGGCGAGCACCATGCCGATCGCGTATTCGGGCTGGTTGTGCTCGCGTTCGGCGAACATGACCATCGTGCTCATCGTGGGCAGGCCGGAGATGAGCGTCATCATGTGCACCATGTCCGGGTTCGCCGGCGTAAGGCCGAGCATCGGCGGCACGAACGTGAGCAGTGCGTAGAATCCGATCGGGAATGCGAGCATCTTGGCCAGGATGCCGACGTACAGTTCGTATTTCCTCAGGACCCCGGTCCAGTCGCGGATCGCGAACAGTCCGCCCAGATACACCATCGACAGGGGCGAGGCGACGCCGCCGAGCTTCTGCAGCGGGGAGAGAAGCACCCCGGGCACGCGCACGTCGGCGAGGATGAGCACGACGGCGAGCACGACCGCGATCAGGGCGGGGCTTATGAGCGGGGAGAGACGGTCCAGCCAGCCGTGCGACGGACGTTCGTCGGCGACCGACTGGCGGTCGTCGACCTTCTTGCACGTCCACACGCCGTACGTCCACAGCAGGAACTGGTCGACGATGCTCATGAGCGCGAAGTAGAGCGCACCCTTGGTGGGAAACAATGCGATGACCAGCGGCAGTCCGATGAATCCGGCGTTGCCGAACACGAAGCATCCGCGGAACATACGGCCGCGCTCCCGCCTCAATCGCAGCACGTAGGACAGTGCGGTGAACACGGCGATGAGCAGGCCGTACATGATGAGGGTCATCACGATGATCGCGTCGGATCCGATGAGATCGGCGCGCGTGGTGCCGGCCACGGCGTTGGAGAACACCAGCAGCGGGATGCCGACCTTGAGGATCAGCGAGCAGATGCCGTTCAGCGCGGCCTCGCCCAGCACTCTGGTCTTCACGCAGATGTAGCCGACCGCCATCATCACGGCCATGCCGATCATCTGGCCGAGCACGATATTGAACTGTTGCACGCGACTTCCTTTCCCTCAGATCCCCGGAACGATTCAGAACACGAGCTGGACGAGCAGCATGTAGACGATCGTGCCGCCGGCGATGGAGACGAGCATGTTGCGCCGCCACAGGTGCAGGGCGACGATCGTCAGGCAGGCGATCAGTTCGGGCAGACCGTGGTCGCCGGTCAGGATCGGCGTGTTGCGCAGGGCGTAGACGACCAGCAGGCCGGTCATCGCGTAGGGCAGCACCTTGCCGAAGTATTCGATGATGCGCGGCGGCCGCTTCGACTCGGGGAACACGAGGAACGGCACGAACCGGGTGAGCATCGTGCCGGCCACCACGGCGAGGATGGTGAGGATCCCCTGCAGGACGGTCATGGTCATCGCGCGGTCTCCTTCCCATCGGCCGCGGTCCCATCGGCCACGGTGCCATCGGTCGCGGCGGCCGGTGCAAGATCGTCGAGCCAGGGACGCAACGCGACGAACAGGACGATCATCGCCGCCATCGCCGGGATCATGAACCCGTCCGAACCGAACAGGACGAGGCATGCGATCGATACGCCGACGCCGATCAGCGCGCTGATCCTTCCGCGGCGGCCGGTGTCCCCGCCCATCCACTGCTCGAGGAAGATGACCAGGAACATGGCGGTCAGCACGAAGTCGAGGCCGTCCGTGTCGAACGGCAGGTTCGCGCCGAGGATCCCGCCGAGCGTCGCGCCCGTCACCCAGTACGACTGGTTGAGCAGCGTGACCCACAGGTACAGCCATCCCCGGTCCACGCCCTCGGGAACGTGGACGGACGAGTTGACAGCGAACGTCTCGTCGCACATGCCGAAGATCAGCAGCGGACGCTTCCAGCCAAGGCCGCGGAACCGTCCCAGCATCGACAGCCCGTAGAACAGATGCCGCGCGTTGACCATCAGAGCGAGCAGGAACGCTGCCAGCGGGTTGAACGCGGACAGGAGCAGGTTCACGGTGACGAACTCCATGGACCCGGCGAAGATGAACGCACTCATGCACATGGGCCATACGAACGAGAATCCCTTGGTGCCCATGAGCATGCCGTACGAGCAGCCGAGGAACAGGAAGCCCAGCGCGATCGGCACGGTCAGCGGGAACGCCGCCTTCAATGCCCTGATCCGTACGCCGCGCTCCGCCATGCTCCCGCCTTCCGTGCTGCAATCGACTCCTCGTGTGGTCACCCGGGGCAATATAGCACCGTTCCCGCGCAGGCGGGAACGCGATGCTCACATAGTCGGGGTGTTCACGCCGGATGTCGAACGTCAGACATGGAGGCGGGCCATAGCGTCCGTCAGGATCGGCAGTCGGGCATCGTCGCATCCGCGAATCGCGCGGCATCGCTCCAGCGCTCCCTCAGCAGGAACGCGGCGGCCTTGGGCTGGCGGTCGCGGGTGAACGCGCCCTTCCGGTTGCCGTCGACGCGCATGATGCCCTCGCCGGTCTGGAAGTCGCACAGGTTCCACATCTGCTCGCCGACGACCGCCGGGTAGGCGTCGAACACCTCATGCTGCATCCTCAGGTATTCGCACTGGTATTCCTCGCTCCACTGCACGCTGGGCAGCTTGTGCACGCCGGCGGCGGTGTCCGCGCCGTATTCGGTGAACACGAACGGCTTGTCGGGCTCGACCTGCATCCACCGGTCCATTTCGGTCATGAACGCGGCCTTCGCGCCGGACAGCTGGTAGCCGCCCTGCACGTACCAGCCGTAGTAGCGGTTGAGGCAGATCACGTCGGCGAACCCGTGGCATCGGTCGCGTCCGGCGGCCGCCATCATGAGGTTCGTGTAGGTCAGAGGCCTGTGCTGCGGGTCGAGCGTGCGCGCATGGTCGAAGACCGCCTGGAAATACGGTACGGCCGCCTCGGATGCGGAGTCGGGCTCGTTCATGAGGCTCCACATGATCACGCTCGGATGGTTGCGGTCGCGCGTGAACAGTTCGTCGAGTGCGGCCCTGTGCACTTGTAGCGTGCTGGTCATGACGTCCGGATCGTCGAAGAACCCCCTGCCGCGATGCTCGTCATCGTCGTTGGCGGCGTCGAGGAAGTTCATGAGGCTCTTCATAAAGCCGACCGCCGCGACCTCGTCGATGACGAGGAAGCCCTCGCGGTCCGCCAGTCGCAGCTCCTCCTCGGAATACGGGTAGTGGGAGGTGCGGAAGGAGTTCGCGCCGCACCATTTCATGAGTTCGAAGTCGCGGGTGACGACGGCGAGGTTCTCGCCGCGCCCGTTGATCGCGCTGTCCTCGTGGCGGCCGAAGCCCCTGAGGTACACGGGCCGGCCGTTGAGCAGGATCTCCCGGCCCCTAACCTCCACGGTGCGGATGCCGATCTCGTCGTGGTACTCGTCGATGACGCCGCCGTCCGCCGCGGCCGCGTTCCCCGTGCCGTCGAGGATCGTGAATTCGATGCGGTACAGGTGGGCGTCGCGCACGTCCCACAGCCGCGCGTGTGCGACGACGAGCTCGCCCTCGACGCCCTGCGCGTCCGCCACGACGCTTCCCACCTCGTCGATCAGGCGCACGCGGAGCGTGTCCTCGGATCGCAGCCCCCTGGTCCCGACCGTGTAGTGGACGATGGCGGAGCCGTCCTTGTGCAGCTCGTACGTGGTGGTGTATCCGGTGACCGCCTCTGCCGGCACGGCGATGAGACGCACCGGGCGCTGCAGTCCCGCGTAGTTGAAGAAGTCGAAGTACGGTCCGGACACCTTCATGCCGTCCGGCAGCTTGCCGGTGGTGCCCGCCGGCAAGCTCGCGTGGCTGAGCTCGTTGTTGAGGCGGACGACGAGGCGATTGGTCTCGTTCCAGCGCACCGCGTCGTTGACGCGTACGGCGAACGGCGTGAATCCGCCCTCGTGCGAGCCGACATGGACGCCGTTGACGAACACGTCGGCGCGATGCGTGGCGGCGTCGAAGCGAAGGAACAGGTCCTTCTCCCGCCATTCGCCGGGGGCGACGAATTCGGTCTCGTACCAGAAGTCGCCGGTGTATTCGCGTGACGCCTTGTCGGTGAACAGGTCGTTGAAGCTTGCGGGCACGGGCACCTGCGCCGCGTCGGGCAGACCGCTGTCCGGCCAGCCGTCCCGCTCCCCCGCGCTCTCGGGGTCGAAGCGGAACCGCCACATGCCGTCGAGGCTCTGCATGCGTCTCGTCGCCGTCACCTGCGGGTACAGCAACGCGCCGTCGTTCGTCATCGTCATCATGATCCACGTCCCTTCCACGCGTCCGATTCCGATGAACACCTTACGCCCGCTGGCCGATGGTCGCGTCTGCTCATGGAGGAACGAAAAAACGGACGGACTGCGGCCCGCCGAGGCATATCACGAATTGGTCGGGCTTATCCTCGATTCAGGGCGATGCGGCGGATGCCCTCGCGGATCGTCGCCGCGTCCTTCGGGGTGCCGCCGAGCGCGCGGTGGAGGGTGAGTCCCTCGATCATCGCGTCGATGAGCTGCGCGGTGGGTTCGTCGAAGAACCGTTCGAGCTGCTCGAGCGAGGCGGTCATCCACCGGTCGGTCAGGTCCCGGTAGGCGGGGTCTCGGGCCGCGAGCGTATAGAACTCGAGGTTGATGGCAAGATCACGCTGCGTGGCGAGCAGATCGCCTTCGATGTGCCGGGCGATGATCTCGCACGCCTCGTCCACGGTGCGTGCGTCGCGCATGCGCCCGGCGAACACGTCGATGCTGTGCTGCACGAACCGTTCGAACGCCTGATGCAGCAGATCGGACATGCCGTCGAAATGGTAGGTCATCGATCCGAGCGGCACGTCCGCCGCGGCCGCGACCGCGCGATGGGACGTGCCGGAGACGCCGCGTGCGGCGATCACGTCGAGGCAGGCGTCGATGATGCGCTCCCGGCGCTCCGGATCGAAACGCCGCTGCGGGCGAGGCTCCTGAATCATATGAGCGACATTACACATCGAAACGTACAGGAGCACGTACAGGAGCACGTACGGGAACGAGCCACGGGAACGAACGCGCTTGTTGTCCCCATGGCGGATAGACTTGTCGTCGTCATACCGGCAGGGGCTACGGTGCCGTTCCCGATCGCATCGACGTACGGCCGCATGCGCGGGGGAACATCGGCAGCGACCGAAATCAGCTGGAACTTCCATACGACTACGACTGCTGATGAGAGGTGTATCCATGGGTTCCGTCACATCCACCGCATCCGGGGCGCACGACGATCCGACGACGTCCGAGGGCCGTCCTCCCCTCCTGCCGATCATCGTGATGATGATCGGCAGCTTCACTGCCATTCTCAACCAGACGCTGATGACCTCCGCGCTGCCGCATCTGATGCGCGAGTTCGGCGTCACCAGCAACACGGCGCAGTGGCTGAGCACCGGGTTCATGCTCACCAACGGCATCATGATCCCGGTGAGCGCGTTCCTGATCCAGAAGTTCACCACCAGACAGCTGTTCTTCTACGCGGTCGGCATGTTCCTGTTCGGCACGCTCGTGTGCGTGTCCGCGCCGGGCTTCTGGGTACTGCTGCTCGGACGCGTGCTGCAGGCCACGGGAGCCGGCATCCTCATGCCGCTGCTGCAGACGGTGCTGTTCGTCACGTTCCCGCCGGACAAGCGCGGCACGGCGATGGGCTGGTTCGGACTCGTGATCGCCTTCGCTCCGGCTCTGGGACCGACCCTGTCGGGTCTCATCATCGACTTCCTGCCGTGGCGGTTCCTGTTCGTGCCGCTTATCGTCATAGCTGTGGCGGTGCTGGCGGCGGCCGTGCCGAGCGTGCGCAACGTGACCACGCGCACCGATCCGACCATCGACGTGCCGTCGATCGTCCTGTCGACGCTCGGTTTCGGCGGTCTGCTGCTGGGCTTCAGCCTCGCCGGACAGTCGGGCTGGACCGCGCCGGACACGCTCGGCTCGCTGGCCGTGGGCGCGGTGACGCTGATCGTGTTCGTCCATCGTCAGATGGGATTGAGCCAGCCGATGCTCAACTTCCGCGTGTTCTCCCGGCCGATGTTCACGCTGCCGATGATCGTCGTGGTGCTCGTCTTCGTCACGTTCATCACCTCGATGAACATCCTGCCGATGTACATCCAGAACTCGCTGGGGATGACCGCGCTGCAGTCGGGTCTGCTGCTCATGGGAGGAGGCGTGGCCGAGGGCGTCTTCAATCCGATCGCCGGACGCCTGTTCGACCGTATCGGCATCCGTCGCATCGCACCTCCGGCGATCGGACTGGTCGCCTTCGCCGCATTCATGCTCTCGCGCATGGGAGCGGACACGCCCGCATGGTGGCCGGCCGTGTTCTTCACGCTGATGATGACGGGGGTGGCGTTCTGCCTGATGCCGCTGACCACGACGGCCCTCAACCAGCTGACCGGCCCGCTTCTCCCCCATGGCACGGCGATGAACAACACGCTGCGCCAGACCATGGCCGCGATCGGCATCGCCATCTACTTCACGGTGATGACCACGAACACGCTTCCCGCATCCGTGGCGGGATCGGCCGAAGCCGGCCTCGCGCACGGAGTGGATACCGTGTTCGTGGTCTCGACGGTCGTGGCGCTGGTCGCGTTCGCCCTGTCGTTCCTCGTCAGGGACGGTTCTCGCGACTGACGTCGGATCCGGCTGGCGTCAGATCCAGTTGTCGGGTTCGACGCCCTGCGGGCCGACGTACTCGCCATTCGGCACGTAGCGGGACTCCCCCTCGTCCTCGAGCACCGCGTCCGAGAACATGCGCACGTCACGGCCGAACGTCCAGTCGCCGTTGATCGTCACCGACTTGGCGGCGGCGAGCGACGGCACGCCGTACGGGAAGCGCTCGTCGAAGTCGTGGATGTTCTTGTAGTACTTCGGGTCGAGGGTCACGTTCGGGAAGATGTAGTTGCCGTCCTCCATCTCGTACGTGTCGGTCAGGTGGAAGCGGTCCGATCGCATGATGAACAGGTCGTCGGTGGTCTTGACCGGCAGGAAGCGCATGCGGTCGACCTGCACGCAGATCGCGCCGTCGAACAGGCCGATGGCGGCGCCCATCGCGGTCTCCAGCTGGATGACCGGAGTCGAGTCGGGATCGGTGGGGTCGACGGTCTTGTGGTTGCGGATCACCGGCAGAGGCAGCACGCCGTCGTATTCGGCGAGCTTGGCCTTGAGCGCGTCGACGCGCACCCAGATGGAGTTCGTGTTGAAGTACGGGTGCTTGTCGATGTTCTGCGCGTCGGCCTTGTCGTCGGCGTGGACCTGGCTCATCTCGCGCAGCATGAGACGGCCGGTGCTCCGGTCGCGCACGATGTGGCCGCCCTTGCGGTCGGCGTAGGTGCGGCGGGCGACCTCGACCATGAACGGCGCCCCCGTGTTCTCGAAGTACTGGGCCAGCGTGCGCGAGGGGCGTGCGCCGAGGTTGTCCGAGTTGGAGATGAACAGGTATTCGAAGCCGTTCTCCTCGAGCTTGTCGAGCAGGCCGGACTCCCAGATGGTGGAGAACAGGTCGCCGTGTCCCGGTGGGCACCATTCGAGGTCCGTGTCCTCGGGGAAGGAGACCGGCGCGCCGGTGGTGGGGTCGATCTTCGGTTCGACGTGCTGGACGATCTCCATCGGGATGTTCTCCTGATGGAACTTGCGGTTGTGGTGCAGCACCTTCATCGTGTCCTTGGAGGTGCGGAACGAGTTCATCAGCGTCAGCGGCAGCTCCACGCCGAGACGGCTGCGGGCCGTGAGCACCTGGCCGAGGATGATGTCGATGAATCGCATCTGCTTGGCCTTGTGGCGGCGCACCGGCAGCAGCGACTTGGCGCAGTCGAGGCCCATCGACGTGCCGAGGCCGCCGTTGAGCTTGAGGAACGCGGTCTTGGCGAACGCATCCACGGCCTTGTCGTGGTCGATGGTCTTGTAGACGTCGTGGAAGCTGGGAACGTCGACGAGCGGCTCCACGTCGGCCTCACGGATCCAGCTGGACGCCTGCTCGTTGCGCCATACGTCGTACAGACGCCTGAACTGGTTGATGGCCATCTCGCTCATGCCATGCTCGCGCATCTTCGCTGCTGACTGGTCGAACACGTCGGACACTCTTGTTCCTCCTCTGTCTGCTGTCCGCGGCAGGCGCGCGACGCGACTGACGCGTTTTGAAAACTGGTGTCCAGTCTAGTGGCAAAACGGCGGTTTGCGTGCAAAGGGGGAATGACGGGGGTAAAGGATTCGTGAACTTCGCCGATGGGAGCGTTCTCATTGGGGCGTGTCGGCAGTATCGGCCACGTCGGCGTCATCGGTGCTGTCGGCGTCATCGGAGGAGACGGTCAGGGCTGCGGTGATCTGGTCGTATAGCAGCGAAAGACGCGCCTGACGCGACGTCTTCGCCAACTCGCACTCCCACACGGTGATGACACGCCATCCGGCCCGTTCGAGTTCGACGTGCTGGGCGAGGTCCCGTTCGCGGTTGCGCAGCAGCTTCGCGGTCCAGAACTCGACGTTCGACTTCGGGATCGAGCATTTCGGGCAGCCTTCGTGCATGTGCCAGAAGCAGCCGTTGACGAACACGATCGTATGGTATTTGGGCAGCACCACGTCAGGGTGCCCCGGGTAGCGTCTGTCGTTCTTGCGGAACCGCAGCCCGCGGCGGAACAGATAACTACGCACCATGGTCTCGATGGACGTGTCCTTGCCGCGGATGTGCGACATCGTGTACGAACGGGTGCCTCGAGCGTATTTCTCTGTTTTCGTTGTTGCCATCGCCGTCCATCTCGTGCTGCGTATGATCGGCTCCGCAGCGCGCTGCCGTGTACGTGCGTCGCGAAGCCACTCACGAACCTAGCAGACCGTGTGACATCGGCTCGACGACCGACGTACAGTGACCATATGCGTTTCCTTATCCGCAGGTATAGTTCGATCGACGCCGCATCGACGCTTGCCGTGTTCCGCCGGTCGGTCCTCGCTCTGGCTGCGCACGACTACGCCCCTGAGCAGGTACGGGCATGGGCCGGGCATACGGAAGATGTACGGCAATGGGATCTGAGACGTCTGGCCGTCGATACATGGGTGGTGGTTCCGGAGGCCGACGACGGCACGCTCGCGGGGTTCATCGACGTCGACGCAAACGGATACATCAACATGCTGTACGTGGATCCCGACCATGCGCGGCAAGGTGCGGCATTGACGCTACTGGCCGAAGTCGAACGTCATGCCGCCGAACACGGCATGACGAGCTTGAGTGTGCACGCGAGCATCACCGCACGGCCGTTCTTCGAGCATCACGGCTTCCGCGTCATGCAGGTCAGGCATCCCTCGATCGGAAGCGTATCGTTCGTTAACTATCGGATGGTCAAGACCGGAATTCCCGATAATGACACATGAGTCGGAGTATGCCGTCGCCGGGAGTCGGCTGATAACCTTGCTTCGGACCAGCAACCACTGCGGAGGAGGCATCGGAGTCGTTCATGCACAATCCGTCGTCACGCTTGCATAGCCCATTCCATTGTTTGCGCGGTCAGGCAAACCACTTGGCACATCCCTGCTGAAGACACCACCGCACACGGTGGATGGCATGATTTAAAACGGTTGGAAATACTGGCTTTTCGCAATCACTGAAACGCGCAATAGCATGTTTCTACTCAACCCTACCGCCAAACGCATTCTCCTATTGCAAAAAAGGCAGACAAAAACGCGCACATACCAACCTACAGCGGCCATATACACCTCAATAAATAATATAATCAATTATCATTTGTCAATCTTGTTTCTTAACAAGCATTAAGCATCAATGCTATCAAAATAGCAAAAATACGTTAACAACCAAAAATGGAACAATAAGGCGCCATAGATTTGACTATTTATTTCGAAAACAGCAAAATAGTCATAAAGAAGTGTCGATAAATCAGTTTTTACTAAAAGTATTCTTGTCCGTTTAATAGTTGACTTACATGATTGAGTTGCACATACGCAGCATACATTTTAGGAAGAGAAGTAAGCAAACTAACGACGACATGAATACCTAATACAATTATTAAAGCAGAACAAATACTATGAGTTATCGCTGGAAAATATGTTGGCAAATTAACGATAAGACTGACAATCACCAATAAAGAAGCTACAACAGAACTATAAGCCCCAGCCAATAAATGAGCAATAGCTGCATCCAACAACCAGCGCTCTGGCTTGTGGGCCCGATCCTTTGTCCAATGTTCAGAAAACTTTTCTCTCCATGACGCAAGCTGAGCAAAAGCCGCAATTAATGCACCAGCCAGAATTCCTAGCATTGACAACAAAGAGTCGGCAGATGCTAAATGATAATTTAGCATCGCAGATACTACACCACATGCAATAGGTATGAAATAAGTAAGCACTACAGATAAGATAGAAATCCCCTTCGGATTCTCCTCGTTGGATGAATACTTACGCATTGCTTTGAATTGCGCAAAATATATATTTAAAGGGTTCAAAAACGGCCTCCTAGATTTACAATAGATCGATATGCGGAATATTTATCCCGTCTGCCTCTGAAATAATCTGAAGTCTTTTATCTGCTTCATCCCAAAGAAATGAAATATCATCTAATTCAGGTGTATGATAAATAAACAACTTATCAAGCTTATCAATAGAGACAGTTACGGACTTCCCGTATTCCTTCATCGTAATGCTTGCATTGTCCCATTCTGCCGCAGGATTCAGTATTCCGGGAGGAAATATGGAGGCCACGCTATGTGCACTATCTTTTCGCAAATTAGAATCTCCTCCATTGACATTCTTGGCCCACTGATTGAGAATAGACAGTACACTTTGTTTACCTTTTAGATCTAACGAAGAAAGTTTTACTGATATCTTTTTGGATTTTCTACCACCTGTATCATCCAAAGACCATCGCATTAACGCAAGAGAGGTGATCTCCGCTGTTGCCATGGTATCTGAAAACTTTTGACCATCTACAATGGGAACTGGACGGAACTGATACCATGCACCATAGTCAAATGGAATTCCATTATCATTTACTTTGCTTACACTTTTATGATGAAGATAGGATATTTGCGCCAATAAATCCGTAGCAGCTTGCGATCTGCCTCGTATTTCGGCAACAAGATAGATTATATTATCAGTCTCTGGAAATGCCATACGGACATGGTAATGCCTCAGCGCCGCTTTATCCTTTAAAGGCTCTTGACTCCCATCTGCATTAATCAAAAGGTCCAGATCGCCATATTTCCCTTTCGAAATTAGTGCCTCTATTACTCTATTTTTCACCACATAATCACTGAGCAAAAAACAAGGATCACCTAGTTCTGGCGCACTATCATTAAAATGCTCTGCCTTTAATATAGCAGAAGGATTATCATGAACTATTTCCCCTTTGAGCCTCTTTAGCATTATTTGAAAGTAATTGAACAAGGAGTTATTCTCCAATAATTCCTCTGATGATAGAGCATTTCTCCCACGACCACGAAAAACTTCTGTTTTAAAAATACGATATGCAAATTGCTCTCTCACTATAGCACCACCAAATATATTTAAATCTGTCAGTAGGATTCTGGATCTCTCATATCGACTTCGCGCACTTCCTGGTAGATGGCGGCGATGTCGTTGAGGTTAATGCGGAACTGGCTTCTGGCATGCGGCGTCCACTTGCCGTCAACGAGAGTCGCCTTGTCGCCGGGATCATAGACGGCCTTGCCATCCTTAAACGCCTGCAGGAACAGGCCGAAACTGGTGGAGATGCCGAGAGTGATGAGCGGACCAAACTCTACCGACGTGTCGCCGCCTTTGTCCTCACGCAGATATGGCACGTACGCTGCGCGGTTGTGCTTGCGCTGCCAATGACCGAGCAACTTGAGGTAGGACCATCCGGCTGCGAGGTTCTTCGTGCCTTTCTCGTAGAGAGCGATCATGCCATTGGGATCGAAATGCTTCGCATCGGTGAATCCCTCTAAAACCAATTCGAGCTTCGCTCCGGACCTATCCTCACCTTCACGTTGGATATCGCCGGAAGTGAAGTAGCAGCTGGTCGGATTGCCGTCATCGTCCTTCGTATGCACGTGCCCATACTTGAGCACGAATTCCGCTGTAGACAAGCGGCCCGTTTCGGGTAAATCCGGCTGTGGAGTGAAGAGCGTGACCTTGTGGTTGTAACGGCGTTCCAAGGACTTCTGCTTAACGACTTTAAGTTCCCAGATATCGAAGTCCGGTCCGGGGATGGCGTTTTCGCCCACGCCAAGCTCCGCTTCCAAGGTGAGGCCGGGGGCGTTGGGCGCGATATACGGCTTGACGACAGCACCGTCGTTGTTGAGACGCCATGGGACGATCTTTCGTCCAACGATATTTGCCAAAGCATGCTCGAGGACGGAGAACTCATCACGCTGTTTCGTGGTCTGGTAGACGATTGGGCATAAATGACCGGTTTCGAAGGTCTCCATGCCCAGCACGTACTGAGCCGCCGGAGAGTCCGCGCCGACCACCAGTCCCACTACGCGAACAATTTCACCTGCGTTGTTTTTCACCGGACCAAGGAATAGACAACGGTTTTCCTCATGACCGCGTTTTGCCTCGTTGAGCAATTCGGATGGAGGCTCCTTACAACCCTGCAGGAATCCGGAGAAACGCACTTCCGGATATTGCGGGTAGTAGCAGAGCTTCGCATTGGGAGCGTCAAACTGCCCGCTAGGAGTAACCCACTGCCACGCCACGGGAATCTGGATGACGGGGTTGCCCGCCTTCTTCTTCTGTGACTTCGCCGGGGTATATGAGGGCTCTCCCAGCGGCAGAAACGACAGATCGGAAGGGTCGTTCGCCAGCCAGATCTGCTGCTTGCTGTTGTGGTTCCTCTTCAAACACTTGACCCAGATACTGCTGGCGCCGGCGTTGGTGAGCAGATCATGGACTCGATCGATGTCAGCTTCGTCATACCATTGACGGGCTTCATTGACGTGGGTATCGCACATGCAGCCACGATACCCACATCTAGAAGACAACGGTCGGAACGACACCGACATGCCGTCAGGAATCAGTCGGTTCCTGCCCCGTCAATGGCGATCTGACGCGCCTTCTGAATCTCATCCGCAGACGCGGAATCATCCAGCATAACGCCTTGATCACCTTCGGCCATGACCTTGAGGATGTGCGGACGCATGATACGAGCCACTTCGGCAATGGCGGGCACAACCACCGAATTGCCGAATTGACGATATGCCTGGGTATCCGACACCGGAATGCGGAAATCATCCGGATAGCCCATGAGACGAGCGCATTCACGCGGCGTGAGTCTGCGGGGACGTTCGTCGCCTTGAGCGACAAGGATCTCCGATCCGTCCTTATGATAGCGGGCAGACAGGGTGCGTGACACCATATCCGGAGTGACCAGTCCGTAGCCGAAGCCATGTCCCAGCGCCTCGTGCTTCTTCCTGTAGTCCTGAAGGTACTGCCACAGACGAGGGGTGAGTGTGTACTTGTCCTGCACCTTGTTGTGGTCGAAGTCGAAGTACTTGTCCCCATCCCATGGAAGCTTCGGCTCAGTACCATCGGTCTTATGAAGAATGTCGGCAAGCACGGGCTGACGGTCGGGGAACTTCAGGTCATCCCATGTGAAGTCGGTCTTGGATCGGAATCCGACGATGTAGATACGCTCCCGATGCTGGGGCACAAAATGCTGACCATCAATGACCTTCCAGTGCACTTCATAGCCCAGTTCGTTTTGCAGGGCATCGAGGATGACCTTGAACGTGCGACCATGGTCGTGACTGGTAAGGTTCTTCACATTCTCCAGCAGGAATGCGGCTGGCCTTTTAGCGGCGATGATGCGCGCCACATCGAAGAACAACGTGCCCTGTGTCTTGTCGCGGAATCCGGTCTCACGGCCGAGACTGCGCTTCTTCGAAACGCCTGCAAGGCTAAATGGCTGACACGGGAACCCGGCGAGTACCACGTCGCAGTCCGGGATGTCATTGGCGTCCACCTGCGTGATGTCACCGGCCACGGTCTCCGCGAACCCGTAGTTCGTCCGATAGGTACGGGCGGAGAACTCGTTCCATTCCGAGGAGAACACCGCATGTCCACCGGCAGACGCAAAGCCGCGTCGAATACCGCCGATGCCCGCAAACAGATCGATAGTGCGGAAATCGGTACCGGTCTCGTGCGTGGTACCGTAGTACAGCTCCTTCAGAGCGGGAACGTACACCTGCTTGCATTTCGCCTTGCCGGTCTCCCACCGCTCCACGGTCGACGTGGACAGGCCAAGCGACTCGGCTAACTGGCGTCGGGTCATCCCCTCCCTCAGCTTGGAGATCAGCTCGTCCGCTTCACTCGGCTCGTTCACCTCTGCTTTGATTACTTCACCCATAAGGGAAAAATGTAACTCATTCTGATAGACAAAACTCCCTTTTCACCTTTTCCGCACATTTACCGAACATAGCAAATGCTAAAAATCGGCTACTTGACGGATATATATCTGAAATGTAGTATTCAAGTATGGCGGAAACAAAGAACGAGAGGTTTCGACGACTTGCGGAAAGTCGCGGGAACCGGTTGATTCGGGAGATCCAGATTCTGAGCAATCTGTCCAACAGAAAGAACTACGCATACACCCCCGAACAGGTACGGCAACTGTTCGATCCGATCGAGGACGAACTATCCAAGGCCAGGGCCATGTTCGACGAGGACATGCCTTCCGAGGGAAAGGTGAAACTGTCATGAACGATATCGAATACGGTTTCCTGTTTAAACCGAATGGGAACGAGGAACAGGGTCCATCGAACTCCGGCGAGGAGATCTTCAGCGACGACACCGCGGCACAGGCCCTTGCGCGCGAGCTGGGGCAGAACTCGTTGGACGCCATCGCCAAAGAGGGCGCATGGCCAGTGACCATGGTCTTTGAACTCCGTCGCATGAAAGTGGCGGACATCCCCGACGTGGATAATCTTCGACTTCACATATGCGCTGCGCATGATCGGTATCCCGACAGCCCGAGACTGCAGAAGGCCGTTAAAACACTCAGTGCCGAATACATTGATGTGCTGCGCGTAGGCGACTACGGCACGAAGGGACTGTCAGGTAGTGAGTCGATCACGGACAGTGGATCCGTACTCACGGCACTGACGCGAGGCTCCGGCGTGAGCGTTGGCAAAACCGATGCGGGCGGATCGTTCGGCATCGGCAAGTCGGTCGGCATCTTGTCGTCTCTCGTACGCACCGAGTTCTGGACCACACGACCCTTACACTCCGACAAAACCGTGTTCGCCGGCTGCACGCAGTTGACAACCCATCAGGTTCCGGGATCAAATGATCCACGACAGCTTTTGGGTCCCATGGGCACCTATACAATGCTCTCCGATACGAGGGATTATCACTATTTACGCGATCCCATGCCGCTTGGCCCATTCCCCCGGCGTACCGAATCGGGGACCGACGTGTACATCGTCGGGTACTCGGCGGCTTCCGATGATCCGAAGCTCGAACAGATCAGGGACGCAATGATCGACAACTTCATGGCGGCCATCATGCGAGGGCATCTCGTGGTCGAGGGCATAACCGACAAGGGACGTGGATGGAAACTCAACGCGGATAACCTCAAGCGAGTCATCGATTCAATACCGGACTCGGAACAGCGGACCGTCATGCAGGCATTCCACAATGCGCTCATCCAGACTCCCGTCATCAAGACGGACAAACGGCTCGGCGAAATGAAGTTGTATATCAACATCGACGATGCGCTCCCCCGCAAGCTCAATACGATCGTCATGCGCAAGCCCCTGATGAAGGTACGCGCATATACCAACACATCCATCACCGCGAAGTATGCGGCCGTGCTTGAATGCTCGTCGCCGCAGGGCAACCGGATCCTCAGAGGCATGGAACCCGTACGACACGATGATTGGCAGGCCGTTCGAGACGAGGATAACGGCAAAGCTGCCCTACGTTCAATCAAAGGATTCATTCTGGAGGAGTTGCGCAAGAGAGTCCGACGCGAACTTGGTGACGAGATCATCATCAAGGGACTCAACACGCTTCTTCCGTCGGAGCTGCAGATCGACGGCAACCCCGACAAGCACGGAGTCCGCGCCTCCAACGGACCGGGCAGCGAGCGCGAATCCGCTTCTCTGCAGGGTCGGGAGACCTTACCTGAACCGATTTCCAACACCGGCGGCAAATCCGTCAGCATCACTCTGACGAAACCCGCGGTAACCGACGAGAACGGCGCTCCGGTCTCCACGGGTCGGCAGCGTGGCGGAGAGGCCAAACGCGGCAAACACGTTGCGGGTATACCCGCTTCGGGGAAAGCCGGCAATGGCAACTCCGTCATCGATGGGAACAACCTGTCCATGCGTTACTGGTACGACGCCAAGAGCGGCGACTATATTCTCATACTTCGGTCGAGGACAGGCGAAACCGAAAAGGGATCACTCCAGCTCACGGCCGCGCTCGATGGCACGTTCGGCAAGTATGTGCCGCCCATTGAAAAGGCCGCCGACATCAGCGGCGCGGACTCACGCGAGCTCGCCGTCAAGGAAGGAAGCATCTCAAACGTGAAAGTAACAGGCAAACGTCCCACGCGTCTGCGGGTGCACATCAAAGGCGGCATCCGACTCCAGCTGGGGGTGAAGTGACATGAGCATGGTTTCATTCCCGATTCCGGTTCTCGGTAATGGGCAAGGTGACGAGCGGGATGTCGCTTCCGAATGGCGCGTCGGCAACTTCACCTTCGCATCAGGCACCGAGGATGTCACCATACGCTTCCGCGTATTCAATGATGACCCCGATCTCAAGCGCCTCATCTCCGAGGGGGCGGCACGGATCATGGCAAAGTGGAAATGCTCGTCGACGATCTCCACCGGTTATCTAGATCTAAATCCGGACACTGCACACGAGGACGGCACAACCTACCTGTCATCCATCGACCAGCGTTCCGTACTCGGCCCCGTCACCGTGAGCGTTTTCGCTGTGGCGACCCGTCCTATCCCCGATTTTCGCTGGTCTCGTCAGCACGACGATTATGGCGACGAGACGTTTGACGTGCGCACCGGCGACCTGTTGAGCGTCCCCACGGACTTCACGTTCGACCCGGCCAAGCTTTACGACCCGCAGAATCCGCCCCTTAATTCGATCTTCAAGATCGTCAAGGATGATAAGCGCACGAAGGGAGTCTCCGTCAGCTATATCGAAGACGAACAGATCATCATCACTCTTCCCAAGGTCCTGTTCAACCAGATGCAGCTGATTGACTCCGCGAATCTCAAGCTCTCGGCCCTTGTCCTTCCGGTGCTCATCGACGCCATTGCTTTCATCCGTCTGAACGAGGCACAAGGAGACGAGGAGGATATCTCGGAACGCCAATGGTGCAAAACCATCAAACGGCTTATGAGCGCGAACGGGCTAAGCGACGATGACCGCCCACTCACCGTTGCACAACGGCTACTTGCCAATCCCATCGACGGATATGCGGCTGACGTGGCCGCCCAGCAGGAAAACGAGGAGGCACAGGCATGAGTGACCTGACATGTGACAAGCAGTTCAAGCGCGACGCCATCACCTTGATTCTGACCAAACTGGACAGCGCCGACAATCCCTCCGACTTCCTTGCCCAAGTCGAGAAGTTGTCCACTGATCCCGATTGTCTTCTCCAGAGAGATTCGATCGAACTCGAAAAGCCCTTGGATGCAAACCGTTCGGACTCGGACAACGCCGCGATCCTCTTCGAGGCCGTGGGCCAGATCGATCGGGTCAACGCGGCACTGCCGGGACTGTGGACCTATATGGCGTTCAACACCTGCCGCCAGTATATGCTCGACCGCTGGCCTCTGGACGGCGTGCGCAACTGGAAGAACAGAGCGAAGCAGCGCTGGGTGCTGCCGTTCACCCCCGCCCGAGGACGATTGATTCGCCATGGCATCGCACGCCTATGGTGGGCCACTGAACTCACCTACGATGGGTCGCTCGATCATATGCTGAGCAAGGAAACCGATGACCCTTACGCATACACGAAATGGGTATTCGCAATCGAGAACCGCCTACTGCAGCTGTTTGACCGATCCGTAGGCGAAAACCCGGATGTAATGTGGGCTGTCATGGACTCCATGCAGCATGACGAGGCCTCTGGAGCCTCCAATGCCATCGCAGACGTCGGCCGAGATGTGCTGCTGGAAATGTCCACCAGACAACTCGGACTGTTAAATCCAACGGAGATCGAAGCCGTCATCGATTCGATCCGCAGCGGAAAGGACAGCAACAAAAGTCGCACTGACATGGAATAGGTACATGTCGTCCTGAATTGCAGCCGCTTCCCTCACGGCCACCAATATGCCATACCGGTCAGCGCGATCATTGAAGATATCCCGTTGACCGGCAGGGTTCTCTCCCCCATGTAACGATTACGCGCAGAACGACCCATTCCAGACGTTATTGACAATCCTCCGTCACGAAACGAATATGAAGACGTGAGCATCAGCATCAAACGCATCTACGACGGGCCGGACGCGCAGGACGGATACCGAATCCTCGTGGACCGACTGTGGCCGCGCGGCATGACGAAGGAACGGGCCGCACTTGATCTGTGGATGAAGGGCATCGCACCCTCGACCGACCTGCGCAAATGGTTCGGCCACGATCCGGCGCGGTTCACGGATTTCGCAAACCGCTATCGCGCCGAACTGGATGCCAACGGGGAGACGGTGGACGAGCTGCAACGCATCATCCTGACACATGGGAAAGTCACCCTCCTGTACGCGGCCAAGGACCCTGACGTCAATCATGCAGCCGTGCTACGCGACTACATGGATGAACGCACGAGCGGGAACGAGCCTCGCGACGCATAATGCCGCATACTGGTGAGATGACATCTTTCGAAAGGAACCACATGCGTCATATGATCGCCATCGAGGTCGCAGGCCTGCGGATTGACATTCCCGACATGTTCATGCCGGTCGACTCTCCCGTGGATGGACCGCTGCGGCTTTCGACCTACTCCGCCCAGACCGGTCAGGGAGTCGCCGTCCTCGAGGCCCGTCCGATCGACGCATCGGAGGCCATGCCGTTCGGGAATGGCAGGCAGGTCGTCGACGACGTGAATGCCGGCCTGTCCGACGTGCAGGGTCTCGTCGAGGTCGGATTGGGTGCCACCCATGCCGGGCACGACGCGATCTGGAGCATCGTGAAGACCGCGGCGCCCGACCGGCCTCTTGGCTATCGACTGGTCATGGACGTGCGTTTCGACGGCACGATCCTGGAGCTCACGGTAGCCGCCGAAGAGGCGGGCATGACCGGCGTACGCGAAAAATACGTCCGCGACCATGCGAAGAGGCATCATCTCATCGACAAGGATGGCAACGGCTGGGCCGCCGACCCGTACGATCCGACGGTCACGCGCGGCGCGCTGCGCAACCTGTCCGAGGACGTCGCATGGGACGCGCGCTTCCCCGACCACCCGCTGAGCATGATCCGCCGAACCGTGCTGACCATCATGAACCAAGACTAATTAGATTCGCTGCAACTCGGTCATGGCGACATAGTGCAATACGTCGAACCGTTCCGGGGCGATGCGATGGACAAACCCGAAATCGGGCGAGCAACATGCCGGTATGTCGATCCAGGACCTTCGCGAGCGAGAAGAACTACGCTTCATGCCGCCACCGTTTGAGCGTGGGCAGTAGTGCTGACATATAGTCCTCGGCCTGTTCGACGTCGATATGGCAGGATTCGGCCATCATCGGCGCACACTCGGCGATCAGCTCGTCGCTGTCGACGTAGTCCTGCAGGAATCCGCCGTTGTCATAGCAGTACCTGCAGTAGTCGCCATTGCGGGCGCCATCCGCTTCGGTGCCGCGATCCTCCGAACCACGGAACGGCATGGCGCAGCTCTGGCAGAATCCGTTGGCAGGCATTTCCATGAGCCGCGCCATCGGAACGTCGAAGCGGATACTGATGAGCCGTATCATGTCGATGCTCGGCTCGGCTGTGCCCTGCTCCCACCGGGAGAGCGCCTGCTGGGTGACGTACAGTTCGTGTGCGAACCGTGACTGGGTGAGACCCCGCTCCTCGCGTATGCATTTGATGACCTGACCGACCGACATGATGTACCTCCCGAGACCGGATGATGGTTTGCGCGCCTCGCCGCGCGCCCGATGCCCCCAGTCTAACCGCAGGCACAAAGCCCGCCCCGCACATACAACAAACCGTTGTGGAAGACCGAATCGCGGCATGTGTCTATTATGCGGCACTCATCGTTTGCTGCCGGTTTCACCGTTTTCTGCATTTTTCCGTGATCACTGCGCTCACATTGCGTTGTGCTCACAGTCGAAGTCCACCCCTAGATAGAACATGTGTTCGATACAAGTATTCGAATATTTGTTCGACTCTAGTGGTCGGGATTCGAGGCGCATCATGTTCTGGAGGATCATCACCCACACCTGCGGCCACCGCGAGCGCATCAGCGCCGACGGCCCCTACGTGGTCGTCGAGCAGCGCCTGCGCAAGGCCAGACAGTCCATGTGCGACTCCTGCACCGGACACGTGAACCGTTGGGACAACAAACTGCTGGGCTTCTGCGACCTGTGGGGTACGCAGCGGCAGTGCGACCAGGCCGAGCCGATCCGCCGCCGCGCCCTCAACCGCGTCGACGCGCTCGCCCGCCACGCCCGCATCGGCGAACAGGACGCGTTCGCTGTGCTCCGCCGTCAGATCCTGCACCGCGACGACGCCGCATGGTGGATCGAACACCGCGACGACGCCGTCGAAATCCTCGCACAGAACATCGAACTATAAGAGCCACACCCGCACCGCGGACGACCGTATGGCCGGCACGATGGTGACGACTCGTATTCCAGCCTCAGATTCGCTTCAGCTCGGCCATGGCGGCGTAGTGCAGCACGTCGAACCGTTCCGGGGCGATGCGTTCGAGCATGGCCATATGCTCACGCTCCCATGCGGCGACATGCTCCGGATCAAGTGACGCGCCGATGCCACGGCACGCCTTCATCCGCCCGTTCCAGCTCTCCCTGGTGAACGGCACCTTCAGCCTGCGCTCCTCATGATGGACGAGTTCGAAACCGGAGGCGGCATAGCAGGCCGGAACGTCGATCGGATGCATCCGCTCCCCCGCGCCGCTCCAATGCGGGCTGTACTTGAGGACGAGACGCTCGCTCGCACCGGCGACCTCATCCTCGAACGGCAGCCACTCCATGACGAGAATCAGGAACCGACCGCCGGGCTTGAGCAGATGATGCAGCCTGTCGCATACGACCTCATGGTCGAAATACCAGAAGCACTGGCATGCGGTGACCACATCAAACGAGGCGTCCGGAACATCGAGATCCTCCGCCGACGACACCCGGTATTCGATGCCATCCATGCCTGCGGACAGCCGACGCGCCTGCTCGATCTGCTCTGCCGAGATGTCGGTACCGACCCACGTGGCACCATACCGGACCATGTTGCGCGGCAGCACGCCGGTGCCGGTGCCCAGATCGAGCACATGCTGACCGTCCCGGCACAGGCCGCGGTCGAGGATCATCCGGTAGAACTCCGGCGGGTAGATGTCACGGTATTTCGCGTAATCGGCCGACGCCCTCCCCCAGTCGAACGGCGTGCCGTCATCTATGCGCTGGTCAACGATCATCTCGAATCATCCTTTCCGGCAAGGCCTTGCCCGCCTTGTGATGTCTTCAGTGACTTACATCGTACGCAGCACACGGCTCAGCCCATCTTGTCAGCGAACGGCCGTGTGGCTGCCCCACTGCAACACGACGATGCCGACGATCATGATCGCCATACCCAGCCACATGCGCCAGTTCAACGGATCGCTGAAGGCGAAATGCGCGATGATCGCGGTGGCGATGATGCCGACGCACGACCACACGCCATACGCCAGCGCGGTGGGCATCCCACGGTCCAGCACCATCGCCAGCAGGAAGAAGCAGACGCCGTATCCCACCACCACCGGCACCGCCCATACGAGCTTGCTGAACCCCTCCGAGGCGCGCAGCGACAGCGTGGCCATCACCTCGCAGAAAATAGCCCCGAACAGCATCAGCCACGTCAACGCCATACCCATCTCCTCCTTGCGATCTCACTCCGAATCAGCCGAACCGGCCATAACATAGCAGTCCACTCTGGACAGGCATCGGACAGGCATCGCCGGCGGCGTAGCGGAGACGGGAGGAAGCTGCCGTCCATCAGTCTAACCGCAGGCGCACGGCCCGCCCCGCGCATATAACAAACCATTGTGGAAGACTGATATTACAATTGCTATGGTAGGCAGATATAGCTAATCGGAACACGACGAGATTATTCACATCTTAAGAGGCAACTTATGAAGAAAAGACGACTGATTTCAGCAATTACATTAACTTGTTTAGTACTAGTTACTGGTTGCGCTTGTGCAGCCCCCACATCTGGAACATCATCGGAACAAGTGATCTCAGAAACTTCAAAGCAGAGGACACAATCAATCACACCTGAAACGCAGTCGAATTCCGAGGAGAATGATCGTATGATCAGCTTGTCCGTCAATAACACGTCCATTCCTGTAGCATGGGAGGAAAACAGCTCTGTGGAAGAATTACACTCCCTGTTGGGAAATGAAGCAATTACAATCCATACAGAACGCTATGGCGGATTTGAACAGGTGGGTAGTTTGCCGAAAAGCATCACCAGTGATGATACGAAAATGACAACAGCAGCAGGAGATATTGTTTTATATAATAGAAATTCAATCGTGTTGTTCTACGGTTCAAATTCATGGTCTTATACAAAATTAGGACGAATTGATGGTATGTCGGCAGAAGAAATAAAGAAACTACTGGATGTCGAAAAACTGGATATTACGATATCTCCAGTTGAATAAACACTCTATTGTTAGTTGGAGAGGTTGTTTCGTTGGTTCGACTAAGCTTCGTTACCTTCGTTTTCTTTGATTTGACGCCGTTTCCGGACTTTTGTCGGGATTCGTCGATTGCCGGTGATTTCGCTGTTCTCGGGGGCCATCGTGTCTGAATCGTGTCCGAGCCACAGACACCATGGCAAACCACGGCTCAACAGAGTTGCAGTGAAAGACTGAGTAACAACGAATCGAATCCACCCGCATTCTAAATGCGGTTACCAGCAGGTCTGGCGAGGTGACTATCGATAACGCGATATTCCTCTTCGCGATTTGCAATAGCGGTGTCATCTCTCCTACAGCCTCTTGAACCTCTCATACTCCTCTAGGAAGTCATCCTCCAAATACCCATCGTCTGCATACCAGCGGGCGAATTCGCCGAATAAATCCAACGACTCCTCATCCAGTTTGATGCGTTCGCCCAGCAACGCCTCGAATCCCAGACTGATGCCGATATCCCACTCACCGGCATTGATGTATTCCATGGTCTGAGCAATGTCGTCATCCATTCCTTCCCTGCGCAAGATCGTCATCAGCATTTGCTCGATCTTGTCGTCTATGCCTTCGAAACGTTTGTCCGGAGGCCTCCACCCGCGCTCCGTTTTCTTGTAACCGGGCTCGTAGAAAGGCGTCCACAACACTATCGCATCATCAGACCGCGGTGTTGGGTTCCCGCGACGGTGCGTGGGAGTTCCCGGGGGATTCAGCGCGGGAAACCGGAGCGGCCGCGCTGAATCCCCCGGATTCGCGGGACTCAACGCGATTACGGGTGATTTCATCGTTGAATCCCGCAACTCAGACACCCACCCCGCGGCTACCCGTCGGTCGTGGATTGCGGATCGTTGGAATTCCGCCGTTTTGAGATGGCGCTGCCGGGCGCCTCCGATCCGGTGCCGGTGTGGATGGGGGTCGTTGCGGGACTCAGCGCGAAAAGCGCGGGGAATCGCGTTGAATCCCCCGGGTCCGGGGGACTCAACGCCGGAATCGGCCTTGGCTGCGCTGAATCCCCCGCAGGCGATCGAACCGTGTCGCAACGGAAGGCGGCCGGATCGACGAAACGGCTTGGAATCGTCGGGATGCCGACGTTTTCGGCAATAAAAGCCCTTGTATTGAAGGCTTCGCCGGTTTGTGCGGTGAGTGGGCGGGGTTCGGCGTCGTCGGGGGTTTGCGTATGCGGGTATGGAAGAGGCGTTCGCCCGTCAGGTTTGTTTCCGCCAAGAAATCGAACCGAAGAACAGGGGGGACGCCTGCGCCCACCATGTCTCAGCCGGCGCGCTCAAGCGCATGCCGCATCTGCCCGCCAACGCCGTGATCGGCACGCCCCGCATCGAACGGGATCGCGCCGGCCGTGAGATCGTCGTCCCGACCCACCCGTATGCGAGGGACGTGGACCGGTACGCCGAATGCGGCGGGCATGGCCGGCCGTATGACCGTCCGCCCACGCGACGACGGCGGCATCTCGCATCGGGCACACGAGGCTTTTCCCTGAAGCACGCCCCGGCGCGTGGCCTGCGCCGGACGGAAGGCCCAAAAGGCCCACCCAAGCAGATGAGCGGCGAATGCGCGAAGGCCGGCATACGACTGCCCGCCGCGACCATACGCACATGGATCCACCGGAAACGCCTCGCATCCGACGAGCACGGCCACGTCACCCTGCGCGACATCGTGCCGTTGCTGCGCGATCGGGCAAGATGACAACGACAAAACGGCCCCGCCCTCCACGATGGGAGAGCGGGGCCGTACCATGTTGGATATGGAGGAAGCGAAGCAGCGGCAGCGAGGCAAGCTGTTCTCATGGTGCTTGGTCGCGAACGTCGTGGACGAGCACGTGGTCGGTCAGGATCACCACATCGAACACGGCACGAAGATCTTCAGCCCCGGCACGAAGGTGTACGTAGCAGACTATTGGTCTTCGAGTCCATTTGAGCATGGCGGCGTGCTGTATGTCATAGGCAAGGCCCGCAGGCAGTGGCGTCTCGTCGCGGCGTATATCGCGCGTGACCGGTTGACGAATTTCCGCACCAAGCAGGTGTTCGATCCGAAAGCGCTGCGCCGCATGGCTCAGGATGAGGGACAGAACCGGGTGAGGCCGGGGCAGTTCATCCGCTGGTGGGGCAAGGACGATGAGGCCCGCAGACGGGTCGAGAAGGAAGCGGCCTACTACAACCAGGACATCTACTCGGTACGGCGACGTGAGTGGGAAGCGTCCAGACGTCGTATGGAGGAATTGTGAAAAGTCGCCGCGGAACAGTCGGGGAAGTCGCCGGACGAACGCTCGAAAATGGCTTGATTTGAGGCGTGTTGCGGGGGCGTCGTGTCTGGTCGTGTCTGAAAATCGTGTCTGAATCATGTCTGGAAGGCCCGAAAGAGGGAGTTCAGACGATAACAAAAAAGCCCGGAATCGTTGGAATTCCGGGCTTTCTGGTCGGACCAGCGGGATTTGAACCCGCGACCCCTTGACCCCCAGTCAAGTGCGCTACCAAACTGCGCTATGGTCCGATGCTGCGTTTTGCAACAGTCGATTAATTTACCAGAAACTTTCAGGAACGCAACTCGGCGTGTTTCGCCGGATTCCAGGCCTCCGCCGAATCAACCAACCGACGCCACCAGCCCCGACCGACGCCAGCGACGCCACCGACAGTCATCGATCGCCTCTAGGCGCAACAGATTCCCGAAATGAACCCATTGCCCGTGAGATTGTTGCTCTGGGTCCAAGTCAGCGCAACAATCTCACGAACTGCGACCTGATTTCGGGAATATGTCGCGCTGAAATGCAAACAAATGCGAACGGGGCTGTTCATGATCCAAGATGGATCCACGAACAGCCCCGTTATCCCCACAGGCGGCAAGCTGGCGGATGGTCACTCTGCTCGATCGTCGATTGCCGCTGTCAATGCAGCTGTCGATTACCGCCTGATTGCCACCTACTCTGCAACCAGGCGGCAACCAGACCGCTATTTGCTACTTGCGCTTCTTCTTCTCGCGGATGTTCACCGAGATCTGGATCGGCGTGCCCTCGAAGCCGAACTCCTCGCGCAGCGAACGTTCGATGTAGCGGCGGTAGCCGTGCTCGAGGAAGCCGGTGGCGAAGATCACGAAGCGCGGCGGGCGCGTCGAGGCCTGCGTGGCGAACAGGATTCGCGGCTGCTTGCCGCCGCGCAGCGGGTGCGGATGGGCGGACTGCAACTGGCCGAGGAACGCGTTGAGCTTGCCGGTCGGAATGCGCTTGTCCCATGACTCGAGCGCCTCGCGCATCGCCTTGGCCAGACGGTTGGTGTGCCAGCCGGTCTTGGCGGACAGGTTCACGCGCTGCGCCCAGGTGACGCGGTCGAACTCGGTGGCCCACAGACGCTCCAAACGCTGCTTGTCGAACTCGTCCATCGCATCCCACTTGTTGAACACGAGGACGATGGCGCGTCCCGCGTCCACGGCGGAGCTCATGACCTTCAGATCCTGATCGGAGATCGGCACGGACGCGTCGAACAGGACGAGCGCGAGCTCGGAGCGTTCGATGGCGGCCTGCGTGCGCAGCGACGAATAGTATTCGGCGCCCTGCAGCTTGTGCTGGCGGCGCTTGATGCCGGCCGTGTCGATGAACAGCCAGTCCTCGCCGTCGATGTCGATGACCTCGTCGACCGGATCGCGCGTGGTGCCCGCCAGATCGTTGACGACGGAACGCTCCTCGTGCGCGAGCTGGTTGAGCAGCGACGACTTGCCCACGTTCGGACGTCCCACCAGCGCCACGCGGCGCAGGCCGTACGGCGTGAGGAAACCGGAAGTCTTCTGCGCCTTCCTCAAGCTGTCGAGCGCCTCGTCGAGCAGATCGCCCACTCCCCTGCCGTGCATGGCGGAGATCGAGTGGGGCTCGCCCAGACCGAGCTTCCAGAATTCGGCGGTCAGGTATTCGCTTTCACGGTCGTCGATCTTGTTGACGGCGAGCGTGACCGGCTTGCCGGAGGCGCGCAGCATCCTGACGATGCGCTCGTCCGTGTCGGTCAGGCCGACCTGCCCGTCGACGACGAGCACGACGGCGTCGGCGAGATGCACGGCGACCTCGGCCTGCGAGGCGATGGCCGAATCGATGCCCTCGACGTCGACCTCCCAGCCGCCGGTGTCGACGAGCTTGAAGTCGGTGCCGGCCCATTCGGCGTCGTAGCTGACGCGGTCGCGGGTGACGCCCGGCGTGTCCTCGACGACGGCGACGCGCTTGCCGAGGATGCGGTTGACCAGCGACGACTTGCCCACGTTCGGGCGTCCGACGATGGCGAGCACGCCGACCTGCTTCGGACCGGACTGGCCGTCCGACGCGGGAACGACGCCATTGTGCTCGATGAGCGCCTCGTCGCCCTCGTCCAGATCGTAGTCCTCGAGGTTGGCGGCGTACTGCTCGTACTCCTGCTCCTCGATGGCGTCGTCGACGAGCCTGACGAGCACGTCGAGGGTCTGCTCGAACGTCATGTCCGAGTTGTCGATGGTGGTGACGCCGTCCGCGGCGGTCAGGAAGCTCGTGGTCTTCGCGTCGAGGCGGTCGCGGGCGGCGACGTCCTCCACGCCCACGCCGGCGCCCTTCACGGACTGGCCGGTGCGGCGGGCCTGACGGACCTCCTCGCGAGCGGTCAGCAGTACGCGCACCTCCGCATCGGGGGCGACGACCGTGGTGATGTCACGACCCTCCGCGACGATGCCGAGACCGCCGGAGAAGGAGTCCTTGGACTCCTCGCGGGCGATGTAGGCGCGCTGGGCGGCGATGAGCACGTTGCGCACCGGGATGATGCCCGACACCTTGGAGACGTGCGTGGAGACCTCGGAGGAGCGGATCGCCTCGGAGATGTCCTCGCCGTCGGCGCTCACGGACGGATGATCCGGATCGACGGAGATGTCGAAGTGGTCGCCGGTGAAGAACTCGCCGACCGTCTCGGTGACGACTCGCTCGTCGGGCTCGTCGACATCGAGATCGATGCCCTGCTTCAGGCACCACCACGCGCAGGCGCGGTACATCGCGCCCGTGTCGAGGTAGGCGAAGCCGTAGTACTTGGCCAGCGCCTTCGACGTCGAGGATTTGCCGACGCCGGCGGGCCCGTCGATGGCGACGCGGATCACAGGCCGACCTCCTTGGCCAGGGAACGGACCTCGGCCTGGCTCAGCACGCGGTAGGAACCGGACTTGAGCTCGCCGAGCTTGATCGGGCCGATCTGGGTGCGCACCAGACGCTTGACCGGGAAACCGATCGAACCGAAGATGCGGCGCACGATGCGGTTCTTGCCGGAGTGCAGCACGACCTTGACGATCGTGGCGTCACGGCTCGAATCGATGATCGCGCAGTGGTCGAGCTTGATCCATCCGTCGTCCAGCTGCACGCCGGTGGTGACCAGACGGCGGCACACGGTGCCGGAGATCTTGCCCTCGAGGGTGGCGACGTAGGTCTTCTCGACCTCGTACTTGGGGTGCATGACGTGCTGGCTCAGCTCGCCGTCGTTCGTCATGAGGATGAGGCCTTCCGAATCGTAGTCCAGACGGCCCATGTGGAAGATGCGCTCGTACTTGTCGCCGACAATGTCGCGCAGCGTGTAGCGGCCCTTCGGATCCTCCATGGCGGACAGGACCCTCTTCGGCTTGTTGAGCGCAAGCGTGATGTGGTTGTTGTTGATGCGCACGCGGGATCCGTCGACGCGGACCTGCTGGTGCGTGGGATCGACGCGGGTGCCGAGTTCGGTGACGAGCTCCCCGTCCACTTCGACTCGGCCTTCGGTGATCATGAGCTCACACTTGCGGCGGGAACCGAATCCGGCCTGAGCGAGCAGCTTCTGAAGGCGAACGCCTTCCTGATTGTCTTCATGCGCCTTTCTGGCGCGGGAATATGCGTTTGGCATCGTTCTCCCAACGTGGCCTTAGGTGTATTTCCAAATCCGATAGTGTATCGTGACCTCCGGTCCAAACCGGCCCGACGACGCGCGGCACTGCTAGACTGGCAGCGTTCCGCGGGGTGTGCCCGGAGCGGAACGAAGTATCGCAATGATCGAAGGATTGATATGACATCACAGGACAACGTTACGAAGGAACAGCCGTGGCCGCTTCGGGTGGGGGCCGAGCTGGCCGGCACCTTCCTCATCTGCTTCGCCGTCTACGTGTTCAGCACGTTCGGCACGGTGGTCTTCTCCGCCAATCTCGCCTATATCGCGATCGGCACCGGTCTGGCCTACGCCGCCGCGGTGTACGCGCTCGGCTGGGTCTCCGGCGGCCACTTCAACCCGGCGGTGACGGTGGCGGCCATGCTCACCGGTAGGACGAAGCTCGTGGACGGCGTCCTGTACATCGTCTTCCAGACGCTCGGCGCCGTGCTTGCCGGTCTGCTGGTCAGGTTCCTGCTGCCCACCTCGAGCACGGTGACGATCTCGCAGTGGCTGACCACCGCGGTCAACGGCTTCGACAAGGGTTCCGTCGCCTACACGACGCTCAACCAGTACGGTCTGAACGTCTCCATCACGCAGGCGATCGCGGTCGAGGTCGTGGCCGGCGTGGTGGTCGTGGGCGTCGCGATGGCGAACTACGGCAAGTGCCGCTATGCGCTCGCGACGGCCGTCGCCTACACGTTCGCCACCGCCGTGGCCTTCCCGATCACCGGTGCTGCGCTCAATCCCGCCCGTGCCACCGGCATCGCCGTGGCCTCGCAAAACCAGGGTCTGTCGGTGGAGCCGCTGAGCCAGCTGTGGGTGTTCTGGGTGTGCCCGATCCTCGCAGCGGCACTGGTCGCGCTGGCGATGATCGTCATGCAGATGGTGCACACGCCGAAGGCCGCGGGCGATGACCCCGCGCAGATCGGCGGATACGACGAGGCCGCCGACTCCGGGAAGGAGCCGACGGCCGATGCCTCCGATGGCAACGCCCAGGAACCGTTCGAGACGGCCGGAGCATCCGAGGCGTCACAGGAAGTAGCCGGAGAAGTAGAGGACCAGCAGTCCGACGCCAAGGCAGATGCCGATGGTGGTGTCGAACGCCACTGACCTCACCTTCCATGGGCTGCGTTCGCGCATGATCAGGCGCAGCAGCCCCGTACCGATGGCCGTCACGGAGATCAGCACCGTGGCGGCCATCGTGTATCCGAGGACCGCGATCACGCCGGAGGCGATCACCGCCACGGCGACGCACCATTCGAACCACGGCTTGCCCTCGTGGTCCTCGGAGACATAGGGATGATTCTTCATGGACTTATCGACCCGATCGCTCGATCAGTGGAAGAAGTGACGGGTTCCGGTCAGGTACATCGTCACGCCGGCCTTCTTCGCGGCCTCGATGACCTCCTCGTCGCGGATGGAACCACCCGGCTGGACGATGGCCTTGACGCCGGCGTCCATCAGGGTCTCGGCACCGTCGGCGAACGGGAAGAACGCGTCGGAGGCGGCCACGGAACCGGTGGCGCGGTCGGCGCCGTCCGCCAGCGTGTTCGCACGCTCGACGGCCAGATGGCAGGAGTCCACGCGGTTGACCTGACCCATGCCGATACCGACCGTGGCCTGATCGTGCGCAAGCAGGATGGCGTTGGACTTGACGCAGCGGATGGCGCGCCAAGCGAACACGAGATCCTTCAGCGTGGCCTCGTCGGCGGGTTCGCCGGAGACGAGCTTCCACGCGTCCGGATCGTCGCCGGTGGCGTTGATGAGGTCCATGTCCTGCACGAGCAGGCCGCCGTCGATCTGACGGAACTGCGTGTGGCCCTTCGGCGGCTCGGCCACCTTGAGGATGCGCAGGTTCTTCTTCTTGGTCTGGAGCAGCTCCAGCGCCTCGGGCTCGTAGGCCGGGGCGACGATGACCTCGGTGAAGATCGGACGCACGCTTTCGGCCATTTCAAGGGTGACGGTGCTGTTGCACGCGATGACGCCGCCGTAGGCGCTCACCGGATCACAGGCGTGGGCCTTCCTGTGGGCCTCGGCCGCGGTGGCTCCGATGGCGAGACCGCACGGGTTGTTGTGCTTGACCACGGCGACCGCGATGGACGGCGCCATATCCCACACTGCGCGCCATGCGGCGTCGGCGTCGACGTAGTTGTTGTAGCTCATCGGCTTGCCGCCGAGCTGCTCGGCGTGCGCGAAGCCGTTGCGGTCCAGCGGATCGAGGTACAGGGCGGCCTGCTGGTGGGAGTTCTCGCCGTAGCGCAGTGTGTGCGCACGATCCCAGGTGCGGGTGAATGCGGCCGGGAACTTGGCGTCGTTGACCGGATGGTCCTCGTCGTCGTGATCGGTTTCGACGATGGTGGCGGGCTTGGGCCAGTGCTTGGCGGTCCACTCGTTGATCGTCGCGTCGTAGGCGGCGGTGTGGGCGAACGCCTTGCCGGCCAGCCAGCGGCGCTCCTCGAGGGAGAAGCCCTCGCCGTTCGAGATGCGCTCGGCGACCAGCGCGTAGTCGGCCGGATCGGTGATGATCGCGACGGTGGCGCTGTTCTTCGCGGCGCCGCGCACCATGGACGGGCCGCCGATGTCGATCTTCTCGATGGTGGCGGCCTCATCGGCGCCGGAGCGCACGGTGTCGGCGAACGGGTACAGGTTCACGACGACCAGATCGAACGGCTTGATGCCGAACTTCTCCAGCTGGGCGGCGTGGTCCGGGTTGGTCATGTCGGCGAGGATGCCGGCGTGGATGTGCGGGTCGAGGGTCTTGACGCGGCCGTCGAGGCACTCGGGGAACCCGGTGACTTCGCTCACTTCGGTGACGGGCACACCCAGCTCGGCCAGACGCTTGGCGGTCGAACCGGTGGATACGACCTCTACGCCGGCCTTGATGAAGGCCTCGGCGAGCACTTCGATGCCTTCCTTATGGAAGACGGAGACCAGCGCCCTCCTGATCGGACGATTGGTTGTTGTCATCGTGTTCCTCCTTTGATGGTTGTTCACGCTTCACGTTTTGCGCCGAACGCACGACTCTGCCGGCCTTCGGTGTCTTGCCCGCCTTGCCTTCGGCCACGCGGACGGCACGACGCTCGTCGGCGGCCCTGACGGGCTGCACACGGCCCGGATCCCCGTCGGACGTCCGCTCGACATGTTCCGTGCGCGGCGAATGGTCGGCGTGATGCTCGACAATCCAGTGTATCCCGTAGACGGCCGCCAACACTACGGTGACGACGAGCCATGCGCTCGTCAGCCCGAATCCGAGCGCGCGGGCCACCGCCGCCGTCGAGGGGACGACGTCGACGCCCACATGGGCGAGCCGCTGGTGGCCGAGCGGGCCGTTCGACAGCGCGAAACCTGCGGCCGACAGTCCGATCGTGGCCGCGGCCACGGCGACGAGCACGCCGGCATGGCACAGCATCGTGACGATCAGACGCTTCAGCCCGTCGGCGTCGCCGAACGCGACCGGCCTGATCTTCATCGGGCCGGGCAGCAGCATGGCGAGCAGGGTGAGGACCGCGTAGACGGCGGGGATGACGCATTGCAGGATCAGACGGATGCGGTCGTCGCCCACCCCTTCCGGCATCAGGCCGAATACCGGCAGCGGCGGCAGCCCCGCGGACTGTCCCGCCCACATGGTGAAGACGCCGAGATCGCCGATGTGGAATCCGGCACCCAGCAGCCACGAGAACGCCCAGACCATGAGGTTGGGCAGCCACGCGCACGAGGCGATCGTGGTGAGGATGCGCGAGCCGTTCTCCATGCCGTCCATGTCGAACAGGAGCGCCATGCCCTGCCAGTCGCGTACGATCCATACGATCACGACGACAAGTCCGGCGACGCATGCCACGATGAACATGACGGTGACGAGCAGCAGTGCAAGCGCCACGGCGTCGTAGGCCCGCGCGCCGACACGTTCCCTGAACGCGGTACGCGCGTCGGACATGAGCCGCGAGCCCGGCAGCGCGCCCAGCAGGTATCCGACCGTCCAGATCGCCGCGGCCTTGGCGATGATGGTCAGCGGCGGATCCTCGAGTTCGATGGACGTGCCGTTGGCGCACATGAGGTCGAGCACGATCCATATGCCGAGACCCACCGCCCAGTTGATGATGTTTCCCCCCGCCTTGCGCGCGCATTGCGCGATGAGCGCAACCAGCAGGATGGTCAGGAGCAGGGGCGTGATGCCGACGCGTACCGTGCCGAGGGAAAACCCTACGCCCTGGCTGAGCAGGATGACGGCCTGGGTCAGCGGAACGGCGGATGTGGGCAGGTTCTCGCCGCCCTCCTCCATCGAGATGACCAGCAGCATCAGCGCGATGAAGCAGCCGAGCGAGATCGCATAAAGCGCCATCGCCCCGAGGGAGGCGACGGCGCCCTTGATGACGATGGCGAGATATCGTGATTTCAGTTTCACTGATCGAGACCCGCAAGCACCTCACGCATGATATCGGCGGCCTGGCCTGGCGTGCGCCCGACGCGGATGCCGACGGCTTCAAGCGCTTCCTTCTTGTCCTTTGCGGTGCCCTTGCCGCCGGAGACGATGGCGCCGGCGTGGCCCATCTGCTTGCCTTCGGGGGCGGTGAAGCCCGCGATGTAGGCGACGACCGGCTTGGTCATGTGCTCGGCGGCCCACTGTGCGGCGTCCTGTTCGGCGTTGCCGCCGATCTCGCCGATCATCATGACGGCCTTCGTGTTCGGATCAGCCTCGAAGGCCTGCAGCGCCTCGAGCAGCGTGGTGCCGACGATCGGATCGCCGCCGGCGCCGAGGCACGCGGTGAAGCCGATGTCGGACAGCTCCCCCATCAGCTGGTAGGTGAGCGTGCCGGACTTGGAGACGAGACCCAGCGGACCGCGGGAGACAATGCCGTCGGGGATGATGCCGAGGTTGACGCCGTGCGTATGCTCGGACGAGGCCAGGGTCATGAGCCCGGGGCAGTTGGGACCAACCACGCGTGCGCCGTGCTGCAGCGCGAGCTCGACGAAGTAGGCGGAATCGGCGACCGGAATGCCTTCGGTGATGACGACGATGAGCTTGATGCCGGCCTCGATGGCCTCGACCACAGCGTCCTTGGCGAAGCGCGGCGGCACGAACACGACGGATGCGGTGGCACTGGTGGCCTCGCGAGCCTCGGCGCAGGAGCCGTACACGTGGATCGTGGCGTCCTGGCCGTCCTTGGCGGCCGGGAACGTGACGTCAAGACCCGCCTTGCGGGCGTTGACGCCGCCGACGATGTTGGTGCCCGCCCTGAGCATGCGGGCGGTGTGGGTCATGCCCTGATGACCGGTCATGCCCTGCACGATGACGGGAGCGTCGTCTTCAATGAACAGCACCATCAGTTGGTCTCCTTGGTCTTCTGCGCGTTGGCCGCGATGCGTGCGGCCTCGCTTGCCGCCTCCTCCATGGTCTGGGCGACATGCACGTTCGGGGTGTTCGATTCGGCGAGGAGGGCGAGACCCTCGGCAGCGGCGTTGCCGTCGAAGCGCACGACGATCGGCTTGGTGCCGCCGAGCGTCTCGACCGCCTCGAGGATGCCCTTGGCGACCTGCTCGCAGGAGGTGATGCCGCCGTACACGTTGATGAACACCGACTCGACCTGCGGATCGGACAGCACGATCTCGAGGCTGGCGGCCATGACCTCGGCCGAGGCGCCGCCGCCGATGTCGAGGAAGTTGGCCGGCTTGATGCCGGTGCCCTGTTCCTCGCCGGCGCCGGAGACGGCGTCGAGGGAGCTCATCACGAGACCCGCGCCGTTGCCGATCACGCCGACCTGGCCCTTGAGATGCACGTAGTGCAGGCCGTGCTCCTTGGCGCGGCGTTCGAACTCGTCGTTGGCCATCGGATCGGCGAAGCGCTTCCAGCCGTCGTGACGGAACGCGGCGTTGTCGTCGAGGGAGATCTTGGCGTCAAGCGCGCACAGGCTCTTCGAGGACTCGTCGTCCGGATCGCCGATCTTGGCGAGCGGGTTGATCTCGACGAGCGTGGCGTCGTTCTCCTTGAAGCACTTCCACATCTTGAGCAGGATCTGCGCCGCCTGATCGACGTCGGCGTGGTAGAAGCCGATGCTCTCGGCCATCCTGGTGGCGGCCTCGAGATCGAAGTCGTCGAGCGCCTCGATGTGCAGGCGCTTGACCGATTCGGGGTGCTCGCGGGCGATCTCCTCGACCTCGGTGCCTCCGTTGGCGGTGGCGAGGACGTCGTAGTCGCGCGAGGTGCGGTCCACGGAGATGGACACGTAGTATTCGTGAAGGATGTTCTTGCCCTCGGCGACGAGCACGCCGTTGACCTTGTGCTTGTGGATGGTCATCGGCAGGATGGCCTCGGAATCGAGAATGGCCTCGTCGCGGGTCTTGGCGAGTTTGACGCCTCCGGCCTGACCGCGATGGCCGATCTTGACCTGCGCCTTGACGACGCAGGGGTATCCAAGCTGTTCGGCGGCTTCGGCCACCTCATGCGAGTTCTGTGCGTAGATGGCCTTCGGCGTGGGGATACCCTGCTCCTCGAGCAGTTCGCGCGCCTGATATTCGTAAAGATCCATTGCTCTTTTCCGTTGCGTGTGATTGTCGATTGATTACCCGTGGGTCCGCCGTTTGCCTTCCAAACGACGGACCCACGGATCGTCGGCCTCGACTCAGGCCGGCATGGAGATGAGCGTGCTGACGGGGACCTCGCCGAGCTTGTCGAGCCCGTCGAGCCCGTCGAGCGCCATCACGAAGCTGAAGCCCGCGATCGTGCCGCCCGCCTTCTCGATGAGGTCGGCACCGGCCTTGGCGGTGCCGCCGGTGGCGATGAGGTCATCGACGATGAGCACGCGCTCACCGGGCTTGACGGCCGCGGTCTCGATCTCGACGCTGGCGGTGCCGTACTCCAGATCGTAGGATTCGCCGATTGTCTCGGGCGGAAGCTTACCCGCCTTGCGGATGGCGATGAACCCCTTGCCCAGATGATGGGCGAGAGCGGGGCCGAACAGGAAGCCACGCGATTCGAGGCCTGCGATGGAGTCGAACTCGTCGGCCGGCAGCGGCAGGGCCGCCTCGAGTGCGTGCATCAGCACGTCGAGGCCTCTGGCGTCGGCCAGCACCGGCATGAAGTCACGGAAGATGATGCCTTCCTTCGGGAAGCCGGGAATGGAGCGGATCAGGGAGACGAGGTACTCGGCGTCGCTCTGACCGACCTTGGCGAGATCCTTGATGACGATGTCGCTGTCGGCCATGATCACTTGGCTTCCTTGTCCGCGTTCACGGCGTTGTCCGTGCCGGCCTCGGCGTTGTTCGCCGCGACGGAGTCCTCGACGTTCACCTGGGCGACGTCGGACTTGGCATCGGACGTGACGTCGGACTCGGCGGCATCGTTCTCGGCGATCGGGTTGCCGTTCTCGTCGACCTCGTCATCGGAGACGTAGGCGGGGCGCACGTATTCGCGGGAGATCGCGTTGAAGCCGACGCGGAGCCTGCTGCCTTCGGAGTCGATGACGACCTCCTCGTACTGCTCGTCGACGGAGACGACCTTGCCGATGATCTGGCCGATGGTGATGATCTCGGTACCCGGCTGGAGGCTGGAGCGGAAGTCCTTGACCTTCTGCTGCTGTTCCTTGGCCTTCTTCTGCTGCCACCACATCATGCCGCCCATGACGACGACGAGCACGATGATGAAGATAAAACTGGAATCCATGACGATGATTTCCTTCCGGTCGGGAAACAATGACTAATCCGAATAACGACTAATCCAAAATATAAAGTCTAGAAAAGCTTGCTGACATCGTTCCCGTCCGCATCGGCATCCGGCCGTATGCCGAGATGCCTCCACGCCTTGTCGGTGGCGACGCGGCCCTTGGGCGTGCGGATGAGGAATCCCTCACGCACCAGATACGGCTCGCACACGGTCTCCACGGTCTCCGATTCCTCGCCGACCATGGCCGCAAGGGTGTTGAGACCCACCGGACCGCCGTTGAAGTTCCTGACGATGGCGTTGAGCACCGCGATGTCCAACCGGTCGAGACCCTCGGCGTCGATCTGGTAGAGGGACAGCGCCTCCCTGACGTCATCGGGGCCGACGGAGGGCAGATCATGAACGATCGCCCAGTCGCGCACGCGGCGCAGCAGACGGTTGGCGATACGCGGCGTGCCGCGGGAACGCAGCGCGAGCTCGTGGGATGATCCCTCGTCCAGAACGATGCCGAGCACTCCGGAGGAACGCTCGACGAGCTTCTCCAACTCCTCCACCGGATAGAAGTCGAGGTGGGCGGTGAAGCCGAATCGGGCGCGCAGCGGCGAGGGCAGCATGCCCTCGCGCGTGGTGGCGCCGATCATCGTGAAGCGCGGCAGCGTGAGCGGGATCGACGAGGCGCCCGGCCCCTTGCCGACCATCACGTCGACTCGGAAGTCCTCCATCGCGATGTACAGCAGCTCCTCGGCCGCACGCGGCAGACGGTGCACCTCGTCGACGAACAGCACCTCCCCCGCGTCCAGCGAGCTCAGGATCGAAGCGAGGTCGCCGGCGTGCTGGATGGCGGGACCGGAGGTGATGCGGATCGGCACACCGAGCTCGTTGGCGACGATCATCGCCAACGTGGTCTTGCCGAGGCCCGGAGGGCCGGCGAGCAGGATGTGGTCCGGCGGCACCTCGCGCTTGCGCGCCGCGTCGAGGAACAGCTGGAGCTGGGCCTTGAGACGGGGCTGGCCGATGAATCCGGCGAGGGCGTGGGGGCGCAGCTCCTCGTCGCTGACCGGTTCGTTGCCGAGCGGCTGGGAGGAGACCATGCGCAGCGACTCCTCGTTGGCCCCGATGTTCTCGTTGCCCTGCGGCTGGGCAAGTTCGGCGCTGATGTACGGTTCGTTCATGTCCGTCTATCACCGCCCTCTGTCCAGCGAGGCGAGGGCCAGACGCAGCACTCTGGCACGTCCGTCTCTGCGATCGGCGTGGTGATGCCATTGTCCTCCAAGGCGGCATGCACCGCGTATTCGGCGTCCTGTTCACGCCAGCCAAGGGACATGAGGCCCTCGATGACCTGTGCGGCACCCTTGTCCTCGACTCCGGCGGTCGTCACGGAGGTGCCGTTCTCCTCCAGAGCCTCCAGATCGATGGACCCCTTGAGCTCGAGGATGATCTTCTGCGCGCCCTTCCTGCCGAGACCGGGAGCCTTGGCCAGGGCTGCGGCGTCGTTGTCGGCGATCGCGCGGGCGAGCTGGGTGGGGTTGAGCGTCGAGAGCAGCGACAGCGCCACCTTCGGTCCGATGCCGTTAACCTTGATCAGCTGCAGGAACGTGCGCTTCGCCGCGGGCTCGAGGAACCCGTACAGCGTGATCGCATCCTGCGAGACGTTGAGATAGGTGTAGACCCTCGCCTCCATGCCGCCATGGACGCGGGAGAGGTCGGCCGAGGGCATGCGCACCTCGTAGCCGACTCCCCCGACCTCGATGAGCATGGCCGAGGCATCCACCGCATCGACCATGCCGCGTAACGAACCGATCACGACACCTCCTATCGAACAACTGTTCGACAGTGTATCACACGGTATCGCACGCGGGCATCACATGCAGGTATCGCACAGACATCACATGCCGCGGTCGGCGTTGATATGGCGCTTCGTCGCCTTCTTGGCGGCATCGGCCCACTGCCGCTGCGCGGGCGTCAGATGCTCCTCGCGCTCCCCGCCCTGCAGCGCGCCCGCGGGACGCAGGGCGTGGCAGATCGCCAGCGCGAGCGCATCGGCCGCGTCGGCGGGCGTGGGCATCCTGTTGAGGTTGAGGATGCGCGTGACCATGCGCTCGACCTGTATCTTCTGCGCCTGGCCGTTGCCGGTGATCGCGAGCTTCGCCTCGGTCGGCGTGTGCAGCGCCACCGGGATGTTGCGCTGCGCTGCGGCGAGCATGGCCAGTCCCGCGGCTTGCGCGGTGCCGAGCACGGTGTTGCGGTTCGACTGGGCGAACACGCGCTCGATCGACACGGCATCCGGAGCGTAGGTCTCGATCTTGTCGACCAGCCCGTTGTAGATGGAGAGCAGACGCAGATCCTGCGACACATCGGGCGACGAACGCACGACGTCGACGTGAATAAACGAAAGCCGGCGGTGTGCGCCGGCTTCGATCACGCCGACCCCGCAGCGTGTGAGCCCGGGATCGACGCCAAGGATGATCACCTCGGATTACTCCTCGTCAAGCTGTTCCATGACCTCGTCGGAGGCGGTCCAGTTGGAGTAGATGTTCTGCACATCGTCCAGATCATCGAGGTTGTCGATGAGCTTGGAGACCTTGCGCGCATCGTCGAGGGTCAGTTCGACCTCGTTCTTCGGGCGCATGACGATATCAGCGGAATCGTAGTCGAAACCGGCGTCCTGCAGGGCCTTGCGGACGGTGTGCAGGTCGGACGGGTCGGTCACGACGGTGAACACGTCGCCATCGTCGACGACGTCCTCGGCACCGGCGTCGCCGGCCTTCTCGAACAGGTCGTCGAAGTCGACACCCTCGGACGGAACCTCGATCTGGCCCTTGCGCTCGAAGTTGAAGGACACGGAGCCGGAGGTGGCCAGAGAGCCGTTGCCCTTGGTCAGGGTGGAACGGACCTCGGCGGCCGCGCGGTTGCGGTTGTCGGTCAGGCACTCGATGATGAGGCCGACGCCGGCGGGGGCGTAGCCCTCGTAGACGATGTCCTCGTAGTTGGCGCCGCCGGCTTCCTCACCGGAGCCACGCTTGATGGCGCGCTTGATGTTGTCGGCCGGCATGGAGGCCTTCTTGGCCTTGTAGACGGCGTCGTAGAGGGACGGGTTGCCGTCCGGATCGCCACCGCCCATACGGGCCGCGATCTCGATGTTCTTGATGAGCTTGGCGAAGAGCTTGCCGCGCTTGGCGTCGATGGCGGCCTTCTTGTGCTTGGTGGTCGCCCACTTGGAATGACCTGACATAATGCTCCTAGCAGGTTGACGGATAATGGACAAACGAAACGATTGTAGGGCGGTTAGCCGACAATCGGCTTCGTCCGATCAATGTCGTCGATCGGACGAAGCCGGTCGGGGAACCGCCCCGCGGCTCGTATCAGAACCGCTCGGAGTGTCTCACTCCTCGGTGTCCTCGGTCGCGGCCTTGAAGTCGTCGGCCGAGTTGACCTGGACGCGCTTCTTGATGACCTCGAGGATCTTCGCGCGCGCCTCGTCGACCGGCACGCCGTTGAGCTGGCTGCCGTCGCGGAAGCGGAAGCTCACCGCGTTGTTGTTCATGTCCTCCTCGCCGACGATGAGGATGAACGGTGCCTTGGACTTGGAGGCGTTGCGGATCTTCTTGCCGAAGCGGTCGTCGGAGTAGTCGATCTCGCAGCGGACCATCTCGTCCTCGAGGCTCTTGACGAAGCCGGCGAGGTGCGGGGCGAACTCGTCCGCGACCGGCACGCCGAGCACCTGCACCGGGGCCAGCCACGCCGGGAACGCGCCGGCGTAGTGCTCAAGCAGCACGGCGAAGAAGCGCTCGATGGAGCCGAACAGCGCACGGTGGATCATCACCGGACGCTGGTGGGTGCCGTCGGCCGCGATGTACTCGAGCTGGAAGCGCTCGGGCAGGTTGAAGTCGAGCTGGATGGTCGACACCTGCCAGGTGCGGCCGATCGCGTCGCGGGCCTGCACGGAGATCTTCGGGCCGTAGAACGCGGCGCCGCCCGGATCGGCCACGAGGGTCAGGCCGGAGTCCTTGGCGACCTCGGCGAGCGTGTTGGTCGCCTCCTCCCAGATCTCGTCGCTGCCGACGTACTTGTGCTCGTCCTTGGTGGACAGCTCGAGGTAGAAGTCGTTGAGGCCGAAGTCCTTGAGGACCTTCAGGACGAAGGTCAGCAGGTTGGTCAGCTCGCCCTTCATCTGCTCGCGGGTGCAGTAGATGTGGGAGTCGTCCTGGGTAAGGCCGCGCACGCGGGTCAGACCATGGACCTCGCCGGACTTCTCGTAGCGGTACACGGTGCCGAACTCGAACAGGCGCAGCGGCAGCTCCTTGTAGGAGCGCTGGCGGGACTTGAAGATGAGGTTGTGCATCGGGCAGTTCATCGGCTTGAGGTAGTAGTCGAAGCCCTGCTTGGTGATGTTGCCGTCGGCGTCGCGCTCCTCGTCAAGGCGCATCGCCGGATACATGGAGTCCTTGTACCAGTGCAGGTGGCCGGAGGTCTCGTACAGGCCGCCCTTGGTGATGTGCGGGGTCTGCACGAAGCTGTAGTGGTACTTGCGGTGCATCTCGCGGGAGTAGTCCTCCATCGCGTTGATGACGGCCGCGCCCTTCGGGTGGAAGACGGCCAGGCCCGGTCCGATCTCCTCCGGGAAGGAGAACAGGTCCATCTCGGCGCCGATCTTGCGGTGGTCGCGCTTGGCGGCCTCCTCAAGACGCGTCTGGTAGGCCTTGAGATCCTCCTTGGTGGCCCATGCGGTGCCGTAGATGCGCTGCATGGTCGGGTTCTTCTCGTTGCCACGCCAGTAGGCGGCGGCGGAGCGCTCGATCTTGAACGCCTTGATGAAGCGGGTGTTCGGCAGGTGCGGTCCGCGGCACAGGTCCTTCCACACGACGTTGCCGTCGCGGTCGACGTTGTCGTAGAAGCTCAGCTCCTTGCCGGAGATCTCGGTGGCCGTGGAGGGGTCGAGATGCGCCTCCTTGTCCTTGATGAGCTCGATCTTGAACGGCTGATCGGCCTCCTCCGCGAGCGCCTCCTCCTCGGTCGTCACGCGGCGGCGGAACGACTGGGAGGACTTGATGATGCGCTGCATGTGCTTCTCGATGTTCTTCAGATCGTCCGGCGTGAAGGGCTGGTCGACCTGGAAGTCGTAGTAGAAGCCGTCCTTGATGATCGGACCGACGCCGAGCTTGGCGTTCGGGAACAGTTCCTGCACGGCCTGGGCCATGACGTGCGTCGCGGAGTGACGCATGATGCCGAGGCCGTCCTCGGAGTCGAGCGTGACGGATTCGACCGTGTCGCCGTCAGCGAGCGGGGTGTACAGGTCGCGCAGTTCGCCGTTCAGGCGCACCGCGATGATGTCCTTGTCGTCCGCGAAGAGCTCGACGCCGGTGGTGGTAGCTTCCACCTCCTTCGCCTCGCCGTTGACTGTGATGGAGATGGAGCTTTGCGCCATGATGTGTCCTTTGCTATCGGGGCCCGCGTTACTAATGGGCAGGCCTGGACTGTGTGATCAACAGTGGACACGATAGGCACGATCGGCGACATGCGCAAGCCGCGTTCGAGTATCGAACGGATTGATGAAACCGGCCATACACGGTTCACGGCCCATTCGAGGCCGGTTCATCATCGGTTCATCGTCGATTCATCGCCGGCTCAGGCGCGCTGCACCAGCCATTGCGCTGCGACCTTCTTCGAGGGGAACACGCCCTGCGCGCCGTTGGCCCCGTCGGCCAGCCACATGCGCTTCAGTCCGAAACGCTGCTTGCGCACCGTGCCCGCTCCCGCTCCGTCGTGGAGCACGGCGAACACGCCACGCTCTATCCTCATGATCCTGACGTCCATGATCCCGGCCTCCTTGCCGTAATCTCTTGTTCGTTATCTGCGATGCTAACGTCGACACGCGCGACGCGCCGTCCGGAACACGCGGAGAGGTTGCGGCGAAGGCTCCGATGCATCCGAACACACAGAAAAGCCGCCGGCGATGCGCCGACGGCTTGTTGGGCTCCTGCGGCTGGGCTTGAACCAGCGACCGTCCGATTAACAGTCGGATGCTCTGCCAACTGAGCTACGCAGGAATATTCAGTTTTCTCCACCCGAGCCTCTCGGCTCGACCGAAGTATGGCTCCTGCGGCTGGGCTTGAACCAGCGACCGTCCGATTAACAGTCGGATGCTCTGCCAACTGAGCTACGCAGGAATGGCTTGCTCACAGGATCTCTCCCGTTCGCACAAGACGTGTACTTTACCGTGAGGCCAGTGGAAACGTCAAATTCGGCGTGTCTACATCGAACACATCTACATCGAGACCCTGGTCAGGGGCATTGCGGAGTCGATGGGGAAATCGGGGGCGCTGGGCCTGACGCCCGCCTCGACGAGGTTCACGCCGAGCATGGCGACCATCGCACCGTTGTCGGTGCACAGCTTCAGTTCGGGGATGCGCACCTCGATGCCGTTGCTGCGTCCGAATTCCAGCAGCTTCGCGCGCAGCTGCGAGTTCGCGGAGAATCCGCCGCCGACGATCAGCGTCTTCGAATCGTACTGGCGGCAGCCGCGCATCGCCTTTCTCGCCAGAACCGTGGCCACCGAATCGGCGAGCGAGGCGCACACGTCGTCGACGGGGATCTCGCGGCCTGCGGCCTGCTCCCCTTCCACCCAGCGGGCCACGGCGGTCTTGACGCCGGAGAAGCTGAAGTCGTAGGGGTGCCTTGCGCCGGCCTGCCCTTGGGTCAGGCCCTGCGGCACCTTGATGGCGTGCGGGTCGCCCTGCTGGGCGTGACGGTCGATATGCGGGCCTCCCGGGTAGGGGAAGCCCAGCAGGCGGGCGACCTTGTCGAAGCACTCCCCCGCCGCGTCGTCGAGCGTCGTGCCGACCACGTCGATGCGGCGCGCCACGTCCTCGACGTGGAGCAGCGACGTGTGCCCGCCGGAGACGATCAGGGCGAGCGTGTCGTCGGGGAACGGGCCGAACTGCAGCTGCGTGACCGCGATGTGTCCGATCACGTGGTTGATGCCGTAGATCGGCTTGTTCGCGGACCATGCGAGGGCCTTCGCGCCGGAGACGCCCACGGCGAGGCATCCGGCGAGACCGGGGCCGGCGGATACGGCGATCGCATCCACATCGGACAGTTCCAGACCGGCGTCGGCGAGCGCCTTGGATACGCATGGCACGAACGCCTCGGCGTGCGCGCGCGAGGCGATTTCGGGGATGACGCCGCCGTATCGCGCGTGTTCCTCCATCGAGGAGGCGACCACGTTGGACAGCAGCGTGCGTCCTTGGACGATGGCGGCCGCCGTTTCGTCGCAGGTCGATTCGATGCCGAGCACGATGGGTTCGCTCATCGTTTGTCTTCCTCCCGTTCCTTGTGTTCCTTGCCCTGTTGCCTGCCGCTGCCCGTCCCGGAGTCCGCGAATCCGATCACTCGTGGGGCGAGGTCCAGAGCCATGGTGTACGCGTCGATGTTGCCGGGCTGGTAGTAGCGTTTGCGCAGTCCCATGCGCGTGAAGCCGAATCGTTCGTAGAGCGCGAGTGCGGGGTCGTTGTCGACGCGCACTTCGAGCAGCATGCGTGCGGCGCCCTGGCCGCGCGCCTCGTCGATGAGCGTGGCCAGCAGCTTCGCGGCGATGCCTCGACGCTGGTATGCGCCCGAGACGCCGATGGTCATGAGCTCCGCGTCGTCGCCGTCGTACCAGAAGCCCGCGTATCCGACGATGGCGGAGGTGTCGTCCACGCAGACGTAGTAGGTGCGGGCGGGGGCGTCCAGCTCCTCGCGCACCATGTTCTCGCTCCATGCGCCGCGGCCGAACAGTTCGCGTTCGAGTCGCGCGACGGCACCGACGACGACGTCACGGTCGAGTTCGTCGATGGGCGTGATGCGCAGGCCGGACAGTCCGGCCTGCGTCGGCTGTATCGATTGCGTCGGCTGCGTCATGCTTGCGGACCTGCCGTTTCGGCCCCGATTCCGGTCTTGACCCCATCCGCGCGCGTGGCACTCTCGTGGCCGAGCACGTGCTTCAACGGCGCGGGGATCTCGGCGTCGGGTCGGCGCAGATAGAGCGGTTCGACGGGCGGCTGCGCGTCGCCGCGCGCGGTGCGGCCCGTTGCGGTCGCGGCGAATATGTCGAGTCCTCTGGCGCCGAGGTCCAGCACGGACCGGTCGGTCACGTCGCCGAGACGCTCGATCCCCTGCCATGCGGCGGCGTATTTGGCGGCGCCGTGTCCGGCCACGTCGACGATGTAGTCGACGCCGTCGCGTTCGGCATGCTCGGTCACGGCCGCGTTGACGCGTTCGACGATGCGTTCGGGGTAGTCGATGTCCATGGCGATCCAGCGCCTGTCCGCCGCCTGGAAGTCGGGCAGGCTGATGGATCCGTGGTTGAGGCAGAAGTACAGCTGCTTGCGTCGCGCGTCGTTGACGCATAGGGTGACGTGACGATCCAGCTCCTGTGCGGATTGCGAGGATTGCGCGGATTCGGCCGCCATCATCTCGCCCTGCACGTCGAGGATGTTCTGCCCGATGAGCGTGGCGCCGGTGGCGAATGCGATGGCCTTGGCGGCGACGATGCCGGCGCGCAGGCCGGTGAACGGTGCGGGACCGGTACCCACGATGACGGTGTCGATGTCGGCGGGGTTCAGTCCCGCCTCGCCGACCGCACGGGCGATGTTGGGCTGGAGCCGTTCGACATGGGTGCGCGAATCGGTTTCGATGATCGGCTCATGCCCCACGACGCCCACGGTCGAACCGTATGACGTGTCGATCACCAGTGTGCAGCCCATGAAACCTCCCTATGATCGGAAAAAGCCTCTAGCGAGTGTACACCCGGCCGCGGCGCGTACGTCACAGCGTGAAGTCGGCCCAGCGGGGGCCGACGGGCACGAGCGTGACGATACGCGTGCCGTCGCCGGTGAGTTCGCCGTCCGGCCCGTAGGCGGCCGTCCCGTCGTCGGTATCGTCCAGCGGGCGGGCGATGTGGATCTCCAGACGTTCGGGGGCGAGCGCCGCGACCATCTGCTCGCCCCATTCCATGAGGATGACGGTGTCGTCGTCGGTGTCCTCCAGCTCCTCGTCGAGTCCCAGCGATTCGAGCTCGTCGAGGAGCCGATCGACGGCCGCCTGGCCGGGCGCGTAGTCGGCGCCGCCGAGACGGTAGGCGTCGACGTGCACCAGATGGGCGGGGCCGCCGTCGGCGAATCGTCCGTCGAGTTCGCGGGCGATGGTGAACGTGGGCGAGACGATCGGCTCGCCGATGCCGAGACCCTCGCCGAATCCCTGTGCGAACGTCGTCTTGCCGGCGCCCAGCGGTCCGGACAGGAGCAGCACGTCGCCGCCGCGGACCTTCCCCGCGATGCGGCGGCCCAATGCGTGCATGTCCTCGCCGGTGGGCACTTCGATGCGGATGGTTCCGTTCCCGTTGGTCATTTCGTCCTCCTTCATCGTTCTATCGGCCGTCCCATCGGTCGTTCTATCGTCCCTTCGTCGCGATCGTCTCGATGCTGCGCTCGAGCGCGTACATCGGATCGCCGCCGCTGGTCTTGCTCTGCTCGTCGGCCCATGCGAGCATCCGTATGCAGGCGGCCAGTCCCTGCGACGTCCATCCGCCCAGACGGACCTTCTGCAGCATCCAGCTTGGCATGCCGGCCTCGGCCGCGGAGATCGCACCGGTCTTGACGGCCGACGCCTTGGCCACGGTGCGCAGCTTCGCCGCAAGCGCGCCGATCAGCGCGATCGGAGCCGTGCCCTGTTCGACGGCCGAACGCATCATGACGATCGCGTCGGCGGTGCGGCCGGCCAGCGCCGCGTCGGCGACGGCGAATCCGGTGACCTGCGGATTGTCGGTCAGATACTGGTTGACGCGGTCCAATCCGATCGGATCGTCGTCGAAGTCGAAACACAGCTGTCCGCACATCGCATCGAGTTCCCCGGTGCGATCGCCGAGCACGTCGACGAGCTGCTGGGCGGCGAGCGGTTCGACGCGTCGGCCAAGCCGTTCGAAGCGGGACAGGACGAAGTTGAGCTTCGCCTCCGGCTTCTTCAGGTCGGGCACCTCGTCCTTCGCCGCTCCGGCACGCACCAGCTGGTCGACCAGACGCCTGCCCTTCTGTCCTCCCTCGTGGCGGCAGATGACGCGGCTCGCGTTCGGATCGTCCGCCGACTCCCTGAGATAGGCGAGGATCGCCTCGCCGAGCTTCTCGTCGGCGGATTGCAGATTGTCCACCCGCACGACCGCGGTTTCGGCCAGGAGCGAGGGGCTCACCGCCTCGTCGAAGGCGTACCGGTCGGCCGACGCCGCGTCGATCTCGATGAGGTCCGCATCCGGTCGGGTCTTGAGCGCCTCATCGCATAGTTCGCGTGCGGTACGCGCGTTGAGGTAGGCGTCTCCGCCGAACACCACGCGCACGAGCGCGTCTCCTGCCTTTGTTGCCATGATCTCCATCACCCCACACCCGTTGGACAACGGGCGCGGAAAGACGGGACGGGCCATGGCCGATCGCAGCGGAATGCTCCGATCGGCCACGGCCCGTCATGACTTGCGCGGCGAATGCGGCAATCACTTGCGCATGAGGTTCCTCAGCACGTACTGCAGGATGCCGCCGTTGCGGTAGTAGTCGGCCTCACCGGGGGTGTCGATGCGCACGACCGCGTCGAACTCGGTGGTCGAACCGTCCTTGTGCGTGGAGGTGACGTGCACCGTCTTCGGGGTGACGCCCGTGTTGAGCTCGTCGATGCCGGCGATGTCGTAGGTCTCGGTGCCGTCAAGGCCGAGCGACGTGTACGACTCGCCTTCGGGGAACTGCAGCGGGAGCACGCCCATGCCGATCAGGTTGGAGCGGTGGATGCGCTCGAAGCTTTCGGTGATGACGGCCTTCACGCCGAGCATCAGCGTGCCCTTGGCGGCCCAGTCGCGCGAGGAGCCGGTGCCGTACTCCTTGCCGGCGAGGACCACGAGCGGCGTGCCCGCGGCCTTGTAGTTCAGGGAGGCGTCGAAGATCGTCGACGGCTTGCCGGTGGTGAAGTCGTAGGTGAAGCCGCCGGGCGTGACCTCCTCGCCCACGGAGGCGAGCAGCTGGTTGCGCAGGCGGATGTTGCCGAACGTGCCGCGCACCATGATCTCGTGGTTGCCTCGACGCGAGCCGTAGGAGTTGAAGTTGCGCGGTTCGACGCCGCGCTCGGTCAGGTACTTGCCCGCCGGGCTGGACGCCTTGAACGCGCCGGCCGGAGAGATGTGATCGGTGGTCACGGAGTCGCCGAGCAGGGCGAGCACGCGGGCGCCGTGGATGTTCTGGACCGGATCCGGCGTGGACTTCATGCCGTCGAAGAACGTCTGACGGCGCACGTACGTGGACTTCGGATCCCACGCGAACAGTTCGCCCTCGGGCACGTCGAGGCCCTTCCAGCGGCGGTCGCCCTCGAACACGGAGGCGTAGTCCTTGAGGAACATCTCGCGGCTGACGGTGCCGTTGACCACGGCGGCGACCTCCTCGTTGGTCGGCCAGATGTCCTTGAGGTACACGTCGTTGCCGTCCTTGTCCTGGCCGAGCGGCTGGGACTCGAAGTCGAAGTCCATCGTGCCGGCGAGCGCGTACGCGATGACGAGCGGCGGCGAGGCGAGGTAGTTCATCTTGACGTCCGGGCTGATGCGGCCCTCGAAGTTGCGGTTGCCGCTCAGCACGGCGGTGACGGTCAGATCGTTGGCGTTGATGGCCTGGGAGATCTCGGGCAGCAGCGGGCCGGAGTTGCCGATGCAGGTGGCGCAGCCGAAGCCGACGAGCTGGTAGCCGAGCGCGTCGAGGTCGTCCTGCAGGCCGGCGGCCTTGAGGTAGTCGGCGACGACCTGGGATCCCGGGGCGAGCGAGGTCTTGACCCAGGGCTTCGGGGCGAGGCCCTTGGCGTGCGCGTTGCGGGCGATGAGGCCGGCGGCGATCATCACGGACGGGTTGGACGTGTTGGTGCACGAGGTGATGGAGGCGATGGCCACGTCACCGTTGTCGAGGTCGAAGTCGCCGCGGAAGGACGTGGAGACGGGCACGGACTCCTTGACGGTCCTGTCGGTCTCGTACGCGGGCAGCGTGTCCTCGAACACCTGCTTCGATTCGGACAGCTTGATGCGGTCCTGCGGGCGCTTCGGGCCGGCGATGGACGGCACGACGTCGCCCAGGTCGAGCTCCATGTATTCGGAGTATTCGGGTTCGACGTAGTTCGGGTCCTTGGCGTCGCCCCACAGCTTGTTGGCCTTGGCGTAGGCCTCGACGAGCGCGACCTGGCTCTCGGAGCGGCCGGTCAGGCGCAGGTAGTCGAGGGTCACGTCGTCGATCGGGAAGATGCCGCAGGTGGAGCCGAACTCGGGGCTCATGTTGCCGATGGTGGCGCGGTTGGCGAGCGGCACGGAGGCGATGCCCTCGCCGTAGAACTCGACGAACTTGCCGACCACGCCGTGCTGGCGCAGCATGTCGGTGATGGTCAGGACCACGTCGGTGGCGGTGACGCCCTCGGGGATGGATCCGGTGAGCTTGAAGCCGACGACGCGCGGCACGAGCATGGAGATCGGCTGGCCGAGCATGGCGGCCTCGGCCTCGATGCCGCCGACGCCCCAGCCGAGCACGCCGAGGCCGTTTTCGGTGGTGGTGTGCGAGTCGGTGCCGACGCAGGAGTCGAGGTAGGCAAGCTCGCGGCCGTCGCCCAGTCCGGAGGCCTCGGCCGACTTGGTCATGATGACCTTGGCAAGGTATTCGATGTTGACCTGGTGGATGATGCCGGTTCCCGGCGGCACGACGCGGAAGTTGCGGAACGCCTGCTGACCCCAGCGCAGGAACTGGTAGCGTTCGCCGTTGCGCTGGTATTCGATGTCCATGTTCTGCTCGACGGCGTCGGCGAGCGCGTACTTGTCGATCTGCACGGAGTGGTCGATGACCATGTCGGACTGGACCTGCGGGTTGATGACCTCGGGGTCGCCGCCGAGGTCCTTGACCGCGTCGCGCATGGTGGCGAGGTCGACGATGCACGGCACGCCGGTGAAGTCCTGCATGACGACTCGCGAGGGGGTGAACTGGATCTCGTGGCTGGGCTGGGCGTTCGGATCCCAGTCGAGCAGTGCGCGCACGTGCTCGTCGGTGATGTTGGCGCCGTCGATGTTGCGCACGAGGTTCTCCACCAGCACCTTGAGCGAGTAGGGCAGGTGGTCGATCCCCTTCAGATCGGCGATGTTGTAATAGTCGAAGTCCTTGCCGCCGACCTGTAGGGTCGACAGCTGGTCGTCACGTACGGACATACTTCCTCCGAAATCATTGGTCGGCTGCTGTTTGCCGTTGATTATCCACTTCGAATGGTACGGGTACGTTACTTTTCCTCTGGCGTGTCGGCTTGAAAGGTGAGACAATTCGCGCTTCGCCCTAGCGGTGGAGCCGGCGTTCGAGGATCGCGTGGGTGGCCGCCGGCACGGCGAACAGGCAGATCGCGAAGATGAACGCGGATCCGATCAGGGCGATCAGCGTGGCGACGAGCGTGGATCCGGTGGGGATGATGAGGGCGAAGAACCGTGCGACGAACGGGATGAGCATGCCGATCACGCCGGCCGCGGCGAAGACGAGGACCATGAGGCCGCGCCAACCGGTGAGCGGGCGGGCAACGCGGGCGAGCACGAACACGCCCATGACGAACAGGATGATCGCCTCGGTGGCGCGCAGACGTGCGAGGTCGGCGGCGTCGGTCACGTTCCAGCCCATGATCGCGGGCAGCGTCCATGCGGTGATGAGCACGGACAGGCCGGTGGCGATGCCGCCCGGCAGCGCGAAGCGCACGACGCGGCTGAGGAAGCCCGGAATGTACTTCCTCGTGTTCGGCGCGAGGGCGAGGATGAACGCGGGCACGCCGATCGTGAGCGCGCCGATGTAGGTGATGTGCCGTGGCAGATACGGGTACGGGATCTGCGTGAGTACCACGCCGAGGGAGATCAGCGCCGAGTAGACGGTCTTGACGAGGAAGAGTCCGGCGACGCGTTCCATGTTGGCCATGACCTGCCGGCCGCGGGCGACCACGTCGGGCAGATGACTGAACTTCGAGTCGACGAGCACGACCTGCGCGACGGCCTTGGTGGCGGGCGCCGCGTTGCCCATAGCGATGCCGAGATCGGCCTGCTTGATGGCGAGCGCGTCGTTGACGCCGTCGCCGGTCATCGCGACCGTGTAGTCGCGCTCGTGAAGCGCGTCGACGATGAGCTTCTTCTGGTCGGGCAGCACGCGGCCGATCACGTCGATGTCCTCGATGAGGCGGCCGAGTTCGGTCGGATCGTCGGGTAGTTCGCGCGCGTCCAGCGTCACGGGTTCGCGCTCTCCCGTCAGCCTGACCCTGCGGGCGATGGCACCGACGGTGACGGGGCTGTCTCCGGAGATGATGCGGCATCGCACGCCCTGTTCGCGGAACCATGCGAGGGTCCTCTCGGCATCCGGGCGGATGCGTTCGGAGCACAGGACGAGCGCGACCGGCTCGGCGTGCGGGTCAAGCGTGGGTTCGTCGGCGTCGGACCGTGCGGTCTCGGCGTTCACGCCGGTTTCGTGCGCGCGGGCGATGAGCAGCACGCGGCTGCCCTGGCCGGCGTACGTGTTGACCTGTTCGAGGATCGCGGCGTGGGCCGCACCTTCGTCGTCGAGGCCGGCAAGGACCACCTCGGGCGCGCCCATGTACCAGGTCTGCGCCGCATGCCCGGCGGTGCTGCCGCTGTCGTTCCCGGCACCGGCGCGCACGATGGCGCTCCACTTGCGCGCCGACGAGAACGGCACGCGACGGGCGACCTCGCCGGGCCCGTAGCCGCGCTCCCTCAGCCCAGCGAGCACGGCCCGACCGGTGGCGTTGGGCTGCTCCTCGTTCGCGAGGTCGTACAGCGCCTGCGCGGCCTCGCGTTCGGTGTCGTTTCCGGACTCGTTCCCGTTCCCGTTCACACCACCCAGCATGACGATTTGCTCGAAGGCGATGCCGCCGTCGGTGATCGTGCCGGTCTTGTCGAGGTTCAGGCAGTCGACGCGAGCCAGCGTCTCCACCGATTCGAGTTCCTGGACGAGGGTCTCGTGGCGTGCGAGCCGCATCGCGGCGACCGCGAAGTTGAGCGAGGTGAGCAGCACGAGTCCCTCGGGGATCATGCCGACGACGCCGGCGACCGCGGAGACCACCGCCTGGCGCCACTGGCCGGTGGCAAGTGCCTCGGACCATCCGCCGACGGCACGCAGCTGCGAGAGGATGAGCAGCACGCACAGCGGCACCACGAGGAACGTCATGAACTTGAGGATCGTGTTGATGCCCTTGTTGAGGTCGGACACGGTCTTGCGGTACACCTTGGCCTTCGCGGTGAGCGTCGCCGCATAGGAGTGCTCCCCCACCGCGGTGACCTTCACGAGCGCCAGTCCCGACACGGCCGTGGACCCGGAATACACGTCGTCGCCCGGCTTCTTGCGCACGGTGCGCGATTCGCCGGTCAGCATCGACTCGTCGACCTCCAGCCCCCAGCTGGAGATGATTTCGGCGTCGGCGGGCACCTGCTCGCCGGATCGGATCCACAGGAGGTCGTCCATGACGATCCCGTCGTGCGCGATCTCGACGTCCCGCCCGTCACGGTGCACGAGATAGTCGGAGGCGACGAGGATGGAGAGCCTGTCGAGCGTGCGCTTCGCCTTCAGCTCGGTGACGATGCCGATGCCCGTGTTGATGATGATCACGAAGCCGAAGACCGCGTCCTTCCACGATCCGGTGGCGAGGACCATGATCATCGCGGCGAGGATGATCCCGTTGAACAGCGTGAACACGTTCGCGCGCACGATGTCCTTGACCGACCGCGACGTCGAGTCCCTCACCCGGTTGACGGCCCCCGCCGCCACCCGCTGCGCCACCTCGTCGCCGGTCAGGCCGGTCTCATCGATCTTCGGCATTTCGCTCATGCTGCTTACCTTACTTGTTTGCTGCCCCTTGAGGTCGGATCGGTGGATACGATGCAACCACGTTCCTTACCTCCTCCCGGACAGACCACTATCACCGAAGTGTGGTGACGACGATCTGACGCTCGTGCGGCTCGTCGTTGAGCACCGTCATCATCGCGTCGTCGATTCTCACGGCGTCGGCGGCGCGGTCGTTGAGGACGAGGGTCGCGGCGTAGAGCGTGGCGTCGTCGGGGGCGTGGACCGGGTTGAGCAGGGCGACGGGGATGCCGGCCTCGCGTGCGGAGCCGAGCGCGGCGTCCCAGCCTAAGGCGTCGGCCGAGACATCAAGGTCGGAGACGACGATGAGGTTGACGACGCGGTCGACCATGTCGCGCACGCCCTGACGCATCACGGCATCGGGATCCTTGGCATCCTTCGCGGAGACGTAGACGGTCTGGATGTCGACGTCGCCCATCGCGTCGAGGACCGGCTCGTCCGCGGCGGCCGTCGGCGATCCGACGAGCGCGATCCTCGCCTCGTTGCGTTGGATGCGACGTGCGCAACCTCGGGTTGCTTGGTCTGCGTGTCGCCGACGGCCTTGCCGGCCGGCGTGCAGGCGGTCAGTGCGAGGCACGCGGCGGCGCAGGTCACAAGTCCGGCAAGACGCCGCGCGATCACGCCTCGTCCTTGCGGAACAGGGCCACGGTCTCGACGTGGTGGGTCATCGGGTAGATGTCGTAGGCGCGGATGTCGGCGAGCGTGTAGCCGAGCGAAGTCAGCGTGCCGGTGTCGCGCGCGAGGCTGGTCGGATCGCAGGCGATGTAGATGACGGATCGCGGTCCGGCCTCGGCGATCTGACGGCAGACCTTGGCATGGGCGCCGGCGCGCGGCGGGTCGAGGACGACCACGTCGGGGCGGGCGAAGTTCGCGGGCACGTGCGCGAGGGTCCTCGCGACGTCGCCGCAGCGGGCGTCCACGTCGTTGAGGCCCAGTGCGCGCAGGTTGCGCTGCTGGCTCTTGACGGCGGTACGTCCGCCTTCGACGCTGAACACGCGCGTGCGGTCGGTGGTGAGCGTCGCCAGTGGCAGGGTGAACAGGCCGGAGCCGGAGTAGAGGTCCCAGATGACGGCGCAGTCCGCGCCATCGAGCTCGCCGCGGGTCAGGTCGATGACGTGGTTCGCCAGTCCTACGGGCGCCTGGCGGTGGATCTGCCAGAAGCCGTTGGCGTCGACCTCGTACGTGAAGGTGATGCCGGCGACGGTGACCTGTTCGCTGAGCGTTGGGCTGCCGTGGGTGAGATCGCCGTCGACGAGGACGGCGTAGTTGTCGCCGCGCGGCGCGTCGGTGCGCGGTTCGGGCACGGACAGGCGGATCTGCGCACCGGGCGTGAATCCGCCGTCCCACACGCCGGTGGCGGCCGCCACGTCGAGCAGGCCGTTCGTGGCGAGCGGCATCGTGTCGATGGGCACGCGCGTATGGGATCCGCGCCGGCGCATCGACGGGCGTCCCTCGTCGTCGGCGATCATCTCGATGCGGGTTCGCCAGTGCAGTCCGCCGAGCGCCTCATCACCGTCCATGCGTTCGATCGGCACGGTGACGTCGACATGGCCGAGGCGGCTCATCTGCTCGCTGACGGTCACGGCCTTCCATCGAAGCTGCCCGGGCAGGGAGACGTGGACGAGATCCGCGCCGCCGACGCCGCCGCCCATGGCGAGCGGTCCGGCGAGCGGCCATGCGGGGCTGACACGGTCCTCGCTCGCCTCGATGACCTCGACGACCTCCGCGGTCCAGAACCGTTCGTCCCGGTCGTGCGGCTCGTCGAGCACGATGCGTACGAGCTCGCCGGGTAGGGCGAAGCGGACGAAGACGACGCGGCCGTCGATGTGGGCCACGCAACGGCCCTGATCGGCGTATCGTTCGATGCGGACTTCAGCTTCCATGGATTCCTTTTACAGGTTGTGACTTCAGTTATCGGCTTTGGCCTTGGCGGCGGCCTTGTGGCGGTGCAGAGGGGTAGCGATGATGAGATAGCTCACCCAGATGGCGAGCGCCCAGAACGGGATGCCCATGATCAGGCGCGCCACGCCCAGCGCCGCCACGTGATCGGTCAGATACAACGGCACCTGCACCGCCAGTCGCGCCAGGAACAGCCCCATCCACAGGGCGGTGATGATCATGTACGCGCGTTTGAGCGGCTTGTCGTCCATCCAGTCGTGGAACCATGCTCCGAATCGTTCAGTGGGCAGCTGTCGGATGAATTCGATGACGAGGCCGAGACCGGGCACGCGCGCGGCCAGCGAGATGGCGAGCAGCGCCGCGTACCCGGTGTTGGTGAGGAACCCGAACATGTAGTAGTTGCGGGCCTCATGGCTTTTCCACGCCCAGATCAGGCAGATGCCGACGGCGATGAGACCGCTCAGCGCGCCCATCACCGACTGGCGTTGGAGGAGACGGACGATGACCTGGATCACGGCCAGCGCCGCGGAGACGGCGACGGTCAGGTTGAGGTTGTTCGTCGCCACGAACATGACGACGAACAGCACGCCCGGCAGCATCGATTCGATGACGCCGCGCGGCCCGCCGATCGCGTCGATGACGGAGAAGTCCTCATCCGCGCCGGCCGAGGCGAGGGCGCCCAGTCCGGTGCGTTTCTTCTGTTCAGCGTTCGGTACGGCCAAATCCGTGACGATTCCTTCCTTGCATGACCTTGGGTGGATTCGGAGGCGGCCTCAGCGGACTTCGGAGAACATGGGGCCGCGCGAGAGCGTGGTCTTGACCTCCGTCTGCTGGTCCTGGCTCAGCGGTCCGTTCGGACGGGTGGGAACGTCCTTGAGATGCTCCTTGCCGTTCTGCGCCTCGGCGCCGTCGGCGTTCTCGGCGGCCTCCTTGGCGGCCTTGCGCTCGGCCGGGCTGACCGGCGGATGCATCGGGATGAGGTCGCGCGGGGCGAGCGGCTCCTCGCCGCGTTCGACGACGATCTTGGAGAAGAACTCGTTCAAGGCCTTGGTCTCCTCGGCGTCCGGGTCGGTGGCGGCCACGCCGGAGAAGATGCCGCGCAGCATCCAGCGCGGGCCGTCGACGCCGACGATGCGGGTGATGACGGTCCTGCCGGCCTTGACCGCGACGGGCAGCTTGATCTCGGTGCCGAACACGCCCTTGTCGGCGGAGGCGTTCTTGTTGGCCTCGAGGAAGTCGCTCCTCCAGTCCTCCCACAGGCCGAGCGTCTTCGGCGCGGCGTACGCCTCGATCTCGAGGCTGGAGTGCTGGTAGGTGATGGTGGAGCCGAGGATGGCGCGCGTGGCGCGGTTGGCCTTGATTCTCAGCTCGATGTTCTGCATGAACGGCAGGTAGTAGGCGCCGAGGTCGAGATAGTCGTCGTAGTCGGGCACGTCCTCGTCGTTGACGTCCCACGGGCCGCGGTCCTCGCCGCGTCCCACATACTCCTCGCTGGCCTCGGGCAGCGCCTCTGCGGCGGTCTTCTCGGCGGTTTCGCTGTCGGCCTTGGCGGCGGCGTTGGCGGCGGCAGCGGCCTTGGCGTCCTCGTCCTCGGTCTCGGCGGCCTTCTTCTCCGCCTTATCCTTCTTCTTGCCGAATCCGAACAGTCCCATGGTTCCTCATTTCACAGTGTCGTGTCTGACGATTGCAACCCTGCCAAGCCTAGCACCTCGGCTTGGAACTGGCTGGACGCCCGCTTCACGCCGGCTTCACACGTCGTAGGTGACGGTGAGGGGCGCGTGGTCGGACCAGCGCAGATCGTAGGTGGGCGCCTTGTCGATGACGAAGCCGCGCGCGCTCTCGGCGAGCTCCGGGGTGGCGAACTGGTAGTCGATGCGCCAGCCGACGTTGTTGTCGAAGGCGCGTCCGCGCTGGCTCCACCACGTGTACGGCCCCTGGATGTCCCCGGCGAGGTCTCGCATCACGTCGACGAACTCCAGCTCCCCCAGCCACCGGTCCACATAGGCGCGTTCGGCGGGCAGGAATCCGGCGTGCTTCTCGTTGGCCTTGGCGTTCTTGATGTCGAGCGGCGTGTGCGCGATGTTGAAGTCGCCGCACAGCACGGCCTGACGCCCGCCATGCGCCGCCTCGTCGCGCAGGTCGCCCATGCGTATGAGCATCGCGTCGAGGAAACGGTACTTCTGTTCCATCTTGACCGGATCGTCGGCGTTGCCCGCATGCACGTACACGCTGGCGACGGTGATCGTATAGCCCTGCGGGGTGACGACGTCCGCTTCGATCCAGCGGCCCGAGTCGACGTCCTCGTCGAGTCCGGGCAGGCCGTATCGGCGTTGCGTGACGGGCAGGGTGCTCAGCAGTCCCACTCCGGCGCGGCCTTTGACGCGGCACACCTCGTTCATGCGGTTGAGGTCGCCGGGGTCGTTGATGCGGCCATGGGTCGCGTATTCGAAGGCGAACGAGTCGAGGATCGGATCGATCTCGTCCTGCGGGGCGCGCACCTCCTGCATGCACCAGACGTCAGGCGTGTTGCGGCCGGCCCATGTCTCGACGCCCTTGCGTTTGGCCGCGCGGATGCCGTTCAGGTTCGAAGTGGTGATCGTGATCATGCGGCTTACTATACAACGCGAAAGCCCCCGTCCGCAGTGGGACGGGGGCTTTCACAGGGGGCTCGGAACCCCTATCAGTCGAGGCCGAGCTGGAGCTTGCCGCCGGGGATGGCGTCGAGCAGATCGCGCGTGTACTGCTTCTGCGGGTGGTTGAACACCTCGTCGGTGGTGGCGTGCTCGACGAGCCTGCCGTGCTGCATGACGACGACCTCGTCGGCGATCTGGCGGACGACCGCGAGATCGTGCGTGATGAACAGGTAGCTCAGTCCCTTCTCGGCCTGCAGGTCGTTCAAGAGCCTCAGCACCTGGTCCTGCACGAGCACGTCGAGGGCGGAGACCGCCTCGTCGCACACGATGACGTCCGGGCTCAGGGCCATGGCTCGCGCGATGGCGATGCGCTGGCGCTGGCCGCCGGACAGCTCGTTCGGGTAGCGGGTCATCACGGACTCGGGCAGCTCGACCATGTCGAGCAGCTCGCGCACGCGCTTGGTGCGGCTCTTGGCGTCGCCGATCTTGTGGATGCGCAGCGGCTCCTCGATCGAACGGTAGATCGAGTACATCGGGTCGAGCGAACCGTACGGGTTCTGGAAGACCGGCTGCACGTGGCGGCGGAATTCGAGGAGCTTGGCGCCGGTGAACGTCGAGATGTCCTCGCCCTCGTAGAGGGCCTTGCCGCCCGTGGGCTCGAGGAGCTTCAGGATCATGTTGGCGACGGTCGACTTGCCGGAGCCGGACTCGCCCACGATCGCGAGCGTGGAGCCGCGCTTGAGCGAGAAGGACACGTCGTCGACGGCCTTGAACATCTCCTTGGTGCGCGGGAGCTTGAACTCCTTGGTCAGGTGTTCGACGGTGATGATGTTCTCGCTCTTCTCGAGCTTGGCCTCGCCGACCACATGGTGCTCGAGCAGCGCGTCCGTGTCCTCGCCGCGCTTGTGCGCGGAGATGATGCGCTGGGAGGCGAGCGACGGGGCTGCCGCGACCAGACGCTTGGTGTACGGGTGCTGCGGGTGCTGGAGCACCTCGAGCGACGGGCCGGATTCGACGACCTGGCCCTTGTACATCACGACGATGTGCTGGGCGCGCTCGGCGGCGAGACCCAGATCGTGGGTGATGAACAGCACGGCGGTGCCGAGCGAGTCGGTGAGCATGTGCAGGTGGTCGAGGATCTTCTTCTGCACGGTCACGTCGAGCGCGGAGGTCGGCTCGTCGGCGATGAGCAGGTCGGGGCGGCAGGCCAGGCCGATGGCGATGAGCGCGCGCTGGCGCATGCCGCCGGAGAACTCGTGCGGGTACTGGCGGGCGCGGGTGGCCGCGTCGGGCAGGCCCGCCTCGGACAGCAGGCCCGCGATGCGGTCGTCGAGCGTGGAGCCGGTGACGTGGGCCTTGGCGATGGACCACGCCTTGTCGTCGTTCACGCCGGCCTTGATGAGGTCGTTGGCGACGCGCCAGCGGGTCTCGGAACCGGGCACCCATTCGCTCTCGAAGTACTTGATCGCCTTCTCGGCGGCCTCGCCGGTGACGCCGGCATCGGTGAGGGCGGCCTTGGCCGCATCCATCAGGGCGGGCAGCTCGGCGGAGCCGATGAAGGTCTCGTCCTCGTTGCCCTTGAGCTCGACGGCGGAGTCCTCGTCGGCCAGCGCCTTGGCGAGGGCGGAGCGCTTCTCGTGCGCCACGTCCATGTTGTTGGCCTTGAGCGCCTCCTTGACCTGCGTGCCGATGCGGTACACCGGGTTCAGGTTGCTCATCGGGTCCTGGGGCACGAGGCCCATCTTGTCGCCGCGCAGCTTGTCGAAGTCCTTGGGCTTGAGGCCCGTGAGCTCCTTGCCGTCGAGCTTGATGGAGCCGCCGACCACATGGCCGGTGCCGGGCAGCAGGCCGAGCACGGCCATGGCGGAGGTGGACTTGCCGGAGCCGGACTCGCCCACGATGGCCACCCACTGGCCGGGGTAGACGGAGAAGGAGGCGTCGCGTACGGCGTGCACGGCCTTCTTCTCATCGGTGGTGAAGTCGATCGCGAGGTTCTTGACCTCGAGCAGAGGGCCCTGTGCCTTCTGCATTTCGACGATCTTGGCGTCGTTCGTGTTTTCCATGTTGTTTTGCCTACCTCACACTCAGGCCGTACGGCTCTTCGGGTCGAGCGCGTCCTTGACGGCGTCGCCCATCATGATGAAGCTCAGGACGGTGATGGCCAGGGCGACGGACGGATAGAACAGCACCATCGGGTTGGTCATCAGGTTGACCTGCGCCTGGGAGATGTCGCCACCCCAGCTGACGACCGTGGTCGGCAGACCGAGGCCGAGGAAGCTCAGCGTGGCCTCGGAGACGATGAACGAGCCGAGGGACGTGGTGCCGATGACGATGATCGGAGCCAGGGCGTTGGGGATGATGTGTCTGAACAGGTTCCTCATCGGGGTCGAGCCGAGGGCGGTCGAGGCGGTGTTGAACTCGAGGTTCTTCGCCTCCATCACCGAACCGCGGGCGATACGCGCGGTGGACACCCAGCCGAAGAGGGCGAGGACGAAGACGACCTTCCAGATGGAGGAGGAGGTGCGGAACATCTGCAGGACCACGATCGCGCCCAGCAGGAACGGGATCGAGTAGAAGATGTCGATGATGCGGCTCAGAACCGCATCGACCCAGCCGCCGAAGAAGCCGGCGACCGCGCCGATCAGCGTGCCGATGACGACGACGATGATCGTGGTCAGCAGGCCCACGGACAGCGAGGTGCGCGTGCCGTAGATGGTGCGGGCGAACACGTCGCAGCCCTGGAAGTCATAGCCGAACGGATGCCCGGCCTCCGGTTCGGCCAGCGAGTTGTCGAGATTGCAGTACTTCGGATCGATCTTCGTGAACACGCCCGGGAAGAGCGCGATGAAGATGATGAAGACGATGAGGATGCCGGAGACGATGAACAGCGGGTTCTTGCGCAGCGTGCGCCACGCGTCGGACCACATGCTCGAGGCCGGGGCGGATTCGTCGACCTTGTCGACGTCCTGCAGCGGCGTCTCGTCAAGCGGGGCGACGTAGCGCTCCTGTCCGGGCAACGGCTCGTAGGAGAGGTTCTGGTTGTTGTCGGTCATGATATGAATCTCCTCCCTGTCACTCGTAACGGATGCGCGGGTCGAGTGCCGCGTACAGCAGGTCGACGAGCAGGTTGCAGATCACGAAGACCAGCAGCAGCAGCGTGACGATGGAGACCACGAGGTTGCCTTCGCCCTTGAGGATCGACTGGTAGGTCAGGAAGCCGACGCCGTGGATGTTGAAGATCTGTTCGGTGATCATCGCGCCGCCCATCAGGGCGCCGAGATCCTGGCCGAGGTACGTGACGACGGGGATCAGGGAGTTGCGCAGCACGTGACGGACCATCACGGAGCCGTTCGACATGCCCTTGGCGCGCGCGGTGCGCACGTAGTCCAAAGCGATGTTCGAGGAGATCTCGGAGCGGGTCAGTCGGATGATGTACGCCATCGAGACCGAACCCAGCACCATCGCGGGGAAGATCAGCTCGGTGAACGTGGCGTCGGCGCTGGCGGTCACGGGGATGAGGCTCCACTGGATGCCCAGGAAGTACTGGCCCGCGAAGCCGGTGACGAAGGTCGGCACGGAGATGAGCAGCAGGGAGACGATGAGGATCACCGAGTCGTACCACTTGCCCTTCTTGAGGCCAGAGATGATGCCGAAGACCACGCCGAAGACCGCCTCGAAGCAGAAGGCCATCAGGGCGAGCTTGATGGTGACCGGGAAGGCGCGGCCGATCTCGTCGATGACCGGCTGGCCGGCGAAGGTGTTGCCGAAGTTCAGCGTGAACGCGTTCTTGAGGAACAGCAGGTACTGGATGATGAACGGCTTGTCGAGGTTGTATTCGGCGCGGATCTGGGCTGCGACCGCCTCGTTGACCGGCTTGTCTCCGAACATCGCCTTGACCGGGTCGCCCGGCAGCGCGAAGACGAGAGCGTAGACCAACAGGGTCGCACCGAGAACCACGGGGATCATCTGCAGAATGCGTCGCAGAAGATATTTACCCATCGGTTTCTCCTTGAATTCTTTCGGACCGGTCTCTTGAATCGCCCTGACTCGCCGCGCCGTTGTGCGGGAAGGCATGCCAAAGCGCCCAGCCGGTCGCTAAGTACCCCGTAAGTTTACCCTACGGGTTGACACGAATGTTTCACGAAGGTGAATCGGAGCTTAAAACGGGACCGTGCGTACCGCGATGTCGGGTTTGTCTCTCCCCAATCTTCGGCTCCCCTTGTCAGGGGAGCTGGCCCGCGAAGCGGGACTGAGGGGTAGTCGGCATATAAACGACACAAGGGCCGGAACCCTTGCGGATTCCGACCCTTGATTGCGATTCCGTCGGGAATCAGGTCAGGCGAGCGTCACGCTCACTTGGAGAGCTCCTCGTAGACCGGCAGGTTCTGCCAGTTCATCTCAAAGCCCTTGACACCGGTCGCGGCCACGCCGGCGGCGTTGGAGTAGTACAGCGGGATGGCCGGCAGCTGCTGGAGCAGGATCTCCTGGGACTGCTGGTAGAGCTTGTTGGCGTCCTCAGTGGACTTGGCGGCGTAGGCCTCGTCCATCAGCTTGTCGAAGTCGGCGTTCTTGTAGTCGCCGTCGTTGGAGCCGTTGCCGTCGGCCGCAGCGGAGGCGTACAGCTGGAACAGGTAGTTCTCCGGGGACGGGTAGTCCGGCTGCCAGCCGGTGCGGAAGGCGCCCTTGATCTGGCGGTTGGTGACGGCGTCACGGAACTCCTGGAACGTCGGCATCGGGTTGGTGGCGACGTTGATGCCCAGGTTGTTCTTGAGCTGGTTGACGATGGCGTCGTAGATCGGCTTGGCGCCGCCGTCGGCGTTGTAGGAGAAGGTCAGCTGGCCGTCGTACTTGGAGATGGCGTCGGCCTTGGCCCACAGCTCCTTGGCCTTGGTAGCGTTGAACTTGAGGTTCTCGGAGCCCTTGAGGGAGTCGGAGTAGCCCGGGGTGAGCGGGGAGGTGAAGTCGACGGCCGGGGTGCCGATGCCGCCGAGGACCTTCTCGACGAGCTGCTCGCGGTCGATGGCCATGGAGATGGCCTGACGACGCAGCTGGCCCTCCTCGGTGTTGGTCTGGAAGTGCTCGAGGTTGGACGGGATGGTGAAGGTCTGGGAGACGGAGCCGGCCTTGTTGTAGGCCTGGACCTTCGGGTTCTTCTGGAAGGTCTTGGTGGCGGAGGCCGGGACGGACTCCATCACGTCGAGGTTGCCGGACTGGATGTCGGCGTAGGCGGAGGTGTCGGACGTGTAGATCTTGAAGTTGATGCCGTCGTTCTTCGGCACGTCATTGCCCTTGTAGTCGGGGTTCTTGACGAGGTCGATCTCCTTGTTGTGATCCCACTTGGAGAACTTGTACGGGCCGTTGCCGACCGGGGCCTCGCCGAAGGCCTTCGGATCCTTGTAGAAGGACTCCGGCAGCGGGGCGAACGCCAGGTAGCCGACCTTGATCGGGAAGGTGGCGTCCGGCTGGGCCATGTCGACGGTGAAGGTCTTGTCGTCCACGACCTTCAGGCCGGAGAGCTGCTCGTCGCCCTTGAGGGATTTGGCGTTCTGCAGATCGTCGTAGCCGGCGATGGTGGAGAAGAAGGAGGAGGCCTTCTGCGCGTTCTTCGCGTTGGCGGTGTAGCTCCAGGCCTTGGTGAAGGACTCGGCGGTCACGTCGGTGCCATCGGTGAACTTCCAGCCGTCCTTGAGCTTGATGGTGTACTGGGTGGCGTCGTCGTTCGGCGTGATGGACTCGGCGACCTCGTTGGAGGCGTTGCCCTTGGCGTCGAAGGAGACGAGGCGGGCGAACAGCAGGTCGCCCGGCTTGCCGCCGCCGGTCTCGTTGGTGTTGCCCGGGATCAGCGGGTTCTGAGGCTCGGAGGCGTAGACGTTGAGAATGTTCGAGCCGCTCTTGGCGCTCGACGTGGAGCTGCTGTTGCTCGAGGAGCCGCAGCCGGCCACCAGGGTCGCGACGGCGCACACGGCCGCGGCGATCGCGAAGGCTTTCTTCTTCATCATTGATGTTCTCCTGTTCATCCTGCGGACGCGTGGTTCGCATCCGCCCGGTGCGCTGGAAAACGCACCGTAATGTGCAAGGGGGTCATGCACGGATCGCTCCGCGTACCACCCCCTTGCTGATCGCGGTCCATTGTGCCGCGTTCTGGAGACAGCACGTTACCAAATTATGGATATTCTGTGAATACAGACTGGGTTGTTTGCGTTAACGGAGGGGTTTCGGGGGTGGGTCTGCTCCCGCAATATGCAGTGCCCGACACACTCAAGGCCGTTCGGCCAAGCCTACGGTCGGGCATCGCATCCTGCGGGAGCAGACCCGCTCGGATAGGGCCTCTCCGTTGACGCAAACCGGGGGCGTGGGGGCTTTAAGCCCTTGGAAATGCTTGGATGTAGCGGGCTTTGAGTTGTTCTATGGAGACGTGGGTGTAGCGCTGCGTGGTCTTGAGGGAGGCGTGGCCCAGCATCTCCTGGACCTCACGCAGGTCCGCTCCCCCGTCGAGCAGATGGGTGGCCGCGGAATGTCTCAACGCATGAGGTCCAATATCTGGAACGCCCGCCCTTCTCGACTCCCTGTGGACCACCTCGCGGACGACCCGCTGGTTGATGCGGCCACCGCGCACGCCGAGGAAGAGGGCGGTTGGCGTATCGCCGGCACGCGGCTCGTCGGTATGTGCGCCATCATCGGATCCATGCAGGACCTGCGGACGCCCCTTCTCGATCCAGCGGATGAGCGCCCGGGCGGCGGGAGCGCCGAAGGGGACGACACGTTGTTTATTTCCCTTGCCGGTGACGCGCATCGTACGGTTGGAGAAATCGACGTCGCCCACATCGAGGCCGACGAGTTCGGCGACGCGGATACCCGTCGCATACAGGGTCTCGAGCATCGCGACGTCACGCAGCCGGATGGCGGTCGGACGATCGTCCTCCGCGTCCGTTTCCGCCTCGGCGTCATCCATCATCCGCGCGGCCTGCGCCTCGGTGAGCACCGTAGGCAGCACGGCGGGGATCTTCGGCGTCGCGAGAGCGGCGGCGGGGTCGGTCGCGGTCACGCCGTGGTCATAGGCCCAGGAGAAGAACGAACGGACGGCTACGACCTTGCGCGCCATGCTGGAACGGGCGTGGGTGCGCGACTCGTGGGCCATCCAGCCTCGCAGATCGTCCGGCGCGATCTCCCTGAGATCGTTCACCCCGCGCAGGGCGAGGATGTGCAGACACTCGTCCACATCGGTCAGATACGCTTTGAGCGTATTGGCGCTCAGCCTTTGTTCGCCTTGAGGAAGGTGGCGTAGGCGTTCAGGTGGTCTTCGATGGCATGCTCGTCGGAGTCGGCACCGGGAAAACGGTCATCAACACCCATGCTTGCCCCTTTCCGCACTGGTTACGGCACCCGTCCGGTCAGATACCGGTCAGTTAGACTATAACCGTTCGGACAACAGGGGAACCCGGGCAACAAGCGGGCACTGAGGAAGGCGAAGACACCATGGCACGGCATGCGGCGAAAGCGACGAAGGCAACGGGGCGACGGGGCGCGAGAACGGTGACGGGATCGGGGATGATCCGACCCGCATCCGCTACGGCGCAGACGGAACGCGGATCGCAGACGGCGTCGTCCGGCCGCGGCGTCAGCCCCGCCTCCGACGACACCGTCGTGGCCCGTGCGATCGATCTGACGAAGACGTACGGCGAGCGCGACTCGCAGGTCGTGGCGCTCGACCACGTGAACGTCGAGTTCACGCGCGGCGAGATGACCGCGATCATGGGCCCGTCCGGCTCGGGCAAGTCGACGCTGATGCACTGCATGGCCGGACTCGACCAGCCGACCTCGGGCAAGGTGGTCGTCGAGGGGCTTGAGGTCTCGTCGATGAACCAGCGTCAGCTGACAAAGCTGAGGCGCGAGCAGATCGGCTTCATCTTCCAGTCGTTCAATCTGGTGCCGACGCTCACGGCCGAGGAGAACATCCTGCTGCCGCTGCAGATCGCGAAGCGTCCGATCGATCGCGCATGGTTCGACAAGGTCGTGGACGTGGTCGGCCTGCGCCCGAGGCTCACGCACCGTCCGAGCCAGCTCTCCGGCGGACAGCAGCAGCGCGTCGCGTGCGCCCGCGCGATCATGGCGCGCCCGGCGGTGATCTTCGCCGACGAGCCGACCGGCAATCTCGACTCGCGTTCCAGCAGGGAGGTGCTGGGCTTCCTCAAGGACTCCGTGCGCGAGTACGGGCAGACCATCGTGATGGTCACGCATGACCCGCGCGCCGCCTCGTACGCGGATCGCGTGCTCGTGCTCGCCGACGGGCGCATCACCCGCGATCTGAAGCATCCCAGCTATGAGGAGATCCTCGACGTGTTCGCCACGGAGGGCGATGAGGACGCAGGCGTCGGTGCGGCCGATACCGCGGAGACCACGGAGGATCGCGCATGATCCGCATCGGTCTGCGTGACGCACGCGCGCATCTCCCCCGGTTCGTGATGTCGATCATCGCGATCGCATTGGGTGTATCCTTCGTGGTCGGCTCGTTCTGCTTCCGCGAGATGATGAACGATCAGGTCGACCAGATGATGGGGTCGAACACCGACCACGACGTGTACGTGCGTGGCACCGTGGAGAAGAAGGACGATCCGTCCGGCCAATCGTCCTCATCCGACTCGTCCGGCTCGTCGCTCAAGACGTACAACGACATCGACGACGCGCTGGTCGACGACGTCGCCGCGGTGGACGGCGTGAAGACCGCAGAGGTCACGTATTCGGTGTCGAGTTCGCTGGTGCTGGTCAGGAAGGACGGCAACGCGGTCTCCACGATGGGCTCGCCGACGATGGGCATCGGCCTGGCGAAGGGCACATGGCGTTCCGCGCATCTGACCGAAGGCCGCTGGGCGGGGAACGACGGCGAGATCGCCCTGCACGCGTTCGCCGCCGAAACGGCCGGACTCAAGGTCGGCGACACGACGAAGCTCGTCTACCCGTCGGGGCCGAAGGATGTGAAGGTCGTCGGCGTGTTCGACACGGATTCCTCGCAGGCGGGCGCGATCATCATCGGACTGGCGCCCGATGTGGCGAAATCCCTGTATCAGGAGAAGACCGGTGAGATCGGCACCACGCAGTACATCGGCGTGTACGGTTCGGCGAACGGCGGCGCACCGCTGAGCGACGAGCAGCAGCGGGAGCTCGCGGATCGTATCAATAAGGTGCTGCCTTCCGGCTCCAAGGCGACGGCCGTGACCGGCGATCAGCTGCGCGACGAATATTCCAAGGCCATCAAGGACCAGCTTGGCTTCATCCAGCCGCTGATCCTGATCTTCGCGGTGATCGCCCTGTTCGTCGGCTCGTTCATCATCGCGAACACGTTCTCGATGATCGTGCGCGAATCGATGCGCGGCTACGCGCTGCTGCGCTCGGTGGGCGCCTCCCCCGCGCAGGTGTTCTCCACGGTGATCGTGCAGGCGCTGCTGCTGGGCGTGGTCGGTTCGGCGGCCGGCATCGGACTTGGCTGGGGCATGGTGAAGCTGATCGTCGCCGGCATGGCGCGCATGGGCACGCCGATGAGCGGTGCCGCCACCCCGAGCGTCACCGACATGCTCGCCGGACTCGTGGTGGGCATTCTGGTCACGCTTATCGGCGCCGCCCTGCCGGCCCGACGCGCGGCGATGGCCCCGCCGATCCAGGCGATGAACGAGACCGTGAATCCGGAGAAGCCGGTGTGGCCGCGCGGCGTGACGGGATTGGTGATGATCGCGCTGGGCGTCATCTCGTGGGTGTTCTGCGCGGCGATCGCCGCGGCAGGCGACGACGGCGACCCGACCCCGGTCGCGTTCCTCAACGATCTGGCCTCCCGGTACGGCACCGGATGGCCGCTCGGCATCGGCGCCGGGCTCATCGTCATCGGCGTGATCGTGCTCGCCCCGGCGCTGGTCGGCCCGGTGGGCGCGGTGCTCGGCTGGATCCCCTCGCACGTATTCCCGGTGACCGGCCGCCTCGCCACGCGCAATCTGGCAAGGCAGAAGCGCCGCACGGCGAACACGGCGGCCGCCCTGTTCGTGGGCGTCGCGATCGTCAGCTGCCTCGGCGTGGTCGCCTCGTCGGCGAAGGCGTCGGTCGCGGGCATCGTCGACACGGGCCTGAAGTCCGATTTCACCGCGATGTCCGCGTCGTCGGGCCGCATCCCGGACGACGCGGTCACCGCGATCGAGGACACCGAAGGAGTCGGCTCGGTGTCGAAGAGCCGCATGCTCATGGGCGTGACGTATGGCACGGGCGACGACAAGACGCAGGCGATGACGTTCGCCGAACAGCCGTCGCTGTTCGCGAAGGTGTTCGCACCCGTCACCAACTCGGGTGACGCCGATCGGGCGCTACGTGATGGTGAACTCGTCGTCGGGCTCACCGTGGCGCAGGACAACGGCTGGAAGGTCGGCGACACGGTTCGTGTCAACGGCAAACAGGTCGTCGTCGACGAAAAGGCGACCGCCAAGGCGCAGGCCGACTACCAGACGCAGGTCCAGCAGCAGGTCGCCGGGCTGCAGGCCGAGGCGCAGCGTCTGCTCGCCGCGG
>NZ_JGYS01000017.1 GCF_000741175.1 Bifidobacterium callitrichos DSM 23973
CCCCCGCGCCGGTCAAGCGCAGCGCCGATGCGGCGGCGGCCGCGTCCGCCTCGCGCAAGCCCGGCGAGCTGTTCTCCGACGCGATCAAGCAGCAGCTCGGCGTCGTCTTCGGACGCATGAGCCGTCCGGTCACGCTCGCGCTGGAGCTGGATGACACCCCGCTTTCGGCGGAATTGCAGGGATTCGTCGGTGAGATGGTCGCGCTGTCCAATGGCAAGTTGAACTCCGTGGCGATCGATGCGGCCGGACTTGTCACGGCGGTCGACGGTTCGTCCGCGCCGGAATCGCTGGTCGTCGGCGAACCGGCTCAGATCGTGCTGCCGGCGGAGGCCGATGGCGATGCCTCTGTGCTGCCGACGTACGGCACGCTGGACGACACCGGCCGCGCCGAGTTCGACGCGGCGGGACTGCTGCCCGGCGCTCGTCCGGCCGCGCGCCTGTGCGTCGCCGGTGATGACGGGCGACTGGTGTTCACCGGCCTCGCGTTCCATGGCGTGCCCTCCGGCCACGAGTTCAACTCGTTCGTGCTGGGCCTGTACAACGCGGCCGGCCCCGGCCAGCCTCTGGACGACGATCTGCGCTCGCGCGCGGAGGCGATCGACAAGCCGACCGATGTGATGATCCTCGTGTCGCTCACCTGCACGATGTGCCCGGAGACGGTACTCGCCTCCCAGCGCATCGCCTCGCTCAACCCGAACGTACGCGCCGAGGCCTACGACATCTCGCACTTCCCGGAGCTCAAGGACCAGTACGGTGCGATGAGCGTGCCCTGCATCGTCATCAATCGTGGCGCTGGAGCCGGCGCGGATGGCGCTGCGGCCGCAGGTGAGCAGAAGGTCGAGTTCGGCAAGAAGAGCATTCCCCAGATGCTCGCCCTGCTCGGCGCGTAGCCTGCGCTCCGCGAGTCACGCCCGGTCGCCGGCGGTTCGGATTCCGGCGACCGGGCGTTTCCGGCTGCCAACTGCGTTTGCAGGGGTGGATCTTCCCGCCTCCGGATATCCATCTTGCTTAGGAGGGGTGCTCATTCAGCGTAGACATGCCCTTATCGGGGCGGAATGTGCCGTTTGTTCGCAGGATACGCCCCGTCGGCAACCCCTTGTAACGTCGATGGATGTCGGCAGGGCGGCGGATGTACCCCTGCGAACCAGGATTGCGGATGCCATGGTGTGTATCAATGGCGAAGGCTCGGCGAAGGAGCTTCACATGCGCGACGATGCGATGGGTGGTGCAGCAGGTTCTCCCGACATGCGCGGTCGGGAGCATGGACGGGATTGGATTCACATCGGATGTGTGGTGGCCGTGTGCGTCCTGTACATGCTGTTGCTGATGTGTGTTGCGATGGGCGAATTGCCTTGGGCCGACTACGAGACGCGCGGCGCATTCTCCATGGGCACCGCATTGATGATCAACTTCCTGTTCCCGCCCGTGCTGTTGGGCGTGGGCATGATATACGGGCTGAGACCGCAATCGCTGCCGGAACCGGAATCAGAGCCGCTGCCGAATCCACAATCCGGGGCGTCGCATCGCGTGGCCGACTGGGCGACGGTCCGCGGTGCCTTGCGTGCGTTCCTGTTCCCCCTGATCTCCGCGCTTCCCGCGTTCCCGCTGATATTCATGCTTGCCGTGGCGAGTGATTTCTGCGCGGTAAACTCCGTGTGCACGCAGGTCGGACCGTGGATACTGAACTGGATCAGTCTGGGGCAGGTGTGGTGGTTCATGGAGCTGTTCGCCGCTTCCGGTTGCATCGGCCTCGCCGCGACCCTGCTGGTCAGGCTCGCGGCGCGTCTGGTTCGTGGCCTGCGTGCTTGCCGGCGACTGTGACGAGCGTCGCGCACAGCAGCGCCACTGTGAACAGCACGGCGAGCACCGGAATCAGTGCGGAGTAACGATGCGTCTGGTCGGGGGAGTGGGTGACCACGAACGAGGCGAGCTGGTTGCCGGACAGGCCGGCGAACGCCCACGCGCTCAACGTCAGCCCATGCGTGGTGGAGACGGTTTTCGTACCGAAATGCTGGTCGAGCAGCACCGGCAGCGTGGAGAATCCGCCGCCGTAGCCCGCGTTGATGAGGAACAGCATGGCTAGCACCGCCCACAGCAGCGCGTTGCCGATGCTGTTGAGCGCGACCTGCAGCAGACATACCAGAATCGACATGATGAAGATCACCTGATACACGGTCTCACGGCGCTTGAGGTGATCGGACAGCGTTGAGAAGCCCATACGTCCGGCCGTGTTGAACACGGAGTCGATGGCGAGCACCAGCCCGATGACGCCTGCAGTGGCGGCGGCGAAATCGGACGGAGCCAACGCGGCATACTGCGGGAGGGCGGCCAGCACGTCGTGCAGGATGTCCTTCTCCTGGCTGATGAGCGCCAGGCCGCAGGTGATGTTGAGATAGAAGGCGATCCAGATGCCCCAGAACACCGGCTTCTTCAAGATCGAGACGCGGCTGACGTGCGAGGTGGCCGGATCGTAGGTCCAGCCGGCCGGACGGCGGATGAGCAGGAATCCGACCAGCATCATGACCGCGTAGACCGCGGCGAGCACGAAGAACATGCTCACCAGACCGACCGTGCCGATCAGGTATTCCATCAGCGGACTGGCTATGGCCTTGGCGAGTCCGAACCCGGCGACCGCGATGCCAGTGGCGAGGCCCTTGTTGTCGGAGAACCACAGCATCAGGTTCTTGACCGGGGTGAGGTAGCCCACGCCAAGTCCGACGCCCATGATCGCGCCGTAGCAGATGAACACGCCCGGCAGGAATCCGGCGGCGATGCTCACGCCCGTGCCGGCGAAGCCGACCACGAAGCAGACCATGGAGACGAAGGCGGACCGCTTGATGTTCCTCTCCACCATCGGGCCCGCGAACGCGGCGGACATGCCGAGGAAGAAGATGGCGAGGGAGAACGCCCACTCCACCGAGGCGGGCGCGGCGTGGAGACGGTCGGCGATGAGCTGTTTGAAGACGCTCCAACAGTAGACCGTGCCGATTGGAATGTGGATGAGAAGAGCCGGGATGATCGCGCTGGTCCAGCGGTTCCCGGCGGAAGCGATTCGTGCCATAGGCGGATGTCCCCTTTCACTGCCGATGCCGGTTGCCCGACGATTCCGCAAGAGACGCCTCACCCGAATCCGCACCAACCTACGTGGCACATGACGGTACTGCCCGCACATGCGAACATCGTTGGTGTAAGGTTCATCGGCGCTACTGGCTCTCGTCGATGCCGACAATGCAGCATTCTAGCAGGGTGGCGTTTCGGTACCCGCGGCTGGGATGGGGGATTTCGGTGAGATGGTTCACATCGGACGGTTGGATGGGAGGCGGAGTGCGGGATTGCACCGGTCGGGCGGACGGGAAACGACAAACTCTGCAAGGTCCGGAGGTCTTTTTCGCGTTACGGGGGTTTCGCGCGCCAAGACGTGCTAAACGGGGGAGCCCCGCAACCTGACAGAGGTTGCGGGGCTCCCCGATGATTCGACGGCGCGGACCGGAATCAGCCCGTGTTCTGCAGGCCTGCGGCGACGCCGGAGACCGTGCAGAGGATGAGATAGATGAACCCGGCCTGCTGGCTCTTGGAGAGCTCTTCCTTGTCCACCTTCTTACGCAGCGAACGCAGCGCCAGCACCTGGGTGACGGACAGCGCGTCCACGTACGGGGAGCGGATTCGGATGGCCTGGCCGAGCACGTGACGGTGCTGCAGCGGCCACTTGTCGCCGACGATGTCGAGCACCCACTTGCGGGTGAGCTCCATCTCGTGCATGACCTTCTCCGGCAGATCCGTGCGATCGTCGAGCGCCAGATACATCTTGGCGATGCGCTCGTCGGTCTTGGCCAGCGACATCTCGATGTTGTCGATGAACGTGGAGAACAGCGGCCATTCCTCGTAGGCCTGACGCATCGTCTCCAGATCGCCGAACTGCTCGCATGCGGTGCCGAGGCCGTACCATGCGGCCAGGTTGATGCGCGCCTGAGCCCAGGAGAAGATCCACGGGATCGTACGCAGATCGTCGAGCGACTTCGCGCCGAGGCCACGCTTGGCCGGACGGGAGCCGATCGGCAGCAGGCCGATCTCCGTCAGCGGCGTCACGGTGGAGAACCACTGCGCGAAATCGGGCGTGTGCAGCAGGTCGAGGAAGCGGTTGTGCGCGGCCTCGTCGAGCTCGTGCGCCATCTCGGCGTACTTGGCGGTCATGTCCGTGTTGCGCTTCTCGACGCTCGGCGCGGACTGGAGCAGGGTCGCCGCCGCAACGGACTCGACGTGGCGGATGGCCAGCACCGGGTTGCCGTAGCGGGCGAAGATGACCTCGCCCTGTTCGGTGAGCTTGAAGCGGCACTTGACCGATCCGACCGGCTGGGCAAGCACCGCGCGGTTGGCGGGGCCGCCACCACGACCGACGGCACCGCCGCGGCCATGGAACAGGGTCAGGTCGATGTCGTGCGATTCGGCCCACTTGGCGATGCGCTCCTGCGCGGAGTGCAGGGCCAGCGTGGCGGAGGTCGGGCCGGCGTCCTTCGAGGAGTCGGAGTAGCCGAGCATGACCTCGAGCTTGTTGCCGGTGGCCTTCAGACGAGCCTGCACCTCGGGGATCTTGATCATTTCCTCGAGCACGTCCACCGAGTTCTGCAGATCCTCGAGCTGCTCGAACAGCGGGATCACGTCGATGGTCGGCACGTCCTCCGGATGCGCGAAGGCGAGACGGTTGAGCTCGTAGACATCCTTGATGTTCTGCGCGCTCTTCGTGAACGAGATGATGTAGCGGCGTGCGGCCTTGAGTCCGTTGCGCTTCTGGATCGAGCCGAGGGCGCGGAAGGTGTCGAGCACCTCCTGAGTCATCGGCTGCAGCTCGCCGCGCTCGCCGTGCAGGCCGTGCTCGCGGATATCCGCGAGGGCGCGGGAGTGCACGACCGAGTGCTGACGGAACTCCATCTCGACCATGTGGAAGCCGAAGGTCTCGGCCTGCCAGATCAGGTCCTGCAGCGGGCCGTAGGCGGAGCGCTTGGCGCCCGCGTCGGCCAGCGACTGCTGCACGGTCTTGAGATCGGCGATGAAGTCGTCGCAGGTGTGGTACATCAGGTCGGCGTCGCGCAGGATCGTGTAGTGCAGGCGATCGGCGATCACCAGCATGACGGCGCGGTGCAGCTCCTTGGTGGAGATCAGCGCGGCCTTGTCGGTGAGCCTCTCGCTCATCTCCTTCTGGTGGCTCCACAGCACCTTGAGCGCAGCGCTCGGCGGCGTGGTCTCGGCCTCCATCGTCAGGTTCTTGCCGACGGTGCGGGTGGCCTCCTCGAGGGCGGCCAGCACATGGTCGGAGAACTTGCGCGCGACCTGACGGCTGACCTTCGCGGTGACGTTCGGGTTGCCGTCGCGGTCGGAGCCGATCCAGCTGCCCGGGTGGAAGAACGCGGGGCAGACGGGCTCGACGAGTCCGGCCTTGTCGCCCAGGATCCAGTCGTCGAAGCGACGGTAGACCTTGGGGATCGTGTGGAAGAGCGTGTTGTCGAAGATGTCGAGAATCGTGTCCGCCTCTTCGACCGGGGTCGGCTTCTTGAGCGCGATCGGCGAGGTGCGGAACAGCGCGTCGATCTCGTTGTAGAGACGGCGCAGGTTCTCCTTCTTGTCGGAGCCGCCCAGCAGCTTGTTGGCCGTCAGCAGCTCGGAGATGCGGCGGATCTTGCCTTCGACCGCCTTACGGCGGGCCTCGGTGGGGTGCGCGGTGAACACCGGGTGGAACTCGAGTTGGTCGAGCAGCTCCTTGGCTTTCGCCGGGCCCATCTCGTTGATGAGCTGGTGGTAGGCGACGGTGAGCTCGTTGATCGGGTCCACGGCGCTGTCGTCGCTCACCTTGGCCTCACGTGCGTGCAGCACGGAGACGCGGTAGTCCTCCTCGCACAGGTTGGCGAGGTGGAAGTAGGTGGCGAATGCGCGGGCCAGAAGCTGGGCGTCGTGAAGCTTCATGGCGTCGATGACTTCCACGGCCTTCTTGAGACCATCGTGATCCGGATCGGGATCGACCATCACGCCTTCGAAATGCTCGGCGCTGGCCTCGACGGCGTACTTGCGTACTTCGTCGAACGTGGAAAGCAATTTGGGATCGAATTCGCCGAGTACATCACGCAGGATGTGCAGACACAGATCCATGTCGTTGGCGAGTGATTCGGGCAGAGCACGCTCTTCGGGACCCTTGGTTCCCGTACCGGTCGAGACTATCGTCGCGTCGGCTGGCGTGATCTGCTGATCGTTATCTGTCATCAGACCTCCTTCTGCCGTACCTCAGGTTGCCCGGTCTGACGGTCGCCCGCGGCTCCTCCGCGGTTGTTGAGGCCGTCCGTTGCGAGCCCACAGCCCGTATACGGCGTTTGGTTGTGGTCAGCATTCTATCGTCGCGAAATCGCCATCTATGTTACGAAGTTCGATTATCGGGCGATTATGTGGATATTCGGGGGTGGTCGGTTTTCCGTGCGATGGTCGTGTGATGATCGTGTGATGACCGTGGAACAAACGTGGGACGATCATATGGCGACCACCGATTGTCCGAAAGGTGGACACGAAAGTGAACGCGGCGATGTTCGGGGAAGGGCGCGGGGTAGCGTACGATCTCGGGAAATTTGCGGGGATTCCATCGCAATTCGTCGGATTTCTTTCATCAGAATCGAATACACATGCAACAGCAGACGGACCATACCGACACACAGAACGGGCGCCGCACCGATACCAAGGAACCGCCCAAGGAGCACGGTGCGATCGCCGTATCGCACTACCACACGCACTCCATTCCGCTGGACATGGAGGACATCGAACGCGACTGGGACAAGCCGATCACCGAGGCGGGCATCGCCGCCAAGGCGAGCGTCATCGTGCGCGTCGGACTGCTTGACCTGTCCGCCGGAACCGGATCGTTCCGCGTGCGCGAGATGATGCATCGCATCGCCTACCCGCTCGGCGTGCACGTGCGCGCCGACGTGAACCTGACCGACATCGAGGCCGCGTGCACCGACGGCAAGGACCGCATCACCGAGGTCATCGACCTGCCCACCACCGGCGTCAACACCGAACGCATCTGGCTGCTCGAGCACTTCGCCGACTGGTTCAGCGTGAACCTCGGCGAGGAGAGCATGTACCACACGCGCCCCGAGGTGTCCAAGGGCCTCATGCAGCACCTCGACGAGAAGGACGCCTCGCAGATGTCCGCCAAGCTCGCCAAGGAGCTGCGCGAGGAGGAGAAGGAGGAACGGGAGCGTCAGGCCGAGGCGCAGGAGGCGCGAGGTGCGACGGGAGCCGGTACGGTCGCGACATGGGTGAATCGCCTCGCCGGCCGCGGCCATGACGTCAAGTCGGGTCAGTCGGGTCAGTTGGACCAGTCGGGTCAGTTGGGTCATGACGGCAAGTCCGGTCAGGTTGAACAGGATGGGCAGGACGCCGTCCTCGACGCTCTCGAGGCAGCAAGTCAGCACACCGATCCCGGCCAGCCGCTCGCCGAACCGCTGGACGTGCATGAGAGCGACTGGTCCAAGTCGGCGATGACCGAATCGCTCGCCGAACGCGCCGAACTCGCCAAGCAAGAGGAGCGCGAACGGCAGGAGCGGCATCGTCGCCGCGGCGTCAACGGATCCGGTCACGCCGACTCCGAGGTGATGGGGCCCGACTTCGAGGACATGAGGGACAGGATGGCCGATCGTAAGCCGTCACGCGAGCGCCTCGTCGATCGTGAGTTCCGTGAGGTCCGTGACGCGCATGAGGGCCGAGGCCGTCATGGCGTGGCACCGGAAGAAGGCTTCGTCGGCAACGGCGGCGGCACCAACGGCGGTGCCAAGGGCGCCAAGGCCGCCAACGGCACTGCGGGATCCTCCTCTCGCAAACGTGATCACAAGCCGCCGAAGGGCGAATACGCCGAACACTTCGACCACGTCGGCAAGACACCCGTGGCCGGCCGCCCCGGCATCACCGTGCGGCAGGCGCACAAGCGACTCGACATGATCGAGCACCGCAAGCCGCTCTACTCCCCCGCGTTCGCCGGACTCGCCTCCGCCATCGCCTGCGCATCCTTCGTGTTCCTTCTGGGCGGCGGCCCGTATGACATGGTCGGCGCGTTCGTCGGCGCCGGACTCGGCCACTGGCTGCGCCGCCGGCTCTTCGCCCACCACCTGAACCAGTTCTTCGTCACCTTCGTGTGCGTGGCCGTCGCCGCGCTCGCCTGCACCGGCACGCTGCGACTGATCGGCCTGTTCGACCCGATCGCCCTGCAGCACGACACCGCGTACATCGGCGCGATGCTCTTCGTCATCCCCGGCTTCCCGCTCATCACCAGCGGACTGGACATGGCGAAGATCGACTTCCCCTCGGGCATCCAACGTCTCGCCTACTTCCTGTGCATCGTGCTCATGGCCACGCTCGCAGGCTGGATGATCGCCACGATCGTGCACCTCAACCCCACCGGATTCGAGCCGCTCGGGTTGAACCCGTGGGTCAACGCGCTGCTGCGCGCCGTGTTCGCGTTCCTCGGAGTCTGGGGCTTCTCGATCATGTTCAACTCGCCGCAGCGCATGTGCCTGACCGCCGCCGTCATCGGCATGATCACCGACACCCTGCGTCTCGAGATCGTCGACGCCGGCGTGCCCGCCGAAGCGGGCGCATTCATCGGCGCCCTGCTCGCCGGCCTGCTCGCCTCCGCATGGCGATCCTCGGTACGCAAGGGCTGGCTGCCCCCGCACCTTGGCTATCCGCGCATCTGCCTGACCGTGCCGTCGATCGTGATCATGGTCCCCGGCATGTATATGTACCGCGCGATGTGGTACCTCGGCAGCTTCCAGACGATCCACGCACTCGACTGGGCGTTCCGCGCGTTCATGGTGATCGTCTGCCTGCCGATCGGGCTGGCGATGGCCCGCGTCATCACGGACAAGTCCTGGCGCTACGACATCTGATCGGCGCTTGATCGGCAGGCTAACCGACCTTCGCGCCGCGGCCGAACGCGCCCATACTCTGAGACGGTTTCGTGGCGTTTTCGGCGGATTGTCCGCACTGTCGGGGAACGTCGAGCGATATCGGGGAACGAGCATACAAGACAAGAGCGGAACGAGAGAAAGTAAGGCGGCCTTATCGTGGCGAACGATTTCTGGATCCTACTGGCCATGGTCATCTATTTCACGGCCATGCTGTCCATCGGATTCATCTACTCCAAACGATCGAACTCCTCATCGAAGGAGTACTTCGCCGGCGGCCGTGGCGTCGGGCCATGGCTGACGGCCCTGTCCGCCGAAGCGTCCGACATGTCCGGATGGCTGCTCATGGGCCTGCCGGGCCTCGCCTACTTCACCGGCGCCGCCGACCCGATGTGGACCTCCATCGGACTGGCGCTCGGCACATACCTCAACTGGAAGCTCGTCGCCCGGCGACTGCGCCGCTACTCGGTCGTTGCCGGCGACGCGATCACCATCCCCGACTTCTTCGCCAAGCGCTTCCATGACCATCGCGGCGTGATCTCGACCATCGCGGCGCTCATCATCCTCGTGTTCTTCTGCGTGTACGTGGGCAGCTGCTTCGTGACCGTCGGCAAGCTGTTCCACGCGCTCTTCGGATTCGACTATCACCTCATGATGATCATCGGCGCGCTGGTCGTGTTCGTATACACCATCGTCGGCGGATACCTGTCGGTCGTGATGACCGACTTCATCCAGGGAGTGCTCATGTTCTCCGCGCTCGCCGTCGTGTTCATCGGCACGGTGGCCTCCGCGGGTGGCATCGGCAATACGGTCGCGTTCCTGCGCGCCATCCCGGGCTTCATCTCCGGCACGCAGGTGGCGGTGCCGCAGCTCGACCCGACGTCCGGTCAGCAACTCGTCGAGGCAGGCAAGGCGGTGTTCGGCGCACCTGCCGACTACGGCATCATCACCATCGTCTCGATGCTCGCCTGGGGTCTCGGCTACTTCGGCATGCCGCAGGTGCTTGTGCGATTCCTGTCGATTCGCAGCGTCGAGGAGGTGCGCAAATCGCGGATCATCGCCACCTCATGGTGCGTGCTATCGCTCGCCAGCGCGGTGTGCATCGGCTTGGTCGGGCGCGCGATGATGCCGACGCATCTGCTCACCTCGGGTGACGCGGAGACCATCTTCATCGTGCTCGCGCAGACGTTGCTGCCGAGCTTCATCTGCGGTGTGGTCGTCTCCGGCATCTTCGCCGCCTCGATGAGCTCGAGCTCGTCGTACATGATCATCGGCGCCTCCGCGATGGGCGAGAACATCTTCCGCGGGCTGCTGCACCGCAAGGCCACGGACAGGCAGGTCATGATCGTGGCGCGTCTGACGCTGATCGTCATGTTCCTGTTCGGCATCCTCGTGGCCTACGACCAGAACTCGTCGATCTTCCAGGTCGTCTCCTACGCGTGGGCCGGTCTGGGTGCCTCGTTCGGCCCGCTGATGCTGTGCGCGCTGTACTGGCGCCGCGCCAACAAGGCGGGTGCGGTGGCCGGCATGATCTCCGGCACCGCCGCGGTGCTCGTGTGGCATAATCTCATCAAGCCGTTGGGAGGCGTGTTCGCGATCTACGAGCTGCTGCCGGCGTTCCTCATCTCGCTGGCGTGCATCATCGTGGTCTCGCTGCTCACGGCCCGCCCGAGCGATCGCATGCTCTACGAATTCGATCACTACATGGATGATCCGCTGCCCGGCACCCTGCCCTCCGGCACGCTTCTGGTCGACGAGCCGATGCAGGCCATGGAATCCGAGGTCAATCCGCGGCGCGGTGATACCGCCCACGATGCGTGATGCGGGGGCGTGGGTTGCAGAATGCGCGCGCAGCACGTCCCTGATTGCAGGATGAGCCGGTCTAGCACAAGGTGGGCATGAGATAGTCGATTCATTAATGAATCGACGGCGCAGGATACTGGTTTTCTGCTGGGTTTCTGCGTTACAAGGGGTACTTTCGGCCTGTTGCGGACATCTATCTCGCTTACGTGGGGTACTTATGTCAGGTATACGGGACCGAAAACGGCCTGATTGCAACGAGGTCAAGCCGTTTTCAGGCCTTGATACTTCGGACAAGTACCCCTCGTAAGCGAGATAGATGTCCGCAAACGCCGTAATGTACCCCTTGTAACGCAGATAGCTTGTCTAGTACCTCACCGCACTGTTCATCACCGTGCCGTTCAGAAGATGCGCCTCCCGCCGACGAACGTCATCGACACGTGCTGCGGCATGGCGCGCATCTCCTCCGGGGTCCGGGCCTCGTACGGGTCGGTGTCCAAGAGCACAAGATCGGCGGGGTCGCCGGCTTCGAGATGGTCGCGCCCGGCCGCCGTGGATGCGGCCAATGCCACGTCCACAGGCAGGCACTGCTCAGGCTGGAACGGCTCTCGATCGGAGTTCTCCGTGCCGAACACCGCCGCGGAGATGGCCATCCACGGGTCAAGCGGCGCAACCGGGGCATCCGACCCCATGCGCAGCCGCGTGCCGGCGTCGTACAGCGACCGGAATGCATAGGGGATGCCGGCCGGATGCGCCCAGAAGCGGGTGATCACATCGCGGTCGTCCATCGCATGCTGCGGCTGGATGCTCGCGTCGAGCCCAAGCTTCGCAAGGCGCGGAATATCGGAGCGCTTGAGCATCTGAGCATGCTCGATCGACCCATGGGCGCGCGTGCGCTCGGCCGCATCCAACACGATGGTGTTCGCCTCGTCGCCGATCGCATGGCAGGCGATCTCGAAGCCATGCTCGGTGGCGAGCCGCATGTACTCCTCGATCTGCTGCGGCGTGTAGCTCAGCGTGCCGTAGGTCGGCGGTTCGATGCCGGAATACGGGGTCGAGCAGTAGGCGGAACGGGTGTTGAGCGAACCATCCGAGATGAGCTTCATCGCGCCGACCGTGCCGAGCCCCTGCGATCCGGGCAGCTCCTTTCCGGTACGCCAGCCGTCGTCGATGGCCTGCTGCAGGCGTTCCGGATAGACGCCGGCAGCGACGCGCAGACGATCGATGCCGGAAGCGAAACGACGGATCCACGTGGCGATGTTCTCGGCCATTTCGTAGTCGCGAATGCCGACCACGCCCTTGCCGGCCGCATCCCGCTCGGCCTCACGAAGCAGACGGTCGGTCTCCTCGGCAGCCCCCGGCGCCTTGTCGAACTGAGTGTAGGCGTCGAACCATTCGAGCTCGCCGACGAGCCCGGTCTTCTCATCCACATGGACGCCAAGTCGTCGGGCCGCCGCCGAATTCACCCATCCGCAGTGCATGTCGGCGCTGGAAAGCGCGACCGGCTGCTCGCCGGTCACCGCATCGATCGCAGCCAACGTGGGCTGTTGATCGTCGGACCACAGCGAGTGACGGAACCGCATGCCCACCACGAACGCATTCGGGTCGAGTGTGCCTGCGGCGCGGCGTTCGTCAAGATGCGCACGAAGCATCGCCATCGCCTCGTCGGCCGACCGAGCGCTGATCAGATCAAGGCGACCGAGGGTTTTCGACCACTGCGTGAAATGCGTATGGCAGTCCCACAGTCCGGGGATGACCCACAGACCGTCGGCGTCGATGGTGTCGGCCGTGTCGGTGTCGGCCGTGTCGGAAGCCGAGACTGACGTCGTTGACAAAGATGGCGTCACGGAGACGATGCGTCCTGCGCGGATGCTGAGGTCCACGCGTGTATCCGTGCCTACATCGCTGCCGGGAATGCGCGCATTGATGATATTGAGATCGCGGTCGTTCGGATCGCCGCTCGTGCTATTGCCGTTGTCCATACCGCTATGGTGCCACTGTCGGATGAGGGAGAGAGGCGTCCTTTCGACCGTTGAGCCGAATGATTGTGTCGAATGGTTAAGTCTCCTGTGCCGTCTCCTGTGCCGTCCCCGCCCGGCGGTGTCCGACAGCGCGATGGCCCGGTTATCCACAAACGCCCGCATCTATGCACGGCTTATTCTTCGATCAAGGTGCGATTCCCCAATACCGCATAATCTGGGTTAAGCCGGATGCCTGCATCTCGCAGTCCTCGAAGAAAGGGATTGCACGGTTGTGCCGGGCAAGGAAAGCAGAGGATCGAGGAGGATCTGATGGGCGATTCGATGGCATTGACTGAGCTTACGGAACTGAAATATCGTCGTATGGAGGTGTGCGCTGCGATTCAACGGCGCACGGATTGGCGTCCGCCATATGCTTTATCGACCGCTTTGGAGCTGATGGCGATCGAGTTGCCTCGCATGCCTGCGTTGCCGTCGCGTCGGCGAATGCGGTACCGGAAGCGTAGTCGAACCAGTGAAGACGTGGTGGTGGCGGTTCCTCATCTCAATCGCCGATACCGGGTCAAGGGAGTCAATGCGGTGGTGTGGCGGTTCCCGATGGACACCGTCACGGTCGAACGGCAGTTCGCATGCACGTCACCGCCTTGCACGTGGGCAATGTTCGCCCCATATGTGGGTTTGGAGGAGCTTATCGTGCTGGGGGATTCCATGACCCGGCGTGATGGGCGTCTGCGTCGGTCGACGGTGGAGGAACTGGGCCTGTACCTCGATGGTGCCGAGGAGTATGCGCGGCAGGAGCGTGAGGCGGGGCGCCAATGTCGGATGTTCAGAGGATATGCCGATTGTCGTCGTGCGCTGCCGATGATTCGCGAGGGCACGGATTCCTCGATGGAGACGCGCACTCGATTGGCGTTGATGAAATACGGATTGGATTGTCCTCGAGTGAACTACCCCGTGTTCATCGGACATGGAGAGAAGACCCTGTATTTGGACCTTGCGTATCCCGAGTTCAAAATCTGTGTCGAATATGACGGCTCTCATCATGCCGGTCAATGGCTAACCGATGTCAAAAGGCGGCAGATACTCGAGGACGCAGGATGGAAGTATGTCCAAGTGACGACAATGGATATTGGTGATGACTCCTCTGAAGCGGCCTTGGCCGGCAGGGTTGCAGAGAGAATATACGAGGTAACGGGTTCGATCACACCACTGACCGAGAGAAAGACCATTCGTCAGATCTGCGATGGCAGAAGTCGGTATCGCAAGCCGATGCACCTGCGACTTGGATTCACCCCATTGTTGAATTCTGGTGTCGGTGATGGTGAGGCGCTGGTCGATGTCATCGGTGACTGTGACCCGTGAGGATGGTGGTTCTCCAGACTAGGACACTGCCTATCTGCGTCTGCTATCTGCGTTATGAGGGGTACTTTCAGCCTTGTGCGGACATCTATCTCGCTTGCGAGGGGTACTCGCCTTGGGTATAAGGGCCGGAAAACGGCTTGATGCCGTTGGGGCTAAGCCATTTTCCGGCCCTTATACTTCGGCTTGGTACCCCATGTAAGCGAGATAGATGTCCGCACGATGCCGAAAGTACCTCATGTAACGCAGATAGGGGGAACGAACGTCCTTATCAGGCTGCTTTCGGTACTGCTTCGGTACTGCTTCGGTACTACTGAATATCAGTACTTCATGCCCATGGCCTCGCGCACCTCGTCGAGGGTGGCCTCGGCGATCTCGTTGGCGCGCTTGTTGCCGTCGTGCAGGACGTCGCGCACGTAGTCCATGTCCTTGGCCAGCTCGGCGCGACGCTCGCGGTGCGGGGCGAGGAAGTTGTTCACCGATTCGATGACGTACGCCTTGAGCGCGCCTGCGCCCGCGGCACCGATCTCATCGGCGATCTCCTTCGGGTCGCGGCCGGTGACAAGGCCCGCGGTGGTGAGCAGCGCGGAGACCTGCGGACGGTTGATCGGATCGAACGTGATGGTGCGCTCGGAGTCGGTCGGGCTCTTCTTGATGAGCTTGGCGGTCTCCTCGGCGGTGGCGCCCAGCATGATCGAGTTGCCGTACGACTTGCTCATCTTGCGGCCGTCGAGGCCCGGGATCTCCGGCGCGTCGGACAGGATCGCGGCCGGCTCGGGGAACACCGGGTGCTTCTTCGCGTAGCGCTCGTTGAAGCGTCGGGCGATGGTGCGCGTGATCTCGATGTGCGGCAGGTTGTCCTTGCCGATCGGCACGACGTTCGCCTTGCAGAACAGGATGTCGCACGCCTGATGCACCGGGTAGGTGAGCAGCAGGCCGGTCAGCGCGTGGCCGGAGGCCTCCATCTCGGACTTGACGGTCGGGTTGCGGTGCAGTTCGGCCTCGGTGACGAGGGAGAGGAACGGCAGCAGCAGCTGGTTCTCGGCCGGCACGGCGGAGTGCGCGTAGATCATGGTCTTCTTCGGGTCGATGCCGGCGGCCATGTAGTCGAGCACGAGGTTGAGGACGTTGTCCTGGATGTGCTCGGTGGTGTCGCGATCGGTGATGACCTGGTAGTCGGCGATGATGATGTTGGAGTGCACGCCCTTGTTCTGCATGGCCACGCGCTCCTTGATGGAGCCGAAGTAGTGGCCGAGGTGCAGACGGCCGGTCGGGCGGTCGCCGGTGAGCATCGTGAACTTGCCCGGCTCGGCTTCGAGCTTGGCCAGTGTCGCGTCCGAGCGCTTCTTCGCGGCCAGGAAGCTGGCGCTCATTTCGTTGCCGGCGGCCGTGATCTGCGGCTCCTGCGTTTCTTCCGTCATACGTATCGTCCTTTTCGGTGGTTTCGGTGATCCGTCTGATCAGGTGACTGGTCAGTGTGGTGATCAGGTTGTGTCAAAACCGTGCAAAATATCGCTTTTATCGTAAAAGCGCGAGCCGACAAGCCCAATGAATCAGACAAGTGGTACTCTTCTATGTTGATGAATTGATAGCAAGCATTATCTCAGGGGGTCACATGGGCCGCGGACGTCAGAAAGCCAAGCAGCAGAAGATAGCTCGTAAGCTCAAATATCTGACTACCGACACCGATTATGATGAGCTTGCCAAGGAACTGAGCGGTCAGGAGCCGGGAACCGGCTCGGTTGACCCGTTTGCCGACGTCGAGGATCAGTATTCTTCTCACTATGCGGACGAGACTTCGGACGCCGCCGTTGCGGCGGATTCGATTGTTTCCGCTGATGCCGATGACGCTGATCGCGTCAGCGGTGCCAGCGCGCAGGGCGATGACGATCTGGACGAGTACGCCAAGTGGGCCGCCGAGGCGGCCGCGAAGGCCACCAGCGGCGAATTTCCCAAGGCAAGCAAGACCAGCGCGAAGCCGGTGCCGCACAAGCCCATCCCGATGCCGATGCCGAGCGCACTCAAGCCGCATAAGGCCTGAGCGGCAGCAGCCACCCCAGATCGTCGCGTTCGCCGACCGCGCTGATATGCCCGGCCTCCTTCTCCTCGTTCCATGAGGTGATCCCGGCCGCAAGGCGCAGCCATACCTGCGGATCCAGTTCGATGACGTCCGGCGGCGTGAGATTATGCGGGTCGGAGGCCGGTCCGTCGAGGATCTTGATCGCGCCCCACGGGGCCACGCGTACCTCCACACCGGGGCCGGGTGCCTTGCGTTCAAGCAGGAACAGCGAGTAGCGTACGGCCATCGCCATGACCGGGCGCGGCAGTTTCGGCGCGATGGCGAGGCGCGCGGGGATCGCCGCGGTTGGCGCGCCAATGCGTGCGGCTTCAGCGCGCGCCGCCTCGCACCATTGCTTGAGTGCCACGCGTCCGCGTTCCAAATCCTTTTCCAGAATCACAGCCATACCGTCATTGTGTCACGTCCGTGGACGGCATGACGGATTTGACGGTTGTGTGGCTGAGCGTGGATGGCTGAACGTTTCGTCATCGCTGCGGGTGCGGAACTCGCCTCCCAGCGAAGCGATCGATTCGCGACGCACCCCCGACCGGCTCGTGAACATCGTCTCCCGATTCGATGGCCATACTACGTAGTATGGTGATGATCAAGAGCTATGACAACGTATGCACGAAGTGGTGCGGAATGTAACGCACTGTTCATGTATGGGTTGAAGCGCGGCCAATATCGCGCCTTATCATGGTCAGGGAAGTTCCATCCCGGAAGGACAAAAAGAAACATGACCGAGATCACTGCACCGAAGTCTCCCGTCACGGCTGAGCAGTTCGCCGACGAGATTCGTGAACAGCTGAAGTACACCCAGGGCGTCACCCCCGAGCAGGCGACCGCCGCCGACGTCTACGTCGCCGCCTCCAAGGCCGTCCGCAACCACCTCGCGGACTCTTGGTTCAAGACTCAGGCTGATATGGTCAACGGCAACACCAAGGCCGTCGGCTACTTCTCCGCCGAGTTCCTCATGGGCAAGCAGCTTGAGAACGCCCTGCTCAACGCTGGCCTGACCGATCAGTTCGACTCCGCCGTCGAGGCCCTCGGCTTCCAGCCGAAGGACATCGTCGACGCCGAGTACGAGCCGGGCCTCGGCAACGGCGGCCTCGGCCGTCTCGCCGCCTGCTACGTCGACTCCCTCGCCTCCCTTGGCGTGCCGGCCTTCGGCTACGGCATCCAGTACCGCTACGGCATCTTCAAGCAGACGTTCGACGAGAACGGCAAGCAGGTTGAGACCCCGGACTACTGGCTGAACAACGAGGAGCCGTGGGGCCACATCGACTACAACCGTGACCAGAAGGTCTCCTTCGGCGGCGAGGTCGTCGAGGAGAACGGCAAGAAGGTCTGGAAGCCGGCCTGGTCCGTGCGCGCCGTCCCGGTCGACTACCTCGTGCCGGGCTACAAGTCCCAGCGTGTGAACACCCTGCGCCTGTGGACCGCCAAGTCCTACGACGAGTTCGACCTGCTCACCTTCAACAAGAGCGAGTACCTCGACGCCGTCAAGCCGCAGGTCAAGGCCGAGGACATCTCCAAGGTCCTGTACCCGGAGGATTCCACCAAGGTCGGCAAGGAGCTGCGCCTCGAGCAGCAGTACTTCTTCGTCGCCGCCTCCCTGCACGACGCCATCCGCGTCTTCTACCCGGGCCAGGACAAGCCGGATCTGACCACCTTCCCGAACAAGATCACGTTCCAGCTCAACGACACCCACCCGGTCATCGGCATCCCGGAGCTCATGCGCATCCTCATCGATGAGTACGACTACGACTGGGACACCGCGTGGGACATCACGGTGAAGACCTTCAACTACACCTGCCACACCCTGCTGCCGGAGGCCCTCGAGGTCTGGTCCGCCGACCTCATCGGCGAGCTGCTGCCGCGTCACCTCGAGATCATCGAGAAGATCAACGAGCAGTTCGAGGACGAGCTCAAGGGCAAGGGCGTCGACGACGAGACCATCGAGCGCATGCGCATCTACACCGGCGACTCCGTCCGCATGGCCTACCTCGCCACCTACGGCGGCTCCCACGTCAACGGCGTGGCCGCTCTGCACTCCCAGCTCCTCAAGGACGTCACCCTCAAGGACTTCTCCGACGTCTACCCGGACAAGTTCACCAACGTCACCAACGGCGTCACCCCGCGTCGCTTCATCAAGCTCGCCAACCCGGGTCTGTCCGACCTCATCACCGAGGGCCTCGGCACCGACAAGTGGCTGTCCGACCTTGAGCTGCTGCAGGGCCTCGTCCCGCTGGCCAAGGACGACGAGTTCGTCAAGAAGTTCGCCGCCGTCAAGCAGGCCAACAAGCACTCCTTCGTCGGCTTCGCCAAGCAGCACTACGGCATCGACGTCGACGAGAACACCCTGTTCAACACGATGGTCAAGCGTCTGCACGAGTACAAGCGCCAGAGCCTGAAGATCCTGGCCACCATCTCCCAGTACGCCGCCATCAAGAACGGCTCCGCCTCCGTCGAGGACCTGCAGCCGCGCACCGTGTTCTTCGGTGCGAAGGCCGCCCCGGGCTACTACCTGGCCAAGATGACCATCGAGCTGATCAACAACGTCTCCCGTGTCATCAACAACGACCCGGACCTCAAGGGCAAGCTCGCCGTCTACATGCTCCCGAACTACAACATCGAGATGGCCCAGAACCTCATCCCGGCCACCGAGCTCGACGAGCAGATCTCCCAGGCCGGTAAGGAGGCCTCCGGCACCGGTAACATGAAGTTCGCCCTCAACGGCGCTCTGACCGTCGGCACCCTCGATGGTGCGAACGTCGAGATCCGTGAGCGCGTCGGCGCCGAGAACTTCTTCCTCTTCGGCATGACCGTCGACGAGGTCGAGGAGCAGTACGCCAACGACTACGATCCGGCCAAGTACTACGAGGCCGATCCTCGCCTGAAGCACGCCATTGACCTCGTCGCCAACGGCACCTTCTCCAACGGTGACCGCAACGCCTACGCGCCGCTCGTCGCCGACTGGCTGACCAAGGACTGGTTCATGACCCTCGCCGACTTCACCTCCTACGTCGACATCCAGTCCGAGATCGAGAAGCTCTACCAGGATCAGCTCGAGTGGAACCGCAAGGCCCTGCTCAACGTTGCGAACTCCGGCTTCTTCAGCTCCGACCGTTCGATCGAGGATTACCTCAAGGACATCTGGCACACCGGCCCGCTCGCGTGATTATGGAGTGTCCTCGTCGGCGCAGAGGGTTCGACGTACCTTTGTACGCCTTCACCCTCTGCGCCTAGAGGCCACACGCATAATCACCCGCTCGCGCGTGACGTGAGTTAGGAGCTAGGAGATAGCGACTGAGTGATAACGAAAAGGTCCCGCAATCCATTTGAGATTGCGGGACCTTTTCGTATATCCGTAATATTGCGCTGTGGCGGTGCTGATCAGGCTTCGGCGGGAGCGGCCTCGGGAGCGTCGTCGGCCGGGGCGGCCTCGTCCTTGGCCTTGTCGGCCTTCTCGGCCTTGTCGAGACCCAGGTCAACCGGCGAGGAGCTGTTCTCCCACGGCTCCTCCCACGGATCGTAATCCGGGTTCTGCTGCTTGTAGATGTACAGGCCCACCACGCCGGCGAGCAGCGCACCAAACAGCAACGCAAAGAACTTCCAACCGTTCGAGGACTTGTTCTCCATGACGGCTCCTTTCCCATTCTCGTCGCCCTGTTCGTTCAGTGACGACCTTGCTTCCCCATCATAGGCACGTTTTTGTGAGGATCGGGTGTGAACGCGCCCAAGGCATCTCCTCCCGATAGACTGATCCCATGCGCATGAATCTACCGAAATTCCCTACGAGACAGCAGATCGCCTACGAGTGGAGGAACAACGGCCCGGTGGTCACCAAGGCGCTGGTCGCCGTGTGCGTGGCGGTGTGGCTTGTCGAGATACTGCTGCGACTGCTCTCGCCCGCCCTGTTCAACGAGTTCATCGGCTCCGGCATGGTGATGCCGTTCACGCTGTTCTCCCGTCCGTGGACGTGGTTCACGTCGATGTTCCTGCATGCGCCGAACATCATGCACATTCTGTTCAACATGATCGCACTGTATTCGGTCGGCCCTGAGCTGGAACGCATGATGGGCCACTGGAAGTATCTCGTGCTCTACCTGATCTCCGGATTCGGCGGCGCGGTGGGCCTCGTCGTGTGGGCCCGCGTGACCGGCAATTGGATGATGGCCGCGTATGGTGCGTCGGGCGCGCTGTTCGGCCTGTTCGCCGCGATTCTGGTCGTCTATCGCCGCATCGGGGCCGATATCAATTCGATGCTGGTGTGGATGGCGGTCAACTTCCTGTTGCCGTTCGTGGTCGGAGGCATCGCCTGGCAGTCGCACGTCGGCGGATTCGTGACCGGCGGCGTGCTCACGTGGCTGCTGGTCGCTGGGATTCCCGCATTGCGCCGCCGTTCGTTCAACCAGCGCATGTGGATCTATGGGGGAGCGGTGGTCGTCGCGCTCGTCGCGATCGCGATGGTGTGCCTGATGTCGATCGCGTGATCGCGTCGCTAGGGGGGGGGTGTCACCTGTGTGTAGTGGCGGGCGATGGGGCTCGCCACTACATGTAGTGTGAATTACAACCGTGTGGTTTTCCACAATCTGTGGAAAAGAGTGTGGATAACTTGGGGATAACGGCGGGCATATGGTGGAAAACAGGTGTGCATAACCCCATTTTGAGTGCCAAATCGGCGGAATTTCAACGATTGTGAATTGTGGATATGTGCACAACAGGTTATCCACAATTGCACATTCGGGGTGCTTGGGGGGTATATAGGGGGTGTCTGGGGGTGTACAGGTGGATAACTCGGGCCGTCGAAAGGCTGTCCGGAGGCTGTATATGCCGCAAATCGTGTGCATAACGCGCCTCGATTGTGGATAACTCCACGATATCCAGTGGCTAGTTTGGGGATAACCACTACGTATCAGTGGAAAAGCAGTGCACAATCAGTGGATAAGTGGTGGATAACTTGTGGATAATGATCCACAATCGCTGGAATTTCAACGATTATCACTGTGGATAACCTGTGGATTACTCATTATGCATATGTGCACATATCCACATACTCACCTGTGCGGGGGTACAGCGGAGAGGAAGAGGAAGCATCGGAACGCTGCAGGTACGACAAGGGGCCGGAACCGTTGATAACGGTCCAGCCCCTTGCCTGATACCTGTTCAATACTGCCGGCGATTATTATCGCACCGGCTGAAAGATCGACGGGCTCAGCGCCACCACATCGTCATGATGAAGCCGATCATGATGATCACGAAGCCGATGAGCAGGTTCCAGGCACCGATGTTCGGAATCGGGTAGTTGGAGGTCAGGTAGTAGGTGACGACCCAGATCAGGCCGATCACCATCAGGATGCAGAACAGCGGCACGAACCAGCGCGGGTTCGACTTGGTGCCCTTGATCGTCTCCTCGACGCGGCGGGTGTTCTCCTCCTGGCGCGCCATCATGCGCTGCATCTGAGGGGTCATCGAGGACTTGTCGGCGGTGGCGTTGAGGACGGCCTCGACCTTGTCCATGTCGACGAGACCCGCGGTATCCGCGTCCGTCGTCTTCTCCGTATCGGACTGCCAGTCCTTCTGTCCATTCGAGTTGTTGTCCAGCTCTTCGTCAGCCATCAGCGTAGTCTCCATTCAAGTTCTATAGGCTAGAAGTCATAATAGTGGTTACACTCGAACGCGGCGAACAATCCCGAATAATGGTGATCATACTGTACAACGCGGGGCCGTATGCATAGATAGGCCGCGGATGCACTGGGATGATGGACTGGGATTGATGGATCGGGATTCCGGCGTGAAGGAAAGGCGGCGGCCATGGCCAGACACAGAGGTGGACGGCACAGTGTGAAGCGCTCCTTCGCGGGCGGCATCGCGGTTATGCTCGTCGTCGCGCTCACCGGATACCTGTTCATGACGAATCTGCGATTCAATCGCACCGCCACCGTCAACTCGGACACCGCCGGGCTCATCGAACAGCGTGTGGACGAGGTCAACAAGCTCAACGCGGAAGTCGAAAAGCTCAGTGCGGACGTGAGCACGATGACCGATCTCGTCGCGAAGAACGGCAGCGACGCCACCGCCGACGACGCCGGTTCCGGCGCGACCCTGCCCGCGGTGGACGGTGCGGGCGTCGCCGTCACGCTCGACGATTCGCCGATGTGGGAGCAGGCGATCGACTCCTCCGGTTCCAGCGAGGACATCGACAAGTACGTGATTCACCAGCAGGACATCGAATCGGTGATCAACGCGCTATGGGCGGGCGGCGCCACGTCGATGTCGTTCATGGACCAGCGCATGCTGTTCAACTCCGCCGTGATCTGCTCGGGCAACGTCGTCTCGCTGCACGGCAAGAAATACTCGCCGCCGTTCACGATCTACGCGATCGGCGATCAGGACAGCCTGATCAAGGCGTTGGACGATTCGCCCGCGATCGGCATCTATAAGCAGTACGTCAGCGCGTTCGGCCTCGGTTGGAAGGTCGAACGGAAGAAGAATCTGCATTTCGACGAGACGGCGTCGCTGCTGCAGCCGCTCACCTACGCCTCGGTGCTGGGTGATGCGTCGGGCACGTCGGGCGATGATACGGCCGGAACAAGTGGCGCGTCCGGCACGAACGGCACAGACACGGGCACGCAGGGGGAGTAGGCATCGATGAAGCACAGCGCGAACAGGGCGGCGAACAGGAACGTACGTGGCGGCAGGCGGTCATCGGATGACATGACCACTCGCATGACCGCCGGTGCGGCCTCGGGCTCCCGCCGCAATCCCGTATGGCAGATGATCGGCATCATCGCGGAGATCCTCATCACGATGGCCGTGGTCTGCGCGCTGTATATCGTGTGGCAGATGTGGTGGACCGGCGTCATATCGGAACGCACGCAGGTCGAGACGCGCGAGCAGGTGTCGTGGGCGACCCCCGGCACGTCGACCGCGGGCAGCACGGGCAGCACGGACGGTGCGGCAGGCAACGCGGACAGCACGACCACCATCGCCAAGGCGCAGTCCGGTGACGCCCCCGTACAGCCGAGCAGCGCCAGCTACGGCGATCTGGTCGCCGAAGTGTACATCCCGCGATTCGGCGAGGGATGGCAGCGCAACATCGTCGAAGGCACCGATGCGGAACAGCTCGCCCGCCACGGGCTCGGCCACTACCAGAGCACGCAGATGCCCGGTGAGATCGGCAACTTCGCGATTGCCGGCCATCGCTCCGGCTACGGCGAGCCGCTCGGCGACATCGACAAGCTCCAGACCGGCGATCCGATCATCATCCGCACGCAGGACTACTGGTACGTGTACACGTACACGAAATACCAGATCGTCGTCCCGACCGACGTGTGGGTGGTCGCGCCGAACCCGACACCCGATTCGTCGGATCCGAACGCGAAACCGACCAAGCGCATGATCACCCTGACCACGTGCGAACCGAAATACACGACCGCCACGCACCGCTGGATCGCATGGGGCGAACTCAAATACTGGGCGAAGGTGTCCGACGGCATCCCGCAGGAGCTCGCCTCCACCGACTCGGCCGGCAAGATCAGGTTCGCAAGCACGAACACCACCACCATGTCGTTGCCCGCCCGCCTCGGCTCGCTCACGCCGTACGTGTTCGGCTCGCTGGTGATCTGGGCGGTGCTCGCGATCGCGGCGGCCGTCGCCTGGCAGTGGCCGCTGATCGCCGACATCCGTTCGGGTCGTCGCCGCAGGCCGGACGCGAGCATCTACGGTCTGCTCTGGCGACTCCAGCCCGGCATCCTGCCGATCCGCGTGGTCCTCACCGTGCTGCTCGCCGCGGCCGCGGTCGGCGCGCTGTTCCAGTGGACGTTCCCCTGGGCCGCCGCCAACATCCCGATGCTGCAGCAGATGAGCAACTACGTGGCCGTCCAGCAGTAGCCGCATTACACTCGCAGTAGACTTTGGGCAGCAGACGCAATTCATGAAGGAGCCATCGTGACCGATTCCGCGCACATCCTTGTGGTCGACAACTACGATTCGTTCGTCTATACGATCGTCGGATACCTGAAAACGCTCGGTGCCACCGTCGACGTGGTGCGCAACGACGCCGTCGACCCGTCCGACGAGCACGTGACCGACGGCTACGACGGCGTGCTGATCTCCCCCGGCCCGGGAGCTCCGGCCGAATCCGGCGCCAGCGAGGACATGATCCGCCTGTGCGCCCGCCAGAACAAGCCGATGTTCGGCGTGTGCCTCGGTCTGCAGGCGCTCGCCGAAGTGTACGGCTGCACGGTCGATCACGCGCCGACGATCATGCACGGCAAGACCAGCCTCGTCGAGCACGTCGATGACGAGATCTTCGCCGGAGTCGCCAACCCGATGACCGCCACCCGCTACCACTCGCTCGCCGTCGAGCCCGATTCCGTGCCGGACACGCTCGAAGTGACCGCGTGGACGCAGGGCGATCACATCGTGCAGGGCATCCGCGTCAAGGGCAAGCCGATGTACGCCGTCCAGTTCCACCCCGAATCCGTGATGACCCAGGACGGCTACCGTCTCCTGGCCAACTGGCTCGCCGTGTGCGGCCAGACCACCGCCGTAGCCAACTCCGCCGGCCTCCAGCCCAAGGTGAACAAGTAGATCAGCCTCGCCCCAAAAGGGCTTTTTCATTGCCGGAACGGTGGTATTTCAACGATTCCAATCCGTTTCGTCAATCCAGCCGCCCTCCATTACGATATGTCTCGGCCGTCCGCGCGGGACTCAGCGCGGACGAGACCGATTCCGGCTCTGAATCCCGCGAACTCGGGGGATTCAACGTTAACCACCCCGGTTTCTCGCACTGAATCCTCCGGGAACTTCCACGCACCGTCGCGGGAACCTAACACCTCCCCTCCCACGTTCCCTTGGAAGTTTTGGTTAAGTCCCCAGATTAGAGTCAGCGCTTCGCGCCTGAGGTGGTGGTTCCGGTGCCGGACCCGGTGCCGGAACCGGACGACCCGGATCCGTTCGAGCCGGAGCCGCCTTCCGTGGTGCCGCCATTGCCGGTGCCGCCGGTTCCTGAGCCGTTACCGGTTTCACCGCCGGTCGTGCCGCCGCCGGATCCGTTCGTTCCAGGCCCGGGGGTGGGCGTGGCGACCGTGGTCAGGGTGATCGTATCGCCCTTCTGCGCGGTGGAGCCGCTGTTCGAGCTCTGCGTGATCACGCGGTCGGTGGATCCGGTGGATCCGGTCTGGCTCACGGTCAGGCCGAGCGCCTCAAGCTGCGCCTTGGCGCTTTCGTAGGTCTCGCCGATGACGTTCGGCACGGTCACCGGCATCGAGCCCTTGGATACGATGAGGCTCACGGACGTGCCCTGCGTCACGGACATGCCGGACGACGGGTTGACGGCGATCACATTGCCCGAAGCCACGGAATCGCTGTACTCCTCGGTGATCGTCACGCCGGTGAAGCCCGCGTTCTTCAGCGCCTCGACCGCGGCGTCCTTCGACTGGCCGACCAGTCCGTCGGGCACCTTGGCCATGCCGGAGGAGACGTAGAGCATCACGACGGTGCCCTTCGGCTCGGACTTGCCGGCCGCCGGGTTGGTGCGCGTGACCTTGTCGCGTGCGATCGAGGCGCTGTCCTCGGTCTGCACGCTCGTGCCGACCTTGAATCCGGCCGATTCGAGCGCTGCGCGGGCCTCGGACTGGGTCATGTCGGTCACGTCGGGGACCTTCGTGTTCTGCGGTCCGGTGGAGAACCAGACGCGCACGGTCGAACCGCGTGCGGCCTTGGCGCCGCCCTGCGGATCCTGCTTGGTGAACGTGCCTTCGGGCTCGGTCGAATCGTTGTCGTCGACGGCCTTGAACTTGAATCCGGCCGCCTCGATCTTCGCCTCGGCCATGTCCTTGGTCATCGACGAGGTGATCGTCGGCACGGTGGCCATCTGCTCGGTGGCCGCCTCGTTGCCCGAGATCAGGAACCATGCGCCGAGGCCGATCAGCATCGCCACGGCCAGGGCGATGAGCGATCCGATGACGATGCGCTTGCGCTTGCGGGCCTTGAGGGCCGCCGCGCGCTGGGCCGCGCGGGTCTGCGCCATCGTGGAGCTCGCCGCCGGACGCACCTGCTCGAACTGTCCGGTGACCGGGTTGAACGCCTGCGTGGACGAACCGTTCGCATCCGGGTTGAGCGGCACGGTGGCCGCATCCTGCTCGGCCTGCTTGCGGGCCTTCATGTTCGCCAGATCGGTGAGCGGGTTGAACGCGGCCGCGACCGGCACGCCGCCGTTCATGAACGTCAGAATGTCGTTCTTGAACTCGGCGGCCGTCGCGTAGCGGTTCTGACGATCCTTGGCCATCGCCTTGGCGCAGATCGAATCCCACATCTTCGGCAGTCCGGGCACGACCGCGGACGGCGGGGTCGCGACCTCGGAGACATGCTGGTAGGCGATCGCCACGGCGGAGTCGCCGGTGAACGGCGGACGTCCGGTGAGCATCTCGTAGAGCACGCAGCCGGCCGAGTACAGGTCGGAGCGCATGTCGACGGTCTCGCCGCGCGCCTGCTCGGGGGAGAGGTACTGCGCGGTGCCGACGACGCCCTGCGACTGGGTCATCGTCGCGGCCGAGTCGTCGAGCGCGCGGGCGATGCCGAAGTCCATGACCTTGACCATGCCCTGGTCGGAGATCATGATGTTGCCGGGCTTGATGTCGCGGTGGATGATGCCCATCCGATGCGAGTATTCGAGCGCGTTGAGCACGCCGAGCATCACCTGTTCGGCGTCGCGCTGGGAGAGCGGGCCGTTGGCACGGATGATGTCGCGCAGGGTCTGACCCTTGACGTACTCCATCACGAGGTACGGCAGACGTTCGGGCTGGCCGTTCTCGCCGGTGATGATCTCCTCGCCCGAATCGTAGATGTTGACGATGTTCGGGTTGTTCATCTGCGCGACGGAGTGCGCCTCGCGGCGGAATCGCGCGAGGAAGATCTCGTCGTTGGCAAGGTCGGAGCGCATGATCTTGATGGCGACGGTGCGTCCGAGACGCGTGTCCATCGCCACATGCACTTCGGCCATACCACCGCGGCCGATGAGCTGGCCGAGCTGGTAACGGCCGTCGGCGAGTGCAGAGGGCATGCTACTCATTGCTGCTCCTTCCAAACATGCGTCGGCTCGAATCGTTCTGTGTGTGCTGTTCGCCGGTGATCGGCGTTGCGTCCGGCACCGTGCCGCTGACGCCCGGCGTGGTGACCGTCACGCGTGCGTTGGCCAGCGGGATATGCGGCATGCTGGTGATCCTGCGCGGCAATCGGCCGCCGCTGCGGGCCATGATGCGCGTGGAGTCGTTGAGCTCGGTCTGCTGGTCGAGGAGTCGACGTTCGATGCGGGCCAGCGTGCGGGAGACGACGAGCGCGTCCTTGGGGCGGTCAAGCGGATCCTTGGCGAGCATCGACATGATGAACTCGCGCAGCTGCACGTCGACGCTCGCCGGCAGCGGAGGCACGGGGTCGTTGACGTGCGCGGCGGCGATGTCGACCGGGGTGGCGCCGGTGAACGGGCGATGCCCGCACAGGCCCTCGTATGCGACGACGCCGAGCGAGTAGATGTCCGACTGGGGCGTGGCCTGCTGGCCCTGCGCCTGCTCGGGGGAGATGTACTGGGCGGTGCCGACGACCATGCCGTCCTGCGTGATCTGCTCCTGGTTGGTGGAGTAGGAGACGCCGAAGTCGGTGATCTTCACCTCGCCGGTGTCGGAGACCATGATGTTGGCGGGTTTGACGTCGCGATGGATCACCCCGTGGGAGTGGGCGACGAACAGGCCGCGCGCGGTCTGGATGAGGATCGGCAGCAGCGTGAGCGGGTCCATCGCCCCCTGCTCGTGGAACAGGTCGGCGAGCGACTTCGACGGCACGTACTCCATGATGAGGAAGCCGATGCCGTCGTGTTCGTAGTATTCGAACAGCGCCGCGATGTTCGGATGCGCGAGATTGGCGGAATTGTGCGCCTCCGCGCGCAGTCGGCGCAGCTTGGCCTCCGCGTTCGAGAGGTCGGAGCGCAGCGCTTGATGGCGACGGGGCGGTTGAGCTGGATGTCCCAGCCCTTCCAGACCTCGCCCATGCCGCCCTTGGCGATCCGCGAGTCGAGGCGGTAACGGCGATGGATGAGCTGTCCTTCGATCAGTTTCATTGCTTGAGCGCCTCCTGGATGACGGTTCTGAAGATGGGTCCGGCCGACTGATAACCATAGCCGGTGGTGTTGTGCACGACGACGGCGACCGCGATCTGCGGGTCGTCGGCCGGGGCGAAGCCCATCACCCAGCCGTCGTTCGTGGCGTTGGTGGCACCGATCTGCGCGGTGCCGGTCTTGGCGGCGACCTTCACGCCGCTCACGCCGATTGTCGGAGCGTCCTTGGTGACGACCGACTCCATCATCTGCGTGAGCTTGTTGGCGGTGTCGGCGCTGAACGGCTCGCTCATCTCGCTCGCCTTGGTCTCGCTGAACACGGACAGGTCGCTGGCGCGCACGCGGTCGACGATCGTGGGGCGCATGAGCTTGCCGTCGTTCGCGATCGCGGAGGCGACCAGTGCGTTCTGCATGACCGTTTCGGTGACGTCGCCCTGGCCGATCGAGGCCAGCGCGAGCTTGTCGGCGGTCATCGTCGTGGTCGGGTAGTGCGAGGCGACGGCCTTCATCGGCGAGCCGGTCACGTCGGTGCCGTCGATGAGGATCGAGCTGCCGAAGCCGAGCTTCGAGGCCATGTCGGCGATCTTGTCCTGACCCAAGGCCACGCCCAGCTGGGCGAACGCGGTGTTCGACGAGTAGGTGAGCGCGTCCTCAAGGGTCATCGCTCCGTTCGAGCCGTTGGCGGCCGCGCTCGAGTTGGTCAGCGCGGTCACGGTGCCGGGCAGGATATAGCTCGCGCCGGCGGGAATCGACGTGGTGGTGTCGTATTTGCCGGTTTCGAGCGCGGTGGCCGCGACGATCGTCTTGAACGTCGATCCCGGCGGGAACAGCTGGCTCGTCGCGTTGTTGAGCATCGGATTGGCCGGGTCGCTCGTCAGGTTCTTGTAGTTCTCGGTGATCGTCTTGCCGTCGTGCGAGGCGAGCAGGTTCGGATCGTATGACGGCGTCGACACCATCGCGAGGATGCGTCCGGTCTTCGGCTCCATCGCGATGACGGCGCCGGTCTGGCCCTGCAGCGCGTTGTACGCGGCCTGCTGGAGCTTCGTGTCGATCGACGTCTCGATGTTGGCGCCCTTGTTCTCGCTGCCGGTCAGCGTCGATTTGACGCGCTGCCAGAACATCGTGTCCGACTGTCCGGAGAGCAGCAGGTTGCGCGACGCCTCGATGCCGCGGTCCGCGCGCTGGCTGATCGAGAAGAAGCCGGTGATCGGCGCGTACAGGGCGCCGTTCGTGTAGCCGCGCTGGTATTTGAACGCGTCGTTCGTGGCGGTCGACTGCGCGAGCACCGTGCCGTCGGCGGCGAGGATCGCGCCGCGCGGCGCGCCGAACTCGTGGTAGAGCGATCGCGAGTTGCGCGTATCCGCATTGAGCGAGGTGGAGCGGATCGCGGTGATGATCGTCGTGGACAGGCCGAGGATGGTGAACAGGACGACGACCGCGGTGAACAGCTGGCGCAGCATCTTGTTCATGAAGTTCATCGTGCGCCTCCCGTCAGGATGCGGCCGCCGGGGGTGCCCTGCTGGATCGCCTCGGTCTCCATAGCGTCGGAGGTGGCGGGCAGCGGCTCGACCCCGACCTCTTCGGCTTCGGCCTCCTCCGCCTTGGCGGCGGCCTTCTCCTGCTTGGCGACCTCAGCTTCGCGTTCCTTGAGCTCGTGATCGCGCAGCACGGCCAGCGCCTCGTACTGGAACGTGTCGGTGGACACCTCCGGCGCGGGCTTGTTGGCCGCGTTCGAGATGATGATGAGCAGCGTCGAGAGCAGATAGTTCGCGATCAGCGACGAACCGCCGGCCGCCATATACGGCATCGTGAGGCCCGTCAGCGGGATCACCAGCGTGATGCCGCCGACCACGGTGAAGATCTGGAACGCCATCGTGAACACGAGCCCGGAGGCGAGCAGCTTGCCGAAACCGTCCTTGACCTTCATCGCGGTGACGAATCCGGAGGCGATGATGATCATGTACAGCACGAGCACGGCCATGCAGCCGACGAGTCCGAGCTCCTCGCCGATGGACGCGTAGATGAAATCGGAATTGCCGAACGGCGTGAGGTTCGGCATGCCCTGGCCGAGACCGGTGCCGAGCAGTCCTCCCGCGGCGAGGCCGAACAGGCCGTTGACGATCTGGTAGGAGCCGCCCACGCGGTTGTAGAGCTGCGGGTCGAACGGGTGCAGCCACACCTCGACGCGTGCGCCGACGTGTCCGAAGATGCTGGCCGCCGCGACCGCGCCGACCGCGAATCCGATGAAGCCGATCACCAGCCAGCTGAGCCGGCCGGTGGACACGTAGAGCATGCCGACGAACATCGCGAAGAACATGAGCGAGGTGCCGAGGTCGTGCTGAAGCACGAGCACGCCCATCGAGGCGAACCACACGATGATGATCGGGCCCAGATCCTTGATGCGCGGCAATTGCAGGCCGAGCACCTTCTTGCCGCCGACGGCCAGATGGTCGCGGTGGTCGAACAGGTACGCGGCGAAGAAGAACGCGAGGAACAGCTTGGCGAACTCGCCCGGCTGGATCTGGCCGATGCCGGGAAGCTTGATCCAGATGCGCGCGCCGTTGATCTCCTGGCCGAGCACCGGCAGCATCGGGGAGAGCAGCAGCACCAGACCGACGACCATGCTCACGTAGGAGAATCGCCGCAGCAGACGGTAGTCGCGCAGGAACACGACAAGCAGCGAGCACAGGACGATCGCGATGCACACGAACTCCAGCTGGCGCTGCGCGACGGTCGTGCCCTTCTCATGATCGATGCGCGCGATCATCACCGCGCCGATGCCGGTGAGCATCACCACGCACGGCTGGAGCACCTGGCTCGCGTACGGCTGGAAGTGGTTGACCAGCGCCCAGAAGATCAGCGACAGCACGCCGCAGATCGTCAGCAGCGTGACGAACTTGGAGGGGACGGACCCTTCGGTCCGATAGAACATCTGATAGAACGCCATACCGCACAGCAGGAATGAGGCGAGCAGCAGTGCGATCTGGCGTAGGCGTAGGGCGATCATTGCTGAGCCCCGCCTTCCTGCGTCTGCGTCTGGGGTTGCGTCTGGGGTTGCGTCTGTGGCGTGGCAGATGAATCAGTCGACGCGCCGGAATCGCCGGATGCGCCGTCCGCCGACGTGCCGTCCGATGCCGTGCCGTCCGATGCCGTGCCGTCCGATGCCGCGGCCGCGGCCTCGTCCCTCTTCGCCTGCGCCTTCTGTAGCGAGGCGAGTTCGTCGCGGATCAGCTCGACGTGCGATTCGGCCTCCGAGTAGTTGTCGCGCACGATGCCCTGCTCCAGCTCCTTATGCCAGCTCGCCGGCAGCGCGCTCACCTTGATCGCGGTGCGCTTGACCTCGTGCGAGAGCGTGAGATTCGCGATGCTGGTGGGCACGCCCTGATAGATCGCGACATACCCGTCGGCCGTGCCGACGTAGTACTTCGACTGGCTGTAGCGGTACACGCCGAACAATGCTCCGGCGATCGCGGCCAGCACGAGCACGATGATCGCGATGATCGCCATGCGCCTGCGACGCCGACGCGCGCGATTCGTCTTGTGCAGCTTGACCTGCTCGGCACGGATGGCCTGCGCCACCTCCGGATCGTTCGGATCGGTGCTGATGCGCCCGTTGCTCTTCGTGACCACCGGGATCTCGCCGGTGTCCGGGTTCTTCGGGCGATCGCCGTTCTCCTCGCGCACCAGCGACGGCTGGACGACGCGCGGGGCCTCGTCCTTGCCCTGACCGGCCTGACCGCTCTGGCTGCCATGGCCCGCCTGACCCGACTCGTCGCCGGATGCGCCGGAGGTCGCAGCGGAATCCCCGCCGTCATGCGCATCACGCGCATCGTGCGCGTTGCGGGCGTCGTGCTGCGGCTTCTCGGCCGCGGCCAGAGCGGCCGCACGCTGGGCGGGGGAGTCGTCGTCGCGCAGCGCCGGAGCGGTGGCGATCGGCTCGTTGACGATGTCGGCGATCGGCTCGAGGCTCGCGCTCGCCGCGCCGCCCACCAGCGGCGTCTGATGCGGCAGATCGAAGGCGTGCGCGTCCAGCGTCATCGTGGCGTCGCCGATCACGGCGGTCACGTTGTCGGTGCTGCCGGCGCGCAGGGCCATGCTCACGAGCCGCTGCGCGCAATCGCCCGGATTGGAGACCTCGGTCATCGTCTCGGCGATCGTGGAATCCTCCAGCACGCCGCACAGGCCGTCGGAGCACAGCATCCAGCGGTCGGCCGCGTGCGCCTTGAACATGGCGATGTCCGGATGCGGGTCGATGTCGAAATCGCCCAGCACGCGCATCACGACGTTGCGCTGCGGATGGTTCTTGGCCTCCGCCTCGGTGATGCGCCCGGTGTTGATGAGATGCTGCACGTAGCTGTGATCCTGCGTCGCGCGGCTCAGCACGCCGTCGCGCAGCAGGTAGGCGCGCGAATCGCCGATATGCGCGAGCACCCAGTATCCGGCGACGAGCGCCACGGCCGTCACGGTCGTGCCCATGCCGGAGAGCTTGCGTTCGCGACGGGCCTTGCCGACGATCGCGTCGTGCGCGGCCATCACGGAGGTCTCCATCATCGAGGCGATCTCGGCGACGTCGTCGGTCACGTCGTCGCGTTCGATGTGCGCGAGCGAGCGGATCGCGATCGTCGAGGCGGTGTCGCCGCCGGCATGACCGCCCATGCCGTCGCAGATCGCGATGAGATGGGCGCCGGCGAACGACGAATCCTGATTGTTCGCACGCACCGTGCCTACGTCGGAAACGGTGGTGGAGCACAGGAACAGCTGCTGTGGATCGGTGGCGGCGGAGGAGTGCTGCGTCAACGGAAGGGTCTCGGCGGCATCCTGCGCATCCTGCGCGATGTGCCGGGGCAGCGATTGGGTCTGTTCGTTCTGTTCGTTGTGTGACTGGTCGGAGGAGGCGGACATACGGCTATCACCTCAACTCGAATGTCGTGGCGCCGATGCGTACGGGTACGCGGGCGGGAAGTACGGTGGGCACGGCCAGACGCTGGCCGTTGACGACGGTGCCGTTCGTCGAATTCAGATCCTCGATGGCCCACTGGCCGGAACGCGGATCGGGGTACAGGCGGGCGTGATGCGACGAGGCGAACTCGTCGTCGAGCACCACGGTGTTCGACGCGGCGCGGCCGATCGTGATCGCGTCGCCGGTCAGCGGCACGGAGGAGCCGGCCAGCGGTCCGTCGATGATCACCAGCAGCGACGGGGATGACACGCCGCCGGAAGACGTCGAACCCGACATGCCGGACGAGGCGGAACGGGACGGCGTGGCGCGCATCGCATCGGACGACGGCGCGACGACGGGCGTACCGGAGGCGACGGCCACGGCAGGAGCGTTGGCTCTACGGGAGGCGTGACGCTCCTTGCGACGGCGCGAGCGCGACGGGCGCGGGCTGAAGGACGAGATGTCCTGATGCAAGGAACGCACGGCGAGCCATACGAATACCCAGAGCAGGACGAGGAATCCATACTTGAGCAGTGCGAATGTCAGTTCGGTCATGCGATTCGACCTTTACCGTAACGGTAACGCCGTGCGGCGCTACTCCTGATCCTGGGAGGACGCCCAATACAGGATGCGGGTGCGGCCGATGGTGATGGTGTTGCCGTCCAGAAGCGTGGCGGCGGGCACCTGATGACCCTCCACGTACGTGCCGTTCGTGGAGCCCAGATCGCGGGCGATCACGCCGTTGGGGGTGATGTCGATCTCGAGATGCTTGCGGGAGATGCCCGGATCGTCGATGACGATGTCGCAGCCGGAGCCGCGGCCGATGATCGTCTTCTCCTTGGTGAGCAGGTACTGGCTGCCGTTGATCTCCAGCAGCGGGCTGTCCTGATTCTGATCGTCGGTGGTGACCGGAACCGCGTTGCCCTGCACCGAGGCGGAGGTGAGCTTGAAGCTGCCCTTGGTGAGCTCCAGATCCTCCTCGAAGATCACGACCACCGGGCCCACGAACGCGTAGTGCTGGCTACGCGCGTAGTTCGTGAGGTTGTCGGCCAGCTCGTCGGCGAGCGTCTCGCTGCCCCACTGTTCAATGCGGTCGAAATCGGGGGTGCTCAGCTTGAAGCGGTACTCGTTCGGGGCGACCGTGCGGTCGCGGCCCACCGGCATGGCCTCGTTGTCGATCTCGCGCTCCAGGGCGCTGGACAGGTCGACTGGCTGCAGATCCTTGGAGCCGAACTTCGAGAACACTCCGTTCACTGCGCCTTCGACGCTTTTCTCAAAACGGTCGAGAACGCTCATAGTCATCCCTTTCTATCCTTGACCAGTGTACGCATGGGTCGGAACGCGCCATATATTCGTGGTCAATACTTGCAAAAGCCACAAATCACCCCCGGTTGCCCCTGAAACCGCCATCGGAGCGCCATCCATTCACCCCCGGCGGCCTCGTAGCCCCGAAATCGCGGCGTATTTTAGGGATGAAGCGCCACCGTCGTCGATTTTCCGAATTTCTCACGCTGACCGGTTCCCCCGGGGGTTGGCTCCCGCGTGTAGCGTGGGGTGCATGGACGAAAACACTGCGATTGACGCAATCGAGAAGTTCCCACGCGCGAAGGCGCGCACGCTGCGATTCACCAGTGGCGCCCCGCGCTCCGCAAAGGCTCTGGGCGACGGCTCCATGGCCCTGTTCCTACGCTCCGACGGCCCCGAGGACCTCGCCACCTCCCTGTGGCTGAGCTGGTTCGACGCCGACGGCGACCACTATGAGACCAAGCTCGCCGACCCGCGCGAGCTGCTCGGCGCGAAGGCCGACAGCGAGGACGTGCCCGCCGAGGAGCGTGCCCGCCGCGAGCGCGCCCGCGAGGGCGGCACCGGCATCGTCGGCTATTCGGTCGATGCGGACGGCGATCGCGTGGTCTTCACGATCAACGGCCGACTGTTCCTCACCGAGATCGGCGACCCCGAGGATGCCGACAACGACGGCGATCTCGAGGTGCGCACGCGCGAACTGGCCGGCTCGTGGCTCGACGAGGATCCGGACCTGTACACCCCGGTCCTGAACCCGCGCATCAGCCCGGACGGCTGGCACGTGCTGTACACCACCGGCGAACACCTGATGCTCGTCGACATCGGCGACTGGCCGGGCGACGAGGACATCGACGAGGACGGCGACGCCGCCGAGGACGACGGCGAGCCGTTCGACGACCGCATCACCGCGATCTACGGCGTGTCCGTCGAGGACGAGGACGGCGAGCCGGCCGAGAACACGTGGAAGATCGGCCTGGCGGAGTTCGTCGCCGGCGAGGAGATGGATCGCTACGACGGCTTCTGGTGGGCGCCCGACTCGCGCCACGTGCTCTTCGAATCCTTCGACACCGCCGACGAGCCGATCTGGCACATCGCCGATCCGGCCGACCCGGAGAAGCCGGCCGCGCCCCGCCGCTACCCGCGCGCACTGACCCGCAACGCCGACGTGTATCTGACCGTCCTCGCCCTCGACTTCGACGAGGACGAACGCTACGCCGGCATCACCGGCAACGCCGACGTCGAATGGGATCGCGACACGTACGAATACGTCGCGGCCGTGAGCTGGACGAAGGGCCACGACCCGCTCGTGCTCGTGCAGAACCGCCGTCAGACCCGCGATCAGGTACTTGAGGTCGCGGTGAGCGAGGACGATCCGCTCGGCTCGACCCGCGTGCTCGAGGAGCACGCCAACGACCAGTGGATCGACCTCGTCTCCGGCACGCCGGCCCTGACGCCCGACGGCCGTCTCGTCTCGGCCCTCAACGACATGGAGGCGGACACGAACCGCCTCACCGTCGACGGCCATCCGTTCACGCCCGCCGGCTGGCAGGTGCGTCACGTGCTCGACGTGACCGACGACGACGTGCTCGCCGTCGTCCAGCGCACGCCCGAACTCGCGCCCGACGTGCCGGTCGAATGGCGACTCGCGACCGACGCCTCGGCGGTTTCCGGCGACGCCGCGCACATCGGCGATCACGACGCGCGCAGCTTCGACGTGGTGAGCTTCGGCTACGACGGGTCGATCACCCCGCTGACCGTGACGCCCGGCCTGTGGACCGCCAGCCGCGCCGGCGACGGATACGTGCTCACCGGACGCGACATGACCTCGCCCGACGTGCGCATGTCCCACTGCCTGACGGTCGTCGACGGCATCGAACCGGACGACCCGGAGGATGCGGACACGAACGCCGATCCGACCGACGACACGGCGCTCACCATCCTCACCGCGCCCATCGCCAGCCGTGCCGCACGCCCCGGCTTCACGCCGAACGTCACGTTCACGCGCCTCGGCGAACACGGCCTGTACACCGCGATCATCGCGCCGAGCCCCTCCAGCCCCTACTACGGCTTCGGACAGCTGCCCGTGCTCATGAAGCCCTACGGCGGCCCCGGATTCCAGCAGGTCATCGCCGCGCAGTCCTACTACTGGGAGGCGCAGTGGTGGGCCGATCAGGGCTTCCTCGTCGTCACCGCCGACGGACGCGGCACCACCGGCCGCGGACCGAAGTGGGATCGCGAGATCTTCGAGAACATGAAGGACGTGACGCTCGCCGACCAGATCGAAGCCGTCAACGCCCTGCCCGAGGCCATCGCGACGATCAACGACACGCGCGCGGACGAGACCGACGCCGACCGCGTCATCCCCGCGCCCGACCTCGACAGGGTCGTCATGATCGGCTGGTCCTACGGCGGATTCCTCTCCGCGCTCGCCGTCCTCGACGCGCCCGACGTGTTCCGCGCCGCCTGCGCCGGCGCCCCGCCCACCGACTGGACGCTCTACGACACGCACTACACCGAGCGCTACCTGGGACTCGACCCCGAGGTCTACCGGCGCAACGGCATCGTGCAGGACGCGCCCAGGCTCACCCGCCCGCTCATGCTCATCCACGGGTTCGCCGACGACAACGTGACCATCGCCCACAGCCTGCGCCTCTCCCAGGCGCTCATGGCCGCCGGACGCCCGCACACGTTCCTGCCGCTCACCGGCATCACCCACATGACCAACGACGAGACGGTCGCCGAGAACCTGCTCATCCTCCAGCGCGACTTCCTCAGGGACGCGTTGGCCTGAGCCGGTTGCGTCGCCGGGTCGATGGGTCGGCCGGGTCGTTAAGATGGGCCGTATGCAGCTCAATCTGATCGACGAGAGCGCCTACGCGCAGACGATGACGAAACTGGTGCGTCCGGCGCTCGCCGGCTGCCGCGACGAAGGCTGGTTCAACCCGGCGCAGGCCGAGCGCGAGGCCGGGCTCACGCCTCGCGGCGGCGGCCTGCACTACCTGTGCTACGACGCCACCAAGTTCGACTACGAGCGTGAGGACGGCGCCACGGCCGTGTTCCGTGGCGCCATCGTCATCAGCCACGGCTTCACCGAGTTCGCCGAGAAATACGACGAACTCGTCTGGTACTTCCTCAAATCCGGCTACTCCGTGTGCGTGATGGATCATCGCGGACACGGCAAGTCGGCGCGCGACGTCGACAATCCGTCACTCGTGTGGATCGACGACTGGCATCGCTATGTGGCTGATCTGGCCGGATTCGCGCGCACGATCGGCCAGCAGTACGCGGCCGGCGAGCCGATCAACCTGTTCTGCCATTCGATGGGCGGCGGCATCGGCGCGGCCGCGCTCGAACAGTATCCGAGCCTGTTCGACCGCGCCGTGCTCTCCTGCCCGATGATCGCGCCGCAGACCGGCATGCCGATGTGGCTCACGCGCGCGCTCGTCGACGTGCTGTGCGCGTGCGGCATGGGCCGTCATCGCGTCTTCGGCCAGAAGGACTTCGACGGCGTGCTCGATCTGGGCCCCTACCAGCTGTCGAGCGAGCCGCGTGAACGCTGGTATCATCAGCTGCGCTGCGACACCCGCGAGTACCAGACCTACTGCGCGTCGTTCGAATGGGTGCGTCAGGCGATGCGCATGAACCGCGCGATCCTCAAGCCCAGCGCGTGCGCCGAGATCGAGACGCCGATCCTGCTGTTCCAGGCGGGGCATGACATCTGGGTGCGCAACAAGCCGCAGAACGTGTTCGTCAACCGCGTGGTCGATGGCGGTGGTCAGGCGCGGCTGGTGCACATCGCCGACTCCGAGCACGAGATCTTCTCGATGCCGAACGCGGTGTTCGGACCGTATCTGGAGCAGGTGCTGGCGTTCTTCAGCGCGCCGATGATCGTGGCGTCGGAGGGGTAACGCCGGAAAGCGGCGGAAACTACATATTCTACGTAGTCGGGTGTTGCTTTTCATTCAGAGTTCACTTTGACGTCATGTGGCGGTCTTGAGGGCGTAAGTCCGCGGTTCGACAATGGAAGTATGGGTATAGAAGCCGTATTTCGCCGTCGAATCGCCGCCTGCGCCGCGCTTGTCGCCGCCACCGCGATGCTGCTGGCCGGGTGCGCCCAGACCAGCGACAACGGTAAGACCAACGTCGGTACAGCGAACGGATCGAACGATTCCTCCAACTCCTACAACGGGCCGACCGGCACGTCGACCACCAGCAAGGACGGTAGCGAGCAGCAGTTCACGCCCGGCTCCGGCAAGCCCGATCAGACGATCACTATCGCGTCCGGCTCCGAGAACAAGGAGGTCGCCGACGCGGTCCAGCGCGCGGTCGACGAGTCGAACGTCGCCGTGACCATGAAATACATGGGCTCGCTCGACATCATGAAGGTCCTCTCCTCCGGCGCCGAAGGGTATGACGCCGTGTGGCCCGCCTCCTCGATGTGGATCTCGATGGGAGACACCAAGCACCTCGTCAAGGACCAGCAGAGCACATCCACCACGCCGATCGTGTTCGGCATCGCCAAATCGAAGGCCGTCAAACTCGGCTGGGCCGACTCCAGCGGCAAGACGAAGACCGTCTCCACCGCCGACATCCTCGCCAAGGTGACGTCCGGCGACCTCAAGTTCTCGATGACTTCGGCCACGCAGTCGAACTCCGGCGCCTCCGCGTTCCTCGCGTTCATGACCGCCCTGCGCGGCGGCTCCGGCCCGCTGACCGACGCCGACCTCAGCAACTCCGCACTCAAGGGCTCGGTCGCGCAGCTCCTGCGCGGCGTCGACCGCTCGTCCGGCTCGTCCGACTGGCTCAAGGACATGGTCGTCGCGAACCCGGATCGCTTCGACTCGATGGTCAACTACGAGTCGCTCGTCATCCAGGCCGACAAGACGCTCACGAAGAACGGCAAGGATCCGCTGCTCGCGATCTACCCGTCCGACGGCATCGCCGTGTCCGACTCGCCGCTCGGCTACGTCGACCGCTCGCAGAGCTCCGACATCAAACAGGCCTACCAGAAGTTCGCCAAGGCGCTGACCACGAAGAACGCGAAGCTCGAATTCGAACGCGCCGGCCGCCGCACCGGACTGGGCGGCACGCTCACCTACGCCTCCGACAAGCAGGTCAAGGAGGCGTTCCGCGCCGAATGGGGCCTCAACACCGACGCGAGCGTGCTCAAGACCATCGCCCTGCCGGCCGCGGCCACCATCACCAAGGCGCTCGACGTCTACCAGACCGCGCTGAGGAAGCCCAGCTGGACCGTATGGGTGGTCGACTACTCCGGCTCGATGCGCGGCGAGGGCAAGACCGGCGTCGTGAACGGCCTCAACGCGGCGCTCGACCCGGCCAAGGCCGCACAGGCGCACATCCAGCCCGGCGACGGCGACGTGAACATCCTCATCCCGTTCGAAAGCGTCCCGCACACGTCGGTGCGCGCCGACGGCTCCAACACCGGAGACCTGCTGCGCATCGCCGACGCGACCCCGGCCTCCGGCGGCACCGACATCTACCGTGGCCTCGAGGCCGCCTACCAGCAGCTGCCCGACGCCTCCCAGGCCGGCAACTACACCACCGCGATCGTGCTCATGACCGACGGACAGTCCGAAACCGCCCAACAGCAGGCCGCATTCGACCAGTACAAGGGCCTCGGCCGTGACATTCCGATCTTCTCGATCATGTTCGCCGAAGCCGACCCGACCCAGCTCAACCAGATCGCGCAGCTGTCCAACGCGAAGGTGTTCGACGGTCGCTCCGGCGACCTCGCCGACGTGTTCCGTACCGTCAAGGGATTCAACTGATGCTCCAAGTGATCTGCGGCTTCATCGCCGGCCTCGCCCTCGCCGGAGTCGGCTTCTGGCTGACCGGCGGAGGCCTGCTCGGACTCGGCGTCTCGGTCGCGCTCGCCGCACTCGGCTACATCGCCGGATCGACGCTGACCGAGCCGGAACGCCGCATCGGACACATGCTCGTCTCCGCACTGCCCAACGGGCAGAAGGCCGCCGACGCGATCGACGCCGCCAACGTGCGCCTCAACGCCATCGGCATGCTCGCCGGGCAGGTGCGCGACCCGATGGTCAAGAAGGAGGCCGGCGACTTCATCGCCGCGACGCGCTCGCTGACCGACTACGTGGCGCGCGACACCTCCGCCTACCCGACGCTGCGGCACTACATCAACGTGTACGGCGAACAGACCGAGAAGCTGCTGCGCTCGTACGTGGACGTCGAATCGTCCGGCGCGCGCGACCAGATGACCAAGGCGCGCGGCGAGACCATCGAGGCGCTGCAGGTCCTCGAGCGGACCGCCGCCGGCGAACTGAGCCGGGCCGTCAGCTCCAAGACCCTCGGCATCGCCGCCGACTCCGACGCCATCCAACGCCTGGCCCAAATGGACGGCTACGACGTCACGGACTCGACCCCCTCTGACGGCCCGAGCCTCCCTTCTCCGGCCCCCTCTGAGGAGGGGGCTGTCAGCGGAGCTGACTGGGGGAGAGACAAAGCCACCAGCAACCAGTCACCCGACGAACAGAGGAAGCACTAACCATGTCCAAATCGAAGATCATCGGACTCATCGCGCTGCTCGCGGTCGTCGCGATCCTCGGCGGCGCGCTCGTCTGGCGTCAGATCGGCCCGAAGCCGGCCGCCCCGCCCGCGCCCGTCAAGACCGAAAGCGTGACCGGCTACCTCGGCGGCGAGAAGATCAGCCTGTTCGACGATCCCGACTTCCTCAAGGCCGCCGCCGCGCAGGGCCTCGACGTCGACTACCGCAAGGCCGGCAGCCTTGCGATGATGGACTCCGACGCCAAGGGCATGGACTACCTGTTCCCGTCCTCGCGCGCCGCCGTCGAATACGGCAAGGCGAAGGGCGTCAAGGCCACGCAGAGCGACATCGTGTTCAACTCGCCGATCGTCCTGTACACGCACAAGGCCGTGGCCGACGGGCTCGTCGCCGGCGGACTCATGACCAAGAACGCCGACGGCGTCTACTCGATGGACATGGCCAAGGCCGTCGACGCGATGATCGCCAACAAGACGTGGGCCGACGTCGGCTACAAGGCCGGCTACGGCCAGTTCCGCATCGACTCGACCGACCCCGTCCAGTCGAACTCCGGCAACGAGTACGCGGCGCTCGTCGCCACCGTCCTCAACGGCGGGCAGCCCGCCACCACCCAGTCGGTGGCCCGCGATGGCGAGAAGATCAAGGCGATCTTCGCGAAATCGGGCTGGATGGAGACCTCCTCCGAGGACTCGTTCAACCAGTTCCTCACCCTCGGTGTCGGGTCGAAGCCGATGATGGTCGGCTACGAATCGCAGATCCTCGACCTCGCCGCCAACCAGCCGGACGCATTCAAGCAGATCAAGGACGACGTCGTCATCGTCTACCCGACGCCGACCGTGTGGAGCACGCACACGCTCATGGCGCTCGACGCCAAGGGGGAGAAGCTGCTCAAGGTGCTCACCTCGCCCGAAATCCAGAAGCTCGCATGGACCAAGCACGGCTTCCGCGCCGCCAACTTCTCCGGCACCGACTCGATCAAACGGTTCAAGGTCAACGGCGCGCTCGATCAGATATCCGCCGTCTCCGAACTGCCCGGCAACGATGCGATGCAGGCGCTGATCACCACGCTGCAGGGCGTACAGCCCACCAACTGAGCACGATTGAGGTCAACTGTCAACTGAAAGGACACACACCATGGCCAAGCAAATCTCACTCGCCGATCTGGCCGGCGGCACCAACGCCGTCACCAATCCCACGCTCGAAGGCGCCGTGGGCGCGCAGGCCGGTGATCTCGTCCCCACCGCCGCGCAGGCCACCGCCGACGCCGCGACCCTCACGCCGGACCAGCAGATCGCGAAACTGCCCGCCGCGGACCAGCAGACCGTCAACCAGCTGGCCGATCAGATCGACTTCACGCGCGAGGGCATCGAATCCAGCTACGGCAAGGACGCGCAACGCGCCACCTCGAGCTTCGCCGACGAGATCCTGTCCGAAACCCGCTCCAAGGACACCGGCGAGGCCGGCGAGCTGCTCAACACGATGCTCGTGACGATCGACGAGGCCGAACTCGGCGGATTCCGCAAGATCCCGATCCTGGGCCAGGTGGCCGTCTCCATCGACAAGCTGCGCCGCCGCTACCAGAAGGTCGACTCGCAGATCGACGAGATCATCACCAAGCTCGAGGCCGCGCAGGCGCGACTCGTCGCCGACATCTCCATGTACAACACGATGTACGAGCAGAACGCGCAGCAGTACCGCGAGCTCAAGATCACCGTGCTCGCCGGCAAGAAGGCGCTCACCGACTTCCGTGCGCAGCAGCTGCCCGCCCTCGAGGCACAGGCCGAGCAGAGCGGCGATCCGATGCAGGCGCAGATCCTCAAGGACTTCAAGTCGAAGCTCGACCGCTTCGAGAAGCGACTCGACGACCTCGACCGCATCAGCGTGGTCACGCTGCAAACCGCCCCGCAGATCAAGATCATCCAGAACGCCGACCAGACCATCGTCGACAAGATCGACACGACGATCTCCACGACGATCCCGGTGTGGAAGTCGCAGATGGTGATCGCCCTCGGCCTGTCCAACCAGAAGAAGGCGCTCGACCTGCAGAACAAGGCCGACGACGTGACCAACAAGCTGCTGCAGCGCAACGCCGCCGCCATGCACAAGGGCGCTGTCGCCGCCGAGAAGGCCAACCAGCGTTCCGTGGTCGAGATCGAGACGCTGGAGAAGATCAACTCCGAGCTCATCGCCACGCTCAAGGAGACCGTGCAGATCCAGAAGCAGGGCAAGGCGAACCGCGAGGCCGCCCAGGTCAAGATGCGTCAGATCGAATCCGACCTCAAGAGCGCCCTCATCGAATCCGCCCAGACGATGTGAGCCGGGTTATTTTCGGGAATGATCGCGCCTGCCGGTGAGCGGGTCGAGCAGCGTGTTCGGATCGGAGATGCCGAGCATGCTGCGCCCGCCCGTCCTCTCCGGATGGCGGGCGATGATCGCCACCGAGATGGCGCCCGGAATCATGATGATCGCGAAGATCGCGGCCAGCCCCCAGCTCACCGCGAACCCCAGCACGAGGAAGATCACGACCGCGGCGGCGACGGTGCCGACCACGGTCCACAGGGTCTTGTTGTTATGCGTCATGTCATCAAGCATATCCGCCTGAAACTGAAAGTTCGCCATCACTTTGACTACCCCTCAGGCCTGCAAAGCAGGCCAGCTCCCCTGACAAGGGGAGCCGATGGGGGAGCTATGCTGTTTGCATGAGTGAGAAGAGCAGGGACGGGCGCGCTCCCACATTCGAACGCACGCCGAAGGACCTGCTGGTCGGTGCCGCGCTGGTGCTGGTCGGCGGCGTCATGTGGGGCTGCAACGCCACGGTCTCCAAGGAGCTGATGGGCAGCTACCACGTCGATCCGATGTGGCTCGCCTGCGTGCGCGGCCTGCTGGCCGGCATCCTCTACCTCGCCGTGGCCGCCGTGCGCACGCCGCAGCTTCTCACCGGCGCGTTGCGCGAGCGTCGCGACTGGCCCCGGTTCCTCGCCTGCACACTGGTGTGCGTGCTGCTGGTGCAGGTCGCCTACCTGTCCACGATCGACTGGACCAACGCGGGCACGGCCACCGTGCTCCAGGCGCTGAACCTGCTGTTCGTACTGGCGTTCATGTGCATCCGCGACCGTCGATGGCCGGGCCTGCGCGAGGGAATCGGCGTGGCGCTCGCCTTCATCGGCACCACGCTGATCGCCACCGGCGGCGATCTCTCCACATTAAAGCTGCCGGCCATGGGCCTGGTCTGGGGACTGCTCAACGCGGCAGCAACCGCTGCGATGGGCATCATGCCCGTCCGCATCATCGCCCGCTGGGGCAACATGGTCGTCAACGGCGTGACGTTCACCCTCTCCGGCACGATACTGCTGTTCGTCGTCCACCCGTGGGCCCACGTGCCCTCGTTCGACGCGTTCGGCCTGCTGCTCATGTCGTACACGGTGCTGTTCGGCACGTTCGGTGCGTTCGGCCTGTATCTGGCTGGCGTGATGCGCATCGGCGCCATGCGTGCGACGATGCTCGGCACCGTCGAGCCGGTCGCCGCCACCGTCTCCTCGGCCCTGTTCCTCGGCGCGATCTTCACCCCGACCGATCTGGTTGGTTTCGTGATGATCCTCGTGATGGTCTTCCTCATCCGCTAGCCGCGTGTGCGCGATGTCCGCGTGTCCGTGACGCCCGTACACCCGCGATGCCCGTACATCCCCGGTGTCCGCGCATCGAATGATCGATGACCATGGATTGGTCTCATCTTCCGTATTCATCAACGTAGCGACTATGGTCGGGGGTGCCGGTCGGTCGGCTGTATGTGCCGTCCGGCAAACGGAGGTACGCCAATTGGTTTCCTGTCGCCAATCCGTGCCCCCATAGGGCCGGGCTGGCGATCTGGAACCCGCCAATCCGCTATTTCAGGGGCGAGGCGCTGTGCACATTGTGCGCTTCGTCCCTGTTATTATTCTTGCGACTCCATGCCCCCTTACGCAGGCCCTCAATGATGCAGGATCAATCGCAGGGATGATATTCACATAACTTCGAGTTATGTAAACTTGCCGTGAAGGTCACGGGATTTCCCCTGATTTCTCGAATCGCGCGTTAGGCTACCGTGCGCGTAAGGAACGTACGGGGGAGAGGACTGGTCATGGGTATCGGTATGCGTGCCGCTGCGGCGGCATCATTGCTGCCGTCAGGGCTGATGCAGACATCTCTGGTCCGAGGCGCCCTGCCGATGACGGTGTTCTCCCTGACCGCGCTCGCCGGCGTCGCGATGGTCGGCATGCTGATCGCCACCGCAGTCCGCCGCGCCGCCCCCGCGCCGATCGTCGTCCCGTTGCTTGCAACCATCGCCTCCGGCGTCGTCGGGCTCATCGCCGCATGGCTCGTCTCCGACGTGTTCATGGTGTTCGGCGTCTCGCTCGGCTGGCCGGTCATCATCACCATCGCCTGCGGCATCGCCGGACTCGGCTTCCTCATCGCCGCGATCGTCGTCGCGAACCGCCGTCGCGTGCCCTGCACTGTCGCGCGTCGCATGATGCGCGCGCTCGCCGCCGTTCTCGTGCCGCTCGCGCTCGTCTCGACCGGGCTGCGCGTCGACGCGATCTACGGCGAATACCAGACCGTCGGCAGTCTCGTCGGCTACAGCCCGTACGCGTCGATCGACAGCATCACCGTCCACCGCGCGTCCATGACCGTCGCGCAATGGCGGTCCCGTGCGCGTGCGCATCGACTGCCGTCCATGCCGGACGCGACCGCCGGCAGAGTCGTCACGGCCGACATCCCGAACACGCGTTCGCAGTTCCACGCCCGCCGCGCGATGGTCTACCTGCCGCCGGCGGCACTCTCCCCGACACCGCCGCGACTGCCGGTGATGGAACTGCTTGCCGGACAGCCGGGATCGCCGGGGCGTCTCGTCGCGGCATCCGGAATCGCCTCGATGATGAACGCCTACGCCGCCGCACACGACGGCCTCGCGCCCATCGTCGTGGTGCCCGACCAGAACGGCGCGGACTCGCACAACAGCCTGTGCGCCGACACCTCGCAGGGCAACGCCGAAACGTATCTCACGCGCGACGTCGTCGATTGGGCGGAACGTCGCCTTCCGGTCGCGAAGACCCCGCGCATGTGGGCGATCGGCGGCTTCTCGCAAGGCGGCACGTGCACGACGCAGCTCGCGCCGCGTCACCCTGACCTGTACGGCGCGATGCTGCCCGTCGACGGCGAACTCAAACCCACCAACGGTTCCGTCGCCGACATGGTGAGGAACTACTTCCGCGGGCGGCGCGCCGACTACGACGCGCAGGTGCCGGTCAACGCGCTCGCCGCGCTCGACCCGGGCGAGGCGCACGGACTCGCCCTGTTCGCGGGCGCGGGCGAGCGGGACGCCGAATCGGTGCGCAACATGCGCACGATCGCCGCCGCCGCGCGCAAGGCGGGCGTCGACGAGATAACCGAGATCGTCGTGCCCGGCACCGGCCACGACTGGCATGCGGTCACGGCCGTGTGGCATCCGGGCATCGACTGGTTCGGGGCGCGCACGGGACTCGGCGACATGACGAAGGAACTCAAGGATTATCCGCAAGTGGAGGTGCAGGAATGACGGAGGCTATGAAGACATCACATACCTCGCTCGCGTGGCACGCGCTCATCGGCGACGCCCGCCGGTGGAACGCCGCGCATCGTTTCGCGGTCGGCGCGACCCTCGCGTTCGTGGCCGTGAACATCGTGGCGTGGATCGTGGCGGCGATCACGGGCTTCGATTTCCCGCTGCGACTGCGCACTAGCATGGCCGAATTCGACTACGGCAAGCTGCTGTGTTCGCTGTTCCTCACGCGAGGCGTCGTCCAGCTCGTCATCGACGCGATGCTGTGGCTCATCATGCTGTCCATCGCCGAACGATGGCTCGGCCGCGCGCGCACCATCCGCATCGCCGTCGCGTGCGCGATCGGCGGCGTGATCGTCGGCATGGCGATGTGCTGTGCGACCGGTGCGCTGCTGCACGACACGCACATCGTCGAACGCATCCGATTCGCGCTGAGCCCGCTCACCCTGCCCGTCGGCGCGCTGATGGCCGCCAGCGCGTACTGCACGCATCTGTGGCGTCAGCGCATCCGACTCGTCGGCTACGTGGCGATCGCCGTCACGCTCCTGTACAGCGGCAATCCCGGCGACTACTGCATCCTCGCCGCCGCGATCATCGGACACGCGGTCGGCGTGGTCATCCGCCAGCGCGAACGCCGCCTCCACGCGTTCGACGCCGTCGAGACCGTCAGAACAGCCGATACCGTCGAAACCACCGAAACCACCGAAACCGTATCCGACGGCGACACAGTCGAAACGCACTGGCACTGGCTGCGCGGCACCTCATACGAGGCGCGACGCCTGTACGCGGCCATCGCCGTCGTACTCGCGCTCGGCCCGGTCATCGCCATCACCTCGCACAGCCATGCCGGCCCGCTCAGCACGCTGGGACTCATCATGAGCCCGGTCGCGGCCGACAACGCCACGCTCGCCCGATGCATCGCCGGCAGTACACGCGCCGACTGCTTCTTCCAATTCGACCTGCTGCGCACGTCGATGCCCGGCGCGGTGCTGCGCTCGCTGCTGCCCACCGCCGTCACGCTGGTGCTCGCGTGGGGACTGTACCGCGGCCGCCGGTTCGCCGCGCTGCTGTCCATCGCGGTCAATCTCGTCACTGCGGCCATCGCCGTCGCCTACTACGTCGTCGTGCCGCTGGGCGTCGCGCCGGACGGTCTCGTCTCGCTCGTCGACCACGGCGCGCTCGCCGCATGCGTCGCGAACGTGCTGCCGCCGTGCGTGTTCGCCATCGCGCTGGCCGTCGGACTGAAGCATTTCCCCGTGCGCGTGGGATGGCGGCGACTGGCTGGCGGCGTCGGCACGATCGCGATCGCCCTGCTCGCGTGCGTCGCCGTGTATCTGCTGTACGGCCTCGCGCGGCCGGCCGATTTCGCGCCGCACGCGACGGCCGCGGCGCTCCTCGCCGAACTGCCCGGCCGCTTCCTGCCGATCGGGTTCCTCAGCCACGTGCGACTCGCGTTCGTGCCGGTCACGCCGCTCGCGTCCGTCGTGTATCAGGGCGTGGGACTCGTGTTCTGGATCGTCGTGCTCACCGTCGTCGCGCGATGGATGGGTGACGTGACGGCGGTCGACGAGCGCGCCCGCGCCCGCGCGGAACGGCTCGTCGAGGCCGGCGGCGAGTCGATGAGCTTCATGACCACGTGGGAGGGCAACGAGTACTGGACGTCGGATTCCGGCAGATCGGCCGTCGCCTACCGCGTGTGGGGCGGTGTGGCGCTCACCTGCACCGGCCCGTTCGGCGATCCGCGCGAATGGGACGACGATCTGGTCGCCTTCTCGCGCTACTGCGCCGAACGGTCGCTGACCCCCGCGTTCTACGCGGTGCATCGCACGCAACGCGACCGACTGCTCGCGATGGGATGGCATTCCATCGAAGTCGGCGGCGAAATGGTCGTCGACCCGCGGCAGTGGAAGACGACCGGCAAGAAATGGCAGGACATCCGCACCGCCATCAACAAGGCGAAACGACAGGGCGTGACCGACGTGTGCTCCACGTTCCTCGAGGCGCCGCTCGACGTGCGCGAACAGATCGAGGACATCTCCGAGGAGTGGGCGCAGGGCAAGGCGCTGCCGGAGATGAAATTCACGCTGGGCGGCGTCGAGGAGCTGCGCGACCCGCGCGTGCGACTCCTGTACGCCGTCGACCCGGACGGCATCGTGCTCGGCGTGACCAGCTGGCTGCCCACCTGGCGCGACGGGCGGATCGTCGGATGGACGCTCGACTTCATGCGTCATCGCCCGGACAGTCCGAACGGCGTGATGGAGTTCCTCATCGCACGCATGGCCGAACGACTGCGCGACGAAGGGGAGGCGGCGCCGGAGACGGCCGTCGAGTTCATGAGCCTGTCCGCCGCGCCGCTGGCCGGCATGAACCCGGAACGCGACAACACGCTCCCCGGCGACGACACGCGCATGGACGAGGGCATCAAGGTGCTGCAGCACGCACTCCAGCTCGTGGCCGACTGGATGGAACCCGCCTACGGATTCCACTCGCTGTTCAACTTCAAACGCAAGTTCCAGCCGAGCGAGGAACCCGTGTACGTGTGCTATCCGGACGCGGCGAAACTCGCGCAGATCGGCCTGGCCGTGACGCACGCGTACGTGCCGTCCGTCACGCCCGGCGAGATAGCCGGCATGCTCAGGACGCTGCGCCAGTAGTCTGGGCGTATGACTGATACAACGACTGATACGAACATCGCATACTTCGCCGGAGGCTGCTTCTGGGGCCTCGAACGCTACTTCCAGAACGTCGACGGCGTCATCGACACGACGGTCGGCTACGCGCAGTCGACCGTCGCCGACCCCACCTACGAGCAGGTCTGCTCCGGCGCGACCGACGCGGCCGAAACCGTGCAGGTCACGTTCGACCCCGCGCGCGTGACCCTGCGCACGCTCTCCCTGCTGTTCCTCGAGGTGATCGACCCGTTCTCCGTCGACCGCCAGGGCAATGACACCGGCCGCCAGTACCGCACCGGCATGTTCTTCACCTCCGAGGAGCAGCGGCACGTCTACATCGCCGCGATCGAGCAGCTCATCGATCGCCAGCCGCAGCGTCCGGCCGTGCTCATTGAGCCGCTGCGCAACTTCTACCCGGCCGAGGCGAACCATCAGGATTATCTCATCCACAACCCCGGCGGCTACTGTCACATCCCGCTCGCCGCGATCGCGAACGTGAAGCGACGCCAGAAGTACGTCGACCGCATCTGGGACCTGACGCTAGAACAGTTCGCCGTCACGCAGAACGCCGCCACCGAACGCCCGTTCGTCAACGAATACGACCACACGTTCGAGCCCGGCATCTACGTGGATATCGTCAGTGGCGAGCCGCTGTTCTCCTCGCGCGACAAGTTCGACTCCGGTTGCGGCTGGCCCGCGTTCTCGCGTCCGCTGCGCGCCGACCTCGTCACCGAGCACGAGGACGATCGCGTGCCCGGCCGTCCGCGCATCGAAATCCGCACCGCCGACACGCAGATCCACCTGGGTCACGTGTTCGAGGACGGCCCGGCCGATCGCGGCGGCCTGCGCTACTGCATGAACAGCGCCTCCCTGCGCTTCGTGCCGCGCTCGCGCATGGCCGAGGAGGCTACGCCGACTGGATCCCCGCCGTCGACGGTGGTGAGGGGGATGCGGACTAGACTTGGAATCGTGGTATGCGGCAAATAAACGGCAAGTCAAAGGCAAGGAGGCCCAATCATGATTCTCGTCACCACTACGCCGTCGATCGACGGATACGTCATCACCAACTATCGGGGCATCGTGTTCGGCGAGGTCGTCGCCGGCGTGAACATGTTCAAGGACATCGGCGCAAGCTTCCGCAACATGTTCGGCGGGCGCAGCCAGGGCTATGAGGAGGAGCTGACGAACGCGCGCAACGAGGCGATCGCCGAGATGCAGCAGCGTGCGGAGGCGCTCGGTGCGCAGGCAGTCGTCGGAGTCGACGTCGACTACGAGGTCCTCGGCACCGACGGATCGATGCTGATGGTCACCGCCTCCGGCACCGCCGTCAACATCGCCCGCCAGGGGTGAGCCGGAAGTTCCTATCGCTCGTCCTTACTCTTTACTCTGCTACGCATAATTCGGGATGATCATCATTTCGGGTTGGATATAGCAGCTGATGAGGGTCCCGGTGATCTGATCCATGTCATCCTCTTTGAGGTGGCCGATTTTGACGGGATTACGTTCTTCAAGGTCAAGGGCGCGGATCTGCTCGACTTGCGCGTAGCCGTCAATCCATCCGTCCCCATCCTCTCTCCGAACGGCGGCGATGGGCAGATGAAGTTCGAAATCGCCGCGTCCATGTGAGATTGCGATGACGACGGTGAGGCTGCAATTGCGGTTGAAATCATCGTTGCTCACCACGACCACGGGGCGGCGCTTCTTTTGCTCATGGCCCTTTGACGGGTCGAGATCGGCCAGGAGAACGTCCCCGTATTTCCAAGCGGTCATAGAGCTTCCTCGCCTACGGCCGGCCCTGCGAGTTCCTCCGTGGCCTTGTACTCCTCGGTGCGGTTGCGAAATACGTCGGCAAGGCGTGGAACCCGAATGATCCTTACGTCCGTGCGAATCGGGCGAAGCACGATGGCACCGTCCTTGACGGTCGCTTCAACGCGGGATCCGTCGGGCATGCCCACTTGTTCGCGCATATCCTTGGGCAGGCGCACTCCTTGGGCGTTGCCCCACTTGCTGAGTGTGAGTGTGGTCATTGCGCATCACCTCCTACAACGATGATATGTATATCCTAGTATATACATCGAGATGATGATCCCCATGCGCTACGGCACCGGCATCGACTGGAACGACTTCCGCACCCGAACTGAGTGGCAGTTAAACGACTGAACCCTCAGACACACAATTTGGCCTATAACCCCTATAACCCCTATAACCCTTCTATTACCGCGGCGCTGCTTTTCGAGAAAGCAAAAGGGCTGGAACCTTGCGGTTCCAGCCCTTACTTGCTGGTGCGAGTGGGGGGAGTTGAACCCCCACGAGCATACACTCACTGCCACCTGAAGACAGCGCGTCTACCATTCCGCCACACTCGCGAACAAGCAGATAACTTAGCACCACTCCGTCACCAAACGCAAATCCACAGCCCCATCGGCGTGTCGCGTCCATTGTGGCGGGAAACTGACGCGGAACACTGGCGGTTTCTCACAAAGTACGGTTATCCCGACCTCCCTCCGACGGGACGTTGCCGCATGACAAACAGCAGAGCTGTTTACAGGCAACGTGCGAGCCGACAGGCAAGCCAGCAACTGCGCGCACGGCGCGCCCATAATTACAGGACGGGCTGTCCGCGAAGCTGACTATCGCCATGGTGTCCGTCTCGGCCCCCTCTGATGAGGGGGCTGTCAGCGAAGCTGACTGGGGGAGAGACAGGGACTGCGGGCTGCAACGGTTCAATCAATGATCAGTTGAACGATTGAGCAATCCCGAGTCACCCCTAGCGCCACTTGACCTTATGCGGGGTGGCGCCGATCTCGAAGTGGTACTTGGCGCATCCGAGACCGACGTGGGCGAACAGGCCCTCCAGCGCTTCGGCGGAGACCTCACCGCCATCGGGATCGTCATCAGGACCACCGAGATGCAGCGTGAAATGGAACGGCTGCTGACTAAGTGACGTCGGCGCCTTCATGGCCGCCTCCATGCCGGCAAGGAACCAGCCCGGCGCCTCGGCAACGGCATCGGCCGGGCCATCGGCGGCCGAGATGCCATCACCCACCACGCTCGCCAACTCCTCGAGCGGCTTCGTGCGGCGACGGCCGCCTAGGCGCGCGCCATGACCGAACGCGATCACCCACACCACCGATTCGCCATCACCGAGCCTCCACCACGCCTCGGCCGGATCGACGCTCTCCGCACCATCCAGCACGGCCCATGACGTCTCCAATCCGAGCTGTACGGCGCGCAGCACGAGGCGCTCGCCGTAGTAGCCGACGCGCTCCTGCAGATCCGCGGCCTCGGGCGACACCGGCGTCCCCTCCGCATCCTTGAACGACTGCAGAGTGGTCAACGCAGCGGGCGTGGCGGCTGCGATGGCCGCTGCGTCACGGTTGACTTGGGAGTTGACTCGGGAGTCGGCCTCCGCCGAGGCTTCTGCCGCAACCTCACCGTCATTGCCATTGGTGCTGCCACCCGCTACCGCGCCGATCAACGCGATCGCGTTGTGCACGCCCTTGAATCGCCCGTAATGCGTCTTGAGCCCGAGAAACGCGTCGTCCAACCCCGCAACCATCTGGATATGCAGCCCCGACTCGGCGTTGCATGCGTCGATCTCGGCCTGCAGCTGCGCCAGCGTGTCCGGCGCGACCGGCTCATCGGTGTACGCGCGGATCGCATGCCGCGCATCGATCGCTTCAAGAAGATTCATCGTTACTCCTGCTCCTTCAGCTTCTTCGTCTCAACCGATCCGACCGATCATTTGCCGTAGAAGTGGGCCAGCGACTCATCGCGGAACTCCTCGAAGTACCCGCCGTCGATCGCATCGCGGATATCGTCGAGCAGCTTCACGAAGAACCGCTCGTTGTGGATCGTGGCGAGCGTGAACCCGGTGAACTCGCGCGCCCGCAGCAGATGGTCCACGTACGCGCGCGAATAATTGCGGCACGTGTAGCAGTCGCAGCCCTCCTCGAGCGGGCCGAAATCGAACTTGTGCTGCGCGCGCTTGATGTTGTAGCGGCCGTGACGCGTGTAGATCGCGCCGTTGCGGCCGCATCGCGCCGGCGCCACGCAGTCGAACGTGTCACCGCCGTTCTCGACGCACGCGAAGATGTCATCCATCTCCGCGATGCCGAGCACGTGGCGCGGGCGGCTTTCCGGCATCGCGTCGCAGATCCACGCGCACGTCTCGCCGATGATGCGCTTCTCGATCGCACCGCCGATACCCACGCCGTCGAAGTCGAGCGACGCGATCTGCTCGGCAGCGTGACGACGCAGATCCTCGTAGTTTGCACCCTGCACCACGCCATACAGCGCCTGATACGGCTTGCCGAGGCGCTCGGCGGTCAGGCGCTCGTGCTCGGCGACGCATCGCTTCGCCCAGCGGAACGTGCGCTCGACCGATTCCTCCTGGTACGAGCGCGTGTTCATCAGCGTGGTCAGTTCGTCGAACGCGAACATGATGTCCGCGCCGATCTTGTGCTGGATGCCCATCGAGATCTCGGCGGAGAAGCGGTGCTGGTCGCCGTTGAGCGGCGACTTGAACGTGACGCCGTCCTCGTCGACCCACGCCATGCGCTCCTTGCCCTTGGCGATCACGTCGTCCGACTTCATGCCGGTCACGTCCATCGCGAGCGTCTTCTTGAAGCCGACGCCCAGCGACATGACCTGGAAGCCGCCCGAATCGGTGAAGGTCGGGCCGTGCCAGTTCATGAATCGCCCGAGTCCGCCGGCCTGATCGAGCACGTCCTCGCCGGGGCGCTCGAACAGGTGGAACGCGTTGGACAGCAGGCACTGCGCGCCGAGATCCTTCATCGACTCGGGCAGGACGGCCTTCATCGCGGCCTGCGTGGCGACCGGCACGAACGCGGGCGTGCGGATGTCGCCGTGTGGGGTGTGGATGATGCCGGTGCGGCCGTAGCGCGCGCCGCCCTTGCCCTTGCCGTCGGCGGCGTCGGACAGGCGCGTGATGGTTTCGAAGTGGAACGCGGATCGGTCGCCGGGTTTGCCGGGGGCGGCGCCGAGCGGGTGCAGGTTGAGGTCAGGGGCGGCGGTGCCGTTGCTGGTGGTGCTGACGCTGCTGGCGCCGTTGTTGGCCTCGGCGGCGGTGATGTTCGTGGAAATGTCGGTCATAGCTTCACTTTAGGCGAACAAGCGGATTGGGGTTGCTGGCCTGTTGGGCCGTCGGTTCCCGCCTGTTGTGCGTGGTTATGTGGGGTATGAGGAGGCAGGGCGTTGATAAGAGTGCGGTGAGGTGTCTGCTGGGGTGGGGGAATGGCCGAAAAGCATGCAATCTGAGAGCGGTTGAAGGTATCTGCGTTACGAGAGGTACTTTGGGCTTGTTGCAGACATCTATCTCGCTTACGTGGGGTACCTGCCCCAGGTATACAACCTCACAAACGGCCAACCTTCGTGGCGATCAAGCCGTTTTTGGGCCCTCATACTCGGAGCGGGTACCCCACGTAAGCGAGATAGATGTCTGCAGGGGCGGCAAAGTACCTCTCGTAACGCAGATATGCGGAAAGTCGGGAGAAGATTCACTCATCACTTCCAACAAACGTTCAGGAAACTTCCAGAGCCGGAGCTTTTACTCTTACTTAGCAATACGAACCGGCGGCGAGATTGCTGAAGAGAAACCCCGAAGCCGCTGGTCATATGAAGGAGCACACGATTATGGCTGATGAGCAGAACAACTGGGCCCCGCAGGGCAACCAGAACGCGCAGCCGCAGCGCGACGCGCAGGAAACGCAGCACATCCCGACGCCGGCAGGCGCCGATTCCGTCAAGGCCGCGGGCGAGCAGCCCACCGAGACGATCTCCCCGGTTGCCGGAGGGCAGGGCGCGGCGGCGGCCGCCAACGGCGAGGTGAAGCCGGATTACGCCTCCGCTGCCGGCGAGCAGACCGTGGTTTCCTCCAAGCCGGTCTCGTCGTCGGCTCCGACCGCTTCGGCCGCCCAGCCGACCTCGACCTCGGCCGCCGCACAGCAGCCGTCGTACGGTCAGTACCGCCTCGCGCCGGAGTACGGCGCGTATGGCCCGGTCCCGACCCCGCAGCAGCAGGCCGGGCAGACCAGTCAGTCCAATGGCCAGGTCAACGGCCAGCCCGGTCCGTTCGGTGCCGCCGGCCAGAACGGCCAGAACCCGCAGGGTCAGCCGCAGTACGGCCAGCGTTCCGGTTCGATCTTCGGCGGCTCCAACCCCTTCGCGTCCAACAACCCGTTCGCCTCGCCGAACCCGGGCGCCGGTAACGGCGCCAATGGCGCTAACGGTGGCAACGGTTCCGGCAACCCGTTCGGCGGCTTCCCCCCGTTCGGCGGCAACGGCAACAACAACGGCGGCAACGGTAACGGTCAGCCCGGCGACCCGAACCAGCCGATCGACCCGAACCAGTTCAACCAGATCGGCGCCAAGTCTTCCAACGGCGTCGGCCGCTTGGTCGTCACCGGCGTGGTCGCCGCGCTCGTCTCCGCCGCCCTGTGCCTCGGCGTCGGCTACGCGGCCATCACCTCCGGCGCGGTTCGTGTCGCGACCACCAGCTCCCTGTCGAACGTCGACTCCAGCAAATCCTCCTCCGGCTCGGCCACCGCCAAGACCGGCGAGGCGCCCGACTGGCAGGCCGTCGCCAAGCAGGTCTCCGGCTCCGTGGTCGCCATCCAGACCCAGCTGTCGAACGGCTCCGCCAAGGGTTCCGGCGCGATCCTCGACAAGGACGGCCATATTGTGACCAACAACCACGTGATCTCCGGCGCGCAGAAGATCCAGGTGACGCTGTCCAACGGCCAGATGTACTCCGCGCAGATCGTCGGCACCGACACCACCACCGATCTGGCCGTGATCAAGCTCGACAACCCGCCGAGCGACTTGAAGACTGTCACGTTCGCCGATTCCGACGAGCTCGCGGTCGGCGAGAACATCATGGCCGTCGGCAACCCGCTCGGCTACGACGACACCGCCACCACCGGCATCGTCTCCGCGCTCAACCGCCCGGTGACCGTGATGGATGACAACAACAACGACATCGTCACCAACGCCGTGCAGATCGACGCGGCCATCAACCCCGGCAACTCCGGCGGCCCGACGTTCAACGCGGCCGGCCAGGTGATCGGCATCAACTCGTCGATCGCCTCCACGTCCAGCTCGTCGTCGTCCAGCTCGGCCGGTTCGATCGGCATCGGCTTCGCGATCCCGTCGAACCTCGTCAAGCGCGTCGCCGACGAGATCATCAAGAACGGTTCGGTCAAGCACGTGGCGCTCGGCATCACGATCACGTCCGACACGGTCGAGGCCGACGGCGTGACCCGCGCCGGCGCGAAGATCACCAAGGGCGCCTCCGGTTCCGCGGTCGTCTCCGGTTCCCCGGCCGACAAGGCCGGTCTCAAGGAGGGCGATACGATCGTCGCGTTCAACGGCAGCGCGGTGGGCAGCAACGCCTCCCTGCTTGGCTTCGTGCGTGCCGCCGCCCTCGGCGACAAGGCCACGCTGACCATCGTGCGCGACGGCAAGACGATGGACGTCGATGTGACGCTCGACCAGCAGGAGCAGTCCGTCAACGGCTCCAACCGTTCCGAGTCGAGCAACGGCAGCGGCAACAGCCAGAACAACGGCGGCAACGGCTACGGTAACGGCAGCGACGGCAGCGGCAACAGCGACGGCGGCAGCGACAGCTTCGGCTTCCCGTTCGGCTGGTGATAGCTGACATCATCCTCGGTGGCCGGCCCGCGGAAGCAGACGGTCCTGAGGAGTAGCCGACGGATGACGGGCGTATGACGGGTATGTCATCGCGATAAGCCTCTTGGCGGTGCATGTGCATGGTGCATGGCACCGCCAAGAGGCTTTCCGTTTGCCTCCCGGCATCCAGACCGCAGCTCCGGGTTCCTTGGAGCCGTGTGGGATTGGGCCCGGCGGGTGCGCCGGCGTCTACTCCTTCAACTTATGCAGCGCGTCAAGGTAGTCGCGCAGCTCCTTGTCGGTGATCGGCCGGTTGGCGAAGATCTGACGCGGGTACATGCCCGTCTTCGGGTCGAAGTCGTTGCGCACATTGCGGAATCCGAGTCTGTTCGCGATCAGTCGGGACGTGTAGTTGTCGCGCAGCATGGTGAGGAACACCGGCATCGTCTTGTCGAAATAGGCCGCGGCCTTGACGCCGGAGGTCGCTATGTAGGTGCCGTAGCCCTGATGCCAGTATTCGGGTTTGACGCAGTATTGCAGGTGCCAGGCGTTGCCGCATCGTCGCACGCCTCCCGTGCCGATGAAGGTATTCTGTTTGCACGCGACCCAGATGTCGAGCGCGTCGTACCGCCAGCCGCTGAGCCATTGCTCCAGCACCGCGTTGGTGTATTCCATGTTCGGATGTTCGTCGCCCGACTGGTTCCACCAGATGCGCGGGTCGGAGTACATCGCGTACATCGCGGGCACGTCGGCCTTCGTCGGCTTGCGTAGTTTCGGTGGCCGTGGCTTGAGCCTCTTCTTTGCAGTTCCCATGATGGTTCCTTCTGTGTTCTCTTGCTCGTTGTTGATTGCTTGTTGTCGGTTGTTCGGTGATTGTTCCGTGGGTTGTCCGATGGGGCGGATATGCGGATATTCGATTGTGTATTTCTGTATTCGATCATTCGACTGACGTTCGGTCGTCGTTCGGTGAGCGTGATCGTCAGCCTGTTTCACGAATGATCAGCTATTGACCGCGATCAGGCGATGCCGAGGCAAAGTTCGGGCGATCCCTTCGTGAGGGACGTCCAAGGCCGTGAAATCGCGGATCAGAGCATGTGCGTGCGGCAGCGGGGCGATCGCGGGGAAGCGTTTGCGTCGTCGTGGACGTGGTGACGCAAGGCCGAAGCGATTGCCTGGCTGTCTGTTGTGTTGTGCCGCGCATCCGATACTGAAAGCTTCGATGATGAAGCGTCGCAATGAGTGTGTGACATTGCAATGAGTATTGAAACGCAACGTGAATAGCGATCAGCCCACGACTCCTTCGTCATCTTGGGTGCCAATATCGCTGTTCGTGATATCCATTAACCCCACCGAACGATTTCTACGGTAGCCGCGATTTGGGGCGACGTAACTACATTGTCCGCGATGTGGCCCTATTGGTGAGAAAACTCGAACATGGCCATTTGCGAGGGTCGGCATGTGGTTGGGGATTGGTATATGGCCACGGGTCGACATATGACCGGGATCATGGTCGAAGGTCGTGGCGTGGATGGTAGACGATTGTTCACATTTTGCACAGAGTCGTGGGAAGGGGGTGTCACCCATCAGGAAACGTCGCTTACAGTGAATACAGAAGATGCTGTTTGCACCAAGGAAGGTCCAAGGGGAAGGAAATGAGGGAAAGCATGTCTAAGTTGGCGAAGTGCATAGCCGTAGTCTCGGCGGCGGCGATGGCGGTGTCGTTCGCGTTGCCTGCCATCGCACAGCCGTTACGGGATACCAATCTCGATGCGTCCGCAACTGTGACGCTGCAGTCGCAGACGTCTACTGAGGATTCGGCGGATGCGATGCCGGAAAATCCGGATGTCGCGTTGCCTGACAAGGTGGCTAAGAGCATTCCGGATGATGCGACCGTGGTATCCGCTAATCATGCGGTCGTCGCGAGCGGGCAGCTCAAGGATCTTGAGACGGGCAAGACCGTGACTGATCCGAAGCTGGTCGGTACGAAGAGCGAGCAGCCCGATCCTCTTGCCAAAACCGACGGCGAATCGTTCATTCCGGTCGAAGCCGGGGACGTCAAGACCGCGGTGAAGGAATCGGAGTCGGACGCGCCGCGAGCCTTCGCCAAACCCATTTCGCTGGACAACAACCAGTACGGAGCGTATTGGGGCACATACAACGGTACGCAGGCGTTCTTCGAGGCGGACGGCAAGCTGTTCGCTCAGTCCGCTAAGGGCGTGGTCGATGTGTCGGAATGGCAGAAGGATATTGACTGGCAGGCGGCGAAGAACAGTGGTGTGGAGGGCGCGATCGTGCGCATCGGATATGGCTGGGGCAACGGTCTCGACCAGCAGGCGGCTCGCAACATCAACGCACTCAAGCGACTGGGCATTCCGTTCGGCGTGTATCTGTATTCGTACGCCTACGACGCCAATACCGCGGCCAAGGAGGGCACGAACGTCGTCAACCTGCTGCGCAAGCTCGGCGTGACTCCGAACGACATGGAATATCCGGTGTACTACGATCTCGAACGCTGGACGTGGACAGGTCATGTTCCGCCGTCGGATCCGGACATTTACGATGCCATGGTCAACGCATGGTATGGCCAGTTGCAGGCTGCGGGGTATAACAACCTGTCCATTTATTCGTATACCTCTTATCTGAACAGCGCGCTGAAGTCCAGCAACATCTGGTCCAAGACGCGCTGGGTGGCCAGCTATGGTGCCCGATCCGGCTTCTCCTTCCCGACGAACGACCGTGGATGGCAGTACACGAGCAGTGGAACAGTGAACGGCATCCCGGGCAGTGTCGATCTGAATGCGTTCGGATACGCCCGGTCGATCGTCGAGCCTGGCGCGGCGAACTCCGTATACCGTTTATATAACCCCAATAGCGGTCTGCACCACTACACCACCGTGTATAACGAGGCGCTGACCCTTGCGACCATCGGCTGGCGCTACGAAGGTGTTTCGTTCCTTGCGTCGGATACGGGCTCTCCCGTGTACCGTCTCTACAACCCGAATGACGGCAACCACTTGTTCACTATGGAGAATGGTGAGCGACTGATTCTCGCTTCTCAGGGCTGGAAGGACGAGGGCGTCGCATGGTATGTGGATGGTACGGCGGCCAACCCCGTGTATCGTCTCTACAACCCCAACTCGGGTGAGCACGTCTACACGACGAATGCCGATGAGTATGAGCAGGTTGGACAGGCCGGGTGGCATCAGGAAGGTGTCGCTTGGCGTACCAATGGCTGATCGCCATATGAGACACGAGTGAATGTCGACCAATCAATAAGAGGGAGCGGTTCATTCCGTTCCCTCTTCGCTTTTCGGGCCTTGCTCGTAAATCCGTCTAGAATGTCGTCAGCCTCCACAGACCAAAGCCTGTGGAGGCTGACGACACCGCGATGTCCCGAAAAGCGCAATGCGTTTGCGTCACGCATTACAACTGCAGGTACAAAACCCGTGCTCGCACACAAAGCCTGTGCCTACGAAGAAGAGTAAAGATGAACATGGACATACGCAAGTGCTGTGCGTGCGTGTTCGCTTTCGGCATGTCGTGTGTGATTCGAGGAAGTAGTCGAGAAAAGGAACTACGACACGCCGGGTTCTATAGCGAACAGTTATAGGGAGCTGTAACAAAGAGGAAACTGTTGACTTGGAGTCTGGCTGATAGCTGGATGTTCGCTGTGTGGAAAAATGCTACGTAGATGGTAGTGATGGGCGCGAAAAGGCGTGCAAAAGCACTGGAATCAAGCCGTTTGCTTGCTGAGGAAGCTGGGCGTTGACTGATGTTGAAGACAGGGTGAACTGAGTAGCAACGTATGGTCGAATGGGAAGACTGGATGGGACCTAGGTTGACAATGTCCTAGGGGTAGGGGTAGAAAAGTATGCAGTCGGGATGGAGAGAGTCTCCATGGAAAACCCGATGTCCCTAAAAGAAAGGTTCCTGAAGATGACAGGAAATACTAGCAAGTGGCGCGCGCCGCTCGCCGGCCTGGCCTCGATCGCGATGCTCGCGACCATGGGCGTCGCCGCGACGACCGCCAACGCGGCCTCGCTGGAGAATCTCAGCGGCAGGACGTTCTCCGTGAACGTCTACAATCCGGACGAGCCGTGGAAGCCGATCACCGGTTTCTCCTACTCCCGTTCTTGGGGTTATGTGCTGAACCCGTCGGCTAACGTGTCGGCCGATCCGTATGCGTCCGACTCCGATGGCAAGGTCTTCGACTACTTCTCGTACGACAAGGCCGGCAACAACAGGATCGGCGACGTGCTGGTCGTCAAGGGCGACACCAAGGTGTTCGCTCAGTACAAGACCGCGGTCAAGGTCAACATCGATTTCGCCGGCAATGGCTTCAACGGCGCCGGAGATGACGTGACGGTTGAGATCCCCAAGGGCGAAAGTCTGACGGCTTCCGAATACCAGAGGGCTCTGGCCAAGACGGCCGGTCTCGCGAAGGACTCCACTGGAGAGCCTGCGGCCATCGGCGGCAAGACGTTCGCGGGCCTGACCGAGTCCCGTACTGCTGCCGGTTCGAATGATGATCTGTATCAGGGTGAGGCTCTGAACGCTGACACGAACCTGTACGGTCGTTACGATGCCGAGGCGAATCTGGCGACCGTCGCGTTCCGCGGCAAAGGCGAGGCCGATTCCGCGGCGGTGAAGCGTTACACGCTCAACGGCAACGCGTTCCCGAAGTTCCGTGTCCCGGCGAAGTTCAATGGCGTGGCCAGCTGGAAGCTGAACAGCTCCACCGGCAGCGACTACGACTTCTCCGCCAAGGTCAACCACGACACTGACGTGGACGCTGGCAAGGCCGATGTGACGCTGGTCGCCTCCGACGAGGCCGGTCTGAGGAACGTGACCGTGAAGTACGTGTACAAGAACGGCGCGACCGAGACGGGCAACACTCTGGCCGACAGCTCCTGGGATGCCGCGAACCACATCGCCTCCTACGCGACGACCGCTGATCAGAAGCCGGTCAAGCCGGTTGATCCGGTCGCTCCGAACGCGGTGTTCACCGGCTGGTACACCAACCCGAACGCGGACGGCACGAGCCACGCGGTCAATTGGGATGCTGCCATCAGCGCCCAGCAGGGCTACAAGGCCAACGGCACGCTGACCCTGTACGCCGGCTGGGACACCAGCCACGTCGCGCAGCTGCACTACGACATGAAGTACGTCGACGGCGGCAACCAGTACGAGTACGTGTACGCCGGCTCCAAGCACGATCTGCCGGCCGGTCTGGAGGAGTATTACCAGACCGAAGCCCAGAAGGACGCGCTGAAGGGCGAGTACACTTCCAAGACTCTCGTCGGCTGGTACCTCGGTGACAACGGCAAGGACGTGGTGACCTCCGTCACCGCCCCGGCCGCCGGTGAGTCCGCGAAGTACACGGCCGTGTGGTCCGGCTCCCAGTCCATCCGCCTGAACGCCAACTCCGGCAAGTTCGATGGCCAGACCTACAAGTGGGTCACCAAGACCGATTCCCAGCGTTGGCAGGACGTCGTCGTCAACCCGACCCGCGACGGCTACACGCTGACCGGTTGGACCTACAACGGCGGTTCCGTCAACCTTTACTCCGGCACCTACGACCTCCCGTCCACCGCGGGCTTCGACAACCTCCCGCTGCCCACGACCGGTTCAACCGTGACCTTGGATGCCGTGTGGGTTCTGTCGGCTGCTCAGGATATCGATGCCGCGTTCGGCGCCTACCCGCTGGCTAACGAGGGCGACGCGTACAAGACCCCGACGTTCGCGAACAAGTCGGCTGACTACAAGCTGGCTGAGAAGTACGCGAAGACCCAGGAGTCCTGGAACGCGTACGTCGACACCGTGTACGGCCTCAAGGACGAATTCCACGCCCTGTACGGCCTGTCCGGTCAGGAGAAGATCGACGCTCAGAAGGCTCTTGCGGCGAAGCTGCAGGCTGCTCAGGACAAGCTGGTTGATGATAAGGCTCCGGCCGGCACCACGACCGTGTACCGTCTGTTCAACCCGAACGAGAAGCGTGCGGGCTCGCACCACTACACCGCGTCCGTGTACGAGTACAACGCGCTGGCTCGTAAGGGCTGGGTGCGCGAGGGTGTCGCGTTCGTGACCACGTCGGATGGTGATCCGGTGTACCGTGCGTACAACCCGAACGACGGCAGCCACTTCTACACGCTGTCCAAGGTCGAGTTCAACCACGCGGTGAAGGCCGGCTGGCGTGACGAGGGCATCGGCTTCCACGTGGCCGACACGTCCAAGGCTCCGCTGTACCGCATCTACAACCCGAACTCGGGCGAGCACTTCTACACCACGAGCAAGGGCGAGGCCAAGGCGGACATCGCCAAGGGCTGGAACGACGAGGGCATCGCCTGGAACGTCATCAAGTGACCTTCCACGACGAGGATGAGGACGATCCGACCAGGGTCTGACATTCCCGCCCGCGCCTAGACGAATTGAGGGGTTCCTCCCAACCGGATTTCGTTTCCGGTTGGGAGGAACCCCTCTCTCTTTCGTTTGTTCGTTCTTAACGCGGAGGGGCCCCGCAACCGGAAACAATCCGGTTGCGGGGCCCTCCCGTCGTGTTTGTGGTGTTTGCGGGCGGTAATGGGTGTTTCCGTTGTGTCGTGTGGGGGTTGGGGTTGTGTCGCGTGGGTCGGGTGGTCCGTGGTCGTCTGGCTGTGTTCCGGGGGTTGCGGGGTGGTTGGTGTTTCTATCGCGCGGGCGCGTGGCGTGCGTGTTTGCTTGTGGTGGTGGTGTTTTCGAGGGTGTATGCGGGTAGGGTGAGCAGGGGTAGGAGGTAGCGTTCCTGGAATCCGGTCAGGGGCGTGGTCCATGTGCCGGTGTCCGGTGTGGTGTTCCATGTGATCAGGAGCATGCCCGTGGTCATGAGCAGGGACAGGACGCCGGCGGCGCTTGCGGTGAGGGCTTTCGCCGGGTCGGGGCGCGTGTCGTGGGGCAGGGTCAGGCAGACGAGCAGGATCGCGACGGTCGTGGGCGGCGAGTCGGTCAGGGTCTGCCACAGGGCCGCGGCCGTTGATGCGGTGATCTGCATGAGGTCGCCGGCGGGGTGGGCGAGCAGGTGGGCGAGGTTCGCGCCCGTGTCGAGGCCGGGGCGTGCGAACGGTCGCGCGTACGCGCGCGACCACAGGAGATACGGGATCCCGCCCAGCAGCAGCGGCGTGGTCGTGATCGTCGCGCGGGCCCGTCGTGTCATGCTTCGGGCCGGGAGCGGCAGGAGCAGCAGCGTCGCGTAGACGAGCTTGAGGGGGACCAGCAGCGCGCCGGCGGCCACGAACGCGATCCGGGCGCCCGTGGAGTCGCGTCGCGTCAGGCGCATGGCCAGGGCGGTCACGAGCGCGCAGACCGCGATGGCCATGGCGTCGGCGCTCATCGAGGACGCCAGGAACACGCACGCGGGGTTGGCCAGCGCCGTGACGAACGCCCACCGCCGGCCCCCGGCCAGCAGGACCGCCGCCATGCCGGCCAGCATGTAGCACAGCAGGTTCGCCACGCGGCCGGCCTGGAGCTGGTCCCATGCGCTCCCGCCCGCGTGGCGGGCCATGAGCATGCCCGCGGCCTGTGGCAGGTATCCCGGCAGCGGGGGGTACTGGTTCGCGCGGGTCTGCAGCATCATCGTGGTCGTCGGGGCCCGGTCCAGGACGGTGCGCTGCGCGTCCAGACCGGGATCGTGCCACGGGGACGCGAGCAGGGTCGTGACGGTCTCGTTGCGTCCCGGCGCCGACAGCAGCGTCCCGTCCCCGACCAGCCAGTGGACGCGATCCGAGTCCACGGCAAGCGACTGGCCGGTCGACAGCGCGTACGCGGCCGGCACGTGCAGGCCCGGGTCCGGCAGCGACAGGGGCCCGTACCACGACACGAACCCCCCCCTGCACCACCACCAGCACCACGAACGCCACAACCGGGGACAGCACACGACACGAACCATGCATTTGCATCTCCACCACCAACCGAAAGGGACGGCACGCGAACCGACTGGCACCGTGCATGGATGAATAGCTGGAAACCTCATCGAGATCGGACAAGGAAAAGAAAAAGGAGAACGCCCGCAGATCGGGACGTCCTCCTAATGCCCTCAGAAGCTGACGACGGGGCTAGCCGGCCGTCATCGTCGGGCCGTCAGCCTGTCGGCGACGGTTCGCGAATCGCTCAGTCGAGGGTGAACACGGCCTTGCCGTTGTTGTCGATGATCCAGCCCTTGGCGGCCAGGCCCTTGGCCTCGGATGCGTTGGTGTACAGGTGTGCAGGGCCGTTGGTGTTCGGGTTGTACACGCGGACCACGGCGGAGGAGCCGTTCTGCACGGTGTAGAACTTCGCGTTCTCCTTGACCCAGCCGACCTTGGCCAGCGAATCGGCCTCGCCCTCGAAGGTCAGCAGGTGCTCGCCCGTGTTCGGGTTGTACACGCTGAACACCTTCTCGCCGAACTGATGCACAGCGCGGTCGGTGCTTACGACCTTGTACGGCGCGCCCTCGGCCTTCCAGCCGAGCTTGACCAGAGCGGACTGCTCCTTGACGCTGGTGGTGAAGTAGTGGTCGCCGTTGTTCGGGTTGTACACGCGGTACAGCTCGGTGTCGCCGACCTCGACGATCTTGGCCTGCAGCGCCTTGAGCTCGGACAGCAGCTCCTTGTACTCCTTGTCGGTGTAGCCGTCCTTCGATGCTTCGGCCTTGTCGGCGAGGTAGTTCTGGAAGTCCTTCTTGTACTGTGCGTAAGAATCCAAGGTGTACAGCTTCTCGGCCTCGGAGTCCTTCAGTCCTCGATTGACGTAGCCTTCGACCTGAGTCAGCGTATCGGCGTTGCCGAGCTTGTTCCACTCGGCCGTGTAGGAGGCTCCGGCAACGATGCGGCCGGTCGACTGGCTGGCGGTTTCGCCATTGTTCACGACGTACTTCAGTCCCTCGCCGTCGATGGTGAGCTTGGCGCCCTCAGGGGCGGTGTACTTGCCGTACTTCCACGCCTCGAGCTCGTAGCCCTCACGCTCGTAGGACGGTGCCTCGAAGTAGTCGTCGGTGGAGAACCACTTGGAGACCACGGGCTCCTTGCCGTAGTTCGGGTCGAACTGCACTCGGATGGCGCTGGCCTTGAACTTCGCAGTCAGCTCGACGTTCTTGGTCAGGGCATTGGAGAAGTCGAACGCAGTGTCGGAGCCGGTCTCGTACCAGCCGTCGAACGCGTATCGCACGTTGTCGGTGGAAGGCTTGGACGGGTCGGCCGGTTTGACGGCCTTATCGCCAGCCTTCACGACCTGCGTGGTGGTCGTGGCCTTGTTGTCGGCGGTATCCGCAGCCTCGACATTGAACGTGACGGTGTATCCCTCGGACACGCCGTAGTTCGGCTTGACGATGGTGTTGGTGGTGATCGCGGTATCAAGAGCAATGGCCTTGGCGTCCTTGCCGGACACGGCGGAGAACGTGTTGGTCTGGCGAGAGACTTCGGTACCGTAGTCATTCGTGGACTTCTGGTACGCCGTCGGCAGGGACTTCAGACCGGCGGAGGCCAGGGTCTTGCCCTCCTCCACCTCGACCGTGTAATCAGAGCCGTTCTCGTCCTTCGGGGTCAGGGTCCACTGCTTGCCTGACCAGTCGGTGGAGGAGAACACCACGTACACGGAATCGACGGTCTTCGCCTCGAGGTCGACCTCGTCGTTGCCGTGGTTGACGACATCGGCCAAATCGGTGGAGGCGTCGACGGAGGGCTCGCCAGTCTGGTTCTTTGCCACGAAGCCCCTCAGCAGTTTGCCGTCCTTGGCGTTCGTGTCCGTCGGGAACTGCCAGGAGGCCAGCTTCGCGTCGTCCTTGGCCACCGGGACGTCCGCGACCGTGTAGAAGCCGGAGAACTTCACGGTGTAGATTCCACCGCTCGTACGCGCGTAGCGGGCCGACACCTCGGTGTCGGAGACCTTGTCAGCGTTGGCCTGATCCGTGGCGACCAGCGTGCCGGAAGCGTTCTCCCAGCCAGTGATCGTGTACGTGCCCTGATAGGACTTGTCAAGCGCGGACTCGGCCTTCACGACATCCGTCTTATCCAGATAGCCGTCACCGCCATCGGTGACCTCGGCGGACTTGCCGTCCTTCGCCACCACGACACCAGAAACAGCAGCCTTCGTATCGAACTTCAGATTCGTGCCGTCCACATCGAACGTGAACGTCTTCGCCTCGACGGCACTGGCACCCAACGCCGTCAGACCCATGGTCGCGATCATCGCGATCGAGGCCAGGCCGGCAAGCGATGCACGCCAAACCTTAGTATTTCCTGTCATCTTCAGGAACCTTTCTTTTAGGGACACCGGATCGGTTGGATGCTGGTCGAACATACTGATGCCGGACGAGTCTGGGATCCGTGCTTTTCACCTTGGCGATTCCTCTGACGAGCCGGCATAAACTGATCTTATTGGCGGAAAGCCGCCAATAAGAGGACGAGTTAAGGGGGACTTATGTCTCGTGCAATCGCACGCTATCTGACCAGAATCACGGCGCTTACCGCAGCGGCAACGGCGGTCTTGGCATTGTCCGCCGTGCCAGGTGTCTCCGCTCCCACGGCGGAGGCGGCATCCGGCGAGACCGCGGCGGTGGCGATGTACCGCCTGTACAACCCGAATAGTGGCGAACACTTCTACACCGCCAACTCCCAGGAACGCGAGACTCTGCGTGATGCCGGCTGGAACTACGAGGGCATCGGCTGGCAGGCGCCAGCCACGTCCAACATTCCCGTCTATCGCCTGTACAACAGGAACGCCGGAGACCACCATTACACGATGAACGCGGCTGAGCGCGACAGTCTGGTTCGTTCCGGCTGGAACTACGAGGGCATTGGCTGGTATTCCGATCCGCAGCAGCGAATTCCTCTGTACCGCCAGTACAATCCCCACGCGATTGCTGGTGCGCACAACTACACTCCCAATGCGGCGGAGCGAGATAATCTGATCCACGCCGGCTGGCACGACGAGGGCATCGGCTGGTATGGCGTCGGCGGCGCTTCGGCTGCACCGGCCGAAACACAGTCGAACGATGGCGCGTATGCATCCGTCGAAGGGGTGATGAACCTGCGCGGCAGCGGTTCCGGCTACCAAGCGAAGCTCGTCATGTCCGGCGGCGGTTCGACCGTGTCCTTCGGCATCCAGTACGAGCAGGACATCCATTATGCGTACCCGCAGTACCCGGGCAACACGGTCTTCCTCGTGGAGAACGTGATGTCGCATGCCACGCAGGCCGGCCCTGCAGGCAAGCAGTACATGTATCTCAGGGCCGCTTCGCTCAGTCAGGACGCCAAGGTGCGTCTGTCCTGGTATACGGATAACACGATTCGTTTCTTCGTCAACGATCAGGAGATCGGTCGTACGAAGACCACGATGAGTGCGCCGTTCATCTTCGCGGTCGAAGGCAGCGCCGCACGCAATGGCGACACCATCAATGCCACTGTAAGGAACGTGACGGTGAAGGCCGGCAACAACGCCGCGTCCTACGGCACGATCAGCGGCTGGAACGACAGGAACGACTACTTCGGTCTCGATGGCACCGTCACTAAGCAGGGAACCGTCAACAACGAGAACGGCCCGTTCAACACGAACGGTGTTCCAAGCTACGGCGTGGACGTTGCGATCAACGGTCGCGCGAATATTCCGGGCAACGGCCCCGACGGCAAGCCGTGGACGTGGGACACCTGCTTCAGCGCGGTCGACCCGACCACGAACACGACCGGCCATCCGCTGTCCGCGGTGATCAACATCGCGCAGAAGCGCTAACCAACACATCGAAAGGAACACATCATGCGTTTCGAATCCGCATATGCAGGCGTCGCAACCTCGGAGTATTCGTTCCGCAGGCTTGCCGCCACTCTGGTGGCTCTTGCGAGCGCATTCGTCCTGATGTTCGGCATCGTACCGGTTTCGGTCGCGGCGGACACTGGCGGCACGGTTGACATGTACCGCATGTACAACCCGAACAGCGGCGAGCACTTCTACACGGGCAACGGCGTGGAGCGCGACCAGCTGCGCGGTGCCGGCTGGAAGTACGAGGGAGTGGGCTGGGTGGCTCCCGCGCACTCGGATACGCCGGTCTATCGTCTGTACAATCCGAACGCATCGGATCATCACTACACCACGTCGGCAGGAGAACGTGACAATCTGGTCTGCAGTGGTTGGAGCGACGAGGGCATCGGCTGGTATTCGTCGGATACGAATCGCGCCTTCACCGTCTACCGTCAGTACAATCCGAACGCAACGTCCGGCGCGCACAACTACACGCTGAACCTTAATGAGGCGAACCATTTGATCGCAAACGGCTGGCACGACGAAGGCATTGCGTGGTATGCGGTCGGCGGAGCCACTCCCGCTCCGGTCGACCCCACGCCTGCGCCTTCACCCAACCCGACTCCGTCTCCCAATCCCAATCCGACGTTGCCTGGACGTCAGGTGACTCCCGGCGCGTACTGCAAGAAGGTGGAAGTCGGCCAACTCGGTACCGCAAACGGCAAGATCTATGTCTGCGCATACCACCCGGGCAACAAGATCCCTCACTGGTATCCGCGTGACTGATTGAGTCGATCGCCATCCGGCTACTGACCGGTTGACCATTTAGGGGTGATGCTGCGGTTATCCGTTGCTGTTTTGTAATGGATAACCGCAGCATCACCCCTTGTTAATACCCCCTATCTACAATGGCGGCGGTAGTCCATTATGCCAACTATGGCTGATGGATCAGGAGAGGGGGATATATGGCGATGTATCGCGGAATGCATTCAGCATCGACCGGCCATGCCTTGCCATGCGGCAGAAGGGGCCGCGGGCGGCATGCCTCTCAGTCTTCCACGATTCTTTTCCATCACGCCGATCCCGGTGTTGTTGGATCTCGTCTGATTCGTCGAACGGCATCGAAGCCGGCGATGGTCATTACATCGGCTTTGGCCGCAATCGCCATTGGCTGTGTTCCGGTGGCCGCTCAGGCGTATGAGAACCACGCACTTAGCTCTCGATACGATGTCGCACGGGCAGAGTTGAGCGACTCCGTGAAGAAGCTGTCGCAGGCAGTGCGCAGCGCCGAGCCTGCGATCGCCTATCAGGCTGACACTCTGCCTAAGAGCATGGGATTCATGCCTTCCATACTCAGCGCGCGCATCGCTGAAGCAGCAGCATCCGTGAATAGTGAGGTTGATGCGCCGCGAGGCATTGAGGGCGGATCGTTGGCACGTACCGTTGCCGATCTTGAGAAGGAAGCGAAGAGCAATCGTACCAGTGCGCAGATCATCGCCAAGACCGCATCGGAGATCATCGAATTCCATGATCTCAAGCAGCTTGATGATGCTCGCCGGGCACTTGATACCGCGACGAATACGGCCCAATCCGTACTCGCACAGGCCTCCAGCAAAGTCGACGGTGATCCAATGACCAATCTCGCCGACGCCATTCGCTCCGCACAATCGGTGGATGCATACGATATGGATGCGCTTCGGCAGATGGCT
>NZ_JGYS01000018.1 GCF_000741175.1 Bifidobacterium callitrichos DSM 23973
GCGGGCGTCGTGCCCTCGGCCCCGGCCGCGGCCTTCGCCGCCTCAGCCTCGGCCTTCTCGTACGCGGACGCGGTCGGACGCGGCGGTACGAGTCCCGTCTTCTCACTCATCGACTTCGCGTAGCGTTCCAGCTCGACGGCCGCGATCGCGCCGTCGGCCGTCGCGGTGACGACCTGACGCAGGTTCTTGACGCGCAGATCGCCCGCCGCGTACACGCCCGGCACGGACGTCTCGAGATAGTCGTGCGTGATGACGTACCCCTGCGGATCGAGATCGACGACACCGCGCACGAGCGAGGTCGCGGGCACGTATCCGGCGAACACGAACACGCCGAACGTGCCGCCGTCGGCCGGCTTCCACGTCTCGGTCTCGCCGGACGCGCGATCGAGAATCGTCGCCTCGCGCAGCCCGCCCTGACCGGCGGTGACGCCCTTCAACTCGACGCCGTATCGCACCTCGATCTTCGGGTTGTTCTTGGCTTCCGCGGCGACGGATGCGTCGCAGGTGAAGTCGTCCTCGCGCACGAGCACGGTGACCTTGCTCGCGTACTTGGTCAGGAACACGCTCTCCTCGGCCGCCGCGAATCCGCCGCCGATGACGAGCACCTCCTTGCCGGTGAAGAACTCGCCGTCGCAGGTGGCGCAGTAGGCGACGCCGCGGCCGGCGTACTCGGCCTCGCCTTCGAAGCCGAGCTTGCGCGGGGAGGCGCCGGTGGCGATGAGGATGCCGAACGTCTTCAGGTCGCCGCGCGAGGTGTGCACGGTCTTGACGTCGCCGTCGACGTCAAGACCGGTGGCCTCGGCGGAGAGGAATTCGGCGCCGAAGTCACGCGCCTGTTCGCGCATGGTCTGCGTGAGGGCACGACCGGTGGTGCGGCCGACGCCGGGGTAGTTGACGACTTCGTTGGTGATGGTGATCTGTCCGCCGAAATCGTCCTTTTCGAGCACGAGCACGCGATAGCGGGCGCGGGCGAGGTACAGGCCGGCGGTGAGTCCCGCGGGGCCGCCGCCGATGACGACGACGTCGTACAGATCGCTGTTGTTCTCAGTCATGCAAACTCCTTCAAGTAGTAAATAGGCCTCTAACAAGTAGACCCCCTCTGACGAGACGTCGCCTACAAACAGCCCTGCTGTTCGCTTAACGGCAATGTCTCATCAGAGGGGGCCAATGGATGCGACTGTTTGCGTCAGAGCAGGCCGACGAGGTCGAGGCTCGGCTCGATGGTGTCCTCGCCCGGCTGCCACTTGGCGGGGCAGACCTGATCGCCGTGCTCGTAGACGAACTGGGAGGCCTGGACGCGGCGCAGCAGCTCGTCGGCGTTGCGGCCGACGTTGGAGGAGATGACCTCGTAGGCCACGACCTTGCCCTCCGGGTTCACGATGAAGTCGCCACGCTCGGCCATGCCGTCGACCTCGTTGTAGGTGTCGAGGTCACGGGCGAGCAGGGCGGTCGGATCGGCCAGCATCGGGTACTGGATCTTCGCGATCTTCTCGTTGGCGTCGTGCCACGCCTTGTGCACGAAGTGGGTGTCGGTGGACACGGAGTAGATCTCGCAGCCGATCTTCTTGAAGTCCTCGTACTTGGCGGCGAGGTCCTCGAGCTCGGTCGGGCAGACGAAGGTGAAATCGGCCGGGTAGAAGAAGAACACGGACCAGTGACCGAGCACGTCGGCCTTGGTCACCTCGTGGAAGTCGTTGTTCTGGAAGGCCTGAACCTTGAAGTCGGTGAGTTCGTGCTGCAGAAGAGTCATCATTGTTCCTTTCCGTGAGAGTCTTCGTGGGGAATCGGCCGCTGTCATCAGACTGTCATCAGACCGATTCCGCCCGGCCGACAGCCGGGTCGTTTCCCCATGCCCTCCCATCCTATCCCGAGCGAACCGCCGGCGGAACGGGCGGCGCGCGAAAGGCCGTATGAGGAACATCACAGGCGCAAATCGGACGATGTAAATCGGACGACAATGGACACGAATCAGGGAAAACCAATCGCCGAAACGGGTGCGCAGATGGGGCACGATCCCGCCCATTCCCCGAACAGCGCCCGGGATGATCCGGGGGAGGACGGGCGATACAACGTGGATGATCTACTATGGGCCATAGCAATCATCCACAATCATCCGGCGACGATACGCCGGAACAGCGGGATGCGGCCGACAAGGAGACGATGATGACGACTGACGAGCAGTTCGAGCAGATGCAGGGTCCCACCGATCCCGAGCAGTCCACGGCGAACGCGACGTGGAGCCGCATGCTGGCGGGTAATCGGCGGTTCGCCGAGGGCAAGCCGGAGCATCCGTGGCAGGATACGCAGACGCGAGAATCGTTGATCGACCGCCAGAACCCGGACGCGGCCGTGCTCTCCTGCTCGGATTCGCGCGTGCCCCCGGAGATCGTCTTCGATCAGGGATTGGGCGATCTGTTCACCGTGCGCACCGCCGGTCAGGTGGTCGACGACGGCGTGCTCGCCTCGCTCGAATACGCGGTGAGCGAACTGAACGTGAGCCTGCTGGTAGTGCTCGGCCATCAGGGTTGCGGCGCGGTGCACATGGCGATGGACGGATTGGACGCGATGCTGCACGAGGCCACGGCCGACGCCGACGATTCACTGGCCGCCGCCGAGCTCATGGACTCGCTCGACGAGCGCATCGCCGAATCCGAGTCGATCATCATGCGCTTGGTCGGCATGTCCGTCTGGCAGGCGCGCGAGGCCGAACTCGAGGCGCAGGACGACATCGAGCGCGTGCATGTGGCGAGCACGATCGAGAATCTGGTCTCCCGTAGCGAGGTCATCCAGACCGCGCTGGCCGAGGACCGTCTGATGCTCGTCGGCGCCCGCTACCAGCTCGACACCGGCCTCGTTGAGGTGCTGAGCTTCTGACACATCCGCACTGGACGTGCCGCTTGACGTGCCGCTCCCCTAGAGTGGAGACATGTCACTTGGCTTAAACATCCTGCTGATCTTCGTATTCCTGCTGCTCGGCTCCGTCTTCGCCGGCACCGAACTTGCACTGGTGAGCCTGAGAGGCTCGCAGATCGACCAGATGGAACAGGAGGATGCCCGCGGCGCCCGCGTGGCCAAAATCGCCCGCGATCCGAACACCTTCCTGTCGACCGTGCAGATCGGCGTGACCCTGTGCGGCTTCCTGTCCGCGTCGTTCGGTGAATCGTCGATCTCGCCGTTCATCGTGCCGTGGGTCGTGGCGCTCGGCGTCCCGCAGCACATCGCCGCGCCGCTGACGACGATCGTGTTGACGCTCGTCATCTCCTACTGCTCGATCGTGATCTCCGAGATGGTGCCGAAGCGCATCGCGATGCAGAAGACCGAGCAGATCGCGCGCGCGGTCGTCCCGGCGATCGACGTGTTCGCGAAGATCTGCCGTCCGATCATCTGGCTGATCGGCAAGAACACGAACGGCATCGTCCGACTGCTCGGCTTCGACCCGAACGAGACCGAATCCGAGGTGTCCGACGACGAGCTGCGCGTGCTCGTCAACACGAACACGAACCTGAGCAAGGACGAGCGCACGATCCTCGACGACGTGTTCGACGCCTCCGAGACGATCGTCGCCGAGGTGATGCGCCCGCGCGCCGACGTCGTGTTCCTCGACGGATCGATGACGATCCCCGACGCGGCCAAGTACGTGCGCGAGATGCCGTACTCCCGCTACCCCGTCACAGGCAAGGACTTCGACGACGTGCTCGGCTTCGTGCACGTGCGCGACCTGCTCGACGTGCGCGATCCGAACGCGAAGACCGTCGCCGACATCACGCGCGAGGGCATCTCGCTGCCGGGCACGTCGAAGCTGTTGCCGAGCCTTGAGCTATTGCGCAAGCGCGGCATCCATCTGGCCGTCGTCATCGACGAATACGGCGGCACCGACGGCATCGTCACGCTGGAGGACATGACCGAGGAGCTGGTTGGCGACATCCACGACGAATACGACCTGCCCGAGGAGAAGGGCGGTCCGCGCAACCGTCGCAGCGTGTTCGTCAACGGCGTCGCCACGATCGAGGGCGGCACCACATTGGAGGATTTCGAGGACCTGACCGGCATCGAACTGGAGGACGGCCCGTACGAGACGGTCGCCGGATACTTCCTCGCACACACCGGCAAGATGGGCGAGGTCGGCGACGTGCTCCACTCCGACGACGGCTACGACATGATCGTCAAGCAGGTCGACGGACGCCGTATTGAGACCATCGAGGTGAAGAGGGCCGGCGCGCCGGACCACTACGAGCCGACTAGTGGGGCCACCGGGGCCACCAACTGACACCAACTGACACCGACGTACGCCGGCACGTCGCCTCGGCCCTGATTGAAGCCGAAACCTCTAGACTGGTAATACAATGTTCCTTACGGGAGACTCCCACAAGGAAGGAAAGGAACAATCATGGCACTCGCATTCATCGTCCCCGGCCTCGACGAGGCCGTCTCCGAGAAGGCCATCGCGATTCTGCAGAACCGCCTGAGCCAGGAGCAGGAGGCCGCTCTGGTCCTCAAGCACGCGCACTGGAACGTGACCGGCCCGAACTTCATCGCCGTGCACGAGATGCTTGACCCGCAGGTCGAGGTCGTCCTCGCCCAGGCCGATGAGACCGCCGAGCGCATCGCCACATTGGGCGGCACGCCGGACGGCCGCGCCGACGCGATCACCCGCAACCGCACGTGGAAGGCATTCGATGTGGAAGGCCGCGCGGGCACCGAGGAGTACCTCAAGGCGCTCATCGAGTACTACGACGCGTTCATCGCCGACGACCGCAAGGCCATCGCCGAGCTCGACGACCTCGACGTGATCAGCTCCAACATCATCCAGGACCACGTCCAGGAGCTCGAGAAGTTCCAGTGGTTCATGCGCTCTCACCTCGCGTGAGTAGGCGTTTTCTCTATTGACTGACACTGACTTATGAGGAATGTGGTTCTCCTTGTCTCAGGGGAACCGCATTTCTCATTGTCGCGCGAAACACGTGTCATGACACGTTATACATGGTCAGATGGAGACGTGGTATCCGGCGCTATGTGGGGTTGGGGGACGTATCGGATCCCGTAGGATCCGATACGTCCGATCGGGGCGGATCAGGGATGGATGCGTGATGAGTCTGCCACTCAGCGCATGTCAATCGTTTGATGTTCGTTGAGTGGCAGAAAACCGTGCCGTTCAATGCGATTTCGGTGCTTTTTCACGTTGAGCGGCAGACGAATCGGCGGCAAGGACAGCCCTCGGGATACCGGCTATTGCAGAATCGTTGGAAAATAGCCATTTTGACAACATGTCAAAAAGGTGATGGGGCGACAATGACGTATCGCCGTGCCGCTCAATGCGATTTCGGTGCTTTTTCACGTTGAGCGGCACAGCTGGGAGGCGCGCAGACGGCATAGCTAAGCAAGAACCGGTCCCGGCCACCATCCGGGCCCACACCGCAACACGACGCCGGATCACGGCGCTACAACACAATGCGGCGGTTGAGTTCGCGGCGCAGATCGCGCCAACGCGGCAGATAGGCGTCCATGCGCGCGCGGAACCGCTCGCCGTGACCGCGCTCCCACAGGTGGGTGAGCTCGTGGACGAGCACATATTCGAGGAACTCGGGCTCCATGAGCCCCAGTTGCAGGTTGAGTCTGATGCGCCCGGTCTTCGGCGTGCACGACCCCCATCGTGAGGTCATCAGACGCAGGGTGATGTGCGTGGGCGATTTGCCGACGATCGGCGTCCACTTGTCGAGGAGACCAGGCAAAGCCGCATTGATCGCGGCTTCGGCATGCTTGCGGCGATCGTCAGTCCACACATGGGTGCGATCGAAATCGGCATCGCCGCCGTCGTTCGAGGCGGGGGAGTCCGACGAAGGAGACGCCAGAGGGACAGGATCAACGGAACGCGTATCGCCATCGAACGGATCCAGTCCGCTGGCGGAGAACAGGTCGTCGCCGGCTTCCTCGACACCACCGACACCACCGACACTCGACGGATCGAACTCGCCCTCGTCGAATCCCGCCATCGCCTCGTGACGCGCCTTGGCCATGCGTTCGCGCTGCCGATCGATCCACTCACGTCGGCCGCGCACGAAATCGACGATCATACGTTCGGACATCCGCGCCGGCGCCGACACCACGACTTCCCCGGACGGCGGCTTGATGCGCAGATACATGTTTCTGATGCGTTTGCGCGTCACCTCGACCGGCATCCCGTCGACGTCGATCACACGCGTGGAGATGACGGCGGGAAAGGGACTGACGCGGGAGGGACGACGACGATATGGCATATCCGCCATTGTGTCTGCCGAGAGGACATCGCGATTTCTTCATCCTGTGACTACCCGGTGTACACCATGAAATCGCCACTCACCCTTACTCCCATAAGGCGACACGCCGTAACGCACGTATTCTTTGACAAACATCGAATGACCTGTATTATAACTGCTTGTGCTTTGAAGTGCACGGACGGGCCCGTAGCTCAGGTGGTTAGAGCGCATCCCTGATAAGGATGAGGTCGGAGGTTCAAGTCCTCCCGGGCCCACAGGAAAAAACAGCGGCCGTTTGAGCCGCTATTTTTTTCTATCTGCAACTGAAGAGGCGCCTTTCGAACTAGGGACACTGGGGCATTGGCGCAGCTGGTAGCGCATCTGCTTTGCAAGCAGAGGGTCGCCGGTTCGAACCCGGCATGCTCCACTAGTGGCGACACTTCAGGGACAGGATGAGGGCCGTGGGATCAACCGATTCCACGGCCCTCATCTCGTTTGCAGGCCCTAGCAGCGTTCCAGCGTTCTCGGGTTCCCAGGGTTCCCATCACGCCCTCTCGCGCCCCATTACGCGACGACATCCCCATGAAGTGGTGTTGCGCCCATCACGCGGTGATGCAAAACGGCGGTATTCCGCCAAATCGGAAAATCGTCTCACCGCGCGATGGAAATATCACAACGCGATGGGATCCGACACCGCTCGATGAAGCCGATCAATCATCCACTGACAGAGCGTGGACAGACCCTTGCCGGATCGAACGGCACGTGCATACAATCGGAAACGTCTATTGATAGCCCAAACCCAAGGGGGAGTCCATATGCTCACGGACGAGTACGTCAAGCGCGTCTACGCGCAGGTCGAGAAGCGCGACGGCGATCAGCCGGAGTTCCTGCAGGCCGTGCAGGAGGTCTTCGAGAGCCTGCAGCCGGTCGTCGAGAAGCACCCGGAATACGAGAAGGCGGGCGTGCTCGAGCGCCTCGTCGAGCCCGAGCGCGTGATCAAGTTCCGCGTTGCGTGGACCGACGATGAGGGCAAGGTTCAGGTCAACCGCGGCTACCGCATCCAGTTCAACTCCGCGATCGGCCCGTACAAGGGCGGCCTGCGCTTCCACCCGACCGTCACCGAGAGCGTCATCAAGTTCCTCGGCTTCGAGCAGATCCTCAAGAACAGCCTGACCACGCTGCCGATGGGCGGCGCCAAGGGCGGCTCCGACTTCAACCCGAAGGGCAAGTCGGACGCCGAGGTCATGCGCTTCTGCCAGGCCTTCATGACCGAGCTGTCCCGTCACATCGGCCAGTTCACCGACGTTCCGGCCGGTGACATCAACGTCGGCGGCCGCGAGATCGGCTACCTGTTCGGCCAGTACAAGCGCATCCGCGACGAGTACTCCGGCGTTCTGACCGGCAAGGGTCTCGAGTTCGGCGGATCACTGGCCCGCACCGAGGCCACCGGCTACGGCCTGTGCTACTACACCGCCGAAGCGCTTCGCGTCCTGCGCAACGACTCCTTCGAAGGCAAGACCGTGATCATCTCCGGTTCCGGCAACGTGGCCACCTACGCCGCGCAGAAGGCCGAGCAGCTGGGTGCGAAGGTCGTCACCGTGTCCGATTCCAACGGCTACATCTACGATCCGAACGGCATCAACGTCGACGTGGTCAAGCAGATCAAGGAGGTCGAGCGCGGCCGCATCAAGGAGTACGCCGAGCGTGTGCCGGGCTCCGAGTACCACGAGGGCAGCAAGGGCGTGTGGAGCGTCAAGGGCGACATCGCCCTGCCGTGCGCGACCCAGAACGAGATCGACGGCGAGTCCGCGCAGCAGCTCGTCGACAACGGCGTGACCGTCGTGTGCGAGGGCGCGAACATGCCGTCCACTCCGGAGGCGATCGCCGTCTACCAGAAGAACGGCGTGCTCTACGGCCCGGCCAAGGCCGCGAACGCGGGTGGCGTGGCCGTCTCCGGTCTGGAGATGAGCCAGAACTCCTACCGTCTCTCCTGGACCTTCGAGGAGACCGACGCCAAGCTCAAGTCGATCATGGAGACCATCGTCGCCAACTCGCTGGCCGCTGCCAAGGAGTACGGCCACGAGGGTGATCTGATGCTCGGCGCGAACGCCGCCGGCTTCGTCAAGGTCGCCAACGCGATGGTCGCCCAGGGCGTGCTGTGAGCATATAGAACCTGTGGGTGAACACACGGCATTGGGAATTCACCCACATTGACCGTCCCCTCGTCGTCAGGGGAGTCATGATTCAGTCGTCCGGCGCGTGGAACGAATCCTCTCTGTTCCATGCGCCGGATTTTTTGTCAGATCTATCGATTCGCCGGGTTATTCGCCGGATTCGCAGTATTCCCCGCAATGAGATCCCACGGCGCGCGGCGGGCGAGCAGTTCGAAGACGAACACGATCAGGAAGCCGAGAATCGCATACTCGAGCAGCGAGCGGGACGATCCGTAGCCTGCGCCGATGAACCCGATGATCGCCATTTCGGTGAACAGGCCCAGCACCAGCGTGCGCACGGCGTAGAACGCCACTCGGCTCCATCCGCGTCGCGAGACCGTCTCGATCGTCATGTGCGTGAACATGCCGCCCAGGGTCTGTCCGCGATGCGTCGCCGGAATCGCCAGCTCAAACACGAGGAACGCGAGCGCCGCGGCCGATGGCGCGACGCCGTTTAACCAGCCGTTGCCAAGCGTGATCAACCCTCCGAACAGCGTGTAGTCGCCGTTCGGCAGCGGGGTCGACAGCCAGTGGAACGCGAAGACCATCGCCAGCGTCACGGGGAAGTAGACGAGCACGACGAAGATCATGTCGATCACGTAGGCGACCACACGATGCACGGCACCCGGACGCATGTTCACGTCATCTCGCCCGGGCAGGGCCGATTGCGGCACCCAGCGGGTGAATAGTTTCGCGATGACGAATCCGACGAGTGCGCCAAGCGTGTTCGTCATCAGATCGTTGACGTCGAACTGGCGGTAGGCGCACGGGTAGAGTCCCCAGAATCCGGTGAGCTGCGACGTCTCGATGAACAGCGATGCGACAAGGCCGGAGGACAGCACCGCCCACCATGTCCAGCGCAGCCAGCGGGTGAATACGAAACCGAGGGGGATGAAGAACACGACGTTCATCAGCAGTTGCAACAGCCCGTACAGACCTCCCGTCTGGATGTCCTCGAGGAATCGCAGAGGATTGAGCTGCGGGGTGTAGTCGCCGGCGTGCACCGTGCAGAACCGGTCCGGGTCGTCGGGCATCGGGTAAAGCGTCAGTGCGATGAGTCCGGTGAAGTACAGCGTGCTCAGGTAGGAGGCGAGCACGGACATCGCGCGTAGCCGGTGATGCCGGTGATACAGTCCCGCGAGGATCGGTAGGGTGAGCACGGCCGAGACGACCGGCCACAGGATCATCGCGATGATGAACGATGTGGAGAAGTAACTCAGGTATCCCAACATTGGCACCACTATACGACCCGTACCTCATACGTCCCTATACGATCACATACGTCCTCATACATTACGGCCCCATACGACCCCGTGCAGTTCTTCCGTACGTTCCCGGGGACTATCACAGGGCGATTCCCGATCACCGTACGCTGAGTCGGCCGCAGTGTACGTCGTCCGGGGCTTGAACGACGAAATCCCCCGATTTCGTATGCTGCGGACTGGTCAGCGTACGAATGCGGGGGATTGCGGAGTGATACTCCCACGGAACGTACGCTGGCGATTGCTCAGCGTACGGTCCGTGGGGTCGAGCGACGGTTACCCCCGTTGGGAGGACGGAGGATGTCCGAAGTGGCCGAGGTCAGACATCCGAGGCAACCGGGATGTGGTTAACCGGGGGGTATCCGGGGGGGCGACCGGAATGTCCGGGGACGTATCCGGATGTATCCGGATGACTCAGATGAGCTGGAGGGTCACGTCGAGGGTCAGCGGCTTGTCGGCGGGCAGCTGGAACTCGTCGTGGACCGGGGCGCCCCACGTGTCGTCGCCGCCGACGCCCATCTGGGCGGCGAGCAGGCGCAGGAACGTGTGACGGACCGGCGGCAGTTCGTTCTGGTGGGTGGCCTCCTCGAGCATCAGCGAGCTGTACGGCAGCAGGCTCACGGCGAACGGCGAAGCGCCCGGAGCCGCAGCGACGCGCATGCCGTGGCCGTCCACGTCGGTGATCTCGGCCCAGCGCACGCCCTCATGGTTGCCGGTCTCCTGGGGCATCAGGTACGGCGCGCAGTCCTCGGCGGCGGTACGCGAGTAGATGCCCAGCTTCGCGCCGTGCAGGCGGTCGGCGTACGTCTCCTCGGGGCCGAGTCCGTAGAACTTCAGGTGATCGTACTGCGCCGGCAGCGTCCATTCGAGGCCAAACGCCGGCAGGGTCGGCGCGTCCTCCTCACCCGCGTACTTGACGGTCAGGTGCACGTGCAGGGCCGCGTCGACCTCGTAGCGCACGGTGACCGGCGTGCGCTTGGCGTCGGCGAGCTCGTAGTCGTAGCGTGCGACGAGTCCGGTGCCGTCGGCGGTCTTCTCGATCGACGTGCCGGTGACGCGGGCGTAGCGTCCGGCGGCGAACCACTGGGCGCGATCGAAGCCGGATCCGTTGCCGCGATCGTTGTCGACGAGAGCGCGGAATGTCGTCAGGTTCGGGCGACGGATGACCTTCTCGCGGTCGCCGTAGCGGAACGACACCATGCCGCCGGCCGTCTTGGACAGGAGGACTTCGGCGACATCGTTGTGGATGCCGGAGTTGAAGCCGTCCTCGGCGATGACCGCCTTGGATGCAGCGGACTGAGCGGAATCGCCCTCGCCGTCGCCATCGAACGACACGATCGCCGTGTGCTGACCGAACGTCAGTTCGTAGCCGGCGGGCGCCCAGTCGGTCGCCTCGGCGAGACGCTGGTCGACCTCGTACGTGACCTCGGCGCGGCCGGACAGCGGCACCAGATCGGTGACGTGCGGGAATGCGATCGGCTCGCGGACCTTCGCGCCGGCGGGCACGTCGAAACGGTAGTCGGCGTGCCAGCGCTCGACGCCGTCGACGAGGACGCGCGCGGTGAACACGTAGTCGGCCGTCGACACGAACAGGTTGTCGTTCGTGATCGTGACGCCGGACTCGTCCGGAACCAGCTTCACGTTGGCGTACAGCTGCTTGACCTCCTGCGCCTTGGGGGAGACGGTGCGGTCGGCGAAGACGATGCCGTCGCCGGCGAACTCGTAGTCGTTCGGGCGATCGTCGAAGTCGCCGCCGTAGGCGAGGCGCTCGGTGCCGTCGCCGAGGCGCTGGAACAGGGCCTGATCGACGTAGTCCCAGATGAAGCCGCCCTGGTACTTCGGGTACTTCTCGAGTTCGGTGTACAGGTGCAGGCCGCCGGAGGAGTTGCCCATCGAGTGGCAGTATTCGCAGGAGATGTACGGCTTGACGGCGTCGGGTCCGACGTATTTCTCCTCGATTTCGGCCGGCTTGGCGTACATGCGGCTCATGATGTCCGTGGCGGCGGAGAACTCGGGGTCGTTGACCACGCCCTCGTAGTGGACAGGGCGGAACGGATCGTTGGCGTGGAAGAAGTCGCGCATCGAGTAGAACACGTCGCCGCCGAACGACTCGTTGCCGAGCGACCAGATCACGACGCTCGCATGGTTGTAGTCGCGGCGCAGCATGCTCTCCGCGCGGTCGACGCACGCGGCGCGCCACTCGTCCTTGCTGCCCGGGATGGCGCGCGCGGGCTGGAACACGTCGCCCGGATCGGTCCAGCTGCCGTGGGTCTCGAGGTTGGTCTCGTCGAGCACGTAGATGCCGTACTCGTCGCACAGCTCGTACCAGCGAATCTGGTTCGGGTAGTGGCAGGTGCGCACGGCGTTGATGTTGAATCGCTTGAACTCGCGGATGTCCTGGACCATGACTTCCTCGGACACCGCGCGGCCCTCGCGCGCATCGAACTCATGGCGATTGACGCCCTTGAAGATCACGCGCTTGCCGTTGATCTTCATGATGCCGTCCTCGATGGCGAAATGACGGAAGCCGATGCGCTGCGTCGCGACCTCGATCACGTGACGGTCGGCGGCGAGCGCGGTGACGGCGAGCGTGTACAGGTTCGGCTCCTCGGCGCTCCACGGGGCGACCTTGGCAAGCTTCGTGCGCCATTCCATCGTCGTCGCGTCGGCGGAGTCCTTGACCTCCTGCCAGACGACCGCTCCGTCGGCGTCGAGCAGCGCGGCCTCGATCGATGCGGCCTTGCCGGAGGCGACGCCCGCGACCGTCGCCGCGACGTCGAGCGTGCCCGCGCCGGTCGTGTGGTCGTAGTCGGCGTCGACCTTGAGGTTGCCGACGTGGACGGCCGGATGCGCGGCGAGCTCGACCGAGCGGAAGATGCCATGCATGCGCCAGAAGTCCTGATCCTCGAGCCAGCTGGCGGAGGAGTACTCGAAGACGGCCACGTCGAGCCTGTTCGCGCCCTCGCGCAGGGCGGGGGTCACGTCGAATTCGCTCGGGGTGAAGGAGTCCTCGGAGTAGCCGATGAACGCGCCGTTGAGCCACACGGCGATCGCGGTCGAGGCGCCGTGGAAGGTCAGGGTGACGGTCTGTCCGGCGGCGAGCGCGGCGGCGACCTTCGGGGAGGCGGTGAACTCGCGGCGGTAGAGGGCCACGTGGTTGTGCTCGGGGATGGCAGGCGCGGGAGGCGCCTCGTGGCCGGACCACGGGTACTGCTGGTTGACGTACTTGTGGTTCAGGAATCCGCGGGTCTCCAGGGTGGAGGGCACGTCGATCGGCTGGAAGCCGGCGTCGACGAACGCGGCGAGCGGATCGGCGCCGAATGCGTCCTTGCCGTAGTCGGCGAGATCAACGACCTTGACGCTCCACGCGCCGTCGAGGCTCTGCCTGAGGTCCGAGGTTTCGCCCGCGCCGGGAATGTGGTCGTAGTAGCGATGGCTGGAGTGCGCGTCGAGGCGATTGACCTCGAATGTGCGCGGGTCGTCGAGCCATGCCGGATCAAAGCGATCGGCGTGATTGTCTGGCTGAGTACTGGTCATAGTATGCGTGCCCTTTCTGTCCGTTATTGCGTACTGCTCCGTCAGCGCAACTCTGGAGTAAATCTTTTACTAAAAATAGTCTTCACGCGCCTGCAGTGCAAGTTCATCGACATGGCACTCGATGTCACTAGCCCCCCTCTGACGAAGGGGCTGTCAGCGAAACTGACTGGGGGAAAGACAGGGCTATATCTGCCACGGGTTCCAATCATCACACAAGCACACCACCACATCTCGCCATACCTCATCGATACGTATTATTTAGATAAGCATTTACCAAAATGAAGGTAGGGAGCTGTCCTCCCATTCAGTATGGTCCGGCCATCACCACCGACTCGCACGAGCGCGGCATCCACACCAGCCTCGATACACCGCTCGGCAACATCGACTATAACGCCCTAGCATCGTCGTGATGATCTTCTCCTCTTTCATCTCCGGCGTGTCAGATAGAACCAGTCCGGCTGACACACAGCGAATCGACACCGCGAGCGCACCCATGCGCTAGGATGGACGTTAGTAAACGCATTACCAGTCAGCTTGAGGGCGGCATCAAACGCACGAGCCGCCCTGCGAAGGAGCAGCAACAGCATATGGTCACAATCAAGGAAATCGCGAAACAGGCGGGATTCTCACCGGCGACCGTCTCGCGCCTGCTCAACGGCGACCCGACCTTCTCGGTCAAGGAGGAGACGCGCCGCAAGATCCTCGAAGTCAGCGAGCGCCTCGGCTACGAACCGCAGGATCGCCAGTTCGTCGCGATGCGCGATGTGGCGGTGCTCGACGGCATCACCGATGACGAGGAACTCAACAACGCGTACTACCGCGAACTACGCTCGACCCTGCTCGACACCGCGCAGCAGCTGCATGTGACGTTGTCGTTCCACACCGAAATCGCCCATCTAATCGACAACGCGAACCAGTTCGACGGGTTCATCGCGATCGGCTCGCAGCTGTATCCGTACCCCGAGCTGAAGCGCCTGCACGACGCCCTGCCGCACGGCGTCTTCATCGACGTCAATCCCGCGCCGAACCTGTTCGACTCGGTCCAGCCGGACCTGCCGCAGACAATCCTTGACGCGCTCGACTTCGCGATGGCGCGCGGCATGCGCCGCATCGGCCTGATCGGCGGCACCGGGCGCATGATGGGCGGACACGAATACCCGGAGGACATCCGCACGATGGCCTGGCGCAACTGGTGCGAGCGGCTCGGACTGCCGACCGAAGGGCTTCTGTTCGTAGGCGGCCCGGTGAGCGTCGACAACGGGCGCGAGCTAGGGGAGAGGGTTGTCGAGGCGTTCACCGGCGACGCGGCCGATAACACGGCCGAAGGCTCGCACAATGGCGCGCACGGCAGCCTGCCGGACTGCTTCATCGTGACCACCGACTCGCTGGCCGTGGGCGTGCTGCAGTCGTTCACCAAGGCGGGCATCGTCGTACCGCGCGATGTGGAACTGATCAGCATCAACAACCAGTCGATCGCACAGTACACCTCGCCGACGCTCACCACGTTCGACATCGACCAGCAGGCGCTGGCCCGCACCGCGCTGCACACGCTGTCCGACTCGCTGAGCTACGACACCGACATCAAACAGCACACGCTCCTGTCCACGAAGCTGGTGGTGCGTGACAGCTTCACGCCGGCCGCGCAATAGGAAAAGCCGGGGTCCGCGTGAAGCGGAACCCCGGCCGGATGAGAGGAGATTCATGCGAAGTATGAGAGGGATTCGGGGAAGGTGATCGGCCTTCCCCGGATTAGCCACGACCCTCCCGAGCCCCCTCTGACGAGGGGCTGTCAGCACAGCTGACTGGGGGAGAGCAGAGGCTCAGGATCAGCCTTCCTTGACGGTGAAGCCCTGATCGTTGCCGTACTTGACCAGCGCGTCCTGGAAGGCGGACAGGCCCTTCATGAGCGTGGTGGACTTGTCGGTGTAGGCCTTGCCGACGTAATCGCCGTAGATGGTGTTGGCCTGGCCGGCGTAGGGCAGGAACTGGAAGGAGGAGGTGACCTGGTTGGCGGCCTCGGCGAGGACCTGGTTGTAGTCCTGATCACCGAAGTAGGCACGAACCTCGTCGGAGCCCTTGAGGAAGTCGGCGTCCTTCAGGGTGTCCTTGTCGGCCGGGAACGCACCGCCGTCGGTACGAATCTTGATGCCTTCCTTGCTGTGGTTCGCGAACTCGATGAATTTGTAGGCGGCGTCCTGGTTCTTGGAGGCGGCGGTCACGGCCAGCGCGGAACCACCGTTCTCACCGTTGGACGGCTTGCTGGCGTCCCAGTTCGGCTGCAGGGCGACGCGCATGTTGCCCTTCGCGGCGGCGGAGTTGGAGACCAGGTTGGCCGGCATCCAAGCGCCCTCGAAGATGGAGGCGATGGTGCCGTCGCCGATGCCGCGGTTCCACTCGTCGGCCCAGGTGGCGACCTTCGTGTTGATGAGGTCCTCATCGATCAGCTTCTGCCAGTACTCGGCGACGGTCTTGACCTCGGGGTCGGACTTGAAGTTGATGGTAACGTTCTCGCCCTTGGACTCGTACGGCTTGGCGCCGGCCTGCCACAGGAACGCGGTCATCACCTTGATGTCGCCGGTGTCGGCGGTGATGTAGTAGTTCGGGCCGAGGGCATGGATCTTCTTGGCGGCCTCGTAGTACTCGTCCCAGGTCTTCGGAACCTCAGTGATGCCGGCCTTGTCAAAGGTGGCTTTGTTGTAGAACATGGCCTGCGGGCCGGAATCCATCGGCAGCGCGTACACGCCGTCGTTGATGTTCACGGAGTTCCACGTTCCCGGGGTGTAGAAGCTGTCAAAGCCGGAGGTCTTGTCCTTGATGTTGGCCAGCTGGCTCTGCTCGCCGATGACGAACTGCGGGATGGTCATGTACTCGAGCTGGACGACGTCCGGGATGCCGCTGCCGGCCTGGATCGCGTTGTTCAGTGAGGTGACGGTGGTGTCGGCCTTACCGGTGTTGTTGAAGTCGATCTTGATGTTCGGGTACTTCTTCTGGAACGCTTCGATGACCGGCTTGAGGGTGGGCTCCCATGCCCACAGGTTCAGCGTGACGTCGCCGCTGGCGTCGCCGGCGCTGCCCTGGCTGGAGGACGACGATGATTCGCCGCACGCGGCAACGGAAACCAGCATGGCTGCGGCGCCAATCAGTGCCACCGACTTCTTCATCGAGAAGCTCATGTTACTTGCCTTTCTCTTCCTTGAGGCTTTGTTCTCCCGGCCTCACAACACTCCGTGTGACCGGTTACAGCAATGAGTATACACTGGTATGTAACCGGTCACAATCCGCGTGTCGCTTCGACGAAGAACAAGGAGCGTGATGACGCCTGCTTGCAGTGGCACACGGCAACGAAGCACGGCATCAGACAGAGAGCAGAGAGGTGAATACGATGACGTATATGAAAACGACAAGGAAGAAGGTTACGATACGTGACGTGGCGCAGCATGCGGGTGTCTCCTACGGCACCGTATCCCGATACCTGAACGGCAACGACCACGTCTCCAAGGATGCAGCGGAACGCGTCGCGGCGGCTATCAAGGAACTTGAGTACACACCGAACAGAGCGGCGCAGTCGCTGGCGCAGCAGCGCACGTTCACCATCGCACTGATCATTCAGGTCGAATCGAACGAGACGATCGTGCAGACCAGCGTCAGCGAGGCGATGACCGGCGCGAATCAGACGCTCGGCGACGCCGGCTACCAGATGGTCACGCTCATCGCCAATTCGGACGAGTCGACCGAGCGCATCGCCAAGCTGGTGCGCAGCGACTTCGCCGACGGCTACCTGCTGTTCTCGCTGAGCAACGACAACTCACTTGCCAACACGTTCCTCAACATCAGCCGTCCGGTGGTGCGTTCGGAGGCCGGGGACCGAGGTGACCTGCCGTATCCGGCAGTCGACTTCACGAACCGGGACGGACAGTTCAACATCACCCGGTATCTTCTCGACAAGGGACGCACGAATCTTGCGTATGTGTGCGGACCGGGCTATTCGCCATCCGCGGTGAACCGCCTCGAGGGGTTCAAGCGGGCGATGGGAGAGCGGTTCGACGAACGCCAGGTCTACTACGCCGACGACTGGGAGATCACCAGCGGCGAGATGGCCGCGGTCGAGTTCCAGCCGATGCTCGACCACATCAACGGGTTCGTGTGCGCAAACGATAATATCGCGGTCGGCGTGATCAACCAGCTCACGCGCTTCGGATACCATGTGCCGGACGACATCGCCGTGACCGGTTTCGACGATTCCCCGATGGCGATCCTCGCCAATCCGAAACTCACCACGGTCCGACAGGACTCGATCCTGCACGGCCAGACGATGGCCGAACTGTTGCTGAAGATGATGCGCGGCGAGCAGGTGGAGGATCACTACATCAAGCTCCTACCCACCTCGATCATCGAGCGCCAGTCGGCGTGAAACATCGAGGAGCCCTGTGAGCGTTTCACGTGAAACACCCATCACCGCTGAACCAGCCCGTCCAAACCGATGTGCATACGTCCATGTTGCATCTCTCTTCTCTGATTTATAGAATCGTGATTTAGTAAATTACGATTCTATAAATCGGAGAAGGGGCCGGGACTATGTTCATAGGCAGACATCGCGAACTCGCCACCCTGCAACGCCGCTGGAGTACCAACGCCTTTGAATGCGTCGTCGTGTACGGCAGAAGACGCGTCGGCAAAACCACGCTGATCAATGAGTTCCTCAACGGCAGACCGACCATTTTCTTCTCCGCCATCGAGTCCAGCGAGTCACGGAATCTCGAAGCACTCAGCCGCAGTATCGCCCTGTTCGAGAAGGGTGATGCCGCGATGGAATCGGCACCCATATTCCGTAATTTCGAGGAGGCTTTGCATGCCGTCTTCGAACTTGCACGCACGCAACGTATCGCATTCGTCATCGACGAGTATCCATATCTCGCCAAAGCCGATCGGTCGGCCAATTCGGTGCTGCAGCACGCAATCGACCGCCATAAAGACGACAGCCGACTCATGCTTATCCTGTGCGGTTCATCCATGTCGTTCATGGAACGTCAGGTGCTCGGCTATGAAAGCCCGCTGTATGGCCGTCGTACTGCACAGATCAAGGTGGAACCATTCGGATACACGGATGTCCGACGGTTCCTGCCACGGTTCAGCGCGGAGGATGCGGCGATTGCCTATGGGCTGACGGACGGCATCCCGCAGTACCTGAATCAGATCGATGACTCCATGACCATTCGCGATAACATACGTTGGAACATCATCGACCCCGATTGCTATCTATTCGAGGAACCGGATAACCTGCTCAAGCAGGAGCTTCGCAATCCAGCTGAATACAACGCCATCATCCAGGCGATCGCCTCGGGCGCCTCACGCTCGAACACCATAGCAACGGCCTGCCATATGGAAACGTCCAACTGTTCCACATACTTGCGCAATCTGATCGATTTGGGCATCGTGCGCAAGGAGACACCGTTCCAGCAGGATTCGCCGCGCAAAACCATCTACAGGATCGAAGACTCGTTCTTCCGGTTCTGGTATCGCTTCGTACCGATGAATATGTCACTGATTCAATCAGGTCGATCCGATCTTGCGGCCGACCGTATCATGCGTTCGATCACCGATTTCATGGGCCAGGTGTTCGAGGACATCTGTACGCAATGGCTGTGGATGAGGAACGGGACCGACGACCTCCCGTTCCTGCTGTTGCAAACCGGTCGATGGTGGGGAGCCGATCCCCGCACCCGTAGTCAGGAGGAGATCGATATCGTAGGAGCGGGGGACGATCCGAAACGGATGCTGTTCTGTGAATGCAAGTGGCGTAGCATCCCCAGCGGTATGAGAGAGCTTGAGACGTTGCAGCACCGCGCTGACTTGTTGCACGCCGACGACAGCCACTACATGCTCTTCTCCAAGTCCGGCTTCGATGAACCGGTATGCAACGCTGCCCGCAACGACACCGCCGTCACGCTCGTCTCCTTCGACGACATGTGACAACCGGCTCCGCACTGCATGGACCCGTACCAACGCATCGCCTTGTCCCATCTAGCCAACCTGCACACGCAACCATGCATACGCAACGGAACAGCGAAACGAGGGGCGTGGGCGGATGCGTCGTGTCCGACCGTAAAGACTTGGCCAGAGCGGCCCGGAGCGTGTCGAACATGACGCATCCGCCCACGCCCCGGCCACCGGAACACCGGAACAATGAAAACGTCGGCCGGGCATGAGGACAATCCCCGTGCCCGGCCGACGTGATACCTAATGAAGCCGAGGCGAACTGATCATTCCTTGACTGCGCCGGCGGCGAGGCCGGACTGCCAGTACTTCTGCAAAGCGAGGAACGCGATCACCAAGGGGATGATCGTGATCAGCGAGCCCGTGATCACCAGATTCTGGATCGCCTGACCACCAGCCGTGGACGCCTGGTCCTTCCACTGGTTCAGACCGATCGTCAACGGATACCAGTCAGCATCCTTCAACATGATCAACGGCAGGAAGTAGTTGTTCCACGTCGCCACGATCGTGAACAACGACGTCGTCACGATACCCGGCGCCAACAAGGGCAGACTGATCTGCCAGAACGTACGAAACTCCGACGCACCATCCACACGCGCAGCCTCCAGCAGCTCCGTCGGCACCGCCTGATCCGAGAAGATCCACATCAGGTACAGGCCGAACGGGCTGATCAGGCTCGGGATGATCATGGCCCACGGCGTGTTCGTCAACCCCAATTTCGCGAACAGGAGGAACTGCGGGACCGCCAGCGCGATACCCGGCACCGAAATACTGCCGATGATGACCGCGAACACGGCCTTCCTGCCCGGGAAACGGAACTTCGCGAGGGCGTAGCCGCCCATGATCGCCAGCAGGGTCGCGCCGCCCGCACCCACCACGACATACAGGAGGGTGTTGATCAGCCAGCGGCCGAAGATCCCATCCTGGTAGGTGAACACCGTGACGATGTTGTCCCACAGGGCGAAGCTCTTGCCGAACCCGAGGCCGAACGTGCTCGTGAAGTCCGCCTGCGTCTTCGTCGCGTTGATCAGCAGGTACACGAACGGGAACAGGCAGTACACCGCGAAGATCGCGCACACCACCGTCATCCACACACTACGACGCGGATTGTTCACATTCGCGAAACCGCTCTTCTGCGCACGCTTGCGCTCCGCGGCCTCATCCCTCGCGACACGCCTCTGACGCTCGCGCTCCGCCTGCCTGGCGGCCTTCTCCTGGGCCTTGAACTCGGCCGCGCTCATACGACCGGGGGTAGCCGACACCGCACTCATCACGCACGCTCCTTCACCATCACCACGGACACCATCATCGAAACCATGCCACGCATCACTTCATCTGCTCCTTCATGCTGTTGAGCTGCACCGCGTACGCGATCGCCATCGTGATCACCGCCATCGTGATCGCCAACGCCGCCGCATAATTCGACTGGTTACCGCTGAAGCTCAGGTTGTACGCGTACATGTTCGGCGTGTAATACGTCGTGATCGCATTACCCGGCACCATGTTCTGCAAAATCGAAGGCTCGTTGAACAACTGGAACGAACCAATGATCGAGAAGATCACCGTGATCGCCAGACTGCCCTTCAACTCCGGCAGCTTGATGCTCTTGACGATCTGCCACTCCGACGCGCCGTCAATCGACGCCGCCTCATACAGGGAATGAGGGATCGTCGACAGCGAGCTGTAGAAGATCAGCATGTTATAGCCCGTGAACTCCCACGTCACGATGTTGCCGATCGACGCCAGCAACACGCTCGGCGCGAACATATCCAGATTCGTGCCCAGCACATCGTTCAGGGAACCCACCAGACCGTACTTCGCGCCATACACGAAACCCCAGATCAGGGTCGACACCACCGCGGGCACCGCATACGGCAGGAACGTCGAGATACGGAAGAACTTCGTGCCATGCAGCTTCATCGAATCCAACGCCAACGCCATCAACGCCGACAGGAACAGCATGATCGGCACCTGCACACACGTGAACAGGGCCACACGACCAACCGAACTCCAGAACTGCGCGTCACCGAACAGGCGCAGGTAGTTCTCCACACCAACGAACTTCGTGCCGCCGATCATCTGCTTCTTGAAGAAACTGATATAGATCGCGTACACGATCGGAATGATGAACACGAACACGAACACCACCGCAAACGGCGCCATGAACTTCCAACCACGCCAATCCGGCTTATGCCTATTCTCCCGCGCCACGGACGACCCAGTGGGCACCGCAGCGGCCAAAGCCTGTGCTGAAGCCATTATCGACTCCTCTCCTTTGAAAGAGCTGTTCCTCGACATCGAACAACCGGCACTGCAACCGGTCACACGATTAACTATAGCACTCTTGTGACCGGTTACACACCGCATTCATATCATTTTGGTAACGAATTTACTTTATCAATTTACTGGTTGGGGATGGTGATTTACCAATCATCGTCCCCAGAAGTGTGGATGCACAGCTTGCGATACGAATCGCAGGTGCGCATGCGACGCCCTGTTCTGCGTGACCGACACCACCCGACGGGGAGTTCAAGCCCGATCCCATTGGAAGTACACTGACGACGGATCAACGTACGTCCAACGGGAGCTTTTCATCCCCTACCCGCAAAAACGTACGTCTACCACGACTCAGCATACGTCCGGCGGGGTTTTCTCGGAGTCCATCCGGCAGAACGTACTCTTACCGAGAGTGAGCGTACGTTCTGCCGGATGGCACGAATAATGACCCGAACAAACGTACGCTGACGATGGGGGAACGTACGTTCTCGGTGACACCGAGGGTTATGCCCACGGGGAACGTACACGGCACCCCACCACCGGCACCGTAGGCACCCACAGGGAACGTACGACACCGGCCGCCATAGGTACTCCAGAGGAAACCTACATCAGGGGACCAGGGTGTATCCCACGGGGAAACTACACAGACAACCACACCACCGGCCCGCCAGCACCACATCACCGGTCACCACCATGGGTATTCCGGGGAATAATACATACACCGGCACCGGTCACCACGAGTCATCCACAAGCCACCCCGGATACGAAAAAGGCTCCCGTGGGGGAGCCTTTCGAAGGATGATGGGGATGGGCCCGGACCGGAAACCAGCCACCTAGACCACCGCCAGTACTACCGGACGGTCAGCAAACGGAAACCAACCGGAAACCGTCCGCCCAAACCACTGCCAGTACCACCGACCGGCCAGCAGCCCGGGCCACCGTCCGGGTACCGGTCAGTATCAACTGGCCAGTACCATCAACTGGCCCGTACTGGCCCGGGATCAGTCGTCGCCGAGGGTGACGTGGATGCCGCCGACCAGGGAGCTGACCACGTTGTAGATCGCGGCGAGGATCGTGCACAGCAGGGTCCACAGGACGATGCCGACGATCGCGAGGATCGTCACCACCGACAGCACGGTGGGCAGCGAGAACACGCTGGTCAGGTCGACACCGCCGGTGTCGAGACCGGTGGAGGCCACGATGTTGGTGATCTGGCCGAACACGCCGACCGCGCTCAGCAGCAGCCACACGAGCGTGGCGGCCACGATCTGGATGATCGCCCCGGCAACGCCCATCATGAACGACACCTTGGCCACGCTCCACACGTTGAGGCGCGTGAGCGACAGGTTCATGCGACGGGCACGTGGGGTGCCGCGGCGAACGCCCGGACGTACCGGCGCACCGGAGGCCGACTCGGCACCGCGACCGGCCTCGCCGATCACCGGCTTGTTGGACGCGGAACGCGCCACGCGCGGCGAATGCTCCTCGACGGGCACGGACGCGGGCTGCTCAGCCGACGCCTCGGTGAACGACGCGGGCTGCTCGGCCGGCTGTTCGCCGGTCGGGATCGCGGTCGTCGCTCCGGACTCGGGACGCTCCGGCAGCGCCACTTCGGGCACGGCGCCCTCCCGCTGCTCTTCTCGGTTGTCGCTCATATTGCTCCTTCACGATTCCGCTGGTCTGTAGGCGTGAGATGAAATCTGTAGCCGAGACTAGCAACGTTTACAGACGATTACTCGCCATCCGTAAGGTTGTTCACATTCTCCGTCGTCTGGACATCCGACTGGACATCCGACTGGACGCCGGTCTCAGCCGACGGGACCTCAGCCGGCTGATTCACGGCCTCGTCATCGCCCGAGGCGGCATCGTCGTCCTTCTCCGCGTTCAGCGCGATCGAGATGATCTCGTCGCCCTTGTCGGGCTTGGCGAGCGTGACGCCCTGGGTGTTGCGGCCGGTGCGCTTGACCTCGGCCACGTCGGAGCGGATCACCTTGCCGGACTTCATGATGGCCATCACCTGATCGTCCTCGGACACGACGAGCGCGCCGACGAGCGATCCACGGCCCTCAGCCAGCTGCACGGCCTTGATGCCGAGGCCGTTGCGCCCCTGGAGACGGTACTCGCTGATCGCGGAGCGCTTGGCGAAGCCCTCGTTCGTGACGACGAGGAGGTCCTTGTCGGTGTCGCCCCACACGACGTCCATCGCGAGCAGCTCGTCGCCCTCGCGGAACTTCATGCCCTGCACGCCGGCGGTCTGGCGGCCCATAGGACGCAGCTGGTCGTCGTTCGCCTCGAACTTCAGGCTCATGCCCTGCCTAGAGACGAGGATGATGTCGTCCTCGGCGTTGCACAGCGCGGCTCCGATGACCTCGTCGGCGTTCTCGCCGTTCTCGTCGGCCATCAGTCGGATGGCGATGAGTCCGCCCTGACGCGGCGAATCGTACTCGGAGAGCGCGGTCTTCTTGACCTTGCCGGAGCGGGTGGCGAGCACCAGGTACTTGGTCACCTCGTAGTTCGGAATGGACAGCACGGCCTGGATGGTCTCGTCCGGACCGAACTGCAGCAGGTTCGCCACGTGCTGGCCCTTGGAGTCGCGCGATCCCTCGGGCAGCTCGTACGCCTTGATGCGGTACACGCGGCCCTTGTTGGTGAAGAACAGCAGCCAGTTGTGCGTCGAGGTGAGGAAGAAGTGGTCGACCACGTCGTCCTCGCGCAGCTTGGCGCCCTTGATGCCCTTGCCGCCGCGGTGCTGCGCGCGGTATTCGTCGGCCTTGGTGCGCTTGATGAAGCCGGAGTGCGTGACCGTGACAACCACGTTCTCCTCGGGGATCAGGTCCTCGTCGGTCATCTCTCCGGAGAACGGCAGGATGCGCGTGCGACGGTCGTCGCCGTACTTGGCGACGATCTCGTCGAGCTCCTCGCCGACGATCGTGCGCTGGCGTTCCGGCTTGGCGAGGATGTCGGCGTAGTCGGCGATACGACGCTGCAGCTCGTTGTGCTCGTCGATGATCTTCTGCGCCTCCATGTTGGCCAGTCGCACCAGCTGCATGGACAGGATCGCGTCGGCCTGCACCTGATCGATGTCGAGGAACTCCATGAGCTTGGGGCGGGCGTCCTCGCGTCCCTGGCTGGAACGGATGAGGCGGATGACCTCCTCGATGGCGTCGAGCGCCTTGAGCAGGCCCTGCAGGATGTGGTCGCGCTCCTCGGCCTCGCGCTTCAAGTACGCGGTGCGGCGGGCGATCACGTCGAGCTGGTGGGACACCCAGTGGCGCACGAACGCGTCGAGCGAGAGGGTGCGCGGCACGCCGTCGACGAGGGCGAGCATGTTCGCGCCGAACGTCTGCTGGAGCTGCGAGTGCTTGTACAGGTTGTTGAGCACGACCTTCGGCACGGCGTCGCGCTTGAGGACGAGCACGAGGCGCTGGCCGGTGCGGCCGGAGGTCTCGTCGCGCATGTCGGCGATGCCTTGGATCTTGCCATCGCGCACGGCCTCGCGAATCGAGACGACGAGACGGTCCGGGTTGACCTGGTACGGCAGCTCGGTGACCACGAGGCACATGCGCCCCTTGATCTCCTCGGTGTTGACCACGGCGCGCATCGTGATCAGTCCGCGGCCGGTGCGGTACGCCTGCTCGATGCCCTTGTGGCCGAGGATCGTGGCTCCGGTGGGGAAGTCCGGGCCTTTGATGCGGGCGATCAGGGCCTCGAGCAGCTCCTCGCGGCTCGCCTCGGGGTGCTCGAGCGCCCAGTGGACGCCGTCGGCGACCTCGCGCAGGTTGTGCGGCGGGATGTTGGTGGCCATGCCGACGGCGATGCCGGACGAGCCGTTGACCAGCAGGTTCGGGAAGCGCGAGGGGAGCACGGTCGGCTCCTCGGTCTTGCCGTCGTAGTTGGGCACGAAGTCGACGGTGTCCTTGTCGATGTCGCGCACCATCTCCATCGACAGCGGCGCCATGCGGCACTCGGTGTAACGCATGGCGGCGGCCGGATCGTCGCCGGGGGAGCCGAAGTTGCCCTGTCCGTCGACGAGCATGTAGCGCATCGACCACGACTGGGCCATGCGCACGAGGGTGTCGTAGATCGCGAAGTCGCCGTGCGGGTGGTACTTGCCCATCACGTCGCCGACGACGCGGGAGCACTTGTTGTAGCCGCGGTCGGGACGGTAGCCGCCGTCGTACATCGCGTAGATCACGCGGCGATGCACGGGCTTCAGGCCGTCTCGCACGTCCGGCAGGGCGCGGTCGACGATGACGCTCATCGCGTAGGCGAGGTAGGACTCGCGCATCTCGGCGCGCAGATCCTTGCGCTGGATACGTTCGCCGGTCATCAGGCCGTAGTCGGTGTTGTCGGCCTCCTGCGGGCTCAACGGCTCCATCGAGCCCTCGCCCGGATTCAGCTCCGGGTTCCCGGCGTTGTCGTCCGGGTTGATCGTGTTATTGGTTTCGTCTGCCACTTCTTAACATTCCTTTGTGACTGTGACTTCGAGCTTCGACTTCGCTGGATTCGTCAGATGTCTGACGGATCAGGCGTCGATCCAGGCGGCGTTGCGCGCGTTGCGCTGGATGAACAGACGACGCGGCTCGACCTCGTCGCCCATGAGCATCGAGAACGTCTCGTCGGCCGCAGCCGCGTCCTCGATCTGCACCTGCTTCAACACGCGATGCTCCGGATCCATGGTCGTCTCCCACAGCTCCTGATAGCTCATCTCACCCAGACCCTTGTAGCGCTGGATGCCTTCGCCCTTGGGCAGCTGGCGGCCCTTCTGCCTGCCTTCGGCGAGCACGCGGTCGCGCTCGGAGTCGGTGTACACGAAGTCGTGCGCGCCCTTGGTCCACTTGATGCGGTACAGCGGCGGCATGGCCACGTACACGTATCCGGCGGTGATCATCGGGCGCATGTAGCGGAAGAACAGCGTCAGGTTCAGCGTGGCGATATGCGCGCCGTCGACATCGGCATCGGCCATGATGATGACCTTGTGGTAGCGCACCTTCGACAGGTCGAAGTCCTCGCCGTAGCCGCCGCCGACCGCGGTGATCAGCGATTCGATGGTGTCGGACTTCATCATGCGGTCGAGGCTGGCGCGCTCGGTGTTGAGGATCTTGCCTCGAAGCGGCAGGATCGCCTGCGTGATCGGGTTGCGGCCCTGGATGGCGGAGCCGCCTGCCGAATCGCCCTCGACGATGAACAGCTCGCACTCCTCCGGATTGCTGGACTGGCAGTCCTTGAGCTTGTCCGGCATGCCGGCCGACTCGAAGATCGACTTGCGGCGCGTGTTCTCGCGCGCCTTCTTCGCGGCGATGCGCGCGCGGGACGCCTCGATCGCCTTCTGGATGATGTTCTTCGCCTCGCTCGGGTGGGCGTCGAGCCAGTCGCCGAGCTTGTCGGTCATCACACGCTGCACGAAGGTCTTCGCCTCGGAGTTGCCGAGCTTGGTCTTCGTCTGGCCTTCGAACTGCGGGTTGGTGAGCTTGACGGACACCACGGCCGTCAGGCCCTCGCGCACGTCGTCGCCAGAGAGGTTCTCGTCCTTGTCCTTGAGGATGCTCTTCTCACGCGCGTAGCGGTTGACGAGACCCGTCAGCGCCGCGCGGAAGCCCTCCTCGTGGGTGCCGCCCTCGGTGGTGGAGATCGTGTTGGCGAACGTGTGCACCGACTCGGAGTAGGCGGTGGTCCACTGCATCGCGATCTCGGCGGAGATGCCGAGCTTCAGATCCTCGGCGTCGAAGTTGATGACCTCGTCCTCGACCGGCGTCGACTTGCGCGACCTGACGAGGTAGGCGACGTAGTCCTGGATGCCGTTCGCGTACTGGTAGGTGACGGTCTCGTGGCGCACGCCGTCGGACTCGCCGTCACCGTCCTCGCCGGTGATCTCGTCGCCGGCCTGATCGGGCTGACGCAGATCCGTCAGGGTGATCCTGAGTCCCTTGTTGAGGAACGCCATCTGCTGGAAGCGGGCGCGCAGGGTCTCGAAGTCGTAGACCGTGGTCTCGAAGATCGCCGGATCCGCCCAGAACGTGACGGACGTGCCGGTCGACTCGTCCTCGCCCATCGGCTCGCCCTTGGCCAGGCGCGCGGTCGGGTGCTGGTTGATGTAGGTCTGCGTCCAGTGGAATCCCTGGCGACGCACCTCGATGTCGACGCGCGTGGACAGGGCGTTGACCACGGAGATGCCGACGCCGTGCAGACCGCCGGAGACCGCGTATCCGCCGCCGCCGAACTTGCCGCCGGCGTGCAGCTTGGTCATGACCGTCTCGACGCCGGAGATGCCTTCGCCGGGCACCTCGTCGACCGGGATGCCTCGACCGTCGTCGACGACGCGGATGCCGTTGTCCGGCAGGATCGACACCTCGATGTGGCTGGCGTAGCCGGCGAGCGCCTCGTCGACGGAGTTGTCGACGATCTCGTAGACGAGGTGGTGCAGGCCGCGCGGACCCGTAGAACCGATGTACATGCCCGGGCGGATGCGTACCGCCTCGAGGCCTTCGAGCACCTTGAGATCGGAGGCGTCGTAGTGCTCGGGGGTCATCGACTCGTCAAGCTCGCCTTCCTGCAATTCGGTGTTGTTGATATGTTCGTCCGCGGCCTTGAGCTGTTCTTCCTTGCTCTCGGCTTTGTCCAACGAATCCGCCACAGGGCTTCCTCCTGCAATTTCACTTCACGCGAAGGGTTGTTTCGCGGGTCCTTGCCCCAAAATCGCATTCTAAGGGGTCTTGGAGCGTTTTGACCATACTGCATGTGATTCTACTCGTCTTTACCGACGAACGCCATATATGAGGCATATGGACTTCGCACGCAGCGAGGGCGACCACCGCTACTTCCGGTTGCGCACCCAGCGCCGGTTGTATCCGGCGGTCGGCCCGACCACGCGGATGTCGCGGATGTCGAGTCCCTCGAGGCTGCCGCGGATCTTCTCGTTGAGCTGCGGGATGAGGTAGGTCAGCTGCGTGGCCCATACGGGCGATTCGGTGCCGATGGTGAGCACGCCGTCCCTGAACGCGACGACGTGCGAATGCTGCGCAACGAGCGGGCCGACGACCTGGTCCCAGTGGTTGTTGAGCTGGGAGATCTTGAGGTGGGGGATCCACTTGCCGTCTCTGGCGATCAGGTTCGCGACGCCGCCGAGCCTCGCCGGGTCGCGTCCGGGCTTGCCGAAGCTCTCCCAGGCCTTTTCGGCCTCCTCGGCCCAGTGCCGGCGCGCGTCCTCGCGTGACGCGTAGCCTTCGAAGACCTTTGCGGGCAGTTCGCGCGGGTCGAGTTTGAGGGTCAGGGCGATCGGCGGCTTCATCGCGCGTCCTTCCGCGCCAGCAGGGCGGCGACGTCGATGATGTTCGCCTTCGCGCCGTCGCCGTCGATGCCGCCGGGGATGTCGCCCGCCGCGGCCGCGGTGATGAGCACCTGGTCCTGTTGGGACGCGAAGTCGAGGATCTGCGTCCTGCGTGACTCGTCCAGCTGCGCGAACACATCGTCGAGGATGACGATCGGTCTGACGCCGCGATCGGCGGTGACGGCCTCGAACAGCGCCATCCTCAGGGCCAGCGCCATCGTCCACATCTCGCCGTTGGAGGCGAAGTCGCGCGCGGGCATGCCGTCGAGCGTGATGGCGAGGTCGTCGCGCTGCGGTCCGATCAGGTTGATGCCGCGGGCGATCTCCCCGGCGTACAGGCGCTGGAAGTGCGTCGAGATCGCGGGTCTCGGATCGCCCTGACCGGCGTCGGCCACCTCCGTGAACGACGGCGCGTAGGCGAGTCCCGCCGCGCCTCTGCCGGACGCCAGTCGCGCGTAGATCGAGGCGAACGGCGCGGCGAGACGCTCCATGATCCGCATGCGCACGCGGGTCAGGGCGACGCCGGCCTCGATGAACTGGCCGGTCCACACCTCCAGCCCGCTCAGTGCCGCGTCGGGCGAACCCGCGTGGGCGCCGAGCTGCTTCAGCAGGGCGGCGCGCTGGCGGGCGATGCGCGTGAACTGCTGGATCATGTCGGCGTAGCGGGGCACGAGCAGCGCGCCGGCCTGGTCGAGGAACGTGCGGCGGGTTGCGGGCTCGCCCGAGACGAGCCGCTGGTCGTCCGGGGTGAACGAGACCGAGGGGACGAGTCCGACGATGTCGCGCAGGTAGCGCGAGGCGCCGGAGTTGATGCGGGCGCGGTTCGCGCCGCGGGTCGCGATCGTCGCCTCATACGTGGTGACGCGCGGTTCGGGCCGATCGTCGCCGGTGACACCCGGATCCGCGTCACCGGCATTCTCGACGACGTTGGCGCGGATCGTGGCCTTGGATTCGCCGCGTTCGACGAGCGGCAGGGAGGAGGAGGTGCGGTGGCTGGAGCCGGTGGAGAGCACCTCGATGGCCTCGACGATGTTGGTCTTGCCGAGGCCGTTCTCGCCGTGCAGCACGTTCACGCCGGGTTCGAGATCGACTACGAGCGACTCCCAGGAGCGGTAGTGGTCGAGTGCGAGGCGGGAGATGTACACGGGAAAATCCTTGGTTCCTTGGTTAAAAAGTTTTCCCCGACTTTCGCATTTTGCGAAAATCTGCGAAATAAGTGCGAAAGTCAGGCGTCGGATGCAGTTTCAGCTGTTGAAGCGCATCGGCACGAGCAGGTAGCGGTAGTCCATCGACTCGTCGGAGTCCGACTCCTGCTGGCCGTTGAACTCGACCGGCTTGACCGGGGTCGTCATCTTCATGCGCACGAACGGCTCGGTGATCGCGGACAGGCCCTCGATCAGGTAGCTCGGGTTGAACGCGACGGTGATCTCATCGCCATCCATATCGATGTCAAGCGTTTCGATGGCCTGCGCCTCGTCGACCGCGCCGGCGGACAGCGTCAGCTCCTGGCCGGAGAAGGCCATGCGGATCGGCGCGTTGCGCTCGGCGACCAGTGCGACTCGCTTGATCGCATCGATCAGCAACGTCCTGTTGATGATCGCCTGGATCGGGTACTCGTCGGCGAACAGGCGATCGACCGCCGGGAACTCGCCGTCGATCAGCTGCGAGGTCGAAGTGCGGCCGGCGTTTTCAAAACCAAGCAACGACGGGCTTTCCGTGTCGAAATCGAGGACCACGTTCTGGTGTTCGTCGAGGGAGCGGGCCACATCGCGCAGCAGGGAGCCGCGCACCAGAGTCGTGGTGTTCACGTTCTCGTCCTGCGGGGTCCAGGTGAAGCTGGCACGCGACAGGCGGAAGCGGTCGGTCGAGGTCATGATCACCTTGTCGCCGTCGAACTGCATGCGCACGCCGGTGAGAACCGGGCGATTCTCCTCGCGGGAGACCGCGACGCACGCCTGGGCGACCGCCTGCACGAAGGTCGGCGCGTCGACCTGGCCCAGTTTCGGCGGAATTCCGGGCAGATCGGGGTATTCGGCGGCCGGCATCAGCTGCAGGGTGAACGTCGACTTGCCCGACGTGATCGTCATCGTCGACTCGTTCGTCGCGAGGTAGGTCTTCTCCGCGGGCAGCGATTTGGTGATGTCGGCGAGCAGCTTGCCCAGAACGAGCACCGCACCGGACTCGTCGACGCCGGCCTCGATGTGGTGACGGGCCGAGATCTCGTAGTTGAACGCCGAGAGCTGCAGCGTTCCGTCGATCGCTTCGAGCTTGATGCCTGCCAGAATCGGATTGGAGGGACGCGTGTCGATGACGCGAGTGGTCCAGGCCACTGCGTCCGCAAGCGCGGCGGAGTTGATTTCTACCTTCATGGGTGCCTCTTTCGTCTGATGCTTGGGTTGCTGTACGCATGCGTACCGTCGCGTGCGCATCGGTTTGTCAACTGCGATTCATTCTAGCCGCGGGTTTCGTGCCCCACTTTCGGGCGCTCGCTTCGCTCGCTCAAAAGTGGGGCAGAGGATTACGATCAGAAAAAGAGAACGTAAGTAATCGTCGTAATAAGGGCTGTGGATAGTGTGGAAAAGTGGGGCGACGCGTTCCGGCGCTTGGTGTCCCACTATGGCGCCGATTGTGGATAACTGGTGCCAGGTGCTGTGGATAACTTATCGACTTATCCACAGCCACCGGCTCGAGAGTGGGTCATCCACATTCGAGGCCTTGTTTCCCACAGGTTATCCACATCGAAATGAGGACTAATCCACGGGTTCTCCACCGATGTTACCCACATTTGTGAATAACTATGTGGATAACTTTTCTTCGATTCTACGCGATCATCGGAGTGTTGCGACGCATTTTCGACTGGGAGAATCGTTCCTGACGATCATTTTTCGCGTTTTTCGCAGGTTTCGACGTTGAAGCGCGAAAAACGTTCGCCACAAACGCTTCAGATGGACGAGGCGCGAACCGGCCGGACCGTCCCGAAGCACGATTTCGGCATACGATCCCCCGATTTGTGGGGACTCCGGCGACTGGGGGGAGAGGGAATACAGAGCCCCCACTGCCGCGCAGGCTAGGCTGGCCCCCTCTGACGAGGGGGCTGTCGGCGAAGCCGACTGGGGGAGAGACCACCCGCGAAGGCGGGCTATCCCCTTACTGTCGCAGGTCGGAATTGCCCTGCTTGAGGCGCACGGTCAGCTGCATCACGTAGTTGTAGACCTCCTGACGCTCCTGCATCTCGTTGCTGATGCGGTCGCAGGCGTGCATCACCGTGGTATGGTCCTTGCCGCCGAACACCTTGCCGATGTCGACGAGGCTCAGACTGGTCATCTCGCGCGTCAGGTACATCGCCACCTGGCGTGCGATCGCGATGTTCTTCATGCGCGACTTGCCGGTGATGTCCTCGAACGTCAGATGGAAGTAGCGCGCCACCTGACTGATGATGTCGGTGGGCTTGACCTCCACGTCGGTGGTGAAGAAGTCCTGCAGCGTCTGCTCGGCCATCGCGCGCGTGACCGGCTGATTGCTCAGCGCGGCGACCGCGGTGACTCGGGTCAGCGCGCCCTCAAGCTCGCGGATGTTCTCGGTGAATCGCTCGGCGATCAGATCGAGCACATCGTTGGGGATGTTGCTGTGGTTCGTCGAGGCCATCATGCGCAGGATCGCGATGCGGGTCTCCAAGTCCGGCGGCTTGACGTCGACGGTGAGACCGGAGTCGAAGCGCGAGATCAGACGAGCCTCGAAGCCCTTCAGGTTCTTCGGCGCGACATCGGAGGCGATGACGATGCGCTTGTTCGCCTGATGCAGCGCGTTGAACGTGTGGAAGAACTGCTCTAGGGTGGCCTCCTTGCCGCCGAGGAACTGGATGTCGTCGATGAGCAGGACGTCGACCTCGCGGTAGCGCCGGTTGAACTCGGCGATCTGACCCTGCGACTGGTTCGGATTCTGCAGCGCCTCGATGAACTCGTTGGTGAACTCCTCCGAGTTGACGTAGCGGACCTTCAGGGTTGGGTCCTTGACGAGCGCGTAGTTGCCGATCGCGTTGAGCAGGTGGGTCTTGCCCAGACCGGATCCGCCGTAGATACACAGCGGGTTGAAGTCGCGGCCGGATCCCTCGGCCACGGCGAGGGCCACCGTACGGGCGAAACGGTTGGAATCGCCGGGCACGAACGTATCGAACGTCGCGTTCTTGTTGAGATGCGTCTGCGGATCCTGCGCCACGCGGTTGCTGCTGATCGGATACTCGGGACGGGTCGGGGCCGTGTTCTGCGTGGCGATCGGTCCGGGCATGTTCGCCGGCATGTCGGCGGGCACGTGGGGGACCGGACCTCCCGCGCCGAACGGTTCGTGCGACAGTTCCGACACGGTCTGCGGTCGCTGCGGGATCGTCGCGGTGGCGGATCGGCCGGATCGCGCGGTCTTCGCGATCTTGACGGTCGAACCGTGCGATTTCGCGGACTTGCGCTTGACGATCTTGAACGCCGGCGTCATCTCCTCGCCGGTGACCATGTGCAGCGCGTCGAGCAGCGGCTGGTTGAGCTCGTTCTCCAACGCCTGGCGCGTGCCGGTGTTCTCCACGCACAGCACGATCGTCGTGCCGAAGATCGCCTCCGGGTACACGCCCTCGAACCAGCCTCGGTCGCGGGCGGACAGCGTCTTGTTGTGCTTGAGCAGCGACAGCGTGTCGGACCAGATGCGATTGGCGTGTGCGACGGGGTCGTTCGACTGCGCGGCCATACCTGTTCCTCCTGTCCCGCTCGAAACGAATAAAGTGCGGACCCTATTGTTACTCATATGCCGGGAGTTATCCACAGGCTTGCGTGTTGCAATCACTGGATTGTGAATAACATCCGTGTAATTTGTGGATAACTTTTCTCCGTCGATCGGCGTCATTGCAACGTTTCGCCATGAATGAACGGCGGAAGGCCGCCGGACGAATTGTGAATGAAATGCCTCCGTGTTGACGTTGGGGGAGGGGTGAGGGTAGTTTGGTATAGCTTGACTCACGTGAGAGCCGCGCGTCAGCGCGGCCGAAAGACCTAGGAGCAATTATGAAGAGGACCTTCCAGCCTAACAACCGTCGTCGTCACATGAAGCACGGCTTCCGTACGCGCATGCGCACCCGTTCCGGCCGCGCTCTGATCAACCGTCGCCGCGCCAAGGGCCGCAAGACCCTGTCCGCCTGATTTCCGATTCGACGGCAGTAACGCAAGTGGAACGGCTGAAAAGCCACAGCGAATTCGTCGCGGTGCTCAAACGCCGCCACAAGGTATCCCGTAACGACATCGTCGTGCACTATCTGGTGCGCGACGATTCGTATACGAAGGGGGTTGTGGCTCCGGAGGACCGCAGGCTGGGGCTTGCCGTATCCAAATCGGTCGGACACGCCGTCACCCGTAATACGGTCAAACGTCGTTTCCGAGTGTTGGCCGCGAAATACGAGGATCGCCTCCCCGTTGGGGTCGATGTCGTGGTTCGCGCGAAACCATCGGCCGCGCAGGCGTCGTTCCAGTCGTTGGACGGACAGATGGCGGCATGCTTCGCGTCGATCGCGAATCGAATCGACGGAGCCGGTGGGGCTGACCGCGCCGGACAGGGGCGATGAGCCGGTGATGTGCCGGTGATGGCCGTCGGTGAGTTGATGGTGCGCGCGGTGCGCTGGTACCAGCGTCATTTCTCCGCGCATCGTGCCGTGCCATGTTGTCGGTACTATCCGAGTTGCTCGAACTATGCCATTGAGGCGATCGAGCGATTCGGTGCATGCCGTGGGGGACTCCTCGCCGTGCTGCGCCTGTTGCGCTGCCGGCCGTGGAGCAGGGGTGGCATCGACGACGTACCGCAACGGTTTTCCGTGTTCTATCGGTTCTCGTGGTCGAAGGCCCACGAGGAACCGCGGTTGACGCCGCTGCCGGATGACGAAGTTAAGGATTCCGTACGATGATTAATCAAGATCAATTCCTTCTGGACTCGGGCTTCTGGGGTTGGATGTATAAGATTCTGACTCCGATCGAGTGGCTCATGACGCAGATCATGAACATCTTCCACGAGTTCCTGTCGCTGTTCATGCCGCGTATCGGCGTGTCATGGGTGCTGTCGATCATCTTCCTGGTGCTTGTCGTGCATGCGTGCATCTTCCCCATCTACTACAAGCAGATGAAGTCGATGCGCAAGATGCAGGCGATCCAGCCGAAGATGATGCGCATCCAGAACAAGTACAAGGGCAAGACGGATCAGGCCAGCAAGGAGGCCATGAGCCGTGAGATGATGAAGCTCTACCAGGACAACGACGCGAACCCCGCCGGTTCGTGCCTGCCGTTGCTGGTGCAGGGCCCCGTGTTCATGTGCATGTTCTATACGCTGTCCGCCATTCCGTTCATCGCCCGTGGCAAGCGCGCCGCGCTGGGTGCATTCGACGTGGCCACCGCCAAGGAGTTCGCGCAGTCCAAGGTGTTCGGTCTGGTGAGCGTCACCGACGTCTTCGGCACAGCCGACATCACCGGCAAGGTGATCATCGGCGTCTTCGTCGTGCTGATGATCGCCTGCATGGTCTTCATGCAGTGGATCAACATGAAGAAGAACATGAACCCGGCTACGATGACCGGCCAGGCTGCCACCATGCAGAAGACGATGCTGTGGATCTTCCCGCTCATGTACGTCTTCTCCGGTGCGACCATGCCGTTCGCCGTGCTGGTCTACTGGCTGACGAACAACGTCTGCAACCTGCTGCGCACGTTCTGGCAGATGTACGCGTTCCCGACTCCAGGCTCGCCCGCCGCGGACGCCAAGGAGATCCGTGACCACAAGCGTGAGAACGAGCGTCGCGCCAAGGCCGGGCAGATGTCCCTCGAGGAGGAGGAGCTGCAGAAGGCCAAGGAGGATGCCGAGCGCAAGGTGAACGAGGGATACCAGCGTCAGCAGCCGCAGCGCAAGCGCAAGAAGAAGTAGCGGTACGCCGAAGCGGTGTGCTTGCATAACTGAATAACTGAGTAAGTGAGGCCCGGTGGTTCGCGTGGAACACTGGCATGATGCATGGCATATGCATGCGTTGTGTTTCACGTGAAACGCCATACGGTGTTCGGATCGGTTTCACGTGAAACCATCGGGCCGCACGAGCGCCGTTTCACAACGTAGGAAATGGTGCCGTGGGATTAGACTTGAAACCAATACCCCTGTAAGAAGGAGAACACTATGGCCTTGGATGACGATAAGACGGTGGACCAGCTCAACGATGAGGCCGACATCGCCGCCGATTACCTTGAAGGTCTGCTGGACATCGCCGACTATGAAGGCGATATCGAGATGGGCGTGCGCAACGGTCGGCCGATGGTGCAGATCGTCGCTGACGATGACACCGACATCAAGCACCTCATCGGGCGCAATGGTGAAGTGGTCGATGCGCTGCAGCAGCTCACTCGTCTCGCCGTGCAGCAGAAGACCGGCGAGCGTTCGCGTCTGATCGTGGACGTCGACGGATTCCTCAAGCGCAAGCGTCAGCGTCTGCACGACATCGCCCTCGACGCGATCGACGAGGTGAAGGAGACCGGCGAGCCGGTCGATCTGAAGCCGATGAACTCCTTCGAACGCAAGGTCATCCACGATGTGGTTCGGGAGGAGGGACTGCGTTCCCGTTCGCATGGCGAGGAGCCGCGCCGTTACGTCACCGTCTATCTGCGCGCCAACGCAAGTGCGGATGATGTCGATGACGACGATGTCGAGGAGACGGGCGAGGAGTGACGCGGCGAGGACTTGGCTATGAGTAGAGGAGCATGATGGCTGATCAACTTGACGGTTCGCCGATCCTTGAGGAGGTGCTCGGCGACGCCTTGGAGCCTCTCAAGGTGTTTCACGTGAAACTTGCCGAGGAGGGGGAGCCGCGCGGTCTGATCGGTCCGCGCGATGTCGACATCATCTGGGAGCGGCACATCCTCAACTCCGCGGCCATCGTGCCGTATGTGCGTGAAGCGACGGAGGGTATGCGATTCAAGAGCGTGGCCGACGTCGGCAGTGGCGGTGGATTCCCCGGTCTGGTCGCCGCCGCATGCCTTCCCGATCACGAGTTCACGCTGATCGAGCCGATGGAACGTCGTGTGGCCTGGCTTGCCGAATGCGTCGACGAGATGAAGCTTGAGAACGTGCGGATCGAGCGTGCGCGTTCTGAGGAGGTCATCGCCGCAATGCGCAAGCGCCGCGACATGCGTCCGTTCGCCGTGGTCACCTGCCGTGCAGTCGCTCCGATGACCAAACTATCCGGATGGACGTTGCCGCTGCTCAAGACGCAGGGGCGGTTGGTGGCGTTGAAGGGCCGCTCCGCTCAGGCCGAAATCGACAAGGCGGCGAAGGAGATCGCGAAGCGTCATGGTGTGAATCCGCGGGTGGTCGAGGCTCAGGTCGGCCCCGGTTTGGAGCCTACGCACGTGGTGCTGGTGGATAAGCGCTGAAGGACACTTATCCACAATTTGAGAGAGTCGGAAAAGTTATCCACAAATCCGTGTTTGAAGACGGACAAGCGGAAAGCATTGTGATTATTGGGATCACGAAGATGATTCCGTTGTCGGTCGTCGAGTAGCGGTCAAGTTATCCACACTTATCCACATTTTTGTGGATAAGTGTGGAAAGCCGGTTTCCATGTCCATGCGGATAGGGAGACTGGAGCGAGTTTTATGTTGTCAAGGAGGAGTCATGGCTGAGGAACGGAATCCGATGGAGTCCGCCGAACAGACATTGCAGCGCATCTTCGGAGAGGGGAGTTCCCCGGTCGGAGCGGAAATCGCTCAGCTGTCCAGTCGCTATGCGCGCCTGCAGAAGATCACATACCCCAAGCCGGCAAAGACGCGACTGATCGCCGTGGCCAATCAGAAGGGCGGGGTCGGCAAGACCACGTCCACGGTGAACGTCGCCGCAGCTCTGGCGAAGAGCGGCGCCCAGGTGCTGGTCATCGACATGGATCCTCAGGGCAACGCCTCCACCGCGTTGGGTGTGCGTCACACCTCCGGTGAACCCTCCGTCTACGATGTGATCGAAGGACGACTGAAGCTCGCTGAAGTCAAGCAGCCGTGCCCCGACTTTGAGACGCTCGATGTCGTGCCGGCCTCCATCGACCTGTCCGGTGCGGAGCTCGAGGTCGCTGATCTGCCGAACCGCAACACCCTGCTCAAGGACGCCGTGGATGAGTATCTCGCTGCCTCCGAAGTGCATTACGATTACGTGTTCGTCGACTGCCCGCCGAGCCTGGGCCTGCTGGTCATCAACGCGATGTGCGCCGTGCACGAGATGCTCATTCCGATTCAGGCCGAGTACTACGCGCTCGAAGGTCTTGGCCAGCTCATCAACACCATCGGCCTCGTGCAGAACCACTTCAACCCCAGCCTCACCGTATCGACGATGCTGGTGACGATGTTCGATCGTCGTACGCTGCTCAGCCGTGAGGTCTTCAACGAGGTCAAAAGCCACTACCCGTCCATCGTGCTCGACACGACGATCCCGCGCACCGTGAAGATCTCTGAGGCGCCGAGCTTCGGCAAGAGCGTCATCGCCTATGACCCGCATGGCATGGGCGCGATCTCCTATTCGGAGGCCGCGCTGGAGATCGCCCGACGTTCCTCGAATGTGTTGGACGCCATCGAAGCCCGAATGAAGGAGGCCTGATATGGCATCGAAATCGCGTCTTGGTAAGGGGCTTGGCGCGCTGTTCCCTGATCTGCCGGGCGAGGATCCGTCGATTGTTTCACGTGAAACTAAGCGTGTGATCAATGAGGCTGTACAGCGGCAGGAGACGGGAAAGTCGCTCGAGCCGAAGTCGAAGGCTGAAGTGGCGCCTTCGCGTCCCCGGGTCTCCGTGCCGTCGATCGTGACTCCGGCGCCTTCGTCGCAGGAGTCTCCGCTGGAGGCGGCGCATTCGGCGAAGAAGTCCGGTGGCAAGGCGAAGCGTGCCGCGATGCCTGCTCTGGGCGACATCGCCCATCCGAGCGATATGTTCTTCAACGACACCGCCAGCGCGGATGCTTCCGTCGTTGAGGCGACCCCTGCCGATCGTCAGGGGAGTGATGCCGCAAAGCAGAACGCTGCCGTTGTTTCACGTGAAACAGAGAACAAGGACAAGAAGGACGCCGAATCCGAAGAGCCGCAGCTCAAGCCGGTCGAAGGCGGATATCTTGCCGAGCTGAAGCTCTCCGACATCGGTCCGAACGCGCATCAGCCGCGCACGGTGTTCGATGAGGACGATCTCAACGAGCTGTCCGCCTCCATCAAGGAGGTCGGCATTCTCCAGCCGATCGTCGTACGGAAACGTCCGGCCGCGCAGATCGAGGAGGCCCGCAGGAAGCAGGCGGATCACAAGCCGCTCAACCAGTTCGATGGTCGACTCGACAGCATGTACGAGCTCATCATGGGAGAGCGCCGTTGGCGTGCCGCCCAGCTGGCAGGTCTGGAGACCATCCCCGCGATCGTCAAGACGACCGCCGACGATGACATGCTCCGCGATGCACTGCTCGAAAACCTGCATCGCGTCGCCCTCAATCCGCTCGAAGAGGCCGCTGCCTACCAGCAGATGATCGATGAATTCGGTCTGACGCAGGCGCAGCTGTCCAAGTCGGTTTCGAAGTCGCGTCCGCAGATCGCCAACACGTTGCGACTGCTGAACCTGCCGAGCACTGTGCAGAAGAAGGTCGCCGCCGGCATCCTCACCGCCGGTCACGCCCGTGCGCTGCTTGGTCTTGGTGACGCCGAGGCGATGGACAAGCTCGCGAATCGCATCGTCGCCGAAGGGCTGTCGGTGCGTTCCACCGAGGAGATCGTCGCGATGGCGAACCTCGAGAACAAGGACGCGAAGAAGCCGAAGACCAACAAGAACAATCCCTGGGCCGGATCGCCGATCCAGACGAATCTTGAGAATCACTTCGACACCAAGGTCTCCATCAAGGGCACCCCGAAGCACGGTCGCATCGAGATCGTCTTCTCGTCCCCCGAAGACATGGACCGCATCCTCTCCCTCCTCATGCCCTCCAGTGAATCCGACGCCGCAACCCCCGACGGAGCCTCCGCTACAGACGGCAAGTGGGTGTGACCACTGTATTACCGCAGGTGACAGCCTTGGCCCCTCTGACGAGGGGCTTTCGGCGGAGTCGATCTTATGACCACCTTGGCCCCCTCTGACGAGGGGGCTGTCGGCGAAGCCGACTGGGGGAGAGAAGAAAAGCGGCCCGAACGGGCCGCAAAAAAACACAGCATCGGCCGAAGGCCGATTCCAAAATCAAAACGCGGTTCTCTCTAACCGATGCGCTGACGTGCCACTCGGTCTATTTGCTCGCACACCTCGCAAAACATGCGATCCACCTCGAGATTCGAGAATCGTATGACCATCAGTCCCTCATGTTCCAGCTCTTTCGTGCGTTGCAGGTCAGCGGCCCGTGCATCCTCGCTGTAGTGTCCTCCGCCATCGAGCTCGATCACGAGCCTTGCCTTGGCGCAGTAGAAGTCGACGATGAACCTGCCGATCGGCTTCTGCCGTTGCCAGCGTACGGGATAGGTCTTCAAGTATCCGTGCCAGAGCTTGCGCTCCCATGGAGTCATAGTGCGTCTGAGACTCCGCGCCCTTGCGGTGTTAGATCGATCGTAGTCTTTCATATGACGAAGGATACGGGGCGGCTAGGGGGAGCGGAATCAGCCTTACGGCTGATGCTGTGCTTTCCGCGGCCTGCTAGGCCGCTCATCATTCTCTCCCCCAGTCAGCCTTCGGCTGACGGCCCGTCCTGTAATTATGGACGCACTGCGTGCGCAGTTGGCTGGCTCGCCTGTCGACTCGCACGTTGCCTGCAAACAGCTCTGCTGTTTGCTTTTACGGCAACGTCCCGTCAGAGGGGGCCGTATTACTGTTTGCTTTTACGTCCCGTCAGATGGGGGTATTTGCTGGGGGCATATGGGTATAGGAAATGTGTATTGCGCTGTGGGTGAGCGGGGACGATGGGTTTGCTAGGGTGGGGTGCATGACTTTGCATAATGTGGTGATTGTTGGTTCGGGTCCTGCCGGATACACGTCGGCGATCTATCTGTCTCGTGCAGGCTTGAAGCCGCTGATGGTGACCGGTGCGCTGACGCCGGGTGGTCAGCTCGTCAATACGACCGAGGTGGAGAACTTCCCCGGTTTCCCGGATGGTGTGATGGGTCCGGATCTGATGGATGCGATGAAGGCGCAGGCTGAGAAGTTCGGCACCGAATTCGAGCATGCCGATGTCGAATCGATCGTCGAAGTGCCGGCCGAAGGCGACGACGTCAAGCCGACCTATCATCTGACGCTCGATACGGGGGATGAGCTCGACGCCCGCGCGGTGATCGTCACCACGGGTTCGACGTACCGCAAGCTCGGCGTGCCCGGAGAGGTCGAATACTCCGGTCACGGCGTCTCGTACTGCGCGACCTGCGACGGCTTCTTCTTCCGCAACAAGCCGATCGTCGTGGTCGGCGGTGGTGATTCCGCATTCGAGGAGGCGCTGTATCTGACGCGCTTCGGCTCGTCGGTCACGCTGATCCACCGTCGCAATGAGTTCCGCGCCTCGGCGATCATGGTCGAACGTGCGCGTGCCAACGAGAAACTCACGCTGCTCACCGATACGGTCGTCACCGCGATTCACGGCGAGGCTCCCGCCGCCGCGCCAGCAGCCGCTGCGATCAAGCCGGCAGGGCAGGGGATCCAGCTCAATCTCGGCAAGCCGACGAACGGCATCTCGTTGGGCAATGCGGGCGGACTGTCTCTTGCAGCTCCCGCGGTTGGCAATGTGTCGAGCATCGATATCCGCAATACCGTGACCGGCGAGACCGGCACGCTGGATACCAAGGCCGTGTTCGTGGCGATCGGACACACGCCCGCCACCGGCTTCCTCGGCGACATCGTCGACAAGGATGAGGACGGGTACGTGCTGGTTGACGGAGCCAGCACGCGTACGTCGCGTCAGGGCGTGTTTGCCGCGGGTGACTGCGTCGATCGCGTGTATCGTCAGGCGATCAGCGCGGCGGGCATGGGATGCCGTGCCGCGCTTGATGCGCAGGCGTATTTGGCGTGATCAGCGGAAGTAGGCGCTGGTGACGTTGATGGTGATGATGTCGGAGGCGTCGGCTCCGTTGGCGGCGGTGCCGGACTGACCGGACTGGCTGCTCTGGCCGGAGTTTGAACTGCTCTGGCCGGACTGTCCGCTCTGATCGTTGCTGCTGTCTCCGAAGGGGACGTCGTTGAGGTTGTCCTCGGACGGCCACTCGTTCTGCTGCACCTTCGGATCCTGCGGGTTCGAGCTGCTGCGATTGAACAGGTATACGGCACCAACCAGCAGTGCGATCAACACGAGTGCGGCCACGACCAGCAGCACAGTGGCGGTGGTCATGTTGCCCAGCAGACGATGATCGGACAGATCCTCGTGCGCATCATCGGCCGGATCGCGATCAAGCATCGACTTCGGCTTGAAGCTCGGCGGATGGTTCATATCGAAATCGCTCTCAACCGGGCGCGGAGGCAGCGCCGGGCTGACCGGGATGGCCGGCGGCATCGAGCCACCGGCGACACCGGCGGCATCCGAAGCACCGTGACCATGATGCGAGGCGTCATGCGCGGTGTGCGGACCTGCATGCGGGGCAGTCACACCGCCATGGGCACCGTCCGCCGCACCCTGAGCACCTTGAGTGCCCTGAGCATGATCAGTGAGATCATGTGCGGCACCCGCCTGCGCAGAGCCATGACCAGCTGCGGTACCGGCATGCTGTGAGACGGAAGCATTGCCGCTAATGCCGCCATTGCCGGAATGTCCGTTCGGCGCGGCAGTCGCGGCGCCGTTACGTCCGCCGTGTCCGCGGCGATCACCGTCCGACGCATGGTCGATGCGTGCGCCATCCGCCTCATGCGGGTTGACGAAGTCCTCGAAGCCTTCGATGGACATGTTCTCCGGATCGCGCATATCGATGGCGACGGTCGGCATGTTCGATTCGTTGATGATCGGAATTCGCGACGTCTCCTCGCCGGTGTTCAGATCATCCGGCAGCGAGACGGGGGCGGGGTAGACCTGGAACGAGAAATCGTTGACCAGATCCTCGGTGCGATGCTGCACGTCATGACCGGCGGCATTCGCCTGACCGGCACGATTCCCGGCAGTCCCGGCGGCATTCGCCCCAGTGCCCCCGGCACCGTTCGAAGCCGGCGTGACATACGAACGTGCGGCGATGCGGGCGCGCTCCTCCGGCGACACGTTGCGACCCATCGCGAAGAAATCATGCGGGGAGTACTCCTTGAACGATTCCTCCATGTCAGCGAAGCTCTCCGCGTTCTGCGCGGCGACGATCGCATCGGCGTGACGAGCGGCCTCCTGCTCGCTCGGCGCGCGATGGATCTTCAGCTCCGGCAGGCGCTCGTTGCTGACGTCCTCGGCGGGCAGCTCGGCCAGCTTCGCCTTGGACAGGTCGCGTACGGCCACCGTCGAGATCGAGCCTTCACCGGCATCGGACGGCAGGGCGATATCGCGGTCGGAGAGCTGTGCCAGCGGCGTCCATTCGCCGAGCAACGCGGTCAGTTCGCCAAGTGTGAGCATCGGCTCGCCGCGCTTGCCGGTGTTCGCGTTGGGCAGTTCCAGACCACGGGACAGAATCACATGGAATTCGGTGGGCATGTCCGAATCCAGCGAGGACAGATCGTATTCGGTGTCGAGTGTGACCGGCCTGCGCTTGAGCATGCCGTACATCACGGCGGCGAGCTGACGGATCGCCAGCTGCTCGGTGGGCATGCCATCGGGGGCGCCGGTCGGTTCGGACAGCAGCGCCGTCAGCGGGACATCGGCGATCTCCAGACCGTCGACGGACACGCGGATCGTATCGGTCGACAGACGTGGCACCTCAAGGCCGGAGACGATGGTCGCGGCGTCGCCGATCACGGATCGGATCGCCTCATAGCTGAGCGTGCCGCGGGCCTTGCCGCGCAGATACTCGGTCAGTGACAGACCCTTCTCCAGCTTGGTGACGAGCACGGCCACATCACCCGCCCTGCGGAACTGGAGCACCGGCGTCAGGCCGTCCTTGAGGCCGGCCGTCGAGGCGAGGGAGGAGATGTCGTCGAGCGTCTCCGGAGCGGTGAGAATGAACAGTTGGCAGTCCTGCGCCAGCACGCGGTCGTTCGCCTTCCAGGCCTGAACGCCGGGCTCGTCGCGCAGCAGGGCGACCAGCGTGTATCGGTTGAAAAGCGTGTCACCCAACTGAGGCTTCATTGTTCGTTTGACTCCATACTGCCCGATTGTGGAAAGGTGTTGCGGTCGACCCTGGGGGCCTGCCGCGCTGTTGTCATTCTAACCATGGGGATAGGCATATCGCCCTCGTTCCACAGGCTGATTGTGGAGTGATTTCGTGCCGGTTTCCGGGCGGAGTGCCATGGGCTTCTTTCAATATTGTTATGACTATAATAGTTATGACTATAAAAGTTGTACCCATATATTATGTGATTCCGCGATTCTGAGATTCCACGATGGAGGTACGTGATGTTCATCGGACGTGACGACGATCTGTCCCTGCTCCGCGACTGCTATAACGATGCCAAGGCGCAATTGGTCATCGTGTACGGGCGCAGGCGCATCGGGAAAACGGAGACATTGTCCCATTTCGCGCAAGATCGGCCGACGCTGTTTTTCTCCGCGCAAATGGGCACCAGAGAGGAACAGTTATCCGAGTTCTCCCGTCGCATGTTCGAGGAGGGGGCGCCGGCGGGAAGATACCTTGATCGATACCCCGATTGGCATGCGGCGTTGAGTGATTTGGCGGAATTGCCCGAACCCGAGGATGGACGTCGCCGTCTGATCGTCTTCGACGAGTTCCCGTATCTGGTCAAAAGCGATCCGTCCCTGCCGTCCATCCTGCAGAATCTCTGGGATCATACCTTGCGTCGTAGGAATCTCATGATCGTGCTGTGCGGTAGCGCGATGAGCTTCATCGAGAAGGAGATCCTCTCCGAGAAGGCGCCGTTGTACGGTCGTGCCACCGGGGTGCTCAAGATGCTGCCGATGCCGTACTGGGATGCCGTGAAATTCTTCCCTCGATATTCGGATGAAGACAAGGCCCTGACGTATGCGATTCTGGGTGGCGTGCCGCAATACCTGTCCACGTTCGATCCCGATCGGACACTGGAATGGAATATCAAACGCTATATCCTACGCCGGGGAACGGCGTTGTACTCGGAGCCGGACGTGCTTATGCGCGAGGAATTCCGTGAGACCGGCAAGTACAGCACGATCATCCGTGCCATCGCGTTGGGCGACACCAAGCTCAACGACATCGCCACGCACACGTTGATTCCGCCGGGGACTCTGGGATTTTACCTGTCCTCGCTGATCGAGGTCGGCATCGTGCAACGTGAGTTTCCGGTCACGGCGCGGGTCACGGAGCAGACCAAGGGCATGCGCGGACTGTACCGTCTCTCAGACGACTTCTTCGGATTCTGGTATTCGTTCGTCTATCCGAATCGTTCCGAATTGGATAGCGGCGACATCGACGGCGTTTACGAGGAAAACGTTCGGCCAGCGCTTCACGATTTCGCGTCGCACGCCTTTGAACGCATGTGCGCTGCATGGCTGATGCGGGAAAGCGTGCGTGGTGATTTGCCGTTCCGCCTGAATCGCGTGGGGCGTTGGTGGGACCGCACCGATGAGATCGATGTGGCTGCACTGGATCGATCCGATAACAGGGCGATCGTCGGCGAATGCAAGTTCCGCACCACGCCGATGGATCCGTCGATGCTCGATCTGCTGCGCACCCGCGCCGTCAAACTGGGCATGCAGGAGCGACACTACGTGCTGTTCTCGCTGTCCGGCTTCACGCAGTCCCTGATCGATCTGGCCGCCGTTGACGAGTCCGTGCGACTTGTCGGACTGCCGGAGCTGCTCGGGTGAATGTCCGTTCTCCGTCGGATGGGCCAGACAGAGGGAGGGGAAGAGGATAGCTATCCGCGCATGTGACGGGGCGGGCGCGGGGTTCGCAGGAATCCTGGGAGGTGATCGCCGAGACGGCCGCCCAGACGACGGTTCAGAGCGCCCAGCAGACCAGTGAATTCGTCGCAGCGCAGCACGACGAGCATCATCGCGTAGATGACGGCAGTGATCACCGTGCCGATCACGCAGAAGACGACCGCCTGCAGCCAGCTCAGCCGCCCGCGTGACAGGTCGGCGCCCAGCAGACCCATCAGCGGATCGGTGAGCAGCCACACGGCGATGCCCGCCAGCACGGCCGCGACCAGCGCCTTGAGGAACGTCGCGGTGATGCGGCGGCCGTCCAGATAGCCGTCGAACCGCCGACGCAGCATGAACACCAGCAGCGGGAAGCTCAGCACGTAGCTCAGCGTGATCGCCAATCCGATGCCTGCCGTCCAGTAGCGCGCCGGCGCGAACATCGCGATGCCCACCTCGATGACGATCTGGATCACGCTGGCCAGCAGCTGGAACAGGAACGGATGCTTGCCGTCCTCGAACGAGTAGAACGTGCGCTGGATGAGCAGGTACGCGCTGGTGAGCGGCAGGCCGAACGACAGGGCGATCATCGGTCCGGCGATCAGCTGCGCCTCGGGCACGCTGACGCTCGGCAGCAGGGCGATCGTGATCGGTACCGGCATCACGATGATCGCCATCGCGAAGTACATCATCATCACGCCGACGTTGCGCAGCGCCCCGCTCAGATCGGCTCGCGCCTCGTCGATGTTGTGATCGGCCACCGCGCGCGAGATCTTCGGGAAGATCGCGGTCGCCACCGACACGGCGATCAGCGAATACGGCAGGATGTACAGCGTGAACGCGTTCTGGTACGAGCCGTTGCCTGCGATGCCGTACAGGTCGTTGCCGGCGAACGGCGCACCGTTGGAGATGCGCGCGTTGATGATGTTCGTCAGCTCCTGCAGGCCCATCACGCCCATGCTCCATGCGGCCACCGGTCCCATCGCCTTCAGTCCGATGCCGGAGACGCCCCATTGCGGGCGATAGCGGATGCCGGTGCGCATCAGCGGCACGAACAGGATCAGCGCCTGGAACGCGACGCCCAGCGTCCACGTGCCGGCGGTCAGGAAGATTTTGTCCTCGCTCCAGAACTCCAGCGGCTGGCGGCTGGCCGGTCCGAACAGCACGAGGAACGCGGTGAAGCCGGCGCAGCTGATGACGTTCGCGCCCACCGAGCTCCACGCGTAGGTGGCGAACTTGTCCTTCGCGGCCAGGATCTGGCCGATCACCGTGTACAGGCCATAGAAGAAGATCTGCGGCATGCACCACAGCGTGAACGCGTTGACGAGCGCGCGCTGCGCCTCGTTCCAACTGGAGTTGAGGTACAGCATCGTCAGCAGCGGGGTGGCGGCCATCATCAGCAGCGTCATCGCCGTGAGGATCACGATGGCGAGCGTGATGAGCTTGTTGAGGCGATCCTGTGCGTCATGCTCCTTGAACGTGCGCACGATCTGCGGCACGAGCACCGCGTTGAAGATACCGCCGGAGATCACGGTGAACAGCACCTGCGGGATCATCGCGCCGGTCTGGTAGGCGTTCGCGGCGATGCCGGTGGTGCCGAGGCAGGCGGCGAGCAGAATCGTGCGGATCTGTCCGGTAAGACGGGAGGCCATGGTCCCCGATGCCATGATCAGGGAGTTGCGGCCGACGTTGGAACTCATTCGTCGGGGTCCTTCTTGCGGTTGAATTGGCGCCACAGGCCAAGCACGCCGAGCAGCACGGCGAGGCCGATGATGACGAAACCGGTTTTGTCGCTGATCTTGAGCACGCAGTTGATCGGGGTGTCCTGCGAGAGGCCGAACGCCTGATCGGTGCGGTCAAGCAGCGTCACATGCGCGATCGTCGAGCCGGATGTGGCCGCGCGCAGCGTGAACGTGACCTGCGATTCGGACTTCGGCGCGATCGTCACCGTCGTCGTGCGCGAGGTGACGATCTCCGGCGAATCGGTGATCGACGACAGGCGGATCGTCACCGGATAGGCGGTGGTGTTGCTGATCGTGACCGGCATCGACGCGGTTTCCGACACCATCGTGACGGCTTCGGACGGCGTCAGATGCACGCCGCCGAGCAGATCGTCGGCGAGCCTTCGTGCGCCCGCGGACACGGTTCGGGAGGCGTCGGCCACCTCGGAGCTGCCGCCGTCCGTCGACAGGGCGTGCAGCGCGAGCTCGTTGTGCGCGGCGAGCAGCGTGCTGATCCACTGCGAGGGACCTCCGTCGGGCTGGGTCTGGGAGGCATTACGCGGGCTGGCGTTGGCATCGCTGTCGAGGATCGCGTCGCGGAAGCGAAGGATGTCACCGTGGCTGTCGGACAGCGCGGTGAGCGTGTTGTTGAGATCGGTGATGGCCGAGTCGGAGAGCTTCGCCTCCTTGGGCGTCTCCTCCTTCGCGCTCTCGCCGCTCGCATGCGGCGTCGCCTTGGCGAGCGTGTCCAGATCGGTCAGCTGCAGCCAGGTCGACTGTTCGATCGCGGTCATGAACGCGTCCACGGTGGCGGGGGTCTCGCCTTCGTCGAAGCAGACCAGCAGATTGCGGTCGTTGTACGGCTGTTCCATCTGATAGAACGCGCTCTGTGCGACGAAGCGCGCGATGCGCCCCGCCTCGCTTGCCTCGGCCGTTGCCCTGCGACTGGTGGCCGTGCCCTTGACGAGGTTGCTCAGCTCGCGCTGTTCGACGAGTACGGTCACATCGCCGGCCTCCGTCGGCACGATGGTGGTGCCGGTGTGCACGGTGCTGGCATCCGCCGATTCGAAGTCATGCGTGGCGATGACCGTGCCATACCCCTGCTGTCTGGCCGCGGTCAGGGCCTGCAGCGTCCATTTGGCCTTGCCCTGCCAGGCGATGGTGCCGGTCGACGCCTGCGGGTCGTTGACGGCGGTGCGGTAATGCGCGATCGCCGCGCTGGCGTTCCACGCCTTCGTGCTCACGCCCGCCGCGGCATAGGCCTGATCGTCGGCGCGTGCGGCGTAGGTGGTGATGTCGAAGTCGGCCGGCTGCATGACCGCGCTCACCCGCGGCGGCGTGGCCAGCGCGTCGAGATACGTGGGGTCGGCGACGGTTTCGAGCCCGCTGTGCTTGGTCAGCACTTGGGCGAGCATGCGGTCGAATCGGGTGTGATCCTGCTCGAGCGTGACGGCGTCGGAGGAGGTGCCGTTCGCGTTGCTGGTGGCGGAGACATCGTTGCCGCCGTTGCTGTTGGCGCCGACGGTGGTGTCGCCCGTGACCAGTCCGTTCAGCTTCTCGTCGTTGGTCGTCCAATGCGAGCTGGTCAGCGGCATGGTGACGGTGAGCTTCATCGCCGGAGTCGCGGTGCCCAGGCCACTCGACGAACGCGTGAGGAACGTGCGCAGCTGCGCGCCGTCCGCCGTCGATCCGTCGCCGGGCGTGTAGTCGACGAGCAGCGGCTTCGGACCCCAGTTGGTGATGCGCTTCAACGCGTCGGCGTCGGCCGGCACGTCGACCGTCATCGTGACGGACTTTCCGGGATCGATCGCCGGCACGTCGACCGACCCGAGCAGGGACGGCGTGGGGATGCGGTTTTCCGCCTGCGCCCACTCCTGCATGTCGGTGCGCGAAACGAACGTGTACATCGGATTGACGGACAATGTCAGCGATCCGGCCGCCCACGTGCCGTCGCCGGTGTTCGTGATCGTGGCGGTCAGATGGTAGCCGGACGTCGCCGTGACGACCGCGGTGGCGGATACCAGTGTGATCGTGTGCCGCTGCTGCGCCGCGGAGGTCGTGGATCCGGAGGTTCCGTCCGTGTCCGCCGTGCCGTCCGCCGTGGTGCCCGCGGCCTGTGCGACGGCCGTCGGTCCGGCCACGCCGGCCACGCCGATCATGCCGGCCAGAACCGCGACGACGAGCAGCAGTCCGCCCAGAACACGCCCCCAACGCGCGTGGAGGGTGCGAAGGGCGTAGAGGGTATCGTGATTCACTCGTCTGCCTGCCTGTTCAGTTTCCTCGCATACAACCATGCGATCTTGCGCTCATTAGGATAACTGAGCACGTCGTCCAGATCCTTGAAATCAACCCAGATGGCGTCCTCGGCCTCATGGTCCGGGTCCCCCTCGACCGTCAACGTGCCGCCGATCTGCCGCAATGCGAAATGATGCACCAGCTTGTGCACGCGCTGCGTTGTTCCGGTGAACCAGTAGTCGATCGTCGCGATCGAATCGACCACCTCGCCCAGGATGCCGGTTTCCTCGTGCACCTCGCGCACGGCCGTCTGCTGGGGCGATTCGCCCTTTTCGATATGCCCCTTCGGCAGACACCATTCGAGATGTCCGCTGCGCGAATGGCGGGCGATGATCGCCACGCGCCCGCGCTCGTCGAACACCAGTCCGCCGGCCGAATACTCGCGCACGACCGGCAGCTCCTGCGCGTCGAGCGAGGCGAACTTCGTCGGGCCGTCGGAGTTGCGGCGACGCGGCATCATCGCCGGGGTCGGACCGGACGGCTTCGCCGGCTTCATCGGTTTGCGATGATGCGCGAGCGTCGCCGGCGAGACCGCCTCCGAGACGCGCAGACGCGCGAACACCGTCGCCGGCGTCGGCATCGACGACGGGGCCGTGGCCTCGACCTCGTTGCGGGAGACGGTCTGCGTGGCGGTGATGGTCAGCGTCACGTCGGTCACGTCGGTCATGCCGGTCTCGGCCATGACGGCGGCGTCATCGGCCATGCTTGCTACGTCGTCGACGACACGGGGCATCGCAGCCGCCGCAGCGGCGTCCGCAGCGTCGTCGGGATCGTCCACGTCCTTGACGGAACCCTTGGAATCATTGGATTCCCGCCGCTTCGGAGAGGATTCGGACGTGTACATCAGCACGTCCTGCTCATACCCGTTTTGGGCATGGTTGACCGCGGCAGGGGCGGCATGACGAAGCATGCGCGCAAGGTCCGCGGGCGTAATCATGCCTTCCACCTTACTCAAGTCCGTGTGCAATTGGAGTAACGGTATGCTGGTAGGCGATAAGAAAGCCAGAAAACGTGCGAAAGGGATGTCGTGAATTTCGAAGTATGGCCGGAGGCCATTGAACTTGGCCGCATGTTCGCCGCAGAGGGATACGAACTGGCGTTGGTCGGTGGGCCGGTGCGTGATCTGCTGCTGCACCGGCACAGTCACGATCTCGATTTCTGCACGTCCGCGAGGCCCGAGCAGTTCGAGCCGATCCTGCGCCGCTTCGGACATGATGGCTTCTGGGATATGGGCCGCAAGTTCGGCACGCTCGGTGCGATGCGCCGCCGTCCGGACGGCACCGAGGTGCAGGTGGAGGTCACCACCTACCGTTCCGACACGTACGACCCCGATTCGCGCAAGCCGGAGGTGGCCTACGGCGACAGTCTCGAAGGCGACCTGTCACGTCGTGACTTCACCGTCAACGCGATGGCCCTGCGCGTGCCCGATCTGGAGTTCGTCGACCCGTTCGGCGGTGCGAACGACCTCGCCAAAGGTGTGCTGCGTACGCCGGTCGACCCGCGTCAGTCGTTTGACGATGATCCGCTGCGCATGATGCGCGCGGTGCGATTCGTCGCCCAGCTCGGCTTCTCGATCGAACCGGAGACCGCCGAGGCGATCAGCGCGATGACCGATCGCATCTCCATCGTCTCCGCCGAACGCGTGCGCGACGAACTGACCAAGCTGATCCTCTCCGACCGTCCGCGCGCCGGCATCGAGGCGCTGGTCGACTCCGGTCTGGCCGCGATCGTGTTCCCGGAGATCCCCGCGCTGGAACTGCAGATCGACGAGCATCACCGCCACAAGGACGTGTTCGAGCACACGATGATCGTGCTCGATCGTGCGGTCGCGCTGGAGACGGACGACGACGGTCCGGTGCCGAGGCCGGATCTGACGCTGCGACTGGCGGCGCTCATGCACGACATCGGCAAGCCGAAGACCCGCAAGTTCGAATCCGGTGGCAAGGTGAGCTTCCACCATCACGACGCGGTCGGGGCGAAGCTGACGCGCAAGCGCCTCAAGGCACTGCGCTTCGACCATCACATCGTCGAGGACGTCAGCGAGCTGGTGAATCTGCACCTGCGCTTCCACGGGTACGTGGACGAGCCGTGGACCGACTCCGCGGTGCGTCGATACGTCAAGGACGCCGGACATCTCTACGAGCGGCTCAACCGCCTGACGCGCGCCGACGCGACGACGCAGAACCGCCGCAAGGCGCATATCTTCGCCACGGCGATGGATGAGATGGAGGCGCGCGTCCGCGAGCTCAAGGAGAAGGAGGACTTCGACGCGATCCGCCCGGATCTCGACGGCAACGAGATCATGTCGATTCTGGGTCTCGAACCCGGTCCGATGGTCGGCCGCGCCTACAAGCACATGCTCGACTATCGCCTCGATAACGGTCCGGTCGAGCATGATGTGGCCGTGGCCGAGCTCAGGCGCTGGGCCGCGGAAAACAACTGAGCCTGAGCATTTGGGCTCAGGCTCAGGCGTTCAGACGGACGTGATCAGTTGACCTGCGTGTGGGTGAAGGTCTTGGGCAGGCCGGCCTTCTGCATCTCCTCGGTGGTTTTGCAGCCTTCGAAGTCGACGATAGTGCTGCCCTGCTTCTTGACCTCCGACTCGCTGCGCAGGTTGTTGAAGGAGCCGCCGACGACCACGTTGACGGTGCGGTCCTGACGATCGTCCATCTTCATGACGGCGTCGGTGAAGTACTGGTTGAGCGTGTAGGCGGGGTTGATGGCGTTCACGCCGAAGTAGATCGTCGTGCGCTCCACCTTCTTGGACTTGTAGTTGCCGACTTTCACCACATTGAACTGACGGTTCTTGAGCGCCTCGCCCACCGCACCGGCGAGCCCCCTGAACTTGGTGCCGTTGAGCACTTCGACGGGCACGGTGGAGTTGTCGGACCACTTCATCGCCGAACCGTCCTCGTTCTTCGCCGCGCATGGCACGGCCACGCCGTAGTTCGGCTTGACGGAGTCCTGGGACTCCTTGTCGATCCTGATCACGCCGAAATAGAGCAGGAACGAGGCGATCAGCGCCACCACGAGGACAGCGCCGACGATGGAGAACACCGTCCTCTGGCGCCGGCGTACATATGCCTTGCGTGCCTCGCGCTCATCATACTGTTCGGCCATTGCTTCCCTTTCGTTCGCTGTGCTGAGAAGTTACCTTAGCGTGCAACCGTGACGCTGATATGGGGGTGGATATGGGGCCTGGCGGGGGCCTCCGCCGCGATGATCCGGTCCACCGCGCCCGAACGCTCCCAGGCCGCGAGCACCTGACGACGCACCGCGGGAGTAGGCGTGAACGCCACCACGGACGGCCCCGAACCGGAGACGAAGGCGTGCCTTGCGCCGGCCTTGAGGGCCGCGTCGACCGCCTGACCGCTGCGCGGATGCAGTTTGATCGCGGCCTTCTGCAGATGGTTGCGATCGCCCGATCCGGCGCCGATCGCATCGAACAGGCGATACACGTCGGGCGTGCTCAGCTGCGTGCGGTATGCGCCGACGAGCAACGCGCCCGCGTAGCCGTCGGCACGCAGCGCGCGTTCGGTTTCGGAGCCTTCGTCGATCGACTCGATGACCTCGCCGTACCCGGTGCCGCGCGCGTAGCCGCCGGCCACGCAGAACGGCATATCCGCGCCGAGCGTCGCCGCGACCTCGCGCAGCCGTTCGATCGGCCAGTGGAGACCCCACAGCTCGTCGAGCGCAAGGATCGTGGCCGCGGCGTCGGCCGAACCGCCGGCGAGCCCCGCACCCACCGGAATGCGCTTGTCGATCGACAGGGCGATGTCCGGTTCGCGTCCGGCCGCCTCGGCCATAGCGAACAGAGCCATCACCGCGTGGTTGCGGCGCATGTCCGCGGACGATGACGCCAGATCGCCCAGATGCTTGCCGGAAAGATCGAGCGAGAAGCCGGTTCCTGCCGGTTTGATGGCCGCGCTGACGGTGTCGGTCAGGCTGACCGCGCAGTAGATCGTGTCGAGTTCGTGACGTCCGCCCCATTCGGCGCGGGAGGCGCCGACCTCGAGCGTGAGATTCGTCTTGGCCGGGCAGTCGACGCTCACCATCGCCGGCGTATCGGGACGATGGTCTGGTGCGGGTGCGGTCACGGGTGAGCCCGTGGACAGGGTGGTCGCGGCGCTCATGCCTGCGCCTCGGTCTGGGTCTGGGGCTGGGACTGGGACTGTGTCCCGGCGTCGGCCGAGGATTCCAAGGCGATCACCGCGTTCGCGAGGGCGACGAACTCGTCGATCGTCAGCGTCTCGCCGCGGCGGGTCGGGTCGATGCCGGCGGCCTCGAATGCGCCGGCCGGAACGGTCTTCTTCAACGCCGCGTGCAGCGTCTTGCGACGCTGGCCGAACGCCGCGTCGATGAGACGGAACGTGGCCTCACGCAACTGCTCCGAGCCGCGTTCGGGTCCACGATGGAACGAGACGAGCGCCGAGTCGACGTTCGGCGCGGGCCAGAACACGTTGCGCCCGATGACGCCGGCTCGTCCGGCCTCGCCGTACCAGGCGAGCTTGACGCTCGGAGTGCCGTAGATCTTGTTGCCCGGCTCCGCGGACAGACGATCGGCGACCTCCTTCTGCACCATCACGAGGAAGGAGTCGAGGTTGCCGAAGCGTTCCAGCAGCGTGAGGATGATCGGCGTGGCCACGTTGTACGGCAGGTTCGCGACCAGCGTGAACGGCTTGGACGCGTCCGCGAACTGCGGCAGAACCTCGGGGCCGACGGTCAGGGCGTCGCGGTTGACGACGGTGAGTCTGCCGGACGCCTCGGGCATGAATTCGGCGATCGTGTCGGGCAGGCGCTCGGCCAGCGGCGGGTCGATCTCGACGGCGGTCATCGTCGCCCCCGTTTCGAGGATCGCCAGCGTGAGCGAACCCAGACCCGGGCCGACCTCCAGCACGTGCGTATCGGCGTCGACGTGCGCCTCGCGCACGATACGGCGCACGGTGCCCGGGTCGATGACGAAGTTCTGGCCGAACTTCTTGGTCGGGCTCACGCCGGCGTCGGCGGCGATGCGGCGGATGTCGGCCGCGCCGAGCAGATGGCCGGTTCCGGCTGCCGCTTCCGGCGTTGCGACCGGCTCGACCGGAACCGTCTTCGGCTCGCCCGTGTTCTCCTGTGCTGTGTCGTTCATGTCACCGTCCGTGTTGCGTTGTGTGCGTGTTGAGTGCGCGCTTTAGTACCAGTTGTTCTTCAGCCAGAATTCCTTGGCCTTGGTGGGGGAGCCGTAGCGGCCCGAGATGTAGCTCAGACCCCAGTCGATCTGCACCGCACCGTCGTCCTGCCATCCGGTGCCCATCTTCGATCCGGGCAGGGCCTGCGGGATGCCGTAGGCGTCGGAGGACGGGTTGTCGGCGTTCCACCGCCAGCCCGATTCATGCTCCCAGATCCACACGAGGGCGTCCCACTCGGCACCGGTCCAGCCGCGCTGTGCGGCCGCGGCCGCGGCGTAGGTCTTGGCCTGCGAGATGCTCGGATGCCACAGGCGTCCGCTCGCCGAGCTGCCGCCGGAGTTATTCGAGTTGCTGCCGGAGTTGCCGGAGTTGTTCGAGCCACCGGTGTTCGTGTTCGGCTTGCTGGTCGAGCCGGAATTGTTGGAGTTGCCCGAGTTGCTGGACGAGTCGTCCGCGCCGGGCTTGTTCGTCGAGCCGGAGTCGTTCGGCTTGCTCGTATCGGTGTTCGGCTTCGACGTGTTGTTGTTCGAGTTGCCGTTGTTCGTGTCCGGTTTGCTCGTGGATCCCGAGTTGTTGGAGTTGCTCGAGTTGTTGGAGTTGCTGCCGGAACCAGTGTTCGGCTTGGCATCGCCCTTATCGGACGTACCGCCGTCGTTCGACGAGCCGTTCGACGAATCCGTCGAACCCGATCCGGAATCGCCCTTCCCGGACGTCGTTCCGGAATCCGACGAATCGCCCGAATTCGTCGAATTGCCGGTGGTGTCCTGTTTCGCTGGACCCACCGCGATGATCTGGTCGAGCGCCACCTGCGTCGTCGTCTCACTGTTGAGCGTCTCGCTCTCCTTGACGCCGTCGACGTACGTGACGTCGTAGATCTGCGTGATCGAACCGTTGACGCCCTGCTGACGGACCACGGTCTGACCGGGCTGGAGCGAGTCGTCGACGACCGTCCGAGTCGTGAACGGCACGGTCTTGACGCGCGTCTCCTGACCGTGCGTGACGCGCTGGACGCGCAGGATCGTCGTGCCGCCGTCCTTCGTGACGGTGACGCGATCCTCCTTGCCGACGTTGATGCCCTTCGAATCGAGGATTGACGCGGCAGGCAGCTTGCCGTTCGGTGCGACGGACGTCTTGCCGTCGGCGATGACCGTGACCGGACCCTCGCTGTTGATGACGAGCCCGCCGGTCAGCTGGTTGTACACGTTGCCGATGTTGACGGTGATCTTCGAGGCCTGCTTCTCGTTCGCCCTGAAGAAGCCGATGAGCTGGTCGGCGCTGTCGGCGACCGTCCAGAACGGGATCTCCTCGCCGTCGACGTTGACGGTCGTCTGGAAGGCGCTGCGCACGGTGACGACCGCATGATCGGCGAGTCGCTCGCCCGACGACGATTCGACCAGATCATGGCTCTTCACGTCGATGCCCTGCTCCTGCAGGAGACGATCCACGCTCATCGCGTACGTCTGCACGGTGGTCGTCTTGCCATTGACGTTCAATGCGACGGCCTTGCGCGTGGACAGGCCGAACGTGACCGCCATTGACGCCACGACGGCCGTTACGCACACGGCCACACGGATACGGCGCAACATCACAAACCGTTGCGGGGTCCATCGCCGTGCCATAACTGCAAACCTCATTTCCCGCCCGATGATCGTCCGCAACACCACTTCGCGACGACGGGCGCACTCGGAGCCCATCGTAGCGCACCATGTGCGAAGAAAAAGAAAAAAGGGGGCGGGAGAGAAGGGGAAGTTCCCGCCCCCTGAAACCGGACTGAAGCAGGTTGGGGGACGCTCCAGTCCTACCTAGGAACCGTAATCGGGGGGAAGGCTCCCAGGCGACTTACCCGTGTTAAGTATTGAATGTGCACCCCCTGTGCGCACATACAGTGTACACCTTTTCGGAGCGCGACGAGCCTCTTGTCGGGATCGAACCGACGACCTGCCGCTTACAAGGCGGCCGCTCTGGCCATCTGAGCTAAAGAGGCGTGGCATGCGTGTCATGCGTGCACCGTGGTGATGGTGCCGCACCCCGCGCATGCGCGAGCTACCAGCATAGCAGACCGGATGGAATCACTTGCCGGTGATCAGGGCGATCAGTGAGCAGGTCAGTGATCAGACGAGGGAGACGGGCTTGCCGTCCGCGCCGATCGACGGCAGCTGTCCGGCCTGGCCGACCTGGCTGTCCTCGAGGCCCAGCGCCTGGACCAGACCCGCGTCCACCGTCAGGTCGGCGGTGGTCAGCTGGTTCATATCCCAGAAGTTGCCGTTGATCGTGACTGTCGGCGTGGTCATCTGCCCCTTGAGCTGGCCGGACACGTTCAGCAGATCGGTGCGCTTGGGCAGATAGGTGTTGATCGCGTCGAGCCAATCGGTGTACTTGCCCGTGACGGACGCGTCGGCCACCTTCTGCGAGACGCCGGCCTTGACCGCCTGCTCCTTCATCTGGTCGTCGGAGGTCTTCTTGCCGGAGTTCTCGGCCGGCTGGAAGTCCTCGGCGTACATGTTCTGGATGAAGCCGAGGATGTGGCTGGCATCCTTGTCCTGCTCGGTGAGCGCCAGCAGCATGTTCGCGGCGCGCGTCGAATACTCGTCGCTGCTCCACTGGTCGCCGAACGACATCGGATGCAGCTCGAGGTTGATCTGGCCGGCCTCAACCAGCTTGGTGAGGGTCTCGCCCGCGGTTCGTTCGAAGTTGCCGCAGCCGGAGCACATGAAGTCCATGTAGACGGCGACGGTCGGCGCGTCGGCGATCTTCTCGCCCACGCCGTCCTTGGAGACGAGCACGCCGCCCTTCTCGTCCGCGGTGCTCGGCTTGTCCTTGACGTCCTGCAGCTTCGCGTACGCCTCGTCGACCGTCATGTTGGCCTGGGCGGTGCTGGCGGCGTGCGAACGGTAGAGCGCGATTCCCGCGATGGCGATCAGCGCGATGACGACCACGACGACGATCGCGCCGATGATGGTCTGCTGCTTGCGCTCCTTCGCCGCCTGCTCGGCGCGGGCCCTGGCGGCCGCCTCCTCGGCCGCGCGGCGTGCGGCGCGGGTCTTGCGCTTGTCTGTCTTATCGGCGTTCGCCATGGGTATGTGATCCTTTCCCCGAATGACCCGGTTCTCCCGGCACGATCTGCGGTGTGATTGATCCGCAGTGTGATATGTCGATACGAGACATATCAGACGATCTTGTCGCAAGTGTAGCCCGTGTGCAGCCTCGCGCGCATGCCGGCGATTGAATTTCGCGTGAATTACACGTTCGGCTGATTCGGCCGGTACTGCTGATCCGGCTGATTGCTCGGTTGATTGGCAACGGATCGCCCGCGCATCGCGCCCGCGGCGAGACGAATCGCCTCGGAGAACGGCCACAGCGACGTGAGGATCCATGCAGTCGCCGCCACGCCCGCCGCAACCAGATTCGTCACGGAGAACGGCGCCACATCAGTCAGCCACGGCACCTGATACGGCCAGTAGCCGTTCGGCATCGGCACCTGCTGCCACGGCAGATCGAGCGCGATCGCGGCGAACACCATGCACAGCACGTCAAGCAGCGCGAACTGCAGCGTGCGCGCGATCGTCGCGGCAAGCCCCTTGACCAGATGCCACGGCAGCTGCACGATGCGCAGGGCCGAATCCGACCCCTTGCGCTCGCCGCCGCGCTTCGACTCGCGGTCGAGCTGCGCGGTCTCGCTGTACCCGACCGTGAACAGCAGCCAGAACAGCAGTGCCGCGGCGATGAGTCCCGCAACCGGCCAGACCGCCGCCGCGATCATCGGGATGACCATCATCACCACGAGCGGCAGCACGCCGTGACTGACGTACTGGCCGCGAAGCCGATCGGCAGCATTCGCGTGATTCGGCAGTCCGGATCGGCCGAACTGGCTGTACTGGTTCGGACGCTGATCCATCGGCAGCGGCATCACCGGAGGCATGTTCTGCGGCGCGCCCTGCGCGGGCGTGCGCAGGAACTCCGGAACCGTGCCTTCAATGGCGGCGGTGCGCTCCGGATCGGCGGCGTTGACGGGAGACTGAGGCTGCTGCATCGGCTGCGGGAACAGCGGTTCCGGACGCGGAACCTGCCGGCCGCCCGGATGCAGCGGAATCGTCGAGACACCGGGTTCGGAGGATGCACGGGGAGGAATGCTCTGTCCGGGCCGTACCGGTGGCGTTGCCTGCCCCACCGGCATCACCGTAGTGCGCTGCGGATGGTCGGAATCCGTACCATTCTGCGGATTCGGCGGCGTCGGCGTGGCCTTCGCGCTCGCCGGCGGCACGTATGCGGGAGGAAGATCGGTGGGTTTCGGGCTCTGCCGCGACTGGGCCGCGGGCGATACCTGTGCGAACTGGCCGGACTGCGCGAATCGCACGGGACGTGCATCGACGGAGACGGCAGGTTGGTTCGCGTTGGTCGCGATGCGTCGCAATGCGGGGCGGGCGGCGGGGATTGTTGGTCATGCCGTCGCGGGGATTGAACGGTTCGGGCGAACCGGCTGGTTCGGGCGAACGACGGCCGGCATCACCCTGGTCGAACCCGGCGCGACCGGCGGCGGGGGAGGGGTCAGCAGACCGGGCACGTCGTTCGGGCCGAGGGCGTCGCTCGGCAGGGCTACCGTGCACTGCTCCGGGCTCAGCGCACGCGTGGCGGCGAGAGCGTTGGAACCGGTGTCGTTGAGAATCGCCGTGGCGTTCGTATCCGCCGACGCGCCCGGCCACAGCGTGCGCGTGCTGACGGCATCGCCGGTACTGGCGACCATGCCAGCGGCGTCTCCGCGTCCGGCATCCTCACGACCAAAAGGGTGCATCACCCCGTTCGTGGGATCTGTGCCGTTCGCGCCATCCCATCCCATGGGATTGAGCGCATCCAACGCGATCGCATGCAGCAGCTGATCCGGCGTGCAGCGCTTCGTCGGATCGGGGTTCAGCGCGCTACGGAACGCGGTCATCGTGTGCGCGGGCAGACCCGCGAGATTCGCGTTGCCCGACGCCTCGCGCTCCAGCACCGCCATCATCGGCTTCGTACCGAACACCGGCTCGCCCATCGCGGCGAACGCCAATACGGACGCCACCGACCACCAGTCGGTCGCCTCGTCTGATTCGGCGCCCTCGATGATCTCCGGGGCGATGAATCCCGGCGTTCCCATCACCAGACCCGTACGGGTGACGTGGCTTTCGCCCTCGCCCATCGCGATGCCGAAATCGACCAGAATCGGACCGGTGGCCGACACCATCACGTTCGTCGGCTTGATATCGCGATGCACGATGCCGGCCGCGTGCACGGCCTTCACCGCCTCGATCAGCTTGCGGGCCAGACGCTCCAGATCATCGCCCACATACCGGCCATTTGCGGCGACGTCGTCGCGCAGGTTCCGGCCTTCGATTAGTTCGGTGACGATGAACGCAAGCGCATCGTCGAGCTCCATGTCGACGATGCCGCACACGCCGGGGTGATTGACCTTCTTCAGGGCCATTGCCTCGCGGCGCAGGCGCTCGCGGGCGGTGACGTGCTCCTTGAGATTCGGGTCCTGCGGCGCCGACTGACGGTTGCCGGGGGCGCCGCCGTTACCGGAATCGGCGTCGGCGAAGTCGTCGGACAGCGAATCGCGCAGGATCTTCATCGCATACACCTGACCGCCGCCGTCACTGACGCGCCACACCGATCCCATCGCGCCCGAACCGAGACGGGAGATGAGGGTGTAGCCGCCCACCACCTCGCCCGGCTCTAGGGTCAACGCGTTCACATCACTCATACCCCCATCCTATCCATGTCCCGCGGAACCTGTCTGCCGGAACCGCCCACCGTACGTTCCTCGGGGCTATTTCGGTGCCGGTTGAGGTAGCTGGGGGTGGTGTGGTGTGCGGCTGGTGTGGTGTGGTGTGTGCCGTACGTTCTTCGTGGTGTTTTCGGCCGTAATCTCGGAGGACGTACGCTGAGGGCAGGTCACCGTACGTTCCTCCGGGCTATCTCGGTCGTATCACCCGTATTCGTATGCTTACCGGCGGGCAGAGTACGAATACGGGTGATAGAAGCCTCATAGCCACGGGGAACGTACGCTGAGCCCGAGTCACCGTACGTTGGTGGTGGCATCGCCGTCAGTGGCCTCGGGGAACGTACCGGCCGGATCATACGGTCCGGTCCGACATGGCGTCTGACGTCGCTTGATGGTCGGAAGCAGAATATGCGGTCGAAATGACAGGATGGGCTGGGCGGGCGATGAGGCCTGCGCGGCTCAGGCACAATCAAATCAACGACATCGACGACAGGGACGACAAGGAAGTGTCGAAATGCCGGCATGTCGGAATCGAAGAGAACCGTAGCTGGATCAAGGAGGAGAATCACCATGCTACAGATCAACATGGCCGACGTGATGACGGTGCTTTCATCGGTGACGCCGTACCTCATCGCCATCGGCGTACTGCTGGTGCTTGCGCTCGCCGTCACCTTCGGCGTCAACAAGAGGACCGTCAAGAGCGTCGCGGTGCGCAAGATCGCCCACTCCGAATCCTGGCTCGTGGTGCTCGTCGGCGCAGTCGTCTCGATCTCCCTGATGATGTCCGGTCCGCTCGCCACGCTGCTCAACAACGCGACCGCCACCAAGTACCAGCTGAGCGATTCGACCATCTCCGCGGCAAGCAAGCTCGCCAAGGACGTGCAGACCGAGGCCGTGACATTGCTCAAGAACGACAGCAGCAACCTGCCGCTTGCCTCGAAGAAGGTCAACGTGTTCGGCTGGGGCTCCACCAACCCAGTCTACGGCGGCACCGGTTCTGGTTCGATGAACGACCAGTATGCAACCACCTCGCTGCTCGACGGCATGAAGGAGGCCGGTTTCCAGACCAACGCCGACCTGACCAAGTTGTACACCGACTACCGTGCCGATCGTCCGGTCGTGGGCATGTGGGAGCAGGACTGGACCCTGCCGGAAGTGCCCGCCGACCAGTATTCCGATTCCCTGATCTCCGATGCGAAGTCCTTCTCCGATGAGGCTGTGGTCGTCATCACCCGCGTCGGTGGTGAAGGTGCCGATCTGCCGATGGACATGACCGCCGACGGCGTCACCTACACGAACAACTCCAAGGACTACGCCGACTTCGAGAAGGGCCAGAGCTTCCTGGAGCTTTCCAAGACCGAGCGCGACATGATCGATCTGGTCACCAAGAACTTCAGCAAGGTCACCCTCATCTACAACGGCGCCAACACCTTCCAGTTCGATTTCCTCTCCGACTACCCGCAGATCCAGTCCGTCGTGTGGTGCCCGCCCGCCGGCCAGACCGGCTTCTCCGCCCTCGGCGAGGTGCTCGCCGGTGACGTGAACCCGTCCGGCAAGACCTCCGACACCTTCCTCAAGGATCTCTCCGAGAACCCGTCCACGGCGAACTTCGGCTCGTTCTACTACGACAACATGTCCGAGTTCAACACCGAAAACCGCGGCGATGTGCGCAAGCCGAGTTTCGTGAACTACGTCGAGGGCATCTACGTGGGCTACAAGTTCTATGAGACCGCCGCCGACGAGGGTCTCATCAACTACGATGACATCGTCGCCTTCCCGTTCGGCTATGGTCTGTCGTACACGACGTTCGATCAGAAGATGGGCGATGTGACCTATTCGGATGGCAAGGTCAATTTCGACGTGACCGTCACCAACACCGGCGACAAGGCCGGCAAGGACGTCGTCGAAGTGTACTACAACCCGCCGTACACCAATGGGGGCATCGAGAAGGCCTCTGCGAACCTCGTCGCGTTCGAGAAGACCAAGGAGCTCGCTCCGGGCGAATCCGAGACCGTGACGATCTCCTTCGATGACGACGACATGGCCTCCTACGACTCCAAAACCGCCAAGGCATGGGTACTGGAGAAGGGCGATTACCAGATCTCCATCCAGTCCGATTCCCACACGACGATCGCCGAGAAGACCGTCAACGTCCCGAAGACCATCACCTACGATTCCGACTCGAACACGCACGACGGCGATCAGGTCGTCGCCACCAACCAATTCGACAGCGCCGAAGGCGACGTGACGTACCTGTCCCGTGCCGGCCACTTCGCCAACTACAAGAAGGCGACTGCCGCGCCCACCAGCTACACGATGAGCGACGACCTCAAGGCGACTTTCACCAATATCTCCAACTACGACCTTGCCTCCCACAACGACAGCTCCGATGAGATGCCGACCACCGGCGCCAAGAATGGCGTGCGTCTGGCCGACCTCACCGGCAAGGACTACGACGACCCGCAGTGGGACAAGCTGCTCGACGAGCTCACCTTCGACCAGATGGACTCCCTGATCGCATACGGCGGCTATGGCACCCGCGCGATCGGCTCCATCGGCAAGGTCCAGCTGACCGACGCCGATGGCCCGGCCGCGCTGAACAACAACTTCACCGGCGTCGGTTCGATCGGCTTCCCGGCCTCCACCTCCTTCGGCTGCACGTGGAACAAGGATCTCGCCAAGCAGTTCGGCGAGATGATCGGCCAGATGGCGCGTGACATGCACGTCTCCGGCTGGTATGCTCCCGCGATGAACATCCACCGCAACGCCTACGCCGGCCGCAACTTCGAGTACTTCTCCGAGGATGGTCTGCTCTCCGGCGTGATGGCCTCCCAGCAGATCGCCGGTGCCAAGGAGAAGGGCGTGTACTCCTTCATGAAGCACTTCGCCCTGAATGAGCAGGAGACCAACCGTGCCAGCATGCTGTGCACGTGGGCCAATGAGCAGTCGATCCGCGAGATCTACCTCAAGCCGTTCGAGATGTCTGTCAAGGACGGCGGTGCAGGTGCCGTGATGAGTTCCTTCAACTACATCGGCACCACATGGTCTGGTGGCAGTTCCAACCTGCTGCAGACCGTCCTGCGCGACGAGTGGGGCTTCCGCGGCTTCGTGCTCACCGACTACTTCGAGGGCGCAGGCTACATGTACGGCGACGAGGGCATTCGTAACGGCAACGATGCGATGCTCGCCACCACGGAGAACACCAACCACATCACCGATAAGTCCGCCACCTCCGTCAAGGCGATGCGTCAGGCCAGCCACAACATCCTCTACACCGCAGCCAACAGCTGGATGTACGAGAACGGCGAGCCCAAGGTCGCCACCCCGATGTGGAAGACCGCGATGTACGCCGTCTGGGGCGTGACCGCCGTCCTCGTGATCGGTCTCGAGTTCCTCGCCGTCAAGCGCTTCCTCGCCCGCCGCAAGGCCGCGACCGTCGCGCCGGTGACCGAGGCCGAGTAGCCCCGACCGGAACCGTCCGCTGACGGAGACGGGGATGCCTCGCCTGAGTCTTCCGACTCACTGAGCCATCCCTATCGCCTCTTGACAGCAATCTCTCGTTGACCATAGCGTCCGCGAGAGGTTGCTGTCGTTTGGATGTGGGAACCTCTCGCTGACGCCGTGTTTGTGAGACGTAATTAGCGGGGTCTGATCGGTGCCTGCCCCGCGGACGTTGCCATAACGCGATTATTTCGACTGTATCGGCGTGATATGGCGAAATCCGCTGCCACAAGCGTTCGAAAAAAGGAATTCTGGCAAGTCGTGACAATGCGCACCCGGAGTGTTCAGAACTCGATTCGAGCAAAATGGCGGAATTCCAAGGATCTGGTCACGGAGAAGCAAGCCACAACGCTTGCATCGCGTCGATTTTGCCGCGTTGTGGCCGGACCCATTGCCACAAGTGTTTGAAAGAACGAAATCACCTGTGGTGTGGCAGATGCAGCTTCCCGACAATTATGAAGACGTACTGACTTCTGCGAAAAGTTGGCGTGTAGCCGTGCCGGCGTCGCCATTCGTGCGGGCGAAACGACAGGTTGTGTGCGGGGGCGAACGCATCAGCGGCAAACCTGATTGAATCGAAAGCAGCAACAAACCGTGCAACGGCGTACAGGAGAAAAACGATATGGAACTCGAAGAGCTCTCGGTGACCGAGAAGGCGGCGATGCTTTCCGGCGGATCCGAATGGGACTCGCGCGGCAACGACCGTGCCGGCATCCCCAGCTTCGTCATGAGTGACGGCCCCCACGGTGTGCGCCGCCAGCTCGGCGAAGGCGACCACCTCGGCCTCGGCGCCTCCAAGCCGGCCACCTGCTTCCCGACCGCCGGCACGGTCGCGAACTCGTGGGATCCGGCCCTCGCCGAGGAGATGGGTGAGGCATTGGGCCACGAGGCCCACGACCTCGACGTCAACGTGCTGCTCGGCCCCGGCCTCAACATCAAGCGCAATCCGCTGTGCGGCCGCAACTTCGAGTACTATTCCGAGGATCCGATCGTCGCCGGACGCATGGCCGCCGGCCTCATCCGCGGCATCCAGTCGAACGGCGTGAGCGCCTGCCCGAAGCACTTCGCCGTCAACAGCCAGGAGCTGCGCCGTCAGGCCTCCAACTCCGTCATCGACGAACGCACGATGCGCGAGATCTACCTGACCGGTTTCGAGATCGCCGTGCGCGAGGCCGCGCCGATGACCATCATGACCTCCTACAACGAGATCAACGGTGTGTACGCGCACGAGAACAAGCACCTCCTGCAGGACATCCTGCGCGACGAATGGGGCTTCGATGGCATGGTCGTCTCCGACTGGGGCGGCTCCAACTCGGCCGTCGCCGCCGTCAAGGCGGGCGGCTCGCTCGAAATGCCCAGCCCCGGGCTCACCTCCGTGCGCGAGCTCGAAGGCG
>NZ_JGYS01000019.1 GCF_000741175.1 Bifidobacterium callitrichos DSM 23973
TGCCCGACGGCAGGGTCGTCACAGGCAGGACCGGCACGCTGCTCGGCGCGGCGAGCGCACTGCTGATGAACGCGCTCAAGGCCGTCACCGGCGTGGACGACGATCTGCTGGTGATCGACGACAAGGCGATCGAGCCGATCTGCCGATTGAAGACCGAGCATCTCAACAGCGTGAACCGTCGACTGCATTCCGATGAGACGCTGATCGCACTGTCCATCACGAGTTCGACGGATGAGACCGCGGCCCGTGTGATCGCAGGCCTTGAGCGCCTGCGCGGCTGCGACGCGTTCTTCTCGGTCATCATCTCGGCGGCCGACGAGGCGCTCTACCGCAAGCTCGGCATCAACGTCTCCTGCGAGCCCAAGTACGAGCGCGTCAGCCTCTACCACAAGTAACCATAGGTTTCGGCCCCCTCTGTCTATTGACGATCCCCGTCGTCAACCCATTCGAGGATGTCGCCTGGCTGGCAGTCGAGTTCGCGGCAGATCGCGTCGAGAGTGGTGAATCGCACCGCCTTGGCGCGTTCGTTCTTGAGGATCGACAGGTTCGCCGGAGTGATGCCGATGCGTTCGGCGAGCTCGCCGACACCGATTCTGCGTTTGGCCATCATGACGTCCAAATTGATACGGATGGACATGCTCAGATCACCTGCTCCAGTTCGTCGGACTGGTCGGTTGCGGCTCTGAGCAGTCCTCTCATCACCGTCATCAGCAGATCGAATCCTATTTCGGCGATGAGGACGACTCCGAGCATGAACGCGACGGCGTAGTAATCCATCGTCTCGATGACGGGATCGTTCCAGCCCGAGATGAGGAACACTACGAGCACGAGGAGAGTCAGCGCCGTGGCGGCGGCAGCGCATCCGATCACCCAGTTCACGCAGGTCAGGGCCTTGGCGGTGAACACGCGTCCCGAACCGGACAGTGTGAGCAGCCGCCAGACCGCGCCGAACGCGATCTCGACGCACAGCAGGAACAGCTCGCCCGCGATCAGATACGGCCATCGCATCGCCGCCTGATTCTGCGGATAGAAGAGGTCTCCCACCGCCTGCGACAGCGTGGGCACGACGACGGCCTGTCCCCACAGACATCCGATCCAGATGAGCACGACGATCCCCTTCAGTACGTCCAGCACCCACCGATTCATATACCGTTGCATGATCGGCAACCCCTCCCGGTTCTTAGTCATCCATTTTTGTTTTTCAACATAATTATATTGAAAAACGATATGAGCAGCAACCTATCGGCCGGATATGCCTGGACTCCACCGAGATCGGATGTGTTTGACCGGGTTCGACCATATTCGGATGGATCGGACCGGGGCCGATCGGGGGCCGATCGGGCGGATGCGGCCGCGACTGTCCTCGCACCCGCCCTCATGCGTGTCGCGGCGTACGCTCCTCGTGGCTCGGGCGACCCTATTCCCCATCCGCGTACGCTGAGGCTTTCTAGGTATACGTTCCCTGTGGCTATCCGGCTCCTACCCCCTGTTTTCGTATGCCTACCGTTCCGTAGCGTACGAAAACGGGGGACATCATCGACGAAGCCCCGTTCCCCGTATGCTGGGCGGACGTCAGCGTACGGGGAACGAGGCTTCATGCAGGATGGCCACGGAATACGTATGGAATGGAACCGTCCGATTCCCGTGTCCTCACGCCGTGCCAGTGCCGGCGTTCGGATTGAAGGTAGGGGAGGCCACCGGCGCGAGCAACACGCGACCGGATCCTCGGTATACATTCACCAGCCCCTCGCCGCTCGCGGCCGAGCCGATCAGCGTCTTGCCGGACCGTTCCACCGTGAACTGGAGTCCGGTGGTCCATGCGATGGCGAAGTTGCCGTCGATCTTCAGCTCATCGTCCTCCAGATCGATGGTGACGAGCTCCGACGCGGGGACGGGGGATTCCAGCGCGACCGTGCCCTGCCCCTGGAGAGCAAGGTTGAACAGTCCCTCGCCGCCGGCGACCATCGCGCTCGGACGGGAGACCATCACCGCCCTCTGCTGCACCGTCGACTCGCATGCGTAGAACAGGCCGTCGTTGACGGTCATGGATCCACCCATCTGCATCGGGTCGATAAGCAGGATATGCCGGTACGTCGGCTCGAGCACCAGCACGCCGACGCCCTGATACTCGGGTTTGATCGCGGACTCCTTGGTGACGGCGCCGCGCGCCATCTTGCCGAGGAAATCGCCCACTCCCTTCAACCCGGTGGTGGCCTGAATGTGTCCGGCCTGCCATTGCATGGCACCGGCCTGCACGGTGATGCCCGTCTTCCCATCGAGCGTGCACACCACCTGCCGGCGGCGCACGTTCATCTCGGATGCGAAGTAGGCGGCCGCCGCGCCGCCGTAGTCCACGGACAGATCCCGCTTCCATTCGATGACCTGAAACGCGCCCTGCCGCGCGACGATATCGACGTCGTCATTGTCGGTGAAATTGTAGATCCTCACGGTTTACTCCCTTGTCTGATGGTGGTTGGCGGTTCCAGCCCGATGCCTCCCAACATACTGTCAGTCTCGTGAACCGCGTAGCGACCTGTGGACGCCTGTGGACAACTCCGGAGGCATGTCGACAACTCGATCCGGCTGAGTTCGAACCGGCGTCAATTCTGTTCGTCGAGCGGGTCGAAGCTGATGGTGAGCCTGCGGCCCATGCCGTGGGCGAGCGCCTCGAGCGAGCGGAACGATGGGTTGATGTGCGCCTGCTCGATGCGCTGGATCGTGATGCGCGAGACCCCTGTGGCGTCGGCCAGCTGCTGCTGGGTCATCCCGCACTCCTTGCGCGCCTGAAGCAGCGCCGCCCCCACCTCGGGATAGATGCGTTCCTTGGTTGCCGTGCTGTCGGTGGTTGTGGCCATATGCCGCGTCCTCCTTAGGTTGTATCCGTCACGGTATTCGGCCGTCGGGCGATGACGTCCGTGGACGTTGCAAATTTGGATTGTATCGTCGATGATACTTCATGAATCCGGAATGTGTGATGGTGCGTACTCCTTGCGCGCTGGATATGTGCGCTGTAAAGCTTCAAGGATTGATCCCCTTCGTATTTTGTGGCACAATAATGATATGAATATATTGCCCTCGGCACTCAAACACGGCATCGAACCGGACGATGCCATGTATGTCGTAACGCATCCGATACGCGAGCTGATGATGCGCGAGGAGCCACTGAAGGTGTTGTATCTCGGCATATCGCCGGACGGGATACCGCTGGAGGTCATCGTGGTCGACACGTCGAGAGGACCCGCATTGCTTCATGCGATGCGCATGCGGACCAAATATGTAAAGCTCATAGAAGGAGGAAGACAATGGACATGACACATGATTACACCATGCTTTCATATGACGATCTGCCGGCCGAGGAGGCCGCCATGCTGCAAGCCGACGCGGAGGAGGCCGAACGCGGGTATACCGACGAGCAGATCGAAGAAGCCATGCGCAGGACGCCGGGGCGCCCGTTGGCGGTGGGATTGACGCCTGCTTCCAACGTGATCCGCGTACGTTTGGATGATGAGCGCGACGCCAAACTGGAACGGTACATGCGCAATCATCACATGACCCGCAGCGCGGCGGTGCGGGCCTTGCTCGACAAGGCGCTCGCCGAAGTGTGATGACTACGCTATTGCCGTAACGGCAATAGCGTAGTCGTGCGGATGACCTGACATCCATAAGCAAGATGCGAGAAAGGGAACCGTCATGGAACAAGAACCGCTGGCTCTTGGTGATCTGAAGCCGAACATAGCGCTCCTCGGTCTGGTGCCGGGCAAGGCCGCGACCATCGTCGCCGTCATGCCGGTGGGGGATGCCGCGGTCAGCCTGTTCTACACGACCGCCGATGGCGAGACGGGTCAGGAGATCATCGACGCGGCCGCGGTCGCCCGATTGAGCGTCGTCCATGCCGAGGACGGAGGCCAGCGGTTCGACGCGGATCCCGATGAGTTCCGTCTAGCGGCGGAGGCGCTGCGCATCAGGTACGCGGCGTTGTACGACCCGATGGCCGCGGTCTATTCGTCGGACATCGACCCGCTGCCACATCAGATCCGCGCGGTCTACGAGGACATGCTGCCGAAGGTGCCGTTGCGTTTCCTTCTGGCGGATGATCCGGGTGCCGGCAAGACCATCATGGCGGGCCTGTACGTCAAGGAGATGCTGTTGCGTTCGGCCGCCGAGCGCGTGGCGATCGTCTGTCCGGGCGGGCTGGCGGAGCAGTGGCGTGACGAGCTCGCGCAGAAGTTCTCGCTTGATTTGGGTCTTCGTCAGTTTGCGTGGTGAGGTGTTAGGTTCCCGCGACGATGATGCGTGGGGGTTCCGGGGGATTCAGTGCGAGAAACCGGGGTGGCTGTGCTGAATCCCCCGGATTCGCGGGACTCAGCATGGTTGCGGGTGGTTTCGTCGTTGAGTCCCGCGACTCGGACGCTGTACCTGCGGTCATCTGTCGGTCGTAGATTATGAATCATTGGAATTCCGCCGTTCCTGGATGGCGCTGCTGAGTATCTCTGGTCTGGTGCCGGTGTGGGTGGGTGTTGTTGCGGGACTCAGCGCGAACATCGCGGGGAACCGCATTGAGTCCCCCGGGTTCGCGGGATTCAGAGCCGGAATCGACCCCGGCTGCGCTGGGTCCCTCGCAGACGGTCGAGATGGACCATAACGGAGAGCGGGCAGATCGGTGGAATGGCTCGGAATCGTTGAAATACCGCACCACCTCCGTTACCACGTCCATGGCGTGTCGCGAAGGGCGTGACGACATCGTACGGTGGCCGGGACACATGCACGTTCGTTATGTCGGCTATGTCGTCGCAACGTTGCTTTTTGCTGAACTCTACACTGAATACACTGAATAAATGGGGGCATCAAATGGTGCCCCCGTATCTTGAATAGGTTGGAAGCGCTTCCTACGCCTCCTGCTCCTTCGGAGCGGAGAGGAAGTGGTCCTCGCTCGGCAGTACGGCGTTGAGCACCACGGCGACGACGAATGCGACGGCGATGCAGTTCGAGGCGAAGATCTGCTGGAACAGGGCCGGGAACTGGTCGAAGATGTCGCTCACCTGCGTGAAGCCGATGCCGATCGTCAGGCTCAGCGCGGCGATCGTGATGTTGCGCTGCGTGAAGCCCGCCTCGGCGATCATCTGGAAGCCGGAGAGGATGATGTTGCCGAACATCATGATCGTGCAGCCGCCGAGCACCGCCTGCGGCAGGGAGTTGAACACCTCGGCGATGGCCGGCACGAAGCTCGCCACCACGAGAATCAGACCGCCGGAGAGGATCACCTTGCGGTTGACGACCTTGGTCATCGCCACGAGTCCGATGTTCTGTGCGAACGAGGTCAGCGGCAGACATCCGAACAGGCCGGACACCGAGGAGATCAGACCGTCGCCCGCGATCGCGCCGGCGGTCTCCTTCTCGGTGGGCAGGCGGTTGAGGCCCACCTTGGTCAGGGCGGCGGTGTCGCCGAGCACCTCGACCGAGGAGACGACGTAGAGCAGGGCGAGCGAGATGATCGCGCCCGGATCGAACTCCGGCTTGAACGGCATGAACTGCGGCACGGAGACGATCGCGAGGTTCTGGAATCCGGAGAAGTCGACCTTGCCCATGGCGATCGCCGCCACATAGCCGACGACGAGGCCGAACAGCACGGACAGCTGCTTGGCGGTGCCCTTCATGAGCAGCTGGAACGCGAGGCACGCGATCAGCGAGATCAGGCCGAGCGTGAGGTTCTGCCACGAGCCGAAGTCCTTCGCGCCGGAGCCGCCGCCGAACGAGGTGGCGCCCACGTTGAGCAGCGAGAAGCCGATCGAGGTGACGACGATCGCGGAGACGATCGGCGGCACGAACCTGCGCCAGTACTGCGCCGTCAGGCCCAGCACCAGCTCCAGAAGGCCGCCGACGATCACCGCGCCGACGACCGCGCCGTAGCCCTTGTCCGCGCAGATCGCGACCGCGGCCGCCACGTACGTGAACGAGATGCCGGTGACCATCGGCAGCTTCGAGCCGATGCGCCACGCGCCGTACAGCTGCAGGCAGGTGCCGAGGCCCGCCACCAGCAGACCGGCCTGGATGACCGCGGCCGACTGGGCGGCGCTCATCTTCGCGGCCGAGGCGACGATGAAGATCGGGGCGAGGTTCGCGACGAACATCGCCATCACGTGCTGCAGGCCGAAGGGGATGCCCTTCCAGAACGACACCGGCGCGTCAAGGGAGGTCAGCGCCTCCATCGAGATGCCGGCCTTGCTTGCCTTGTCGGTCTTGCCGGCCATGTTTGCGCCGGTGTTCTTCTCTTTCTGCTCTTCCATTGGTTCCTCTCAATATAGAATCAACACGTTGTTCAGTTTTGGTTGCCCAAATCAACATGTTGATCGGTTACGACACCATCATGAAAACGGCTCCCCGATGGGGAGCCTTGGAATACATGCGGATGCGCCCGCACGGACATCAGTCGCGGAACGTGATCTCGCCGGTCTCGGCGTCCATCGACTCGACGATGGCGAGCGAGTCGACGTCGTAGCCTTCGGCGCGCAGCGCGTCGCCGCCGCCCTGGAAGCCCTTCTCGACGGCGATGCCGATGCCCTCGACCACTGCTCCGGCCTCCTTGCACAGGTCGATGAGTCCGTGCAGCGCCTTGCCGTTGGCGAGGAAGTCGTCGATGAGCAGGACGTGGTCGCCGGCGCTGAGATACTTCTTCGCGACGATCACCGGGAACTCCTTCTGCTTGGTGAAGGAATAGACGGTGGTGGTGTACTGCTCGCCGTCGAGGTTGATCGACTGCGCCTTCTTCGCGAACACCACCGGAACGCCGTTGAAGTGGCGCGCCGCGACGCATGCGATGCCGATGCCGGAGGCCTCGATGGTGAGGATCTTCGTGATGGTCCTGCCGGCGAAGTGCTCGGCCCAGGCCGCGCCCATGTGATCGAACAGCGTCACATCGCACTGGTGGTTCAGAAAGGCGTCCACCTTCAACACATTGCCGGGCTTGACCGTGCCCTCCTTGCGGATGCGTTCCTCAAGTTCCTTCAAAACAACCCCTTTTGACGAATGGCGGGTAACGAATGGTTGAACAGCCAGTTTACGTCGTGTCGGTGACCGCCGCGGCTGAGCCGTGCGATCCGCCTCGCGCCGTCCTCCCACACAATCATCGCCATCCCGGCCGACGATGCCATGTGGTAGACATGTATGGCCGAAAAATTCCACGGCAAGACGGTTCGCCAATACGTTCACAGTTCACACGACAGGGGAGCAGCGTGCAACAGGATCCGGATGTCATCGCAAGAAGCGCCGAGGAGCTCGTGGGGGATCTCAACCCGCAGCAGTCCCAGGCGGTGCAGTATCGTGGGCCGGCGCTGCTGATCGGCGCGGGCGCCGGCTCCGGCAAGACCCGCGTGCTGACCCGTCGCATCGCGTGGATCCTCAGCCAGTTCGGCGCATGGCCCAGCCAGATCCTCGCCATCACGTTCACCAACAAGGCCGCCGCCGAGATGCGCGAGCGCCTCCAGACGCTGATCGGACCGGTGGCCCAGCGCATGTGGGTGTCGACCTTCCACTCGGCGTGCGTGAGGATCCTGAGGCGCGACGGCAAGGAGATCGGGCTCAAGAGCGGCTTCTCGATCTACGACTCCGCCGACTCCGAGCGTCTCGTCAAGATCATCGCCACCGAGTTCAACATCGACGTCAAGCGCTACACGCCCCGTTCGATCCTCGGACGCATCTCCGACTACAAGAACCAGCTCATCTCCGTCTCCACGCAGCTGGCGGCCTACGCGCCCGACTTCAAGCCCGGACAGCGCGGCTACCGGATCAGCAACTTCGACAACGTCGAGGAGCTGTATGCGATCGTCTACGCCGAGTACGAGCATCGCCTCGCCCTCGCCAACGCCGTCGACTTCGACGATCTCATCGTGCGCACCGTCGAACTGCTGCGCGAGCATCCGCAGGCCGCCGAATACTACCGGCACAAGTTCCGCTACATCCTCGTCGACGAGTATCAGGACACCAACCATGCGCAGTACGTGCTCGTGCGCGAACTCGCCGGCGTCGACTCGCGTGACGGACGGGATCCGGCGTGGATCACCGTGGTGGGCGATTCCGACCAGTCGATCTACGCGTTCCGCGGAGCCGACATCCGCAACATCCAGGACTTCGAGCAGGACTTCCCGGATGCGAAGACCATCATGCTCGAACAGAACTACCGTTCCACGCAGACCATCCTCGACGCCGCCAACGCCGTGATCTCCCACAACGAGGGACGCAAGCCCAAGAAGCTGTGGACCGCCATCGGCAAGGGGGAGCCGATCGTCGGCTATGCGGCAGACAACGCCCAGCAGGAGGCCCAGTGGGTCGCCGGCGAGATCGCCAGACTCCACAGCGAGGAGTCCATCGCCTATTCGGACATGGCGGTCATGTACCGCGCCAACGCGCAGTCCCGCTCGTTGGAGGAGGCGCTCATCAACGCGGGGATGCCGTACCAGCTGGTCGGCGGCACCAGGTTCTACGAACGTCGCGAGATCAAGGACGCGATGGCCTACCTGCAGGCCATCGTCAACCCGGACGACGACGTGAACCTGCGCCGCATCCTCAACGTGCCCAAGCGAGGCCTGGGCGCCCGTGCCGAAGGCATCATCCTCGACTACGCGCGCGCCAACGGCGGCAGCTTCTTCTACGGTCTCATGCACATGGACGAGATCGAAGGCATGCCCACCCGTACGCTGAACCAGCTGCACGCCTTCCGCGATCTCATGGCCGGCCTGTCCGCGTTCGCGCGCGCCAACGACGCGCATCCCAGCGACGTCGTCGCCGAGGTGCTCGACAAGTCCGGACTGCTCGACGAGCTGCGCAAATCCGCCGACCCGCAGGACGAGTCGCGCATCGAGAACCTCTCCCAGCTGCAGTCCACGGCGGCCGAGTTCGAGCAGAAGACCCCCGACGCCACCCTGGGCGGGTTCCTCGAGACGACGGCGCTCGTTGCCGACTCCGACCAGCTGCCCGGCGAGGGGGAGGACTCCGGCAAGGTCACGCTCATGACCCTGCACACCGCCAAGGGCCTCGAATATCCGGTGGTGTTCCTCACCGGCATGGAACAGGGCACGTTCCCGCATTCGCGCTCCCTCGAGGACACGAGCGAACTGGCCGAGGAGCGTCGTCTCGCCTATGTGGGCATCACCCGCGCCAAGTGCCGTCTCTACGTCACGCGCGCCGACGTGCGCAGCCAGTGGGGCAAGGCCGCCGAGATGCTCCCCAGCCAGTTCCTCGACGAGATCCCCGACGAGCTCATCGACTGGAAACGCCGTGAATCCGACGTCGAGCGCATGCGCGCCAACTGGGACGACGACGAGTTCGGCGGCTGGGACGACGACTTCTCCTCCGGGCCGACCTTCGGGGGTTCGGGGTCGTACGGGTCGTCCTCGTATGGCTCGTCGTACGGCGGATCCACGTACGGTTCTTCCGGCTCGTCGTACGGCTCGTCGTCCTACGGTTCACGCGGGGGAGGACGATATGGCTCGTCGTACGGCTCCTCGACCTACGGTTCGTCCACCTACGGCGGCTCGTCGGGTTCGTCGTACGGTTCCTCATCCTCATCCCGTTCCGGTTCGTCGTCCCGTTCGTCCCGATCCTACGGATCGTCGTCCTATGGGTCGTCCTCCTCGACCGGGCGATCCGGCAAGGTCTCGACCCGCCGCGTCACGCCGAAGGCCTCCGCCGCATCGACGGCTTCGCAGGGCATGCACGACAACGGACTCGACATCGCCGATTTCGCGATCGGCGATCGCATCACCCACGATCGCTTCGGCATGGGCAAGATCATTGACATCCAGGCCGCGGGTCCGAGGCCGGTCATCACCGTCGACTTCGGCTCCGACGGGGTCAAGCGCCTGTCGCTCAAGAACGCGCCGATCGAGAAGCTCTGAAGTCTGTCCGCACCTCGGGTGTATATTAGACGTTTGTGTCTGCCGCAAGGCGGATACGTCTGGAGTCTTAGCCCATCAACGGGTCGGCGGCTTGCCGCTTGGGAGCTTCCCAAGGAAAACAGGCCGCTCGTGAGCGATCACGACGAAGCGTTGGAGAGGCCCGACTCAGCGTGGAAGGCCAACAAGGCCACCCACGTTCCGTTCAGATAACGACAGAAAGATAAAGGAATAATCATGACGAACGTTCAGCGTTCCCGCCGTCAGGTGCGCCTTTCCCGCGCCCTCGGCATCGCCCTGACCCCGAAGGCCCAGCGCATCTTCGAGAAGCGCCCGTACGCCCCGGGTGAGCACGGCCGCACTCGCCGTCGCACCGAGTCCGATTACGCCGTGCGTCTGCGCGAGAAGCAGCGTCTGCGCGCCCAGTACGGCGTGTCCGAGAAGCAGCTGCGTCGCGCCTACGAGCAGGCCACCCACGTTCCGGGCCAGACCGGTAACGCCATGCTGGCCGACCTCGAGGTCCGTCTCGACAACCTGGTCCTGCGTTCCGGCTTCGCCCGCACCACCGCCCAGGCCCGTCAGTTCGTGACCCACCGCCACATCCTCGTGGACGGCAACATCGTCAACCGTCCGTCCTACCGCGTCAAGCCCGGCCAGACCATCCAGGTCAAGCCGAAGAGCCAGACCATGGTTCCGTTCCAGATCGCCGCCGAAGGCGTGCACCGTGATGTGCTGCCCGCGGTCCCCGGCTACCTCGATGTGAACCTGCCGTCCCTCAAGGCCACCCTGACCCGCAAGCCGGAGGTCGATCAGATCCCGGTGCAGGTCAACATCCAGTACGTGGTCGAGTTCTACGCCCGCTGATCCGGGCCCACTTCTGTATCCATTACAGTCAAGGACATACCGCCCGAACCCCGCGCTCCCGTCTGGGACGCGGGGTTCCCGCGTTATGGGGGAGCACGGACTCGCGCCGCCGTCGCGGCGGCGGTAGAGTGGACCCATGATCCTCCACCTGCATCTGGTCCGCCACGGACAGACCACGTTCAACCGCTACAACAGGCTTCAGGGATGGTGCAACGCGCCGTTGACCGAAGCAGGCCTCGCCGACGCCGACAAGGCCGGACATCGACTCGAGCACTACGACTTCGCCGCCGCATACTGCTCGGACACCTCGCGCGCCCAGATCACCGCCGCGCGCATCCTCGACATCAACGAGGCCGCAGGCCACACACGCCCCGCGCTGATCTCCGACATGCACTTCCGCGAGCAGTGCTACGGCTACTTCGAGGGGCAGGACATGTCCCTGGCATGGACCGCCGCCGGCGGACCCCACGGCGCGAGGAACTACAACGAGATCGTCGAGAAGTTCGGCCTCGCCGCCACCCGCGACTTTCTCAAGGAGGCCGACCCGTTCCACGATGCGGAATCGGATGAGGAGTACTGGACCCGCGTCGAGGGCGCGTTCGCGCTCATCGCCGCCAATCCCGATCTCAGGGACGGCGACGACGTGCTCCAGATCTCGCACGGCAACACGCTGCTCAGCCTCGGACACCGATTCGGCGGCAGCGATCTCGATCTGAGCGAGAGGCCGAGGAACGGCTCCGTCACCGACATCGACTTCGATACGTCCAAGCCGTTTGCCGAGGCGATCACCATCGTGTCGTACGGCAAGTGATACCCTATTGCGAGTAACTGTGACATAGGAGGCTTTATGGGAGTTGGAGAGATCGCCGGATTGGTGGCCGCCATCGCGTTCGCCGTGCTCGCCGGGTTCATGATCTATCCGCTGATCCGTCTGGGCAAGCTGTTCGACCAGATCGCCGCGACCGTCAAGGAATCCGGCGATCACGCCATCCCCGCGCTCGATGAGGGAGTCACCACCGTCAAGCAGGTCAACAAGTCGCTCGAGGACGTCAACAAGATCTCGGCGGCCGCGTCGACCACCGCCAACAACGTCGGCGCACTGACCGACCTGTACGGTTCGTTCCTCGGCAAGCCGGTGATCAAGATCGCGTCGGCCGCATACGCCCTGAAGTCCACCGCCGCTTCCTTCCTCGCCGAGGGCAAGCCCGCGGCGAAGCAGGAGGAGAAGTGATGTTCAAGCGCATCTTCTGGGTCGGTCTCGGCTTCGGTCTCGGCGTGATCGCCGTCTCCAAGGCCCAGGCCTACGTCAAGGCCAACACCCCCGACGCCGCGCGTCAGTTCCTGCTCGGCCCCGATCAGGACAATGTCACCGTCAGGACGCTCGCCGGCCTGTTCGATGAGTTCAATACCGCGCGCAAGGCCCGTGAGCATGAGCTCAACGAGCGGTATTCGAAGGACGTCCACTAGACGGGGACGGGTCGAACGCACGGGCACGGAGCCGGTAGCCCCGATCCCATGTCCCGCGGTGACGGATCGGCCGAGGAATGATCATCCGGTCGCCGACATCCATCGATAATCGCATATCACAGTCTTTCCAGGGCTTCACCATGCCCGCAAACACACACAAGGAGTTCCAACCGCTTATGCGCACCTCAGAAATCGCGAAGCGCTATCTCGACTACTTCGCCGCGCACGACCATCTGGTCGTACCGTCGGCGTCGCTGATTTCGCCGAACCCGACCACGCTGTTCACCATCGCCGGCATGGTGCCGTTCATCCCGTACCTGATGGGCGAGCAGACCCCGCCGAAGCACCGTATGGCCTCCAATCAGAAGTGCGTACGCACGCTCGACATCGACGAGGTCGGCAAGACCACCCGTCACGGCACCTTCTTCCAGATGCTCGGCAACTTCTCCTTCGGCGACTACTTCAAGGAGGAGGCGATCCACTACGCGTACGAGCTGCTGACCACCCCGCAGGACAAGGGCGGTTACGGCTTCGACCCGGAGAAGCTGTGGATGACCACCTTCACCGACGACGAGGAAGCCCGCTCGATGTGGAAGAACGAGGGCGTCGACCCCGAGCACATCCAGATCATGGGCATGGAGGACAACTTCTGGACCACCGGCGGTCCCGGCCCCGGCGGCCCGTGCTCCGAGATCTATGTCGACCGCGGTCCGGCCTTCGGCAAGGAGGGCGGCCCGATCGCCGATGAGAACCGCTACATCGAGATCTGGGATCTGGTCTTCGAGAACTACGAGGTCGACAACGTCAAGTCCAAGACGGACCTGCACATCGTCGGCGAGCTCGAGCACAAGAACATCGATACCGGTGCCGGTCTCGAGCGCCTCGCCTACCTGATGCAGGGCAAGGGCAACATCTACGAGACCGACGAGGTCTACCCGGTCATCCAGGCCGCGGAGCAGCTTTCGGGCCGCAAGTACGGCGAGGACGAGGCGATGGACGTCAAGTTCCGCGTCGTGGCCGATCACGTGCGCTCCGCCCTGATGATCATGTCCGACGGCGTGCGCCCGTCCAACAACGGCCGCGGCTACGTGCTGCGCCGTCTGCTGCGCCGCACCATCGAGGCCATGCGCGTGCTCGGCGTCGAGGATGCGGTCCTGCCGACCCTCTTCCCGACCTCCAAGGCCGCGATGGAGCCCAGCTACCCGGAGCTCAACGACACCTTCCACGAGGTGTCCGAGTCCGCGTACGGCGAGGAGGACGCGTTCCGCCGCACCCTGTCCGCCGGCATCGACATCCTCGACGTGGCCGTGAACAAGGCCAAGCAGGAGTCCGGCGCCAACGCCGTCGTCTCCGGCGACGACGCGTTCAAGCTGCACGACACCTACGGCTTCCCGATCGAGCTGACCCTCGAGATGGCCGCCGACCAGGGCGTCAAGGTCGACGAGGCCAAGTTCCGCGAGCTGATGGCCGAGCAGAAGAACCGCGCCCGCGCCGACGCGCTCAAGAAGCGCCACAACGTGGACCTGTCCGTCTACGACGATTTCAAGAAGACCCTCGCCAAGCCGATCGACTTCCTCGGCTACACCGACATGTCCGCGCGCGCCACCGTGCTCGGCATCATGCAGGAGGGCAAGGGCTCCGTGCCGGCCGTCACCGGTCCGGCCAACATCGAGGTCATCCTCGACCGCACCCCGTTCTACGCGGAGGCCGGCGGCCAGCTCGCCGATCAGGGCGAGATCCTGTCCGACGACGGCGCGGTGCTCGAGGTCGACGACGTGCAGAAGCCGATCAAGGATCTCATCGTCCACCAGTGCCGTCTGACCGAGGGCACGCTGGTCGTCGGCACACAGGTCAACGCCAGCATCGATCTGGCCCGCCGCGGCGCCATCGCCCGCTCGCACACCGCCACGCACATGGTGCACAAGGCGCTGCGCGAGGAGCTCGGCCCGCAGGCCACCCAGCGCGGCTCCGAGGACGCCCCGAACCGTCTGCGCTTCGACTTCCAGTGGTCCAGCGCCCCGACCAAGCAGGTCATGAGCGCCGTCGAGGAGCGTGTCAACGACCGTCTGCGCGACAACCTCGCCGTCACCACCAAGGAGATGAAGTTCGACGACGCCATCGCCCTCGGCGCCATGCACCTGTTCGGCGAGAAGTACGGCGACATCGTGCGCGTCGTGTCCATCGGCGAGGACGGCTGGAGCCGCGAGCTGTGCGGCGGCACCCATGTCGACCACGTCGGCAAGATCGGCGCGATCAACATCATGTCCGAATCCTCCATCGGCTCCGGCGTGCGCCGCGTCGATGCCGTGGTGGGCGCCGGCGCCTACGAGTTCAACGCCCGCGAGCACGCGCTGGTCTCCCAGCTGAGCGACAAGCTCAATGCCCGTCCGGACGAGCTGGCCGAGCGCGTCAACGCGCTGCTCGCCAAGCTCAAGGAGTCGGACCGCAGGCTCGCCGCCATGTACGAGGGCCAGCTGTCCGCCGCCATTCCGGAGCTCGTCAGGAACGCCGAGGCCTCCACGGCTCCGGTGAAGGTCGCCGCGAAGAACGTCGGCCACTTCGGTTCGTTCGACGCCCTGCGCAAGACCGTGCTCGACGTGCGCTCCCGTCTCGGCGAGGAGTCCCCGGTGGTCGTGGCTCTGGCCGGCGTCAGCGCCGACGACAAGCCGATGGTCGCCGTCGCCACCAACGAGGCGGCTCGCAAGCTCGGCATCAAGGCCGGCGACCTCGTTCGCGGCGCATCCAAGATCCTCGGCGGCGGTGGCGGCGGCAAGCCGGACTTCGCCCAGGGTGGCGGCGCCGACGCGTCGAAGCTCGATGAGGCGGTTTCCGCTCTCGAACGCGAGGCGCTGAAGGGCTGAGCCGTTTGACCTGGCTTGGCATTGATTTGGGTGACGCCCGGGTCGGACTCGCATTGTCCGACCCGGAGCTCACCTTGGCACATCCCATCGGCAACATCCAGGTGTACGGGGACTCGTTCCGTGCGCTTGATGATGTTATCGATATCATCGAAGACGAGCACATCGATCGTGTCATCGTCGGACTGCCGTTGCTGCTGGACGGCACTGAAGGAAAGAGCGCCAAGAAGGCGCGCAGGTGGGCTTCGAACCTCGTCAAACGCATCGAACTGCTGATGGAGGACGGGGAGATCGAACTGGAAACCGTACCTGAGATAGAATTGATCGACGAACGCCTGACCACGGTCAGCGCGCATCGTCAGTTGCATGACGCGAATATCGCAGGCAGGAAGCATAGGCCTGTAGTCGACCAGCAGTCCGCGGTCGTGATATTGCAGTCCGCGTTGGATCGCAGTGAGCACTAGGGGAGAGGTAATGGCCGAGAGCTTCAACGATTTCTTCGAGGAGAACACACAGTGGGTGTCGGGCAATGCGGCGGTTCCCGCAGCGGAGCCCCCTCGTCCGCCGAAGTCGCGTAAGGAAATGCGCAAGCGGCGCAAGACCCACCGTCGTAAGAACGTCGTCGTGGCCATCGTCGTGGCCATCGTCATCGCTCTGGTCGCAGCAGGCTGCTTCTTCGGTTATCGTCGCATCGCCGCGATCCGAGCGGTCAACGACTACAACGACCGCGTCTCGCAGGACTATCCGGGTCCCGGCACCGGTTCGGTCATGTTCACGATCGAGCAGGGCGAGGATTCCGTCTCCGTGGGCAAGCGTCTGGTCAAGGCCGAGGTCGTCAAGTCGGCGGAGGCGTTCGCCTCGTCCGTCTCCGCCAACTCGGCGACGCTCTACCCGGGCACGTTCCAGCTCAAGAGGCACATGCGATCGGCCGACGCCGTGGCCATCCTCTCCGACCAGACGAAGGCCACGGGCTTCCTCGACGTCAAGTCGGGCGATCGCGTCTCCGACGTCATCAAGGCGGCGGCCCAACTGAGCGGCATCGACGAGAGCGAGTTCCAATCCATCGTCGACGACGGGGGAGACGGCATCCTGCCCGCCGAGGCGAAGGGCAAGTTCGAGGGATGGCTCGAACCGGGACAGTATGACGTGAAGTCCAAGAAGTCCGCGTCCGACATCCTCAAAATGATGGTCGACAGGCGCATCGCGAAGCTCGACTCGCTCGACGCCCCCACCGGCGACGAGCGCGAACGTCTGCTCATCATCGCATCCATCGCCGAATCCGAGGTCAACTCGCAGGACTACTACGGCAAGGTCACCCGCGTGATCCTCAACAGGCTCGCCAAGGACATGCCGCTCGGCATGGACACGACCGTTGCCTACGGTCTCGGCACCACCGCGAACAAGCTCACCAACGCGCAGCTCGCGGACAAGTCCAACCCGTACAACACGCGAGTCAACAAGGGACTGCCGCCCACGCCGATCTCCAACCCGGGAGACAACGCGATCAAGGCCGCCATCAGCCCCGAGGACGGCAACTGGCTGTACTTCGTGACCACCAACCTCGAATCCGGAGAGACGAAGTTCACCGACAACGAGCAGGAGTTCCAGAAGTTCGTCCAGGAGTACAAGACCACCAACAAGGACGCGAACTGATCCCTCGGACATCACCAGATGTCACCAGGCGTCCCAGCCGTTCCTGAGTCATCCCCGGCTCCCCTTTACAGGGGAGCCGTTTTCATAAGCGGGTCCGGTTCAGATCAGCACCGCGGCGATCGCGCCAACCGCGATGGCGGGCACGAACGGTGTCCTTCCCCGATACTCGGTGTGACGCTGCGGGTCGAATCTGGTCCAGAACATCACCCATGCAAGCCCGAACAGGCTCATCGCCACCCACCAGACGATGACGCTCTCCAAGCCGTACATGCCCACCGCAAGCCCCAGCGGCAGCATCGCGGTCACATCCCCAAGGCCGAGGGCGCCAGGCTTCACCAGAGCCAGCATCAGCTGGACGAACGCGCACAGCAGCGCGAACAGCAACGCCTGCAGCACGATGAAGAACTGGTTCGCCATCCCCGCCCACACCAGATCGGCCACCAGCTGCATGACGGAGAACGCCGCCACCCATGCGCGTGGCACACGGCGTCTGCGCACGTCCTCGATGCTCAGGGCGACGGCGCAAATGAGACTCGGTAAACAATACAGGTACGGCATGTTTTAACATTAACCCCTAGTGAACACGCACAACGGCTCGCGGTCCCGCAGTTGCATGCGTTTCGTCACGCTATGGGCGTAAAGCCGTTTCGCAAGGCGTGTCGGTTCGTGTACGGCCATCCCGGTGATTCGTGAACAGCCGTGACAACCCATCAATGGGAGGAGAAAGCAGATATGTTGCGTTGGCAGACGGCGGGGGAGTCGCACGGAGAGGCGTTGGTCGCCATGATCGAGGGCCTGCCCGCGGGCGTGGAGGTGACCAGCGGCGATGTGGTGGATGCGCTGGCACGCCGTCGTCTCGGCTACGGCCGCGGCGCCCGCATGAAGTTCGAACAGGACAAGGTGCGTCTGCTCACCGGTGTCCGCCACGGTTCCACGCTCGGCGGCCCGATCGCCATCGAGATCGCCAACACGGAATGGCCCAAGTGGACCGAGGTCATGAGCGCCGATCCGCTGGACCACGACATTCCCCGTGAGGGCCGCAATGCGCCGCTGACCCGCCCGCGCCCCGGCCACGCCGATCTGACCGGCATGCGCAAGTACGGCTTCGACGACGCTCGCCCGGTGCTCGAGCGTTCCAGCGCCCGCGAGACCGCGTCGCGCGTCGCGCTCGGCGCCGTGGCGGCGAAGTTCCTCGAGCAGGCGTTCGGCATCCGCACCGTCGCCCATGTGATCTCCATCGGCGGCGCCGGCGTCGAGGACGCCGACAATGCGCCGCTGCCCACGCCGGATGATGTCGCCGCGCTCGACGCCTCGCCGGTGCGCACGCTCGACAAGGCCGCCGAGGAGCGCATGATCAGGCGCATCGACGAGATCAAGGCCAACGCCGACACCGTCGGCGGCGTCATCGAGGTCATCGCCTACGGCGTGCCCGCCGGTATCGGCACCTACGTGGAGTCCGACCGTCGCCTCGACGCGGCCCTCGCCTCCGCCGTCATGGGCATCCAGGCCATCAAGGGCGTGGAGATCGGCGACGGCTTCCTCGAGGCCGTGCGCCCCGGCTCCGCCGCGCATGACGAGATGGTGCCCGGCGAGGACGGTCACATCACCCGGCTCACCAACCGTGCGGGCGGCATCGAGGGCGGCATGTCCAACGGCCAGCCGATCCGTGTGCGCGCCGCGATGAAGCCGATCCCCTCCATTCCGCGTGCGTTGAGGACCGTGGACGTCACCAACGGCGAGGCCGCCTCCGCCATCAACCAGCGTTCCGACTCCACCGCCGTGCCCGCGGCGTCCGTCGTGGCGGAGGCGATGGTGCGTCTGACCCTTGCCAAGTACGCGCTCGAGAAGTTCGGCGGCGACTCCCTTGAGGAGACGCGTCGCAACTGCGAGAACTACCTCGCCTCCTGGCCGGAGCACATGCGTTGAACCATATGAACCGTAATCACAACGAACACGACGGCGGCGAACGCAACGGCAACGGACGCGGTCGCCGCAATCGCGCCTCCCGGTCATCCCGCGCCTCAGGCGGCGCGTCCCGCAACCCGCGTATCAGGCGTCATAGGACGGCCAGAGCACAGGATGCCGGCGTCCGCAACGAACGCGCCCGTACCCGCGCCCCCCGCACGCAGGGTCTGCGGGATTCCGGTGATCTGCAGGATTCCCGGAATCCCCAGGTGAAGCGCCCGCGCGCCGTCATCATCGGCATGATGGGCGCGGGCAAGACGCGCGTCGGCAAGGAGGTCGCGCACATGATGCGCATCCCGTTCGCCGACGCGGACGTGGAGATCGAGCGCGAGGTCGGCATGAAGATCCCCGCGTACTTCGAGAAGTACGGGGAACCCGCGTTCCGCAAGGTCGAGGCCGATCTGATCGCCGACTTCCTGGAGGATTTCGACGGCATCTTCTCCCTTGGCGGAGGCGCCCCGATGACCCCGTCGACGCAGGATGCCCTGGCCGACTACATCGCCGCGGGCGGCCGTGTCGTCTATCTCGACGCCGATCCCGAGGAGGCGATGGAACGCGCCAATCGCGGAGGCGGACGCCCGATGCTCGCCGGCGACGCCAACGCCCGATGGAAGAAGCTCTACAAACAACGCGATCCGGTGTTCCGCGAAGTCGCGAATGTGCTGGTGCATACGCGTCGGCAGACGCCGCAGGTCGCCGCGAGAAAGGTGATGGACATGATTTCCGAACGTCGCGTGCATGTGACCGGCACCGCCATCGAACCCTACGATGTGGTGATCGGCGAAGGCACGATGAACCATGTGACCGAGGTCTTCGGGGACACGGTCAACAAGGTGGCGCTCATCCACACGCAACCGGTGCAGCGGCACTCGGACCGCGCCCGCGCCCTGCTGCGTCAGGCCGGCTACGAGGTCTACGACATCGTCGTGCCGGACGCCGAGGCGGGCAAGACCGTCGAGGTCGCCAATCGCATCTGGGAGCGTCTCGGCGACGAGGGCTTCACCCGTTCCGATGCGATCGTCGGCGTGGGCGGTGGGGCCGCCACCGATCTGGCCGGCTTCATTGCGGCCACGTGGATGCGCGGCATCCGCTACGCCAACTGCCCGACCTCGCTGCTGGCCATGGTCGACGCCTCCACAGGCGGCAAGACCGGCGTCAACACGAGCGCCGGCAAGAACCTCGTCGGATCGTTCTACACGCCCGCAGGCGTGTTCGCCGATACGAAGACGCTGGCCTCGCTGCCCAACGACATCTTCATCGAGGGACTCGGCGAAGTCGCGAAATCAGGCTTCATCGAGGATACGGAGATCCTGAGGATCCTCGAGGCGCATGCGGACGAACTGCGCGCCTTCGACGGCGCCACGTTCCTCGGCTCCGGCCTGGAGGACGTCGTCTCCGAGCTCATCGAGCGCACCGTGACGGTCAAGGTTCACCACGTGTCCGCCGACCTGAAGGAGAAGGGCAAGCGCGAGTTCCTCAACTACGGGCATACGCTCGCCCACGCGATCGAGAAGCTCGAGCACTTCCGCTGGCGTCACGGCAACGCGGTGGCCGTCGGCACCGTGTACGCCGCCGAACTGGCGCACATCCTCGGCTACATCGATCAGGATCTCGTCGACTACCATCGCTCGCTACTCTCCTCGCTGGGCCTGCCGACCTCATGGAACGGCGGCTCGTTCGAGGACGTGCTCGCGCTGATGCACAAGGATAAGAAGGCGCGCGGCAACATGCTGCGCTTCGTCGTGCTCGATGGCGGTCCCGGCAACGTCATCCATCTGGAGAACCCGCCGGCCGACGCCGTCGAAGAGGCGTTCCGTCGCATCCGTTCCTGAGTGTTCGTTCCCGAGCATTCATTCCCGAAAGGAGAATCAGTCATCATGACCACGAAAGTCATCGTCGTCAACGGACCGAACCTCGGTCGTCTCGGCGTACGCCAGCCCGACGTATACGGCCGTCAGGATCTGGAGGAGCTCCGTCGCCTGTGCACCGAATGGGGTACGGCGCTGGATCTTGAGGTCGAGGTGCGTCAGACCGACGACGAAGCCGAGATGGTGCACTGGATGCATCAGGCCGCCGACGAGAAGACGCCGATCGTCATGAACCCGGCCGCGTTCACCCACTACTCGTACGCGCTGGCCGACGCCGCGCACATGGTCGGAGATGCGGGCCTGCCGCTCATGGAGGTGCATATCTCCAACCCGTCCGCCCGCGACGAGTTCCGCAAGCGCTCCGTGATCTCCCCGGTGGCCACCGGCACCATCACCGGTCTCGGTTTCTACGGTTACAAGCTGGCCCTCGAGGCCATCGCCCATCTCGTCAGCGCCTGAAACGACTAACCGAACGAGGGAAAGGGAACACGCCGCGTCACGGACGGATGATAGGATGAAATTCCATGGTTAGAAGAACACATGGCAATTCCCAAGAGCACGTCACCAAGCATATCTTCGTCACCGGCGGCGTGGTTTCCTCCCTCGGCAAAGGCCTGACCGCATCCTCTCTCGGCCGCCTGCTGCGTTCCCGCGGTCTGCATGTGCTGCAGCAGAAGCTCGATCCGTACATCAACGTCGACCCGGGCACGATGAATCCGTTCCAGCATGGCGAAGTGTACGTCACCGAAGACGGTGCCGAGACGGATCTCGACATCGGCCACTACGAGCGTTTCCTCGATGTCTTCCTCTCCCAGAAGGCCAACGTCACCACCGGCCAGATCTACCAGGAGGTGCTGCGCAAGGAGCGTGCCGGCGAGTACCTCGGCCAGTGCGTGCAGGTCATCCCGCACATCACCAACGAGATCAAGTCCCGTATGCGCGCCCAGGCGAGCGATGACGTGGACGTGATCATCACCGAGATCGGCGGCACCGTCGGCGACATCGAATCCCAGCCGTTCCTCGAGGCGGCCCGCGAGGTGCGTCGCGATCTCGGGAGCGACAACTGCATGTTCGTGCACGTGTCCCTCGTGCCGTACATCTCCGCCGCCCACGAGCTCAAGACCAAGCCCACCCAGCATTCCGTCATGATGCTGCGTCAGCTCGGCATCACGCCGGATGCGCTCGTGCTGCGCTCCGATCGTCCGCTCAACCAGTCCATCAAGGACAAGATCAGCCTCATGTGCGATGTGGACGAGGAGGGCGTGGTCAACTGCGTGGACGCCCAGAGCATCTACGACGTGCCGAAGATCCTGTTCGACGAGGGTCTCGACGCCTACGTCGTGCGTGAGCTCGGCCTGCCGTTCCATGACGTCGACTGGGACGAGTGGGAGGATCTGCTCGAACGCGTCCATCACCCGAAGCACGAGGTGAACGTCGCGATCGTCGGCAAGTACATTGACCTGCCGGATGCGTACCTGTCCGTCACCGAGGCCATCAAGGCCGGCGGCTTCGCCAACTGGGCGAAGGTCAACGTCAAGTGGGTTGCGGCGGATCGTTGCGAGACCGAGGAGGGCGCGGCCGCCGCGCTCGACAACATCGATGGCATCGTGATCCCCGGCGGCTTCGGCATCCGTGGCATCGAAGGCAAGATCGGCGCGCTGAAGTTCGCCCGTGAAAACAAGCTGCCGGCGCTGGGCCTGTGCCTGGGTCTGCAGTCGATGGTCATCGAATACGCGCGTCACGTGCTCGGCATCGAGGATGCGAACTCCACCGAGTTCGAGCCGGATTGTGCCAACCCGGTCATCGCCACGATGGAGGAGCAGAAGGACATCGTCGCCGGTCACGGCGACATGGGCCACACCATGCGTCTCGGCTCCTACCCGGCCGAGCTCGAGGAGGGTTCGCTGGTCGCCGAACTGTACGGCACCACGCACGTCACTGAACGTCACCGTCACCGTTACGAGGTGAACGTCGCCTACAAGGATCGTCTGCGCGAGGGCGGTCTGCGCATCTCCGGCCAGAGCCCGGACGGCGAGCTCACCGAGTTCGTCGAACTGCCGCAGGAGGTCCACCCGTTCTACGTGGCCACCCAGGCGCATCCGGAGTTCAAGTCCCGCCCGACCAAGCCGCACCCGCTGTTCGCTGGCCTCGTCAAGGCCGCGCTCGACCACAAGGAAGCGCGCTGATCTGATCGGCTGTCGGATCGGAGGATTCGGCGATCCACCGATCCGATAAATGATATGAGGCGGATGCCGTAGACCATTGTGGTCATGGCATCCGCCTCATATCATTTATTGGAGTATCCGGTGTGTGTGGCCCCCTCTGACGAGGGGGTTGTCAGCGGAGCTGACTGGGGGAGAGAAACCGGAGATCAACCCGCCACGAGGTTATTCATCACCGTCCCAATGAGGAACAGCACGACGATGTGCGCCGGGTAGAACACGTAGAAGAACCACTTCACATGTGGTCCGCGCTGGTGGTTGTACACCAGCATGAACGGCAGCGCGAAGACCTTCATCCACTGGTAGTTCACGGTGATGGGGGACTGCCCGAAGTTGAACGGGGAGAATCCCATCACGTCCCATATGCGATTCATCGATACGACCGCCTGCGCCGGATCCGGGAACCGATACATGAGAGCGGTCGTGATCGAATACAGCACACCGGACGCGCTCAGGACCAGATCCGTCGCGGCCAGTCCGACGAGAGCCAAAGACAGACGCAAGCGATGATCATGCGTGGCCCATAGCACGACGCCGATCGTGACGGCGAACAACCCTCCCTCAAGATCCAGCACGGTGCCGCTTGCACGGAGCAGTATGTAGTCGAGGGCCTCTCCATAGGGCAGCTTGTAGATGATGTTCGTCAGGAAATACACAGAGATGCCGATGACAAGTTGGATGAGGACATAGATCGAGATGTTGCGCAGTCGTTTCTGCCATGTCGATGTGGACAGCAGACAGATGACGAGACTCATCTGGAACAAGGTGGCGAAGATGTTGTTCTCGATCGGATACACGTTGAGCTCCGGCAAGGTGGACGAGAACATGGACGACAGCGCCTGGATGACGGACATTCCGACGCTGGCAACATACAATCGCAGCAGGAACCGTCTTCGGTTGCTGGTGTAGACGCAGCTCCATCCGATGAGGAAGTAGAAGATGGGTGCCGACAACCGTCCGATCCAATGCATCCATATCGGCATGCCCGGCAGGAACTCGGCCACATGATCGATGACCATGAGCACGCAGGCAAGGACCTTCAACTGGAAACTATTCATGTCGTCATCCCGTCACACGATCATTGCTCATACCATGCAACGTAACGACCCTTCCACCATCATCGTCTAAAAGACGATGAGTGGGATGATGTGTGAGGCTGTATGGGTATTTCCACCTGTAGAGTCCATATATCGTCCTCACCATGAGTATGGAGGATACCACCCATTGCCATGATGCGCGTTCGATGCATGGATAGGCCCTTGCCTGTGTGGAGACGGTCGTCGGTCCGGCCGATGGCGTTGAACTCCCGTATGCGAAGCGCACGATCGGTGAGTTCCATACGTACGTGGTAGGCGTCCGTACCGCGCGCGCCGTGAACCGCGATGTTGGTGTACATCTGATTGATGAGATCCCTGACCTCCTGCATCGTCTCCCGATCGATGCACGATACGGTCAGAGCCGATGATGCGGATGACGTCATGACGCTGCTTCCCTGTACGCCGATTGCTGCCATATGCTTGTCGTTATCGGCCAGAAGCTGGGTCAGCATCGATTCCATCGGTTCGTCTGAGGTGCTTTCGCCCTTCGCATCCGCATCTCGTTCATCCCGCTCGTCCCGGTTCAATACATCGATCACCTTGCGGACGTCCTGCAGAGTGGACCGCGCAGTCGAACCGATGAGGGTGATCCGCTCCTTCAATACGTCGGGCAGCTTGGCATTGGCGCTGTCCGTAATGCATTCCTCGGACAACAGCGAGATGAGTGCCAGACCGCGGGTCGTCGAATCATGGATCCTACTTGCCAGAGCCATATCACGACGCAGACGTTCCTGTTCGATCGCCAGACGTTCTCTCTCCTGCGCCTTCCTACGCAGCCGATCAGCCTCCTGATGCTCCGCCAATGCATACCCGACGACGAGCATGATCGCACAGATAATGTTGAACGACAGCACTCCAGGAACATTCCAGTCGTCCATCTGATGCTGATCCGATAACGACATCATCATGATGAGCGTCTGGATCAGCAGCAGTGAGAACGCCATACGAAGACGTCGATGATATCCAAGCAGTCCTGCCGCTAGCCAAAGGCACCAGAGCTGTTTCATGAACATGGCCTCAGGTGCGAGCTCCGCTGCAATAGACAGGGCGATGATCGCACAGGCGCAGTAGGTCGGATGCCAGTACAACCCCACGAGAAGACAGATATGGGCGAATGAGTACATCGTCTGCGGCAATGAATAGTCGCCATCGGTGGCATAGATGAGCGCCGTGCATACGATCACGACGATGATCATCACCGCAACATAGGGGCGTCGGAGCCGATCGAACGCACGGAAATGAGGAAACTTCCGTCTCATCCATCCCTCCTCATCTCGGACCACAGGCGTATCGCCTGTAGTTTGTTCCTCACCCGGAGTTTGATGATGACATGACGGATATGAGTCTTCACCGTCGGTTCGGAGATCGCCATCTTTGCGGCGACCTCCTTGGCCGTCAGCCCTTCGATGGTCCAATCCATGACCTCCATCTCCCGCGCGGACAGGGAACGCACGGTTCGTGATCCCGAGAGTGGAGAGGCTTGCTCGCCGGTGGACAAGGATCCCTGCGTCACCGTGCCGAACCCGTTCCGCGGCTTTCTCCCCGCGGCGCAGTCACGCAGACAGCAGGCCAGGCCGGAGAAGTCCGCCTTGTCGAGCAGGACGGCGGCTCCGGAGGATCGGGCCAGCTCCCGGTATCTCGTCAACGAATGCGAGGTCATCGCAAGCAGCATGATTCGGGTCGACAGTCGACGGATGCGGCGCATCGTCATCGCGCCGTCCACATCATCCATCCCCATATCCACCAGAACCGCATCCGGGCGCGTACTCCGATCGAGGCACAGGTCGACCGCCTCATCTCCCGAACGGACCGACCATGCCACCGACATGCCGCCATCGGCGAATCTGGACCGGACCAACGAGGACAACGCCGCCAGAGTCAGAGCGTCATCGTCAACCAATCCCAGACGCCAATCGTGTGCATCCATGTTCACGTCCTCTCATGGGGGAACGGGTCTCCCGCATCATTATCACACCGGTCATCGCATCAGCCGTGAACACGGGAACGACCGAACCCGAGGAACCCGTCATAATGGAACCCGCCGTTATCAAGCTCACGTTGCGCGCATAGCCGACATGCGGTGTCGTTATGGAGTTCCGGCGGCCCTTCTGCTAGGTTTACGTAGGAACTTTCGAACGATGGGAGGCAGCGTCAAGGTGAGCGACACCCAACAGGCGCCCAACGCCGCGTCCGACGTGGAGATGAGCCAGTATGTGGCCGATCGAGCGCGTGTGGACGAAGAGAAACTGAAGAAGGATGACGAGATCATCAGCCAATTCGGTGACTACACCTACGGCTGGCATGACTCCGACGCGGCCGGCGAGGCCGCGAAGCGAGGCATCGACGAGAACGTCGTGCGCGCCATCTCCGCGGACAAGCACGAGCCGGAATGGATGCTCGACATGCGTCTGCGCGGCTACAAGGCGTTCCTCGACAAGCCGATGCCCGACTGGGGCGTCGACCTGTCCGGATTCAACGCCGACGACTTCAAGTACTACGTCAAGCCGATCGACAAGCAGGCCAAGAGCTGGGACGAGCTGCCGGACGACATCCGCAACACGTATGATCGTCTCGGCATCCCCGAGGCGGAGAAGAACCGTCTCGTCTCCGGTGTGGCCGCGCAGTACGAGTCCGAGGTCATCTACAACTCCATCCAGGAGGATTTGAAGAAGCAGGGCGTGATCTTCGTCGACACCGACACCGCCGTGCGCGAGTACCCGGATCTCGTCAGGAAGTACTTCGGCACCGTCGTGCCGCCGGAGGACAACAAGTTCGGCGCCCTCAACACCGCGGCATGGTCCGGCGGCTCGTTCGTCTACGTGCCGAAGGGCGTGCACGTGGACATCCCGCTGCAGGCCTACTTCCGCATCAACACCCCGGCCATGGGCCAGTTCGAGCGCACCCTGATCATCGCCGACGAAGGCTCCTATGTGCACTACGTGGAGGGCTGCACCGCCCCGATCTGGTCCGAGGACTCGCTGCACGCCGCCATCGTCGAGATCATCGTCGAGAAGCACGCGCGCGTGCGCTACACCACCGTGCAGAACTGGTCGAACAACGTGTACAACCTCGTCACCCAGCGCGCCTACGTGCGTGAGGGCGGCACGATGGAGTGGGTCGACGGCAACATCGGATCCAAGGCCACGATGAAGTACCCGGCCTGCATCCTCGCCGAGCCGTACGCGAAGGCCGAGACCATGTCCCTCGGCTTCGCCGGCAAGGGCCAGTATCAGGACACCGGCGCGAAGATGATCCACCTCGCCCCGCACACCAGCTCCACGATCGTCGCCAAGTCGATCTCGCGCGGCGGCGGCCGCTCCGCCTACCGCGGACTCGTCAAGATCGTCGACGGCGCCGAGGGCTCGTCCAACTCCACCGTGTGCGACGCGCTGCTCGTCGACGACTTCAGCCGCTCCGACACGTACCCGCATGTCGACGTGCGCGAGGACGACGTGACGATGGCGCATGAGGCCACCGTCTCCAAGGTCTCCGAGGACCAGCTGTTCTACCTGATGAGCCGCGGCCTCGAGGAGAAGGAGGCCATGGGCATGATCGTGCGCGGCTTCGTCGAGCCGATCAGCCGCGAGCTGCCGATGGAGTACGCGCTCGAATTGAACCGTTTGGTCGAACTGCAGATGGAAGGATCGGTGGGCTGATTCCCATGGCGCAGAACAACACTGAAATCACTATCCCCGTCGCGGATCCGAACGATCCGTACGCGATTCCGGCGGCCATGCCGTCCAGCGCCGACAAGGAGCCCCGCTCCTTCGACGTGAACGACTTCGCCATGCCGACCCGCAAGCAGGACGACTGGCGCTACACCCCGCTCGAGCGCATCGACGAGTTCTTCGACGTGTTCGCTCCGAGCGGCGAGACGACCATCGCCGTGGGCTACACCGACGGCTCCGCGGTCGACCCCGAGCGCGTGCGCATCAGCCAGGTGCCGCTCGGCGAGGGCCTGTCCGGCACTGTCTCCAAGCCGAACGACCGCGCCTCCGTCGTCGAATGGAACTCCGGCCGTACCGCGACCATCGTCGAACTGAACGGCGAGATCGCTCAGCCGGTGCTCATCGACGTCAATGGACAGGGCGCCGACCTCGACGCGCTGCACCTGGTCATCGCGGCCGCCGACAACACCCATGCCGACGTCATCGTCGAGCACCACGGACTCGCGCGTCTCGCCGAAGGCGTGGAGATCGTCACCGGCAAGTACTCGCACGTGTCCGCCACGTTCGTGCAGGAATGGGCGAAGGGCTCCAAGCACGTCGCCAACCATCGCATCCGCGTGGGGGAGGGTGCATCCCTGCGCCACTCCGTCGTCACGCTCGGCGGCGACGTGGTCCGCATCCGCATGGATCAGGACTTCGGCGGCGAGCAGGGCGATCTCAACATGCTCGGCATCTACTTCGTCGACCCCGGCGAGCACATCGAGCATCGCACGATGGTGGTGCACAACGCCCCCGAGTGCAAGTCCCGCGTCGTCTACAAGGGCGCGCTCGACGGCAAGGACGCGCACTCCACGTGGGTCGGCAACGCGCTCATCCAACCGACCGCCCCCGGCACCGACTCCTACGAGCTCAACCGCAACCTGGTGCTCACCCCGGGCGCCATCGCCGACTCCGAGCCGAACCTCGAGATCGAGAACGGCAACATCATCGGCGCCGGCCACGCGAGCTCCGTGGGCCGTTTCGACGACGAGGAGCTGTTCTACCTCGAGTCCCGCGGCATCAGCGAGACCGACGCGCGCAAGCTCGTCGTGCGCGGCTTCTTCGGCGAACTCGTCGAGGAGATCGGCGTGCCCTACATTTCCGAACACCTGATGGACGTAATCGACCGGCGTCTCGCACGAGGAGAAAGCGACGCCATGCAAGCCGTATTGGAGGACAAGTAAACGATGGCTGGACAGCACACCCTCGAGATCAAGGATCTGTACGCATCCGTGGAGACCAAGGAGGGTCGCAAGCAGATCCTCAAAGGCGTGAACCTCACCGTTCACTCGGGCGAGACCCACGCCATCATGGGCCCCAATGGCTCCGGCAAGTCCACGCTCGCCTACACGCTTGCCGGACACCCCAAGTACGAGGTTGACTCCGGCCAGGCGCTGCTCGATGGCGTCGACATCCTCAAGCAGACCCCGGATCTGCGCGCCAAGGAGGGCCTCTTCCTCGCCATGCAGTACCCGGTCGAGGTGCCGGGCGTCTCCATGACCAACTTCCTGCGCACCGCCAAGACCGAGATCGACGGCCAGGCTCCGGCCATCCGCACGTGGGCCAAGGAGCTCGGCGAGGCGATGAAGCGTCTGCGCATGGATCCGAAGTTCGCGTCCCGCTCCGTCAACGACGGCTTCTCCGGCGGTGAGAAGAAGCGCGCCGAGGTCCTGCAGCTCGAGCTGCTCAAGCCGAAGTTCGCGATCATGGACGAGACCGACTCCGGCCTCGACGTCGACGCGCTGCGCATCGTGTCCGAAGGCGTCAACCGCGCCAAGGAGAACACCGATCTCGGCATCCTCATGGTCACGCACTACACGCGCATCCTCAAGTACATCAAGCCGGACATCGTGCACGTCTTCGCCGACGGCCACTTCGTCAAGACCGGCGGCCCGGAGCTCGCCGACTACCTCGAGGAGCACGGCTACGACGAGTACCTGCCGGAGGGTGCGGATTCCGAATCGGCATTGGCCTGAGTTCGGTTCTAGCAGCGTCCGCGTGGTATGGATCACCCGGTTCACGACACACTCAAGGCCGTTCGGCCAAGCCTACGGTCGTGAATCGGGTGATCCATACCACGCTCGGATTGACCAGTGCCGATACGAAGCACATGATTAAGGGACAGGGGGAAATATGACAGATTTTGCGGCGATTCGGGACGAGTTCCCGATTCTGAAGCAGGAGATCCACGGGCATCCGCTCGTGTACCTCGACTCGGCGGCCACCTCGCAGAAGCCGCAGTGCGTGATCGACGCGGAGAGCGAGTTCTACCGCACGATCAACGCCGGCGTGCACCGTGGCGCCCATGAGCTCGCGGCCCGCAGCACTATGGCCTTCGAGGACGCCCGCGCCAAGGTCGCGAAGCTGGTCGGCGCGAATGCGACCGAAGGCGAGGAGGAGATCGTCGTCACGGCGGGGGCCACCGCGGGTCTCAACCTGCTGGCCACCGCATTCGGCAACGCGTCGCTCGGCCGTGGGGGAGAGGCCGCCAAGCGTTTCGCGTTGAAGCCCGGTGACGAGATCGTCGTCTCCAAGGCCGAACACCACTCCGTGCTGCTGCCGTTCCAGGAGCTCGCCTACCGTACGGGCGCCACGTTCAAGTGGATCGACCTGACCGAGGACGGCCGCGTGCGCACCGACAACCTCGACGAGGTCATCACCGATCGCACCAAGGTCGTCGCCGTCACGCACGTGGGCAACACCACCGGCGCGATCACCGACATCGCACCGATCATCGCCCGCGCGCACGCGGTCGGCGCGATCTTCATCCTCGATGCCTGCCAGTCGGTGCCGCATCTCAAGGTCGATTTCCACGCGCTCGACGTGGACTTCGCCGCGTGGAGCGCCCACAAGATGTACGGCCCCACCGGCGTCGGCTTCCTCTACGGACGCCGCGAGCTGCTCGAGGCCCTGCCGCCGGCGAGCTTCGGCGGATCCATGGTCGAGCTCGCGTGGATGGACCAGCCGGCCCAGTACATGGAGCCTCCGGCACGCTTCGAGGCCGGCACCCAGCCGGTCGCACAGGTCGTGGCCGCAGGCGTCGCCGCCGAATGGATGATGAAGGTTGGTCTGGAGAACATCGAGGCCCATGAGCGCACCATCGCCGCCGAACTGCTCAAGCTCGGCGACATCGACGGCATCCGCATTCTGGGCCCGCGCGAGAACGTGGACCGCATCGGCACCGTCGCGTTCGACGTCAAGGGCGTGCACCCGCACGACGTCGGCCAGTACATCGACGCCCAGGGCATCGCCATCCGCGTCGGCCACCACTGCGCGCAGCCGGTGCACCGTCACTTCGGCCTGTACGCCTCCAACCGTGCCTCGTCCGGCGTGTACAACACCGTCGAGGACGCGCAGGCGCTCGTCGAGGCGGCGAAGGGCATCCGAAAGTTCTTCGGAGCCTGAAAGCCTGAAATTGCTGTTTCGCCCTCCCCGTCATGGGGAGGGCGCTATATTGAGGAGACTATGAACGATTACGGCATGAGCGGCGATGACCTCGAACAGATGTATCAGGAGGTCATCCTCGAGGCGGCGAAGAACCCGCACGGCAAGGAGCATTTCGCAACGGACCTGACCAAGGAGTCCACCGGCGACGGCGACGCCTCCGGCGATACCGTGGTGCGGGCCACGCACGAATACTGCACGCCCGGCGAATCCCACCAGTTCAACCCGACCTGCGGCGACGAGGCCACCGTGCACGTGGAGGTCTCCGATCAGGAGCCGTACACCATCAGACGCGTCGTATGGGATGGCCAGGGCTGTTCCATCTCGCAGGCGAGTCTGTCCGTCATGGTCGATCTTGTCGACGGACAGACCGTCGACAAGGCGATGGAACTGGAGCACACCTTCCACAGGCTCATGGAATCCCGCGGCAAGGGCCTTGACGATGAGGCCGCCGAGGAAAGCCTCGGCGATGGCGTCGTCTTCCAGGGCGTGTCCAAGTATCCGATGCGCATCAAGTGTGCGCTGCTCGCATGGGAGGGTCTCAAGGACTCCATCGCGAAGGCGCTGGCCGCCAAGAACGGCTGAGCGTGACCCGAATCCGGGCCTCTCTCAGCCGATAGCCAAGACGTGGACGCGCACGCATGACAAGCCGAAACAGCTCGCGTACAGTAGACGCTGTAATCCTTTCCAAGGTATGGAGTGACAATGAGCGATAATCTGGTGCCCGAACCGCAGCCGACCGTGTTCGACGCGGTCAACGGCGTTCTGCAGGATGAGGAGGCCGCCCGTCGCGTGATGGCCAATCCGGCTCTGGCCAAGGGATTCCCGAACGGACATCCCGCCCCGTCGGCATCGGATGCAGACGACATGTGCGCATGCGGCCGCCACAAGAAGAGCGAATGCGGTCACGGCGACGATGACCAGCATGGCGAAGACAGCAACATCCCGCTCAAGTTCGTCGACGATATCGGCCGCGCCACCGCCGAGGACGTGCGCGAGGCCCTGCATCAGGTCATCGACCCGGAGCTCGGCATCGACGTCATCGACCTTGGTCTGGTCTACGGCATCGAGATCGACGATCAGGGCCGCGCCATCATCACGATGACGCTGACCACGCCGGCCTGCCCGCTGACCGACCTCATCGAGGACGAGTGCGCCAGCACCCTCGCCGGTCTCGTCGAGGAGTTCCGCATCGACTGGACGTGGCAGCCGCGTTGGACGATGGACAAGATCACGCCCGAGGGCCGCGAGCAGCTCGCCGCGCTCGGCTTCAACTTCGACAACATGCCGCAGTACTAAGGCGGTTGCGATACCGGATCCACTGATTCCGAAGTATCTCCTCGCAATATATGACAATGGGTTCCGACCGGTTGCGGTCGGAACCCATTGTCATAGGTCTAGGTCATATCCGAATGTCGTATCGGAAGCGATCAGTCGTCGACGACGGTTCCCTTCGGCACCACGGTGATGCCCTCGGGCGTGACGGTGAAGCCACGTGCGAGATCATGCTCGGTGTCGATGCCGACCGTGGAGTTCTCGGTCAGCACGACGTTCTTGTCGAGGATCGCCTTGTACACGCGCGCGCGACGGTTGATGATCACACCATCGAACAGGACGGAGTCGACGACCTGCGCCCACGAGTGGATGCGCACGTTCGGGGAGAGCACCGAATGGTGCACCTCGCCACCGGAGACGATCACTCCGGGGGAGACGATCGAGTCGGTCGCGTGGCCCAGACGGTCGCGTCCGGCGTGCACGAACTTGGCCGGCGGCAGCGTGCCGGAGTTCGTGTAGATCGGCCACGCCTGGTTGTACAGGTTGAACTCGGGCACGTAGGCGATCAGATCCATGTGCGCATCGTAGAACTGCTTGATCGTACCGACGTCGCGCCAATAGGCGTGATCGGTCGGCGTGGCGCCGGGGATCTCGTTCGTGTTGAAGTCGTACACGCCGGCCTCACCGCGCGAGGCGAAGTACGGGGCGATGTCGCCGCCCATGTCGTGCTTCGTGTTCTCGTTCTTCTCATCCTTGGCGAGGGCGTCGAACAGGGCGTCCGTATTGGCCACGTAGTTGCCCATCGAGGCGAGGAAGGAGTTCGGATCATCCGGAAGACCGGCGCAGGTGTCCGGCTTCTCGAGGAAGCTCTTGATCTGGTTCGGGTGCTCCGGATCCACGTCGATCACGCCGAACTGCTTCGACTGCTCGATCGGCTGGCGGATGCCGGCCACGGTGAACTCCGCGCCGGACTCGATGTGCTGCTGGACCATCTGGCCGAAGTCCATGCGGTAGACGTGGTCGGCGCCGACGATCACGACGATGTCCGGCTGGACGTCCTCGATGATGTTGATGGTCTGGTAGATGGCGTCAGCGGAGCCGAGATACCAGTGCTTGCCGAGACGCTGCTGCGCCGGCACGGGGGAGACGTAGTTGCCCAGCAGGGAGGAGAAGCGCCACATCTGGGAGATGTGACGATCCAGCGAATGGGACTTGTACTGGGTGAGCACGACGATGTGTCGGTAGTCGGAGTTCACCAGATTGGACAGGGGGAAGTCGATGAGACGGAACACGCCGCCGAAGGGAACCGCCGGCTTCGCGCGATCTCGGGTCAGCGGCATCAGGCGGGTCCCCTCGCCGCCAGCCAGTACGATCGACAAAATCTTCTGCTTGTTCTTGGCCATTGTCTACGTTGCTCCTCTCAACAACTTCCAGCGTCTTTCAACGCCGCTCGGGGTTGTAAACCGGGCATCCTTGTCTCGGTCTCACATTGACAATGATTGCACAAAAACGGCGACACGCAAGCAACGTCGCCCGCGCGTCTTGGTGTGTCACACCGCATTGGCAGTGATGCATATCACATGTTCGGAGTGCTTCGAAGACCTCGTCGCGTGTCGGAAACGATCATCGGCGGTGTGCGGTCGGAGGGGGAGACGGGGGTCAGGAGCGATGCGGGCGCGTCGCATAGAAGGCGACCGCGCTGGAGGCGGCCACGTTGAGGGAGTCGACGCCGTGCGCCATGGGGATTTTCACGGTGAGGTCGGCGCGTGCGATGGTGTGGCGCGACAGACCATCGCCCTCGGTGCCGAAGATCAGCGCCAGCTTGTCGATGTGATCGGCCTCGGCGGGATCGTTGTCGAGTCTGCGGGTGAGTTCGTCGAGACTGATCGAATCGTCCTCGAGCGCCATGGCCACCGTGGTGAAGCCGAGGGACTTCAGTTCGTCGATACCCCTGAACGGCCAGTAGCGCCTGTCCTCGCCGCCGATGCGCGTCCACGGGATCTGGAAGACGGTGCCCATCGACACGCGCGCCGCACGTCGGTACAGGGGGTCGCCGCAGGAGGGGGTGACCAGCACGGCGTCCACATCGAGCGCGGCGGCCGAACGCATCAGCGCTCCCACGTTAGTGTGGTCGACGATGTTCTCCATCACCGCCACGCGCGTGGCGTGCTCGCACACCTGCGCCACGGCGGGTAGCGGCCAGCGGCGCATGGCGCAGAGGGCCCCGCGGTGCAGACGGTATCCGGTCAGTCGCTGCAGCTGGTCGGGGGAGGCGACGTAGACCGGCACGTCCGGACCCCAATGCTCGTCGATGAAGGAGAACTCGTCTGCCATGCCCTCGATCCACTGCTCCTCGACCAGCAGGGAGATCGGCTCGCGTCCCGCGGCGAGCGCGCGGTCGATGACCTTCGGCGATTCGGCGATGAACAGTCCCTTCTCCGGCTCCAGACGGTTGCGCAGCTGGATCTCCGTCAGATTGACATAGGCCGACACGCGCTCGTCGTCGATTGATTCGAGATGGACGAAACGCATGGGGGAAACTCCTTTTGTTTGTTCTATGGTCTCTTAGGCGAGCGGCCGAATGGGGTTGTAAATATGAGAAAACCCCTTGTCTCCAAGGGGTTTTCGATGGTGCCCGAGACGGGACTTGAACCCGTACGCCCGTTAAAAATAGGCACTAGCACCTCAAGCTAGCGCGTCTACCATTCCGCCACCCGGGCAGGTGTCGCTTCGTGGCAACGAGTGATTACTCTATCATCGATCGACGGACGCGCAATCGCCGGCGTGTCGCACCGGTGTTGATAGCCTTGGAACCATGACAAACGCTTTGTTCCTCCTCGATTCGGACCATGACGACGTACCGGTCAACTCGGATGAGTTCAACGCCGGCTGGAAGATCACGCTGCCCGCCTCGGTCAGGCGTCATGCCGTGCAGGCGATGCGACTAAGGGCCGGTGACGGGCTCCAGCTCTCCGATGGCGCGGGGCTGCGCATCGCCGCCGAACTGGTCGACCCCGAAACCGGACTGGCGGAGGTGAAGGAGTTCACGCGCGAGCCGCGGCCGGTCACCCGTCTTGCGCTGGTACAGGCCCTCGCTAAGACCGGGCATGACGAACAGGCCGTCGACACGGCCACGCAGATCGGCGTCGACGAGGTGATCCCCTGGCAGGCCGACCGGTCCATCGCCAAGTGGAAGGCGGGGCGCACCGACCGCAAGTGGGGTGCCGTCATCGACGCCGCCACCGAGCAGTCGCGCCGTGCGTGGAGGCCGGAACTGGGGGAGTGCGTCTCCTCAAGGCAGATCGTGGCGATGTGCCTGCGGGCCAACGTGCACGGCGATCTGGTCGTGGTCCTCCACCAGGACGCCACCGACACGTGGGACTCCGTCGAATCGCTGGTCGCCGACCTATCGGGCAGATGTCTCGCGGACGGTAAGCCGCGCACCATATATGTGGTCGTCGGCCCCGAGGGCGGCATCAGCGAGGACGAGATCGCACGGTTCGTCGAGGCGGGGGCGCACAGCGTCGTGCTGGGGCGCATCATCCTGCGCGCCTCGACCGCCGGGCCGGTCGCGCTCTCCCTACTGAGCCGGGCGCTCGGACGGTACGCCTGACGCGCTAAGCTGAAAGGCGAGGAAACCCAAACCCCCATCGAACAACACGTCGAGCAAGGAGCACGTATGAGCGAAGCCGATGACTGCCTGTTCTGCAAGATCATCGCCGGACAGATCCCCAGCAGCAAGGTCTACGAGGACGACACCACCTATGCCTTCTACGACATCAACCCGAAGGCCAAGGTCCATGTGCTGATCGTCCCGAAGCGTCATTATGCGAACGTCGCCGAACTTGCCGCCGCCGATCCCGCCGAACTCGCCCATATCGTCGAGATCGCCCAGAGGATCGCGGACGAGCGGTTCCACGGCGCCTACCGCCTCGTGTTCAACACCGGACTCGACGCAGGACAGACGGTCTTCCACGTGCACGCCCACGTGCTCACCGGCGAAGTCCTGGACGAGTAGGGGATAAGGGCTCCGTGGCGACGACAACGCGAACCATCACCATCCCCACCCAACTCGATCCCGTGGCCGTCCTCGGACCGGTCGACGAGGTGATCCGCGAGGTGGAACGCGCGTTCCCCGACCTGACCATTCTGGTACGGGGCAACCGCGTGGCCATCGTCTCGCGATCCAAGCAGACCGAGTCCGACGCATCCAAGGCCGAGGAGCTCGTCCACACGATCATCGAGGCGGCGCATACGGCGCCGATGGACGCGGACACCGTGCGGCGGATGATCGACCAAGATGTGCTCGACAACCGCACCCGCGTCACCCATCCGGGCCACGGTCGCACCGTCGAGGCGCTGCAGCGCATGGAGGCCAACGTCTCCGCCCGTTCGACGGGCGACGAACGGCGCAGGCCCACCGTACCGGGCGTCATCACCTACGCCTCCGGACAGCCAGTGCGGGCCAAGACCCCCGGTCAGGCCGCCTACGTGGCCGCCATCGAGTCGCATACCATCACGTTCGGCATCGGCCCGGCCGGCACCGGCAAGACGTATCTGGCGGTCGCCAAGGCCGTGCGGGCCTTCCAGGACAAGCAGGTGCGCCGCATCATCCTCACCCGCCCGGCGGTGGAGGCCGGAGAGAGCCTCGGCTTCCTGCCTGGCACGCTCAACGACAAGGTCGATCCTTATCTGCGCCCGCTCTACGATGCGCTGGGGGACATGCTCGGCGCCGACCAGCTCAGACGTCTCATGGACGACGGCACCATCGAGGTGGCGCCCCTGGCCTACATGCGCGGCCGCACGCTCAACGACGCGTACGTCATCCTCGACGAGGCGCAGAACACCACCGAGCAGCAGATGAAGATGTTCCTCACCCGTCTCGGCTTCAACACGAAGATGGTCATCACCGGCGACATCACGCAGGTCGATCTGACCGTGCCCAGATCCGGACTGGCGACCATCGAGCGGATCCTCGACGGCATCAGGGACATCGCTTTCGTGCATCTCGGATCGCAGGATGTGGTGCGCCACCGTCTCGTCGGCCTGATCGTCGAGGCATACAACCGCCACGAGGGCCTCGACGGCGATCATCGCCGCATCTCCCGCCGACGCGTCGAACGCGTCGACCATGACGACCATGACGACCATGACGAACGTACCGAACATGATGCCGATCACGACGACATGAACCGAACCGAGCACCGAAAGGAACCTGCATCCGATGAGCGTTGACGTATCCAACGAGACCGTGTGGACGATCGAGCCCAAGCTGTTCTCCGATCTCGGCATATGGGTGCTCGACCAGATGCGCGTGAGCACGCAGTCCGACCTGACCATCCTCTTCGTCGACCCCGAGCCGATCGCCGAGATGCACGCGCATTGGATGAACCTCGAGGGTCCTACCGACGTGATGAGCTTCCCGATGGACGAGCTGCGCCCCGGAGACGGCAAGACCGTCATGGAGGGAGTACTCGGCGACATCGTGATCTGCCCGTGGGTCGCCGCGCAGCAGGCCGCCGCCGCCGGCCACGGCGTGCTGCAGGAGATGATGCTTCTGACCATCCACGGCATCCTGCACCTGCTCGGCTACGACCACGTCAACCCGGAGCAGGAACGTCAGATGTTCGGTCTGCAACGCCAGCTGCTGCTCACCTTCATCGCGGTGCGTCACGATCTGGGCGCCCCCGTGGGGCTGCCGGCCGGCAGCCCGGATGCGCTGGCCATCTACGACGCCGAACACGGCGCGGGCCGTCAGATCACCCACTGATCGAAGCCAGAAGCCATAAACCGTAATCTGCCATAGTCTCATATTCCCGATCGCGCTAGGAAAGAACGAACACCGATGGAGTATTCCCAATCGACCCTGATCGCCATAACCGCCGTGCTGGTCGTCGTCGCGGCCCTGCTGGTCTGGCTGTCGCTGCTGCTGGCGGCCGCCGAGGGGGCGGCGGGACGGGTCACCAGGGCGAGCCTGAACAACCTCATCCTCGAAGTGCAGACCGACACCGAACTCTCGCAGTTCTCGAGGATGAAGAAGATCACGCGCATCCACCGAGTGCAACGGCTCATCGCCGACCGGTATGCGGCGGCGGGGGCGTGTGCGTTCTTCCGCGTCACCTGCAACGTCCTCGTCGGCGCGCTCGTCGCCATCGTCGCCGCGATCTGGGGGGCGATGGTCTGGCTGCAGATCATCATCGGACTGGTCGTCGCGATCGTCGTCGGCGTGGTGAGCGTGCTGGTGCGTCCGCGCGAGACCGGCGCGGTCAAGCCTGCCGACATCATGATCAAGCATTCCTGGCTGGTGACCGTCGCGAACACGATCACCCCGTTCACCAGCATCGGCGCCGCGCCGGACGGCCGGCGCCGCTCCCAGAACCTCTCCGATGACGAGGAGCTCGAGAAGATCCAGCAGGAGCAGGGGCGCGCCACCATCGACCGTCTCGTCGAATCGAACGACTTCGACCCGGAGGTTTCGGAGATGCTGCGCAACGTGCTCACCCTCTCCGATACGCTGACCCGCGAGATCATGGTGCCGAGAACCGACATGATCTGCATCGAGAAGGACTCGACGCTGGAGGACATGCTCAAGTTGTGCTCACGCTCCGGATTCTCGCGCGTGCCCGTCATCGGCGAGGACGTCGACGACCTGATCGGCGTCGCGTACCTCAAGGACGCGGTCAGGGCCACCGCCTTCAATCCGGCGGCGATGGACCGCGAGGTGTCCTCCATCGTGCGCGATCCGATGCTGGTACCCGAATCCAAGGCGGTCGACGACCTGTTCCACCAGATGCAGCGATCCCGCCAGCATGTGGCGATCGTCGTCGACGAATACGGCGGTATCGCGGGCCTGGTGACCATCGAGGACACCATCGAGCAGATCGTCGGCGAACTCGAGGACGAGCACGACCGCACCCAGCGCGAGGAGCCCGAGAAGATCGGCGAGAACAAGTGGCGCATGCCCGCGCGCACGCCTATCGCCGATCTCGAGGAGCTCTTCGAGATCGACATCGACGAGGACGACGTCGACACCGTCTACGGCCTGCTCACCAAGCTCATCGGCCGCGTGCCGATCGTCGGGGCCTCGGCCGTGACACGCGGCCTCAGACTCACCGCGGTCGACTCGGCTGGACGCCGCAAGAAGGTGTCCACCATCGTCGTCGAACCCGCCCACGTCGAGGGGCGCGAGGAAGATGACAAGTCCGAATCCGGCGATCAGAACGCCGATGATGACGAGACGAGCAAGACACACAATACGCATGACGGCCATAGCGAAGGCCATGAGGAGTGATATGAGCGAAACAGCAACCACCGCAACCGAACAGCCGTACCGTTCCGGCTTCGTGGCGGTCGTCGGACGACCGAACGTGGGCAAGTCCACGCTGATCAACGCGCTGATCGGCACGCAGATCGCCATCGCGTCATCACGTCCGGAGACCACACGCAAGGCCATTCGCGGCATCCTCACCACCGATCATGCACAGCTGGTGCTCGTCGACACCCCCGGCATCCACCGTCCGCGCACCCTGCTCGGCCAGCGACTCAACGACATCGTCGACGAAAGCCTGTCCGACGTGGACGAGGTGGCGTTCCTGCTGCCCGCCGATCAGGAGATCGGCCCCGGAGATAAGCGCATTTTGTCCCGCCTGCGCTCCGACTTCGCCGTCAGGAAGGACGACGGCACGTTCGCGTGGAAGATCCCGCTGATCGCCATCGTCACCAAGATCGACGAACTGTCCCGCGAGCAGCTGGTCGCCAAACTCATCGAGATCAACGAGTTCGCCGATTTCGCGGACATCGTGCCCGTGAGCGCCCTGGAGCACGACAATCTCGACGAGGTGCGCAACGTGCTCATCGAGCACACGCCCGAAGGCCCGCAGATGTATCCGGCGGATCAGGTCAGCGAGGAACGTCCGGAGGAGACCATCGCCGAACTCATCCGAGGCGCGTTCCTCGAGCAGCTGGACGACGAGCTGCCGCACTCCCTGGCCGTCGTGGTCGATTCGATCGAATACCCGCAGGACAACGAGACCGGCGAGACCTATGACGGCAAGGCCGAGGTGCATGTCTCGATCTACGTGGAACGCGACTCCCAGAAGCCGATCATCATCGGCCGCGGCGCCGAGCATCTGACCGCCGTCAAGAAGAAGCTGCGCACCCCGGTCAACCGTATCGTCGGATGCAAGGCCAGACTGGACCTGCACGTCAAGGTCGCCAAGGGATGGCAGTCCGACCCCAAGAAGCTCGAGCGCCTCGGCTTCTGATCCGGTTCACACCTTCCCGACCGTTCGACGACCGTTCGATCGTCCTCCACGTCACAGACCGGCATCGGCCATGGTGATGTAGCCGGGGTCGATGAGCACCGTCTTGAGATTGTAGGCGCTCACGGACAGGGCGTCCTCGCTGATCGTACTCACCTTGGTCTTCGAGGACGATCCGGGCACGATCTCCTTGGTGACGTACTTGAGATCCGCAAGGGATTCCCCGCGATTGAGACGGACGGTCGTCTCGGCAATATCGGCGGCGATGGCGTTGCGGTTCTCCAGCCCGGTCATCCACTGCTTGCCGTTGACGACCTGCGGAATGGTGTCCACGTAGCCGCCGAAGCCGGTGACGATGGGCCAGCTGGAGTCCGACTCATCGTCAGCATCCGGATCCTTCGCGGAAGCCGAACCGTCCATGTCGTCGTCGCTTCCGCCTGACCCTCCGTCGGCATCCGGAGCCTTCGCCGGGTCGGGCACCTTGCCGCGCTGTAGATCCTTCTTTCCGGTGATGTTGCCCACGATGCCGGAAATCGTGATGGACGGGTTGATGTCCGCCGCGGAACCCGTATAGCCGAGCGAAGCAAGTTCATCGGTCACGACCGAGGCCACATAGTCGTTCATCGCGATGATCCCGTCCACCTTCGTATACGTCGTTCCCGCATCGGTCTTCTCGATGGGAAGGCGCTCGTCCAGTGCGGCGGCGATGTGCTTCTTGTCGTCCGAGGAGACGGCGACGGCGCGCCAGTCGGAATCCTTGGTGGCCTTATCGAGCAGACCGGACGGGCTGTACGCCTTACCCTGATTGAAATAGGGCTGGAGTATCCTCCACATGCCTGAGAACGCGGCGCGCGCGAACGCGTCGTCGAACTGCGTCGTATTGTCCGCGTCGGCCTCATCGCTCTTCGCGTCGGACGTCGCATCGGACTTCGAACCGGATCCCGCCCCGCTCGACTGCCCGTCCTGCGAGGCGGAGTAGGGAATCAGCACCTCGATCGCCTTGGGGTTGTCCTTGCTGGCCTTGTCCAGATCGAGTTTGGCGATGAGCTTGGTCGCCTGGAGTGCGCCGATCTGTTCGGCCGTGGAGAATCGGACGAATGCGTCGGGGGAGAATCCGTCGACGCCGTTGGACAGCAGTACCACATGCATGCCGGCGTCCTTCGCCAGTTTGAGCGCGGAATCGAGACGATTGTAGGCGTCTTGCTCGTTCTCGTCGGTGTTCTGCGCGGACGAACCGGAAGAACCGTTATCCGTCGAATCCGAGGCGTCGACGGGCTGCGTGACGTAATCGCCGTACTGACGGGTGGAGGGGTCGGCGTCGACCACCGGCGCGACGATGATCGTCGTATGCGAGGGGTCGGAGCTGTCGTTGCCGCCGTCCGAGGAGTCATGGCTGGCGGTCATGTGATCGACGACCCAGTCCTGCACGTCATGGCTCTGCTGGTCGAGACTGTCGGAGGTCGTCTTCTCGATCGCATCCTTGCGGACTCCCTGGCCGATCAGTTCCTTGGTGATCTGCGGCGTGAGCTTCGCCCATTTGTTGAGCGGCGTGCGCTGGGAGATGGTGATGCCGTCCGATGGAGTGAAGATGGCCACCGTCCCCGCGGTGGTCCTGGATGTGGTGACGGTCGTGACGCCGTTCGCATTCACGTCCTTCCCGGAGTCGGTCGAGCATGCTTCGGAGGCGAACAGCAAAGAGATCCCCGCCGCCATGGCGATCAGTCGTACTGCGATGTGGCTGCGGCTTGTGGCCATGGGGCGGGGATCCTTTCAATCGACGGACGATGCTTGGCGATCTTTTCGATCTTCGCCTCGATTGTAGTAGCCCCTCCCTAGGAAACGGGAATACGGGCTGGACTCCGGGTCACCGGATCGTCCCCGTGGGATCATTCGGCAAGCGCCTTGGCGAGGTTCTCGTCGAGCGCGTTCATGAATCCCTCGGTGTCGAGCCACGGCTGGTCGGGACCGATGAGCATGGCGAGATCCTTGGTCATCTGGCCGCCCTCGACGGTGTCGATGATCGTCTTCTCCAGCGTCTCGGCGAAGTGACGGACCTCCGGGGTGTTGTCGAGGTCCGCGCGGTGCTTGAGGCCGCCGGTCCAAGCGAAGATCGAGGCGATCGGGTTCGTGGAGGTCTTCTCGCCCTTGAGCCAGCGGCGGTAGTGGCGGGTCACGGTGCCGTGCGCCGCCTCGGCCTCGACGGTCTGGCCGTCGGGGGTCATGAGCACCGAGGTCATGAGGCCCAGCGAACCGAAGCCCTGCGCCACGGAATCGGACTGGACGTCGCCGTCGTAGTTCTTGCAGGCCCAGATGTATCCGCCGTGCCACTTGAGGGAGCTGGCGACCATGTCGTCGATGAGGCGATGCTCGTAGGTCAGCCCCTCGGCCTCGAACCTGTCCTTGTACTCGGTCTCGAACACCTCGGCGAAGATGTCCTTGAACTGTCCGTCGTACGCCTTGAGGATCGTGTTCTTCGTGGACAGATACACCGGATAGTGGCGCATGAGACCGTAGTTGAAGCAGGCGCGGGCGAAGCCCCTGATCGAATCGTTGACGTTGTACTGCACCTGGGCCACGCCGCCGTCCGCGCCGTAGTCGTAGACCACGTGCTCGATCGGCTCGGAGCCGTCCTCGGGGGTGAACGTGACGGTCAGACGTCCGGCTCCCGGCACCTTGAAGTCGGTGGCCTTGTACTGGTCGCCGAAGGCGTGGCGGGCCACGACGATCGGCTTGGTCCATCCGGGGACGAGACGCGGCACGTTGCTCATCACGATCGGCTCGCGGAAGATGGTGCCGCCCAGAATGTTGCGGATCGTGCCGTTGGGGGACTTCCACATCTTCTTCAGACCGAATTCCTTGACGCGCGCCTCGTCGGGGGTGATGGTGGCGCACTTGACGCCCACGTGCTCGCGCTTGATGGCGTTGGCCGCGTCGATGGTGACCTGGTCATCGGTGGCGTCGCGGTTCTCGATGCCCAGATCGTAGTAATCGAGATCCACATCGAGGTAGGGCAGGATCAGACGGTCCTTGATGTCCTTCCAGATGACGCGGGTCATTTCGTCGCCGTCGAGCTCGACGACTGTGCCTTCGACCTTGATTTTGGCCATGCTTCCTCCTGACGGTTGAAAAGAACGTGACCATTCATATCTCATCCATGTAACGGCGAAAGCGGGTGTTCGAATATGTGAGATGCGCCGGGATCCGCCCGCTTGCGACGTGATGCGCCGTCATACCCGCGCATTATTCTCGGGAGATATGTCTCAGGAAATTGAAATCGGTTTGGGCAAGAAGGGCCGTCTGGCCTACTCTCTGGACGATGTATCCATCGTTCCCTCCCGCAGGACCCGTGATCCCCAGGACGTCTCCACCGCATGGCAGGTGGACGCCTATGAGTTCGACGTGCCGGTCGTCGGCGCGCCGATGGACTCGGTGACGAGCCCCGCCACGGCGATCGCGATGGGCAGGCTCGGTGCGCTCGGCGTGCTCGATCTCGAGGGTCTGTGGACCCGCTACGACGATCCGACGCCGCTGCTGGAGGAGATCTCCGAGCTGCCGGCCGAGACCGCGACCAGGCGCATCCAGGAGATCTACGCCGAGCCGATCAAGGCGGAGCTGATCACCCAGCGCCTGCACGAGATCCGCGATGCGGGCGTCACCGTGGCCGGAGCGCTCTCCCCGCAGCGCACGCAGCAGTTCTACTCGACGGTGGTCGATGCGGGCGTCGACCTGTTCGTCATCCGTGGCACCGTGGTCTCCGCCGAGCATGTCTCGCAGGACCATGAGCCGCTCAACCTCAAGCAGTTCATCTACGACCTCGACGTGCCGGTCATCGTCGGCGGAGCGGCCAACTACACGGCGGCGCTGCACCTGATGCGCACCGGAGCCGCCGGCGTACTCGTCGGATTCGGCGGAGGCGCCGTCTCCGCCACCCGCAACACCATCGGCGTCGAGGCTCCGATGGCCACCGCCATCGCCGACGTGGCCGAGGCGCGCCGCGACTACATGGACGAGTCCGGCGGCCGATACGTGCAGCTCATCGCCGACGGCGGTATGGGCGATTCCGGCAGCTTCGTCAAGGCTCTTGCCCTGGGCGCGGACGCCGTCATGCTGGGAGCCCCGCTGGCGCGCGCCACCGAGGCTCCGGGCAGGGGCAAGCACTGGGGTGCCGAGGCGCGCCACCAGACGTTGCCGCGCGGCTACCGTACGGATGTCGGAACCGTGGCCCCGCTCGAGCAGATCCTGTTCGGGCCGAGCCACACCGCCGACGGCACCACCAACTTCATCGGTGCGCTGCGGCGTGCGATGGCGTCCACCGGCTACGTCGACATCAAGAGCTTCCAGCGCTGCGGCGTGGTCGTGGCGCCGTACAGCGGCCGTCGCTGAGTCGTCTGGAGCATAAGCCGGTCATCCACCGGATCATCCACAGTCATCACCATGGGTCCCCGCGTCGTTGACGCGGGGACTTTGTCGTGATGAGCTGGATCGCGAAACGGAATCGTGAAAACGGATGAAGGAGTCCCCATGACCGGCACGAACGACATCGACGACGATATGAACAGCACGGACAGTGCGGACGGCGCGGACGGCGATGGAGTCACGCGCCGGTCGACGAACGACGCACGCGACGCATGGCGATCCGAGACCAGCGGGAACGCCTACGAACCGTCCGACGGCGACGGGGCGCCATCCCGCACCGAGCAGAATCTGCCCGTATACGAGGGGTCCATCTACGTCGAGCTCGGGGCGGATGCGGTGCCATATCGCATCGTGGCCACCGAGGACGGCGTGATGGGGGAGCGAGAATGCCATGCCCTGGCGGTTTCGGCCTGCAGGATCGCATGTCTGACGGCCGATGTGATCCGCGGCAAGCTCGCCCCGTCCGCATTGAAGCGCGCCGTGACCGCGCCGTGCCTCAAACGGATCGAGACACTCGCCTTCCTGGTGGACAGCCAGCTGAGGAAAAACGTCGAACTGCGTGCACGGATGCGCTGCCTTCCCGTGGTGCCACATGACGTCTCCGGCACCCTCGTCAACGAGACGAGCGTCGAGATGGTCATCAAGATCTCCGTGGGCGGCACTGTCTACTGGTCGACCGTCACGCTCAGACGCATCGGATGCAGATGGATGTGCGCCGTCGTGGATATGGGCTAGGAAGGCATCCGATCAGGCGGTGAAATACAGGCATAGCGGGTATAGTTGAGCCTTATGTTGCGTGAATACATCTCCGACCCCGAATATGTGACCGGCGACGGCGACACGATCTTCTCGCTGCTCGCCGACAGAGCGGCATCCGAACCCGACGGCGACATCGCCGAGTACCAGGACGACGAGCGCGTCTGGCACACCGTCTCCGCCGCATCGATGCTCGCACGCGTGCGCGAAGTGGCCAAGGGCCTGATCGGTATCGGCGTCCGCCCGGGAACGATGGTGGCGATCTACTCGGCCACCTGCTACGAGTGGGGAGTCGTCGATTTCGCCTGCGCCGCGATCGGCGCGGTCAGCGTCCCCATCTACGAGACCGACTCGGAGCGGCAGGCCGCCTCCATCATCATGGATACGGCGCCGCTGATCGCGTTCGCCGGCGACCACCAGCATGCGCAGACCCTCGAGCAGGTGCGCGATCAGGTGAAGGACCTCAAGTACATCTTCAACTTCAGGGCCGACGGACTCGACGCCGTAGCCGACTTCGGCGCGCACGTGCCCGACGGCGAGCTCGACGAGGCCATCGCCCGCGTGAAGGCCGACGACATGTCGACCATCGTCTACACCTCCGGATCGACCGGCAAACCCAAGGGCGCGATGCTGTCCAACCGCAACTTCGTGCATATCGTCAAGAACGGCTACATCATCCTGGACGAGATGCTCTACGAGCCGAACCGTCTGCTGCTGTTCCTGCCGCTGGCCCATTGCTTCGCCCGCTACATCCAGTACGTGGCCGTCGGCGGGCACGGCGTGGTCGGCTACATTCCGGGCGCCAAGCATCTGCTCGCCGATCTGCGCTCGTTCAAGCCCACGTATCTGCTCGGCGTGCCGCGCGTGTTCGAGAAGGTGTACAACGCCGCCTCCCAGAAGGCAGGCAACGGCATCGCCGGACGCGTGTTCGCCGCCGCCTACCGCCATTTCGTGCAGTGGTCCAGGGACGAGCAGGAGGGACGCGGACACTCGCTGATCGCCCGCATGCAGCACTCGTTCTTCATGTCCACGGTCGGCAAGTCGGTGCGTTCGGCGCTGGGGCCGAACCTCGCCTGGCTCGCCTGCGGCGGCGCGCCCCTCAACGCCGATCTGGCGCACTTCTTCAACGGCATGGACGGCATCACCTTCATCCAGGGCTACGGCATGACCGAAACCGCGGCCCCGATGATGGTCAACTGGCAGGATGCGAACCGGGTCGGATCGGTGGGCAAGCCCGGCCCCGGCATGGGCGTGAGGCAGAACGAGGACGGCGAGCTGCTGCTCACCGGCCCGAACGTGTTCCTCGGCTACTACAAGCAGCCCGATCTGACCGCCCAGGTCAAGACCGCCGACGGCTGGATCCGCACCGGAGATCTCGGCCACATCGACGACGACGGCTTCGTGTACATCACCGGCCGCAAGAAGGACATCATCATCACGGCCGGCGGCAAGAACGTCAGCCCCGCGCCGATGGAGGAGGTCATCGCCACCTGTCCGATCGTCGACCACGCGGTCGTCGTGGGCGACGGCAAGCCGTTCATCTCCGCTCTGATCGAGCTCGACGAGGAGATGACCCGCTCCTGGCTCGCCTCGCAGGGACTCGACCGCGAGGCCCCGATGGCTGAGATCGCGGCGAACGACGCGGTGCGCGCCTACATCCAGCAGTACGTCGACAAGGCCAACGCGAACGTCTCCCGCGCCGAATCCGTGCGCAAGTTCGTCGTGCTCGACGAGGCGTTCACCCAGGAGGACGGCACGCTGACCCCGAGCCTCAAGGTCGTGCGCCCGAAGGTGCTCAAGCGCTACGAGAGCATCATCGACGGCGAGATCTACGCGCCGCGCGGCGTCTCCAAGCCGCTGCCCGCCACCGTGCGCATCCTTGACAGGACCACCGAATCGGTCAAGCGCACCGCCGAGACCGTCAAGCAGGCCTCCGAGAACGTCAACCCGAAGGCCCTGCGCTCCGCCTACGAGCAGGCCAAGGAGAACGTGTCGGATTCCATTGCTAGCGTATCCGAGAGAATCAAGCGCGAGGAGCCGGGAGCCGGGGCCGATCAGACCGACGGCACCGAGCGGACCGACCGTGCAGACGACCGTGCAGACGGTCATGACGAGGACAAGGAGAACTGAAAGCATTGGCCATCCGAGAGATTCGCATCGTACCAGATCCCGTGCTGCGCACGCCCTGCGATGAGATCCGCGAGATCACCCCGGCCGTGCGCCGGCTGGTGGACGATCTGCTGGAGACGGTGAACGATCCCGGCCGCGCCGGCCTGTCCGCCAACCAGATCGGCGTGAGTCTGCGAGCCTTCTCCTACAACATCGACGGCAAGGTAGGCTACATCCTCAATCCGGTGCTCGAGGAGACCCGCGGGGAGCAGTACGGCGACGAGGGGTGTCTGTCCGTGCCCGGCCTGTGGTACAAGACCCGCCGCGCCGACTATGCGCGTGTCAGGGGCATCGATCTTGACGGCAAGGAGATCGTGCTCGAGGGCAGCGGGCTGATGGGCCGCATGCTCCAGCACGAGACCGACCACCTCGATGGGCACGTCTATCTCGACCGTCTCGAGAAGGCGGAACGACGCGCCGCGCTGAAGTACATGCGCGAGCACGCCGACAAGTGAGCGGGCGGTAAGTCGACGGGAAAAGGCCTGTGTGATGCGCGAGTATGCGTCACACAGGCCTTTTCCATGCCACGTGGTATCCTAAAAATTTGTGTGCCAACCGGCAAGGAACGCAGTCGCAGGCGTTCCGAACCACCCATTATCGTCAACCGGCGCACCAAGAATTCGCGTCATGCTCGCGACGGCCCGTGTCGGTCGGCCCGACCCCGCGTCAATCGGGGGGAACGGCTGCACCCGGGTGCGCATGGCCAGGCAATAACCGACAAGAAAGGTGTATCACCATGGCTCAGATCACTATGAGCGAAATGCTGAAGGCCGGCCTGCACTTCGGCCACCAGACCCGCCGCTGGAACCCGAAGATGAAGCAGTTCATCCTCACCCAGCGCAACGGCATCCACATCATCAACCTGTTCAAGTCGCTCGAGATGATCGACAAGGCGTACGACTTCATCAAGACCACGGTCGCCCACAACGGCACCGTGCTCTTCGTCGGCACCAAGAAGCAGGCTCAGGAGGCCGTCTCCGCTCAGGCCACCCGCGTGAACATGCCGTACGTCTCCGAGCGCTGGCTCGGCGGCATGCTGACCAACTTCCAGACCGTCTCCAAGCGCGTCGCCCGCCTCAAGGAGCTCGAGGAGATGGACTTCTCCGACGTGCACGGCTCCGGCCTGACCAAGAAGGAGCTGCTCCTGCTCGAGCGCGAGAAGGACAAGCTGGAGAAGCAGCTGGGCGGCATCCGCAACATGGGCCGTACCCCGTCCGCGATGTTCGTCGTCGACATTAACAAGGAGGCGCTGGCCGTCGAGGAGGCCCACAAGCTGGGCATCCCGGTCGTCGCCATCGTCGATACCAACACCGACCCGGAGTCCGTTGAGTACCCGATTCCGGCCAACGATGACGCGATCCGCGGCATCGAGCTGCTGACCACCCTGATGGCCGACGCCGTCGCCGAGGGTCTGCTGGAGCGCTCCGGCAAGGCCGCCAAGGACGAGTCCGAGTCCGCCGAGCAGCCGATGGCCGCTTGGGAGAAGGACCTGCTGGAGAACCAGGACGCCGCCGCGACCGAGGCTCCGGCCGAGTCCGCCGAGGGCGAAGCCAAGGCCGAGTGACCCGTTAGGGACCGGTAGACGCTAGAATCGGAGGTGCGACAAGGATTGCACCTCCGATTCTAGGAGTACACAATCGAGTTTCATCTCAAGGAGATAGTTTCATGGCAGCAATTACCGCCGCTCTGATCAAGCAGGTTCGTGAGGACACCGGCGCCGGCATGCTCGACGTCAAGAAGGCCCTGACCGAGGCCGAAGGCGACGTCGCGCGCGCCAAGGAGATCATCCGCGCCAAGGGTATCGCCGCCGCCGGCAAGCGTGAGGGTCGCAAGGCCCAGGAGGGCACCATCGCCTCCAAGGTTGTCGAGGGCGCCAACGGCGAGACCGGCTACGCGGTCGAGCTGAACTCCGAGACCGACTTCGTGGCCAAGACCCCGAAGTTCGTCGAGTTCGCCGACACCATCCTCGGCTACGCCGTGGCCGCCGACGCGAACAACGTCGACGAGCTGCTGGCCGCCAAGGCCGGTGACGAGACCGTCAAGGAGGCCATCGAGGAAGCTGCCGCCCTGTTCGGCGAACACGTCAAGGTCGGCCAGTTCGCGAAGATCTCCGGCGAGCACGTCGAGATCTACGCCCACAAGAAGTCCGTCGAGATGCCGCCGAGCATCGTCGCGATGATCGCCACCGACAAGGCCGGTGCCGCCGTCGCGCACGAGGCCGCCCTGCAGATCTCCGCTATGGGCGCCAAGTGGCTGACCCGTGAGGATGTCCCGGCCGATGTCGTCGAGTCCGAGCGTCGTGTCGCCACCGAGAAGTCTCTCGCCGAAGGCAAGCCGGAGAAGATCGTTCCGAAGATCGTCGAGGGTCGTCTGAACGCCTTCTACAAGGAGGTCGTCCTGCTCGAGCAGCCGTTCGTCAAGGATCCGTCCAAGAACGTCGGCAAGCTGTTCGAAGAGGTCGGCGGCAAGGCTCTGGCCTTCGCCCGCATCGAGGTCGGCAAGGGCGAAGAGGACTGATCCTTCGTCATCCCGTCCGTGAGCGGCCGTGCACCACGTCTCCACGCGTGGCGCACGGCCGCTTGCCGTAATTCGTGAAATACGAACGACACGAACGACATCGAGGGGGAGGAGCGATATGAATCGCCAATCACCGAGGGGACATGGCTTCAGATACGTACCCGCTACCAGGGCCACGGCGGTGGGGCTCTCGGCCCTCCTGCTGTGGAGCATGATGACCGCGCTCGTACGCATCGTCGCGGAATCGTTCGGCGCCACGCTCGGATCGGCGATGATCTACACCGTCGGCGTCGTGCTGCTGCTCGTCTTCCACAGACCGGCGCCGCTGGGGGAATACCCCCGGCGCTACCTTGTGATCGGCGGCATACTGTTCGTCTTCTACGAGTCGTCGATCTCCCTGTCGATCGGTCTGGCGTCCACCGCCGCGCAGTCGGTCGAGGTCAGTCTCGTCAACTATCTGTGGCCCACGATGATGGTGCTGCTCTCCGCCGGCATCACCAAGCCGCGGGTCAAGGGGGCAGTATGGCGGGCCATCCCCGGCGCCGTGGTCGCCACCATCGGCGTGGCTCTTGCGGTCGGCGGCAACAGCGGACTCGATTTCACTGCCGCGACGGGTCATATCGCCTCCAATCCGCTGCCGTACCTGCTCGCCTTCCTCGGGGCGTCCGCATGGTCCGTGTACGCCGTCATCACCCCGACGCTGTCCGGCGGACTCGACGGCACGTCCGTGTTCTTCCCCGGAGTGGCCGTCGCACTGTGGATCATCCACTTCATGTCCGGTCAGGGTTTGCCCTCCTCGATGCCGGGTGTCATCGACTGGATCGCCGTCCTCGGATGCGCGGTGGTCATCGCCGGCGGCTACGCCTGCTGGGGCTACGGCATCCTGCATGGCAGCCTCAGGACACTCGCCATCGCGTCCTACGCGACTCCGGTACTCTCCGTGGCGGCCAGCTCGCTGATCCTCGGTCTGGCGCTCTCGCTGCCGTTCTGGTTCGGAACCATGCTGGTGGTCTCCGGATCGGTGCTCAACTGGCTCGCCGCACGTTCGACGCGAAACCGTCCGAGAACCGCGGACGTCGAACCGCCGGACGCCTGTCGCGAATAGCGGATAACCTGTTAGACGGTAATTTTCGTGGGTCCCGGCCGACACCGGACTCGGACCCGAGAACGAAAGGGTGTTCCATGACTGGCAACGATGCAAAAGACAAACCGCGCAGGGTCCTCCTCAAGCTGTCCGGAGAGGCGTTCGGCGGCGGCAAGGTAGGCATCGACACCTCGGTGATCCGTCGCATCGCCGAGGAGATCGTCCCGGCGGTGCGTCAGGGCGTGCAGGTCGCCATCGTGACCGGTGGCGGCAACTTCTTCCGCGGCGCCGAGCTCCAGCAGGCCGGCATCGACCGTTCCCGCGGCGACTACATGGGCATGCTCGGCACCGTGATGAACTGCCTCGCCCTGCAGGACTTCCTCGAGCAGGAGGGACAGGCCACCCGCGTGCAGACCGCCATCACGATGGGCCAGGTCGCCGAGCCGTACATCCCGCTCAAGGCCATCCGCCATCTTGAGAAGGGCCGCGTGGTCATCTTCGGCGCCGGCGCCGGCATGCCGTACTTCTCCACCGACACCGTCTCCATCCAGCGCTCCCTCGAGATCCACTGCGATGAGGTCGTCATGGGCAAGAACGGCGTCGACGGCGTGTACACCGCCGATCCGCGCAAGGACCCGAACGCCAAGCGCTTCGAGACGCTGAGCTACAACCGCGCCCTCGTCGACAACCTCGCCGTGATGGACGCCTCCGCGCTGTCCATGGCACGCGACAACAAGAAGCGCATCCGCGTGTTCGGCCTCGAGGAGCCGGGCAACGTCACCCGCGCCCTGCTCGGCGAGGAAATCGGCACGCTCGTGTCCACCGCCGAATCGCGCGTGGCGGACTGACCCGCGGCCACCTCGGGCATCTACAATCGAAAGACGAAACCGTTCGTCTGAACCGTTCGTGGAAGAACAGACAGCACACAAGCTCTAACTTAAGGAGAACACACATGGCAAACGTCATCGATCAGGCCAAGGAACAGATGGCCAAGACAGTGGAGAACACCAAGGAGAACTTTGCGGGCATCCGCACCGGCCGTGCCAACCCGGCGCTGCTCAACGGCATCATGGTCGACTACTACGGCGCCCCGACGCCGATCAAGGCCGTCGCCTCCATCGGCGTTCCCGAACCGCGCACCCTGTCCGTCACCCCGTTCGACGCATCCCAGGCCGGCGCCGTCGAGAAGGCGATCCGCAACTCGGATCTCGGCATCAGCCCGAACCGTGACGGCAACGTCATCCGCCTGACCATGCCGGAACTCACCGAGGACCGCCGCAAGGAGTACGTCAAGCTCGCCAAGTCCAAGGCCGAGGACGGCAAGGTCGCCGTGCGCAACATCCGCCGCAAGACCAAGGAAGGCATCGACAAGTCCGTCAAGGACGGCGATCTGGGCGAGGACGAGGGCGATCGTCTGCTCAAGGACCTCGACAAGGTCACCAAGTCCATCACCGACGAGATCGATGCCCTGCTCGAGACCAAGCAGAAGGAGATCATGGAGGTCTGAACCTCCGACACACCCATGGAACGCAACGAACAACTCCACGAAGAGGCCGAGGTCGCGCTCGACGAGATCAACAAGAAGACCGGGCGCAACATGCCCCAGGCGATCGGCACGGCCGTGCTGCTCATCGCCGTCATTCTCGCCGCACTGCTCATCAACATCGACCTGTTCGTGGCGTTGGTCGTCGTGTTCATGGTGCTGGCCCTGTGGGAACTGCGCGTCGACTTCGCGACGGTCGGTCTGCATATACCCGTGGTCATGCTATGGATCTGCTCGGCCATCACCCTCTTCGCCGCATACTTCTCGCCACTGCATGTGGTGGCCATGGCGCTGTGTGCCATGGCGTCGATCATGCTCGTGGCCATGTCCGCCACGGCCAAGCTGAGCTTCAGCAATCGTCTGTCGCTCGCCGTCGCGAACAAGCTGTCCAGCACCGAGGCGGGGGCGCGCCTTGAATCGTCGTTCAACCACGACGGCGGCGAACAGCATCATTCGAGGCTCAGCCATGTGGCGGTCTCCGTGCTCACGGTGCTCTACATCCCGGTGCTCGCCTCCTGCATCATCATCCCGCTGACCTTCCACGGTCACCCCGTCGCCCATGCGATCATGCTGGTGTTCCTGCCGGCGCTGTCCGATACCGGAGGCCTGTTCGCCGGCGCATGGCTGGGCAGGCACAAGCTCTCCCCGCGCATCTCCCCGAAGAAGAGCTGGGAGGGTCTGGCGGGCTCGATCCTGTTCGCCATGGCCGGGGCGTTCGCCGTCATGTTCTTCACCTACACCCCCGACGTGTGGGCCGCCAAATGGTGGGTGCCGATCGTCTCCGGCATACTCGTCGGCGTGACCGGCACGTTCGGCGACCTGTGCGCCTCGATGATCAAGCGCGATCTCGGCATCAAGGATATGGGTCACCTGCTCAAGGGACACGGCGGAGTCATGGATCGTGTCGACTCGATCCTCATGGCCGCTCCCTTCACCTGCATCCTGCTGTGGTTCACCGGCCTGTAACGGCGAACCGTTGACATTGGTTTGGCCACTTGACTACAAGGCCTTACGAAAGGAACATCCAAGGACCGACATGGCCATTGACGATCAGCATCATGACACTCCCGAGACGGGCATCACCCCCGGTGGCACCACCGGCGCGTTCCGCGATGTGCTTTCCAAGGACCACGCCCGGCGCGGCAAACCACCGCTGCATTTCACTGATATGACCGGCGAGGAGCGGATCGCCAGGGCCGCCGAACTGGGTCTGCCGAAGTTCCGCGTCAAGCAGCTCGCCAACCACTACTACGGCCACTTCGACGTCAACGCCGCCGAGTTCACCGATTTTCCCGCCGCCAAACGCGACGAGGCTGCCGCCGCGTTCTTCCCTGAACTCATCCATGAGGTCACCCGGCAGGTGGCCGACGAAGGCACCACCATCAAGACCCTGTGGCGTCTGTTCGACGGCTCCCATATCGAATCCGTGCTCATGCGCTATCCGACGCGCACCACGCTGTGCATCTCCAGCCAGGTGGGCTGCGGCATGGGCTGCCCGTTCTGCGCCACGGGCAAGCTCGGTCTCACCCGCAACATGTCCGCGGGTGAGATCCTTGAACAGGTGCGTGTCGCCGCACGCATGATGCGCGACGGCGAGGTCGCCGGAGGACCCGGGCGTCTGAGCAACATCGTGTTCATGGGCATGGGCGAGCCGATGGGCAACTACCGATCCGTGATCTCCGCCGTACGTCAGATCTCCGCCATGCCGCCCGAGGGGTTCGGCATTTCCGCACGCAACATCACCGTCTCCACCGTGGGTGTCGTCCCCGGCATCAAAAAGCTCACCGCCGAGGGGCTTCCGGTGCGTCTGGCGGTGTCGCTGCACGCGCCGAGCGACGAGCTGCGCGACGAACTCGTGCCGATGAACAAGCGTTTCAACACCACTGAAGTGCTCGACGCCGCGCATGACTACTTCCTTGCCTCCAAGCGCCGCGTCAGCATCGAATACGCGCTGATGCGCGGCATCAACGACCAGGCCGAGCACGCCAGGCTCCTCGCCAAGCGGCTCAACCACTACGGCGACAACTGGGCGCATGTCAACCCGATCCCGCTCAATCCGATAGAGGGTTCTCGCTGGACCGCCTCCAAACCCGAGGACGAGGCACGGTTCCTCGATATCCTGCACGCAGCCGGCATCACCGCCACATTGCGCGACACTCGCGGTCAGGACATCGACGGCGCCTGCGGACAGCTCGCCGCCAAGACCAGGGAGGCGTTCGAGCGTCGGTCGTGAGACCGAATCGGATGATCGTCGTCGCGAGTCAGCCGCGAGTCAGCATAGCGAGACGCGCGATGACGATGTAACGCTTCGCCGCTAGCCTTGACATCTGTAACGAAAGCCTTGCAAAGCAAAGGGGAGTGAAGTATGACGCTGGCGGTTCGAGTCATCCCGTGCCTGGACGTCGATGCCGGACGAGTGGTCAAGGGCGTGCATTTCGAGAATCTCAAGGATGCCGGCGACCCGGTGGAGCTTGCCGCCGAATACTACCGGCAGGGCGCTGACGAGCTGACGTTCCTCGACGTGACCGCCTCCAGCTCCCATCGTGGCACGATGGTCGACGTCGTCAGCCGCACCGCCGAGCAGGTCTTCATCCCGATGACCGTCGGCGGCGGCGTGCGCACTCCCGAGGACGTCGACTCCCTGCTGCGCTGCGGCGCGGACAAGGTGGGCGTCAATACCGCCGCCATCAACGATCCCACGCTGATCAGCAGGGTCGCCGAGCGCTTCGGCAACCAGGTCCTCGTGCTCTCCGTCGACGCACGTCGCGAGAAGGGCGAGCAGCATACGCAGTCCGGCTTCGAGGTCACCACGATGGGCGGTCGCAAGTCCACCGGCATCGACGCGATCTGGTGGGTCAAGCGAGCCGAGCAGCTCGGCGCCGGTGAGATCCTCCTGAACTCGATGGACGCCGACGGCACCAAGCAGGGCTTCGACCTCGAGATGATCCGCGCCGTGCGCAAAGAGGTCAGCATCCCGATCATCGCCTCCGGCGGCGCCGGCAAGGTCGAGGACTTCCCGCCCGCGATCGAGGCGGGCGCGAACGCCGTGCTCGCGGCATCCGTCTTCCACTTCGGCATCATGACCATCGCCGACGTCAAGGCCGAGCTCAAGCGCCACGGCTACACCGTGCGCTAGAGCGGCTCTTCGGATTATCAGGTTTCCAAAGGCAGACAAGGACATATGACAGACATCACCTACGACAATTCAACCGAACTCGACCCGCGCATCGCGGACCGTCTCAAGCGCGACGCGAAGGGTCTCGTGGCCGCCGTGATCCAGCAGTATGACACCCGCGAGGTGCTCATGGTCGGGTACATGAACGACGAGGCGCTGCGCCGCACGCTCACCACCGGACGCGTGACCTTCTGGTCCCGCTCCCGTCAGGAATACTGGCGCAAGGGCGACACCTCCGGCCACGTGCAATACGTCAAGGGGGTCTCGCTCGACTGCGACGGCGACGCACTGCTCGTCGAGGTCGATCAGGTGGGGGCCGCATGCCACACCGGCAAGCGCAGCTGCTTCCTCGAGGGTGGTCCGCTGCCGGTCGTCGAGGGGCATCGCACCGTGGAGCAGGAGCGGAAGCAGGAGGAGAATCGATGAGCAGAAACACCGAAACCGTCGGCGACGAGAACAGCGTCAGAGGACTCAACTGGGGCGGCACATGGCCGTCGCGCGAGCAGTTCCACCGTCTTGCCGATGAGGGGTACCGCGTCATCCCGATCGTGCGCCGGCTGCTCGCCGACTCGCTCACTCCGGTCGGCTTCTACGAGCGTCTCGCCAACGGCCGTTCGGGCACATTCATCCTCGAATCCGCCGAATACGGCGGCACGTGGAGCCGTTACAGCTTCATCGGCGTCAATTCGATGGCGCAGCTGCGTGCCGACAAGGACGGCAACGCCGACTGGCTCGGCACCGTACCCGCCGGCGTGCCGACGCACGGTGATGTGGTGGAGGTCGCCCACGCCACGTTGAAGGCGTTGAAGGCTCCGCACGTCGACGGTCTGCCGAATCTCACCTCTGGTCTGGTCGGTACCGTCGGCTGGGACGCGATCCGCCACTGGGAGCCCACGCTGCGCGCCGAGGCCCCGGACGAGACCGGCCAGCCGCAGATGGTGCTCGCCCTCGCCACCGACATCGCCGTCGTCGACCATGTCTCCGGGTCCGTGTGGCTCATCGCCAACGCGATCAACGTGGACGACAAGCCCACGCGTGCTGACGTCGCCTACGACGAGGCCGTCGCGCGTCTGGAGCGCATGCAGGTCGACGCCTCCACGCCGACCCCCGGTGAGGCGCGCGTCAACGCGCTCGATCCGTCGAGGCCGCAGCCGCAACTGCGGTTCCGCACCGAGAAAAGCCGGTACGAGCAGGCCGTCGAGGCCGCTAAGAAGCACATCGTCGACGGCGACGTGTTCCAGGTGGTCATCTCCCAGCGTCTCGACATCGATTCTCCGGCGGACCCGTTCGACGTGTACCGCGTGCTGCGCACCCTGAACCCGAGCCCGTACATGTACTTCATGGCGCTCACCGACGCCGAGGGCCGGGACTTCAACGTCATCGGATCCAGTCCGGAGACCCTCATCAAGGTCGACAACGGGCATGCGATGACCTTCCCGATCGCAGGTTCCCGCCCGCGCGGCGCCACCCCCGAGGAGGACGAGAAGCTCGCCAAGGAGCTGCTCGCCGATCCCAAGGAGCGCAGCGAGCACATCATGCTCGTCGACCTGTCGCGCAACGACCTGAGCAAGGTGTGCGTTCCGCAGTCCGTCGAGGTCGTCCAGCTCATGGACATCAAGCGATTCAGCCACATCATGCACATCTGCTCGACGGTCACCGGCAGGGTCGACCCGTCGCTGACCGCGTTCGACGTGTTCAAATCCGCGTTCCCGGCCGGCACGCTCTCCGGCGCCCCCAAGCCGCGCGCGGTCGAGATCATCGACGAGCTTGAGGTGGCCGACCGCGGCATCTACGGCGGCACCGTCGGCTATTTCGATTTCTCCGGCAACATGGACATGGCCATCGCCATCCGCACCGCGTTCCTGCGCGATCATGAGGCGAGCGTGCAGGCCGGCGCCGGCATCGTGCTCGACTCCGTGCCCGCCAACGAATGGCAGGAGACCCGCAACAAGGCCGAGGCCAGCGTCGAATCCGTGCAGATCGCCGCGCAGCTGCGCGAACTGTGAATCCACGGCGCTATAGTCGGCGTCATGAAGCGTAGGAACAAGGTGCTCTGCGCTCTCATCGTCGGCGTGCTGCTTGGCGCGTTCGTCGCCGGGGGAGTGCTCTCCGTGCGCCAGCTTGGCGGACTGCCGTGGCAGACCATCGGGCGGATCGCCCTGTCCGCCGCGTCGTCACGAGAGTCGTCGACCGGCTCATCGTCCGACGGATCCGTCTCATCCGGTGACGTGATGTCGTCGGATGAGGCGGCACGACGATATCCGAAGGTGGTCAGTCCCGTCGACTTCAACGCCAACGGCGTCGACGACTACGCCGATATCGTCTCCGGTGCCCGCACCGACGCCGAAGCCCGCCCCACCTATGACGACGGCTACTATCAGGGAGGCTATCCGCCGGCGGACCGGGGCGCCTGCACCGATCTGGTGTGGCGGGCGTTCCGCGCCGCCGGCTACGATCTCAAGGCCATGGTCGACGCCGATATCGCCTCCGATCCGGCCGCCTATCGTGCGGTCGCGCCGAGGCCGGATCCGAACATCGACTTCCGCCGTACCGGCGTGCTCGACGTCTTTCTTTCCAGGTATGGTCAACGCCTCACCCTCGATCCGACCGACCATGAGGCGTGGCAGGGAGGCGACATCGTCGTCTTCCAGAACGTCAGACACATCGGCGTGGTCTCCGACAAACGGGACCGCAACGGCATCGCATACGTATTGCACAACATGGGACAACAGCAGCGTGAGAACGACTATCTGGCGTTCAGGAAGCACATGACCGTCACCGGACACTACCGGTTCGACGCCTCCAAGGTGCCGCAGTCAGTGCTCAGGGCGTGGCGTGAATGACGAGAACATGACGAAGGGAAAGGGGAAATCACATATGGGTGTGCATGATGATCCGGAGCAGCGCGGCGACGTGCTGTATATAGGCTCCCATCTGTCCACGGCGGGCGGTTGGAAAGCCTCATCAAACGTTCACATGACGAGGGCGGCAGCGCGTTCGCGTTCTTCCCTCGTTCGCCGTACGGCAAGCGTTCCAAGGCACTCGATCCCGCAGGTGCGGGGGAGTTCGGACGCACGCTCAAGACCGAGGACTATGGTCCGTTGGTCGTACATGCGCCCTACGTGTACAACCTCGCCGGCAAGGATCCGGCAAAACGTGAATTCGCCATTCAGGCGCTCGTCGAGGACATGACGCTGCTCGGGGCGATTCGTGCGGCAGGTCAGGAGACGTATCTCAACATCCATCCCGGTGCGCATGTCGGGCAGGGAGCGGAAACCGGGTGCCGGCTCATCGCCGAGGGACTGAACCGGGTGCTCGAGCTGTTGGCGGATGAGACGGATGCCTCCGCCAGCGTCATGATCCTGCTGGAGACCATGGCCGGCAAGGGCACCGAATGCGGTCGCACCTTCGAGGAGTGCGCACGATCATCGACGGCGTCGACCCCGCCGTGCGCGGCCGTGTGGGCATCACATTCGACACCTGCCATGTGTTCGATGCGGGCTATGATCTGCTCGACGACTACGACGGCGTGATGGCCTCACTTGACGAGCTCATCGGGTTCGATCGGGTGAAGGCCATCCACGCGAACGACTCCCAGTTCGGACTGGGATCGCATAAGGACCGCCACGCCAACATCGGCGAAGGCAAGCTGGGCGTCCCGTTCTTCACGCGGCTCGTCAACGATCCGCGCATGGCCCGACTGCCGATGATCCTCGAGACCAAGGAGCTCACCGAGACCACGCACCGGGAGGAGATCGCGCTGCTGCGCGGTCTGCGCCGCTAGCAGTACGCGATCGGGACGGTGCCGTCACTGGAACGTCGTCACTGGAACGTCACCGTCAGCGTTTGCTCCGCCGCCTCGGTGCCGGACCAGGAGCCGGTCTTGCGCGTCCAATCCATGCCGTTCGTGTGGATGGCGTCTATGCCATACTGCTGCGCATGGGCGATCATCCAGGTCGCCGCCTGCCAGCCCCGTCTCTTCGTCTCGGTCGTCGACAAGCCCGCCGGAAGCGTGAACGTGAGAGTCGTCTCGAGCGTCGATGGCTGATCGGCTGTGGAGGAGTTGTCGGAATTCGCGGAGTTCGAGGTTGAAGCGTGATTCGACGAATCCGATGAGCCGGATGAGTCCGAATCGTCGTCAAGTCCCAGTGAACGAACGATCGTGATGGAGGGGAACAGAGTGCGAAACGCCGAGACCAGACCATCGGGATCGGCTGTGGAACGTGAATGGATCGAGCAGGTGATGCCGGCCGCTACCTCGCCGGTCATGGCGGATGCCCACGCGCGGGCCATGCCGTCCCACTGCGCGTACAGGTCCGGATATCCGGAGCGCTGTACCGCCTGTGCGGCGTCCTCCACGGGGATCGTCTGCCAGTTCGCGACCTTCACCAGTGCATCGTAGAAGGCGTTCGTCGCATACGTCTCGTCCATCAGCTGTTCGATCGTGCCCCATCCCTGACTCGGACGCTGCTGGAACAGGCCCACCGAATCACGGTCTCCGTAGTCAAGATTGACGAGCTTCGACTCCTGCATGGCCGTTGCGATCGCCACCGTGGCCGCATGGTCGGGAAGTCCGCGTCCTATGGCGATCACGGTGATATGCGAGGCGTTGCGCGTCTGCGTAAGGCTCAGTGGATAGCTGCCTGATGACGTCGTGGTCATACAGTAGTCGGCCGGCTTGGATGCGGTCTGACGGGTCGATCCGGAACGGGACCACACGAAGACGGCCGTGAAGGCGAGTGCGAGCACGCAGATGATCGCGATTGCGGCAAGGACGGTGTTTCGTGTCGTCTGTGCATGTCCCGTGTTCGCCTCGTTCCGTGCCATCCAGTCTCCCGTCTTTCGATCGCGATAGTTCTCCGGTCGGTGTTCTCCTTGGCATTATCGCAGATCGGTGTGTGCGAATCGTCATCAGGGGCATCGGGGAGGGCCCTGAAATGTCCCTGATTCGTCGTCGCCTTCTTTGCGTGATCGGCTTCGCGTCGTGTGTGGACGAACGGACGTACATGGACGTAGAGTGGCTGGCATGGCGGATCACATGGCATTGTGGCGGACTGTTCCATCGCAGCTCACGCAGGGTTTCGCGCAATCGAATGCGCTGGACGAACGGGTGCGTCCCGTCGAGCGGCACCGTGCGATCACGGCCGTCATCGTCTGCCTGTGCATTGCGCCGCTGTACGCATACGGCTGGGGTGACGGGATTCGGGTCGCGATCCGCGATCTGACCGGGGGCGCGGGACCAGCCAGACCTGGCATGGTCACCGTGTATGGGCAGAGTCGGCATCTGATCGACAACCTGCTGTTGACCGGCGTCGCCGCAATGGTGTTTCTGCTGCTGCGATGGCGCGCATGCGGATTCGTGTTCGTTCCGGATGGGCGGTCACTGACCGGAACCGGCTCGGCCCTGCGGTGGCGGCGTTGGTGGCGTACCGGTTTCGCATACTGCTGGTGCATGCTTGCCGGATTCGCCTCGATCGATCTCGTCTCCGCGGTCATCCGCACGCCGTTCTATGACTATCCGTTCGCCGCCCGTTACGAGAGCGGTCTTGCGGCGATGCTCTACTGCGTCAACATGTTTCTCGCCGGTCCGACCGAGGAGCTGGTGCTGCTCGGCATCGTCGTGATCGGTCTGCGTTATGCGGGAGCTCCGTGGTGGCTGGTCACGTGCGTTGCGGTCGGTCTGCGCGTGCCGTTCCACCTCTACTACGGGTGGGCCGCGTTCGCCATCGCCGTCTGGCCGGTGCTCGCGGTGCTGCTGTACCGCCGGATGGGCATGATCACGCCGCTGATCGTGGCCCACGGCATGTACGACGTCTCGACCGCCATGACCAACCTCACCGGTGTGGCCGGCTCCTCATGGCCACGCGTGCTGGCCTTCTCCATCATGGCGATGCCGGCAGTCTGGGCGGTCGCTTTCTCAATCACGACAGCGAGAAGACTGCTGCGACATCGCTGAGGTACCGTGACATGTGCGTCATTGAACAACGTGTCGTTCAATGACGCACGCTTATATCAACAACGTGTTGATCGTTACTTGGTCTCCGATCACAGCTGGATGTCGGGGATGGGGGCAGCCGGACGCTCGTCGATCGCGCGCAGACCCGTCACGTCGGAGGCGTAGAAGCGCTTCAGATCTTCGGAGAACTTGGCGAGGCTCGGTACGGACGAGTACAGCATGTGGCCGGCGGGATAGTAGGTGAATGCCACATTGCCCCGCAACGGCTTCGGCAGTCCCAGATGGTCGATGTCGTATTCGGTCTGGAAGAACGGCGTGCACAGGTCGTAGACGCCGTTGCCGATAAGCACCTTGAGCGTCGGCTGATGGGCGATCGCGGCGGCGAGATCCGGCACCACGTTCGGGAACGGGATGTTCTGGCCCCACGACGACTTGGTCATGTCGGGCTGCTTGTGCCACCACGTCCAGCCCTTGCCGGGGGTGGTGGCGTTCCAGTCGAAGTCGGCGAACCCGACGCGCTCGGGCTTCCTGTCCCAGCCGAGCTCGTCACGCAGGTACGCGTTGGCGAGGCTCGAATACGCCGGATCAAGGAACGCGTCGTCCACGACGAACGTCTCCTCGTCGTTCATCCGGTCGAGGTCGTATCCGGCCACGCGGCCATCGTAGCGGCCGACGATCCTGCCCTCGTCGCGCAGCAGCTCCTTGCGGAAGCGCATGTCGACCACGCGCAGGTCGGAGTCGTACACGTACTTTGCGTCCAGACCGGTCAGCTCGGCGTAGCGTTCGGCGACCCGATGTCTGACATCGTCGGGCAGAGACGCGCCCGCAGCCAATGCGAGACGCAGCGGGCCGTTCGCGAATGCACGCGCCGCCCGGAGATGCTCAGACTGCTCCACCTCGTTCGCCGCACGACCGTGATACCTGGCGACCGAAGCAAAAGTGGGGAAGTAGCCGATGTAGAACTGATCGGATGTGTCGAGCGTGTACGCGTAGTCGAGGATGTTCGAGATGAGGGTCAGGCCGTTCAGGGCGACCCCGTCCTGCTGAAGACGATAGGCGAGCGCTGCGCCTCGGGTCGTGCCGTAGGATTCGCCGAGCACGTACTTGGGGGAGTTCCAGCGGCGGTGACTGCTCAGGTAGGCGCGGATGAACGCGCTGAAACCGGCCACGTCGCCGTCCACCGACCACAGTTCCGGCTTGGCGGCGTCGAGGATCTCGGAGAAGCCGGCACCGGGCGCGTCGATGAACACGAGGTCGGAGGCCGGCAGCAGCGTATGCGGGTTGTCAGCCAGATGATAGGGCGCCGCGGGCACGGGGGCTGCGTCCGGCACGTCGATGCGCTTCGGGGCGATCGACCCCATGAGCAGGAACGTGGTGGACGAGCCCGGACCGCCGTTGAAGATGAAGGTGACCGGACGTTCGGGGTTGACCCTGTCGTTGGCGTCGAGCAGTTCGAACGAGGTGTAGAAGACGCTGGCGGCCGGCTTGACCTTGGGCGTGTCGATGAGGATCGTGCCGATCTTCGCGGCGTAGCGGATCTCGTGACCCTCGGCCTGCATGCTGTGGAACGTGGTCTTCTCGCAGGGCTCCGGCAGCTGTCTTCCAGCGGGGACGGCAGGCTTCGTTCCCGTCTGGTTCGTCGATGGCTCTGCAATGCTGGCGCTCATGCGCGTCACGCCGGTTTCGTTGGCGTCGGTCATGGTTGTCCTTTCCTTACGGTCGGCGGTTCGATCATTCCGGGCGCGTATCGGGACGATGCGCCGTTAGCCGACAACTATAGGCGCATGATTCCGCCGGATGCGTGATTTCGGCGGCGATGCGACTGGGCGTATGCCGGATGGATGCGGCCCGCGCGTAGCGGCGCGTTTGCGGTGGACACCCGTCGACCTGTCGAAGGCGGGATGGTCAGGCGCGTCTACAATATGACGCTGGATGTCATCCGCTCCATTGGGGTTCGTTCGGTGCGGATGGCATATTGATGCGTCTGGTCGGATCGGCCGAAGGAGAATGAGCGATGCTGGGTGTCATTCGACAACATCCTGTCACAGGCAATAGGGGAAAGAGGGAGAGACAGGAGAGGAAGCCGTTCGACAGGGCCACGCCCGCCGGTATGCTCATCGCGGTCGGCATCGTCTATGGCGATCTGGGCACGAGTCCGATCTATGCGCCGAAGGCGCTGATGCTCGCCCAGGGAGGGCGGCTCGACCGATTCCAGATCCTGGGATCGCTGTCGCTGGTGTTCTGGTTCATGCTGCTGGTCGTCTCCATCAAATACGTGTGGACCGTGATGAACGCGGACAACGACGGCGAGGGAGGCGTGTTCGCCCTGTTCGCCGCGGTGCGCCGGTATTGGAGGCAGGCGGCACCGTTCGCCATGATCGGCGCGGCGGCGTTCCTCGCCGACAGCGTGTTCACGCCCGCGGTGAGCATCACCTCCGCCGTCGAGGGACTCGCGTCGATCCCCGCGATAGGCGGCAGTATCTACTGGTCCGAAGAGCTGTCGGTGATGATCGCCATCGCCATCATCGCCGTGCTGTTCCTGAGCCAGCATGCCGGCACGAACCGTCTCGGTTCGCTGTTCGGGCCGATCATGACCGTATGGTTCACGTTCATCGCCGTGATCGGCGTCATGAACATCGTCACACGGGACTGGACCGTGATCCAGGCGCTCGATCCGACGATCGGCATCCGATTCCTCTTCTCGCATGAGAACAAGGCAGGAGTGGCGCTCATGGGCAGCGTGTTCCTCGCGTTGACCGGCGCCGAGGCGCTGTATGCGGACATGGGCCATGTGGGCCGCGGCAACATCCGCGCCAGCTGGCCGTTGGTGAACCTGACGCTGATCTGCTCCTACTTCGGTCAGGGCGCATGGATGCTGGAAGGTCATCGCTCGAACGTCTCCGACGCCGCCCCGTTCTTCCAGATCATCCCCGAGCAGGTCCGCCCGTTCGGCGTGGTGCTCGCCCTGACGGCCGGCGTCATCGCCTCGCAGGCTCTGATCTCCGGCGCGTTCACCCTGACCGCCGCGGCGGATGGTCTGAACTGGCTTCCGCGTCTCAACATGCGCTATCCGGGCGTGAGCAAGGGGCAGATCTACATTCCCTCCGCCTGTGCGCTGCTCGCGGGGCTCACCATCGTCGTGGTGCTGTACTTCAGGTCCTCGTCGGCCATGGAGGCGGCCTACGGTCTGGCATTGACCGTCGCGATGCTCATGATCACCGTGCTGCTGTTCGAGTTCCTATGGCGCGTCAAGGGCAAACGTCTGAGCGCCGTCGTCTCATGCGTGCTGTTCGGTGCGATCGAGCTGCTGTTCCTGTCCGCCGCGGCGGCCAAGTTCATGGAGGGCGGATACATCACGGTACTCATCTGGGGCGTACTGTTCGGTGTCTTCCACATCTGCTCGCGTGGCAGCCAGCTGGAGGCGTCCGACCGGGGGCACGTGCACGCAGAGGATCTGGCGCATATCCTTACCGCCGCCATGGCCGACAAGCGGCGTGATCTGGTGGCCGACAACCTCGTGTACCTGACCGCGGACCCGAGCATGAAGGAGGTCGAGAAGGACGTGGCCGCCAGCATGACCCATCATCGCGGCCACGCCTACTGGATCGTCACCCTCATCCAGTCCGAACGTCCGTTCGAACGCCGGTGGAAGGTCGTCTCCTACGGCCAGAACCTGCATCGCGTGATCATCATCCTCGGATACAAGGAGCCTCAGTTCTATCTTCGGCAGTACATGGACGCCATCATGGCGGATATGCTTTCCCGCGGCGAGATCAACCGCATCGAACCGCAATGGCCCAAACTTGCCAATAGGAACGAGCGCCTCGGCATCGGCAGTGTCAGATACGTGCTCATGCATCGCGTGGTCAGCCCGGAATCGTCCCTGCCCGACTCGGACCGTACGCTGGTGCGCAGCTATCAATGGATCAAACGCGCCGTCAGCCGGCCGGTCGAATGGTTCGGACTGGAGACCAACGATCCGCTCGTCGACACCGTGCCCGTATGGAGCGGCGGAGACAGGCCCATGACGATGGAACGTATCGAAGGCAGGGTCCGGGAGCCGGCACAGACGTCGAAGTGATCCGTTCGGACCGCCGATGATGCGCCGATGACGGCGCCTCCGGTACCATCGGATAACATCACATGCAGGGAACCACGCGGTGAAATCAGGGGAGGACACGATGGCCGAGAACGGTTCTGGACAGGGCGAGGATGCAAGGGGGACGACGGGCCGTCAATCCTCGCAACGCGGCGTCTCGGTCAAGGCCGCCGTCGCCAGGACCCGCTGGCAGCGACGCAAGCGGATGGAGACGCGCAGAACCATCAGGGACACCGCCATGCGTCTGTTCGGCGAATACGGCTATGACGCGGTGACCACACAGCGCATCGCCGCCGAGGCGGGCATGTCGCAGATCACACTGTTCCGGTATTTCCCGTCCAAGGAGGATCTGATCATCGGGCTTCCCGCTGACGGCGAGCTGTTCGCCGATCTGAAGCGCGAGCTTGCGACTCGTTCGGACGCGTCACCGATCGCGTTCGCGAGGCGTGTGATACCACAGATCCTCGGTTCCGTCGAATCCGAACAGTTGGAGGATTTGGCGGCGCGTCTGCGGATCGTTCGATCCAACGAGGCGCTGCTCGCGGCGTTGTATGCGCGAGTGCCCCGATGGACATCGGCCGTCGCGCGCGCGTGGGGGAGTGCTGATTCCACCGCGGTCATGCCCTCCAGTGCTTCTGCCGTCGGCGACGGCTCCGTTGATGGCGGCGATGACGTGCCGCCGGTCGACTTTACCGTGCGCCTGTCGATCTCCTGCCTCATCGACTGCACGATCGAGACGCTGCTGGAATGGTCGCATCGTTGCGATACCGAGCAAGGCGACAAGGCCGACCTGCTGGTCACGGTCGTCTCCGAAGCCATGACGACGGTGCTGCACTGAACGCAGCTCGCAAGTTTCCTCCATGTGGGCACCGTGCTGAAGCATAATGGAATCAAGCTCAAATCATATGAAAGCAATATTCATTTGAATGAAACGGCTGAAAATCAAGGTTTTGCAGCAGGTCTACATAGGCGTGCACCGATCTTCTTTTTCATATGAATATGACTTTCATATGAAAAAGAAGAGCAAGAAAGGGAAATATGTATGTCGCTATCATATGAATTGTGCTATGTTGCTTATGTGTCGGGCTCTGGGGCGTGGGACAATAGGCTCGTGAACGACTCGATCATTCTTCGTCCGCTTCGCCGGGCGGATTACCCGGCGATCGCCGAGATACTGCGTCGGATGTGGTACGCCGAACCGGGGCTGAGCCCGTCGTGCGCGCGCCGGCTCGCCATGATCGACCTGCACTACAGCATGCTCGGCTCCACATCTGCCCTGCTCGCACAATGTGATGGCAAGCCGGTCGGCATCATCGCCACGCATGTCGACGTGCCCGGAGCACGGTCGCGCCGACGGCTGTTCAACTGGCATCGCGAATCCATCCTGCGACTGGCCGCCTCACTGCTGCCATCCGCCGAAGGCCGTGACGGCCTGCGCAAGATGCTGTCCCTGACGCACCTCGACGCGAAGCTGCTGCACGGCGTCCAATCCAAGTTCGACGCCGAGGTGGTGCTGTTCCTCGTCGACGAGTCACTCCGCGGCTGCGGGATCGGTCGCGTCCTGTTCGACCGCGCGATGGAGGAGTTCCGGAAGGCCGGAGTGCGTCGATACTTCCTGTTCACCGACACGAGATGCGACATCGGCTTCTACGACCACTGCGGCCTGTCCCGGCTTCGCGGCCGGCGCGCGGCCCTGTACGGCGACGCCCCGGAGACCTTCTACCTCTACGAAGGCCAGGCATAGCCGCCCGGGTGGTCCGAAAGGAGATGGCATGACGCCGATTGAGCTGTCCACACGCCGCAGGGTGACCGGACTGACCTCGGACGAATTCGCCAGACTGTTCGTCACGATCGAGAACAAGGTGAACGGCGAGAACGCCCAGTGGGACGCCGCGGACGTCGAATCATGGGAGATCGTCGGGCCGCCGGCCACGGCCGACCAGCATCTTACCGACACGTTGGACGCGGCGAACGAGTTCGTCGCGACGCTGGCCAACCAGATCTATCACGCCGCGATGCCGGTCACGGACGACACCCGACTCGTCGCGTACGGCGACAACCTGACCTTCTGGGCCGAACACCCCGGTTTCGGCGGCATGCCGTACGCGCTGTGGAACATCGCCGCACTGCAGGCCACCGAATGGATCCGCAAGGAGACCGGCGTCATCTGCGAACTGGAAGCCCACCACCCGCTGATGTGAAGCAGTACTATCTTGGATTTCAATGCAGCTTGATACCGAGAACGCACCGAGAACGCACACGGTAATCCATGGAAAACAGAATAAGGAAGGGGAGTATTAAGATGTCGTTGACGAGTGAGCAGCGGGCGAACACGATTCGGGAGTTCCGTGAGAACATGAGGCTGCTGGGTCTGACCGCCGAGCAGATCGGCAGTGATTTCGGGGTAAGCGGCGAAACCATCGAGAACATCATCGACCTGCGCTCCGGGGTACTGGAGTACCCGTGGATCGTACGCGGCTATCTGCTGGACAAGGCCGCCGCCGCGGGCGTGACGCCGGTGCCGTTCACCGCCCTGCGCGGCGATCCGCACGACTACTGGTTCCTGGACGACCGCGTCATCGACGCGAACAGGCTGGACTGAGCCACCTGCCGGCCCGGAGCATCCGCCCCGGCAAGGATGCTTGGATGATCGCCATGTGGCGTGACCGTGCGATCGGCGGCGCGTCTTTGTTCGCGGACGTGCGATCGCACGACACCGAACTGCTCCGACGTCTCGCCTTCCATGAGGTGCGCCGTTCGCCCCGGCGGCGGATGGATGCCGGCTCATCCATCCGCCGCCGGGGGTCGAGACGCCGACGCTGCTCTGAACGATCGACCGGTCAGATCAGGATGCCCTCGCAGTGGTCGATCTCATGCTGGATGATCTGCGCGGTGAATCCCTCGAACGTGGCGGTGAGCTCCCGGAACCTACGGCTCAGGTAGACGACCGTGATCCGCTTGTAGCGTACGACGGGCCTCATGCCGGCAAGGGACAGGCACCCCTCCTCGGTGCGGTATTCGCCGTCGTGGGCGACGATGCGCGGGTTGAACATCGTCATGTTCCGTCCGGTCAGCTCGTCATGGAACACGATGATCCGTTTGCGTTCGCCGATCATGTTCGCGGCCATCCCCACGCACGAGTCGGCGTGCGCGGCCAGCGTGTCCGCGAGGTCCACGGCGACCAGCCGGTCCTCGTCGGTGTCGGCTGCGGGCTCCGAGGCGACAGACAGGAACCGTTCGTCGGTCATGATCGGCCGTTGCATGGCAGGATCCCTCCCGTCACTTCGCGAACGGCTCGGACGCCTTGTCGAGCGCGGCGACCTCGTCGGCGGTCAGGTCGAGGTCCACGGAGGCGAGGAGCGCGGGCAGCTGCTCGGGCGTGCGCGCCGAGGCGATGGGTCCGGCGACCTGCGGGCGGTGGCGCAGCCATGCGAGCGCGACCGTGGCGATCGCCACGTCGTGCGCCTTGGCGACCTTGTCGAGCGCGTCGACCAGCGCGAAGCCGTCGGCGTTGAGATAGTCGGCGACCATGCCCTGACGCGCCTTGCCCTCGGCGTCCGCCGCGGAACGGTACTTGCCGGTCAGGAAGCCGGCGGCCAGCGAGAAGTACGGGAACACGGCGAGGTTCTCGCGTTCGGCGACGGGGGCGAGCGTGCGTTCGTAGTTGCCGCGGGTGACGAGGTTGTAGTGCGGCTCCAATGCGACCGGCAGCGCGTAGCCGTGCTCGCGGGCGATGCGGAACCATTCCTCGATGCGGTCCGCCGTGTAGTTGGACAGGGCGATCGCACGGACCTTGCCTGCCTTGACGAGCTCGTCGAACGCGGCGGCCGTCTCCTCGAGCGGGGTCGACTTGTCGTCGAAGTGCGCGTAGTACAGGTCGATCGTGTCGACGCCGAGGCGCAGCAGCGACTCGTTCGCGGCGGCGATCACGTTGTCGTGGCCGAGGCCCTTGTACTGCGGGTGCTCGCTGACCTTCGTGGCGATGACGACCTTGTCGCGGTTGTTTCGCACGGCGAGCCAGCGGCCGAGGATGATCTCGGATTCGCCGCCCGCATTGCCCGGCGCCCACGCCGAATACACGTCGGCCGTGTCGATGAAGTTGCCGCCGGCCTCCACGTACTCGTCGAGAACCCTGCGGCTCGTCGCCTCGTCGCTGGTCCAACCGAACGTGTTGCCGCCCAGTACCAGCGGGAACACCTCGAGGTCGCTGCCGCCGACCTTCACACGCTTGTCGCTCATGATCGTCCTTTCGGTTCGTGTCTTCGTTCGCCCGTCGTCCCCGGCGGGTGTCGGACGGTTCCTTTGCCGTCCCTACCTTCAACATTATGGTGTTTCAACACATGTGCTATGCCGATGCCGGTATTCATCCTGCTTATGGCGAAATATTCCCGGAAGGCATGATGTTGTCATCCGGGAACGTCATGCCTCCGCCGCTATCGCGTCTTGGTCTGCGATTCGGCGAGCGTGACGCCGGCCTGCGCCATCTCCCCACGTGCGGCTACGCCCAGCTCCTCGCTGACCGGTACGGTCAGGTCCTCGAACACAGTGACGGGGTATCCGAGACGGACCGCGTCGAGCGCGGTCTCCTTGACGCAATGCGATTCGGCGATGCCGACCACGTCCACCCGCGTGACGCCTGCGGCCTTGAGCGCGTTGGCGAGCGTATGTCCCGCCTCCTGCGCGGCCTCGACCTCGGCGCGGCTTTGGATGTGATCAGTGTTGTCCTCGATGCCTTCGAAACCGGAGTAGGCGGCAGAATACTGTCCCTTCTTGAAATGATGCGCGATGCCGAGCGCCTCGATCGCGGGGTGCAGCCGCGCGTTCGGGCTGCCCGCCCTGCCATGCACCGGCCAAGTGTCCACGAAATCGGGATGCTCGGACCAGTGCGCTCCCGGTTCGATGTGCCAGTCCTGCGTGGTGGCGATGAACGCGTAGTCGCCGCGATGCCGCCGCACGTATGCGGCGATCCGTTCGGCGACCGCATTGCCGCCCTCCACGCCGAGCTCGCCGCCCTCGCAGAACGTCGGCTGCACGTCCACCACGATCAGCGCCTTCGTCGCCCCGTCCGTCTTCGTCGTATCGGTCATGTCGTTCCTCCCTGTGTTCAGAACCACTGAATATGGCCTTGCTACCTTTACACCTATCAGATTATCGACGAATACGCGTTTGGACCCGCGACCGACAGGTGAACGAAACCGACCGAATACGCCTCCCATCGTCCAGATCGACGGCAAGGATTGGAAGCATGAGCAACACCGCACTCGTCATCACCTCCAACCCCGAACACACCAGCCTGACCAACGCCGTCGGCAGGGCCTTCGCGCAGGGCTACGCCGAACAGGGCGGCAAGGCCGAGATCCTGGACCTGTACGACACGGATTTCAGCCCCGTCTACTCGTCCGCCGACCGCGCCCACTACCTCGGCAAGGGTCCCGTCCCCGCCGACGTGGCCGCCATCCAGGACAAACTCGCCGCAGCCGACGTGATCGCCCTCGTGTTCCCCGTCTACTGGTACACCATGCCCGCCATGGTCAAGGGCCTGTTCGACCGCGTCATCTGCCGCGGCTTCGCCTACCACGCGGACGGCACGCCCGGCGCGCTCGCCGGCAAGACGGTGCGCGTGATCCTTCTGACCGGCGGCACGGAATCCTGGTACGAGTCCGACGGCATCGGCGAGGCGCTGGACAACCAGATCCGCCGCCAGACCCTCATGAAGTACTGCGGCGTGAAGGATGCCGAGCTCGTCTACGTCGACGGCCTGTCGATGGGCGACGACGATCCGGCCAAGCGCGAGGCCGCCGCACGCCATCTCGACCGCATCAGGCAGCTGGGCGCCTCCCTGGCGTGAACGATTTGAGTGGCTACGACCCCGGACCGAGATCGTAGCCGCTCAAATCCGCCATTGCGGTGCCAGTTCACCCAACGTGACGATCCGCGCCCGCCCGTGGTCCGTCATGATCTCCACCTGCACGAAAACGTAAGGTTGACGAAGAGAAACCCGTTGAAGGAGCATGTCTGATATGACGGGATCACATGCCATATTGTGCGGCCGGCTTTACGTGATGGACGATGTCGTCGAGCACGTTGGAGACGAATCATCGCCGATAGTGTTATGCCATCATGTCGGCGAAGACGGCGGTGCGGCCGGTACACATCGAGAGGTCGGCTCTCATGGCGGCTCGGAAGCCGAAGCAGTCGTATACGTGTCCCAATCCGAATGGGACATAGGCGCACATGAATACGCGCGTCGGAATCAAGACAAGCCGAAGCACCCGGAATCCGCCACATGCCCCGAACTCACTGCGCGAAACATGCAGACCGACGAATGCACGTCGCATCCCGCTGTCACCGCCCGCAGCAGGCCCGAACTGAAAATACGGTTGTTCCGTTCCCTGTTCCGCGGCCGCGACGACGTGTACGCGCACGGGTTCGTGAGCAGGAAAACCGGCAAGGTCGGCTATGCGCCGGCCGCATGGAACGAGTGGACCGCATTGGCCAACGGCAAACGTGTTCCCACGCCGCCGGATCAACGCCGCTGCAAGCCGTTGACCGATCAGGTGCTCCTTAAGCATTTCACCAAACGAGATGAGAGAATGACCAACGTCGTGGGCCTGTACCCGATGTCCAAGGAATCGACGGTCTGGTTTCTCGCCATCGACTTCGACGACGACGGGTGGCGGGATGAGATCACGGCGACACGTCGCGTCTGCAAACAGCACGGTCTGAGTCCGTCGATGGAACGATCTCGATCCGGCGATGGCGGACATCTATGGCTGTTCTTCACCGAACCCATCGAAGCCGCCGAAGCCCGCCGCATGGGAGAAGCGCTGCTGACCGAAGCCTCCGACCTGACACACATCAGATTCCGTTCATATGACCGCATGTTCCCCAATCAGGACACTCTGCCCGTAGGCGGATTCGGCAACCTGATCGCCCTGCCTCTGCAACGCATGGCGCGCGACGAGGGGAACAGCGTGTTCGTGGACGAGCAATTCGACGCATATCCCGACCAATGGGCGTATCTGTCCACGATCAGCCGCATCACGCCAGAACAGGTGCATGCCATCGCCGCCCAAGCCCAAAACAACGGCGGACCATTGGGCAGACTCGTTCGTCAGGAGGATTCCACAACTTCAGCCACCAACGGCAAACGGTCATCCGATCAGCCGGACAAGAACCATTCCACAATCCGCAGCGGAACACTCACCCCACCAGATGTTCCACAGACCATCACCATCATCGAACGCAACATGCTGGTCATACCGAAAGCCGGCATGACGGCACACGCACTCAACGCGATACGACGACTGGCCGCATTCGCCAACCCGGATTTCTACCGGGCACAAGCCATGCGCCAGCCCGTCTACAACAAGCCACGCATCATCCACCGTAGCGAAGAAACCACGGATGACATCCTCCTGCCACGCGGATGCAAAGAACCGTTGAACGCGTTGCTCGGCGCAACCGGAACCACCGTAACCTATAAGAACGAGCGGAATACAGGCAAACCCATCCACGCGGCATTCACCGGACAACTGAACCAACAACAGGCCATCGCGGCGAAAGCCATGCTCGACCATGACGACGGCATTCTCATCGCACCGACAGGATTCGGCAAAACCGTAATCGCGGCGGACCTCATCGCCGAACACCGAACCAGCACGCTGATCATTCTGCGATCATCCGCTCTGCTCAGCCAATGGAAGGAACGACTCGGACAATTCCTCGACATCACAGCCACACTGCCTCCACGATTGACCAAAACCGGACGAATCAGCAGGAAACAACGCAGCATCATCGGACAGATCGGAGCCGGACGCAACGAACCCAACGGCATCGTCGACATCGCACTCGCGCAATCACTCTTCGAAAAAGGCGACGCGTCCGGAGACAAGCGAGTCAGAGACATTGTCAGGAACTACGGCATGGTGATCTTCGACGAATGCCACCATGTGGCATCCATAGACACCGAAACCATCGCACGCGAGACCACCGCCAAACACGTCTACGGACTCACCGGCACACTGAAACGCGACGACGGCATGCAACCCATCACCATCATGCAATGCGGACCGGTCCGCCACATCGTCGACGTCAGTACCCAGATGGCAGCACAACATTTCACACGCCGATTCGTCCCACGCTTCACACCCGTCAACCTCGATCTCACCGAACCATACGGATACCACGACTACCTCGAAGCGGCATGCGCGAACGCGCAACGCAACGCGATGATCCTCGACGACGCCATGCACGTCATCGAAGAACATCGCACACCGCTCCTGCTCACCAAACGCATCGAACATGCGAAGGCGCTCGCCGACGGGTTGAGCAAACGCGGATGCGAGCACGTGGTTCTCCTGTACGGGGCCGATTCCAGGAAGACGCGGCAAAACAATCTCGAACGGCTTGCGGGTATCCCTGTGGATGAACGTCTTGCGGTCGTGGCGACGGGCAGTTATATCGGTGAGGGATTCGACCAGAAACGACTGGACACGCTGCTGCTCGCCGCTCCGGTGTCAGTGGAAGCGGCCGTCACCCAATATGTGGGCCGCCTGCACCGCGACAACGACGGCAAACGTGAGGTGCGAGTCTACGACTACATCGACGTAACCGTGCCCATGGCCGCCAGCATGTATCGCAAACGGCTGAAGGCATACATGGCGCAGGGGTACGAACCGCTACTGTCCGAAGAAGTCCGGACCGACGCGATGCGACAAGCAAAGACAAAGGCGCTGATGGAACGCAAATCGACACTAGGCGATTCAGAACATGGGAATCCGATGGATATCGGCAAGGTCACGCCTGTCATCACCGTTGCGGGATTCCTCAAGACGTTCCGTGACGACATCGAACATTGCAGTCGCACGATGACCGTCCAAGCCGGATACCTATCGGAACGCGCCATCAAACAAGTCGACGACGCGATTCTCAAAGCGGTCGGCAGGGGAGTGACCGTCGACGTCACCGTGCGCCTCGCGTCCACGGCAACACCGGCTTCGCGCAAGCGTACCGAACGCAACATGGACAGGCTCCGTGCGCTGGGATGCACGGTGCACGCCGTCGAATCCTGCAGCGAATTCGTCGTGTTCGACGATTCCCTAGTCTGGTTCGGCACCATCGAACCGCTGGGCAACCCCAAATCGGACGACTGCTCGCTGCGGTTCGCCGATACGATGATCGCCCGGCGGCTTCTCCTAACAACCTCTGACTGCTCAAGACGAAATCGCGGATAGGCCGGATATCGTGGCGATGAAGGTGCCATCCTTCGCCGCCGTCTCCTTCGACAGGCGCAGCTTCGCATTCATCGCGGTGCATGCGGCGTCGGCGATGGACAGGCCAAGCCCCACGCCGGAGACGGCGCTGATGCGCGAGTTCACGCCACGGTGGAATGGCTGGACGAGTTCGTCCAGGTTGTCCGGCAGCTGCTCGTCGGTGGTGTTCGCGACGGTGAGCGAGACCTCGTCGGAGTCCGCCGCATCGATCGACACCGTGATCGAACCGTCATCCGTGTTGTGCACGACGGCGTTGCGGATGAGGTTGCCGACGGCGAGGCATATCAGCGCGGGATCGGCTTTGACCGTAACGTCGTCTGCGGCGTCGACGGTCACGCCGATGTGCCGTGCGTCGATGTCGTGTTCCATGTCGGCGAGCGCGTCGTTCACGCATGCGGTGAGGCCAGTGACGCGTGCGCCCGTTGCGTCGTGCGTCCCGTTCCCCGTTCCCGTTGCGGTGAGTTTGCCGTATGCGCCGCTTTGGATGCGCGAGAGGGTGAGCAGCGCGTCGACGAGTTCGGCGCCGCGCCGGTTGGCGGCGAGCGCCCGGCGGACGGATGGTGCGACGTCCTCGGGGAATCGTCCCTGCGCCAAGGGCGCGTCGAGGTTCGTTTCTACGGCGGCGATGGGGGTGCGCAGTTCATGCGACGCGTTGGACACGAACCGCTGCTCCGCTTCGGAGGCGGCCTGGATGCGGTCGAGCATGCCGTTGATGGAGTCGCCGAGGCCGGTGATCTCGTCTCCGCCTCGTCCGCGTCCCGCACCGTCCGTGTCGATGCGCGTGCCGAGGTCGTTCGGGTCGAGTGCGGCCGCCTGTTCGCTGATGGATTTGAGCCTGCGGGACATGCGTGAGGTGACGGTCCAGATGACGAGGATGCTGGTGACGCCGAAGAACACGAAGATGACGGCGGCGCTGATGCGCATTCCGTTGGTTATGGCGTCCCGGTTCCATATGGAGATCCCGTACGGTGTGGTGATGGTGAACGATCCGTCGCCGCCCCAGTCGAGATGATAGGGTTCGCCGTTGGTCCTGCCGGTGACCGTCCCCTCTCCCTTGCCGTTGGAGGAGCCGAGAAGGAGCGGGTCGTCCGCGTCCGGCTGTTGCCGCGTACCGGGGAGGGATCCTGCGCTCCAGCCTTGCGTGGACAGGAAGTCGTCGTCCGTCGATGTCCCGCCGGTGCCGACGTCCGATTGCGTGCTCTGCCCGCCGCCCTGCCCGTTCTCGTAGGAGATGGTCATCGCGTAGGAGAACATGCCGTTGATGATGACGGTCTGCACGATGGCCGCCGAACCGAGGGCGATGAGGAACACGACGCTGATCGCGATGGTGAGCCTGGCGCGGAACGTGCGCGGGGTGAGCCTGCCGGCGATCCGGCGCAGGATGCGGGAGACGCGGTTTCGGATGCCGGTCCGCGCCTTGGCTGGCGGCTGGTCGTGACCGTGACCGTGGTTGCGGGTCATGCGAGCCGGTATCCTTCCCCGCGCGCGGAGACGATCAGGTCGCGGTCCTCCAGTTTGCGTCGCAGCGAGTACATGGTGGTCTTGACCACGTCGGCGGCCTCGACGTCCGGGTCGGCGTTCCACACGCTTCTGTGGAGTTCGTCCACGCTCACGTAGCCGCCGTCGGCGCGCATGAGCTCCAGGAGCACGCCGTACTCCTTGGGGGTGAGTTTGACGAGCGTGCGCCCGTGGTCGCGGAACACGAGCCGGCGCGTGGTGTCGAGCGTCAGGCCGCCGCGGGTGAGCACAGCGGCCGTGGCGGC
>NZ_JGYS01000020.1 GCF_000741175.1 Bifidobacterium callitrichos DSM 23973
TCACGCGCGGCACGCCGGCATGGATGAACGCCTTGTACTGGAAGAAGTTCAGATGCCTCCACACGCGCCCGCGCGTGTCATGCACCGGACATTCGTCCCGCCGGCACCCCGGCTCGGGGCAGCGGAACCGCGAGCCCGCCTCGAAACCGATCCCGATGTGCAACTCCTGCCTGCCGTCGTCGGTGTCCCGGAAATCCACGGACTCGACCCTCCAAGGCTCCCGCAGCTGGAGCGCGGCCGTGAACAAACGCGAGGTATCCATGCCTCCAACCTACCCGACAGACACCACACCGCACACCATCACCCACCACAAACAGCGAAAGGCCCCAATTGTTGTTACCCGCGTTGGGAGCCGTGCCGATGAACGATGTGACACCCCTTGTGGTGAAACAGTGGTGGGCCAACATTTCGGATATGTTCGCGTCACGGGTAGAGGCCGGAGAGATGCCGAACAAGCGCAGCACAGGCAAAACACGTGCGTCTCAGGCTTACAGGCTGCTGCATACGATCATGGCCGAGGCCGTGCGCGATGAAGTGATACGGCATAATCCATGCATTATCAAGGGCGCGGCACGAGTCAAGGCGGCGGAGCGCAAGCCCGCCTCATTCGAGGAACTGGACGTGATAGCGGCGAACATGCCCGAACGTTACCGCGCGCTTATCCATGTGGCGGCGTGGTCGGGGTTGCGTTTCAGCGAGCTTGCGGGCTTGCGGCGCGCCGACGTGGTGCTTGTGGTCGATAAAGCCGGGGCGGTCTGCTACCGGTTGAATGTCGATAAACAGGCGTACCGGTTGGGTGGCAAGCTGTATGAAGAAGCGTTTCTCAAAACTGACGCGGGGCGGCGTGTCGTGTATCTACCGGCACGCCTCACGGACTTGTTCACGGCGCATATGGAACGGTTCTCCGGGGCGGACAATAACGCATATGTGTTCGGGACGCGCAACGGTACGCCGATGACCAATAGCGCTGTGGGCAAGATGTTCAGGCGGGCACGCGCGGCGGCCGGCCGTCCTGATCTGCGCTTCCATGACTTGCGACATACGGGCGCGACGATCGCGGCCAAGGCCGGGGCCACCACCAAGGAACTTATGCGGCGTATGGGGCATAGCAGTATGCGCGCGGCGTTGATCTATCAGCATGCGGCAGAGGATGACGACAGGCAGCTTGCGGCGCGTATGAACGCGATGGTGGGTAACGTGGCGGCAATTGCTGCCGTGGACACTGACCATGCGGGGGCGCCGGCCGTGAACGGCGTTCGAGTGGAAGCGGGGGCCGAGGCGTGAGGCGTGAGATTCCCGAGGCGTGGCGTGTCCCGGTTGAGGATTATTTGGCCTACTTGGGGGCCATGGGTTACAGCGCGTCCACTGTCGCCTCACGGCGTAGTCGCTTCCGCCGTTTCGCGTCCGAGATCGCGCACAGCCCCGAGGCTGTGACGACCAAGGACTTGATTCGTGTCTTGGCGCAGTGCCCCAGCCGTGAGTACAAGAAAAGCGTCAAGAACGCTTTCGCATCGTTCTTCCGTTGGTACTGCAATATCGAGCATGGGCGAGACGACAACCCGGCCGACATGCTGCCGGCCATCCGCAAGCCGCAGCCGGCCCCGAGGCCGTGCCCGGATATCTCGATACGCGCGGCGCTGGAAAAGGCCACAGCGGCCGAACGGCTGATGATTCTGCTAGCGGCCGAGTGCGGGTTACGGCGTGCCGAGATCGCACAGGTGCACAGCGTCGATGTCGTGGCGGACTCCAGCGGGCATAGATCGCTTATAGTGCATGGCAAGGGCGATAAACAACGCATAGTGCCGTTGCCTGACGACATGGCCGCGGCGATCTTGGCGGCTGACGGGTACGTGTTCCCCGGCCGTTACGGCGGGCACGTCGAAGCGTCGTACATCGGTAGACATATCAGCCGGCTATTGCCGCGTGGGTATTCGGCGCATAAGCTCAGGCACCGTTTCGCCACAACGGCCTACGCACGTTCGCACGACATGCTGGGAGTCGCCAAGGCGTTGGGGCACGCGAGCACCGAAACGACGATGGCGTACACGGCGCTGCCTGACGAGGCGTTGCGCGACCTCGTTTCAGCGGCTACGATGACGCGGCAGTCCGACGCTGCCGACGACGCCCCGGCCGACTCGGACGCCGGAGCCGCGCCCATGCCGGAGCCACTGCCAAGCGTCCGGCCGGTAGACCGCCTAGAGGAGCAAGTGAGACGCCACGCCAACGGCAAAGTACGTTACCGGTACGAGGGCACACGCGGCAGCCGTCGCGAAACCGCCACGGACAGCCCCGAGGCGTTGCGCGCGGCGTTGATCTTGGCGGGGGAGATCGGTCACGGCCTTCAATCGGCCGGCCGTCGATCGTTCTCTATCCCGGCCGAGGCATGCGCCGAGCGCTATCAGATCGCGGCCGATGGGCACACACGCCGGGGCAGCGTCTTACGTGCCGGCGCGCGTCTGCTGCAAGAACACGGGCTGATCGAGCTGAGGAGCAGTAAGGATGGCACCATAACGGGCAACGTCACCACGGGCGCGGAACAGCTGCGCGCGGCGATGGACGACTACGCACGTGAATGGATGAATAGGCAGCGATAGCCGAGATCAGACGGGGGCGTTAACCGTTGGAATGGAAGACGGCCCCCGATGGTCCTACTATCTGACCAAGACCACAGGTGGTGTGCCATCCCTAAAAAGAGTGAAAATAGGCAGCAAAGTGGTGAACTCAAGTCGTTTTCAAGCGTTTTCAACTACCCAAGTGGGGAGATTTTTTCCCTGAGTTCGAGAATGAAAAAAACTTGGCGCGGGGTGTTCTGGTGGATGCGTCTTTTAAAAAAAGAGTCTTCGCCAGTTTGTGTGGTGGGGTGTTGTGCCTCGGCGTCTTTGCCGGGGCTTTTTCGTGTGGGATATGAGAGGGGCGTTCTCCTGTATGGTTTGTTTCCGCCAAGAAAGTAGAACCGGAACAAGGGAACGCCTGTGCCAACCATATCAGCCGGCGCGCTCAAGCGCATGCTGCACCTGCCCGCCAACGTCGTGGTCTCCACCGCCCCGCGTCGAGGACGACCCGCGTGGCGGGACCGTCGTCATCGTGCCGGTGCGCCCGTACGCGGACGACATGGACC
>NZ_JGYS01000021.1 GCF_000741175.1 Bifidobacterium callitrichos DSM 23973
ACATCTACGAGACCAGCCGCACGTCAGGCGAGGCGTGGGTGCGCTTGCACCGCCTGTGCTCGTGGATGATGCACTCACGACTGGAACCCATGAAGGACCTCGCCCGCATGATCCGCAGGCACTGGAACGAGATCCTGGCCTACTTCACCCACCCGTACACCAACGCGGTCCTCGAGGGCGTCAACAGCGTCATCCAGAACGTCAAACGACGAGCACGCGGATTTAGGAACATGGACTACTTCGCCACCATGATCTACCTGACCTGCGGCAAACTCGACCTCAAAGCAGTCACCGCCTACCCCCCCCCACAACCCACCACAAACAGCGAATAGCCAGAAAAAATTTTGAAACAACAGTCTTGATTTTTGGGCGCAGTCGAGGTAGTCGGGGTTTTCCGATGGTTTTACTCACGGTGAACCGTTGGGAAACGGCCAAAATTCAAGCCATCTCCCGATTCGACATGTCTCACCATGTGGACATCGGGCGCCACTGTCTCACCCTCGTTCCGCATCGCAAGACGCTGCAAACGTTCGCGGCTCCCGCATCGCGGCCCCCTCTGACGAGGGGGCTGGCAGCCGAAGGCTGACTGGGGGAGAGCCAGGCGTCAGCCCTCGAGCACCGCCATCACCCTGCGCTCGTCGTAGAACGCGAAGACCACGCCGCCGATCGCGCACAATACCGCCGCGCACACGGCGGCGATGCGGTAGCCTGCACCGGAGGCCATGCCGATCGTCGAGACGCCGGTGAACAGCAGCATCGCGACCGACTGCCCCATCTTCATCGCGAACGTGCGGGCCGCGTAGAACATGCCCTGACGGTCCTGACCGGTGGTCTTCGAACTCGCGTCGGCGATGTTCGCGACGATCGCCTGCGGCAGGATGCCGAACGCGGCCATCGGGATCGCGCCGACTACGGACAGGATCAGCCCCTGCGCCATCGGAGGCAGGAACGACACCGCGCCCGAGCCGAGCGCACCGGCGAACGCGAACGCGCAGGTGAAGATCACGAACGCGGCGAGCAGCGGGCGCTTCTTGCCGGCGCGGTTCGCGAGGATGTTGACCGGCACGTAGAACAGCACCGAAACGCCGGTCATGAGCACGAAGTAGATGGTCGTCGTGGTCTCGGGGAGCTTGAGCAGACTCGTCACGAAGAACGGCAGACCGGTCTGGAACGTGGTGATCGCCACCCAGTAGACCACGTCCGAGCAGACGAACTTGCGGAACTCGCCGTCGGAGAAGGTCTGCTTGAGCGATTCGACGGTCGATTCGGAGGTCGGCTTCGAGTCGACGTAATCGCGCTCGTTGATCGTCAGCGGCGGCACGAGCATGCACAGGCAGGCGACGATCGCCATGATCGTGAACGTCAGACGGATCGCGCCGACGCGTCCGAACGAGCCGACGAATCCGCCCCAGATGACGGGCGCGACGTACGCGACCGCCGTGCCGGCGACCCACGTGAAGGAGATCGCGGTGGAGATGGCGAGCTGCTGCTTCGAGTCGTGGCCGAGTTCGGCGATCAGCGCGTTGTACGGCGTGCAGTAGAACGTGAGCGCGATGTAGTAGCCGATCACGGTGACGAACAGGACCGCGGCGTTGGCCCAGCTGGTGCCGTTGACCGGACTCCAGAACACGAGCACGGTGACGAGGGCGAGCGGGGCGGCGGCGAATTTGAGGAACGGCATGCGTCGGCCGGATCGCGCATTGCAGCGGTCGGACAGCGAGGCGACGGCCGGGTCGACGAACGCGTCGAAGAAGCGCGCGAACGCGGTGATGCCGCCCACCACGGTGACGACACCGAGGATCGCGAGGCCCTGCGGCACGAACACGGTCTGGCCCTGCGCGATGGTCTCATTGTCCGGCTGGTAGAAGTAGACGAGCCAGTTCGAGATGATGCCGCTGAGCAGCGCCCAGCCGAACTGGCCGACCGCGAACGCCCAGATCTTGGCGCCCGGCAGGTCCCTGACCGTGTTGTTCCTCACCACATCCATCATCACCACACCTCCGTGACGAGTGTTCCGGCATGTCCGATTATCGATGTATCGATGGCATCCGACCGCCAGCCTATGCATGGCACCCACCGGCCGCCTCGCACCCTCGCGCCGGCACCCAGTGTTGACACAGTGTCAATCGTATCATGGGCGCTCGTATGGCAGTCGGATTCGTATGGTCCAGGTGTTGTCCTCCAGCGTGGTGCGCATGGTGCCGTTCAGACGGCGGATGATGTCGCGGTGCGTGGCGAGCCCACGCCCGGAGGATATCTTTTGTTCCCTCTGCCGGGAGCCGAGGGTAACGGTGTTCATCTGGACGATGCGTATGCGTCGTTCGTCGATGTCCACCAGCAGCGAGTAGTCGTCGCCGGGAACGCAGTGCCGACGTATGTTGGCGAACAGCTCCACCAATAGGGAGCGGACCTCCTCGCGCACATCAGAGTCGTACCGGTCGAGAGTTTCGTCTCCAGTCACGCCGGCCGTCCCTTCGAATCCCAGTGCGGCGAGCTCGCTGCGTCGTGCCTCGACGAATTCAGACAGCGAGCCCGATCCTGATGTCCGCGGCTCATGCGGTTCGGACAATTCGGCGGCGCCGATGTCCCGAGTTTCATTCCTCGCGCGGCCACCGTCATGCGGTGTGGGTCCGTGCGCATCGGAGACGTCCATGCGCAGCTGGTCGATGACGGCGTGCGCGCAGTCGAGGGCCTCGCGGGTCTTCCCGTCGATCCTCTCCAGGGTCTCCCTTTCCACGCCGTCGGCGTCCAGCATGCGCGTGTTGGCGATGGTGATCACGTAGGTCAGATCGTTCGTCAGGATGTCATGCAGCCGGCGCGCGGCCAGCATGTCGCGTTCCAGCATCGCATTGCGTTCGCTCAGCATGCGGATGCGCAGCAGGTCCCTCTGCCGTTCGCCGTACGCCCGATACCGGCGGATGCCGTATCCCACCGAGACGCTGACGCACTGGACGATGAGCACCGAGACAGCCGGCCCCACGCCGATTCCCATCAAAGCAGGGGCGAGAAGATTCACCGCCGCGTTGACGACGAACAGGCCCGCCGCCACCCACATCGGAGCGAGCAGGAACACGATCCCGAACGCCGCGGCCACGCCGAACACCATATGGGAGGAATTGAACGACGGGACCGCTATACACAGCGTGGCCGTCAGGATCACGACGACCGACCCGGCCACCGGCCTCAACGCCACTGACAGGCACGCCGCCGCGTACACCACCCCGACCACGACGTACGGCCAACCGCCCGCGGCCAGACCGCGACCCGAATACACGTCCAGGGCCAGCATGCAGCACATCATCGCAAGCAACGCCAGCCTGCGCGCCACACGCCCCCGTACCGGGCGCCCCCTCCGGCCGGTCAATGCGCCGGCCTGTCGCACAGCCACATGGAGACCAGATGCACGCGGTTGCGCGCCCCAGCCTTCGCGATGGCGCGCTTGAGATACGTGTTCACCGTCGCCTCGCTCAACCCCAGTCGCCCCGCGATATCAGCCGACGTGTCCCCGCGACTGCACCACGCGACGATCTCCCGTTCGCGATCCGACAACGCCGCCATCCCCGACACCACATGCGAACCCAGCCGCTCGAACGCGTCCTCGGGTGAGGCGAAGACGACATCCCCATAGGTTCCGGGAGCATCCTTCGCGTGCACGAGCGCATCCACCAGCCCCTTGAGGTCCGCCTTGCCCACGATGGCCTGTGCTCCTACCTTGGCCGCATCGGCCGCGTACTCGTCAAGGCTGAACGAGGTCACCGCGATCATCACGGTCCGTGAATCCCGCTCACGGACCGCCCGAATGACCGACAGACCGTCCATGCCTCCCATCGACATGTCCACCAGCAGCACGTCCACCGGGGACGATCTCAGGCAACGATCCACCGCCGTCCGCCCCGAATCGGCCAGCCACACGACCACATACCCCCGCGGCAGAACACGACGCAAATACCCGGCCATGGCATTCAACGCGAACACGTCATTGTCCACCACGCCGATCCTAACCATCAACCATCCCCACGGCCGCTCCAATCAAACCACTGCCAATCCTACCCAGCACTACGCCTTGCACAAGCCAAGCAGCTTCAACTTGCCGAATTCGACAAGCACCATTTCCACTTATAGAATACTTTCGAATAAGTAAAATTCATTGTTCTGGGATCCTTTGATGATCACCAATGTATCGTAACCGTTGAAAACGGTTTTATGCGGTCTTCCATACAACGCACTTGGTTGTACGTCAAGATCAAATTCGGCTATCGTGCCGGCGATGATGCTCTTATCATCTTCAGTCAAATTACCCGTGGAGTACGATTCGTCATCCAGAACGGTATCGGTCACCTCCTCATTATCCGCAATCGCGATCCTGTAGTATCTGAATCCATCACCGTGGAAACTTGTCTCTGACTCATCTTTCAATACCTTTACCTTTTCAGGAAAGGTTATCGAAAACTTTGAGGATATATCGTCAATCGGATTGTACGTCGCCATGTTTATAGAATATGAAACAACTACATATATTAGTGGACCAAACACGACGATAAGCACAATCGCGATCAGACAAACAATTACCAGCTTATTCCCTGAAGATGATCTATCATTCAACATCTCTCCTTTGAAATATCTACAGCACATTCATATTGACTGCTTTGCCTTTCGGACATTTACCATGATAGAGAAAGAGCATCTCCATCGGAAACGCTTGTCATCATTTCTGGGACTTACCAATGCGGTGGCATCACCCCGTTCATTCGCGATCGCAACCGCAGGGATGAGTTATCAGGAGTCACCTAACCCCCTTACGATGAGACGTATGAGCACACCTGTCCCACCCGTACCGCATATGATGGCGTTCCCGCACGCGCTCGGTACCGGACTGCTGATCCAATCGCCGCTCGACCCGGACGGTTTCGCGATCGACGACTCGCCCTCCTCGGCCTCGAGTCCGGCACGGCACGGCATCTCGAACTACGACGCGATCGACATCCTCATCGACGAGTACGAGCAGGCGCTCTCCCGATTCTGCATGCACTCGCTCGTCGACGAGATGCGCCGCGCGGCACACGGCGGCTCATTCGACTTCCCCGACTGGGCCGGCCCGCTCTTCGACCTGTATGATGCACTCGTCCACGCCACCGACGGCGCGATCGACCCGTGCATCGGCGAGGACCTCATCCGACTGGGCTACGACGCGCGCTACTCGTTCCGCCTCTCCCCCGACGCACTCACAACAACCGACTCCGGCACAGGCGAGCACACCGACGGCGGCAACCTCGCCGGAGACGCCACCAACGACCACAGGCGTCCCGCCAAATCACCAGTCGCCGCAGAGACCGTCTCGGCATCGCCTGCCGCCGCAACCGGCTGGAACCTCGGCTCGATGCATGGTCGTGCCACCTGGCGGGAGGATGTGGAACGTCGCGGCACGGGAGGCACGACGCTCGTCACCCGCCGCCCGGTGGCGCTCGACTTCGGCGCATGCGGCAAGGGCTATCTCGTCGACCTCATCGCACAGCGATTCCTCGACGACTCGGGTTCCCGCTACGCCATCGACGCGGGCGGCGACCTGCTCATCCGATCCCCTGACAAACCGCTGACCATCGCACTCGAAGACCCGACGAACACCGAAAACGCGGTCGGCACCGCGCAGGTCGGCGCGGGCGCGTTCTGCGCGAGCGCCCCCAGCCGACGCCACTGGGAAGCGGCCGGCCACCGGCTGCATCACCTGCTCAACGCCATCGACGGCCTGCCCGAGAACGACGTCGCCGCCACATGGGTGTGCGTGCCCATGTCCACACACACCGCCGTGGACCGCCCCATCAGCACCGACTTCCCCACCGCGCTCGCCGACGGCGTGGCCACGGCCCTGTTCACCACACCGGCAAACCAACTGCACAAGCGGCTGGCCGAATACACCGCGTCGCAACGCGACTCGCAAGGCACCCCTCATGACAGCCCGTCCAACACCGCGCACACCACATCACCCGAGCCCAATGCCGCGTGCACCACAACCCCGGATTACGCGGCGTTCGAGTGCGCCGTGCTCAATTCCGACCGCACCGTCGTGCGATCGGCCGGATTCCCCGGCGACTTCTTCATCCGGTAGCGCCACTCAACATACGTCAATCGTTCTAAGAACGTTATGTGGCAGAATCACGTGCCACTCAACGCCAAAATGATCGATTTTCGCTTTGAGTGGCAGCAGCCTTCCGCCACAGCCAGCCGCTGTGTCACATCAGCAATATTGACAGTCTGTCAAAACGGCTATTTTCCAACGATTCTCATTGCCATCACACTCTCTTGGACGACATCAGCCAATCGCAATGGAAGTCATGCCTGCCACTCAACGCAAAAACACATGGAATCCGCGTTGAGTGGCACGGTTTGCTGCCACATAATGCGATTCCCATCAATTTTGGCGTTGAGTGGCACGACATACTACCCCACGGCGCGCGATACTAGTCGGCGAGCGCGAACTGGCTGTTGTAGAGGTCGGCGTAGAAGCCGCCGGCTTCGAGCAGCTGCTCGTGGGTGCCGCGCTCGATCACATCGCCGTGGTTCATGACGAGGATCATGTCGGCGTCGCGGATGGTGGAGAGGCGGTGCGCGATCACGAACGAGGTGCGTCCGACGGTGAGCGCGTCCATCGCCTTCTGGATGAGCTCTTCAGTGCGCGTATCGACCGAGGAGGTGGCCTCGTCGAGGATGAGGATCGGCGCGTCCTGCACCATCGCGCGGGCGATGGTCAGGAGCTGCTTCTGCCCGGCGGACAGGGACGTGTTCTCGTCGAGCACGGTGTCGTAGCCGTCCGGCAGGGACATGATGTAGTGGTGCAGGCCGACCGCCTTGCACGCCTCCTCGATCTGTTGATCCGTGACTCCGGGCTTGGCGTAGGCGATATTCTCGCGCACGGTGCCGTGGAACACCCACGTGTCCTGCAGCACCATCGAGAACTGTTCGTGCACGTTCCATCGCGGCACGCTCGCGGTGTCGACGCCGTCGATCATGATGCGTCCGCCCGCGATCTCGTAGAAGCGCATGAGGAGGTTCACCATCGTGGTTTTGCCGGCGCCGGTCGGGCCGACGATCGCGACCTTCTGTCCGGCCTTGACGGATGCGGAGAAGTCGTGGATGATCGGCTTGCCGGGCTCGTATTCGAAGCGCACGTGATCGAATTCGACGTCGCCCTTCACCTCGCGTCCGCCGGCGTACTTCGTGCCGAGCAGCGCGGGCTTGGCCGATTCGTCGGCCATCTCCGGCTCCTCGAGGAAGCCGAAGACGCGCTCGGATGCGGCGGCGCAGCGCTGGAGGTTCTGGAACGCCTGCGCGAACTGGCTGAGCGGCTGCGTGAACAGTCGCACGTACATCATGAACGCGACGATCACGCCGAATTCGATGTCTCCGTTCATCGCGAGCGCGGCACCGACCACGCACACGACCACGTAGCCGAGGTTGCCGACGAACATCATGAGCGGCATCATGAGTCCGGAGAGGAACTGCGACTTCCAGCCGGAGTCGTACAGGTCGTCGTTGTACTTTTCGAAGCGTTCGATCGAGTCAGCCTCGCCGTTGTACGCCTTGACGATGATGTGGCCGGCGTACATCTCCTCGACGTGTCCGTTGACGTCGCCGAGTGCGATCTGCTGACGCATGAAGTAGCGCTGCGACGTCTTCATGATCGTCATCATGAGCACCATTCCGAGGAGGCTTGCGCCGATCGCGGACAGCGTCATGATCACGTTGTTGTAGAACATCATGACGAGTGCGCCGACGAACAGCGTGGTCGACGTGATGAGCGAGCCGAGCGACTGGCCGAGGGTCTGGCCGATCGCGTCGACGTCGTTGGTGATGCGCGAGAGCACGTCGCCGTAGCTGACCTTGTCGAAGTAGCTCAGCGGCAGCTTGTTGATCTTGACGCTGATCGATTCGCGCAGCCGCTGGGCGGTGCGCTGGGTGACGTTCGCCATGAGCCAGCTCTGGATGTAGCCGAGCACCGCGTATCCGACGTACAGGGCGACGAGCGTGAAGCCGATGCGCGAGACCGCGTCGAAGTCGACGGCGCCCATGACCGGTTTGCCGTGGACCATCGCGGGCAGACCCTTGGTGATCTCGTTGGTCATGTCCTTGAGCTTGTCCGGTCCGATGATCTGGAACACCGTTCCGGTGGCGCCGAGCACGAGCGCGATGATGATGACGGGGATGTAGTTACGGCAGAAGCGCACGAGCTTGCCCATGGTCTGTCCGAAATCCTGCGGCTTTTCGACGGGGCCGCGTCCCGGTCCGCCGCCCATTGGTCCTTTTGGCATATCAAAGTCCTTTCATATTCATGCATTCATGCATGCGATTCGTAGTGTTGCCGTGTTGTCGGCTGGGATTGGCTGCGGGCGACGCCTACGCCATCAGTTCGGTCTGGCTGAGCTGCGATTCGGCGATCTGGCGGTAGACCTCGCAGTTCTCGAGCAGTTCGCGATGCGTGCCTTCGCCGACGACGCGCCCCTCGTCGAGCACGACGATGAGGTCGGCGTTCATGATCGTGCCGATGCGTTGGGCGACGATGAGCTTGGTCGCGTCCTTCGCGTGGGTCGCGAGCGCGTCGCGCACCTCGCGGTCGGTCCTGAAGTCGAGCGCGCTGAACGAGTCGTCGAAGACGAGGATCTCCGGATCGCGGTAGACGGCGCGCGCGATGGACAGGCGCTGCTTCTGGCCGCCGGACACGTTCGAGCCGCCCTGCGCGATGGACGAGTCGAAGCCGTCGTCCATGCGGGCGACGAATTCACTGGCCTGCGCGACGTCGGCCGCCTCGCGGATGCGGGCGTCGCGGACGTCGTCGCGCGCGGGTTCGCCATGCGCCTCGTCACCGTACGAGATGTTCCCCGCGACGGTTCCCTTGAACAGCACGGAGCGCTGCGGTACGTAGCCGATCTTGTCGCGCAGGTCGCGGATCCGGTAGTCGCGCACGTCAACGCCGTCGACGAGCACCTGCCCTTCGGTCGCGTCGTAGAAGCGCGGGACGAGGTTGACGAGAGTCGATTTGCCGGAGCCGGTCGAGCCGATGAACGCGACGGTCTGACCGCGCGTGGCCTTGAACGAGATGTGCTCGAGCATCGGTTCACGCGAATCGGGGTAGGTGAAGCTCACGTCGCGGAACTCGACCTCGCCGCGCAACGTTGTTTCACGTGAAACAGGCGCGGCTCCCGAGCCGTCCTTGACGATCGGCTCGGTGTTGATGACCTCCAGCACGCGCTGCGCGGACACGTCGGCGCGCGGCCAGAGCACGAACACCATGCTCATGAGCAGGAAGCTCATGATGACCTGCACGGAGTAGCTGGAGAAGACGACCATGTTGGAGAACACGGTGAGCTTGTCCGTCAGGGCGGCCGCGTCGATGAGATACGCGCCGATCCAGTAGACGGCGAGCATGAGGCCGTTCATCACGGTGTTCATCAGCGGCATCATGATGGCCATCGCGCGGTTGGTGAACAGCTGCGTGTCGGTGAGCTCCTTGTTGGCCTTGGTGAACTTGGACTCCTGATAGTTTTCGGCGTTGTATGCGCGCACGACCTTGAGGCCGGTGAGGTTCTCACGCGCGACCAGGTTGATGTTGTCGGTCAGCGCCTGCATCGCCTTGAACTTCGGCATGACCATCGCCATGAGGACGACGATCGTGACGAGCAGCACGACGACCGCGATCGCGGTGGCGGTCGTCCATTCGACGCCGTCACTGGAGATCTTGGCGACGGCCCAGACCGCCATGATCGGCGATTTGACGATGAGCTGCAGACCCATCGTGATGAACATCTGGATCTGCGTGATGTCATTGGTCGAGCGGGTGATGAGGCTGGCGGTCGAGAACCGCTCCATCTCGGCGGGGCCGAACGACTCGACCCTGCGGAACTCGAGCGAGCGCAGGCGACGCCCGAAGCTGGCGGCGACGCGCGCCGAGATGAAGCCGGTGACGATCGCACAGGCGACCGATCCGAGCGAGACGAGCAGCATCTTGCCGCCGGCGATCCAGATGTCGGCCATCTGGCTGCCCGGCGTTTCGACGAGCCTGGTGATGTCGGACATGTAGTCGGGCAGCTTCAGATCGAAGTAGACCTGTCCGACGATGGTCACCAGCGCAAGAAGCATCTGAGCGATCTCCGATTTGGAGAGGTATTTCATGATGCGAAGCATTGGAATCCCCCTGTTTGGCTTGGGTTGATTTGGACTGAATTGTGAGCTGTGGGTTGAGCTGCGGGCCGGTTTGCGGGCCGGACCGGGTTGAGTTGCGGGCCGGACCGAGCGGATTGACCGTGGTCATCCCGCAATCCGCCCCGGACCCCGCCCAGGCCGTTCCGACCGTGCGTACCAACCCACAGCCTTCCGAAATAGTTCTGAGTCTTAAATTATTTACACCCAGAGATATTACACGCGATGCTTGGCGTTTCCTGATAATGCGGCCAGAGAAATGGACTCGCTTACTGCCTTACCGCTCGAACGCCTTGCGCACTTCCTCGGCGGTGGGGCGCGGCTCGCCCGGACGGCAGATCGACATGTACGTCATGAACTCGCTCGACAGATCGACGAACTCGCGCGTACGCCGCTCCCCCATCTGCGAGAAGATCCAGCACACCGCCGAACGCATCTCCTCCATATCGCGCCGGGCAGTCGTCTCACCGTCCCGCGTCAAGCGGACGTGCACGACGCGACGGTCGTCGGGGTCGGATTCGCGCGTGATCATGCCCTTCTTCTCCAACGCGGACAGCACGGTGGACACGCGGCCCGAGCTCACGCGCAGGGCGTCGGCGATCTGCGAGGGGGTCATCGCCCCGTGGACCGCAAGCTGGCGGATGACGAAATGCTCACCATGGGCGCCGCGCGTCACCTCCCGCTGCATATCCGACTTGTGACACCACACCTTGGTGGCGAGCTCGTCGAACGCCTCCTGCTCGAACCCCATACACGCCTCCATTTCGAGAGCAATCTCCCATAGATTATCTCATAGCGTAAACAACTTTCACCGAGAGCTATCTGCGGCGCCCCTACCCCAGCGTCGCCATCTCCTCGTCGGTCAGACGCAGGTCGACCGCGGCGAACGAGTCGCGGATCTCGTGCGGGTTGCGCGCGCTCGGAATCGTGAACAGTCGATCGTAGCGGGTCAGCTCCCATGCGAGCACGACGCGCTGATACGAGACACCGCGCGCGGCCGCGACAGTGTGGAACGGATCGTAGGCGTGCGTATCGAACGGGTCAAGGAACCCGCCGAGCGGCGACCAGCAGACGAAGTCGAGGCCGAGTTCGGCGCAGTGCGCCATCGTCGACTCCGGATCGGGGTGGGATGGCGAGAACTGGTTCTGCACGGCGATCAGTCCGGCCCCGAGGATCGCGCGGGCGACGTCGATCTGCGCGTTGTCGACGCGCGAGATGCCGGCGTAGCGGATCACGCCCTCGTCAAGCAGGGTCTTCAGCGCACCGATCTGATCCTCGTACGGCACGTCCGGATCGGGCCCGTGCGAGTACAGCAGGTCGAGCGCGTCCACACCCAGATGCAGCGCGGACTCCTTCGCGTCACGAATCATCGTCTCGGGCCGCGAATCGGCCATCCAGCCGTACCGGCTGCCGGCCGCCTGCAGACGCTGGCGGGATTCGCCGGGCTCATCTCGTGTAGCGCCATCACCGGACACGTCATCGGACACGCCGTCGGACGCCGCGACCACGTCGATCGTCCTGCGATATCCGGTCTTCGTGGCGACGAGCACCTCATCGCGCGGCCCGTCCCAGCTGGCGAGCGCGTCGCGCACCAGCATCTCGCCGTAGCCGAAATCGCCGGCCACACCGGTGCCGTCCGCACCGGGCGCGCTCGGCAGGTAGTACGACCATGCGGTGTCCAGGTAGCGCACGCCGGCGTCAAGTCCAGCGTGGATCGTGGCGATCGCCGTATCGCGATCCGGCCGCCCCTCGATCGACAGTGCCATCGTGCCCATGCCGAGGCGCGGGATGCGATGCCCCGCGAAATCTACGTCATTCGCATAATCCGTCGCGCCACGCAGCGCGGAATCCCCGTTGCTCATGACTCCATCATCGCACGAAGGCGAGGCTACCGGACGCGCCACGCCACGCGAAACCGCACCACGACAAGCAAATGCCGGACAAATGAGACATCGAAGCGCGAAACGCCGCAAGGGCAATATCGAACCGGTCCAATTGCCGCGTTTCCTGTGATATACGTAACAAAATATGCGAGAAGATGTCCAAATACTGGCCAAGGGGGCACCCCGAGACTATAGTGGATTCATGTAAGGCACCGAAGCCCTCAAAGGAGAACCCGAGGAAGGGGAATATCATGGAACGGAACGTTTGCTGCATAGCCGGCTGCACCCATCAGGCGGAGGAGGCGGGCATGTGCGGAATGCACTACACCGCGGCCCTCGTCCACGGAGCACTGCAATACGCGACACCTGCCGGGCGTCCGTCGCGTTCCTGAACGCGCGACACGACGTCGGACGACACGGGACAAACCATGAATGATGAACGTCGAAAAGGTCGGCCGAATCGCACATATTGCATGAATCGTGAGTAGAGCAGCCCATGGACGGGCGATGCGCGCGGAACTGCGAACACCGTGCGCGGGAATGCTGGATCGAACCCAAGTCGAAGAGGATCGAAGAAACCGGGGTCACAACACCATCGGACATCGCGGATGACTGACACCACGACTGACAGACGTATGCTTTGAGCCGCACAACGGCGAACGACATGAGTCGACGCAATCGCAGATATAACAGAACGAACAATTGAACTACGCACGTATAAAAGCGACCGAAAGGTCGCTTTTTTCGTTTATCACGCCCTCATCACCCCATCACCCGTCACCCAACGCCCACTGCACAACCCAACGCCCAACACCCCGCCACCCAACACCCCGTCACCCCAACATCCATCACCCCATCACCCCTCACCCCATCACCCCTCACC
>NZ_JGYS01000022.1 GCF_000741175.1 Bifidobacterium callitrichos DSM 23973
TCCCGCCTGCGACGCTCGTTGGCGACGACGCGCGCCGCCTCGGCCAGCTCCCGTTCGATCGAGGGCGATCCCCGCGGCGGCGCGGACGGGCGTTCTCACGCGCATGGTCGCGCGCCTCCTTGCGCTCGCCGGCGACGGAGCCGGGAGTCGGGAACCAGCGCAACTGCACGAGCGTCTGCGCGAGGTTCCATAGGTTGTTCATCATCCAGTAGAGCAGCACGCCGAACGGGAGCGTGAACCCGGAGATGACGTAGATCGCGGGGAACAGGAACGCGGTCATCCGCTGCGTGCGGAACTGCGGCGATTCCATCGTCTCGCGCGGCGTGTTGCGGTGGATGAGGATCCATTGCATCGCGAACATCGTCAGGCACATGATCGCGACGACCGTGACGATGACGGCGCGCGAGCCATCGCCCGACGCCGTGCCGAACGATTCGGACAGGCGTACGCCGGCGATCGACGACGATTCGACGTCGTCCGCGAGCGCCCGGTCGAGTCCGCCGAGCGGCTCGGACGCACCGGACGCGATGGCCGGCAGCGATTGCAGCACATAGTAGAGGGAGCACAGGATCGGCGCCTGGATGAGCGCCGGCATGCACGAGCCAAGCGGGTTGGCGCCGGACTCCTGCTGCAACGCCATGATCTCGCGCTGCATCGCCTCCTTGGAACGCGGGTCGCTGTGCGAGGCGTACTTGCGTTGGATGCGTTGGATCCTGGGCTGGATGGCCTGCATGGCGCGCATGCCGTGCATCTGTCGGACGAACAGCGGGATCAGGCATACGCGGATGACGACGACGAGGCACATGACCGCGAGACCCCATGCGGTGCCGGGGCCGTCGGGCATGCCGAGGGCGGTGAACAGGGTGTGGATGAGGGTGAGCAGCTGGGCGATGACCCATTCGATGGGTCGCAGCACCTGAAACAGGAAATTCATGGGATTCATGGGAAAACGCTTCTCCGATGCAAAGGACAAAAGGATCTGAACCGTTGGCGAACCGACGAAATGGGTCGGCGGGAATATGGCCTGTGCCGCGGCGCAAGCCATGCCGGGCAAGGCGAAAAATCACAGAGAAATGTTCAGATCCGAGGATCGGGAAGCGTATAGCGCGCCCAGCTGGGCACCCACTGCGGGCGCGACCATGAGCGCACGGCGTTCATCACGCGGGTGTCGAAGCGGAAATCACGCGGTAACGGCCGACGTGCGGCGATGGCGCCCGACGAAACGGACACGCATACGACGCGGCATACCGCAGCCGCGAGGACGGTGACGACACACGAGACCACCAGCGCGGCGATCAGGGTCAGACCGGAGGCATGCGGCGCAATCACACGGAAGGCGATCTCGAAGGCGACGGCGGGCAGCAGGAACACCGCGAAGACGGCGAACAGCATCAGGTACGCGGCATAGCCCAGCCGCGTGCTCACCCTGATGCCGTCCATGCCTGTCGTGCCCTCCATCCGATTGCCTGATTGTCCGACCACCCGATTCGATCGACGCCGCCCAGTATACGCCTACAGGTCGCGCGGGGCGTTGCGGAAGTCGAAGAGGACGCCGTCGGCGAGCTCGCAGATCTCGGGCCAGTCGGCGTCGGAGGAGTCGTCGTGCATGGCCCAGACCGTCATGCCGACGGACTTGGCGGAGCGGATGGCGACGAGCAGATCCTCGAAGACCGTGCAGTCGGCGGGTTCGACGCCGAGACGGCGTGCGGCGAGCAGGTAGACGTCCGGACGGTCCTTGCCGACGTCGTTGGCATCGTCGACGGAGACGATCTCGTCGAACAGGTCGAGCATGCCGACGTGGCCCAGCGCCGGTTCGCGCAGGCGCGGCGGCAGGGAGGTCGCGACTCCAAGGCGCACGCCGCGGGACTTGAGCTCCCTCAGGTAGTCGAGCGCGCCGGGCTTGGCCTCGACCTGCGTGGCGTAGGCGACGCGAGCCATCTCGTCCCACTCGTCCATGAGCTGCTCCGGCGTGTCGTTGAGACCAAACCGCGCGATCGTGTATTCGGCGATCTGCCGGAACTGCATCGGCGCGACCTTGGCCATGTAGTCGTCGGGCACGGGGATGCCGCGGCGGGCGAGGAAGTCGATGTCGACCTGATCCCATACGCCCATCGAGTCGAGGAGCGTGCCGTCCAGATCGAAGATCGCGGCCTTGCGCGATCCCCTGTTATCAGCAGTGGTCATAGATCGCTCTCCTTGAGCAGTTCGCGGGCGTGGTCGAGGGATGCCTCGGATTCGGAGCCGGAGAGCATGCGGGCGATCTCGCGCACGCGGGCATCGTCGCGCACCTCGGCGACGGTGGTGACGACGCCGATCGCGTCATCGTCGGCGTCCGGCGGCTCCTTGGTGACGACGAACTGCGCGTCCGCCCAGGAGGCGACCTGCGCCAGATGGGTGACGACGATGACCTGCGAGCTTGCGGCGAGACGGGCGAGGCGACGCCCCAGTTCGACGGCCGTCTTGCCGCCGACGCCGGCGTCGACCTCGTCGAAGATGAACGTCATGTCGGCGTTCGCCACGCCATCATGTCCGGCGCGCATGTCCGCGGCGGACAGCTCCATCGCGAGCATCAGACGGCTCAGCTCGCCGCCGGACGCGCTCTTGCCCATCGGCCTTTCGGGCGCGCCCTCGTACGCGGTGAACAGGAACGCGATGTCGTCGCCGCCGTTCGCGTCGAGCGGATCATCACCTTCACGCGGAGTGACGGCGATGCGCAGCGACGCGCCGTCCATCGCAAGCGAGGACAGCTCCCCAGTGACGCGCGAGGCGAGTTCGTCGGCGGCCGCTTGCCGCGCCCGTCCGAGCTCGCCGGCGGCCGCGAGCGCGGCATGGTAGAGCCGCGTGCGCTCGCCCTCCAGTTCGGCGAGCTTCTCCGGGGATGCGTCGAGGTCCTCGATGTCGAAGACGGCCTTGTCGCGCCATGCGATGACGTCCTCGATGGTCGGCCCCCAGCGGCGGGTGAGCTCGTCGAGGTCGTGGATGCGGGCGTTCAGCGTGTCGAGGTCGACGTCGCCGAGATCCTCGTCCAAATGGCCGGACAGGGAGAACACGACGTCCGCGAGGTCGGCGTTGAGCGATTCGAGCCGATCGGCGAGTTCGGTGAAATCGCCGGAGGCGTGGATGGCGCGCAGCGCCTGCGCGGCCTGCAGCAGCTGTTCGGAGGCGCCGACGGTTTCGGGGTCGCCGTCGAAGCCTACCTGTCCGGGGTCGAGGGCTGCGAGCGCACGGGAGACCCCTTCGGCGATGTCGGCGGCGTTCTCGATCCGATCGCGCTTGGCCTTGAGCTCCTCGATCTCGCCGGGGTGCGGGTCGGTCTCGTTGATGCGCGCGATGGATTCGCGCAGGTAGTCGGCCTGTTGCCGGGCGGAGGACTCCTGCGAGCGCAGGCGTTCGAGGCGGTCGTCCATGTCCGTCAGGGCGCCGAACGCCGTGCGGTAGGCCGCGAACTCCGCCTCGTCCGCGGCGACGTGGTCGAGGAACTCCCGCTGACGTGCCTGCGAGGCGATCCGCAGCTGTTCGGCCTGACCGTGGATGGTGACGAGGCGCCCGGCGACCTTCGCCAGTACGGAGCGCGGCACGGTCTTGCCGCCGAGTACGGCGCGGGAGCGGCCGTGGACCGGCACGGTGCGGGCGAGGAAGAGTTCGTCGTCCTCCGGTTCGACGCCGGCCTGACGTGCGATCGCCGCGGCGTCGAGCGAGTCGTCGTCCTCACCCTCCCCCGTGCCGTTCGCGGACGTGTCCCCGGACGGCGACAACGCGAAGATACCCTGCGCCCATGCCTTGTCGGCGCCGGGCGAGACGCGCTTGGCATCGGCCGGACCGCCGGAGATCAGCGAGAGGGCCGACAGCAGCATCGACTTGCCGGCACCGGTCTCGCCGGTGATCGCGGTCATGCCCGCGGCCGGCGCGATGATCGCGGAACGGATGGGGCCGAGCGAGCGGATGGAGAGCTCCTCAAGCATCAGCTGACATCCTCCGATCGGGTTTTCTGCCCGTGGGCGGCCTGTTCTCGCCATCCGACGACCGGCAGGTCGAACTTGGTGACGAGCCGGTCGGTGAACGGCGCGCCGGAGAGCCTCGCAAGCCGCAGCGTCCCGCGCGAGGCGCGCACGTCGACGCGCGTGCCCTTCGGCAGGGCGCGCTGGCGGCGGCCGTCGCAGCAGATCCAGCCGTCGGACATCGAATCGTCGAGGATGGTCATCGTGAACGTGGAGTCGGCGCCGATGATCAGGGGCCGCGCGAACAGGGCGTGCGCGGCGAGCGGCACGAGCTGGAGGGCCTTCACGTTCGGCCACATGATCGGCCCTCCCGCGGAGAACGCGTACGCGGTGGATCCGGTGGGCGTCGAGACGATGACGCCGTCGGCGCCGAACGAGCTCATCTCCACGCCGTCGACGCTGATGGACAGTTCGACCATCTTGCCGCGGTCGGCGCGTTCGAGCGTGATGTCGTTCAGCGCCCAGTTCTCGATCGGCCTGTCGGCGCCGGGCAGCCACACGTCCACGTGGGCGATCATGCGCTCGTCGATCGAATAGTCACGTTCGGCGATGCGTCGGATCGCCTCGTCCATCTGGAAGCTCTCGAACTCGGCGAGGAAGCCGACATGCCCCATGTTGACGCCGATGATGGGCGTGCGCGTGCAACGCACGAGTTCGGCGGCGCGCAGGATCGTGCCGTCACCGCCGAGCACGACGACGATCTCGGTGTCCTCCCCCACGACCGGCGGCTGCACGTCGAACGCGGGCGGCTCGAGGTTGTCGACGATTCTGACCTCGAAGCCGGCGTCGCGCAGCTGGCCGACCGCTTCGGACACCACCGTGCCGCTTTGACGCAATCTGGTGTGAGTCACCACCACCGCATGACGGACACCGGCCATCGCATCCCCTTTTCCCGTGAAGCACGTCAAGAATTCGGACAAATGTTTCAATACGCCTCAATCCTAACCGACGCGAGCGAAGAGCGGAACACGCTGGCCGGGATGTTGTTGCCTATCACCTCGCCGGCACCAGGCAGACGCAGCCAACGCACGGTGGGGAGCATGGGGCATACAATGCGAGGCGTAAGGAATCCGTTAGCAAGGTGCATCGCGCACGCCGCGCGAGAGGGAGACGAATGACGAACCCCGTCTTTGACGAATCCTCCTCGAACCGCGAATCCTCGCGCGGCTTCGCCTGGTGGTTCTCCGGCAATTCGTTCGCGAAGGCCGCCGACGAGGACCGGCGCACGCACGCACGCGGCTTCGTCCAGCACATGGTCTCCCGCCCGGGGCAGCTGACCATACTGTACTTCCTCGTGCTGGTGGTCGTCTCGACCACCCTGCTCATGATCCCGCCGTCCACGCCGAGGGGCGAGACGACGACGTTCTCGACCGCGCTGTTCACCGCCGTCTCCGCACTGTCGACATGCGGCATCTCGATCGTCAACTCGACGACGCACTGGACGCTGTTCGGACAGGCGGTGCTGCTCGTCTCCGTCCAGCTCGGCGGCATCGGCGTGATGACGTTCGCCTCGCTGATCACGCTGGCGATCAACCGGCATATGAAGGCGGCGCAGCGGCTGCTGACCGCCACCGAACTCGGCACCACGAAGCTCAGCGAGATCCGGGGCGTGCTGAGCGTGGTCCTCACCGTCTCCCTGATGATCGAGGCGATCACGTTCGTGGCGCTGTTCCCGGGCCTGCTCAACGTCAATTCGGGCGACTGGCGCAAGTCCCTGTGGGAGTCGCTGTTCTTCGCGGTCATGTCGTACAACAACGCGGGCTTCACGCCGGACAACGCGGGCCTGCACGTCAACAGCTGGGGCGTGGGACTGCCGATCATGATGTCCGCGTTCTGCGGCACGCTCGGCTTCCCGGTGATCCTCAACCTGATCCGCTGCGGCCGCAGTCATCTGCCGCCGCGCAAGTGGAGCCTGCACACGAAGATCACCCTGATGGGCACATTCCTGATCGTGGCGCTCTCCCTGACCTGGTTCCTCCTGGTCGAATGGGACAATCCGTTCCTGTTCAAGGACGCGGACGTCAACACGCGCATGCGGTACGCGATGGTCGCGGCCGTCATGCCCCGCTCCTCCGGATTCGACCTGACATGGGTGCCGCAGGTGAGCGAGCCGACGAAGGTGTTCATGAGCGCGATCATGTTCATCGGCGGCGGCAGCACGTCGACGGCCGGCGGCATCCGCGTGACGACGTTCGCGATCATCCTGCTCGTATGCCGCGCCTCGTTCACCGGGCGCAGGGACGTCAACGCGTTCCGCAGACGCATCCACACGCGCGTGGCGATGACGGCGGTGAGCATCACCACCACGTGTCTGATGCTGGTGTTCGTCTGCTCGCTGGCGCTGATGCTGGTCTCCGGCGCGTCGCTAACCGACGCGCTGTTCGACTCCTGCTCGGCGTTCGGGCTGGGCGGGTATACGGTGGGTGTTGCACGCGAGGACAATCCGGCGGCGCTGGCCATTCTCGCCGCCGCGATGGTCGTCGGCCGTCTGGGGCCGATGACGATCGCCTATTCGATCAGCCGTCCGCGATCGCCCGAGGCGATACGATATCCAAGCGAAACGGTGGTGGTCGGATGACGGACGACGGAACCTGGCTGACGAGACTGGTCGGAAGGATCCAAGGGACTTCAGGCAAGGCACAGGGCAAACCACGAGGAAAGGGGCAACCGATGGCGAAGACAGGCAAGAGCGTGCTGGTCGTGGGGCTGGGACGCTTCGGCAGCGCGGTGGCGACGACGCTTGACGCGGTGGGTCAGGACGTGCTCGCCGTGGACAAGGATCCGGAGCTGGTGGCACGCTGGTCGGCCCGCCTGCCCGTGATCCAGGCGGACATGACCGACGTGCAGGCCATCGAGCAGATCGACGCCTCCCAGTTCGACACGGCGGTCGTCGCGATCGGCGACAGCGTCGAGGCGTCGGTGATCACCACCGGCAACCTGCTCGACGCCGGCGTGATCGACCTGTGGGCGAAATCCGTGTCCGTGGAGCATGCGCGCATCCTGCAGCGCATCGGCGCCCGGCACATCATCAACGCCGAGACCGACGCCGGCAAGCGCGTGGGTCATCTGGTCTCCGGCAACTACCTCGACTACATCGAGATCGAGGGCGCGCACACGGTCGTCAAGATCCACACGCCCTCGCATGTGGCCGGCAAGTCGATCGAGGATGCGAAGGTGCACGAGCGCTACGGCATCACCGTGGTCGGCATCAAATCGCCGGGCAGGGAGTTCCAGTACGGCTCCAAGGAGCTCATCATGCACCGCAACGACGAGCTGGTGCTCATGGGCAAGGAGGATCAGATCGACAAGTTCATCCGGGGGTGACGACCGCTTTTTCACGCGGGGGCCGGCTCCCCTGACAAGGGGAGCCAAGGGAATACGTCCACTCTTGCAGGGACTATCCGACGGAGACGGCCTCCTGTGGGTAGTGGATGACGGTGTCGTCCTCGGAACGGGTCTTGTTGATCGCGTAGGCGATGGTCATCGGACCGATGCGGCCGAACGCCATCACCACGGCGAGGATGTAGAGCGACGTCGTGCTGCCGGCGTCGGCGACCCCCAGCGTGTATCCGCCGAGACTGAACGCGGAGCACGTCTCAAACAGCGTGTCGGTCAGCGATCGTCCGGTCACCTGCATCAGGGCGATCGAGGCGACGAGCACCACCGTCGCGCAGGACATCGTCACGCTCACCGCGGTTTTGAGCACTCGGTCCGGGATATGGCGGTGGAACGCGTTCACCTCGCCGCGTCCGCGGAACGTCGAGATCATCGTCATCACCAGCAGGACGAACGTGGTCACGCGGATGCCACCGGCCGTGGATGAGCTGCCGCCGCCGATGAACATGATCAGACACATGTACACCTTCGTGGTCTCGCTCACCTGCGGCACCCACGACAGGTCGAAGCCGGATGTGCGCGGCGCCACGGCCACGGACAGCGCGCCGCGCAGACGGGTGGGCACGTCCGCATTGCCGAACAGGAACGGGTTGTTCCACTCGTCGAGCAGGAACCACGCCAGCGAGACGCCGACGATGATGAACGTCGCCGACAGCGTGATCTTCGTGTTGAGCGTCCAGAACCGCGGACGGATCCGGTAGCGGAACGAACGCAGCAGATCGAGGATCACCGGGAAGCCGAGCGTGCCGCAGAAGGCGCTGATCAGAATCGGCAGGCCGACGCCCCAATGGTCGACGTGCAGACCGGCCGCATCCGGAGTGAACCCGGTGTTGTTGAACGCGGCGACCGCGTAGAAGAGCGATTCCCACGCCGTGCGCCGCCATCTAAAATCGTTGAGCTGCAGGAGCGGGGGGAACAGCACGAGGAAGGTGATGAACTCCATGAGGACCGTGGTGCCGAGCACGATGGACAGCACGCCGCGCGTCTCGCCGATCTTCGAGGTGCCGAGCTCGTGAGCCGTCACCAGCTGCTGGGAGACGCGCAGCCGCTGGTTGGTGACGATCATGATGAGGGATGCGAACGTCATCACGCCGATGCCGCCCATCTGGATGGCGATGAGGATGATGGCCTGACCGAAGATCGTCCAATGCTCGGTCATGTCGACCACCGGAATGCCGCAGGTCGACAACGCGGAGATCGCGGTGAAGAACGCCACATGAAACGAGGTCGATCCCTCCTGGCGAGAGGATGCGGGCAGGAGGAGCAGCATGGTGATGGTGAACGTCAGCAGACCGAAATAGCTGATGGTGAGGGTGCCGGGCCGCGCCAGCATCCGTTCGCGCAACGGCTCGCGGTGCTGCGAACGGCGGCTCCCCGCCCCGTCTGCCAATCCCAGGGACAATCCCGAGGAGAACCACCATGACAGTCCTCGGGATGTGTCGCCGTTCGCCTCGCTCTCATCGAAATCATGGTCGGACATGGCTCCATCGTGACTCGAGGCGTGGATGAAGAGGCCGGACCGGGGTTCGTCAGGAGCGGCAGACGGCGTAGAGCAGCCATTCGGCGTTGCCGTGGGTGCCTTCGATGGGGCTTGGGACCGTCGCCACGACGTCGAGCCCGTGTTCGCGCGCGCATGCGACGATGTCGTCGAGCGCCTGTCTGCGCAGGGCCTCGCTTTCGACGATGCCATGCCGGTCGAGTCCCTCGCGGCCGACCTCGAACTGCGGTTTGACGAGCAGCACGACGCGCGCACCCGGTGCGGCTATGCGGGCGATCACCGGAATCACGTACTTGAGGGAGATGAAGGAGACGTCGGAGACGATCATCGCCGGACGGTAGGGCAGGTCGTCGACCTCGACGTCGCGGATGTTGACGCCGCTCATCTCGATGACGCGCGCATCGCCTGCGACACGCGGGTCGAGCTGGCCGTGGCCGACGTCGAGCGCGATGACATGCGCGGCGCCGCGGCGCAACAGCACCTGTGTGAATCCGCCGGTGGATGCACCGATGTCAAGACAGTCGAGACCCGTGGGGTCGGCAAGGCCCTCGGCCGCGAACCGGTCGAAGGCGCCGACGAGCTTGTACGCGCCTCGCGAGACGTAGTCGTCGCCCTTGTCGACGACGATGCGCATGCGAGGCGTATCGCCGTCAGCGGACGACGTGTCGGCGCCACCAGCAGTGGCGGCGGCGCCGACCGCGAACGACGGCTTGGTCACGACCCTGCCGTCGACGGTGACCTTGCCGGCCCTGATGAGCCGCTGCGCCTTGGAGCGCGAGTCGACCACTCCCCCGGCGACGAGCCACAGGTCGAGTCGGTCGGGCATGTCGGGCATGTCGCCGGCCGGGCCGGACGCGTTGAATTCGACGTCACCCATGGTGCGCACCCCGCCCGTGGGACGCATCCGGACCGCTGCCGATCGCGTCGAGTTCGTGCTGCAGATCGTCGAGCACGCCGCGCAGCGCGTCGATGCGTCGATCGTCATCCATGCTTCCGATGTCGGCGAGCTGCGGGAACCGTTCGATCAGCGGATCCCGCAGCGACCGTTCGTCGTCGGGGTTGGCGGGAGTCACGCTCACAGCGAGAACTCCGGCAGGTCGATCGCGCTCATGTCCGTGCCCGAGTCGGCGGCCTGCCATGCGGCGCAGACGGCGGCGCGCAGCGCGTCGACCGAGGTCGCGTCGCAGACGGTGATCGTACCGGAGGCGGCGTCGAACGCGGCGCTCGCCTCGCCACACGTCCAGCGGCCGCCGCCCTGATCGACGGGCTCGGGCATGACCTCGCCCAGCGCACGCAGATCCGGCGCGATGTAGGTGGGGCGCAGATGCGCGGGGCGCGAGCATGAGCTCGTGCGGGTTGGTGACGCCGGTGAGTACCGCGAGCGAATCGTAGCCGCCGCGGTTGCCCGCCTCGATGTCGGTGTCGAGACGATCGCCGATCGCGATCGAATGCTCCTTGGGCACGAGATCGAAGCCCTCGGAGGCGTTGAGCTCGCGCGCCTCGTCGTACATGAACGATTCCGGCTTGCCGGCGGAGGCGACCGGTTCGACGCCGGTGGCGGCGATCACGGCGCGGATCATCGAACCGCAGCCCGGGGCGATGCCGAGCTCGCGCGGAATCGTCAGGTCGCGGTTGGTCACGAAGTACGTGGCGCCCGCCTCGACCGCAAACGCGGCGTTGGCCATCATCTGCCAGGTCATCTCCGGGAACCATCCCTGGATGACGGCGGTCGGATGCGCCTGCGGGTCGTCGGTGACGACGAGACCGGCGCGGGTGACCTCCTCGCGCAGGTGCTCGGCGCCGACGACCAGCACCGTGGAGCCGGCGGGCACGGCCTTGGCGACCATGCGCGCGGCCACCACGGACGAGGTGATGACCTGCCAGGGTTCGACGTCGAGGTCGAAGCCCCTGAGCTGTTCGGCGACGACCCTCTGGAAACGCGACGAGTTGTTCGTCGTGTACTCGATGGTCATGCCGGCACGTTCGGCCGCACGGATCGAGTCGGCGGCGTATTCGACCGGGTTCTTGCCACGGTAGACCACGCCGTCAAGGTCGAGCAGCGCAAGCTGGTAGGCCTCGGCGAGCGGCTTCGTGGTGCCTTTGAGCAATCGCGTCGTCATGCCGGTCTCGCTCACGCCTCGGTCTGCTCGGTCGACTCGGCCGGCTCGGCCGTCTCGGAGGATTCCGCCTCGGCGTGCTCCTCGACCTTCTCCGTCTCGTCGGATTCGGGCTCGTCGTCCGATTCGGCGCCGTCCACGGCCTCCTCGGCCGGGGCCTGCGTCTCGTCCTCGTCGGCGGATTCGCCGTCGACGCTCTCGGCCGACTCGTCGCCATGGTTGGCGTCGTCCTCGGACTCGTCCTCGGGCGCGTATTCGGCATCCTCCTCGGTGATGCCGAGCTTCTCGAGGATCTCCGGATCCTCCAGATGCTCCAGATCGTGGTCGATGACCACGTCGTCGCTCTCCTCGTCCTCGTCGAAGTCGGCGTACTGGTCCTCGAGCTTCTCAATGACCTGATCGAGGTCGATGGCCTCGTCGTTGCGTCCGGCCTCCTCGAGGAACAGCTGCTCGGCCTGCAGCGCACGCATGCGGTAGGCGCCCGGCAGACCCTTGGAACGGCCGAGGGTGTGCACGATCTCGATGGCCTTGTCCCACAGCTTCAGGTCGGCGAGCGCGCCGGCGTAGACGAGGAACATCTCGGCCTTGGACTCGCCGCGCAGCATCTTGGCGTCGTCGGAGGAGACGATCTCGATGGCCTTCTTCGGGTTGCCGAGACCGCGCTCGCAGTCGGCGATGAACGGCAGGTAGTCGGTGAAGCCGTTCATGCGATACGCGGTGCGGAACTCGCGCAGGGCGAGCTTGTAGTCGCCCTTGCGGTAGGCGATGAAGGCGAGCGTCTCGCGTGCGAAGTCGATGCGGGAGGCCTGCTTGGCGGCCCACTGGGCGTGCTCGAGCGCGGCTTCCGGATCGTCCTCGATGAGCGTGTAGGCGGCCAGGATGTGCAGGCCGATGTTCTCGGCGTGCTCCTTGGACAGGCCGCGCAGACGCTCGCGCTCGTCCTTGGAGAGCATGGCCCACACGAGGCCCTTCGGCATCTTCGGCTCGTTCGGACGACGATCGGTGTACGGGTTCTGCGAGGGGAAGCTCATCGTGCCGTCGGAGTTGCGGCGCGGACGGCTCATGTACTCGGTGCGCTTGTGCTCGCGGTATTCGCGCTTCTCCTCGTCGGTGAACGAACGGCGCTCGGCGTTCTGCTGGTCGCGGTTGCCGCGATCGTCGCGACGGTCGTCGCGCTGGTAGCGCGGGTTGCCGTTGTCGCGACGCGGTCCCTTGCGGAAACCGCCATCCTTGCGGAAACCGCCCTCCTTGCGCGGGCCCTTGTGGAACTCGCGACGCTCGCCGCCCTCACCGGCACCCTCACGACGATCATCACGACGGAAATCGCGATCGCCATCCTTGCGGAAACCGCCCTTGCCGCCGTCACGGCGGAAGCCGCCGCGATCGCCGTCGCGGCGCGGGCCCTTGCGGAAACCGCCCTCCTTGTGGAAGCCGCCGTCCTGGCGCGGACCCTTATGGAACTCGCGACGCTCCTCACCCTCACCGGCACCCTGACGATCCTCACGACGGAAATCGCGATCGCCATCCTTGCGGAAACCGCCGGACTTGTGGAAGTCCTTGCGGAAACCGCCCTTGTGGAAGCCGCCCTCGCCGCCGTCGCGGCCGCCGGACTTGCCGTAGCCGCCGCGGGAGCCGCCGAACGACTTGCCGCCGTTGCCGCGCGGCTTGAAGCCCTTGCCGCCGCGGCCGGACGGACGGCCGGAACCGGAACCTCCGTGACCATAGCCGCCCTTGCGTCCGCCGAACGACTTGCCGGAACGCTCGTTGCCTTCTGCCATGTGTATGCCTTTCCTCGTGTGGATCCGTAATCGAAGAGGGGATCCCCAAACAATCAAATGAAAAACGGTTATGCGGGAAGCGCCATGCAACCGCCGTGGAAGGCGATGCCGCGTCCCCGCATGCAGGCGGTCCCCGATGTTCCACCGGGGACCGCGTATCGGATCAGTGCTTCTCGACGGCGCCGAGGGCCTTCTTGCCTCGGCGGATCAGCGCGAAGCGCCCCTGGAGGAAGTCGCCCTCGCCGAGCACGGCCTCCTCGTCCTCGACGCGCTCGTTGTTGAGGTAGACGCCGCCGGACTTGATCGCGCGGCGCGCCTCGGACGCGGTCTTGAACAGGCCGGCGCTCTGGGCGGCGTCGATCACGCGATCGCCTGCCGCCGCGGACGGGAAGACGTGCTCGCCGTTCTCGTCGACGACCTTGAAGCCGTCGAGCACGGATTCGAGCGTGTCCTCGTCGATCGTGTTCAGGTCGCCGCCGCGGCCGAACAGTGCGGAGGAGGCGTCGATCGCGGCCTGCGTCGCGGCCTCGCCGTGCACGAAGCTGGTGACCTCCCAGGCGAGCGCCTTCTGCGCCTCGCGCTTGCCCGGATTGGTCTTCGACTCCTCGACCAGTCGTTCGATCTCGGCCTTCGGCAGGAAGGTGAACGCCTTGAGCAGGCTCTCCATCTCCACGTCCGGGCGGTTGATCCAGAACTGGTAGAACTTGTACGGCGAGAGCATCGTCGGATCGATCCACACGGCGTTGCCCTCGGACTTGCCGAACTTCTTGCCCTGCGCGTCGGTGATGATCGGGCTGGTGAACACGTTGACGTCCACGCCGCGCACCTTGTGGATCAGGTCCAGACCGGAGGTGAGGTTGCCCCACTGGTCGGAGCCGCCCAGCTCGAGCGTGCAGTGGTATTCGTCGTACAGGTGGAGGAAGTCGTTGCCCTGCAGCACCTGGTAGCTGAACTCGGTGAAGGAGATGCCGTCCTCCGAGTTGAGACGACGGGCCACGGTGTCCTTGGCGAGCATCGTGCCGAGTCGGAAGTTCTTGCCGACATCACGCAGGAAGTCGATGACGTTCATCTGCGCGGTCCAGTCGTAGTTGGACACGAAGCGCACCGGGTTGTCGCCGTCGGTGACGAGGATGCCGCCGATCTGCTTCTTCAGTCTCTCGGCCCAGCCGGCCACCACGTCCTTCGGGTTGAGCGTGCGCTCGCCCGACTGGCGCGGATCGCCGATCAGACCGGTGGCGCCGCCGACCAGGGCGATCGGGTGGTGGCCCGCCGCCTGCAGGTGACGCATGTTGATGAGCTGGACGAGGTTGCCGATGTGCAGGGACGCGGCCGTCGGGTCGAACCCGCAATAATAGGTGATCGGCTCTCCGTTCAATGCCGTCGCGAGTCGATCCCGGTCCGTGGACTGGGAAATCAAACCGCGCCATTCCAGTTCATCGAGCAGGGTGTCGAATCCCGCCTCTTTGAAGTCGATGACGTGAGCCATAACCTTTGTCTCCCTATCGAATTGTGGGCATAATGCGTCTTACAGTGTCGCAGAACAGGCCGACAGCTCCTCGTCAGAGAGACCCGAAAATGTGACGCTACCTGCTGCCCCCGCCGCGACGCAGCTGCCTGAACGCCTCGCGCAGCTGCTCGAGCGTCTCGTTGTTGCGCATGGTGCGCAGCTTCGGGAACGAGGCGATCATACGACGCTGCTGACGGTTGAACACGGAGTCGGCGGTCTCGCGAAGACGCACCATGAATTCGGACGACATCTGCCGGCCGGAGCGCAGGGATTCGCCGACCTTCTCGCCGAACCTGCCCGGCACGCCGTTGAACGCGTCGCCGAATGCATCGGACGCCGCCGACACGACACCGGTGGCGACGCCACCGGCCATGTCTGCCACACCGGACGCGCCGTCGACCATATCGCCGACCTTCTCGCGCATCGCGCCGCTGTACTTGGCGGCAGCCGCTTTGAACCGTTCGAGGCTGTCCTCAAGGTCGATGATGCCGACCACGGTGATGATCGTGTCGGCCACGGTCAGTGCGAACAGCGTGACGAACAGCCAGTGGATCACCATGATCGGGATCATGGCGGTGACGCGCGCGACCTCCGGCTGGACCACGTCGACGATCACCACTCCCCCGACGCCGAAGATCAGCGCGCCGTACAGGCAGATGCGTCCGTTGAGATTGAACGGGAAGTTCGAGTAGTCCCACCAGCGCGCGTGGAACAGCAGCTCCATCGCCCACGAGGTCACGTATTCGAGCAGGCACGCGCCGACGGCCGAGATGACGAACAGGAGGATCGGATTGCGGACCCCGCCGAGCACGACGACGCCCAGCACCGCACCGGTGCCGTAGATCGGGCACAGCGGCCCGTTGAGGAAGCCGCGGTTGACGGGGCGACGCTCCTGAACGGACACGAGGATCGACTCGTACACCCAGCCGCAGAAGCTGTAGAACAGGAACCACAGGAACAGGTATTCGACCGTGAGGATCACGCAGGCACCTCGCCCTTGTTGAACCGATCGAGCGAAAGCGTCTCGCGCGTGGCCGAGAGCTTGTCGGCGATCGTGACGAGATACCCCTCGACGTACCGCGGGGGCGTCGGAGTCATCGGGAACATGTGATTGGCGATCGAATCGCGTTCGATCGCGTTGAGACGGAAGTCCCGCAGTGCGTTGCGCAGGGCGGCGCCACCATGGGTGAAGCCATGCAGGCGGTGTTCGCCGTCGTCCCAATCGTGCCAGTCGTACAGGAAGTAGTCGTGCAGCAGGGCGGCGCGGATCAGTGATTTCAGGTCGACGCGACGCCACAGATGCGCACGGTCGGCGATCCACACCGCAAGGCACGCCACGCGGATCGAATGGGCGAACGTGGAGACGTTGCCATGCTGGAAGCAGCGCCGTTCGATCTGCATGTGCCTGTGTTCGATGACTTCACGGCCGTGTACGGCCACCAGTTCCTGAATCTGCGTACGTGTGAGCAGACGTGCCACGGTTCGGTCCTTTGCGGTTTTGCGATGTGCGGGGATTGCGCGGTCGCTCGACAGTCATATGGAACATGTCGAGCGATGTCAGGACCGATTGTAGGGTCGTCCCGTGGCTCGGGCTTTCATCCCTCGGAACGATTTCCACCGGGCCTTCACCATTTGCGTTCGTGTTGCCCGAAGTCGCCATTCACCGGCGATCGCCCCGCGAGTCGCTTTACGCCAGTCCGTGCGACTCGGCGTATTCGCGGTAGGCGCGGAACCCGCCTTCGAGGCTCGCCACGTCGTAACCGCGGTCGGCGAGGATCTCGGCGACCTCCTCGCTCCACCAGCCCTCGGTGCAGTAGACGACAACCGTGCGCGTCTTCGGCACGGTCCTGAGCACCTTGGCCAGCGGGTCGAGGGGCGCGTTGATGGCCCCCTCGATCGGGCAGGCGGCCACGTCGGCCGGTTCGCGCAGGTCAAGCAGCGTGACGGGTTCTCCTTCTCCCGTCGTTCCCGAGGTGACGATCACGGCGAATTCGGCCGGGCCGATGCGCCGGAACGCCGGTTCGGCGTCCGCCGTATCGACGGCATCGGCATCATTCGCATGCAGCTGCAACGCAATGGACATGTGCTGTTCTTCTTCCCCTTCGTATGGATTCATCCGAAACGTTCGGATCTCAGATCGCGCAGGCCGGCTGGATGTAGTTGTCCGGGTCGAGCGTGGTGATGGTCGGCCTGTCGCCGCACACCGGACAGTCGGGCACGTGATCCGGAAGCGGGACGCGCCGGATGTTCATCGTCAGCGCGTCGACGGTGAGCATGCGTCCGACCAGCGGCTCGCCCACGCCGATGATGAGCTTGAGCGCCTCGGTGGCCTCAAGGCTGCCGATCACGCCGACGACCGCGCCGAGCACGCCCGCCTCGCGGCAGGTCGGCACCTCGCCGGCGGCCGGCATGTCGCCGAAGATGCATCGGTAGCAGGGGCCATGCCCCGGCACGACGGTCATCACCTGACCGGCGAACCCGACGACGCCCGCATGGATGAACGGCCTGCCCGCCAGCACGCAGGCGTCGTTGATGAGGAACTTGGCCGAGAAGTTGTCGGTCGCGTCGATCACCAGATCGTAACGGGCGACGAGATCGGCGATGTTGCCGGCGTCGACCGGCTCGTCGTAGGTCTTGACGGTCACGTCCGGGTTGATCGCGTGAACCGAGGCGGCGGCCGACTCCGCCTTCGGTTCGCCGACGTTCGCGGTGGTGTGGATGATCTGGCGCTGCAGGTTGCTCAGGTCGACCGTATCGCCGTCGACGATGCCGATTCGTCCGACGCCGGCTGCCGCCAGATAGAGCGCGACCGGCGAGCCGAGCCCGCCCGCGCCGACGATGAGGACGCTTGCGGCGAGCAGCCGCTTCTGCCCTGCGACGCCGACGCCGCGCAATATCAGATGACGGGAATACCGTTCGAGCTGTTCGTCCGAGAACGCCATGCCAGATGCCTCCTAATTAATTCGGCTCTCTCAGTGCAGGTAGCCGGTGGTCGGGCTGGACGGCACGGCGTGGCCTTCGGTCACCTTGCCGAGGCCCGACAGGTAGGCCGCACGGCCGGCATCAATCGCATGCTTGAACGCCTCGGCCATGAGCGGGATGTTGCCCGCGGAGGCGACGGCCGTGTACGCCATGACCGCGTCCGCGCCCATCTCCATCGCGTCGCACGCCTGGCTGGGGCGGCCGATGCCGGCGTCGATGATGACCGGCACATGGGCGTTCGCGATGATGATCTCGATGAAGTCGCGCATGCGCAGACCCATGTTGGAGCCGATCAGCGAGCCGAGCGGCATGACCGCGGCGGCGCCGGCCTCCTCGAGCTGACGCGCGGCGATCGGATCGGGGAACATGTACGGCATGACCACGAATCCCTCCTTCGCGAGCATCTCGGTGGCGCGGATCGTCTCGGCGTTGTCCGGCAGGAGGTACTTGGTCTCGTGTTCGATCTCGACCTTGACGAAGTCGGTGTGGCACACCTCGCGGGCGAGGCGGGCGATGCGCACGGCCTCCTCGGCGTTGCGCGCGCCGGACGTGTTCGGCAGGAGCGTGATGCCTTCGGGGATGTAGTCGAGGACGCTGTTCTCGGTGGTGGTCGCGCGGCGCAGCGCCATCGTGACGATCTGCGTGCCGGCGTGCTCGACGGTGGCCTTGATGAGGTTCAGGTCGTAGCGGCCGGAACCGAGGATGAATCGGGACTGGAACTCGTGGCCGCCGAGGTTCAGCGGCTTGTCCTCGACGGGCAGGATCGGCGCGGAGGTGCCGACCGGGTTGACGACCGCCGGCTGCGGCGGCAGTGGCGTAGCTTCGACGGATGCCTCGGTGACCGGATTGATGTTGCTCATGATGTTTCCCTTCATTGCTTTCATTGCCTTCATTGGTGTATTGATATGGTTGCGAGACGCTCTACGCTCATCCGCCCTGGACGAACTGCACGATCTCCATGACGCACTGGTCGTCGAGCATCGTCTCCTCGCGACGCTCGCGCGGGATGATCTCCCCGTTGAGTTCGATGGCCACGCGGCCCGCCCGGTATCCGTGCGCGTCGAGGTATTCGGCGACGCTGACCGGCGCCTCCAACGTGACCTGCTCCCCGTTGACCTGCATATGCTCCACCCCTTTCGGTGTTCGTAGGGCATGCCCTCCATATCTCCTGCGGCAGCCATGCGTGGCACGGCGACCGCATGAGCCGGTATGACCGGTATGAAAAAGGGCGCACGAATGTAAGCCGTACCCTAAGTGGTGCGCCCATCCATGTGCCCTGACATGCGACCATGCGTGCGCCGGATTCGCAGCCGGACGAGTAACGACCGCGGATCCCGCGCTCGCATGGCTAGATTATGAGTTGTTCAGTTATGGGTCTTTCGGCGAACGATCCGCGTTCCGACTGAGTCGAGGAACCGGCCCCGTATGATCGGATGCACGGCAGGAAATCATGAACAACGATTCCTTACGGCGGCATGACCCGCGTCAAGTTCCCCGGTCGAAGCTTCGCACTTCCTCTCAGCCTTTCGGCTCCCGTTCGTTATGAGGCCCAGTCTAGATGGCGACGATGACAACCGTCAGAACGTGCCCGGAGTCTTGTAGGACGGGCCGTCGGAGGTGGAGTCGGCGAAGACCCTGAGCTCCTCCAGCTCGCGCTTGGCGTCGACGATCTGCTCGCGCACACGGCCGTAGGCGGTGCCGCCCTTGCCGTTGCGGGAGTCGACCGAACCGTGGCTGGAGAGCACCTCGCGCACGCCCGGCGCCTTGTCCGCGGGCAGGAACGCCGCGAAGGTGGAGATGAAGTCCTCGTCGGTCAGATCCCACAGCTCCTGGCCGCGGCCCTCGGCGATCTTCACGCATGCGCCGGAGAGCTCGTGGGCGTGGCGGAACGGCACGCCGTTCTTGACGAGCCATTCGGCGATGTCCGTGGCGAGCGCGAAGCCGGTTGGCGCCTCGGCCTCGAGACGGTCGGCGTCGAAGCGCATGGTACGCACCATGCCGGTGAACGCGGGCAGCAGCACCTCGAGTGTGTCGACCTGGTCGAACACGGCCTCCTTGTCCTCCTGCAGATCGCGCGCGTACGCGGTGGGCAGGCCCTTCAAGGTGGCGAGCAGTCCGGTCAGATCGCCGATCAGTCGTCCGGACTTGCCGCGCGCCAGCTCGGCGATGTCCGGGTTCTTCTTCTGCGGCATGATCGAGGAGCCGGTGGAGTAGGCGTCGTCGAGCTTGACGAAGGCGAACTCCTGCGTGTTCCAGATGATGATCTCCTCGCTCAGCCGGGAGATGTCGACGCCGGTCATCGCGGCGACGAACGCGAATTCGGCGACGAGATCACGCGAGGCGGTGCCGTCGATCGAGTTGTCGGTCACGCGGGAGAAGCCGAGCTCGCGGGCGACGGCCTCCGGATCGGTGCCGAGCGTGTTGCCGGCGAGCGCGCCGGAGCCGTACGGGGAGGCGTTGATGCGCTTGTCCCAGTCGACGAGGCGTTCGACGTCGCGCAGCAGCGGCCAGGCGTGGGCCATGAGCTGGTGGGCGAGCAGCACGGGCTGGGCGTGCTGCATGTGGGTGCGGCCGGGCATGACGGTGCGTCCGGCCTTCTCGCTCTGGGCGATGAGGGCGTTGACGAGGTCGAGCAGGAGCTTCGCGATGACGCGCGAGTGGCGGCGCAGCCACATGCGGATCAGGCAGGCGATCTGGTCGTTGCGGGAGCGTCCGGCCCTGAGCTTGCCGCCGAGCTCGTCGCCGGCGATGTCGATGAGGCCGCGCTCCAGTGCGGTGGCCTCGTCCTCGTCGTCCTCGATCGGGGCGAAGCTGCCGTCGTCGACGTGGCGCTGGAGGGTGTCGAGCGCGTCCTCCATGCGCTTGAGCTCCTCGTCGGTGAGGAGTCCGGCGCGGCCGAGCGCGCGGGCGTGGGCGCGCGAGCCGGCGATGTCGTCGTCCGCGAGTCGCCAGTCGAACTGGGTGGACTTGGACAGACGGGCGAGCTCGGCGGACGGACCGGAGGTGAAGCGGCCGCCCCACAGGGCGAGATGTTCGGTGTTTTCGGCCATATGCTGCTCCTTTACGATGCTGGTTGCTTGGGTTGCTATGCGTTTTCGACCGTATGCCAGCCTATCAGCGTTGCGCTACATAGCGTCGGGGATTCATGGGGATGAATCTGAATCCGTTTGCGATGGATATCCGCGGATATCCTATTGAGTGTATCGATGAGTGTATCGATGTATCGCATAAGGGAGGCCGTCATGCCGTTGCGACTGGTTCGCCAGGACATCACACGCTTGGATGTGGACGCCGTCGTCAACGCGGCGAACACCGCGCTGCGCATGGGAGGCGGCGTGTGCGGAGCGATCTTCCGCGCGGCAGGCGCGTCACGCATGCAGGAGGCGTGCGATCGCCTCTCCCCCATCCGCACCGGGCAGGCCGTGGCGACTGCGGGCTTCGACCTGCCTGCGCGGTACGTGATCCACACGGCCGGGCCGGTCTGGCAGGGCGGCGATCATGGTGAGGAGACGCTCCTGCGCGCCTGCTACCGCAACTCGCTGACTCTGGCGGTGCGTCTCAAGTGCGGCAGCATCGCGTTCCCCCTGATTTCGAGCGGCATCTACGGCTATCCGAAGGCTCAGGCGCTCGACGTCGCCGTCGACGAGATCCGGCGCTTCCTGGACTCTTCAGAGGAGACGCCGAAGCGGGATGATCCGGACCATGGCGACGATCCGGCCGATCGAGCGGACCTCGACGTATACCTATGCGTATTCGACAAGGAGGCCTTCGCCGCGGGAACCGCATTCGACCGGCAGCTGCGGGCATACATCGACGATCATTACGTAGCCGGCCACACCGACAGTCGACGCAGCCGCATGATGGAGATGCGCGAACTCGGCCATCCGAGCGAGAACATCGTCAACGACGACGAATCGGAACTGCGTCTGGAATCACCGACGCCCTTGACGCAATCCGTGACGAGCCTGAGTCCGACACCACGATCGGCCGCACCGGTAAGCGCCCCCCACTATTCGCAACGCGATGTGCTTGCCGATCTGGACGAACCGTTCAACGTGATTCTCCTGCGGCTCATCGACTCCAAGGGATTCAGTGATGTGGATGTGTACAAACGAGCCAACATCAGCAGGAAACTGTTTTCGAAAATACGATGCGGCAATGGGTACATGCCCGGCAAGAAGACGGTGCTCGCACTGGCGATCGCGCTGCGGCTCGATCTCGACGAAACTGATGATCTGCTGGCATGCGCCGGTTACGCGCTATCCCACAGCGTGAAATTCGACGTGATCGTCGAATTCTTCATCACCCATGGCGTGTTCGATGTGCTCACCATCAACGAGGTCCTGTTCCGGTACGACCAGCCGCTGCTTGGACAGTGACAGTCGGCGGTCGTCGGACATCGCGTCGGACATCGCGTCACTGCGATGTCGCCTGCAAAGCGACCCGTTCCCTCCTCCATGATGCGATGCTCGTCTCATCACCGGCAAAGCGCCGGAGATGAACGAAAGGAACGCATCATCATGGAACAGCTGAAAACCGACGCCACCCACAGCGGATCGGAACGAACGGAACTGGTATTCATGGTGGATCGCAGCGGATCGATGTCCGGGCTCGAATCGGATACCATCGGCGGGTTCAACGCCATGCTTGCCAAGCAACGAGCCATCGCCGGGAAATGCACGGTGACGACCGTGCTGTTCGACAATCGTCTGGAGACGTTGCACGATCACATCGACCTGCATGCGGTGAAGGACCTGACACCCCACGACTACTGGGCGCGAGGCAGCACCGCTTTGCTTGACGCGATCGGCTCGACCATCGACCGCGTCGTCGCCGTGCAACGACACACCGCGGAGCCTTTCCGCGCCGATCATGTGCTGTTCGTCATCATCACCGACGGGTACGAGAATGCGAGCCGTCGGTATTCTCTGCGACAGGTGCGCAGCATGATCGAACTGGAACGCGCCCGATATCACTGGGAGTTCGTATTCCTCGGCGCCAACATCGACGCCGTGCAAACGGCGGATGATTTCGGCATCGCGCCCCAATGCGCCGCCGATTTCCATGCCGATGGGCAAGGGGTCGAATCATCGTTCGCTGCCGTGTCACGCGCCGCGACGGCCGTACGAGGAGGCGTAAGGCTCGAAGCGGCCTCCGCCACCGCCGTATTCCAGGACGTACGCGAGGACTACCGGTCGAGGCGACAGTCGAAGCATCACTGAGGACCGTGCCGGGATCGTATTGCCGTCATCAGCCCGAAACCTCTCGCTGAACAAGGCATGACGAGATGCCACTGCCGTCATCCGATGGATACCTCTCGCGAAGCGCCCGCTCGACGAGAGGTATCCATAGTTAGGCAGTTAGGCAGCCTTTGTACCGGATTTGACGCTGTTCATGATTTCCGCGTCGACGTCGAAACCACCTTCGAGCACAAAGCGACGCAGCAGGGTACGCACGGTCCTGTTCACCTTTGGCTGCGATATGGCCGTGTGCAGGTATGCCTCGAGTGTGTTCCTCGAACGTTTCTTGTCGACCGAGTTGAACAGTGCGTCCAGTCGTCCGAACTCGTTGATGTTCGTTTCGTTGACGAGTTTGCCAGTGAACTCCTCCACCAGCGAACGCTCAACACCGAATCGGTCGACAAGCTTGCCTATCTGTTCGTCTTTCTCCTGGCGAGAATATCGGGTGATGTAGTCACGCAGCGTCATGCCGTCCTCCACGGCCACATCGCCACGTTCCACGTCGTGCAGGAACAGTTCCGCCAGTCGCTGCTCGTCTGCGGACAACGTGGCGAACGACCGATGCAGCAGTTCGGATGCCTGTTCCAGCTCGGAGCTGTCCTCGCGCAGCGCCTTGAGCCATTTGGTGAAGTTGGCGTTCATGTAGTCCGTGTCGATCGGACCGGTGTCGATGGCGGTCAGATAGCCGTCCAGTTCGTACGGCGCCTCCATATCACCGCCACCGGTCTCATTGCCATCGGAACCACCCTCGAACAGTTCCTTATAACGTTTCGCCAAAATGAGATAGGTGCGCTCGTCGAGCTCGGGGCACACGATCGTCTGGCTGCCGTCCTCGTCCGTAATCGCGTACGACTCCTTGTCCCAATCGAACCCTTGTACCTTCGCCGATTCCAAGAACCGGTTCAATGCGATGAATTCCTTGGCGAACTTGCGTTTGGCCTCCTCCGATTCTGGCAGATGGCGCAGGTCTCCGTGCCCGGATGAGGAGAACACGTCGAGGATCTCCTTGTAGCGGGCATCCATGGCCGCCACGTTCTGCGGCAGTTTCTGCACGAACAGGTCGAGCGGACGATCGCCGGAATAGAGCTTGACCGCGCGTTCGATGTTGCGGCGCATGGTATGCGGCTTGCGGTAGTAGCGGATGACACCGAACGGCTTGTCCGGTCCGAACAACCGGTTGGTGCGGCTGAACGCCTGGATGATGCTCTCGTATTCGATGACCTTGTCCAGATACAGCGTGTTCACCCATTTCGAGTCGAACCCGGTGAGCATCTGGTCCACGACGATGAGCAGATCAAGACGCTGATCGCGTTTCGCGTCGATTCCGCCGTATGGTGTCTTGTGCGACAGGCGCGTCGAGATGTCCTTCTTCATGGCCGGCCATGTCGGGATGGTGAATTCCTTGCCGTATGCCGTGTTGTAGTCGCCAATGATCTCGGACAGAGCATCCTCTTTCACGGTCGCCCCAGCGTTGTTGTCGATGTTCGGGTCGAACAACGCGGTGATACGCAGCTGAGGCGCACGTTCCTTGAAGAGGCGATAGTAGCTGATCGCCTCGGGGATGGAGCTGGTGGCAAGTATCGCGTGGAACTTGTTCGCGTGGCTCAGCACGGGGAACTGTTCGAGGATGTCCGCAACCACCATGTCCTCGTGTTCACTGCCAATACCGTACTGGTCGTTCCCGAGGAAATCCTCGATGCCGGTGATCTTCCGTCCACCGTTATCGGTCAAGGAAGCCATCGGCACCTCGTTCTTGTTCATGTAGCGCTCATAGACCTCGGCCTTGGTGAGGTCAGCGAGCGCCTCCTCGACGCTGTCGGCCTTGGCCTGATCCAGAGCCACGGCCTTTCGTACGTCCGAATCCTTGTAGGTGGCAACCATGGTCGGGTCGAACCCGAGCACATTATGATCGCGGATGCCGTCGGCGATGCTGTACCGGTGCAAACATCCACCGAAAATCATGGACGTGGTGGAGTTCTTCTTCTGGTTCTCATCGAGGATCGGCGTTCCAGTGAACCCGAAGTACAGCGCGTTGGGGAAGGACCTGCGAATGTCCTGCAACATGTCGCCGAAGGTGGAACGGTGACATTCGTCCACGATGAAGACGATGCGCTTGGCCGCCATGCGGTCGAGCTCGGCTTGGGTGATGCCGCCTTCTCCCGGTTTGATGTTGCTCATCTTCTGGATGGAGGTGACAATGAGCGTGTTCTTGGGATCGGTACTGGTGAGGCGATCCCGCAGCACACCAGTGTTCTCGGTGCCTTGCACATCATCCTCGTCGTCAGCGAAGCTGCGGTATTCCTTGAGCGACTGCGTACCCAGTTCGATGCGGTCCATCAGGAACACGACCTTGTCCGCATCCTTCGAATCGGCGATGAGCTGCGCCGATTTGAAGCTGGTCATGGTCTTGCCCGAACCTGTGGTATGCCATACGTAGCCGCCACGTCGCCCAGGCGTCTCGGGGCGAGACTCCCAATCACAGGTGCGCACACGGTCGGATATGGCGTTCGCGGCGATGTACTGGTAGCTGCGCAGCACCTTGAGGCAGCCGTCCGAGGAGTCGGCGACGGTGTAGAAGCCAATGAGCTGATGGGCCATCGGGATGGACAGCAGGCCGGCTGTGCCCGATGTGCCGCCGATGAACCGCTTCCATTCGTCGGTGCCGGGTTTGTTGCCTCCGCAGATGGGCTCGTTGTTGAAATCAGCCCAGTGGAAGTAGTAGCTCGGGTTGAATCGGTCGACTCCAGGATTGGCGAAGTACACGGCGTCGTCCGGGGTCATACCCACGAAGATCTGCACGAGTCGGAACAATCCGGTGAACACGCCTTCATGCGCGTATTTCTCGATCTGCCAGGTCGCCTGACTGATCGGGATGCCGCTGCGCTTCAGTTCGATGTGGATGAGCGGCATGCCGTTGATGAGCAAGGTGATGTCGCCGCGCCGCGAGTCGAGCATCTTGTTCCTAGCCGGGTAGACCGGCTGCTGGGCGATCTGGTAGACGCTTTTGCCGCCGGCGATCTCCCTGCGGTCGTAGATGTAGAGACTGACCTCCTTGCCGAAGTGCGCGGTATCCTCCTTGTTGTCACGCATGATGGAGATGGTCCGCCCGTTGACGAACGAGTTAAGGGCGAGCGGTGTGCGCAGCGTCTCGATCTGTTCGAGGATCTGCGCCATCTCGCCGTCAGTCAGAGGATACTGTCCGAGACAATCCACACCGCAGTTGTTGCGGTAGAGGATGCCCCTCCAGTTCTCGAGCAGATCCTTCTCGGTCGGATAGCGCAGCACACCGTCCGTCCAGCCGTGTTGTTTGAGCACCGAGATGACGCTTTCCTCGAATTCCGATTCCCTGTCGAAGATCATCGCCCCGTTCCTCCTTGAATCTCCCAGTGACCCGATTTGCGCGACCCGACCCGTTTGAGCAGACCAGCCGCGACCAGAACGTCGACGTCCCTGCGCACAGTGGCCGATGACACACCCACAGCGTGGGAAAGCTCATCATACGTAATGTCCGGCTGCGCAGTGATGGTGTCCATCACCGTTGTCTGACGACTGGTTATCTGCTCACCGGATGTGCTTATCTGCTCGTTTATCTGCTCATCCGATACGTTTATCTGCTCACCGGATGTGCTTATCTGCTCGTTTATCTGCTCATTATTCGTCACTGGAATGAGCTCAAGCGTGAGCGTCGTTCGCTCCGCCTCACCGAACGTCTCCTCGATCTGCGGTTCGGGGAGTCCCGCCTCCGCCCATGTGGCGAAGACATCGGGTATGCCGGTGCCGGCCCGCTCCCCTACATCGATGAGCCCGAACATCCTCATGATGCCGGCGTTGCGCGGATCGGACATGCCTCCCAGACGCATCTGCTCGACGCCCGTTCGCACGTTCCCCGGATTCTCGAAGACGAGACGCGACGGTTCACATCGCACCACCACGCCACGCACGCCGTAGTAGTCGGCGTTGAACAGGCAGTTCGCCAAGGCCTCACGGACCGCCTTGTGCATGGGTGTGTCATCCACGCGGAGAATACCGTCGAGCTTGAACGGCACCTTGAGCACCGACGTGAGCTTGCGGCTCACTTGGAAGAAGAAGTCGAAGACGTTGCCCGACCATAATCCGTCACCAGAATGTACCCGGTCGGTCCAGCGTATCGACGGGTCGAGCGCCTCACGGTAATCGAGGAAATAGTTCGGACATTCCCGGAGGATGTCATAGTCGTTGCCGAACATGAGCATGCCGGCAAGGGTGGGGTGCAGCCTGCCGTCCTCACGACTGACGGCTGCGGCGCCGATGGCCCGCAAGAACAGTTCGGTTCCAAGGGGATTCCACGAACTCTGCGCATGCGCCGTCTGGAAACGCATGCGATAACCCCTGATGCTTTCGGCGTTGAGATCCGAGACGGAGAACTCGTCAAGCACCTTGCCGTCCATTCCTTCGGACGCCTGATCGCGCACCATGGATACGATCTCACTTCTTGTGCAGCGGTAGTCACCCTCACCTCTTCTGCGATAGGTGCCGTTGTAGAGATCGTTGTTGATGTGGACGGGACGCTCCTCGCGTGGGGCGCGGGGAACATGGATGGCAACGACCGCGCCTCCCTCGTCTTCGAGCAGTTCGACTTCGGACTCGATGGGCAGCACGGCGCTCACCTTGGAACGGTTGCTCACCGTGTTCCAGAAATCCTGACGCAAATGCTCAGCTTCGGGCCGTGTGAGTCCTACCGTCTCGAACGTGCCATCGTCGCGTTCTTTGACACCGAGCAGGATGATTCCGCCGTAGGTATTGGCGAACGCGGAGTAGGTCTCCCACATGCTGCGTGGCAATCCGCCCTTCGCGGCTTTCGCTCGATTCGGTTGTTCTCCCGGTACGAATCAAGCCGTGCGATATCGAATGTGTCCATGATCATCTCCCGTCACACAAACATCTTGTCAAGCAGCGATTTTTTGATGTTCCGCAGCAATTCCAACTTACGCTGATGAAGGGTGATGAGGTCGTCAAGGCGGGAGAAGAAGTTGCCGACCTTTTGTTGCTCGGCAGCCGATGGTGGAACTGATAACGTCGTTTCGAAGAAATCATCAGGCGCAATATTGAGCAACCCATGATTCCTAGCCCCTTCAGCCGCGATCATCTGGACAGCCTTGTACCAGCGGTTGGTTTCGTAATATGTCACAAGATAATCTGGATCAGCGCCGAGCAGCTCAAAGCATATGTATAACGTTGAAACACAGCCCTTCTCGTACTGTGTCAGACGCTTGATCGCACCCCATGGGCTATCCACGGAAGTGCTCTTGTTATATGCAAACTCGCCTTTCCGGAGCAGATAGTAACCACTCATATCTTTGCTTGCCACTTGACTATTGAAGAACAGCCTCTGATCAATCAACCCGTACTGCGCGGAGATGGTTAATGGAAGATCAGACTCGTTATCCGAATTCTTCCGAGTTATACGCTGGACTAGTTCCCCCAACTTACGCTGTTCCCAAGCGGATGCGCTGAATGGGTTGTCTGGCGTATCATGGCTACACGGCTACGACGGAGATGGAAGTGGATAATGGCAATTCCCAGATACGACGAGTTCTTCGGTCCGGTGCTCCGATTCCTTTCCGATGGCAAGGTTCACGGGTCCGGCGAGATGTTGGCGGCGCTCGCCGACGAGTTCAAGGTGACTGAGGAGGAACGTCGTCAGCTTCTTCCCAGCGGAGGCTCGCGGGTGCTCAATGGGCGTATTGGCTGGGCCAGAACGTACCTCAAGAAAGCCGGGCTTATGGAGAGTCCCAAGCGTGGCGCTTATCGCATCACCGAAGAGGGAAGGAAGGCCCTTGTCTCGGGGGAGCCTATCGATAACGAATACCTGAACCGATATGAATCATTCCGTGATTTCGTGAGCGGCGACAGCGGCGACGGCACTTCCGAACCGGCTCCCGGATCAACTCGATCCGGTCGGACGCCGGATGCATCAAGCCATATGGGATCAGGGAAAGAGGAACCATCGGAAGAAACCCCCGACGAGGCCCTTGACCGCGCGTTCGCTTCGATCTCCATGCGTCTTGCCGACGATCTGCTGACGGAGGTCCTCAAACTCTCGCCGGTGGCGTTCGAGCGCTTCGTGCTCGATCTGATGGCGAAGATGGGATATGGCGCCTTCGACTCGGCGAATCAGATGACGCCGATCACCGGGGACGAGGGCATCGACGGCATCATCATGGAGGACAAGCTCGGCTTTGATCTGATCTACGTGCAGGCCAAGCGTTACGCCGAGGATCAGACCGTGGGGAGGCCGGCTATTCAGGCCTTCGTCGGTGCCATCGCAGGGCGCGGCGGTAGGGGATTGTTCGTCACCACCGCGAAATTCAGCAGGCAGGCGATCGACTATGCGAAGCTTCAGCACATCATCCTTGTAGATGGGCACAAGCTCGCGCAATTGATGATCGAGCATGATTTTGGTGTCAGCACCCGCAGGACCTACGAGATCAAGGCCGTGGACAGCGACATTTTCAACGAATACACGGACGAAGAATAAGAAAAACAATAGCAGGAGAACCACAACGACCATGAACAAGCAGCAGCTCGCCTCCAGGATATGGGAGTCCGCGAACAGGATGCGTTCGAAGATAGAGGCCAACGAGTACAAGGATTACATTCTCGGCTTCATCTTCTACAAGTTCCTCTCCGAGACTCTGGTGACCCGTCTCCGTGCGGATGACTGGACCGATGAGGATCTATCGGATCTGGTCGAGGACGACCCCGAGCTCGTTCGAGATGTGCGCAACCTGTGTGGCTATTTCATCTCCTACGACAATCTGTTCACCACATGGATTAACAAGGGCGCCGATTTCGAGATCGCGGACGTGCGCACGGCGCTTTCGGCGTTCGAGCGCAACATCAATCCGGTGCACAAGCGCGTGTTTGCTGGCATCTTCGACACATTGCAGACGGGCCTGTCCAAGCTTGGCACCGATGAGCGGAGTCGTTCCAAGGCCTCCCGCGACCTGATCTACCTGATCAAGGACATTCCGATGGACAGCCGTCAGGGGTATGACACCCTCGGCTACATCTACGAGTACCTGATCGACAAGTTCGCCTCCAACGCGGGCAAGAAGGCTGGCGAATTCTACACGCCGAGCGAGGTCTCCCAGCTGATGAGCGAGATCGTGGCCTGGCACCTGCGCGGACGCAAGGAGATCACGATCTATGATCCTACGTCCGGTTCCGGTTCGCTGCTCATCCACATCGGTCAGGCCGTAGCCCGCCGTAATGGCAATCCGAACGACATCAAGTACTATGCGCAGGAGCTCAAGGAGAACACCTACAACCTCACGCGCATGAACTTGGTGATGCGCGGCATCCTGCCGGACAACATCGTGGCCCGCAATGGCGACACGCTCAAGTCCGACTGGCCTTGGTTCGACACGGACGAGACCAAGGACGAGACCTATGAGCCGCTGTTCGTTGACTCCGTGGTTTCGAACCCGCCGTATTCGCAGAATTGGGAGCCGCCGGAGGTGGGGACCGATCTGCGCTTCGAATACGGCATCGCCCCCAAGTCGAAGGCCGATTACGCCTTCCTGCTACATGACCTCTACCATCTGCGTGACGACGGCATCATGTGCATCGTCCTACCTCATGGTGTGTTATTCCGCGGTGGTGAGGAAGGCGCGATCCGCAAGAACCTCGTGGAACACCACCATATTCAGGCCGTCATCGGTCTGCCAGCGAACATTTTCTTCGGCACGGGTATCCCCACCATCGTGATGGTGTTGCGCAAGCACCGCGACGACGATCATGTGCTTGTTGTCGATGCGTCCAAGCATTTCATAAAGGACGGCAAGAACAACAAGCTGCGTGCCTGCGATGTCCGTCGAATCGTTGACGTGGTGACCGGCGCGAAGGACGTGGACAAGTTCAGCCGTCTGGTCGGCATCGACGAGATCCGGGCGAACGACTACAACCTCAACATCCCTCGCTACGTCGACTCGTCCGAGCCGGCCGAAAGCTGGGACGTCTACGCCACCATGTTCGGCGGCGCGCCTACGCATGAGATCGACGCGATGCAACGGTTCTGGGACGTGTTCCCAAGTCTCAAGTCGCAGCTATTCGAGACGAGGAACGGCCATATCGCAAAGGTCGCCGGCGGCTCGGTTCGTGAGACGGTGTATGGCAATGCCGAAGTCAAGGACTATATCGATCGGTACAAGCGCGTGTTCGCCGATTACCCGATGCTGTTGCGCCGGGAATTGGTGGATGATTGTGCATCCGTGAACGTCGCCGCCAAGGAGACTGAGTTGGCGGACGAGTTGTTCCGTCGGCTGGCCGATACGCCTCTGGTGGATCCGTACTCCGCCTATCAGGTACTTGACGACAGTTGGCAGCAGGTATCGATTGACCTTGAGACCATACAGAACGACGGGCTCGACGCCGTACGTGCGGTGGATCCCAACATGGTCATCAAGAAGAAAGGCGGCAAAGACGTCGGGGTCCAGGAAGGCTGGACGGGGCGTGTGTTGCCATTCGACCTCGTGCAGGAGCGTTTGCTGTCCGCCGACCTCGCCGAGATCGAATCACAGGAGCATCGCCTGACCGAGATCGGGCAGGAGCTGAGTGCCCTGCTGGAGAATCTGGACGAGGAGGACAAGGATTCCGACGCGATCAACGAGGAGGGCGATGCGTTCGTCTCCGCCGAGTTGAAGAAGGAAGTGAAACGCATCGGCAAGGCTCCACAGACTGCTTTGGATCGTGTGCTCGTGAGCGCGAACAAGCTGCTCGATGAGGAACGCAAGATCAAGAAGTCCGTCAAGGACCTGCGCGTGGCACTTGAGGACAAGACTGCGACGGTCATCAGGGAGCTGGACGATACGCAGGTCTCCGATCTGCTGAGCGCCAAGTGGATTGATCCGCTGCAGCGCAAGCTGGAAGCGTTGCCGGTCGCCGTACTCGACGAACTGGTGTCCAAGGTGACGGCGTTGGATGACAAGTATGCGACCACCTATGCCGATGTATGCGGCCAGATCAGGATTGCGGAGTCCGAATTGGGAGCAATGCTCGATCGGCTGACCGGCGATGAATTCGATATGGCCGGCATCGCTGAGCTTAAGAGTCTGCTGGGAGGCGAATGATGACGGAAAATTCGAACATTCCTTCGATTCGTTTTGCTGGTTTTACTGACTCTTGGGAACAGCGTAAGTTGGGGGAGATCGCTTCTTTTACGAAGGGGAATGGGTATTCAAAGGCGGATATCCGAGAATCGGGTGTGCCTCTTTTCCTCTATGGCCGTATGTACACGCAGTATGAAGCAAAGGTGGAATTTGTAAATACGTACGCAGAACCGAAGCAGGGCACTCTTTACAGTAAAGGGGCTGAGGTCGTTGTTCCAGCTTCGGGAGAGAGTGCTGAAGACATAGCTCGAGCGTCGGCGATCACTAAGGCCGGCATTGCGCTGGGCGGCGATCTCAACGTTATATATCCGCATCCTGTAGCCGTTCCCTTATTTCTTGCTTATGGGTTGTCTCACGGTTCCAGCCAGCAACTACTCGCTCAACGAGCTCAGGGGAAAACGGTTGTTCATATACATGCAAGTGATCTTGAGGGTTTGAACATCAGTCTTCCTTCCACTGTTGAGCAGCAGGCCATCGGCCGGTTCTTCTCCCGCCTCGACGACCTCATCACCCTTCATCAGCGTAAGCATGACAAGCTTGTTGTCTTCAAGAAGGCGATGCTCGAACAAATGTTCCCTCAGGAGGGTGAGACTGTTCCGAAGGTTCGTTTTGCTGGTTTTACTGACCCTTGGGAACAGCGTAAGTTGGGAGAACTAGTCCAGCGTATAACTCGGAAGAATTCGGATAACGAGTCTGATCTTCCATTAACCATCTCCGCGCAGTACGGGTTGATTGATCAGAGGCTGTTCTTCAATAGTCAAGTGGCAAGCAAAGATATGAGTGGTTACTATCTGCTCCGGAAAGGCGAGTTTGCATATAACAAGAGCACTTCCGTGGATAGCCCATGGGGTGCGATCAAGCGTCTGACACAGTACGAGAAGGGCTGTGTTTCAACGTTATACATATGCTTTGAGCTGCTCGGCGCTGATCCAGATTATCTTGTGACATATTACGAAACCAACCGCTGGTACAAGGCTGTCCAGATGATCGCGGCTGAAGGGGCTAGGAATCATGGGTTGCTCAATATTGCGCCTGATGATTTCTTCGAAACGACGTTATCAGTTCCACCATCGGCTGCCGAGCAACAAAAGGTCGGCAACTTCTTCTCCCGCCTCGACGACCTCATCACCCTTCATCAGCGTAAGCACCGGTGCTTGATGTGGGTTATATGAGGGTGGAGAGCGCTCGCATCACGATGTCGACATCCTTGTTCTCCAATTCGCGGATGACATGCAGATAGGTGTCTTGGGTGGTGTTCATACTCGCGTGTCCGAGTCGTTTAGACACGCTTGCGATGGAGACGCCGGCGTACAGCAGCAGTGAAGCGTGAGTATGCCGCAGACCATGAATCGAAATCACGGGGACCTCAGCATGCGCGCAATGCCGTGCCAGAACGCCGTTCACCGTTGAGTTGTATACCTTGCCCTTCACGAAGATAGGCTCCGATTCGGGTAAGTCCTTCAGCAGCGCTGACAGTTGCATGATCAATTGCCAATCGAGCTGTACTTTGCGCATTGATGAAGCGTTTTTGGTCGGAACAAAACCTCCCCCCTGCTTGTAGTCCCATGTCTTGTTGACCGACAAGGTTTGATGAACGAAGTCAAAGTCGCTCGGAGTGAGTCCTAGCGCTTCGGAAAACCTCAATCCGGTTTTCGCAACGAGCAGTATCAGCCAATCCCAACTCGGCTTCGGCCCGAGTTCCAGATCGGCGAGGACCGCATGCAATTCGAACTGATTCAGGTACTTCGTTTTCTTGACCCGTGGTGGCCGGCCTTTGATGATTGCCTTGCGAGTAGGATCTCGTGGGATCAGCCCCTCGTCCACAGCGTCGAGAATCGCTCCTTTCAGTTGGTGGTGGAAATCCATTGTTGTTTGACGCTCGTGGTGCTCGGCATATCCATTGATCAGTTTCTGGTAATTCACACGGTCCATGTCGGCAAGCCTGAGAGCCGGGATGAGCTTGTTAAGCCACATCTGGGTGAGTGCGTATTTCTTCATCGTCACTTCTCGGATCGCGCCTTCCTTGTAGACGCTGACCCATTGTGCGTAATAGTCGCAGAACGTCATTTCCGAGTTGTCCTTGCTAATGGACATGTAAGGTCTCCTTTGCAGATAGACAGGCGCTTACGTTGATGACGGATACATCCAGACAAGCACATGGAACAGTGATTAGGTTTAGTGGCGTGGCTCAGGTGCTTACGCTGATGAAGGGTGATGAGGTCGTCGAGGCGGGAGAAGAACCGGCCGATGGCCTGCTGCTCAGCAAGAGACGGCAACAACACCGACATGTCCAGAAACGTATCCTCATGAATTCGCTTCGCCTTGCGGCTACCGTTTGCGATCATCCCATTCCGAAGATAGAAATCCTGCTGCGTAACCCTGTTCAGCAGGAATAAGCCGTCAATTCCGGACATGTCAAAGGCCGGAGAATCAAGTGTTGACTCGTATCCATCAAGTTTCTCGGGAACAATTCCGAATGCAGCATGGAGAAAGTCAAGCTTACCATACATGAACTGGCCAGCATGACGAATGAAATATTGTGTACTTGCGCTTCCGCCGTAGGAGTCAGTTTTTTCAACGACTCCTTTGCCCCATAACTTAACCGTGAGTTTCCTCGCGTTTAAGCCCGTATGACCAACTACACGGCTTAGAGTGAGATAATTCCCCAACTTACGCTGTTCCCAAGCGGATGCATCATTCCCATAATGCTGCCGGCTGACAAGTCGTTTCCCGTTCATCAACAACTACGTATCCCGTCGCGATCCGTCTCAGACAGAGATCGCCATCGACGATTGACTCGCACCTCTCATCAGTCGGCGTCTTAGCGAGAGGTCTCTGTCCGGCTGTGCCAAGAACGTCTCGCAGAACGGCCACTAGCGAGATATCACTGCCATGTTCTGACACGGACCTCTCACTGACCGGGGGTTCCGCGAGAGATTGCCGTTGCGGCGTGGCGGTGATCTCTCGCTGAACGGCACCCAGCGGGAGATCCTTGCATATCGATGGCGCGTATCTCTCGCTGAGTGCACTCTTAGCGAGAGATACGCGCCACGAAGTGATGAAAACGGCTCGCATCATGCTGCGCCGCCCTATACCGCGCCGCCCAATGACGTCAGACTCCGCCTTGTTTCGGCACATACGCACAAGGCCTTCCTCCCGGAACGGATCCGAGAGGAAGGCCTTGAGGAAATGGAGTTGATCGTTGCTGACCTGCGACGGTCGACCGACGCGTCAGTAAGACAACCAACCAGCCGGATCAGAGCCAGTCGGCAGCAACCGACCGATCGCGTCAGCCCGTTGTCACTCGACGGTGTTGGACGGCACCTCGATGCCGTTGCCGAACTTGACGTCGCGGGCGGCGGCCACGCGGCTCGGCAGGCCGTAGATGTCGATGAAGCCGTTGGAGGACTTCGAGTCGAAGCTGTCGCCGGAGTCGTAGGTGGCGAGGTTGTAGTCGTACAGCGAGGAGTCGGAGCGACGGCCGGTGACGACCGCGCGACCGCCGTGCAGGGTCATGCGGATCTCGCCGGAGACGTGCTTCTGAGTGTCCTCGATGAACGCGTTGAGGGACTGGGTGGCCGGGGAGAACCACTGCGCATCGTAGACGAGCTCGCCCCAGCGCTTGTCGATGTCGCGCTTGATGCGGTGCTGCTCGCGCTCGAGGCAGCAGTTCTCGAGCTCCTGGTGCGCGGTGATGAGGGCCACGGCGCCCGGGGCCTCGTACAGCTCGCGGGACTTGATGCCGACCAGACGATCCTCGATCAGGTCGATGCGGCCGATGCCCTGTGCGCCGGCGCGGCGGTTCATCTCCTCGATGGCCTGCAGCGGGGTGACGTCGCGGCCGTCGATCTTGATCGGGATGCCCTGCTTGAACTCGATGACGACCTCGTCCTCGACCGGCGGGAACGCCGGGTCGTCGGTGTAGGAGTAGCAGTCCTTGGTCGGGCCGTTCCACGGGTCCTCGAGGAAGCCGGTCTCGATGGCGCGGCCCCACACGTTCTGGTCGATGGAGTACGGGGACTTCTCGGTCTGGGTGATCGGCAGCTTGTGCTCCTTGGCGAACGCGATCTCGACGTCGCGGGTCAGGGCCAGATCACGGATCGGGCTGATGGCCTTGAGCGTCGGGTCGATGGAGGCGATGGACACCTCGAAGCGAACCTGATCGTTGCCCTTGCCGGTGCAGCCGTGGGAGATCGTGTCGGCGCCGAACTGGTGGGCGGCGCGCACGAGGTGCTTGGAGATCAGCGGGCGGGAGATGGCGGAGACGAGCGGGTAGACGCCTTCGTACATGGCGTTGGCCTTGAGGGCCTTCATGCAGTACTCGTTGGCGAACTCGTCTCGCGCGTCGACGACGTACGCCTCGACGGCGCCGCAGGCGAGGGCGCGCTCCTTGATGGTCTCGAGGCTTTCGCCGCCCTGACCGACGTCGAGGGAGACGGCGACGACGTCCTTGCCGGTGCGCTCCTTGAGGTACGAGATCGCGACGGAGGTGTCAAGGCCGCCGGAGTAGGCCAGTACGAGTCGATTGTTGTCTGCCATGGAATGCCTTTCTTCAAAAACAAACTGATGAAAGTATATACATAAGTCCGTATATTTATGCACCACCGGTGTGGCGCGTCTTACGATGCGGACGTGATGCGAGCGAATGCAGCCGGTGCAGCCTGCGGCGCCCGACGCTATTTCGATGCGAGCGCGAGCAGCCAGTCGGCACGTGCCTCCGCACTCCCCTCGTCAGGGCAGATCACCATCACGGTGTCGTCCCCGGCGATCGTGCCGAGCACCCCCTCCACCGGCTGCTTGTCGATGACGGACGCCACGTACTGCGCCGCGCCCGACGGCGTATGCACGACGATGAGGTTCCGAGCGGCGGCCACGGAGGTGACCAGCCCGCTCAGCACGCGCGACATCTGCGTCTCGGCCTTCGTCATGTCGGGGTGCTCGTCGTCGGCGATATGCCCGACGGCATAGGCCATCGTGCCGTCGGGCAGGCGCTTCTTGAACGCGTTCATCTCGTCCAGATCGCGGCTCAGCGTCGCCTGCGTGACGGCGATGCCTTGATCGGCGAGGATCGCCGACAGCTGCGACTGCGACGTGACGACATGGTTCGTCAGTGCCTCCTCGATGGCGCTCAGTCGCGCCGTACGGGTCGTCGGACGCTGCAGGGAGCTGGATTCGCTCATGCGAGCAGGCTTTCGTCGCCGCGCGCCTTGCCGGTCAGCCAGGTCAGCAACGCCTTCTGCGCGTGCAGACGGTTCTCCGCCTCGTCCCACACCACGGACTGCGGGCCGTCGATCACCGAGGCGGTGACCTCCTTGCCGCGGTAGGCGGGCAGGCAGTGCTGGAACAGCGCGTCGGGCTTGGCGAGGGCCATGAGCTCGTCGTTGACCTGGTAGTGCCAGAACGGCTTGGAGCGGATCGCGTACTCGGCCTCCTCGCCCATCGACACCCACGTGTCGGTGAACACGCAGTCGGCGTCCCTGACGGCCTCCTTCGCATCGGTGGTCACGAGGATGGAGCCGCCGTTCTCGGCTGCGAGCGCCTCCGCGTCAGCGACGATGTCCGGACGGGGCAGGTAGCCCTGCGTGCCGGCCACGCGCACGTTCATGCCGGCGACGGCGCCGCCGAGCAGGTACGAGTTGGACATGTTGTTGGCCGCGTCGCCCACGTAGGCGATGGTCTGGTTCTTCAGGTTGTCGACGCCGCCGCGGTGCTCGGCGATCGTCTGGAAGTCGGCGAGGATCTGGCAGGGGTGGAAGTCGTCGGTCAGCGCGTTGACCACCGGGTGGGTGGAGTACTTCGCCATCTCCTCGACGCGATCCTGGCCGAAGGTGCGCCACACCACGCCGTAGGCCATGCGGTCGAGCACGCGGGCGGTGTCGGCGACCGGCTCGCCGCGGCCCAGCTGGGATCCGGACTTGTCGATGACCAGCGGATAGCCGCCGAGTTCGGCCACGCCGATGGAGAAGCTGGATCGCGTGCGGGTCGACGGCTTGTCGAACAGCACCGCGATGGCCTGGGGGCCGGCGAACGGCTGCTTGTAGAAACGGTCCTTGTGGAACTTGATGGCGAGTTCGAGGACCTGCTTCTGCTCCTCGTGGTTCAGGTCGTCGTCACGCAGCATGTGGCGAAGTTCGGGGGTCATGATGGTTGCTCTCTTTCAAAAGACGAATGACGAATGGTTCTGGGACGGACCGTGCGCCGACGTCGGCCGGTCAGTCGTTGGGAAGGTCCGTCGGAACGGCCTTGAGGATGGCCAGCGCATCGTCCACGTCCTGTTCGGAGACGATGAGCGGCGGCGCGAAGCGCAGGGCGTCGGCGCGTACGGCGTTGACGATGAGACCGTGCTCAAGGCACCAGTTCATCGCCGCGTGCGCGCACGGGTGGGACAGTTCGACCGCGTCCAGCAGGCCCCGGCCGCGTACGGAGACGTACAGCGGGTTACCGGTGGCCATGAGGCCCTCGCGCAGCTGACGTCCACGCTCCTCGGCGTTGGCGACGAGCCCGTCCTGCTCGATCACGGACAGCGTGGCGAGCGCGGCGGCCGCGCCGAGCGGGTTGCCGGCGAAGGTCGAGCCGTGCGATCCGGGGGTGAACAGCGCGGAGAGCTTGGAGCCGAAGGCGATCATGCCACCCATCGGGAAGCCTCCGGCGACGCCCTTGGCGAACGTGACGATGTCCGGGGTGATGCCGCCGGAAAGGTCCTCGCGCTGGAATGCGAACCAGGATCCGGTGCGGCCGATGCCGGTCTGCACCTCGTCGATGATGAGCAGCGCGTTGTGGATGTCGCACATCTGACGCACCTGCTTGACGTAGTCGGCGCCCAGAGGCTTGACGCCGGCCTCGCCCTGGATGAGTTCCATGATGACGGCGGCGACCGGACCCTTGCCGTAGTGGCCGACACCGGTCTCGGCGAACGCCTCGTAGAGGGCGAACGGGTCGCCGGCGCGCACGAACTGGATGCTCGGCACGAGCGGCTCGAACGGCTTGCGGATGGCGGGCTTCCACGTCGCGGACAGCGCGCCCAGAGTACGGCCGTGGAAGCCGTTGGTCAGGGCGATGATGCGCGCGGGCTTGCCGCCCATCGCGGGCGAGGCTCCGGGCAGCGTGCGCCCGTAGAGCTTGGCAAGCTTCAGGCGGCCTCGTTGCCTTCGGCGCCGGAGTTGCCGAAGTACACGTGGGAGCCTTCGGGGGCGCCGGCGAGTTCGATGAGCTTGGCGGCGAGCCTGATCTGCGGCTCGGTGGCGAAGTAGTTGCTCGTGTGGGCGACCTTCGCGGCCTGCTCGGAGACGGCCTCGACCCACTTGGGGTGCGCATAGCCGAGCGAGTTGACGGCGATGCCGGCGAGGAAGTCGAGGTATTCGTTGCCGTCGATGTCCCACACGCGCGTACCCTTGCCGTGGTCCATCACGCGCAGCGGGGTGCCGAACACGTTCATGTGGACCTGGGAGTACTCCCCCAGCCACTTCTCATCGTTCGGGCCGAGCGTCTCGCCGCCCGCGGGGACGTTGGCGTTGCTGACATCAATGGACTCAGTAGACATAGGAGCTCCTCATCTCGATGCCGTCCTCGGGCACGACCATGGTGCCGATGCCGGCGGTGGTGAATATCTCGTTCAGGATGGAGTGCGGCTTGCGGCCGTCGATGATGTGCGCCTGGGGAACGCCGCCGTCGATGGCGCGCACGCAGGCCTCCATCTTCGGGCGCATGCCGGATTCCAGATCGGGCAGCATGTCTCGCAGGTTCTCCACGCCGATGCGGCCGATCAGCGAGTTGCGATCCGGCCAGTCGGCGTACAGGCCGTCGACGTCGGTGAGGATCACGAGCTTACGCGCGCCGACGGCGGCGGCGAGCGCGGCGGCCGCGGAGTCGGCGTTCACGTTGAGCACCTCGGTGGCGTCGTCCTCGTTCGGGGCGACCGACGAGACGACCGGGATGCGCCCGGCGGCCACGAGGTCCTCGACGGCGGACGCGTCGACGGAGACCACGTCGCCGACCAGTCCGATGTCGGTGGCCTTGCCGTCGATGACGGGCTTGCGCTGCATGGCGGAGAACAGTCCGCCGTCCTCGCCGGACAGGCCGACGGCGAACGGGCCGTGCGCGTTGATGAGGCCGACGAGCTCACGAGAGACCTTGCCGGTCAGGACCATGCGCACCACGTCCATCGCCTCGGGGGTCGTGACCCTCAGGCCCCCCTTGAATTCGGATTTGATGCCGAGGGCCTTCAACATGCGCGAGATCTGCGGGCCGCCGCCGTGCACGACGATCGGGTGCAGTCCCACCTGACGCAGGAACACCATGTCCTCGGCGAAGCACTGCTTCAAGTGCTCGTCGACCATCGCGTTGCCGCCGTATTTGACGACGATGCGCTGCCCGGCGAACTCCTCGAGCCACGGCAGCGCCTCGATGAGCACCTCCGCCTTCTGATCGGCGCGCAGATCGGTGTGCACGTCGAAATGGAACCCAGGTCCCTTTAATTCTGTAGCCATAGTCTTCTTTCTAATCCCAGCGTTGTCCGGGATGGGCGTCGGTTTTCGTCATCCGACACGCTCCGGGCCGCTCTGGCCAAGTCTTTACGGTCTGACGACGAAAACCGACGCCCATCCCTCCGTCCCGGCGAAACGTGACGGCATCCACCCCGGAACCCGCCGGAACTTCAGCTTTCGTAGTCGGCGTTGATGTGGACGTATTCGTGGGTGAGGTCGTCGGTCCAGACGGTGGCCTCGGCGTCGCCTGCGTTCAGGTCGATGTCGATGTGGACCTCGCGCGAGGTCATGTCGACCTCGCTGCGGTCGCGTCCGGCGCCGCCGTTCTCGCAGATGCGCACGCCGTTGACGTCGACGGTCACCTTCTCGGAGTCGTACGGGGCGACTTCGGGCGGAACGGTGCCGAGCGAGGAGACGATGCGCCCCCAGTTGGGGTCGTTGCCGCTGATCGCGCATTTGAGCAGGTTGGAGGCGGCGACCGCGCGGCCGCAGGCGAGGGCCGCGTCCTCGCTGGTGGCGCCGGTGACGGTGATGCGGATGTCGTGGCTGGCGCCCTCGCCGTCGCCGATGATCTGGCGGGCGAGCGAGGCGCAGGCGTCCTTGACGAGCCTGTTGAACTCGTCCTTGTCGGGTTCGACGCCGGAGGCGCCGGAGGCGAGCAGGAGCACCGTGTCGTTGGTGGACATGCAGCCGTCCACATCGATGCGGTTGAACGAATGCTCGGTGGCGACGGCCAGTGCGGCCTGCATCTGGCCGGCGGTGACGACCGCGTCGGTGGTGATGACGCACAGCATGGTGGCCAGCTGCGGGGCGATCATGCCCGATCCCTTGACCATGCCGCCGATCCTCCAGCCGTTGGAGCCCTCGAGTTCGACGGTCTTCGGCTTGGTGTCGGTGGTCATGATGGCGTGGGATGCGTCCGCGCCGGCCTCGGGGGTGGCCGCGAGCGCCTGGTAGGCGGTCTCGGCGCCGGCGAGCACGTTGTCGAGCGGCAGCAGTTCGCCGATCAGGCCGGTGGAGCAGACCGCCACGTCCTGCGGTTTGGTGCCGACGAGGGCCGCGACCTTCTCGGCGGTGGCCTGTGACTGCGCGTAGCCGGCCGCGCCGGTGCACGCGTTGGCGCCGCCGGAGTTCAGGATCACGGCCTTGACGTGGCCGTCGGCGACCTGCTTGCGCGACCATTGGACGGGGGCTGCGCAGAAGCGGTTCGAGGTGAACACGCCCGCGGCCGCGTCCAGCGGTCCGTTGTTGACGATGAGGGCGAGGTCCTTCTTGTCTTCGACCGACGAAATGCCCGCCGCGACTCCGGCGGCGGAGAATCCCTGTGCGAATGTGACGCTCACGGTGCGACTCCGATCTTGGTAAGTCCCTGATCCTCGGGCAGACCAAGGGCGATGTTCAGTGACTGGACAGCCTGACCGGCGGTGCCGCGGTTGAGGTTGTCGATGGCGGCGAACGCGATGATGCGCCCGGCGTGACGGTCGGTGACGACCTGCAGGTGGGCGGCGTTCGAGCCGATGATGTTGCCGGTGGCGGGCAGGGAGCCCTCGGGTAGCAGGACCATGAAGTCCTGTCCCTCGTAGGCCTTGGCCCACACCTGGCGGATCTCCTCGTCGCTCATCGAGGCGGCCTTGTCGGTCATCTTCGCGGAGACGGTGGCGAGGATGCCTCGCGACATGGGGGCGAGCACCGGGGTGAATCCGAGCGTGAACTCGTCGGCGGCCGAGGCGGGCTTGCCGGCGGCGTGGGCGAGGTTCTGCAGGATCTCGGGGATGTGGCGATGCGTGCCGCCCACGCCGTAGGGCAGGGCGGAGCCGAGCGCCTCGGCGGCGAGCAGGTTGGTGCGCTTCAGGTTCTTGCCGGCGCCGGAGTAGCCGACGACGAGATCGGCGACGAGGTCCTTGGGTTCGACGAGTCCCTCGGCGACGCCCGGCTGCATGGCCAGGGTGGTGGCGGTCACGTTGCAGCCGGGGCCCGCGATGCGCTTGACGCCGGGCAGGTTCGCACGCTGGCGCGTGTAGCCGCCGTGGGCGTCGTGCCCGGTGATGAGCTCGGGCATGCCGTAAGTCCAGTGCTCGTAGAAGTCGCCGCCGTAGAACTCGTCCCACGCGCTTTTCTCCTCGAGGCGATGGTCGGCGCCAAGGTCGACGACGACCGCGTCCGGATCGAGCTTGGAGGCAAGGGCCCCGGATGCGCCGTGCGGCAGCGCCAGAATGATCACGTCATGGCCGTTGAGCACCTCGGGGGTGGTGTCCTCGACGGTCAGATCGGCCAGCTGCGGGATGTGGGGCATATGCCTGCCGAGCTTGTCCCCCACCGAGGAATGGCCGGCGACGCACGTCACCTCGAAATCCGGGTGGGCCGCCAGAATGCGCAATGCCTCACCGCCCGCATAGCCCGTGGCACCCGCCACGGCCACCGTATACTTCGCCATATCACGTCCTTATCCAACAAGACAACAAGCACGAGTATACGACTTATGCGGACTATTGCATAATTATGCAACGATGTGTTTCACAATTTGACTCCGGAGCATGGGCCCGTGCACGATTCTTCACGCACGACTCTTGAAATAGCGGAACAGGTCCCGCTCGTGTATCGTCACGCCTCCGAACATCGTGCCGAGCACGACTCCCACCGGAATGCACAGCGTCTCATAGCAGGCCACTTGGATCAGCTGCATGACCTCGGGAGCATGAGACATTATCAGAACGACCGACATGCCGATCAGGGACACGAACACCGCCATCACTGTGGGAACGAACTGCTCCACGATCAGTTGCACCATCTGCGCAGCTTTATCGCATCCCGCATGAAGGTTGCCGGACAGCTCGAGCTTTCGTCTGCGGACGCATCCATATGCCAGCAGCAATGCGAGCAAACCGCTCACGGGCATGGCGAACCGCGACGATCTGGTAGAAAACAGACGATGACCGTCCACCCAATCACCCTTCGCGTAGTTCAACTGCCCGACCTGCACCTCGGCAAGTCCGGCATCGTAGGACACCGCATACCTCAGCAGAGAGGCGATCTCCTCTCTAGACGTGGACGTCCGAGCCCAGCATTCATCGAAGCTGCCGGAATCGGCCACCGGGACGATTATCGCGTACCCCATTCTGGCGTCACGCCCGTCCTCTGGCCACGCGTAAATGCCGGCGACATGCAGCTCACCGCGGTCCGTGGCGATATCGGATCCGACCGCCAACCCCAGATTGGTCGCCATCTGTCTAGGCACCCACACCCCGCCCCGGGAAACTCGCGCGGGGATGATCGGCGGGATTTCCGACGTCACCTCGAATGTCGGAATCGGATTGTGCGGCAACGCAGTCAGAGAGACATCACCGGCGGCGCGCAGCGCCCCCGCGGATTCGACGGACCCGGAACGAGTCATTCCCATGCACGCTTCGCCGTTAATACCTTTCTCCTTGACCACCATTGCGATGTTCGACCCGGTGTCTCTGTATTCGATGACCCGGTGCTCAATGGCGATGATCTGCATCAGGTCGAATCCGATCAGACAGCATGTCAACGATGAGATCCCGACGAACAGCAGCAGTGATCTGCCCATGCCCGATACCATGTCACGCCACGACTCGCGGAGCAGTTCACGTAGCCTCATCGCCACTGCCCTCCTCGACGGAATACGTATCAAGATCGATCACACGATCACATGACTCTCTGGTACGCCGGTCATGGGTGGCTATCAGGACTGCGGCTCCCCTGCCTGCCAACGCGACGAGCTTGTCATCCACCACGAGCGCCGTCTTCGAATCCAGCTGTGCCGTCGGCTCATCCACCAGCAGTATATCCGGCTTCGAGTTGATCGCGCGTACGAGCATCAGCCGCTGCGCCTCGCCGCCGGATAGTTCTGCAAACAGGCGGTCCCGTAGTTCATCGAGACCGAACTCCGCCAACACACGCAACGCCTCGGCATCAGCCTCTGCACGCCTCCATCCACGCGTAATCAACGGATATGCAGCTATGTCAAGCACCGTGCGGTACACCGCACCATACGGATTCTGGAAAACCCAGCTCACACGAGCCTTATCGGGACTTCTCACCTCGCCCTCCGTGGGTGAAAACCATCCGGCGACGATGGACAGTAAAGTCGATTTGCCGCATCCGGATCTGCCGCATAATGCGATGGTCTGACCGCGTCGCACGGAGAAGGTCACATGTCTCCACAGGAACGGCATGGTTCCGAATCGCTGACCAAGGTCGCGAACGTCCACACAGATCTCGTCGTTCATCCCGTCGCCCCCCTACCGAGCCTGCATGGAGACCGAGCACTGCATCGCGACGCGGACGGGAACCTGCACGGAGGACAATCGCCCCTTCGGACCAACCATCGCGAATCCGTTGTCGGAACCGTACAGGTCCACTACGACCGAGTGCTCTCCATTACGGACACAGGCACGATGACCGTTGATTCCGAACACCGCTCCGGCGGGAACCTTCGTGGCATCCAAGGCATGCTCCAGCCGAATTGTCGAGCTCAATCCTCCTGCACGCTGTTCCTCACCCGCTGCCGACCATTGAACAAATGCATCGGTTTTCACCAGTGCATCCAGAAAGACTCGATCCGTAACGACGCCGTCAGATGGCAATTTGGTCTCGACTCCATTGATGTCGACGACTCGCGCCCCCGGGTATAGACCGTCCGGCACATTGATTTTCAGGGCAGACACCGTCATCGCTGTTCGGCCAAGTTCCTGCGGCGCCGACTGTCCCAACACCAGAGATGATGAGGCAAGCGTGATCGACTGTCCGGGAAGCCATACGCAATCTGTCAGATGGAGTGCACCTGTACGAGCGGCTCCAATGTGCTTCTGCAGCCCGATCAGGGAAAGCCGCAGCGATCGGTCAAACGTGTTGTGAAGGCGCTGAACCGTGTCGCCTCCGAAACCCAGACGCACCAATTCGTCGCGTAAAGCGCCCACATCCTCTCCGGCCATACCAGCATACAGATCCCGGTACAACGGCACGGACGTATGCAGCGCGACGATCGGCTTGCCATCCACGGAAAACGGGGACTCGCCTGACGACAGTATTGATTGCGACCCGACTCCGAGTTTCGTCACGATGTCACCGCCGGTCCAGGCGATGGACTGACCCTCCGTCACGTCGAGCTGTGCCTTCACGGTGCGGGAATCGTCGAAACTTTCCCGGACCACCGGAATCTCCTCGCTGACGGGCGTCTGGCGGAGATTCGAAGGAACCGGGCCGGGCACGACGAATACACCTACCGCAAGTCCAAAGGAGATGCAGCACAGGCAGATCAGCAAAATAAACATCCGTCTATTCCGGTTGATGGACGCGCTTTTCCCCGACCGAGACCATGGCATACGCATAGTGATCACCCCTCGGAATCGAAGTCTCCCGATAGCGAAAGACCACCCAAAGACAGGCAGTAGATGACTTGGCTATCGGAGCCGCTCACGGGGAAGGCGAACGCATCCTGCGGATTCGCTCCTGCAGCCACTTCCTTGACCGACTTGTTGAACTCTGCGGCGGTATAATCCTTGTCTACCTTACCTGCGTCACGAAGACACTGGACGGCTACGATGCCTGGATCCTTATATCTGTCCGGGTTGTCCTGTTGATCGCGGAAGTCAGCCTCGATGACCCGCGTCGTCCCCTCCGAACACTCCACAGACTTGTCGAAGTAATTGGCATCAGTGACGGAATCGTCAGACAGCTTGTACAATCCGTCAGGCATTTTGTTGTATTTCAGTTGGTCATACCCCGCCGCGGTCATACACTGCAGATATTTGGCATGTGCCTGTTCATAGTCGTTCTGATCGATACGACCGGTCTTGACCGCCCGCTCCAGTACAGACCGCTCGAACTCACTGAGATCGTGCCCGGCAAGTTCCTCTCTCCAAATATCAGTCAACGGAGCTATCTTTTCGGCGGAGTTCTTCTCACTCTCGAAGGTTTTGCCGGCAATTCCGCATGCGGCGACCGAGAAGAACACACCTATCGTGATTGTCAATGCAGAATATCTCATCCACATTTTAAAAACCCGTTTTACCATAAGAACAGCACCACCCTAAGGAATTAAGGCAGCTGCTTGCATATGACTTGAGTCATATGCAAGCAGCCGCCAGAGATAATGATTTCAATTTACTTGATGTAGTAGTCATGCTTAATCGGATTAGCCGAAGGAGAACCATACGCGCGCGCCGTCCGTGTGGCCTTACGGAACCAACTGGTATCGCTCTTCGCCGACCCTACCTGAGCAAAGGCCTTACCCTGAGTGCTCCCCAAGCATTAACCCAAGCCCAAGCTTCGTTTTTCACCGGAGAATGAAGGGTCGTTCCGGAGTTGGCCTCCCAACCAGCATACGCTACCTGAGTTCCGGCGATCGCGAGACACGCAGACAAAGCAAAGGCACAAGATGCCTTGACACCTTACCTTTCATGAGAACCACCTATCTTTTATCTTATCTGGAACGTCGTTATCCTAAAAGGGAGACGGATTCTACACCATTGATAATTATCCGCCTCATGTAGTGCTACAACACTTTGGTCAAGATACAACGCAGGAAGCGTTATGTACGTTATGTATTAAACTACACTACTTGTCACTCTCATACCAGAACAATACAGATAACTGTATTTCTGCAAAAGACGGCGCGTCATCGCATGAAACAATGTATAATACGCTGTACTGATTAAGAGGTGATGAGCGTGACTACACGAATAGGAATAGTAGACAATGACTACATTGTTACGGAATATCTGAAAAAATTCATCACGAGAATATCCGCCACATGGACATCACCGGTCAGCATCTGGACGAGCAATGATCCTTCCGATGCGATTCAATACTGCTGCTTTGAACAACCGAAAACTGATGTGCTGTTTCTTGATATGGCGCTTTCAGATCTCAGTGGACCTCAGATTTGCAGTTCGATTCGGATGATGAATTCACATACAACAATCATTGGAATGACCTCATACAATCTGGATATCTATCGCACCGCACTACAGAATTCCGGTGCCCAAATGCTAATCGACAAAGCAAATATTCAAGCAACCGTATCAAAAATAATGGAGTACCTTAAAAACGGAAAACCTATTCTACGGGAGGTAGGCTTTCCCAACACAACAAGTTCTCCCTTATCGATTCAAACACAGGATGATCATTCCACACTAACACAAGTAGAGCAACTCGTGGTAGAAAAAAGTCTTGGAGGTTTCAGTTGCAAGCAGATAGCAAGAGAGCTCCATATCACTGTCAACACCGTTTATGCGCACAGAAGAAACATAAGAAACAAGCTCCATGCCCGCACTTGGCAGGAAGTCATCATCAACTATCAACGCCAACAGACTATATAGACACATGAAAACAAAACACATATACCCGTATATATTAATTACACTATTTGCATTAACGCCGATTGTTGACTCTTCGTTATATCTCTTCACCTCTCATTTTGCTTACTCATCAATACTGTATCTTATCACCTGTTTATGTTCATACCTGTTTCTCATCATCAAGCCATTGGCTGGATCATGGTTCACTGTCATCGTTTTCTCTATATTGCCAATTCTTCCCTTTGAAATAAGTGTATCACATTTCTTTTATTTCCTTATCGCCTTATCAATCATATCCTTTTATTCCAAGAAAACAATACTGCCATTATATTTCTTTATTATTGCCTCCAATGTGATAACTACGATTATTTATACGCCAAACCACAGCATCTTCTCTATTTTGATGAACACAGTAATATACGCATCATTGCTTATACTGCCGATACTGTGCGGACTGTTTCTGAGATACCAACTCGACACAAAAGACAGGGAGTTTTTACTTAAATCACAACAAAGCAACCTCAAGCTTGCAAGATACCTGCATGACTATACTTCTAACAATCTTTGCGACATCATACTATTGACTGATAATCTACTCAAAAAACAATCATCAGAAAATACCGAAAGCATCAAAACAATCAGACAGCTCGCTTTTTCATCTCTTGAACAAATCAGATCCATATCAAATAAGTTGGATACTGAAACAATTGAAAATGAATCAACAATTGACAATTATATGATAGAACTCTCGAAATTATGCAATAAGAATCAGACTGTTCTCAGCAACTTGGGAATCAAAGGAACAATCCTATTCCCCAAAATACTCCCATCTATGTCATCTAATGAACAACATCTAATTTTAGATATCATTCAAGAACTCTGCGGCAACATATCCAAACACGCAGACAAGCAATCCGGGTACGCAATCACTGTCACCGCTCATGATGATTCAATAGCCATTACCAGTATTAATGCAACGGCATCTCACCAATCCAAACTGTCAAATGGAAGCGGCATGCAAAAAATAAGAGAACGCATTGAACTCCTGCATGGAATTCTTACCGTTACGGATTCTGCAAGGATACACAAGGTGTTCATTTCACTGCCCATTTATCCAGCATAGCCATTTCGGTATCCAAGGCGGACAAAACTTCTGCATGATTGAAATTGGATAGTATATTTCTTGTTGTTGCGGCATTATGATTGACCCAGCCATAGATCCCGACAGAACAAACGTCATAATGCAGCATATCGTCTTATGCACAATGCCACTTCCACAAATCACATTCATAACATGAATGTTGCCAGCGCTTCGCTTGTTTGGCGCGTTGAATACAGATATCTGCATTCGACGCGCTGAAAGTCAGTTCATAGTTCATATGGCCGAAGAGCCCACCGGACGAGTATGGAGAGATTCACGCGGACAAAGAGTCGTCGCTGGAGCCGGAACCACCACCGAGGCCGTATGCGTTGAGCAGCTGGGCGTAGAGGTCGTTCATGCTGATGCCGTTGAGCCACATCCACACCTGCACGCCGGTGGTGATGACGTTGATGATGATCGCGGCGATCGCGAAGCCGCGTCCCTTCATGTGGAACGTCTTGGTGCGCCACAGCGAAGCGACGCCCATGATCGCCGGCAGGAGAGGCACGGAGAAGATCAACGCGAACACGAAGGCGATGATCGCGTAGGAGTCCCATCTGCCGTAGAGCGGGTTCTGATTGGGGTCGTTGACGTCGATGCCGTAGATGTAGCGCGGCGTATGCCCGTCGGCGGGGCGATTCGGGTTGTTGCCGGCGTACGGGTTGGCGCCGTTCGGGTTGTACGGATTGTACGGTCCGCCCTGTTGCCCCGGATAGCCGTATGGATTGTATGCGGCGTTCTGCGGGTAGCCCTGCGGGGGTTGCATGTTCTGCCCGTTCTGCTGCACGCCGTCGCCGTTGCCGCTCTTGGGATCGGGATCGGGGGCGCCGTAGAGGTACGGGTTGTAGTTCGGGCCGAACTGGCTGCGCATCGCGCCGTAGTCGAGGTTCGCGTACTGGCCGTACTGCGGCTGCGGCTGCGCAGGAGTCTGCGTTGGCTGCTGTGCAGCGGACGTGCCCTGATCCGATGCGTTCCCCGGGGCGGCCGTGTTCCCCCCGTTCGGCTCGATGGGGTTGTTCGGCTGCTGTTCGGGTGCGGTCATCAGGTTCCTTTCCTACAGGGTCGCGGGGTGGTCGATCACTCCCTAGCTTACGCGAAAGGGGACGTCTTTCGACGTCCCCTGATCACGGTTCACGCCAAGCGCGAAGCACGCTCGGTCACGCTGTGACGCATATCACGCACGTCACACGGGATCACGCGCGCAGCTGCGCTCCAAGCTCGGCGGCCTTGTCGATGATCGCCTTGCGGATCGCCTCGCTGTCCTCGGCGGACAGGGTCTTGTCCGGGGAGCGGAAGACCACGGCGAACGCGAGCGACTTCTTGCCCTCGCCGAGTGCATCGCCGGTGAACACGTCGAACAGTTCGATCGACTCGAGGTTCGCGCCGGCGGCCTCGCGCACCACGGCCTCGAGCTGGGCGGCGGTCACCGTGTCATCCACGGTGAAGGCGAGGTCCTGCTTGACGGGCGGGAACGTGGAGATCGGCTGGGCCTGCACCGGCTTGCCGTCCAGCGTGGAGAACAGCGCGGTCAGGTTGAGCTCGAACGCGGCGGAGTGCTCGGGGAAGCCAAGCTCCTCGTTGACGTGCGGGTGCAGTTCGCCGACGAGGCCGACGAACAGGTCGCCGACCTTGACGTTGGCGAAACGGCCCGGATGCCACTGGGCGGGCACGTCCTCGGCGGCCGGCTGCTCGAGCGAGATTCTCGCACCGAGACGGTCGGCGATGCGATGCACGGCCTCGACGGCGTCGGACCAGTCGACCGGACGCTTGCCGCCCAGCCAGCCGGAGTCCTCGGCAAGGCCCGTCAGGATGCCGGCCACGTGGTCGGGCTGATCCGGCAGGCCGGCGTCGAGCGCGGCGAGCTGCTCGTCGGTCGGCTTCACGCCGCCGGGCAGGGCCGGGATCGCGGGCGCATCCGGGTTCCACAGGTAGACGTGGCCAAGCTCGTAGAGCGAGACGTTCTCGATGCCGCGTCGGATGTTGCGCTGCACGGTGCCGGCGAGGGTCGGCAGGATGTGGCGGCGCAGGAACGGACGGTCGCCGTAGAGCGGGTTGGCGATCTCGACGCTGACCTTCTTGGTGGCCTCCGCGTCGTAGCCGAACGCCTTGTAGTCGGCGTCGCCGACGAACGGGTAGCTCAGCGCCTCCACCATGCCGTACTCGGCGAGCTCGTCGGCCACGCGGCGACGACGCAGCTGGTCCGGAGTGAGCCCCACAAGGCCCTCGACCGGTGCTGGCGGCACGGTGACGGGGATCTCGTCGTAGCCGACGAGGCGCGCGACCTCCTCGACCAGATCGCACGGCTCGTTCAAGTCCGGACGCCAGGTCGGCGGGGTGACGACGAACTCGCCGTTGCCGCCGCCGGCCACCTTGCAGCCGATGTCGGTGAGGATGTCGGAGATCTCGTTGACCGGGGTGTCGAGGCCGGCGACGCGCCTGACCTCGGACGCCTTGAAGTGGATGGCCTTGCGGTGGGCGGTATGGTTCACGTCGGTCGGGTGCTCGCTCGGCTCGCCGTCGCCGTACTTGACGAGCAGATCGACGGCCATCTGCGCGGCGGCCGGCTGCAGCTCGTAGTCGACGCCGCGTTCGAAGCGGCGGGACGCCTCGGACGGGATCTTGTGGCGGCGGGCGGAACGGGCGATCGTCACCTGGTCGAAGTGCGCGGCCTCGAGCAGGATGTTCTTCGTCTCGGCCGTGACCTCGCCGTACAGGCCGCCCATCACGCCGGCCAGACCGATGATGCGGGAGGCGCGTTCGCCGTTCGGCGAATCGGTGATGAGCAGGTCCTCGACGCTCAGCTCATGCTCCTTGCCGTCGAGCGTGGTGAGCTTCTCGCCCTCCTTGGCGCGACGCACGACGATCGGCGCCTCGAGCTTGTCGAGGTCGTAGGCGTGCATCGGCTGGCCCAGGTCGAGCATCACGTAGTTGGTGACGTCGACGGCCAGGGAGATGGAGCGCATGCCGGCGCGGATCAGGCGGCGGCGCATCCAGTTGGGCGTGTGCGAGTTCGGGTCGAAGCCGCGGATGACGCGCGCGTAGTAACGATCGCATCCGGGCACGCCGTGGATCGGGTTGTCGTCCTCGATCTCGACCTGCACGTCCGGCACGGTGCCGGAGGCCTCGCCTGCCGGCTCGGGCACCTTGGCGTTGAGCTCGACGACCGGATCGGTGTACGCGGCGCCGGTGGAGTGGTGGAATTCGCGGGCCACGCCACGGTAGGAGAGCGTGTAGCCGCGATCCGGGGTGATGTTGATCTCCAGCAGCGGCTGGTCGAGGTGCAGCAGGTGCATCGCGTCGTCGCCGGGCTTCAGGGCCTCGTACTCCTCGGTGGTGAAGCCGTAGTGGCGCAGCAGGATGATGCCGTTGTGGTCGTCGCCGAGACCGAGCTCGCGCTCGGAGGCGCACATGCCGTTGGAGATGTGACCGTAGGTCTTGCGCGGCTCGATCCTGAAATCGCCCGGCAGGACGGCGCCGGGAAGCGTCACGACGACCTTCTCGCCGGCGGCCATGTTCGGCGCGCCGCAGATGATGCCGCGCGGCACCTTGTTGCCGTTCTCGTCGGTCTCGTTGTATTCGGGTCCGACGTCGACGTGGCACCAGTTGATGACCTTGCCGTTCTTCTGCGGCTCCGGGGTGGCGTCGACGACGTAGCCGACGACGATCGGGCCGGTGACCTGGGAGGCGTGGATCTGCTCCTCCTCGAGGCCGACCTTGACGAGGTCCTTGGCCAGCTGCTCGTAGGTGAGGCCCTCCGGGACCTCGACGTGTTCCTTGAGCCAATCGATATCAACCATAGGCATGGGCAATCACTCCCCCATCACAAACTGTTCGGCGAAACGCACGTCGCCTTCGACGAGGTCGTGCATGTCGTTGATGTCGGAACGCAGCAGCAGCGTGCGCTCCATGCCCACGCCGAATGCGAAGCCGGTGTACTCGTTCGGGTCCAGGCCCGCGGACTTGAGGACGTTCGGGTTGACCATGCCGCAGCCACCCCATTCGAGCCAGCCCGGGCCGCCCTTCTTGTCGGGGAACCACAGGTCGAGCTCGGCGGAGGGCTCGGTGAACGGGAAGTAGCTCGGACGCAGGCGCGTCTTGGCCTCCGGTCCGAACATGGCAACGGCGAGCTTGTCCAGCACGCCCTTGAGGTCGGCCATGGTCAGGTTCCTGTCGACGGCGAGCGCCTCGCACTGGTGGAACACCGGGGTGTGGGTGGCGTCGAGCTCGTCGGTGCGGAACACGCGGCCCGGGGAGGCGATGTACAGCGGCACGCCACGGCCGATCAGGGCGCGCACCTGATCGGAGGAGGTCTGCGTGCGCACGACCATGTTGGAGCCGACGAAGCCGGCGGCGTCCTTGGCCTGGTTGCCCTTGACGTAGAAGGTGTCCTGCATCTGACGGGCCGGATGGTCCGGGCCGAAGTTCAGGGCGTCGAAGTTGTACCATTCGGCCTCCACCTCGGGGCCGGAGGAGATCTGCCAGCCCATCGAGATGAAGAAGTCCTCGACGTCCTCCATGAGCTTGGCGAGCGGGTGGCGGGCGCCGAGCGGCTTGCGGTTCACGGGCAGCGTCATGTCGACGGTCTCGGCGGCGAGCGCGGCCTTCTCCGCGGCCTCCTTAAGTTCGGCCTCCTTGGGGCCGAAGGCGCGGCCGAAGTCGGCGCGCAGCTTGCCCATGAGCTTGCCGGCTTCCTTCTTCTGATCCTTGGGCAGGGATCCGATCGCCTTGCTGGCGAGGGTCATCGCCGACTCGGCACCGGCGTATTGCGTTCTGATGGCTTTCAATTCCTCCAGCGTGGAGGCGTTCTGGATTTTGGCGATGCCTTCGGCGACCGCATCGGTCACCGCTTGCGCATCGAATAGCGCTTCTGCCACGAGCACCCTTTCCTTTGTTGCTTCATTGACGTGAAAACACGTGGGAAACCGCGCGAAAACACGCGTTTCCCCAAGCTTTGTCCAACATCACATTGTCACTATACGACTCGACATGGGGCCGTCCGCTCATCAGGCGGTCGCACGGCCGCCGGCCCTTGCTGTGCGATCAGCGGTCGGCCATCGCCAGGCTCATGAGCATCACGGCGGCGGAGGTGCCGAGGTTGAGCGATTCGGCCTTGCCGTAGAGCGGGATCGAGACGATGCGGTCCATGCGCGTGAGGATCTCGGGAGGCAGTCCCCTCGCCTCGTTGCCGAAGAGCACGGCCTCGCCGGGGCGTGCGGCTTCGGCCTCGCCGTCGTCACCGCGTGCGTCCGCGCGTTCGGCGAGCAGCGCGGGCAGCGATTCGGGGCGGCGGTCGGGCGTGCCGTACACGTCGGCCGCGATGGTCGTGAGATTGTGTTCGGCGCAGTAGGCGAGGAAGCCCTCGACGTCCATCTCAAGGACCGGGATATGGAACAGCGATCCGGCGGTGGAGCGTACGACCTTGGGGTTCAACGGGTCGACGCATTCGTCGACGAGGATGACCGCGTCGCATCCGGCGGCGTCGGCCGCACGGATCACGGTGCCGGCGTTGCCCGGATCGCGCACCTGCCAGAACGCGGCGATGCGCGGCGTGCGCTCCCCCGCGGCCGGCAGGGCCACCGACTCGGGTTCGACGTGCATCGCGTTCATGTTGCCCACGGCGAGGATGCCCTGCGCGTCCTTGCTGATCCGTTCGATCACCTCGCGCGTGGCGCGGTGCACGTAGATGGTGGCGTCCTGCGAGGTCTCGACGATTCTTGCGAGCGTGTCCGAGGCGTAGCGCACGCGGCCCAGGGTGTCGTCGACGGCGACGTAGAGGTCCTGGACCACGTCCGGACGCCAGGTGACGGCCTCGCGCACCGACTGAGGCCCTTCGATGAGGAACCTGCCGGAGCGTTCGCGCCCCTTGGCGCGCGCGAGGTCGGCGACGCGGCGCACACGGTCGGACTTCGGGTTATCGAGCAAAGCTTGGTTGATCGGCATGGCCACCAGACTACCGCACGACCTTGCATCTTCACATATCGCGTACCGGCCGTCAACCGAAGAGATCGTCGTGGGAGCCGGTGCGCTGGAAGATGGCGAGGTCGTCGGTGGTGCACCAGATGAGCAGCCAGTCGCCGGCGTTGGCGACATGACATTCGTCGGAACCCTTCCACTCGCCGGACAGCGTGTGCATGTTGTGGCGACGTTTCAGTTCCTCGATGGATTCGACGGTGTCGTCGAGGATGAGTTGCATGACTTCATCGAGTGGCTTGAGATCGATATGACGCTTCCTGAGTCGATTGAGATCACGCGCGTATTTCGACGTAGGCGCGGGCCTGAGCATCAGATTCCCAAACTCTTGTACATCTCATCGAGGTTGGCGTACGAAGGGCCACCGTTTTTGATGATCTCCTCGGTCTCGCGAATGGCCTCGCGACTCTCCTCGTTCGGCTTCTCCGATTCGAAGGTCAGCGGGATGCTGCGGGTTCGGGCCATCTGCGTCCAGAAGGCGCGAGTGGCTGAGGCGAGGGTGAGTCCGTACTCCTCGGCCACCTCCGACGCCTGGGCGATGATCCGCTTGTCGGCCCTGATGGCCTTGGATTCCGTAGCGTTGACGGAAGACGTCGTTGCGGCCATGGCAACCCCCTTGATGTGCACAGATGTGGCATAGTCTACCACAAGGGTGCACATCAAGGAATGTGCCCGGGCGCCTACAGAACCGGCGTCACGCGCCTTGGAAGGAGAAGCGCCAGTAGCCGGTCATGACGGCGACGGTCAGGGCGATGAACGGGATGGCGATGCTGATCGCGAAGAACACCCAGTCGACCGGGTGCAGGCGTGAGGTGCGCGCCTGGCTGCGCGGGGCGCTGCCGCCGAAGCCACGCGCCTCCATCGCGGTGGCGAGTTTCGTGGCGCGTCTGATCGACAGGACCAGCAGGCCGAACGCCTGTGACAGGGCGCGGCCAATCGCGTTGCCGTCGCCCAAGCCCCGAGAGCGGCGGGACAGGCCGAGCGCCCGCCAGTCCTCCTGCAGGAGCGTGAACATGCGCATGCCGGCGAGTCCGCCGTAGACGAAGCGCGGCGAGAGGTGCAGGATCTGCACCAGTCCGTCGGCGAGGTCGGTCGGATCCATGCCGAGGGCGAGGATCACGCCGGGTACGGCGATCGCCCCGACCCTCAGGAACGTGGCGCACGCCAGATAGACGGAGCCTTCCGAGACGACGATCCAGCCGGCGGACCACAGGATCTCGCCGGAGGTGCGACCGTACAGAAGCACGGAGATGAAGCCGCCGGTCGCGGCGATCCACACCGGCCAGGTGCTGCGGCACACGCGGATCGGATTGATGCCGCCGATCCACAGCAACGCGAACTCGATGCCGAGCGCGACGGACGCGGAGACCACGTCGAGGCTGAAGAACATCGGGATGCACAGGAGCAGCGCTCCGATGATGCGCGCCACCGGGTTCACCTTGGCGATGAACCACGAGGGCGAGGCCGGGCGCGCCGGTTCCCTGCGTTCGGTCGGCGGCGTGACGAGGACGGTGTCGACACGCGCCTCGTTATGTTTCACGGATTGTTCCACGACATGCTCCATGCGTTCCACGGGATGTTTCACGGTGCCGACCGCAGTGACGGTCCTCTCTGCAACGGCTGCGGTCATCGCGCCGCACCTCCGTTTCCCCTATCGTCACCGGCGAATCCGAACATGATGCGCCGCGCGTCCAGCGCCTTCACGAGCGGCTCATCGTGCGTGACGACGATGACCGCGGACCCCTGATCGCGCACGGCGGCGATGAGGTCGACCATCTCGGTCCATGTGGTGAAGTCCTGTCCGAAGGTCGGCTCGTCCATGACGAGGATCCTCGGCGCGCCGGCGAGCATCGAGGCGACGGACAGGCGTCGCTTCTCGCCTCCGGACAGCGTGTACGGATTGGCTTCGGCGAACCGGGAGAGGTTCATACGCTTCAGCATGCGGTCGGCGATCGCGTACGCCTCCTCCTGGCTCGCGCCGCGCGACTTGGGGCCGATGGCGACTTCGTCGCGTACGAGAGGGGCGGCGAACTGGTGCTCAGGCTCTTGGAAGACCATGCCGATGCGCCCCAGAAGCTCGCGGCTCCTCCATTGTGACGGCTCGTCGCCGCGGGCGCCCTCGGCGATGTCGGCGCGGACGCGCACATGCCCGGCGATCGGCGGCAGAAGTCCGGCGAGCGTCAAGGCGAGTGTGGATTTGCCGGCGCCGTTCGGCCCCATCAGGGCCGTGACCTCGCCGGCGAAGAACTGAAGATCGATGTGCGAGCCGAGCGCGGTGCCGCGTCCGAAGCTCAGGTCCTCGGTGACGAGCGCGGGTTGCACGGATGTCCCGGACGGCGCAGACGCACCGGACTCCCCCGGTTCGGCGATGACGACGTCGCCGTGACGCCCCGGACCGCGGTCCGGGATCGCGCGCCCCGGCACCCACGCGCCGCCGGCGGCGAGCATGTCGCCGAATCGCCCGAACACCTCGTCCGGTGTGCCGTCGGCGACGATTCCGCCGACGCGCGAGTCGGGATCGGGGTGTCCGATGACGATCACGCGGTCGATGAGATCGAGCCAGACATCGATATGGTGTTCGACGACGACCATGGTCTGGCCGGTCGTCTCGAGCACGTGCCGTACCGCGTCATGCACCTCGCGCACCCCTTCGGGGTCGAGGTTCGCGGTCGGCTCGTCAAGCAGCAGAAGACCCGGGCGCATGGCGAGCACGCCGGCCAGCGCAAGGCGCTGGCGCTGCCCGCCGGACAGGTGCCGGGTGGAACGTTCGAAATCGATGTCCTGCAATCCGACCAGATCGAGGGATTCGCGCACGCGCGTCCACGTCTCCTCGCGCGGCACGCCGAGGTTCTCGCAGCCGAAGGCCGCGTCGTCGCCCACGCGTTCGAGGATGATCTGCGAATCGGGGTCCTGCAGGACGAGTCCGACCTTGCCGCGCACGACGGACGGTTCGACGCCGTCGACGGTGAGGGTTCCCTCCTGGTCGCCCTCCTCGGAGCCGCCGAGCACGCCGGCGAGCGCGGCCATGAACGTCGATTTGCCGGCGCCGGAAGCGCCGAGGAGCAGCACGTGCTCCCCGGGGCGGATGGTGAGTTTCACGTCACGCAGCGCGAAGTCCTTGCGCGTGGAGTGACGCCATCCCCATTCCCTCGCTTCGACGCCGGCGGGTGTGATGCGCATCAGACGCGGGCCTGACTACGGCCGGACGGGAAACGGTCGAGCGCGCCGGTGGCGGCGATCGCCTTGTGCAGGAACCACACGACGAGTCCGGCGATGACGATGCCGGAGATGATGGAACCGATGAGGTACCAGCTCACGCGCAGCATGTTCCAACCCGGGTTGGTCATCCAGTAGTAGGCCCAGCAGCCGACGCCGGCGAGCGCGCCGGAGAGGATGGTGGTGCCGATGTTCCACTTCCTCCATGCGAAGACCGCGAAGCCGATCTCGGCGCCGAGGCCCTGGATGATGCCGACGATCAGCGATCCGCCGACGCCCCATTGGTTGCCGAGCGTGAGCTCGAGGAACGCGGCGAGGGTTTCGGCGAACAGGGCGGCGCCCGGCTTGCGCACGATGATCGCGGCGAGCGGGCCGGCGAACAGCCAGAAGCCGTTGAGCAGTCCCTCGAAGCCCGGGGTGACGGCCTCGAACAGGGCGATCGGGGCCGCGCAGACGATGTCCCAGCCCCAGAAGATGACGCCGGATGCGACGGCGATGATCGCGGCGACGACGATATCGACGACGCGCCACTTGTAGTTGGCTTTGGCGACGGTTTCGGCCATGGTGATGTGCCTTTCCTCTCTCAATCGAAGGCACGGGTGAAGGTAAGAGCGACAATTCCGCGGCCGGCATTGCCCAGCCGCGTCCCATCGGTCGAGACCCGTGAGGTCTCCTCTCAGCCGCCTCAAGGCAGCTCCCGTGTCAGCGCACCACCATAAGTGACGTAGCCGACGAAATCAAGAGTCAAATCGTCAAAGTCCCAGCGCAAACCTTGTTGATAAGGCACCGACCGTCATGTCGCAGCCGTCGATGATCGTGGTCGTTTACGAATAGGTGAGGCGCTCGTCGCTTCCCTTCCACTTGGAGTCGATCGGATAGTGGGAGGGGATATTGACCAGATCGACTACGTGGCGTCCATCCTCGACGCGTACCCTCATGTCGCGCGAGAAGCGCTTGTCGTACGTCACCCATTGCCGAGTGGAGCAGTCGTAGATCCACTCGCGGATCTGCCCGGGTCCGGATGCCTTGCTCACCGTGACGGCGTGATCGCTCGTCGTCACGCCGCCGAGATCCTCCTGATAGAGGTCGAACATCAGCACACGAACCTTGGGGCCGTCACCGGATGAATCGTCTTCGATCATTCTCAGCACGGACTGTCTGTTGGCGTTGACGTCATCGATGAAATTCGCAACGGCATTCGTACTGTCCGCTTCGGATGAAGAGAGATAACCGAGTTCACGCAGCCGACCATCGGATGCATCGGCACTCAGCGAAAGCATCTCCCGTTCGATCGTCTTTCCGGTGACCTCCCTGGATGTCTGCCATATATATGAGATCCCGACGAACGCCACAAGCACGATCAGCGCCACGACAGGACCCCATATGAGTCTGCTCCCATAACTTTTGCCGTTCATCATATACCCCCTCCGCTTGCATAGGGAACTATAGTTCCATCATTATTATTTTACCCGCTGCACAAAACCAGAACAATTAATATAAGTGCTATGGTTCAATGTGGTTGAGTATTTATAAACACCATATTCATAATAATCATGACGAACTCTTTGAATGAGGTACTTCTTCTTCAGCCTTGCTATATAATAATGATTATCTGCAGGAACATTAATTGTTATCCCTCTCAAACCGGTAGCAACATATCCCACGCTGACACCGGTCGACACGACACCCCAACTGACACTGAACGATGCAGTGACCGTAGGACCACCAGTCGGATTCACAATAATAGAACCGCCACCGGGGAAATTGAAGCCACTCCCCTGATTGGCAGGCGTTACAGTATAATACTTGTATTCGGAATTCAAGATCGTGGTTTTTTCACTTTCTCCATATCTCAATGACGACGCAACAGTATCATGCTGCAATAAATCATTATCTTCCGCAGAAGCCAAAGGACAAACAGTCATCATCACAACGATGCAAAGCACCCATGACACCAGCTTCTTAAACATCAGATTCTCCTTTGAAACGATGTATCATTTACTTTTTATAAGATATCATACCCAATACATGGAAACAACTATTCGTGTACGCGTTTCGTGTATGCATCCATACGCGATCATCACATGAACGCGCTACCATCATGTGCCATGAAGGATCAGAAGCATACGTCTCACCCAGCCCTTTCGCCAAGCATCGCGATCGTCGACAACGACACGCGCTCATTGGAATCACTGCGACAGCTGCTGTCGGACCGCCTGCCATCGGCACGCATTGCATGGATGACAACCTCTGGCAAGGAGGCACTTACCATGATTGGTGAGCATACACCATCCCTGTTGCTGCTGGACATGTCATTGGAGGACATCCAAGGACCCAGCATATGTAGACGTATACGACGGGAGTCTTCAGCCTTCCCGGTGCTCGCAATGACCAGTTTCTCGCTGAAACTCTACGCAGCAAAAGCAAAAACGGCGGGAGCGCAGGGGCTGGTGAGCAAGAACGTAGATGAGGATCTCGTTCAGACAGTCATATCAGTGCTGCGCGATGGCTCGATGCATGGATTCGAATCGCAACAAATTGCACACATCCGTATAGCAAATGAACAAACCAGCATCCCGCAACTCACTCTTCGTGAGGAGGAAATCATCAACCTATGTGCGGACGAGGGCCTACTCGACGCCGAAATCGCCGACAAACTCGACATCTCAGAGGCGACTGTACGCAAGCACATGCAGCATGTCCTACAGAAGCTCGGTGCGCGCACATCACGCCAGGCGGTGGCGATATGGCTCTCCCCGCGCAGCTACTAGGATTCGACAAGATGAAGCGGCTGCTGCTCCCGACCGATCCTCCGTTGCCCGTGAGAGGCACACTAGTAATGGCCTTTTTCGTACCGGTCGTCATTCAGTGGCTCTTCGTCCCTCCATCCGATGGACTCTCGCTTGTCCTATCGACCATGTTGGTGATTGTGCTTGCCGCGGTCGTCGTCCTGCCTGCACCGTCGTCCGCGGCACTCATCGCCATCGACGCCCTGACTACGGTCCTTTCCAACGGCACTGGCCCTACATCCACGTACGGAGCTCTTTTCGGATTAGGTTTGCTGTCTTACCTATCATCCAACTGCACGACGACGATACTGACCGCCATAACATGCGTGATGCAAATCGGTTGCGCAATGCTATCGAACGACTGGCATCTCGATTGGTACATGTTCATGTCGATCGTTCCGTTCAATATCATCGCGGCGATGACGGGCAGATCTCTGCACTGGCGTGAGGACACCTTCAAGCAGCGGGAGGAATTGCTACGGGCGCAGGAACGTCTCAACCAGACGGAATTCACTGCCCATACCGCACAACGCATGCATGACGCCGTCACTGGGGAGCTGTCGTTCATCGCTCGCATGGCACAGCGCAGAATCGGGGAGGGCAGCGCAGACGCCGAAGACTGGAGACAGATCAACGAGTCGGCTCTCAATGCCTTGGACAACACACATCAGGTCATTGACTCTCTCGACGAATGGGCCCGAGGCTCAAAGCGCGAGCGATCCAGCAACGTCGAAAGGGATACCATCGCCCATCTTCGCCACATATTGGATGACAACGACCGGCGCATCCGGCATCTGGGATTCCATGGCCAGAGCATTCTCAGTATCAGCGAGATGCATGGGACCATGGACGGGCAACGGATCAAACTCTGCATCGAGTTCATCGGCGAGGTGTACTCCAACATCATTCGCCACGCCAAACCGGAGTCGAAGTACGAGATATCCGTGATGTGGACCGCCGAGGGGATCGAGATCACCACGTCCAACCAAGTAGACGATGATCAGCTGCCACAGCACGGCCAAGGACTGGAATACTACCGACGGCAGGTTGAGCGCATCGGCGGCAGAACCGTCACCGAACGCTCGGATGACGGTTCATGGTTCTCTTTCACCCTCGTTCCCGCACTGCGGGAATAATACGGGAATAAACGACGATGGGCCGGCGGACTGCATATCCCGCCGGCCCATCGTCATGGTGTCCTAAAGAATCGGAGATCGAATATCGAGGATCGTCACGCGCCGAGCTTGGCGAGCAGCAGAGCCTCGGTGACGACGTTGTTCTTGAGTCCCGACAGCGAGATCGACTCGTTGGGGCTGTGCGCGTTGGCCTTCGGATCCTCCGGACCAGTAACGAGCACCTGCGCGGACGGGAAGAGACGCTGCAGTTCGGGGATGAACGGGATCGAACCGCCCTCGCCCTTGTTGATCGGGGCGACACCGAACGCCTCCTCCATCGCCTCGAGCGCGTCCCTGGTGGCCACGGCGTTCGGGTCCATGGCCCAGCCCATGCCGTTTTCAAGCCTGGCCACCTCGACCTGAGCGCCGAACGGCGGGTTGTTCTCGAGGAACGTGGCGAGTGCGTCCTGCGCCTGTTCGGGGCGCTGGTTCGGCGCGGTGCGCAGGGACAGACGGAATCGGGTCTCGGGGGCAATCACGTTGAACGAGCCGTCGACCGGATGGGCGTCGAAGCCGATGACCGTCAGGCTCGGCTTGGTCCACAGGCGCGAGGCGAGCGAGCCGGAGCCGGCGAGCACGTAGGAGTCGACGATGCCGGCGTCCTCGCGCACGGTGGCCTCGTCGAGGTCGCGCTGCAGGCCGCCGATCGGTTCCTCGGCGGCGATGCCCGGCACCGCGAGGTCTCCGTTGTCGTCGTACAGGGAGGCGATGAGCATCGCGGCGAGCGTGTTGGAGTCGAGAATCGGGCCGCCGTACTGGCCGGAGTGTACCGGGTGCTTCAGGGCGCGCACGGTCACGTCGACGCAGGTGTTGCCGCGCAGCGAGGTGGTCAGGGACGGGATGTCGGCGGACCAGTTGCCGGAATCGGCCACGATGATCACGTCGGAGGCGAACTCGTCGCGATGCGCCTCGATGAACGGGATGAAGCTCGGCGAGCCCATCTCCTCCTCGCCTTCGATGAAGATCTTCACATTGACCTTGAGGTCGTCGCCGAGGGCCTTGAGCGCGCCGGAGTGGATGGCGATGCCGCCGCCGTCGTCCGCCGAGCCGCGGCCGTAGAGACGGCCGTCGACCTCGGTGCCAACGAACGGGTCGGTGTCCCAGGCGGCCGGATCCGGCACGGGCTGCACGTCGTGATGGGCGTAGAGCAGGACGGTCGGAGCGTCGGAGTCGACGACGCGCGAGCCGATGACCTCCCACGCGCCCGGCGTGCCGTCCGGGTTGACGGACTGGACGACCTTCGCGTCGACGCCGACCTCGCGCATCTGCTCGGCGACGAATTCGGCCGAGCGCTTCATATGCTCGCCGGTGATGCCCTTGGCGGACACCGAGGCGAGGGCGATCTTGCGGTTGAGCACGTCGACGATGCGGTTCCAGTCCGCCTCCACGCGGGAGCGGATCTCGTCTGCGCTGATCTGTGCCATCAGTGGACTCCTTCTACTACTACCTATCTGTCTGCGGTTGTCCGCATGGCCCGGCCCCAAATGGCCTCAAATGGCCTTCACCGGCGGAATACCGCCGTTCGCACGCCTTCGACGCGCGTCTAGACGTCACCGTAACCTGCAAGCATGACATGGAATCCGTTCAAGAAGAAGGAAGACGCGCAGGAGTCCGTCGAGGCGACTCCGGCGAGGACCGAATCGGTCAGGGGCGAGAAGAAGAACCGTCCCACCCCGAAGATGAAGCAGGCGCAGGCCGCCGGCATCCGACCGCTGGTGCCGACCGACCGCAAGGCCGCGGGCAAGGCCGCCAGGGAGCGTCTGCGCGAGCGTGAGAACGCCGAGTACGAGGCGATGCAGAAGGGCGACATCAACCACATGCCCAAGGCCGAGCGTCTGCCCTACCGCGTCTACATCCGCGACTACGTCGACGCCCGCTTCAACATCGGCGAGTTCTTCATCCCGGTCGCCATCGTGATCCTGATCGGCTCGATGATCATCAGCACCGTGTGGCAGAGCCCGCTCGCCTCGATGATCATGATGATCCTCATGTACGTCTACCTGTTCGCCGTGATCATCGACGTGTGGATCATGTGGCGAGGTCTCAAGAAGAAGCTCATCGAGAAGTTCGGCGAGCGTTCCGTCGCCAGGGGCAGCCGTTCCGGCTCCTACGCGTGGAGCCGTGCGATCCAGGTGCGCCGCTGGCGTCTGCCGAAGCCGCGCTATGACAAGCGCGGTCACTGGCCGGAGTGATCTCGTCCGACACCATCCTTTGGAGGCCCCGATCGGGGGCCTCCTTTTTTGTTCCACGCGGCTACGATGGATGGCATGAGTGAATCATCCGACATGGAAGCATTCGACAACGTCATCATCGGCGCGGGTCCGGGAGGCTACTCGACCGCACTGCGCGCCGCCGAACTAGGCAGGCGCGTCGCGCTCATCGAACGCGACGCCACCATGGGCGGCACCTGTCTCAATCGCGGCTGCATCCCCTCGAAGGCCCTCATCACCGCGACGCACACGATCGACACCGTGCACCGCGCGGCCGAACTCGGCGTCCAGGCGCACGTGGACGGCATCGACTACGGCACGCTGCGCGACTATCGCGTCCATATCGTCGAGACGATGACGCAGGGCCTGTCGGCGCTGCTCGCCCATCGCGGCGTGACGGTCTTCCGCGCGTCGGGATCGCTGGAACCGGCATCGGACGGCGCGGGGGCGACGACGCGTACGGTCCGTCTCGTCGCCGCCCCCGGTCAGACGGACGTCCTGCGATCCGACGAGGCGGACGAGCCGAAGCCACAGGGCGCATCGCTGGAGCTGCACGCCACGGACGTGGTGCTTGCGCTCGGCGCATCCCCGCGGCCGCTGCCGGGCAATCCGTTCGCCGGAGCGCTGATCGACTCGACCAAGGCGCTGGAGCTCGACGAGTTCCCCGCCTCCGCGGTGATCATCGGCGCGGGTGCGGTCGCGGTCGAATTCGCGTCGATGTGGAACGCCGCCGGGGTGGACGTGACCATGCTCATCCGCCGCGATCGCGTGCTCTCGCACTGGGACAGGCGCACCGGCGTGACGCTCACGCGCGAGCTGGTCCGTCAGGGCGTGAAGGTCGTCAGGAACACGGCCGTCAGGCACGTGGACACGGGCGCGAACCTCGGGGCGACCGTTCACTACATGCAGGGCGGCCCGTCCGGCGCGAACGGCGCGAACGGCACGGAGCACACCGTCGAGGCGGAGATGGTCCTCGCCGCGATCGGACGCGACCCGAACACCGACGCCGACTGGCTGGAGGCGGCCGGCGTGCGGCGCGACGCCGACGGCTACGTCACGTGCGATCCGCTCGGACGCACATCGGCGGAACACGTGTGGGCGGTCGGCGACATCGTAGCTGGGCACGCGCTCGCGCATCGCGCCTTCGAGCACGGCATCACCGTCGCCGAGGCGATCGCGGGCCTCAACCCGAAGCCGGTCGACGAGGCGAGCGTGCCGCAGGTCGTCTTCTCGCATCCCGAGGCCGCGTGCGTGGGGCTCACCGGACGCGAGGCGATCGACGACCCGCGCTTCAACAACGTCAAAGAGACCATCTATCCGATGATGGGCAACTCGCGCATGCTCATGAGCGGCGTTGGCGGTTCGATGACCGTCGTCAGCGGCGAACGCGCCGACTCGGATCATCCGGACACGCCCGAGGTGCTTGGCGTGCACATCGTCTCCCCCGTCGCCTCCGACGTGATCGCCGAGGCCGAGCAGCTGGTCGGCAACCACGTGGCGCTCAGCGACGCGGCACGGCTCATCCACCCGCATCCCACGTTCGGCGAGACGCTCGGCGAGGCGCTGCTCAAGGCGGATGGCCGCCCCCTGCACACGCGCTGAACCCGCCGCAGGCACGCGCGGTCACAGCTGCTGGTAGAGTGTAGGGCCAGTATGCGTACATTCCGATGCAAGTGAGGGAGCATGGCCGACAAGGACGAGAAGAAGCCCAAGAAGCAGAGCACGATCAAGCAGATCATCCAGATCTACAAGTACACCGTCAAGGACGACAAGCAGCTGCCGTGGCTGCTGGCCGGCGCCATCCTCGCCCCGATCGTCGTGGCCGTGATCATCGGACTGATCTTCCAGTGGAACTGGCTCAACTGGATCTTCATCATCATCGCCGCCATCATGCTTGGCCTGCTCTTCGGCACGATGACGCTCACCAACCGCGCCGACAAGGTCGGCTACAGGCAGCTCGAAGGCCGTCCGGGCGCCGCGATCGGCGTGCTGAGCAACATGAACAAGGCCGGATTCAACTTCCCCGAGCAGCCCGTGTGGGTCGATCCACGCACCAAGGACGCGATCTGGCGCGGCACCGGCTACAACGGCATCTACCTGCTCGGTGAGGGCGACTACGGCCGCGTCAACCGTCAGATGGACCGTGAGGAGCGCGCCATCAAGGGCGTGACCGCCGGCTCGCAGATCCCCGTCTACCGCATCCTCGTGGGCAACGGACCGAAGCAGACCAAGCTGAGCGACCTGCGCAAGACCGTGACCCGTCAGAAGAGCTATGTGCCGATCCAGCACAAGAGCAAGCTGATGGACAAGATCCACCCGCGTCGTCGCTTCATGCTCACCAAGGAGGAGCTCGCCATCCTCAACGACCGTCTACGCACGCTGCAGATGAAGAGCGGCTACGGCATCCCGAAGGGCGTGGATCCGAACCGCGTGCAGAAGGTCAGCCGTCGCGCGATGCGCGGCAAGTGATCGACTTGGCTGTTACCAGAACGATGGGCCCGGCGGCAAACACCGCCGGGCCCATCGTCGTATCCGCCCATGCGTCCCCATCCGTCCATAGGACGGACGCGCACGCGTATGCGCCGATCCGCTCCCGAAAAGGTGCGATCGGACGCAAAACAAGTCATCGCAACGGAAATCGCACGCATAGACGCTCCTCGTTACCGTTCACGAAACATTCTCGTAACCGAAGTTTCGAGCGGGCGAAACGCTTGTTCCTATGCTTAACCCTTGTAAGTTGTCAATCAACAAAACGTTCTCACCAAAGGAGCGATCGTGGCAGAGAATAAGATCTTCGCCCATACGCCGGAAGAAGTCGAGGCCCTCATCAACAAGGAAGGCATCGAGTACGTCTCCGTTCGTTTCACCGACCTCATCGGCGTTCAGCAGCACTTCACCGTGCCGGTCAGCGAGTTCCTGGACAACGCGTTCACCGACGGCATGCCGTTCGATGGTTCCTCCGTGCAGGGCTTCCAGGCCATCAACGAGTCCGACATGAAGCTGGTCCCGGACGTGACCACCGCCTTCGTCGACCCGTTCCGCAAGCACAAGACCCTCGACGTGGCCTTCTCCATCGTCGATCCGCTGACCGACGAGCCGTACTCCCGTGATCCTCGTCAGGTCGCCGGCAAGGCCGAGGCCTACCTGAAGTCCACCGGCGTGGCCGACACCGCGTCCTTCGCGCCCGAGGCCGAGTTCTTCATCTTCGACAAGGTCCGCTACGAGAACTCCATGCAGCGCTCCTTCTACGAGGTCGACTCCATCGAGGCCCCGTGGAACTCCGGCGTCGACACCGAAGAGGACGGCACCCCGAACATCGGCTTCAAGAACCGCATCAAGCGCGGCTACTTCCCGGTTCCGCCGATCGACCACAACCAGGACCTGCGCGACGACATGGTCGCCAACCTGCAGAAGGTCGGTCTGCAGCTCGAGCGCTCCCACCATGAGGTGGCCGGCGCCGGTCAGCAGGAGATCAACTACCGCTTCAACACCCTGCAGCACGCTGGCGATGACCTGATGAAGTACAAGTACATCGTCCACGAGACCGCCGCTCTGGCCGGCAAGTCCGTGACCTTCATGCCCAAGCCGATCGCCGGCGACAACGGCACCGGCATGCACTGCCACCAGTCCCTGTGGAAGGACGGCAAGCCGCTGTTCTACGATGAGCAGGGCTACGGCGGCCTGTCCGATATCGCCCGCTGGTACATCGGCGGTCTGATCAAGCACTCCTCCGCGGTCGTGGCGTTCACGAACCCGTCGCTGAACTCCTTCCACCGTCTGGTCCCGGGCTTCGAGGCCCCGGTTTCGCTGGTCTACTCGGCCCGCAACCGCTCCGCCGCCATCCGCATCCCGCTGGCCGGCACCTCCCCCGCCTCCAAGCGCATCGAGTTCCGTGCCCCGGATCCGTCCTGCAACCCGTTCCTGGCCTTCTCCGCCCAGATGATGGCCGGCCTCGACGGCATCCTGAACCACATCGAGCCGCCGGCACCGGTCGACAAGGACCTCTACGAGCTGCCGCCGGAAGAGCACGCCAGCATCAAGCAGGTGCCGAGCTCCCTCGGCGAGGCGCTGGACGCCCTTGAGGAGGACAACGACTTCCTCACCGCCGGCAACGTCTTCACCCCGGATCTGATCGAGACCTGGATCGACCTCAAGCGCGACGAGATCGATCAGGCCCGTCTGGCCCCGACCCCGCTCGAGTACGAGCTGTACTACCACATCTGATAGTCGCATGACTCGCGCCTGAAGCGCAATGGAAACGCCCTGACCACGCTGCTGGTCAGGGCGTTTTCGTATGCACGCATGCGCACTACAATGACGTTCCGGATGCCCGAGGGTTTTACGGGCGAACACATGCACATCTGGGAGATGGGAATCATGTCGCAGGATACTGCGGACGGCAGCATATCAGTCACTAGGCCGGATCGGGACGGCCAGGCCAGTCCCAAGGCCAATCCCAAGGCCAAGACCGGAGTCGCGGTCAAGGCCGCGCTGGCCGCGAACGTCGGCGTCGCCATCGCGAAGTTCGCGGCCGCGGCGTTCACCGGATCATCATCCATGTTCTCCGAATCCGTGCACTCGGTCGCCGACTGCGCGAACGAGCTCGTGCTCATGGTCGGAGACAAAGCATCCGATCATCAGACCGATGGCGATCACCCGTTCGGTCTGCACCGCGTCAAGTATCTTGCGAGCTTCATCGTCGCGACGCTGCTGTTCTTCGTCGGCGGCGTGTTCGCCGTATCGCAGGCGGCGGGCAAGCTCACCGGGCTGATCGAGGGCACGCTCCCCCGTCAGGCCAACTCGCTCGAGCTCGTCGCCGCGCTCGTCGTGGTCGGCGTCTCCGCATGTCTCGAGGGCTACGGTCTGCACACGTCCGTGCATGAGGCACGTGGCCGCATGAAGCGCGTCAAGGTGGAGAGCACGTCGCTGGTCCGGTTCTGGCGTCGCACGAAGTCGGCCGAACTCGCCTCCGTGATGATGGAGGACACGCTCGCCCTGATCGGCCTGGCCTTCGCAGGGCTCGGCATCGGCCTGTCCATCGCCACGGGCGACGAACTCTACGACGCGATCGGCGGCCTGATGGTCGGCCTCGTGTTGGTCTGCGGATCGGCGGCCCTCGCGTTCAAGTCCGGCTCGCTGCTGATCGGCGAGGACATCGACCCGCGTACACGCGAGATGCTCGTCGAGGCGATCGAATCCACCCCCGGCGTCGACCGACTCATCAACATGCAGGCCATCCACATGGACGAGGATGCGGTGCTGCTGTGCATGAAGGTCGAGACCTCGAAGCTCGACCGCGATTATGACGTGCAGACCGTCGACAAGATCGAATCAAGCATCCGCAGCCGAATGCCCTGGTACGAATGGGAGATCTATGTCGAGCCGGACATCTGGAGGAGTGGGAAGTAAGCCAGCTCGCTTGCAGCGAATCGTTCTCAATAAGGAACGTGTGAGGCAACCGCACTGAAACGCACAATCGCACATCACCCTTTAACGGCGGAATACCGACGATTCCAAGCAATCGGATGTGTGATTGACAACCCGTCAACCCTCACACTTTTGTTATCGAGAACGATTCGCTGTAAGGTCACCCATGCCGCCGTCCCCATATGGCAAGTCTCCTGCCGAGCACTGCGTCGGCCACATGATCGGCATACAGCGAGGAATGTTTGCCGATCAGATATTCTGTCATGTGCCCGATGTGGCTCATCCACCGTGTTATGCACCATATGCACATGGGAAAGTGAGCGGCGGAGAACATCCCGTATGGTCGGGGGCATGGTCTCATTCATGCAAAGCAACATCGTGGCGAACAGGAAGATGGAGCGGGACCGATGCAATGCGGCGGCCCGACGCACGAGTGCACCGTTGCACGTCGGGTATCTCAACGCGGTGCGGTATTGGGGTGCGCCGATTCCGGGTGACTGTGATCTCAGGGATGACACCGTGCATGTCTCGGTTCCGGAATCGTCCATGCGCAAGCGGGTCGCGGGAGTCACGTTCCATGTGTTTCGCGGAATGGAATCCTATCGCAAACAGGACTATGAGCGGTTCTGGGTGGCGTCGCCGGCGATGACCTGGGCGCAGATGGCGGGCCATTGCGGCGTGGAGGACCTTGCGGCGATCGGCTCGGCGATGCTCAGTCGCGATGAACGGCGCAAGGTAGCCACCCTCGCCGAGCTTCGGGAATACGTCGAGAACAGTCCCCGATTCCGAGGACGGAAGAACTGTCTCGCCGCATTGCCATATATCACCGAGAACACCGACTCGCCTCCGGAGACGCAGCTGTTCAAGGCGTTGAAGGATGCCGGCTTGGGGAATCCCTCGCCGAATCACCGAGTGGAATTGGACAGGTCCTACGCACTGCTGGACATGGCGTATCCCGACTGCAAGGTCGCGTTCGAATATCAGGGGTATCACCATGCCGAACCCGATCAGATGATGGCCGATGCGGCAAGACTGAACCGGCTGCAGGTGCGCGGATGGGTGATCGTGTACGTAACGGCCGACGACTTCCGCACGCCGGAGGCGCGTCGATCGTTCATGGCTCTGGCGCGGACCATGGTCGCACGACAGCGGTATCTGGCGGAATTTTGCAAGTTGTGGCAAACTCCCGTTGCAGCGAATCGTTCTCACTAAGGAACGTGTGAGGCAACCGCACGGGAACACACAATCGCACATCACCCCTTAGCGGTGGAATACCGCCGGTTTCAGGCAATCGGATGTGCGATTGACAGCCCGTCAACCCTCACACTTTTGTTATTGAGAACGGTTCGCTGTAAGGGAACTAGCCGATCAGCCGCTCGGCGAGCGCCTTGAACTCGGCGCCTAGGCCATCGGCCCTCAGTGCGCCGTCCTCGTCAAGGACCGCGGGGCGCCCCGCCTCGCCGGTCTCACGCAGTTCAGGCTCCAACGGCAGCTGCGCCATCAGCGGCACGTCATAGCCGAGGGCATCGGTGAGCTGGCGGGAGACGCGCTCGCCGCCGCCGCGGCCGAAGATGCGCAGTCGCTCGCCCTTGTGCTCGTAATAGCTCATGTTCTCCACGACGCCGCGCACCTTCATCGGCACCTGCAGCGCGACGAGTCCGGAACGCACGGCCACGTCGGAGGCGGACGGCTGCGGGGTCGTCACGACGACGAGCTCGGCGTTGGGCAGCGCCTGGGCGACGGAGATCGCCATGTCGCCGGTGCCGGGAGCGAGATCGAGCAGCAGCACATCCGGCTCCCCCCACCACACGTCGGACAGGAACTGTTCGAGCGACCGCTGCAGACGCGGACCGCGCCACAGGATCGCGCGGTCGGCGCCGGCGAACATGCCGATCGAGATGAGCTTGACCCCCCATGCGGTGACGGGCATGAGCATGCCGTTCAGGTTCGTGGGCTGCGTGTGCACGCCGAACAGGCGCGGCAGGGAGAAGCCGTAGATGTCCGCGTCGATGGCGGCCGTGTCGTAGCCGAGGGCCGCGAATGTGGCGGCGAGGTTCGCGGTGACGGACGACTTGCCGACGCCGCCCTTGCCGGAGGCGATCGCGAAGATGCGCGTTTTGATGCCGGGCTTGTTGAACGGGTTCTGCTTGCGTTCGGCCTTGAGGTCGGCGACGAGATCGTCGAGCTTGTCTCGGCTCATCGAACTGACCTCGATATGCGGGGTGAGCGACGCGTTCGGATAGGAGGCGACCGCGCCGTTGATCTGGTTGGTGATGGTCTCCGACAGAGGGCAGCCTTCGACGGTGAGTTCGACGTGTACGGTGACGTCGTAGGCAGGGCGATTGCCATCGGTCGACGACTCGGCCGGGACCGCGTTGATCGCGGCGATCATCCCCAGATCGGTGACGGAGCGGCCGAGCTCCGGGTCAATGACGCGGCTCAGCCGCTCGTAGATGTCCGCTTCGATCCGTCGGGTGTCTGCTGTCATGAATCCTCCTTAATTGCCGCGTACCACACTAGCGTGCCAATCGGCGGATTGCCAGACCCTTCGATCGCCCTATTCGCCGTCCGCTTCGCCGGTCTCCAGCAGGCGGTTGAACCCGGCCTCGTCGAGCATGGGGATACCGAGCTCCTCGGCCTTGGCGGCCTTGGATCCGGCGTTTGCGCCGACGACGACGTAGTCGGTCTTTTTGCTCACCGATCCGGCCGCTTTGCCGCCGCGTTCGATGATCGCCTCCTTGGCGGAGTCGCGCGAATAGCCTTCCAGCGAGCCGGTGACGACGACGGTCTTGCCGGCGAGAGTCTGCGGCAGCGTGCTTGTCTCCGCGGCGGCGACTCCCACGCCGGCCGCCCTCCACGCACGCAGCGTCTCGCCTCGCCAGTCGCCCGGCTCGCGTGCGGCGGCGAACCAGCCGACGACCGATTCGGCGATCTCCGGACCCACGCCGTCGATTTCGGTCAGCTCGTCGACGCTCGCCTCCGCGATCGCATCCAACGACCCCAGCGACGAGGCGATGAGACGGGCGGTGGGCGGCCCGAGACGCCTGATCGACAGGGCGACCAGCACGCGCCACAGGTCGGCGTGACGCGCCTTGTCGATCTCGTCGAACATCTTGCGCGTGTTCTCGCCCGGACGGATGTACACCGGCACGTCGGTCTCGCCTGCGCGCGTGCGCTTATGGTCGACGCGCACGATCTCGGCGTCCGCCGGCACGTCGTAGTCCGGATACGCCGATTCCGCCGACTCGTCGCGCCCCGCAAGCTGCTTGGACGTAAGCTTCCTCGCCGCCGTGGGCGTGGTCCAGAACGCCGGCACCTGATGCCACAGGCCCGATCCGCCGACGCGCCGACGCGTCTTCTTCTTGCGACCGTTCGCGTCGACCGTCTCGTGCACCTCGATGATCGGCGCTTCACGCCACACGCGCACGTCCTTCAAGTCGGCGGCGGTCAGGGCGAACAGTCCCGCCTCGCTGGAGAGCACCGGCACCTGCGGCTCGGGCAGGGCAAGACCCGGCACCGGATCGTACGGTTCCGGCTCCTCGCCCGGCGCGACGAGGATCTCGGTGGTGTTCGGCGCGAACGTCGCGACCGAACCGGGCCGGTTCTCCTCCGGGTTCGTCAGCGCGATCGCCGACTGGTCGCCCAGATGCTCGATGTCGAACGCCTTGCGCGAGGCGAGCGAGATCACGCGTTCGGTCAGCTGCGCGGGGCAGCTTTCGACGTTCGGGCAGCGGATGTCCTTGTCGCCCTCCTTGGCGGGGGCGAGCTTCGCCCCGCACGACGGACAGTATTCGGGCATGACGAACTCGCGCAATTCGCCCTCGCGGCCGCGGCGACGCTCCAGCACCGGTCCGACAAGCTCGGGGATCACGTCTCCCGCCTTGCGCACGACGACCGTGTCGCCGATCAGCACGCCCTTGCGCTTGACCTCGAACGGATTGTGCAACGTGGTGCGCGCGACCGTCGACCCGGCCACGTACACGGGCTTCAGAATCGCGACGGGCGTCACACGTCCGGTGCGTCCGACCTGCACGGTGATGTCGAGCAGTTCGGTGTTGACCTCCTCGGGCGGGTACTTGTAGGCGATCGCCCATCGCGGCGCGCGCGAGGTCGCGCCGAGGGAGCGCTGCAGCGCGAGATCGTCGACCTTGACGACGATGCCGTCAAGCGCATGCTCGATGTCGCCGCGATGCTCGCCGTAGTAGTCGATCATCGACAGGATCTCGTCAAACGACTTCACGGTGCGGTTGTGCGGGGAGACCGGCACGCCCCACTTCTCATACAGCTCGTACGCCTCGGATTGGTCGTTGACCTCATCGTGGGAGTCGGCCGCGCGTCCCGCACCCCAGCGCAGCGTGCCGATGCCGTGCGCGTAGAAGCTCAGCCGGCGGGTGGCGGTGATGCGCGGATCCTTCTGACGCAGCGATCCGGCCGCCGCATTACGCGGGTTCGCGAACGGCGTGCGACCGGCGTCCTCCTGTTCGTCGTTGAGCTTGCGGAAGTCGTCCCAGCGCATGAACACCTCGCCGCGGATCTCGACGAATTCGGGGATGTCGTCCTTGTCGCCGCCGAGATTCACGGGGATCGACCCGATCGTGCGCACGTTCAAGGTGATGTCCTCGCCGGTGACGCCGTCGCCGCGCGTCAATCCCTGCTCGAGCACGCCGTTCCTATAAATGAGATTCAGGGCAAGGCCGTCGATCTTGACCTCGCAGCTCATCGGCAGCGCCTTGCCGTCCGGCCAGTCGAGATCGCGGCGTACCGAATCGTACCAGTCCCTGAGCTCCTCGATGGAGAACACGTCGTCGAGGCTCATCATGCGCGACGGGTGACGGACGGACACGAAATCGTTGGAGAACGTGCCTCCGACGCGATGCGTGGGACTCTGCGGGTTGTCAAGCGCGGGGAACGCGGCCTCGAGCCGCTGCAGGCAGCGCAGTCGCGCGTCATACGCGGCGTCGGAGGAGACCGGCGAGTCGTCGATGTAATAGGCGATCTGATCCGACTCGACCCATGCGGCGACACGCGCCCACAGGCGCTGTGCGTTCTCCGCACTCAGCGATGCGACATCAAGCCGGTCGAGTCGCACCGCGTCGGAGTCGGTGGGCTGGAGCGCGGCGATCCATTGCTCGCTGCCGGGCCGGCCCTCATCGGCGACGATGTCGGGCGACCCATCCGCCGTATCGAAGTCCCACGCAAGCTGTTCGTCTGCCATATTCCCGCCTTTGCTCATGGTCCGATTGCTCTGTCGATTGTACCCATGGAGCGATCACGGCTTACAGCGAACCGTTCTCGATAACAAAAGTGTGAAGGTTGACGAGCTGTCAATCGCACATCCGATTGCCTGCAATCGGCGGTATTCCGCCGCTAAGGGGTGATGTGCGATTGTGCGTTCCCGTACGGTTGCCTCACACGTTCCTTATTGAGAACGATTCGCTGCAACGGGTTGGAGCCTCACACGCTCAGGGAGCGGATGAACTGGGCCTGCACCACGTCGATGCCGCTGTCGTCGTCATCGGCCATGCGCGCGGTGGCGACGGAGAGTGTACGGGCGGGCACGAACAGTCCCTCGTCGACCGTAAGTCGTGCGGCGTCGGCCACGATGCGCGCCACCTCGGTGTGCGGCCACACCGGCAGATCATGCGCGGCAAGCACCGCGGCCGCGTCGGCCACGCTCTCCGGCACGCGGATGCACTGCGAGTCGGCGCGGGCGACGAGCTCCTGCAGTTCCCCCTCCAATGCGGAGATCTGCCCGGGGGCGATGTGGTCGCTCATGATGTACGCGGCCACCGCCACATCGAAATGATCCTGCATCCACTCGTCGTAGGCGAGGCGATAGTAGGCGAACGCGGCGTCGTCGCGATCGAGGGCGACCCGCAGGGCGTTGAGGCATGCGGCGCGCGCCGAATCCCAGTCCTCGTTGCGTGCCAGCTGCACGGCGAGCTTCAGGTGCGTGAGCGGATAGGCGGGCGCGTAGGCCACCATCGCGTTGAGATGCTTGAGGGAGTGGGAGGCGCCCTTGACCTGCGCGAGCACGTCGGCAAGCTCCATGTGCGCGTAGAACAGGTTGTCGGGGATCAGCACCGTGCGCTCGCCGGATGTGGCGAACAGACGATTGTAGATGACGCGTTCAGCGTACGAGTTGAAGTAACGCGGCACGCCGCCGCCCTTGGCGTACAGCGCGTCGACGTGTCCGATCGCGGCCTCGGCGGCCTCGAACGCCTGATCGACCTGTCCGTTGAACAGGAGGTCGCGAGCCTTGAGCCGTTCCCTGTCGAGCTCGTCGGCCATGCGCAGCGCGACCGATGGCGTATCCCGCCCGTCGATGAGCGCGCTGGTGATCAGCGGCGCCTGTTCACTCAGTTCCGGGTCTCCGATCATGTCGACGATGCGCATCGCCTCCTGGGCCTTGGCGACGGACGGCATCGTCTCGTCGGAGGCGAGACGATGGAAGTCCGTGTCGGCGCGCTGCATGAGGTCGACGCGCTGGATCGACAGGCCGGAGGCCCTCGTGGTGCCGAGCACGCGAGCGGTCTCGCCGGTGAAGACGCGGTCGGACATCTCCGGCTCCTCCTGGGCGCCGGCGGGCGCGAACGCCGGGTCGCGCAGGTCGAAGCCCTCGTTGACGGGCTTGAGCGCACCGGAATCGACGTCCATCACGGCGTCGAACATGCGATACGTGCTCATCGGATGCGAGAGCGAATCCTGTTCGACGCGCATGAGGAACGCCTCGCGCGTGAACGTCACGGTGGCGAGGTTGCGGACGGTGGGATTGCGCCTGAGCACGCTCATCGGGTCGTCCGCCGCGCCGGAATCGCCGTCATCGTCACCATCCGGTCCGGAGCCGAGACCTGCGCCGGAGATCAGTCCGTTGGCGCCGAACTCGTCATCGGCCATATCGTCGGAATCGGAGACGTCATCGACGGTATCGTCGCCGTCCGCCCGTCCGTCGATGCCGTTGCGGCCATCGCCCGGATTGGCGAACGCCGTCTCGTCGATGTCGATGTCGACGTCCCTGACCAGATCCTCGAACCGCTGATCGAGCGTGTCCCCGGAGACGCCGGAGGCGGCCGTCGCGTCGGCGGAGGATTCACCCGCTTCGCTCCCGTCCCCAGCATCGCCCGACTGGTCGGACGCACGATCCGCGATCGGACGGGAGGGCGACGGCGTACGCGTCGGATCGCCATGGAAGTCACCGTCCTTCGGCTCGGACTTGCCACCGTGCACCGCGCCCACGTTGCCGGTGTGCATGCGTTCGAACGCGCTCAGCGCCTCGCTCATCATCTCCTCGATGGCGGAGTCCTGTTCGGCGAGCGCCTCCTCGAGCCCCAGCGAGTCGACGTGCAGGGACACCTCGTGCACGCGCTCGGAGGCCGCGAAGCTCAGCGCCGCCATGATCAGGCCGACGCGCAGGTTGTAGTCGGCGCTCATTTCGGCGCGTTCGCGGTCGGAGAGCTTGACCCAGCTGTGCGACTGCTCGTCGTACCGGCTCGCCGGCATCATCGAGACGCCGGCGGTGGTGAAGCCGACGGCCACGCGTCCGGCGGCGAGGTTGGAGCGGATCTCCACGTCGAAGCGGTACGGCAGGCGCAGTTTCCTCACGAGCAGCGCCATGCTCTGACGGTAGGTCCATTCGGAGTCGGTGCCGCCGCGTTCCCTCGCTCTCTCGCCGATGTCGCGTGCGATGCGGCGCGCCTGTTCGATGAGCGCGAGCATCGAATTGGCGTCGTCCTGCTGCCCGGAGCCGAGGGATCCGTCCGTGGGGTCGCCTCCGCCGAGGGCGATCAGCGCCGGATCGTTGAGAAGCTTCAGGTCGAGGGTCGAGGCCTGGGCGCGGGTGATCGTCTCCTCGGTGGGTTCGAGCCCAAGGCGCGTGTTGCGTTCCAACCATGCGCTCACCTGCGCGAAGCGGTTGAGGTTGCCTTCGATGGCGAGCGCGCGCAGGGCCGGGGCGAGCGACAGCGAGGAGTCCCAGTTGAAGAAGTAGGAGCCGGAATAGCTGGAGGTGTACAGGTGCAGCGGTTCGGCCCCGTGGACGGCCTCGAGGCCGGGGGCGTCGTCGAGCGCGCCGGCCTCGTGCATGAGTTCGGCGAAGTGGTCCTCGAGCCCGGACACGCGCATGCCGTGGGCGCGCACGGCGAGCATGTCGCGTACGGAGCGGCGGATCGCGCCCATCGACGCCTCGCGGTTGAGCCTGCGGAAGATGTTGCCCGCGCCGAATCCGAGCATGAGGCCGCTCATCTGCGGCAGCATGTAGGCGGCGAAGAAGCCGATGGCGATGGCGTCACGGTATTCGAGGTCCTCGCGCATCTCGCGAGGCAGGGGGTAGCGCATCTGTTCGAGGCGGTATCGGCCGCCGCGCGACCCCCAGCCGTCCCTGCCGACGCCGACGCCGATGCCACGGCCCTTGCCGTCGTCGGTGCGGCTCCATGCGGCGAGCCAGGTCATGCGTCCGCGGTCGTCGCGGCCGACGATGCCGCCGCCGACGCGGGGGCTGCCGGCGGCACCGGAGACGTTCGAGGAGCCCGGCTTGCGGCCGTCGGCTCCGTTGCCGTTCGCGAGGCCGCGCGGCTCCTTGGTGAACATGAACCGCGGTTGCATGTTCTGCACGTCCATGCCGATCTCGGGGCCGACGAACACGCGGCCGCGGCCGTCGGCGTATGCGATCTGGGAGAAGTGGTCCTTGTCGGCGAACACGCCGAGCGAGAAGCCCTCCCCGGACGAGGAGGACGGGCCGCTGCCCGACAGCTGCGCCCAGCCGAGCGTGAGCTTGCCGGGCACGTCATCGAAGTCAAGCAGGTGACGTTTGACGAGCGGGCCGAGCCTGCGAGAATGGCTGGCGAGCTCCCGGGCCACATCGAGCTCGACGTCGCTGGGGTCACGTCCGACGTCGGAGGTGTCGGACGCGGCCCGGTTCATCGCCTCGGCCGCCGCACGGTCGAGGGTGGCACCGAACGGGTCGGCCGATTCCATGGCGCCCTCCACGGCGCCTCGACCCGAGCGAGTCAGGCGCGACGCGAACCGCAGCGCTCGCGTCATCGCGTCCCTGATCGGGTCGGGAATCGGTGCGAACGGGAAATTGCGATGTGGCTTACGTACTGACATGCCTCACATTGTTTCAACGCAACCCGACATGGCGGTCGGCCGTGAAGCCTACAGAATAATGCCTATAGAATAAGGGGGTGCCTCATCTTCCCCGGCTTTCCTTTGGGCTTTCCCCGCTGCCGCGACGGCTGCTGCGCCGTCACCGACGCGCGATCGTGCTGACCGTCGTCACGGCGCTGCTCATCCTGCTGATCGAATGCTTCGGGTTCAACATGCCGTTCTGGCGCACGCTCGGCGCGAGCATGGATTCGGCAGCATACGAGAACACGATGGGACCGGGATTGGAACGCACTGACACGGGTTCGCTGCGCGTCACCGATCCGAGCGGGGCCTGGCTTCAGGTCGAGACGGACGGCACGTCCGATTTCGCACGCGTCGATGCGCTCACGCCGAAGCAGGATGCACTGCGCATCGTGCATCTGCGCGCCTCGCTCGACGGCGGCACGGCCACCTCCCGCACCGTCTCATTGGTCTCCCAGCGCTCCCTGTTCATCCCGACGCATGGCGCGGGAACACTACGCGTGTGGATCGAGGAGGGCAGGAATCAGATCATTCCGATCGAGGCGATACGCGCGAACGTGCGTGTTCCGTTCACGTTCGACGTGACGCGGGTGGCGCTGATGGCGGGCGCGGTGCTGATGGTCGTTCTGCTCGGCCCGTGGTCGAGGCTGTGGCGCATCGCATTGGACACGTCGAGTCTCCGGCAGCGTCTGGGATTCGCCGCATTGCTGACGCCGTTCGCCGTGTCCATGGTGACGAACGTCGTCTGGCAGATGATGTACTCGCAGCCGCTGGTCTTCCACGCCCTGGGAGGCTACACCTACGATTTCGAACAGTACGGCCGGCTGGCCGACTCGCTCCTGCACGGCCGCACCTGGCTCGATCTGATGGTGCCGCCGGAGCTTGCCGCAGCGGCCGATCCGCATGACGTCATCACCCGCAATCGCCTGTTCGCCGAGGGCGTCGACCCGATCTACTGGGATCACGCGTACTTCGAGGGACGCTGGTACACGTATTTCGGCGTGCTGCCGGCGGTGCTGCTGTTCATGCCCTACCGGGTGTTGAGCGGCAGGATGCTCTCGAGCGCCGCGGCCGTGCATCTGCTCATGTTCCTGGCGCTGCTGTTCACCTGTCTGCTGGTCGTGCGCGTCATCGCCCGTCTCGCACCGCGCACGTCGGTGGCGGCCACGCTGATCGCACTGGTCTTCGTACCGCTGGCCGGCAACTATGGGTACCTGTTCTACCGTACGAACTTCTATTCGGTGCCGTTCGCCGCCTCGCTGACCCTGACCGCACTTGGATTGTGGCTGTGGGTGGGGGCGCAGACCGCCAAGCCGCCGCTCAACCCGGCCGACCGGTGGCAGGTCGGTTCGGCGCCGGAGATCTCCCTGCCGCGCCTGGGACTGGGGGCGCTGTGCATCGCCTCGAACTTCGGATGCCGCCCCACGTTCTGTCTGGCGGCGCTGCTCGGCTTCCCGCTGTTCTGGCCGCAGATCCACGCACTGGTCTCGCATCTCGCCGCCGGCAAGGTGTCGTGGCGCAAGGCACTGCGCGCCCCGGGCGTGGTGATCGCGGCCGCCGCGGTGCCGATCGTGCCGCTCATGCTGTACAACCGCGCGCGTTTCGGCTCCCTGTTCGACTTCGGCACCGCCTATCAGATGACCGTCACCGACATGACCCGGTTCAGGGAGCCGATCGCGGACATCCTGCCGGTGATCGGCTACTACCTGTTCCTGCCGTTGCGCTTCGGCGACGGCTTCCCGTGGCTGCGCCTCTCCCCCACGCCGCTGCCCGAATGGTCGTTCGCCGAGCCGATGGTGGGCGGCCTGTTCGTCCTGTGCCCGCTGCTGCTGGCCGCCTTCGCGCTGCCGGCGCTGCTGCGCGTGCCGGATACGGGCCGTACGCCCGGATTGCGTCCGATGCTGATGGGGATGCTCGTGCTGGGCCTCGCCCTGGTGGCGTTCGATGCGGTGAGCGCCGGCCTCGGCTGGCGGTACATGTGCGATTTCGGCTGGCTGTTCGCGCTGTCCGCGCTGCCGGCCCTGCTGCGCGTGATGGGGGACGTCGTCGACCATGACGACATGGCAGCGGCCGACGCATCCTCCCGCGTCTGCCGCATCCGTCCGGCGTTGCGTCTGATCGTACTCGCGATCCTCATGTGGTCGCTGCTGGTGGCTCTGACCTGCTGGTTCACTCCGGGCCGTCAGGATGTGATGCTCTCCGGCAATCCGCGCCTGTTCGGCGATGTGGCCTCCTGGTTCCTCGCCTGAGAGAGAAAACCGGATGCGCTCCCAGCGAACATTCAGCGAACGAGTCTTGCACGTACAGGCAAACCCCAAGAATTCCAAGGGTCCGCGCATACTATGAAATGGTTTCTTCACAAATCGATAACCTTCCGATCCCCAGTCGGCGGCTATCCTCGGAACCCTCACCGCAGGGATCCCTCGCACATCGAACAACGAAAGCCGAACACCACTTCATGAAGCGCATCGCAACCAGGAACCTCGCCGTACGCATCGCGGCCGCGGCCGTCACCCTCGCCATCGCCATCGGCCTGTGCCTGTTCTCACAGGACAACGTCCAGGCGTCGATCAAGGAACGTCGCGTGGAACGCCTCAACGCCCGCATCGCGAACGTGTACACCACCGATTACCAGAAGATGGCCGACGAGCAGCTGACCTCATCGCGCGATAAGGCCGAGGCGACGCTCGACAAGCCGTTCGTCGCCGAGAACCCGTACGGCACGAACACGACGTCGCTCTACGTCTACTTCACCACGGACAAGGCCACCGACGTCTCCTATACCGTGCACGCCGAAGGCTACCCCGACTTCTCCGCCACGGCCGAACAGGGCGACGACTACTCCACCGAGCACGAGTTCCTCGTACTCGGTCTCATTCCGGGCACAAGCAATACCATCACCTTCACGCTCAGGGACTCCACGGGCGAGACCGTGGCCACCAAGCAGATCACGCATCAGGGCGCGAAACTCCTCGGCGAGGAGGAAGTCCGTCTCGACCAGCCGGTCGAACCGACCGACTCCGCCACGCAGGCGCTCGGCAACGGCCTGTACGCGATCCTCGGCAACGACTCCAACGAGCAGGACTTCATGTACTACTACGACGTCAACGGCGTGCTGCGCGGCGAGGTGCCGGTCATGTACTACCGTTCGCACCGTCTCCTGTTCGACGACGACGGACTCATGTGGTTCTCCGCCTCGACGAAGCACTTCGTCGGCATGAACCGGCTCGGCAAGCTCGAAAAGATCATCAACCTCGGCAGCCGGTTCATCCTCCACCACGACTACGCGCTCGACTCGGACGGCAACATCGTCTCCCTCGCCACCGATCTGACCCGCTCCGACCATGCGGTGCAGGATCAGGTCATCAAGGTCGACACCACCACCGGCAAGGTCACGCAGCTCGTCGACTTCGGCGAGATCTTCCCCGACTACAAGTCGTCCACCGATCATTCGGGCATCGACGAATCCGATCCGACCGCCACGAACCGCTGGGACTGGATCCACTTCAACACGATCCAGCTGCTGCCCGACGGCTCCGCGCTGCTCTCCGCGCGCGAGACCTCGACGATCATCAAGATCGACGACATCGAAGGCGAGAACGGCGAGCCGACGGTCGACTACATGATCGGCGAGCCGAGCGTGTGGGACGGCACCTCGTACAAGGACCTGTTCCTCACCAAGTCGGGCGACTTCGGCGACACCGGCGGCCAGCACTCGATCACGTACGAGGCCGACCCGTCGCTGCCCGACGGCCAGTACTACATCTACATGTTCGACAACAACTTCGGCTACGCGATGACCCGCCCCGACTACGACTGGACCACGATCAAGGGCATCTCCACCGCGCAGAGCTCGAAGGATAAGAACTCGAACTCGCAGTTCCGCAAGTACCTAGTCGACGAAAAGGCCGGCACGTACACCGAAGTGCAGAGCTTCGACGTGCCGTACTCGCCGTACGTGAGCTCCTCGCAGGAGATCACCGACTCGATCAACCTCGTGGACACCGGCATGCAGGGCGTCTTCGGCGTGTACGACGACGACGGCAACCTCCAGGCCCAGTACACGATGAAGCTCGGCACCTCGTACATCTACCGCGTGTACCACTACGACTTCAAGGGCTTCTACTTCGCCTGACGTACACCATCCGTTCGGACGGACGGTCATCCAAGGCCCATGGCACTCACTAGACTGAAGTGCCATGGGCTTTTTCTTTTCTCGCAAGGACACTGCGAAACCGACCGCGGTCACGTTCACGCTCGCAGGCGCCGGACACACCTACGACGACGGGCATGTGGGACTGACGCCGCTGGACCTCACGATCACCGAGAAGCGCGTCGCCATCATCGGCCTCAACGGCTCCGGCAAGTCGACGCTGCTGGGTCTGCTGGACGGCTCGCTCAAGCCGACCGCCGGAAAGGTGACGCTCTCCGGAGCCGACATGACGCTCGACACGTCCTCGAAGAAGGACCTCAAAACCGTCGACGAATGGGTCGGCAAGGTGCGCCGCGAGGAGATCCCGAACGTGTTCTACCGCGCCGAGAACATCGTCAAGGCGGTCGACGAATCGCTCAAGAAGCACAAGATCCCGGACGCGGAGCGCTCCGCGCGCATCGGCAACCTGTTCGCGCACTTCGGCCTCCAGCAGATGCGCGGCGCGAAGGCCGCCGAACTCGACTCGGAGAAGCGCCATCTGCTCGCGATCGCCGCGGCCCTCGCGTTCAACCCGTCCGCGATCGTGGCCGACGAGCCGTCGAAGGGACTGGACGAGATCGGCACACGGCATGTGGCCGAGGCGCTGTTCACCTACGACAAGCAGGTCATCGTCGCCACGCATGACACGGACATGATCGTCCGCCCCGAGTATGCGATCGACCGCACGCTGGTGCTCGACGCGCAGCATGTCGTCTTCGACGGCACCCCGAAGGACGCGGTCGCCTTCTACATGGACCTGATCCGCAGGAAGTACGAGGAGGGTCAGGCCGTAGGCTGATCCGGCCACGCGTGCCCGGTCCACGGCCGCCGGCCGGGCGTCGCGGTCAGCCGAGCATCGCGGCGACCGTGTCCAGCACGGCCCGGATATTGCGGCGGAACTCGTCCGGCTCAGGCAGGAGCGAAACCGCCAGATACCCGTTCGAGGTCATGTCGAAGAAGTAGCCCGGCTGGCCGGTGAGCCCGTGCGATTCGATCAGACGCAGCACCAGCTCGTTCTCGTCGATGACCGAGGGCACGCGCAGCAGGATGTTCCATCCGCCCTCGGCGCGCAGCACGTCGACCAGACCGTGCTCGTCGCCCTCGAGCATGCCGTGCAGGGCCGCGAGGTTGCCGCGAACGCGCTCGCGCACGCGCGCGACCTGAGCGGGGGCGGCCGCCAGCAGCTTGGGCAGACGGTCGGCGATGATGTCACTCATCGGCAGGTAGTCGTCGGCGATCACGTCGAGTCGGCGCTGCGCCTCGATGACATCGCTTTGAGGCCCGGAGACGCGGATCCAGCCGACCTTCGCGTGCGGGGCGGCGAGCATCTTCGAGAAGCCGTCGAGCGCGAATGTGAGCACGCCGGTCTCCCCCGCGAGCCGCGCGTTACCGTCGAACGGCTCGAGCGCGTAGTCGTAGAACACCTCGTCAGCGATGATCGCGATCCCGCGCTCGGCGCACAGACGCACCAGCGTGGCGCGCTCCTCGGGTTTGACATAGGAGCCGGACGGGTTGTTCGGATTGATGAGCACCAGCGCGCGGATGCGTTCGCCCTGCTCGCTGTAGAGCAGCTGCTCGATGGCGGCGGTGTCGATGAACCATGAGCCGTCGAACCGCAGCTGGTATTCGATCGTATCCACGCACTCGAGGCGTGCGATCGATTCGATGAGCGGGTAGCCAGGCTTCGGGGCGAGCACGGCGTCACCCGCGTCGCACAGGAGCTTGATGAGCCACGAATACGCCTCTGACGTGGAGCTCAGCAGGTAGAGGGAATCCGGGTCGACGGGCACGGAGCCGGCAGGGGAATCGCCGGCGTCGCTCAGATACCGCGCCAGCGCCTCGCGTGCCGGGCGGGGCCCTCGCGGTTCGGCGGTGTACACGCCCGGCACCTCGGCCGGGGCGAGCCCGTGCCGGGTCGGGTTGGAGTCGTTGAGTTTGCCGAGGACGACGCCGTGCGCCCTGGCATCGGCCTCGGCGGCGGCGATCGGATTGGGCGCGGAGATGTCCACGCGAGAGGAGAAACGAACGGTCATACCCCCTACTGTAGCCGCTGTGGCCGGCCTGTGGCCGGTTCGACGTCGGCCGGTCTGACCGCCGGTCGCTATTCCCAAAATGAAGGGGAGAGACCCCGTTTTCCGGAAGTCTCTCCCCTCATATGTCTATATCCTCGTACGCCCTCACATCGGGCACCCAAGGATACCTGCGATCAGACGATCAGGCCTGCTGCTTGGTGCTGGCGTAGTAGGCGGCGCCGACGATGCCGGCCTCGTTGCGCAGCTCGGCGGGCACGATCGGAGTCTTCACGTCGATGAACGGGATGAACTTCTCCGACTTGCGGCTCACGCCGCCGCCGATGACGAACAGATCCGGGTTGAAGTACTTCTCGAGCAGCGCGTAGTACTTGGTCAGACGCTTCGCCCACTTCTTGAAGCCAAGATCCTCGTTCTCGCGCACGGCGCTGGACGCGTAGCGCTCCGCATCCGGGTGGTCCTCGTCGAGGATCAGATGGCCGAGCTCGGTGTTCGGCACGAGCACGCCATCCATGATCAGCGCGGTGCCGATGCCGGTGCCGAGGGTCGTGGCGATGACGAGGCCGTCCTTGCCCTTGGCCGCGCCGAACTGCTGCTCGGCCAGGCCCGCCGCGTCGGCGTCGTTCACCACGGTGACCGGGCGACCGCACGCCTCGGAGAACACGGCGGTGACGTCCACGCCGACCCAGGACTGATCGAGATTGGCCATAAAGTCGAGCTTCTGGCCGGGCTTGATCGGCGCCGGGAACGCGATGCCGACCGGCGCGCTCTCCGGAACCTCGAAGTGATCCAGCTGCTGCCTGACGATCGCGGCGACCGCCTGCGGGGTGGAGACCTCCGGAGTCAGAATCTTGAGTCGGGGCTCGGCGAACTCGCCCTTCTCCAGATTGACGGGCGCCGCCTTGATGCCGGAGCCGCCGATATCCACGCCGAATGCCTGTGCGGTTTCAATCATCGTTGACCTCTTCTCCTCTTTGTACGTTGGGATATGCCGATATGTGCATCCTACTCCCCCGTGCGCCCGATGGTGGGATAATGGGTCGCATGGAACATACGCAACTCATTGACGCGGTGAACATCCGCACCGCGATTCGCTCCTATGACGCCGACCCGATCGACGACGACGTGGCACGGCAGCTCAGCATGACGCTCGACCCGATCAACCTCATCTCCGGACTCGACATCCAGCTCGTGCGCGACCAGCCGAAGGTGTTCGCGGCGGCGAACGAATCCGGGCACCTGAAGAACGCGGCCAACTATCTGGCGATCGTCGGGCCGAAGGACGACGACGAGGCCAAGGAGCGCGCCGGCTTCTACGCCGAACGCGTCGTGCTGACGGCGACGCTGCGAGGACTGGGCACCCTGTGGGTCGGCGGTTCGTGGGACCGTGAGGAGGCTGCGAGGCACTGCCGCATCGCCCGCGATCAGGAGCTGTATCTGGCCGTCGTGATCGGATACCCGGAGCATCATCTCGAACGTCTGCAGCGCGGCTACGACGAGCTCGTCGAATACCAGCGCAAGCACCGGCCGACCAAGACGTACGAGCAGTTCACGGCCGGCATGTCCGACGAGGAACGCGCGGCCGCGCCCGAATGGTTCAGGGCCGGCGTCGAAGCGGCGATGAAGGCGCCGAGCGCGATGAACCGCCAGCCGGTCGTCTTCTCCTACAATCCCACCGACGGCACGGCCGCGGCGCGCATCGACCCGACGGCGGGCGACGAACACTGCGCGGCGAACGACCTCGGCATCGCGAAGCTGCACTTCCAGATCGGCGCCGGCCAGGGCCAGTGGGCGTGGGGCGACGGCGGACTGTTCCTGCACAGGTAGCGCACGCCTCGCCGCGCGCCAGCGCGCCAGCACGCCATAAGCAGCGTCTATAGCCGACATTCCCGCACAGTGGAATGTCGGCTTTCACATATCCGCTCATACGTGTATACAGGGTTCTGTCAGTTTCAGGGAAGGTGCAATTCCTTACTGGCGGTAATCCGCACCCCGGGATTCATAACGGGAGCATGCGGAAAGCCCGCGAGCCGCCCTAAGGCGGCCGATCCGGTGCGATTCCGGAGCCAACGGTTACAGTCCGGATGGAAGAAACGAGGAACTCAGCATGAGTGCGTCTTCTGATAACCATATCCAGACCAACGTCGACCACGCCACCGGTTCGCACGCGACGGGCGTCGCCGACTCCGGCCGCTGGTCCACGCGCCGCATCGCCGTCTACGCGTTGTTCGTCGCGCTCGCGATGGCGTTGAGCTTCGTCGAATTCCCGATCATTCCGGGCATCGCATGGCTCAAGTACGATCCGTCCGGCATCGTGTGCCTGATCGCCGGCTTCGCCTTCGGGCCGTCCGCCGCCGCGATCGTCTCCGTGCTCGGCTTCGTGCCCCACCTGTTCATGGATCCGTGGGGCACGCTCATGGCCGTGCTCGTCGCGCTCGCACTGTCCGTGCCGGCCGCGTTCATCTACCGCAGGAACCGCAGCCGCAAGGGCGCGCTGATCGGACTCATCGTCGGCGCCGTCGTCGCGCTGGTCGTCGCGATCCTCGGCAACCTCGTCGTGACCCCGATCTACGCGCACATGACCGTCGCTCAGGTCGCCGCGCTCATCGTGCCGGCTCTCCTGCCGTTCAACCTGCTCAAGTTCGCGATCCACGGCGTCGTCACGTTCCTGATCTACAAGCCGATCTCGAACCTGCTGGACCGCTGATCCGAAGGCCGTCCCATCCGACCGTATGACTTCATATGACCCCACCTCCACCGCAGACGCGGCGAGCCTGTCCGGCATCCGATTCAGCTACGACGGCGGCGCCACATGGGCGCTCGACGGCGTGGATCTCGTCATCCGAGACGGGGAATACGTCGCGCTGACCGGTCCCAACGGATCGGGCAAGTCGACGCTGGCCCGACTCGTCTCCGGGCTCACCGCGCCGGACGCTGGTGAGGTGACCCTGCTGGGACGGCATGTGTTCGGACGGACGCAAACGCCGGCCGGCATCGTGTTCGCGCCGAATCCGGACGCGTATCGCGCGGCGCGACGCGGCATCGGCGCGGTGTTCCAGAACCCGGAGGATCAGATCGTCACCACGGTCACGCAGGACGACGTCGCCTTCGGCCCGGAGAACCTCGGCGTGCCGCGTGAGGAGATCGGACGACGGATCGACGTCTCGCTGCGTGACGTCGGAATGGGGGCATACGCTGCCGCCGACCCGACGCGGATGAGCGGCGGCCAGCAGCAGCGCATCGCCATCGCCGACATGCTCGCGATGCGACCGCGCATGCTCGTGCTCGACGAACCGACGGCGATGCTGGATCCGGCGGCGCGCGCGGAGGTCCTGCGGATCCTCGACTCGCTGCATGCCTCCGGCACGACGATCGTGCATGTGACGCATCATCGTGACGAGGTTTTGCGGGCGAATCGTGTCGTGCGGGTTGCCGCGGGGCGAATCGTCTTTGATTCCGGCTCTTCCGGTGACCGCTCATCTGAATGCTATGACGAGTCCGTTTCCGGTTTTTCCGGTGACCGCTCATCGGGGGGCGGTGTGCGTGCCTCGACACGCTCAAGGCCGCTCGGCCAAGCCTACGGTCGAGACACGCACACCGCCCCCCCGTTCGCTCGAATCGCTCGAATCGGTGCGTTCCTGCGTTGCCTCCGCGCAGTCCGGCGATGTTGCGGTTTCGGTTTCGGGGATTTCGTTTGCCTATGCTCCGGATTCGCCGGCGGTGTTGCGTGACTATTCGCTTACCGTTGCGCGGGGCGAGACCGTGGCGATCATGGGGAGCAACGGGGCCGGCAAGTCGACGCTGGCTCGACTGATCTGTGCGCTGGATCGGCCTGATTCGGGATCCATCACCGTTGAGGGTATCGCGGTGGCCCGCACGCGTGGCAAAGACCGCAAGCCGCGAATGCTCCGACGCGCGGATCGCCGTCGGCTGCGCGAGGTTGTGGGGTTCGTGATGCAGCGGCCGGAACGGCAGCTGTTCGCCGAAACCGTGGCCGAGGATGTGGCGTATGGACCGCGCAACCAGCATCTCAATGAGAACGAGGTGCGCGAGCGGGTCGACTGGGCGCTCAAGCTGCTGCATATCGAACATCTGGCCGATCGATCGCCGTTGGAGCTCTCCGGCGGACAGCAGCGACTGGTGGCGATCGCCGGCGTGATCGCCTGCAGGCCTCGCGTGCTCGTCATGGACGAGCCGACCGCGAGTCTCGATACGGCGGCGACCGCGCGCATCCATGAGCTGGTGCATACCCTGCATGATCAGGGCGTGACCACGCTCATCATCACGCACTCCGAAGCGGAGGCACACGAAATCGCCGATCGGATCGTCGTCATGCCGTCGCACGGCGACAACGGCAATCCCCCGGTCCTCGCAGCCTCCGATCAGAACGATGGCCGGCGGTCGCTCCCCCTGATCGCGCGGCTTGATCCGCGGGTGAAGATGGTGTCGTTCCTGGCGATGATGTTCACGGCGTTCGCGATCAACACGCCGGCGCAGCTGCTGCTTGGCGCGCTCGCCGTGGCGAGCGTCGTCGCGGCGGCGCGTATACGGCCCGCACGGCTCCTGCGTTCGGTGCACATGTTCCTCGCGCTGTTCGTGGTCGCGGGTCTGCTCAACATCTTCTTCGTCAGATCGGGAACCGTACTGGCGCAGCTCGGACCGATCCCGATCACCGACGACGGCGTGGCCGTGGCCGTGCTGTACGCGTGCCGTTTCGCGCTGGTGATCATTCTGGGCGCCGTATTCCTCGAAACGACCACGCCCACCTCGATGACCGACGCGTTCGGGGCACTGCTCTCCCCGCTGCGTCGCCTCGGCATGCACACGCAGGAGATCGCGCTGGTCATGTCATTGGCGTTGCGATTCCTGCCGACGCTCGGCAACGAGGCGAAGGCGATCGCGGACGCGCAGGCGGCGCGCGGCGGTTCGATCGAAACCGGCTCCCCCGCCGAACGCATCCGCGCGATGGTCGCCACAATCGTGCCGATCTTCGCCGGCACGCTGCGTCACGCGGACAATCTCTCCCTCGCGCTTGACGCGCGCTGCTACGAGGAGGGCACGCGACGCACCCACTGGCGTGTGATGCGCGTCGCGGCCCGCGACATCACGTTCCTTGCGTTCGCGGCGGTCTACATCGCCGTGCTGGTCACGCTGGGACTGCTGCTGCCGTCCATCTGATTCGACCGACTACGCCGTCTTGGCCGTCTTGGCCGGCATCGCGCGGCGCAGCAGCGTCGTGATGACGATCGCGCCGACCGAGAAGATCGCGCCGACCGGGCCGAGCCAGGTCAGGCCCAGATGGTCGTTGACCAGTCCGCCGACCGCCGAGCCGAGGGCGATGCCGATGTTGAAGCTCATCGAGTTGAGCGAGGCGGCGAGGTTCATCGAGCCCGGGTGCGCTTCGGCGGCCACGTCCATGTACAGCACCTGCGATGCGGAGTTGAACAGGTACATCATCATGCCGAGCGCGACGAGCAGGACCGCACCGTAGAGTGGCACGATCGAGGCGAGTGCGAGCGAGCACAACAGGATCGCGTGCAGGCAGAAGATCGGGCGGGTGCGTGCCAATGGTTCGACGCCGCGCCCGCGTTCGGCGATCCTGCCGCCATACAGGTTGCTCCACAGGCATGCGACGCCGTAGAGCACGAGCCCCACGCTCACATACTGTTCGGGCACGCCGATCTCGTCGCGCATGATCGGGGTCAGATACGTGTAGAACACGTAGCTTGATCCGGCGCCGAACACGACGGTGAGCACGCCACCCCAGATGCGCTTGTCGAAGAAGAGGCGGAACTGGCGCAGGAATCCGATGGTCACCGGATGCGAGTTGCGCGGCAGGAACGTGGCCATGAGACCCATGAGCACGGCGGTCAGGCCCGTGATGATGAAGAACGTGATGCGCCATCCGAACGTGTTCGCCACCCACGTTCCGAACGGCACGCCCACCACCGAGGCGATGGAGAAGCCGGAGAACACCCACGCGATGAACTTGGTGCGGTATTGTTCGGTGGTCACGTCGGGCGCGTAGGTCATCGCGATCGCGACGAGCGTTCCGGAGACGAGCGCGATCATGATGCGGGCGATGAGCAGCACCGGATAGTTCGGCGCGAGCGCGCACAGGAGATTGCCGGCGAGGAATACGCCCATCAGGGTCAGGTAGGTCGCGAAACGCGGGAATCGCGCGGAGATCGCGGATCCGAGCGGCGTGACCGGCGCATACACGAACGCGAACAGGGCGACGAGGTTGCCGACAGTGACCTCGGAGACCTTGAGCCCCTGCGCGATGTCCGGCAGGATGCCGACGACGACGAACTCGCTCATGCCGAGCATGAAGCTCGCGAGGATGAGGATCGTCACCGGCAGGTTGAAGAAGCGATCGGGCTTGGTCGCCTTATTCGCTGCGGTCGCTGCGGTCGAAATCGGTGCCGGATCATGCTGATCATGCTGCGGCGCAGGCACGGAACCATTCGTCATCTTCACGGGCTTCAGAGCTTCGGCAAATACGTCTTCAGCTCGTATGCCGTGACCTGACGGTTGTATTCCTCCCACTCCCGGCGCTTGTTGCGCAGGAAGTACTCGAAGGCGTGCTCGCCGAGGACTTCAGCCACGAAGTCTGACTTCTCCATGATCTTCAGGGCGGCGCCGAGCGAACGCGGCAGCGGCTCGATGCCCATCGCCTGACGCTCCTCGTCGGTCAGCTCCCACACGTCGTCGCTGGTCGGCTCGCCGAGCTGCATCTTCTTCTCGATGCCGTCGAGGCCGGCGGCCAGCAGCACGGAGTACGCGAGGTACGGGTTGGCGACCGGGTCGAGCGCACGGAACTCCATACGCGCCGAATTGCCCTTGCCGGGCTTGTACTGCGGAATGCGCAGCAGCGCGGAACGGTTGTTGTGGCCCCAGCAGATGTAGCTCGGAGCCTCGTTGCCGCCCCACAGGCGCTTGTACGAGTTGACGTACTGGTCGGTGACCGCGCAGATCTCCGCCGCATGGTAGAGGATGCCGGCGGCGAACTGACGGGCCGTGATCGACATGTTGAACTCCTGACCGGCCTCGTAGAAGGCGTTGGCATCGCCCTCGAACAGGCTCAGGTGGGTGTGCATGCCGGAACCGGGTGCGTCGGCAAGAGGCTTGGGCATGAAGCTGGCGTGGATGCCACGCTCCAGCGAGATCTCCTTGACGACGGTACGGAAGGTCATGATGTTGTCGGCCGTGGTCAGCGCGTCCGCGTACCTCAGGTCGATCTCGTTCTGACCGGGACCGGCCTCGTGGTGCGAGTACTCCACCGAGATGCCCATCTGTTCGAGCATGTTCACGGTGGCGCGGCGGAAGTCCATGCCGGGGCTGCGCGGCACGTGGTCGAAGTAGCCGCCCTCGTCGATCGGGGTCGGGGCCTTGGACCAGTCGGTCTGCTGCTCGAAGAGATAGAACTCCATCTCGGGGTGCACGTAGAACGTGAAGCCCTTCTCCTTGGCCTTGGCCAGCGAGCGCTTCAGCACGTGACGGGGATCGCCGAGGCTGGGCTCTCCCTCCGGGGTGAGCACGTCGCAGAACATGCGGGCGGTGCCCTGAGGACCGCCGCGCCACGGCAGGATCTGGAAGGTGGACGGGTCCGGCTTGACGATCATGTCGTCCTCGGAGACTCGGGTCATGCCCTCGATGGCCGAACCGTCGAATCCAAGCCCCTCCTCGAACGCCGCCTCCAGCTCCGCCGGTGCGATGGCCACGGACTTCAGGGTGCCGAGCACGTCCGTGAACCATAGTCGAATGAAGCGCACGTCACGTTCCTCGACCGTGCGCAGGGCGAACTCTTGCTGCTTATCCATAGGCACATATCCTCACACCCGCGTGTTATCGCTTTGTTTCGTCCTGCCCGGAAGGCGCTAGAGTAGAGGTCTATGAGTGAAGTTAGCGAAGTTGCACAGGACCATCTGACCCCGTCCGCCAATCCTCCCGTCGACGTCACGTCGTGGAGGCAGGCCGACGATCCGCGCGAGCGATCCCGCGCCGGCATCGCCGCCCGCACGAAGGCGCCCCTCGAATCGCACGCCATCTGGCAGGTGAGGCCGGACCGCAGCGAGGCGATCGCGCTGCTGGAGGAGCAGTCGGCGATCCGAGTGCCCGATCTGATCCCGCTTAGATACAAGCGCATGAGCGTGAGCCCCTTCACCTTCTACCGCGGCACCGTGCTCATCATGACCAACGACCTCGCCACCACGCCGGTCAGCGGCATCCCGGTGCAGTGCGTCGGCGACGCGCACATCGGCAACTTCGGCATCTTCCGCTCCCCCTCGGCGCGACTCGTGTTCGACATCAACGACTTCGACGAGACCGCGATCGGCCCGTGGGAGTGGGATCTGAAGCGTCTCGCGGTGTCGGTGGAGATCTGCGGACGCGCGAACAGACTCAAGGAGAAGGACGTGCGCGCGGCGGTCCTCAAGTGCGTGCAGACGTACCGAGAATGCATCAAGCAGTTCTCCGAAATGGATTACCTCGACGCATGGTACGAGCATCTCGACGTCGAGGAGACGCTCGACCGCTTCGAGACGAACGAGGGCGGCAAGCGCAACCGCACGCTGCGCGAGGCCGCGATGAAGGCGCTGCTCAAGGACAATGACGCGGCCGCCGCGAAACTGTGCAGGCTCAAGGACGGCAAACTGCGCTTCAAGTCCAATCCGCCGGAACTGGTGCCGATCAACGAGCTGACGAGCTATGCCGATCCGGAGGCGCTGCAGGCGCGTCTCGACACCCTGTTCGACAACTACCGTCACTCCCTGTACGAGGATCGCCGCTGGGTGTTCGACCACTTCCGCTATCAGGACAGCGCACGCAAGGTGGTGGGCGTCGGATCGGTCGGCCAGCGCGCGTGGGCGAGCGTGTGGATCGCTCGCGACATCGACGATCCGATGATGATCCAGATGAAGGAGGCCACGTATTCGGTGCTCGAGCACTACTGCGGCGCCTCCCCGTACACGACGCACGGCGAGCGCGTGGTGCAGGGCCAGAAGCTGATCCAGTCGACCGCAGACGTGCTGCTCGGCTGGACCAGTTTCCTCGCCGAGGACGGCAGGAAGCGCGACTACTACGTGCGCCAGCTGTGGAACGGCAAGGGGTCGATCGACATCGACAACCTCAACGCGACCGCCCTGTCCGACCTGTCCCGCATGTGCGCGTGGTGTCTGGCGCACGCGCACGCGAGGACGGGCGATTCGATCGCGATCGCGAACTATCTGGGCGGCTCGGACGACTTCGACCGGGCGATCGCCTCGTTCGCGGTGAGCTACGCCGAACAGAACGACGAGGACTACGCCGTGTTCAAGCGCATGATCAAGAAGGGCGAGCTGCCCTGCGCCTGATCGCCGCTCAGCGGGCGACCTCCAGCGCCTCCTCGAGGGTGAAGGCGCGGGCGTAGAGCGACTTGCCGAGGATGGCGGAGTCGACGCCAAGGTCGGCGAGCGTGCGGATGTTGCGCAGGTCGTCGAGCTTGGCGATGCCGCCGGAGGCGGTGACCTTGGCATCGGTGCGTTCAGCGACCTCACGCAGCAGGTCGAGGTTCGGTCCGCTCATCATGCCGTCGCGGGCCACGTCGGTGACGACGTAGCGGGAGCAGCCGGCGTCGTCGAGCATCTTCATCGTCTCGAACAGGTCGCCGCCCTCACGGGTCCAGCCGCGAGCGGCGAGTGTGTGGCCGCGCACGTCGAGGCCGACGGCCACGCGGTCGCCGTACTTGGCGATCGCCTTGCGCGTCCACTCGGGGTTCTCGAGCGCCGCGGTGCCGATGTTCACGCGGGCCGCACCGGCCTCGAGGGCGGCGTCGAGCGAGGCGTCGTCACGCACGCCGCCGGACATCTCGATGTTGACGCGATCGCCGAGCTCGTGGACGATCTCGCGCAGCTGGGCGCGGTTGTCGCCGGTGCCGAACGCGGCGTCCAGGTCGACCAGGTGGATCCATTCGGCACCGGACTCGACCCACGTGCGGGCCGCCTCGAGCGGGGAGCCGTAGTCGGTTTCGGAGCCGGATTCACCCTGACGCAGGCGCACGGCCTTGCCGTCACGCACATCGACGGCGGGAAGCAGAGTCAACGACATGTCAATAACCTTTCGTAGATAGGTGTCCGCCCGTTAGAACGTGGCGATCCAGTTTTCGAGCAGCTGAGCGCCGGCGTCACCGGACTTCTCCGGGTGGAACTGCGTGGCGAACAGGGGTCCGCGCTCGTAGGCGGCGACGAAACGGCTGCGGCCGTACGTGCACCACGTGACGCGCTGCTCGTCGGGCAGTTCGATCTGGAACTCGCTCAGGTCCTTCGCCTTCGCGTCGAGCGCCGCGTAGGAGTGGACGAAGTAGAAGCGCTCGTCCTCCACGCCCTTGAGCAGCGCGGAGCCGTCGGCGGCCTCGACCGTGTCCCAGCCCATGTGGGGCACGACGTCGGCGTCCAGCGGATCGACGCTGCCGCCGATCAGTCCGACGCCGTGGGCCTCCTCGCCATGCTCGTGACCGAGCTCGAAGAGCACCTGCTCGCCGACGCACACGCCGAGCACGGCGCGGCCAGCGCGCAGGCGATCCGTGATCACACGGTCGCCGCCGACCTTCTTCAGGCCCTCCATGCACGCGGCGAACGCGCCGACTCCCGGCACGACGAGACCGTCGGCCTCGAGAGCCTGCCGGTAGTCGGAGGTGAGTGAGGTGTCGACGCCGAGGCGCGCAAGGGCGCGCACCATGGAGCGCACGTTGCCGAATCCATAGTCGAACACGACCGCAGTGGTCATTGATCCCCCTTAGGTACTTACAGTGTGATCAGTGTGATCAGTGTGATGCAGGTCAGTCGATGCTCGACCCGCGCGTGGCGCCTCCGCGGCCGAACCGCGTGTGCTCTGCGATCACCTTCATCGCGGACTCGTGATCGAGACTGCCGGAGTCGACCACCTCGAAGCCCTGCGTCTTGAGCTGGGCGACGGTGGTGATGCCGAGCATCAGGTCCTCGACGAATCGCGGCGTCGAGTTGAACAGAATCGGCGGGGCGAGGGTCTCCCCCGCCTTGCCGCCCGCGTAGATCGAGACCTCGAGCTTGTCGGCGCGGTTGACGCCGAGCACGACGCTCATGCCGCCGACCACGGTGGTGATGTCTCGGGCCGCGGCCTCGGGGCCGTCGCCGTCGAGATTGCGCAGGACCGCGATCGCGCCCTGATTCGAGCCGACGCAGTCGGCGGAGATGTCGGACAGCTGGCAGAACGCGGCGAGCAGCGGCGCGGACGCGATGCGCGTGACCAACGCCGCCATCTTGGCCTTGTTGCCGAGCAGACCGTCAAGCGCATCCTCGAAGCCGAACGACGGGTCGATCGACGAGGCGTCGTCAGGAATGTCGATGTCGAGATCGTCGGACAGGTCGTCGACGCCCGAGTCCGGATGCGGGTCGAGGTCGTCCACGTCGGACAGGTCGGAGGTCTCCTCGTCGGCGAACTCCTTCTCGAATCCCTCCAAGGCCTTGGCGATGTCCTCGTCGGTCAGATGCGAATCGCCCGGGTCGGAATCACGGCCGGAGCGATCCTTGTCGTCGTCGAAGTCGTCCGCCATCACAGGCTTCCCTTCGTGCTCGGGATCAGCCCCTCGATGCGCGGGTCCGGTTCGATGGCGAACCGCAGCGCGCGTGCCAGCGCCTTGAACTCGGCTTCGGCGATGTGGTGCGGGTCGCGGCCGGCGAGCACCTGCAGGTGCAGGCAGATGCCGGCGTGCAGGGCGATCGACTCCATGACGTGACGCACGAGCGAACCGGTGAAATGCCCGCCGATCATGCAGTATTCGAAGCCCTCCGGCTCGCCGGAACACACCACGTACGGGCGTCCGGAAATGTCGACGACGGCCTTGGCGAGCGCCTCGTCGAGCGGCACGGTGGCGTCGGCGAACCGACGGATGCCACGCTTGTCGCCGAGCGCCTGCTTCAGCGCCTCGCCGAAGACGATGGCCGTGTCCTCCACGGTGTGGTGCACGTCGATGTCGGTGTCGCCGTGCGCGTGGATCTTCAGATCGATGAGCGAATGCTTGCCGAGCGCGTTCATCATGTGGTTGTAGAACGGCACGGAGGTGTCGATGTCGGTCTGTCCAGTGCCGTCGAGGTTCAGCTCGAGGTCGATGTGCGATTCGCTGGTCTCGCGAACGATGTGCGCGGTGCGCGCCATGATGCTCTACGCTCCTTTATCGATTGGAATCGAATGATTGGTTCCGATGGCCGCCGACGGCTCTTAGCGGGCCTCGACGAGACGCATCGACTCGACGAGCGCCTCGCGGAAGCGGGCCATCTCCTCGTCGGTGCCCATGCACACGCGCAGCCAGCCGTCGGGGCCGACGACGCGGATCAGCACGCCGCGCTTCAACAGTTCGTCGAAGATCGCCTCGCGGTCGTCGAAATGACCGCCGAACAGCAGGAAGTTGGAGCCGGATTCGGCGACTTCGAGCGGTTCGCCCTTGTAGGTCTGGGCCTTCAACCACTCGGCGGTGGCCTCACGGGTCTCGCGCAGGTGCTCGACGCGGCTTAGCTGCTCGTCGGTGTGCTCGAACGCGGCGATCGCGGCGGCCTGCGTCACGGCGGACAGGTGGTACGGCATGCGCACGATGCGCACGCAGTCGATGATGCCCTTGCTCGCGGCGAGGTAGCCGACGCGCGCGCCCGCGAAGGCGAACGCCTTGCTCATCGTGCGGGAGACGGCGAGGTTCGGATGGTCCTTGATGAGAGTCACGGCGCTTGGCGTGCCGGGCTTGCGGAACTCGACGTACGCCTCGTCGATGACGAGGATCGGGTGCACGCCCTCGCCGGCGCCCTCGACCTCGGCGGTCTCGCAGGCGGCGAGGATGCGTTCGATGTCCTCCATCGCCAACGGCGTGCCGGTGGGGTTGTTCGGGCTGGTGAGCAGCACCATGCTCGGCTTGACCTCGTGGATCGCCTCGATGGTCTTCTCGACGTTCAGCGTGAAGTCCTCGTTGCGGTGGGCGAGCTTCCAGCCGGTGAACGTGTCGCGCGCGTACTCGGGGTACATCGAGTAGGTCGGGTCGGCGCCGAGCGCGGTGCGGCCCGGGCCGCCGAACGCCTGGAACAGCTGGAGCATGATCTCGTTGGAGCCGTTCGCGCCCCACAGCTCGTCAACGTCGAGACGGGCGCCGGATTCACGCGCCAGGTAGTCGGAGAACGCCTTGCGCAGCTCGATGTGCTCGCGATCCGGGTAGCGGTTCAGCGTCGGCGCGATCTCGCGCACGCGCCTGGCGATCGTGTCGCACACGGCCGGATCCGGCGCGTACGGGTTCTCGTTGACGTTGAGGCAGACCGGCACGTCGAGCTGGGGCGCGCCATACGGCTCCTCGCCGATCAGATCGTTCCTCAGCGGCAGGTTCGCCGGAATCGCGTTGCCGTTGGTCTCGTTGTTCCCGCTCACAGCAGACCGGCCTCCTTCTCCTGCTCGCGCAGGGTGGCCTTGTCGTACGGATCCTTGACGAAGCGGGACAGCACGCACTCGCCGTGCGCGGGCAGATCCTCGGAGACCGCGAACGCGTTGATGCGCGCGGCCAGGGCCTTCAGGCCCTCCTCGTCGTATTCGATGACCTCGACCGGCTTCATGAACGTGTGCACGCCGAGGCCGGCGGCGAAGCGGGCGGTGCCGCCGGTGGGCAGCACGTGGTTGGAGCCGGACATGTAGTCGCCCAGCGGCACCGGGGAGTACGGGCCGCGGAAGATAGCGCCGGCGTTCTTGATGCGCTTGACGACCGCATCCGCATCGGCGGTCTGGATCTCCAGATGCTCGGCGGCGTACGCGTTGGCCGCGTCGATCGAATGATCAAGGTCATCGGTCAGGACGATCGCGGACTGCGTGCCGGACAGGGACGTGTGGACGCGTTCGGCGTGCTCGGTGCGCGGTACGCGGTAGTTGAGGTTCTCCTGCACCTTCTCGGCGATCTCGGTGGAGTCGGTGAACAGCACGGAGCCGGCCAGCTCGTCGTGCTCGGCCTGACCGATGAGATCGGCGGCCAGAAGGCTCGGGTTCGCGGTCTTATCGGCGATGATGCCGATCTCGGTGGGGCCGGCGACAGCGTCGATGCCGACGAAGCCGGAGACCAGCGACTTGGCGGTGGCCACGAAGATGTTGCCCGGACCGGTGATCTTGTCGACCGGATCGCACAGCACGTCGCCGTCCTGCGGCTCGGAGCCCTTGGCGCCGTATGCGAACATGGCGACGGCCTGGGCGCCGCCGACCGCGTACACCTCGTCGACGCCGAGGATCGCGCAGGTGGCGAGGATCGTACGGTTCGGCAGGCCGGAGCCGTCACGTGCCGGCGGGGTGGCGATGGCCAGCGATTCGACTCCGGCGGCCTGCGCAGGCACCACGTTCATGATCACCGAGCTCGGGTAGACGGCCTTGCCGCCCGGCACGTACAGACCGACGCGCTGGATCGGGATCCAACGCTCGGCGACGCGGGCTCCCTCGGCCAGATCGGTGTAGAAGTCCTTCGGCACCTGATTGGCGGCGACGGCGCGGGCGCGGCGCACGGACTCCTCGATGGCGGAGCGGACCTCGGGATCAAGGGTCTCGAGGGATTCGGCGAACGCCTCCTTCGGCACGCGAAGGTGCTCAGGGCGCACATGGTCGAACTTCTCCTCGAAATCGCGCAGGGCCGCCGCTCCGCGCTCCTTGACGTCATCCAGAATCGGACGCACCAGATCGGTGGCCTCGGAGGTGCCCATGGCGGCGCGCGGCATCGCGGCCAGCAGCTCGGCACGGGAGAGGCTCTTGCCTCGAAGATCGATGATTCGCATGATGTTTTCGCTGTTCTCGCTCATAACAGCCCATCGTAACAACGTTCGCGCACGAATCGTCGGGAAGCGTCCAATTCCAGCCGAATCGTGAGATTTCGTTATCTTGTCGCCTTTCCCGCGGCTGCGGAGGACGGCGTCCGCTCTTTTATATTTTTGCTTTGCTCAGTGGCCGCGGAGGACGGCGACGCGCTGTTCGGGACACGCTCAAGGCCGCTCGGCCAAGCCTACGGTCCCGAACAGCGCGTCGCCGTCCTCCGCTCCTTTGCGTTGCTCTGTTACGTTTTGTTTTTCTCCTCTTACATCAGAGATGACAGTGCGGGATAGAGCTTCAGAAACTTGGGGTAGAGCTTGCCGTATACGGCTGCTGCGGCCGGGTCGGGGGTGTAGGGCGTGCTTTGGATCGCGTCGGTGAGGATCCGCGGGTTCTGGAATACGAGGGAGGCCAGAGCGACCGCGGGGAGGATGTCGGCGTTGGTGAAGACCTTGATGTCGTGCGCGAGCACGTCGGCCATGATCTGGCACCATGCGGGTTCGCGGGCGCCGCCGCCGATCAGGGAGATCTCCTCCGGCGCCGCATCGAAGCTCTCCATGCCCTGACGGATCGAGAAGGCGACGCCCTCAAGCGCCGCCCGGACGAGATCGGCGCGCGTGGTGTCCGGCGAAATACCCACGTACGCGCCGCGGATCGACGGGTTCATGACCGGGAAGCGCTCCCCCACGAGGTACGGCAGGCACAGGACGCCGTTCGCGCCGGGCCGGGATTGTTCGATGAGGTCGTGTGCCGCGGCGTAGTCGGACGTCTCGGGGTTTGCGGAGGTGACGCCGGCGAGCGCTCTTGTCACCCACTTGTGCACGTCGCCGGCGTTGAGGAACGGGACGGCGTTGACGAATCCCGGGGCCACACCGAACGCGAGGTTCGCCGCGCCCGGCTTGTCGACGAACGGCTCGGGCGAGACGGTCGCGATCCAGCCGGACGTGCCGAGGTTGATGTTGTAGCGTCCCGGACGGTCGACGCCGCTGGCGAACGTGGTGGCGCCGGCGTCGCCGATGCCGGCGAACACCGGGGTGCCAACTGCGAACCCGGTCAGGGCGGCGGCTTCCGGCATCACCTCGCCGACAACGTCCTGCGGGCGATGCAGTTCGGGTAGGATCCTCCGTTCGATTTCGCTCGTCTTGAGCAGTCCCGCATCCCACTCGCCGGAGCGGATGTCCATCGCGCCGGCGGTCGAGCATGCGGCGACGTCGCCGACGCAACGGCCCGCGAGCCGCGCGATGAGATAGTCCTTCGAACTGATGAGCACGTGGGCGGTGCGGGCGAAGAGCTCCGGCTCGTGCGCGCGCATCCACATGAGCTTCGGCAGCGGCAGGCAGCCCTCGAGACGGTTGCCGACCACGTCGAGGAATCGCTGGGACCCGTAGCGTTCCGCGAGTTCGATGGCTTCCTTCTCCGCCCGGCCGTCGGAGTAGAGGATGGCGTTGCGCACCGGATTGAGGTCGCGGTCCAATGCGATCACATCCTGCATCTGCCCGCTGAAGATGAGTCCGGCGATGCGATCTTTGCCACCCGAATGGAAACCGGGCTCGTTCTCGGCCGCGTCGGCGAGCATCCGCCGGCTCACCGCGACGAACGCGTGCCACCACTGGTTTGGATCCTGCTCACGGTATTCGCCGTGAGGCCCCGCGATGATCAGGTCCAGATCCTCGCTCGCACTCGCCACGATGCGGCCGTCTTCCGCGACCAGCGCGCCCTTCAACGCCGTGGTCCCCGAATCGAACGTCGCCGCGTAGCGCGGCGGTTCCCCACATGCCATTCGCTCTTCATCCCGCATATCCATGCCGCCCATCGTAGTCAGTAGTCACCATCCGATCGCACGTCGACGTCAGAACGTCAATCGCATCTGATGCCAGACGACGCCTCCGTGCGTGGAGCCGCTGATCCCCTCGTCCACGTAGCCGAATCGTGCGTAGAAGCCGACGAGCCGGTCCTTGCAGGTGAGCACCAGTCCCTTGCGGCCGGCCGCTCGCGCGTCGGCGATGACGCGTCGCATCAGGAGGCTCGCGTATCCACGATGCCGGTATTCCGGTGCTGTGTCGACCCCGAAGATCATCTGCCACGCGCCTTGGGGGTGGTGCCCGGACGGGTCGTCGTACATGTCGTCGGTCAGATCCGCGCGGTCCGTGGCGAACCCGTTGATGAACGCGACGATGCGTTCGTCGGCGGCATCCGCCGGACCATCATTGCGGCACAGCAGCCAGAAGCACTCCGGATATGCCGCAATCCGTCTGCGGATCGTCTCCCCGTCGGCGGCCTCCGCCGGCGGGAAGCACAGCGTCTCCACGGCCGCGATCGCGTCGACGTCCGATGCGGTCGCATGCCGGATCGTCAATCCCGACGTCGTCAAGGCGTTCGTATTCCCATTTCCGCTACCCATCTGATCCATGCCCCCAATTATCCGTCCGGGCGTATGAGGTGATACGCGCCCCGACCGTACAATGGCCGGTGAAGGGAAAACACCATTGCCACGAAGGGAGCATCATGGCGATTCAATCGACGATCACGCTGAACAACGGAACGGTCATCCCGCAGGTGGGACTGGGCGTGTTCCGGACGCCGGACGGCGACACCACGGTCAACGCGGTCACTGCGGCGCTCGAGGCCGGGTACCGCCACATCGACACGGCGATGATCTACCGCAACGAGGCGTCCGTGGGCGAGGGCATCCGCCGTTCCGGCGTGCCTCGCGACGACATCTTCGTGACGACGAAGCTGTGGAACGACGACATCCGCGCCCGCCGCGGACAGGACGCGTTCGAGGAGAGCCTCGAGCGTCTCGGCCTCGACTACGTGAACCTGTACCTGATCCACTGGCCGGCCGACGGCTGGCAGCAGGCGTGGGACGACCTGCAGGCGATCTACGCGTCCGGCCGCGCGAAGGCGATCGGCGTGAGCAACTTCCAGCGGCATCACTTGGAGGAGCTGCTCGCGAATTCGGACGTGAAGCCGGCGGTCGACCAGATCGAATCCTCACCGCAGTTCGCCAATCAGGAGCTCATCGACTTCGCGCACGCGCAGGGCATCGACGTGGAGGCGTGGAGTCCGCTCGGCGGCACCGGCGGCACGCTGCTCGCCGACCCGCGTCTGTCCGAGATCGGCGCGAAGTACGGCAAGTCGGCCGCGCAGGTCGTGATCCGCTGGCACATCCAGCGCGGCGTCATCGTCCTGCCGAAGTCCACGCACGCCGATCGCATCCGTCAGAACCTCGACGTCTTCGACTTCCAGCTGTCCGACGCCGACATGGCCGCCGTCAACGCGATCGACACCGGCCGCCGCAACGGCGCCGACCCGGACGACTTCGACTTCTGACTGGCGATAGCCTGCCGGCACTTTCGTTCCGCCTGTCCAGCGTTGACCGCGGGGGATGACGGTACGCTGATCTGGACACGCTCAAGGCCGCTCGACCAAGCCTACGGTCTCGATCAGCGTACCGTCATCCCCCGCTCCATGTTGGTTTAGCTGTGGTTTCGTTGCGGCTTCGTCATCACTCCAATGACAAAGAAACCCACTAGTCGATATCTGTGCCTTGTCAGAACAATCCTGCTCCTCCAGACTGAACCAACGAAGCGTATATTCCGAGTTCCGACTGGTCAAGGATCTTCATGATGGCGTTTCGCTCGTCCTCATCTCGGTACGTGATCTCCAGATAGCCTTCATCTTGCGATGCCGTGGGACAATCGGCATGTTTGACGGTGATCGAGACGCCTTTCCCAACGGCTTTGATCGAATCGATGGTAGATCGATGCGTATCATAGGCATCCTGCGTCGATTGATACGACGTGAGGTCATCGCATGGTAGTCCCGCGCTGCCTCTTCTCATCGGGATGACGCCCGTCAGGATTAGACCGACCGCGATCGCCGCGGCTACGACGAAAGCGACGGCTGCGTATACCACTTTCCGACCGAGACTTGTCTTACGGTTGGCCTTTGTCGAATTGTCCGCGTACTTCATTGAGGCTCCTTATGTGTTTTTGCGACATTCGCACTGTAAGTGACGGATCGTTCGTCGGATGCCTCTGTTGCAGTATCGCCCAAACTCGCGTTGCTGTGATTGCCCACCGGATAATTCCAGTCGCATGAAGACATCAGAACAGGGTCATGAGTGGCGATAATTACGGTCGTTCCCTCGCCGGCCCGGCGTCGCAGTAGATCGATGACGATCTGACGATTGTGCGCGTCGAGTGATGCAGTGGGCTCGTCCGCGAAGATCACCGATGCATTCTTGTATATCGCGCGCGCAATACCGAGGCGCTGCTTCTCCCCTCCGCTGAGGTGGGATGCAGGTTCCTGGATTCGCTTCGCCAAACCTGTTGCTCTGAGCGCCTCATGGATTCGTCTACGGTCTCCCCCGGCACGCTGACCGAATGGGCCGAGTTGCATGGATACGTTGAACTCCACGCTTTCCTCGTCCATGATGCCGTAATCCTGGAGGATGAACGAGGCCGTATCGTGCCAGAATCGTCTGCGTCTGCCGGACGACGCATACGTGACATCCTCATGGTCGATGATCAGCCGCCCGTCATCGGATTGTTGCAGAAGTCCAAGAGTGTGCAGCAGCGTGGTCTTCCCGCATCCGCTGGGTCCGGTGAGGGCGATCATGCCACTTTCCGGAATATGCAGATTGATGTGCTCAAGAATTGTCCGTCCGGCGATGTGCACCGTCAGATTGTCACATTCTATGGTGGTCATGAGCTTCCTTTCCATGGCGTGTTCAAAATATCCACGCAAAAACGGTTACAGAGTGCGGGTGTTGACGGCCTTGAACATACGCCGCACGGACAGGATGTGGGACAGAGCCGAGACGAGGATCGCCAGTATCGTCAATGCGCCGGTTGCCAATGCCGCCGTGGCGCCCGTCGAATGGAGCGCGATCATGGTGATGACGGCTCCCGCCGCCAACGCCGCGCCGCTTTCCGCCAGTATCGTGAATTCCGCCAAGCGACCGGCGAGGATACCGTTCAACATGAGCGGGTAGTCGTGTCTGGCACGTAGTGCGGCGCGCACCATCGCATGCACCATGACCGTCAGTGCGAACGAGACGATGAGCATGACGAACGCCGCGGCCTGCAGCCAGGCGAAATACGTGGAGAACTGGCTCTGCAGGATCTGTTCCTCGGCGACATAGCGTACCTGAGCCCGTTGCGCTAATCCGGCACGCTGCAATCTGGATCGCACGTCCTGTAATCCCGTCATCACAATGTTGCGGGTGGTTGCCGCCGGCACCAGAAATCCGGAGTCGGAGAATCCTGAATAATCGTCAAGGACGATGAGCGTCAGTCGTTTCGGGAAGAGCATGGTGTCCGAGCCTCCTTGAAGCACCGGTATCGTGTCGCCATCGATGATGTAGTATCTGGCCTGCCTGATCATGTCCTCACCGTGGCGTGAATCCGATGCCCATCCCGGCAGCTGGGAGACGACATCCTTCGCCTCCGTCGACAGGCGGTCCTGCGAGACACGTATGGCATGTTTCATATGTTTCGGATCGACCCGCACCAGATCAAGCCAATCTTCCGTGACCAAGGCCACCGGATCGGTACCGGTCTCCCCGGTCGTTTCCGGGGTGAACGTATAGGAGAGGGCCCCCTTCCCCTCACTTTCCATGGCGCGTAACACGTTCGCGACCTTGGCATCCAGTCGCGGATCGTCATTGTAGGACAGGGCTATCGAAACTTGATCGGACAGACGTTCCCACACGCGCTGCTCGCGTGCCGACGAATCGGCTGACGCCATGGCGGACATCGCAGGCGCGGTTACCGCCAGTACCGCCACGAACACAACCGACTTCATCGCGAGAGCCGACCGTCGCAGACCGATGTTGCCGGATGCGCGACGCATGATCATCACGGCCGAAGGCCATGAAACCGCGCCCACGATCAGCATCGCCACGAACAGTCCGGACAACATCACGCCCTCGAGCACCAACAACATGCGAAAGAAATATGGTATAAACACGAGCCCCTTGATCACACCAACCGCCGTGACCGCGGTGATGTCGATGCAACTTGCCGCGCACAGCGACGGCACCAGAACACCCATCATGTCGTCCTTCTGAATGCGCCATGTCGAAACGCCCGCCAACACACGCAATGCCCGCGAACGAACCTTGGATGCCATCCAGTACAGGACCATCGTCGCTATCAGAGCAAGAGCCGCCGCCATCGACATCATGAAACTCAACTGCGATACCAGCAGACGTATATCATCACGTAGCGAATCAGTGCCCCATGTCACCGTCACCCCGTTGCGGTTCAGCCAGTCATGCAGCCCGACATCTGACTGGTCGCCGCGAATCAGGTAGTACTGTCCGCTGGCGGATGCCGACGATAGACGAGAATCCGACACCACTGTGGAATCCGGCATGTTGCCGAAACGTCTGATGGATGTTCCCACGGGAAGCCGTCCGCGTGCCGTAGCATCCATCGCGACAAACACCTGCCGTTCCGCGGCATCGCCGTCAAGATCAGGCATGACCTTGACGATGCCGAGCTTGCGCTGATCGCCGATGTTGGTGAGTTCCCGCAGCGCCCGAGCGTCATCCATGCCGGATGATTGGAAATCCAGCATCATCGAAACGTTGGCGTGGATTCCTTGTGGCAATGCACGATCATGTAGATCACTGGATATGACGGACAGCAATGAAGCGAGCAGGAATACTAACGTGGATACCGCGAAAAACAATCGACGATGCATAAACCACACTCTCAATGAAAAAAAGAAAAGCCGATGCCAATCTTGAAAAAAAATGCCACCGACTAACTACATGACAATTAAAGAACGCGGTAGTAATAAGCGTCGTTATTTCCCCAATAATTCACAGCATACTTCTCTGCAATAGAACGCTTGCCACGAGCGGTATCAATACTGCGAACAGTCGATCCGTTCAATGAAACCGAAGAACCATGAACTCGCGTACTATGCGTGTAATACGAACGAATCTTAACATTCCAGAAGCCCCATTCCCAAACTCCCCCTTGGGCAGGATACTGAGTGTGCTTACCCTCAGGATTAAGCCACAAAGGCTGAATTTCGTATTCTCCATTCTCCGAAGTAGGAACGATAACATCCAACTCTGCCGCAGATGCAGATGCCACTGGAATAAATGTCATCGAAACACACGTCAGCAGTACAACTGCCAACTTTTTAATCCTAGATGCTTTATCCTCAATAATAGACATAATGTCCTCCAATTTATATCAATACTACATATACACAATCCAATTGATATCAATAGGAACTATGTATTGTAGTGATCTGGATTATTTCCAGAACAATTTCAATGTATCAACACTCAGGCAGAGTGCTCCACCCATGTCCCTCCATAAGTGACATAACAGAGTGTCGAAAACAACCAGCCGTATCATCAAGGTATGAAGCAAGACGGGGAAAAAGTGACGTTGGGGATCGTGGACAACGATCACCTGACGCTGGCCGCGCTCTCGAGCATACTGCGCGATCTGCCATGGCTGCGCATATTGTGGACCACAGTCTCGGGAGATGATGCGGTTGACAACTGCCTGAATCCGGGAACGCGACCGCAGGTGGTGCTGGTCGACATGTCCATGGAGGTCACAAGCGGCGCGGAGGTGTGCAGAACGCTGCGTCGCCGATCGTTACCGGTCGGATTGGTGTGCATGACTTCGTTCGCGTTGGGCAGCTATGCCCGCATCGCCGCCGAGGCTGGAGCTCAGGCATTGATTTCCAAAACGGATCTTCGTGGATTAACCAACGCGATTCGGCATGCGTCGGCAGGTCTGGCAGTGCAATGTCCCGTTGACGCTTCAGTCCAATTTCCCGATGTGCAGTCCGCGACCTCAGCCAATGATGCTGATGCAATGGATTCTCGACATACACACCATGCGGATGAGAATCGACTGTCTGCTCGAGAGATCGAGATCCTGCGCATGTACTCTGAGGGATTGGAGACCGAGGAGATCGCCCATTCACTATCCTTAAGCAAATTCACCATCGGCACATATGCCAAGCGAGCGATGGCCAAACTGCATGCACGAAACCGAATCCACGCCATCATTCTGTGCGAGAAACGCGGTCTGTTATGAATCGGAGCAACAGCAATGAAACCAGCACAATCGGATATCTCTCGCATGAACAACGAACCATGCCCAACGACGCCGTATGGCAGGTCGCACGCATAATCGCAGTTGCTGCGAGTTATGGATATGGAATCGTTCTATTGGCAGCCGATCAGATAGTGGGAACGATCGATTGGATCGGTTGCATACTTGCCGCGGCCGTCATGGCGCTGTGCATCATCACCTTACGGTTCCCCGTAACCGCCGTATCGATGCAGACGACGCTGCTGATAGGCATCAACGCCATCCCTGCACTGTCACCATTGATGCTACCGTTGTTCCCATCATTCGCCACCGCGTTGATGGTGTTGTCCTATCGGTTATCACTTCCGGGGATTGCCCTAGGGATAGCCCAATCCGTCATCGTCATCATCATTCATGACATGCTGGGCATGACCGGTGTAAACCCGTCGCACACTCTGGACATGATCATTGCGGTTGCGCTTCCCGCAGCCTCGTATCTCGGCATCGGATTGCACTGGCGCAACGACGTCGCGAACATGCGTCGCATGAATCGGGAACTGGAACGGCAACGAGAGATCAATGCGGAACGGCAACGGCGCGAAACGATAGCCGCCACACTTCATGATCAGGTGACCAATAGACTCGCCTATCAGATACTACGCATGCAGCATGATTTGCAAGCATGGCAGGAGCGGCCTGCACAACCTGACCAATACCGGGCTGAGATCATCCAACTTGCCGATATATCGCAGGAACTGCTCAAAATCGTACGATCAACGATCGACGTTCTCAGCTCGGAAACACCGATCAATGCCGATTCCACTGGCCGGAATTCGTTTCCCAAAACCGATGCATCGCTTGCATCACCTGATCCCGATACCGAAATGGAAATGTTTGTGGCCCATCTCGCACAGTCCGAAGAGGAAATGCGCAATATTGGATTCACCATCAGCACGTCCATCACGGGCAACATTCCTCAGAATTACGACCCAATGACACTGGATATTATCCACGCAGGCATCGATGAATTCACCAGTAATATGATCAAATACGCTGACCCAAACGATGCGTGCAGTCTTGGCATCACTATCACGCCAACTGATATAACAGTCGCTTCGAGCAATGCAGACGCCGCTTCCACCCGCACGCACACCACGCGATCCTTTACCGGCGGCAGAGGCCTGTCTCGGCTCGATAGAACGGCTGCCGCAGCCGGCGGAACGCTATCGCGGGAACGGCACGGTCCGATACGAGCATTTCACCTCCGTGTGCCGTGGCATCAGTTAGGCAAATGAGACATACCCGCAGTCTCATGACCAAGGTCTCTCGCTGAAGGGCGGTCAGCGAGAGATCATTGCTTATCTCTGACGGAAATCTCTCGCTAACCACCCCCGTAGTGAGAGGTTGCCGTCTCTGAACAACGATAACCTCTCGCTACAAGGGTAGTTAGTGAGAGATGACGGCTGGTCAGCTACCGTTATCTCTCGCCGTATGCCCCGCAACGGATGCAGCGAGCGAGGCGCGGGGTGTCGTACTGGGCGTCAGATGACGTGGTACTCGCGCAGCAATGTGGCGATGTCGGTGCCGTCGAGCTTCTTGAGGATCTTGCCGAGTACGGCCTTCTCCACGAAGTTGAGCTTCATGTCGGTCACGGGTGCGCCGTCACGCAGCTTGACGGTGGCGTTGAGGAGGTTGCGCACGTCGTAGACGCTGCCCCACACCTCGGGTACGCCGCGATCGACGTCGAGCAGCGTGTACACCGCCTCCATGCCGGTGCGCATCGAGTACTCGGTGGTGAAGATCGTGTCGCGCGGGGTCTCGGCGAACTGGCCGAGGAACGCGAAGTTGACGGCGCCGTCGGGCACCACGTCCGGACGGTCGCCGGCCGCGCGCGGCATGAAGAAGGCCGTGATGTACGGCATCATCACCGGCACGGTGTTGGCGTGGGTTTTGGCGAGCGCCTCGATCTTCTCCGTGGGAACGCCCATATGGTAGAGCCATTCGGCGCAGATCTCCTCGCCGGTGCATTCGGTCATCGGCTTCTTAATGTAGTTGCCGGGCTTGTCGGGGAACAGGCCGTAGACCCACACGCACAGCTGGTCCTTGGGCTGGTCGCGGAACTGCTGCTGACGGTTCAAGGTCCAGCTCATGAGCCAGTTGGAGTCGGTGACGGTGATGATGCCGCCGGTGACGACGTGGCCGCTGAACGGGTCGCGCTTGCAGATGCGCTTGATGTACGGCGGGATCTCGCCGTCGAGCGTGGTGACGGTGGCGCTCATCCACTTGGTGGCCTGCGGGTCGGAGCAGAACTTGTCCGGGTGGCCGAAGCTCGGGTCCTGTTTGGCGATGCGGCGCCACATGTCCCAGCCGCCGCCGGGCTTCAGGTCGGGGTTCCATGCTGCAGGCGCGTGCTGCGATCCCATGGTGGAGTTCTCGACGCAACCGCCGTTGGTGATGAACACGTAGTCGTCGGGGGTCAGGTCGATGGACGACTTGTCGCCTTCGTGGTCGATGTCGATGCGCACGGCGAGCTTCTTCGTGTCGGAGCTGAACGGGTTGCGCTTGAACACGCCGGAGGTCGCCTGGATCTTGAGGATCGTGTCCTGGCCGACGCCGGTGCGTTCGCGCTTGGGGCCGTCTCCGCCGCCGATCGCGAATTCGACGTTCTCGACCTTGGTGTTGTAGTGGAACTGCACGCCGTGCGATTCCAAGTACTTGACCATCGGCAGGATCATCGACTCGTACTGGTTGTAGCGGGTGAATCGCAGCGCGGAGAAGTCGGGCAGGCCGCCGATGTGGTGGATGTAGCGCTTGATGTACAGCTTCATCTCGAGCGCGGAGTGCCAGTTCTCGAAGGCGAACATGGTGCGCCAGTACATCCAGAAGTTGGAGTTCAGGACCTCGTCGTCGAAGAAGTCGGTGATCGGCTTGTCGTAGAGCTCCTCGTCGGGTGTGAAGAAGAGCTTCATGATCTCCTGCGACGCCTTGTCGGACAAGCCGAACTTGCCGTTCGTCTCCGCGTCCTTTCCGAGATCCTTAGTGGCGCGGCACAGCGAGTAGTTCGGGTCCTCCTTGTTGAGCCAGTAGTATTCGTCGAGGACGGAGACGTCGGGCGTCTCGATGGACGGGATGGAGCGGAACAGGTCCCACATCACCTCGAAATGGTTGTCCATCTCGCGTCCGCCGCGCATCACGTAGCCGAGTCCGGGGATTTCGGCGCCATCGCATGCGCCTCCGGGGACCGCGTCCTTTTCGAGGATGTGGATGTTCTCGCCGGGCATCTGCGCGTCACGCACGAGGTAGCATGCGGCGGACAGGGCCGCCAGTCCGGTGCCGATGATGTAGGCCGACTTGCCGTCGACGCCTGCGGGCTTCTTCGGGCGGGCGAACGCCTCGTAGTTGCCGTTGGAATAGTACATGTTCCGCCTCCTTGGGGATATGTTGACATGCTGTCAACTTTTCTTAATGGACATCTTGTCGCATTTACTTCCCTCTTGCCATAGACACTACGCTGGGTTTCGCCGAATATCCACCCAAATTCCATGACATCCGGCACGGCGGACGCATCTCGCAACCCGCCATCGCACAGCCATAACCATGCACCTTACGCCAGGAGCGTAAAAAACTAGACAAAAAAAAGATTTATTTCTTATTTTCATAGAGTCACATTGCCGCGCGGCGAAATCCACCCAACACGACAGGAAAAAGATGACCAAATTACGAAGCTGTTTGCTAGCTATAATTCTTTCTGCTGCTTTGACTTTATCGGGGACAGTGCCCGCAAATGCGGTAACTGTAGACTACAACACTCAAGTCGCAAATTACGGTATTACGACTGAAGACACTTCTAATTTTCCCATAGAAAGCTCTGACTCGGAGTACAACACTTCGGTACCTTCGTCTGAAAATACAGAATCCACCCCTTCCGCACGAGTCGCCCCTATCTTAATATGGTTGGGTGGCATTGCAGTTCGTCTGACGGCGCACGCGATTCAGCAGATGGCAGCAAGAGGCATTTCGCAACAATTAGTTAAGCAAGTTCTCCTTAATGGCGTTAAAAGTAATGCCAATAAAGGAACTTGGAAATATGTCATGGGAAAGGGGAAAAATAAAATCACAGTTATTCTTAGCAAAACGACCCATAATGTAGTTACCGCCTATCGAGGATAACCAATGAACATCACCTACGATCCTGATGCCGACGCCGCATACATCAGCATAGCCGACAACATCGTTGAGGAACATGTACATCATACCGTTGAGGTGCCGTTCTCCCCCAATGATGAAAACTCATATGTGAATGTGGATTTCAGCCAGAATGGAAACGTTCTTGGAATTGAAATCCTCGATGCATCATCACATCTCGATCCTCATGTCATTGCCTCTGCGCAACCGATTCACAATTGAGCACAGCGAGGTATGTCTTCAGCATTGCCGTGAAAATGCCTGTTGACAGTCCCTGAGCCAGACCCCGGCGGGACGAAGAATCGGCCCGTCGAGCTGGTTCCGCCAACCATGCAAGCAGGATGAAGCCGGTCCTCCCCGAGGAAGTGGGAGGACCGGCTTCGCGGTTGGAGTGTTCAGGACAAGTATTGAGATGCGGCGGTCAGACCAGCCGGACCAGCGGATCAGTCGGATCAGTGATCAGTTGGTGACGGTGAAGCCCTGATCCCTGCCGTAATCGGTCAGCGCCTTCTGGAAGTCGGCGAGCGCCTGGTTCAGGGTCTTCTGGCCGCGGTATGCGGGTCCGAGGCTGTCGCCGTAGATGCTCATCGCGTGGGCGCTGAACGGCATGTACGAGAAGCCTTCGGAGACTTCGTCGGAGGCCTGGGCGAGCACCTTGTTGTATTCCTGGCCTCCGAAGTATTCGGTCAGTTTCGCCGACCCCTTGAGGAAGTCGTCGGACTTGAGGGTCTCGCGGTCGGCGGGGAACGCGCCGTTGTCGACGCGCGCGTTGATGCCGTTGCGTTCGTGGTTGACGAAGTCGATGTACTTCCATGCAGCCTCCTGCTTCTTGCTGGAGGCGAGGATCGCGAGCGTGGATCCGCCGGCCTCGCCGTTGCTCGGCTTGGCGGAGGCGTCCCATTGCGGGATGGTGGCGACGCGGAACTTGCCGGATGCCTGCGATGCGCTGGCGAGCAGGTTGGCGCTCATCCACGCGCCGTAGTTGAGCGAGGCGATGGTGCCGTCGCCCAACCCCCGGTTCCATTCGTCGGACCACGAGTTGATCTGCGTGTTGATGAGCCCCTCGTCGATCATCTTCTGCCAGAAGTCGGCGACCTTCTTGACGGCCGGGTCGCTGGTGAGGGTGATGGAGACGTTCTCGGCGTCCTTGATCTCGTACGGGCGGCCGCCGGCGGCCCAGATGAGGCTGGCGAGCATGGTGTACGAGCCTTCCGAACCGGTGTCGGCGGTGATGTAGTGGCCGCCGCCGAGCGCCTTGATCTTCTTGGCGGCCTCGTAGTACTCGTCCCAGGTCTTCGGCGGTTCGGTGACGCCGGCGGCGTCGAACACCTCCTTGTTGTAGAACAGGGCGGTCGGGCCGGAGTCCATCGGCAGGCCGTAGATGCCGCCGTTGATGTTGACCTGGCTCCAGGTGCCGGGCGTGTAGAAGTCGGCGTAGTCCTTGGCGCCCTTGTCGGACAGGTCGGACAGCGATCCGGCGAGTGCGAACTGGGGCAGGGCGTGGTATTCGAACTGGGCGACGTCCGGCGCGCCGGAGCCGGCGTTGATGGCGTTCTGCAGCGAGGTGATGGTCTGCACGGCGGAGCCGACGTTGGTGACCTTGACCTTGATGTTGGGGTTCTCCTTTTCGAAGGCGGCAGTCGCCTGCTTGAGCGTGGGCTCCCAGCCCCATACGGCGATCTCGACCGGGTTGTCGGCGGTGCCGATGGTGCCGGACGCGCCGTTGCCTCCGTCTCCGCCGCCGCAGCCGGCCAGTCCGATGCCCAATCCCACGACCATCGTCGCCGCGGTGATTCTGCGCAGAGCCGTTCGCTTCATGTCGTTCCTTTCCTCGAGCGCAACGGCTACTCTGCCGCTGCGTTTTCGGCTTGCCATAAGCCGTGTAATCGTTTACGAGATGACAGTGTACACTGATATGGAAACGTTTACAAACCAGTTGTCTGCGATCGGAGGCGCGCCATGGGCGATCAATCGGGCGAAAACGGCGGAAACAGGCGCAAGCGCACGCCCAAAAAACCGACCATCATGGACGTCGCCCGCGTGTCGGGGGTGTCGTACGCGACGGTCTCCAGGTTCCTCAACGGCAACCCCCACGTCTCCCCCGAGGCCGCCGAACGCATCGCCGCCGCCGTGCGCGAGGTCAACTACATCCCCAACAACGCCGCCCGATCGCTGGTGCGCCAGCGCACGCAGACCGTGGCCTTCGTCATGCACGGCGAGCCGGAGACCATCACCACCGATCCGAACATCAACACGATCATGGTCAACGCCAACCGCAGGCTCGGCGAGGCCGGCTATCAGCTGGTCGTGCTCATCTGCGACACCGACGAGGCCGCCGAACGCATCGCGCGACTGGTGCGCAGCGGGTTCGCGGACGGATGGATCCTCAACAACCTGCACGTCGGAGATCGCCTGTTCACCGTCTTCCGCGAATCGAACGCCCCGGTGGCGGTCTCCGGCGTGGGCTACGGCGGACAGTCGCCGTTCCCGACGGTCGACATCGACAACCATGCGGCGTCGACGGCGCTGACCCGATACATGCTCGATCAGGGGTACCGGCGCATCGCCTACCTTCGCGGCCCGAACTTCATCCCCTGCTCGTACGGGCGATTCGAGGGGTTCCGCAGCACGATGAGAGGCCTGTTCGATCCCGATCTGGTCGTCGACGCCTACGGCTGGAGCCGCGCCGACGGACGCGAGGCCGTGCGCCTGCTGCTCGCGAAACTCGCCGGTATCCGCGACGACGCCGCCGATGGCAACAGGCCGGACGTCGCCCCCGATGCCGACTTCGCCGGGGTCAATCCCGACGCCCTCGACATCGCGCAGCTGCTGCGCGATCACGGCATCGACGCGATGATGTGCGCCAACGACTGCATCGCCGCGGGTGCCATGCAGTATCTCGTCTCGCATGGGGTGCGCGTGCCGCAGGACATCGCCATCGCGGGGTTCGACGACAGCCCCGATGCGGCCGCGTCCACTCCCCCGCTGACCACCGTCCGCCAGCCGATCGGGCGATTCGGCATCGAGATGGCGGACATGGTGCTCGCCCAGATCGAGGGCGACGAGCCGAAGCGCATCGTCTGGCTGCCCACCGAGGTCGTGCCGAGACAGTCGGCGTGACGTCCGGATCAGAACAGGGTCGGCTCTAAGGCGGACGGCTCCGGCTTCGCGGCCGGCGCCGGATGGTCTTTGAGGTCGCGTTCGATCCATGCCATGACGAGGTCGGCGAGACGGTTGATCTCCGTCTCGCTCAGCGCACGGCCCTTGGGGATGTGATGCCATTTCTCGATGCAACCGCGGCAGCAGGTGGCGGTCGCATGCTGCGCGGTGAACACCGGATGGCCCTTCCACGGGGTCTGGCGACCGTCGTTCCTCGGGGTCGCGTCGCCGACCCGATCGCACAGCATCTCATGCGCGTGGCGCTCGATCACGTCCCTGCCCTTGGCGCGCGCATATGCCCGGTCCTTGGCCGCGAGCGCGAACTTCGCCCGGAACGCCGAATGGGACAGCCGCTCCAAAGTGTCCTCGATCCACCGCCGCTCGTCGTCATCCATACGACACCCCCATCCGATCCGCCGCGTCCAGTCGAATCCAAGACTGTCGAATCCAAGACGAGCGTACCGCTTGTCACAACATGCGATTTCGGATGATTGTCGCGCGTCGTGACACAAATCACCGACGCGGCACGCCACCGACCGCGATCAAAGCAACGGGCAATATCGTGAAAATGGCGGAATTCCAAGCATTTCGACAACGCTCACCCAACCCCCTCCGCGCAAGCGATACACCGACCCCGCCACAACCCGCAATTCACACCGATTCCAGCACGTCGTGACAACGAAATATGCCACAACGCGCCGGAAGGACGATGAAAAGCGAGTTGTGACAATCCGTGGCGTCCCCGGCGGACATGACTCGCGAAAGATCCGAACCGCCGTCCCCTTCGACCGCGGAAACGCCCGATACCCCCTACTCACCAACGACGGAAACGACTACAATACCGCTCTAGCCAAGGAATTCCGAGGGCGGGGTTCCCCACACCGCCTTCTGCGACGCCGATGACGTCGGACGCGGACGGCGGCATGCAAGTCAAGGAGTCATCATGACCGGCATTGACGAAAAGGAACTGGACGAGAAGCTGGCCGAGGCGCAGACCATCGACGAGGTGATGGCGATCGCCAAGGAGGCCGGACACCCGCTGAACTACGAGGAGGCGGACGCATTCTTCGGACGCATCGAACAGGCCAAGTCCGACACCGCCGAACTGGTCGGCGACTCCGTCAGAACGCAGGCCGAGAAGGAGTTCGGCATCTGAGGAATCTGGCGCATCCCCCTGATACGCAAATGGCTTCCGTCCCCACGCAACGCCCATGCGATGCGGGGATGGAAGCCATTTTTTTCTTATGCGACCGGTCTTATGCTGCCGGAATCAGGGCATCACACCCGAGAGGAGGACTCGGTGTCGAGCAGTGCGCGGCCTGAGGCGAGACGGTCGAGGGCGCCGGTCCGGACGAGTCCCAGCATGAGGAACCACGGCATGACGCCGCTTAGGATCGCGCCGCCCGTGAGCTCGGAGATCATGTGGACGATGCCGCGGGGGCTCATGATCGAGACGCCCTGATAGCGGAAGAACAGCAGGTAGAGGCCGTATTCGAGCGCAACGAGCAGTCCTGAGGCGATCGAGACCGGCAGGTTGAAGACGCGGTACCGGGTCAATGCGAACGGGATCTCGGCGAACAGGCCCTGCAGCAGCGCGGAGACGATGACGAATCCGACGCCGTACTGGCTGCCGATCACCGTCTCGACGAGCGTGCCGACGACGTTGACGTACATCGCGGCGCCCGGTTTGCGCAGGATCAGCAATGCGAGCGTGCCGGAGAAGTACCACATCGCATGCGTCACGGATGCCAGTCCCGGCAGCACGGCGCCCAGCACGGAGGAGATCGGCATGTACGCGAAGTTGAATCCCCAGAAGATCACGCCGCAGGCCGCGCCGAGCGCCGCGCCGACGGCGATGTCGACCGGACGCCACTTGAGACGGGAGACGCCGGGGACGCCCGGGATACCCGAAGGAACGGATGAAGACGAAGAGGACGAAAATGGACGATTGTCGATTGCGGACATGGTACTCCCCCTGCCGGTTACGGCCGCGCACAGTGATGCCTACAGAGACGCTCCTTGACCTGCGCGGCTCGGGCGGGAACGCCGATAGGCCAGTATAGGGATGATTCGCACGTTTCAGGTAACAAGGTATCCGCGCCGGAAGTGTACTGACGAACTCCGCTACTCCTCAGTCCCGCTTCGCGGGCCAGCTCGTCCCGCAATTACGGACGCGCTACACGCGCATTCTGCCGGCTCGCCTGTCGGCTCGCACGTTGCCTACAAACAGCTCTGCTGTTTGCTTCACGGCAACGTCCGACAAGGGGAGCCAGTGTGCGATGTTCGCGGTTCACGGCTGGAAGTACCCTAAAGAGTTATGAAGCTTACCGATATTTCCCCCGCAATCGCACTGACGCCGCTCGACGGCCGCTACCACAACGCCACCGCCCCGCTCGTCGAATACCTGAGCGAGCCGGCCCTCAACCGCGAGCGCATGCGCGTCGAGGTCGAGTGGATGATCCTGCTGGCCAACGGCTTCGAGGGCAACGGCAACCGGCCGATCATCGACGGCGTCGAGCCGTTCACGGACGCCGAGAAGGCGTTCCTGCGCTCCATCCCCGAGGATTTCGGCGCCGAGGGCATCCGTCAGCACGCCGCGCACGAGGCCGTCACGCATCATGACGTGAAGGCCGTCGAGTACTACATCGACGATCAGTTCGACAAGGCCCCGGCCGACCTGACGCACATCAACGATGCGCTCAAGACCCTCGTGCACTTCGCCTGCACGTCCGAGGACATCAACAACCTGTCGATCGCCCGTTGCGTGAAGAACGCGATGGAGCAGGTGTGGACGCCCGCGTTCGAGGAGATCATCGATCATCTCGCCGCCAAGGCCGACGAGTTCCGCGACCTGCCGCTGCTGTCCCTGACGCACGGCCAGCCGGCCACGCCGACGACGCTCGGCAAGGAGCTCGCCGTCTACGTCTACCGTCTGAACCGCCAGTTGAAGCACATCACGCAGCAGGAGTATCTGGGCAAGATCAACGGCGCGACCGGCACGTTCGGCGCGCATCTGGCCGCCTGCCCGGACGTCGACTGGATCGCCGTCTCCCGCGAGTTCGTCACCAACCGCATGGGCCTGACCTGGAACCCGCTGACCACGCAGATCGAAAGCCACGACTGGCAGGCCGAGCTGTACTCGACCGTCTCCCATGCGAACCGCATCATGCACAACCTGTGCGTGGACGTGTGGATGTACATCTCGCGCGGCGTGTTCGCGCAGGTCCCGGTCAAGGGCGCGACCGGCTCCTCGACGATGCCGCACAAGGTCAACCCGATCCGCTTCGAGAACGCGGAGGCCAACTTCGAGCTGTCCTGCTCGCTGCTGGACACGCTCTCCGCCACGCTGGTGGAGTCCCGCTGGCAGCGCGATCTGACCGATTCGACCACGCAGCGCAACATCGGTTCGGCGCTCGGCTACTCGCTCTTGGCCCTGTACAACCTGATGGGGGGACTGAAGTCCATCCACCCGAACGAGCACGTCATCGCGCACGAGCTCGACACGAACTGGGAGGTGCTCGGCGAGCCGATCCAGACGGCGATGCGCGCCTGCGAGCTGCGCGGCCTGCCCGGCATGGACAAGCCGTACGAGAAGGTCAAGGAGCTGATGCGCGGCCACACGATCGACCAGGCGCAGGTCGAGGCGTTCATCGACCAGCAGTCCTTCGACGCCGACACCGCCGCGCGTCTCAAGGCCCTCACCCCCGCCACCTACACCGGTGTGGCGAGCAGGCTGGTGGATTTCGACCGCTGACGGACCGCTGACGGACGTGACTTCCATCGATTTCGACGAGACGGCGCCGGGCGACCCCTCCAACCCGCATATCGACGACGTGCCGCCCAGACGCATCCACGATTTCGGCGATCTGCTGCACGCGGGCGCCTCGGTGCTGCTCGCCGTCGTCGCGATGCTGTCGGCGATCTACCTCAACGGCTTCGTCTCCGGCATCGAATCGGACGCCCATCACGTGGCCGGCCAGACCCTCAACTGGATGGTCGACCTGCCCACGTCGATGCTGCAGCAGCTGGCGATCGTCGTGATCGTCGTCATGGCGATCGCCCAGCTGCTCATCGCCCGCGAATGGCTGCAGGCCGTGCTGGCACTGCTCGCGCTGTTCGGCGGCATGGCCTTCATCTGGGGCATCTCGCTGGCCGTCTCCTCGTTCGGCGGCGCGACGATGATCTCCGCGCTCGGCTCGGCGAGCAGCACGTATGGCGCCGGCCTGTTCCCCGACTTCTATGCGGGGGCGGCGGCCCTGCTGACGGTGGCCGGTCCGCGTCGCACGCGCACGACGGTCAAATGGGGGTGGAACATCCTCTACACGGTGGCCGCGCTGCTCATCCTGCTGTCGGTCAACTCGGTGGCCGGCGTGCTCGTCTCGTTCGCCGCCGGACGCCTGATCGGCATGCTGCTGCGCTTCGGCATCGGCACGAAGAACCAGGGCACGTGGGGCGCCGACCTCGTCCAGGCGTTGAACGGCATCGGCCTTCGCGTCACCTCGCTCGAACGCCGCGTCGAATCGGATCCGACGTCGCGCGGATCGTTCCGTACCACGCTGGACGACGATCTGGTCGAGGGCTCGCGCGTCTACGACGTGCGCGACGACCTCGGCCGCCGGTTCATCGTCTCCGCGCTCGACACCCAGGTGCACACCGCCGGATACATGCGCCAGCTGTGGCAGTGGATCCGCTTCACCGGTGTGTCGATGCGCCGCGACCGTTCCCCGCGAGAGGCCACGCAGCATCACATGCTGATGATCCTGGGCCTCAAGAACGCGGGGCTGTCGACCCCGCACGTCTACGGCGCGGCCGACACCGGGGAGACGTCGATCCTCGTGCTGCGCGGCAGCGAGTCGATGCGCGAATGCAATCTCAACACCCTGTCCGACGACGACGCGATCGCCCTGATGCGCTACCTGTCCGTGGCGAACCGCCGCGGGTACACGCACCGGCGCATCACCCCGGACACGCTGGCGAGGCTCGAATCGGGTACGCCGATCATCGCGGGATGGCAGAACGGCGACGATTCGAGCGCCGCGCCGAACGTGGCGCTCGACCAGGTCCAGCTGCTCACGCTGCTGGCCGTGCTCATCGGCCCGGAACGCGCCATCGCGGCGGGACGCACGGTGTGGGGCGACGAGCAGATGATCGCGCTGACGCCGTTCGTGCAGAAGGCCGCCGTCCCCGCCGGCACGCGCGCGCTCATGGGGTGGGACAGGCATGTGATGGACGATCTTCGCGCCCGTCTGCGCGCGCTCGCGCCCGAGGAGGACGAGCGTGCGCTGGAGCCGGTGAAGCTCTCGCGTTTCTCGCCGCGCTCGTTCATCGGCACGGCGCTGCTCATGGTCGCGGTCGTCGTCGTGTTCACGCAGCTGAAGCCGAACGAGGTGATCGCGGCCGTCAGGAACGCCAATCCGGTGATGGCGGTCGTCTGTCTCGTCTTCGAGTTCCTCGCGATCCTCGGCTCGTCGATCGAGCTGGGCGCGTTCATCGAGAAGGACAAGCGCCGTCCGCTCGGCATCTTCATGTCGCAGGTGGCGCAGGGATTCGCCGTGGTCTCGATGCCCGCGGGCGTGGGCCCGGCGTTCGTGAACCTCCAGTTCCTGCGCAAGGCCGGGTATCGCAACACGACGGCCACCGCGATCATGACCGCGGTGATGGCGGTCTACTACGGCGGCACCGTGATCATGCTGGTGCTGATCGGCCTGTTCACCGGATCCACCGCGTTGAGCTCGATGATCCCGACGAACACGCTCATCACCGTCATCGGCGTCGTGCTCATGACGCTGGCGATCGCGATGATGATCCCCCCAGTGCGCAGGCTCGTCGCCGAGAGGCTGCTGCCGCTGGCCAAGGCGTACGCGCGCCAGCTGATCGACGTGCTCTCCAACCCGCGCCAGCTGACCTTCAGCGCGATCGGCATGCTGCTGCTCAACGCGGCGACCGGTCTCGAGTTCTGGGCGTCCCTGCTGGCGTTCGGGCATATGACCAACCCGTTCGAGACGATCTTCCTGTTCCTGCTGGCCAACGCGATCGGCTCTGCCGTGCCCACTCCGGGCGGCCTCGGAGGCGTCGAGGCGGCGCTGGTCTTCTCGTTCGGCGCGGCCGGAGTCCCGGCCGGCGTGGCCCTGTCGGCGACGCTGCTGTACCGTGCGCTGTTCTACTGGCTGCGCATCCCGCTCGGTGCGTTGGCGATGCGCTGGCTCGACAGGCGCAATATGGTGTGAAACCAGTAAAAACGTTGGAAAATGCGGCATCTGGTCACATCATGCGCTATCATCATTCATGACAAACAACGGACCGGCAATGCAGTAGCCAGTCCCCGGACAAAGAAGGATGCTTTATGGCATACAACAAGTCTGATCTCGTCTCGAAGATCGCCCAGAAGTCCAACCTGACCAAGGCTCAGGCTGAGGCCGCTGTCAACGCCTTCCAGGATGTGTTCGTCGAGGCCATGCAGTCTGGCGAGGGCCTGAAGCTCACCGGTCTGTTCTCCGCGGAACGCGTCAAGCGCGCCGCCCGCACCGGCCGCAACCCGCGCACCGGCGAGACCATCGAGATCCCCGCCACCTACGGCGTGCGCATCTCCGCTGGCTCCCTGCTCAAGAAGGCCGTCACCAACAACTGATTGTTGGCCAGCCGCGCTGCGGCGCGCGAGGCACGAATAAACCCCGACCATGACGGTCGGGGTTTTCGTTTAGGTCAACCGAGAACGGTTGGCCTTCCTGTTCGGCTTCTCTCCCCCACCCGGCTCCGCCGGGAGCCCCCTCGTCAGAGGGGGCCAGAAACTAATTTCCAATCTGGGCCATCAGCGCCCGGTATTCGGGGGTGGCTCGGCGCTGAACGGGTCGAGGAGCGTCGCCTCGCGGCGCACAGGCGAGGAGACGACCAGCGTCGTCCAATCGCAGGAGAACTGCACGCCGGCGTCGAGCGCACGCCGCACGAACGCGCCGCGCAGTGCCGCGCGCGTGTCCTGCGGCGGGGTGTGACGCGGATCCGGCGCCTCGCCCTTGTCGGCGATCCCGCCGCCGAGAGCGCGGGATCGACCGCCTCGTCCAGCTGGCCGTGCGAGACCAGCGAACCGTACAGTCTGCCGTTGGCCACGTCGTGATAGTCGAGCTCCATGCGTTCGAGCTGCGCGAAGCCCACGTCGGGGCGACGCCGCCGCAGCGCCTCGGCCAGACGGTACTTGGCCGCCCAGTCGACGCGCTTCGACAGTTCGGCGATGTCGCGGCGTTCCAACGCGTCCAACGCCCACCGCCAGTGATCGAGCACCAGAGTCACCGGCGTCTTCGGCAGCGAGGCGTTCATCGCGTCCGCATGGTCGCGCACGAACGATTCGACGACGCCCAGGTATCGGCGTTGCATCGCGAGGGCGCCCGCCGGATCGGCGGCATCGCTCCCGGCACCGGCGGTACCGGCGTCGGCACCGGCACCACCGTCCAGCCAGCGGCTCACCGCGCGGTTGGCGGCGGCCGGATCGTCGAACGCGAGGTCCTCGAATCCGCTCGGAGTCCCGCGTCTGACCGCGTCCTCGATCACGCACAGCACGAGATGCGTGACGGCGAGCTTCATCCACGTCGCCCAGTGGGAGCGGTTCGAGTCGCCGATGATCACATGCAGACGACGGAACGACTCCGGATCGGCGTGCGGTTCGTCACGCGTGTTGACCATCGGACGGGATCGTGTGGTGGCCGACGAGACGGCCTCGTCGAGGAAGTCGGCGCGCTGCGTCAGCTGGAAGCCGGTGCCATCGGGCGTGAACCGCCCCGCGCCGGTGTACAGCTGGCGGGTGATGAGGAACGGCAGCAGCTGGCGTTCGATCGTCTCCAGCGGCACGATACGGCGCACGAGATAGTTCTCGTGACAGCCGAACGCGTGTCCGGCGGAGTCGACGTTGTTCTTGAACACGTGGATCGCGGCGTGATCGCCGTGACTCGCGCGAAGACGCTCCTGCGCCTGGGCGGCGAGCGAGGCCATGATCCGCTCCCCCGCCATGTCCTGTGCGAGCGCGTCGAGGGGGTCCCTCGCCTCGGCGGTCGCATACTCGGGGTGCGATCCGACATCCAGATAGAGGCGCGAGCCGTTGTCGAGATACGTGTTCGTCGACCGCGCGCGGGAGACGACCGGCTGGAACATCGTCATCGCGACCTGACCGGCGTCGACCGGCCCCCGCGCGCCGGACGTGCCGGTGACGGCCACCCCGTACTCGGTTTCGACGCCGAAGATGCGTTCGAAGCCGTTCAGTTCGGCCGCGGGAGTGCCGTTCGATTCGTGGGCCGCCCGCGTACCGCTGTCACGCAGCTGCGGCATCACTCGCCGCCCTTTTGCACGAAGCTCTTGACGTACTCCTCGGCGTTGGTCTCCAGCGTGCTTTCGATGTCGTCGAGCACGGCGTCGAGCGCATCGACGTCCGTATCCGCTGCGGTCTCGGTCTGTGCGGCCGCGAGCGGCGCGTCCTGCTCGACCTGCTCGTTGTCGTTGCGCTGCGACTGACCCTGTTCGAATTGCTGAGGCATGATGGCCCGCTCCTTCCTGTTCGTTTCGATTCCTCTACGATACGCGACGGGCCCCGGGAACATGCTCCCGGGGCCCGTCATACGGCCTGACTCGCGTCTTGCCGGCCACTTCTACCTCTGGTTCTACTCCTGGACGAGGTAGGGCTTGAGTTCACGGTCGATCATGCCGTTGGTGCACAGCACGTCGTTGGCGCAACGCCAGTGGATGCCGTTGCCGTTCCAGCGGCGCAGCGTGCCCTGCGCCTCCCAGACGACCACCGCGCCGGCGGAGATCGCCGGGATGTCCCACTCGTGCAGCATCGGCTCGAAGTACGCGTCGTACGTGCCGTCGGCCACCTTGCACAGGTCGAGCGAGGCCGGGCCGACGCGCTTGATGTCGGCGGGGCCTGCCTCGGCCAGTCCGGCCACGGTCTTCAGGGCGCGTTCCGCCTCGCTCGGCACGTAGGACATGCCGTAGCTGACGACCGCGCCGTCGAGCGTCGAGGTCATCGAGGGCACGACCTTCTCGCGCTTCTCACCGACCGGCGTGCTGCGGATGCGCACCGCGCCGGCGCCGCGGGCGGCCAGATAGGTCTCGCCGAGCGCCGGGGCGTGCACGACGCCGAGGATCGGCTGGGCGGACCCCTCCTCGTTGAACTCGAACAGGGAGACGGTCACCGTCCATTCGCTCATGTTGCGAATGTAGTTGATGGCGCCGTCGATCTTGCCGACGCACCAGTAGCGCTGTCCGGGGCGGGACTGCGCGGGACGCGTCTGCCAGAAGCCGTCGAAGTGCTCCATGTCGGCCAGACGGCCGGAGATGTAGCGCAGCAGACGGCCGTCGACGTCCACGTTGAACTGTTCGGTGGGGTGCTCGCGGGAGATGATCATGTTGTGCGGGGCCATCTGGTCCTGCAGCGCATGCTTGCCGGCCGCCTGGACGATTTGGGCGACCTTCATCGCGAGGTCACGCAGATTCTCTTGTTGTGCCATGGCTCACAATCTTATCGTTCGCTCGCAGGGGTGTACAACCCGCACGCTATCTGCCGCGAGCCGCGAGTTCGCCGATCGCCTCGGCGGCGTTGGCCGCACGGGCGACGACGCTCTCGACGTTCTCCCTGCGGAAGGCGAGCGGATCGGACATGTCGAGGCTCACCAGATCCCCCGGCCGCACGCTCGTCGCCTCGGCCGCGGACGAGTTGCCGTACGTGTCGGCCAAGAGGTCCTGACCGTCCTCACGCGGCACGCGCACGGTCAGATGCGACCAGCTGGCGGCGACGACGTCGGACGGGAACGCGCGCACGATCGCGGCGCGCAGCCAGGCGCGGGTGTCGGACGGCGGCTCGGACGCGGCCGCGGCGAGCCGGTCGTCGTCGACGAGACGCTCGACACGCCCCGCCTTCTCGAGCTTGGCGAACACCGATGCGGCCGGGTCGAGCGCCGCCCAGGACAGATCGACGGCGGCCAGACGCGGATCGCCCCACCCGGTGTCACCGGCACCGGCACCGGCACCGGCGATCTTGCGGCGCAGCTTCTCCAGCAGCTGCCATTTGAGCAGCCACTCGATGCGTCCGGCCTCGGCCCTGAGCGTCAGTCGCGTATCGTCGTCGACATGGCGGATCGTGGCGACGTCGGCGAGCGCCTGTCCCCACATGGCCATCACGTTGCGGGTCTGACGGTCCTCCCACGCGGGTTCGCCCTTCGTATCGGTGCCGAGGATCGCGGCGGCGACCTCGTAGACGGCCCGGCGCAGTTCGATCTGCATGAGCCACGCGTTGGTCTCGCCGCCGGTTTCGAGCGGCAGTGCGGCGGCGAGGCTCAGGTCGTGGGAGACGACATGCATGGCCTCGACCGGATCGGCGAGCTGGAGCCGGCCGAGCAGGGCGTCGAGGTCGTAGCCGGCGTCCCGCGCGTGTTCGAGCGTCCACAGGAGCATCGAGGTGACGCCGAGCTTCAGGACCTGCGGCACGTCCATGCGGTTGGCGTCGCCGACGATGACGTGCAGACGGCGCTTGTCCGATGTGGAGTGGGATTCGTCGCGCGTGTTGATGATCGGGCGGTCGAACGTGGTCTGCAGGCCGATCCTCGCGTGGATGTAGTCCGCGCGCTGGCTCAGTTGGAATCCGGCGGTCTCGCTGTGCTCGCCGAGGCCGACGCGCCCCGATCCGGCCCAGATCTGGCGGGAGATGAAGTGCGCGGTCATCAGGGCGGCCACGTCGGTGAACGGCACGGCGCGCGCCATCATGTAGTTCTCGTGCGTGCCCCAGCTGGCGCCCTTGCCGTCGACGTTGTTGCGATGCAGGACGATCGGCCGGCCGGTGTCGCGGATCTGAGGCTGCGCGCTTGCGGCGCGGGCGGCGGCGAGCATGAGCCGGTCGCCGGCGTGGTCGTAGGCAAGCGCCTCGAACGGATCGGTCGTTTCGGGCGCGGAGTATTCGGGATGCGCGTGGTCGACGTAGATGCGGCCGCCGTTGGGCGCGATCACGTTGGTGATGTTGAGCTGCGGGGAATCGGTGAGCATCTCGGGACGGGCCGAGGCGCGGTCGAGGCGGGTGCCGCGTGCGTCGTTGACCGGATCCTCCTGCCGGTAGTCCCATCTGATGTGCCGTGTGGCGTCATCGGCCGCCGCCCCCACCACGGTGAAGCTCAGCCTGACCGGCTGGCCGTACGCCTCACCCGGCTGCGAGACCGCGTACTCGGTCTCCGTTCCCATTACTCGTCGAACGCTCATGAGCGCGATTCCTTTCCGTCAGTGTTCCACGGCGCGGATGGCTTCGACGCTGCCGGCGTCGAAGCCGTTGACTCGCGACCATTGGACCGGGTCCGCGTCGAGCAGCGAGTCGCGGGTCTCCCGGTATTCGTCCTCGACGGCCCGCGCGAGCATGTCGACGTTCAGCGCGACGTCCCGTCCGGACGTGATCGACGCCTTGACCGCGTAGGTCTTGGCACGGTCGACGACGTTCTTCAGCGAGGCGCCGGAGACCACGTCGGCGAGGAACAGCGCGTTCCACACGCCGTGCTCGTCGCGCACGTCGGCCAGATGGCGGCGTTCGGAGCGCGTGTAGATGTCGCGTACGAGCACGCGGGTCAGCGCCTCGGCGTCCACGCCCTCCTCGAGCGGCAGATCGTCGGTCAGATAGTGGCGCACGATCGCGGCCGCCGCGTCACCGTCCGGACGGTCGATGCGGATCTTCACGTCGAGGCGACCGGGGCGCAGCACGGCCGGGTCGATCATGTCCACGCGGTTCGACGCGCCGATCACCATCACGTTGCCGATCGATTCGACGCCGTCCAGTTCGGCGAGGAACTGCGGCACGATCGTCGTCTCCACGTCGCTCGAGACGCCGGAGCCGCGCGTGCGCAGCAGCGAATCCATCTCGTCGATGAACACGATGACCGGTCTGCCGTCAGTGGCGCGTTCGCGGGCGCGCTGGAAGATGAGGCGGATGAGCCGCTCCGATTCGCCGACGAACTTGTTGAGCAGCTCCGGACCCTTGACCGACAGGAACACGCCCCTGCCACCCATGTTCGAGCCTTCGGCGAGCGCGTGCGCGACCGCCTTGGCGATGAGCGTCTTGCCGTTGCCGGGAGGCCCGTACAGGAGCACGCCCTTCGGGGGCGTCAGATCGTAGCGTGCGAACAGCTCGCGGTGCAGGAACGGCAGCTGGACCGCGTCCCTGATGCGTCCGATCTGCTCGTCGAGGCCGCCGATGTCGGAGAAGTCGACGTTCGGGGTCTCCTCGAGCACGAGATCGGCGTCGTCCTCGTGCGGCAGGCTCTCCAACGCGATGCGCCCGGAGGGGTCGACGATGACGCGGTCGCCCTTGTCGAGGGACGTGCCCGCGAGCGCCGTGGCACGGCGGATGACGGTGGGGTTGCCGCCGCCGTCGGCGACGACGAGCCGGCCGTCGGCGAGCGTCTGGGAGACGACGCGGATGGATCCGACGGTGTCGGTGTCGCGCTGTTCGACGAGGACCATCTTCTCGTTGAGCAGTACGGTGCGGCCGGCGGCGAGTCGCGCGGCGTTGAGGTTCGCGGCGACGGGCACGATCATGCGGCGCGTGCCGGTGATGACCTCGGCGGAGGCGTGCTGGACGCCGAGATCGTCGAGGTGCGTGGAGTCGACCTTGATCATCGTGGCGAAGGTCATCGGCGGCTGGGCGAGCTGCGCGAGCTGTGATTTGGCCTTCGTCAGCTCCTTGCCGGCGCGGGTGAGCGCCTCGGCCAGCGCATGGTTCCTGGCCATGAGCCGGTCGTTGAGCGAGGCCAGTTCGCGGGCCGTCTCCTCGCGCGCCTGCCGGTTGAGCTGCTCCTGATCGTCCGTCATGTGTTCCTCGGGTCTCCTCGTCGCCTATCGTGATTGCTCGTTGGCGTCACCGCCGCCTGTCACGTACCACTGTACGGATCTTGCGTGCGGCGAACACGACGATGACCACGATGAAGGCGACGATCACCGCGTCCTCGAACACGTTGAGGTAGCCGAGGATCGAACACCAGCCTTCGCCGAGGAAGTATCCGGTGGACACGAGGATCGTGTTCCACACGGCCGAGCCGAGCAGCGTCCAGCCGGTGAACTGCGCGAAGTTCATCGCGTTGAATCCGGCGGGGATGGAGATGAGCGAGCGCACGACCGGGATCACGCGGCCGATGAGCACCGACCAGGTGCCGTACTTCGTGAACCAGTCGTTGGCCTTGTTGACGTCCCTGCGGCTGACTCCCGGGATGACGTCGACGGCCTTGTGGATGCGGTGCAGACCAACCCAGCGGGAGATGCCGTAGAGCGCCCATGCGCCGAGCAGCGAGCCGACCGTGGCCCAGATGATCGCCTCGATGAGGCCGAAGGAGCCGCGTGAGGCGGTGAATCCGGCCAGCGGCAGGATCACTTCGGAGGGGATGGGCGGGAAGATCGATTCGAGCGCGATGGCGAGGGCGACTCCAAGGCCTCCGACCGTCTCCATCAGGGAGACGAGCCAGTCGGTGATCGAGCCGATGAGCCCGCTTTCTCCGGTGGTGCACACGGGGGTGGCCGGGGCTGCGATCGTGATTGCGGAATTCGCCTGGATTGCGGCGTCATGAATGGCGTCAAAAATCATAATGGGCATTGTCCCAAGGTTTTTCGACAATCAAAGGCATGATGCAAGAACATGCGCAATCCCTTGACGACAATACTGCCGACAATCCCACCCTGTCGAAGCCCGGTCTGCTGGTGATGGACGTCGATTCCACGCTCATCGACGAGGAGGTCATCGACGAGCTGGGCGAGGCGGCCGGCGCCGGTGATGAGATCGCGGCCGTGACCGAGCGCGCGATGCGCGGCGAGCTCGAGTTCTGCGACGCCCTGCGCGCCCGTGTGGCGCTGCTCGAGGGACTGCCGGTCTCCGTGTTCGACACCGTGCACGACAAACTGCATTTCACCAACGGCGCGTTGGAGCTCATCGACACGCTGCACGCGCACGGCTGGAAGGTCGGCGTCGTCTCCGGAGGATTCCACGAGGTGGTCGACCGACTCGCCGAGGAGGCGCATATCGACCACTGGCTTGCGAACCGTCTCGAAGTGCGCGACGGCAAACTCACCGGCAAGGTGCTCGGCGAGATCGTGTGCAAGACCGTCAAGCTGCATGCGCTGCGCGAGTGGGCGAGGCGCGACGGCATCGACATGGCGCAGACCGTCGCCGTGGGCGATGGCGCGAACGACATTCCGATGATTCAGGCCGCGGGCCTCGGCATCGCGTTCTGCGCGAAGCCGAAGACCCAGCTCGCCGCCCATGAGTCGATCAACGAGCGCGACCTGACGAAGGTGCTCGGGTTCCTGCGCGACTAGTCGAGGCGGGCGGCGGGAGCGAGGCGGGCGCCTCGGGCCCAGTCGGCGGCGCGCATGGCCTTCTTGCCCTGCGCCTTGACTTGGAGCAGTTCCAGCGGATCGGTGCCGGTGCCGACCCACACGTTCCTCTTGCCCGCCTTGATCTCGCCGGGGGCGAGCGCCTGCGGCGCGTTCGGATTGGTGAGGTCGGCGGGGCGGGCGGCCAGCACGTGCAGGGTCAGGGGCCTGGCGTGCTCGTCAGCCTCGGCCACCGTCTCGCCGGCGGCCGGCTTTCCTTCCGGATACAGTTCGCACCATGCGCCGGGGGCGGGCGTGCAGGCGCGGATCTGCCGGTCGATCGCCTCGACGGGCTGGGTGAGATCGATGCGCGCGTCATCGACGGTGATCTTGTGCGCGTACTCGAACTCACCTTCCGGCTGCGGGGTGAACACGGCGGTTCCCTCCCCCACGCTGGCGAGCGCGTCCACGCACATCGGCGCGCCTTCGACCGCGAGACGGTCGAGCAGTTCACCGGAGGTCTCCCGTCCGGTCAGGTCCACGCTCATCGTGGCGATGACCGGGCCGTCGTCCAGTCCCTCGCCGACCTTGAACACGTCGGCGCCGGTGGTCCTGTCTCCGGCCCAGATGGAACGCTGCACGGGAGCCGCGCCACGCCAAGCGGGCAGGTTGGAGAAGTGCAGGTTGTACCAGCCGAGCGGCACGGCGTCGAGCACGGCCTTGGGCAGGATGTTGCCGTAGGCGATGACGGCGGCGATGTCGACGTCGAGACCGGCGAGCGTGTCGAGGAAGCCCGGATCGCGCGGCTTCGCGTCGATGACGGGGATGCCGAGTTCAAGCGCCGCGGCCTTGACCGGGCTGGGGGTGAGCCTGCGGCCGCGGCCGGTGGGCGCGTCGGGGCGGGTCAGGACCGTCTTCACGTCGAATCGCGGGTCGGCGGCGAACGCCTTGAGGGACGGCACGGCCACGTCGGGAGTGCCTGCGAACAGCAGTTTGAGCATATGTGTGGTGATTCCTTTTGTCCTTTACTTCGAAGATCTCACTTCACGGTCTTGACGTCGGGGATGTCGACGCCGGCGTCGATGAGCAGCTCGCGCAGCTTGACCGGGTCGCGGAAGCGGATGCCGCGGATGCCGGCCGCGTTCGCGCCGACGATGTTCATCGCCTTGTCGTCGATGAACACGGCGCCGTCGGCAGTGATGCCGAAGTCGGCGAGCGCACGCTCGTAGATGTCCTTGTGCGGCTTGCGCAGCCTGACGTATCCGGAGACGACCTTGCCGTCGAGCTTGGAGAGGATCGGCGTGGCCTTTTCGGCGATCGGGAACAGCTCCTTCTCCCAGTTGGACAGGCCCCACACGCCGATGCCGGCGGCCTTGAGGTCGTTGATGAGCACGCGCGCGCCGGGCACGACGCCGACGAGGGAGTCCTCGAAGTTGTCGAGGTAGTACTTGAGCATGTCGGCCCACTGGTCGCCGCTGTGCTCGCGCATCCACGCGACGCCCTCCTCGGGGGTGGCGCCGCCGTCCATCAGGTCGTTGGCGTCGTAGAAGCGGGAGACGTCGTTGTCGAGGAACCGGTCGATGGTCTCCTTGTCGTATCGCGGGATGAGCACCGCGGACGGATCCCAGTAGATGAGCACGTTGCCGAAGTCGAAGATGACGTCGGTGATCGGCTTGCCGGCGTTCGCGGCGGCCTCGCCGTCCGCCACCAGCACGTCGTAGTCCATGTCCGGTTCTCCGGGCCAACCCTTCATCGCGGTTCCTTTCGTTTCCATGATTCGTGGGGGCCATCAAGCCCCTTGCCGACATCATGTTCCCATGCGCGCGGGACGCCTCCGCGTGCGGGATCGGACGGGCTCCCATGCGGTCAGATCAGGTCCTTGCGATCGAGCTGGAACCTCAGTTCCCCGCCCTCGCGCGCGGCGACATGGCGTGCGACCTCGGTTTTGAGGCGTGCGGCCAGTTCCTCGCGTCTCGCGTGCGGCACGCGGACGACGGCGCGCACGCGGTCGGCGGTCACCTCCAGTTCGCGCGCGTCTACCGTGCGCGGCTGCGGGATCGGCACCGGGCCCAGTACGCCGGGCATCGCCATCCCGATGGCACCGACGGAACCACCCGGCATCGGGCAGACGGCCATGTCGCCGTCCAGCGCGCCGATGGCCCTGAGCGCGCGCATGACCGCGTCCCGGCGTCCCCAGACGCAGGCGACGGCGACGACCGGCGGCATGCCGGTCTGCGCGCGTTCGTCGAGTTCGCGCGAGGCGAGCAACGAGGAATCCCAGAGCATCAGCGACTGGGCGATGGCCGGGTCGGTCTCCCCCAGGAGCAATGCCTGTCCGCCGGCGGTACGCGGCGCGCACAGGGACACCGCGCGCATCCACGCGGCAAGCGTGTCGACGCGCGCGTCGAGTCCCGGCGCGTACAGGCTGGTCCACGCGTCGAGGATCGCGACCGCCGCGTAGGAGCCGTACCCCGGACCGCTCTTCGCGCGCACGCGAGGTTCGGCGCCGGGAGTCGCGATGACGATGACCGGACGATGGTCGATCTCCTCGATGACGCCGCGCGGCTGGCTGGGGCTGGACAGCAGCATCGGGACGCCTCGGAACAGGCCGCGCAGTTCGTCGGCGGTGCCGGCGGCGCCCACGCGTATGACGCGCAGACGGTCACCATGACAGTGCGGGCAGGTCCAGTTGGAGGCGGCGGCCCCGCACCAGCGGCATCGGGGCACGGCCACGCCCTGCACGCGTTGCAACGGTCCCGCGCATTTACGGCATCGCGCCTGACGCAGGCATTTCGGGTTGGCGCAGCTCAACGCTTCGGCCACGCCGTCGGCGGGGATGGAGAACAGCACCGGCCCGCCCGCGTTCAACGCCACACGGATGTTGGCGACGGCGGTGTGCGGCACGCGCGCGCCGATCGACGGGTCGGCCAGACGCGCGAGCTCCTCGCGGCTGAGCCAGCGGATCCACGGCGAGGCGTCCTTGAGCACGCTGGGCAGCGGACGGATCGCGACGCTCGGCCCGCTCACCGCGTCGGACAGGTCGGACGAGCCAGTCGAACCGGACGAACCAGACGAACCGGACGGGGCCGTCGCAGCGGACATCGCGGGCACGCCGACATCCGGCAAACCTGCGACCTCCATCTGGCTTAGGGGGCTGCGCGCGTTGGCGAGCGCGACGAACACGCCGCCGTGCGCCTTGGCGCGCAGTCGCAGCACGCCGCGCGCGTGGGCGTAGGGCATCATGCCGTCGGCCTGCTGGTAGGCGATGTCGTCCATGATCGCGAAGAGACCGGGGCCGTCGACCGGCGCGTACATGGCGGCGCGCGGTCCGATCACGCATTTCACCTGTCCGGTGGCGACGGCGAGGTAGGCGCGGTACCGGTCGATGGGCGGGGTTTCGGCGCTCAGGACCGCGACGTCGCCGCTCCAGCCGCCGGTGCCGGATCGTCCGGGACCGAACGGCGTCAGGCCGAGCGCGCCGAGGGAGTCGAGGACGTCGCGCGTCTCCTTCATGCCGGGCAGAACGATGACGGCGGTGCGGGAGGCGGCGAGCGATTCGGCGGCCATCCAAGCGAGCACGGCCGCGGCCTGTCCGACGCCGGGCAGCGGGTCGAACACGAAGGATCGGAAGGCGGCCGCGCGGGCGTGCAACGCGTCCTGCAGGGCGGCCAGATTGCGGTCGTACATGCCGCTCAAACGATCGAAGCGGGCGGCGATGCGTGCGGCCGGCGAGTCGGAAGTGGTTCCGTCGCCGTTCCCTGCGCCGAATCGCCCGTCATCCCGGCCGTCGCGCGCGAATCCGGCGACGAGTCGCTGCTCCTTCTCGACCTTGGCGACGCGCGGGGGCACGGCGAGTCGCAGGATGTTGGCGCGCGTGCCGCCGTATGCGTCGGCTATCAGGGTGATGTCGCGTCGCATCGAGGCGGGGACGAGGATGTCGTCGCCGAGAACGCGTTCGAGATAGCGCAATGAGGAGGATGGTGTGTCGCTGGTGGCGGCACGCTCCCAGATGATGCCGGTGACGCGCCGTCCGCCGAAGCGGACACGCACGAGCATGCCGGGGATGGCCGCGTCCGACTGCTTCTCGTCGATGAGATAGTCGAAGGTCTGCCCCAGATGCGTGGCCTGCACGTCGAGGACGACGCGGGCGATGGGGTGTTCGGCTGCCGGCGTGTGCTCCGCGGGCGCGCGACGCCGACGCCTGCGGGGGGCGAGCCCGTCAAGCGTCAGCTGTTCCGCGTCCATGTCACTCATAGGAGCCATCGTAGCGGCATGTGCGCGCCACCCGACGCACCCCGGCCCGTTCCATCGCGCGGTCAGACACCCCATCGCGCGGTGAATACGACATGACGCGGTGAATGTCCCATCGCGCGGTATAGGAAAACGGCTTCATTCCAACGATTCGGATTTCGGCCTCACCGCGCGATGGGATATTCACCGCGTCATGGGTGGCCTCACCGCGCGATGGGAGGGCGCAGGTGATGCTCGGTCAGTCGATTCAGGCGAGTTCAGCGATGGCGGCCTTGAGCTCGTCGACCTTGTTGGTCTCCTCCCACGGGAAGGCGACGTCGGTGCGGCCGAAGTGGCCGTAGGCGGCGGTTTTCGCGTAGATCGGGCGCTTCAAGTCGAGTTCGTCGATGATCGCGGCGGGGCGCAGGTCGAAGACCTTGCGCACGGCCTGCTGGATCTGGTCACGGGTCACGCCGCCGATCTCGGTGCCGAACGTCTCGACGTTGATGGACACCGGGTCGGCCACGCCGATGGCGTAGGCGACCTGCACCTCGACGCGGTGCGCAAGTCCTGCGGCCACGATGTTCTTGGCCACCCAGCGGGTGGCGTACGCGGCGGAACGGTCGACCTTGGACGGGTCCTTGCCGCTGAACGCGCCGCCGCCGTGGTGCGCGGCGCCGCCGTACGTGTCGACGATGATCTTGCGGCCGGTCAGGCCCGCGTCGGCCGCAGGGCCGCCGAGGATGAACGAACCGGTCGGGTTGACGAGCTGACGGTAGTCGTCGTGCTTGAGCGTGTCGCCGAGGATCTCGTCGAGCACCGGGTCGATGACGTGCTCCTTGAGCTCCTTCTCGAGCCACTCGTGGGTGGCCTCGGGGTCGTGCTGCGTGGAGATGAGCACGGTGTCGACGCGCAGCGGGTGATCGTGCTCGTCGTATTCGATGGTGACCTGCGTCTTGCCGTCCGGGCGAAGATGCGGCACCTCGCCGCTCTTGCGCACCTCGGCGAGGCGGTAGGCCAGTCGGTGGGCCAGATGCACGGGCAGCGGCATGAGCACGTCGGTCTCGTCGGTGGCGTAGCCGAACATCACGCCCTGATCGCCGGCGCCCTGCGCCTCGTAGCGCTCCTCGCGGCTGGCGGCGGACTCCTCGGCCCCGCTCAGGCGGGAGACGCCCTGGTTGATCTCGGCGCTCTGGCCGGTGATGGCGACGATCACGCCGCAGGAGTCGGCGTCGAGGCCGACCTCGGACGAAGTGTAGCCGATGCGGCGCAGCGTTTCGCGCACCTTCGCCTGCACGTCCACGTAGCCTTCGGAGGTCACCTCGCCGAAGACGAGGAACACGCCGGTGGCCGCGGAGGTCTCGACGGCGACGTGGGACTGCGGATCCTGCCTGAGCAGATCGTCGAGGATTTCGTCGGAGATCTGGTCGCAGACCTTGTCGGGGTGGCCTTCGGTGACGGATTCGGCGGAGATGAGCTTGCGCTCGTGGTTGGTCATATCATCCCTCTTTCGGACTTATCGCCTCGCATACGCGGCCGCTTCGGGCCCGGAAGTGCGGGGCACAATGATACGTTTCTTGAATTGTTGGTTGTACATCAGGACCGACACTGTCCACGGCAGGCCGGAAACGGCTGCCTTCGGCGGTGATACAAAAGGGCCCGTGCCAGACCTTGCGGCCGGCGCGAGCCCTACGTTGTTCGCTCCTGAGGGTCAGTTGTACTCGTCCGCGTACGCTTGGGCAAGCGTGTCGGACGAGTTCGGACCGGAGTTCTTCGATTATCGGTCAACCATGCGGCCGGTGTCCACCGGCCTCGCACGGATCAGTTGCCTTCGGACAGGTCGTCCTCGCCGAGGGTCTCCTCGAGCAGGCCGTCGTTGATCTCGCGGAACGCGATGGACAGCGGCTTCTCGTTGTTCTGGTATTCGACGAGCGGACCGACGTTCTGCAGCAGGCCCTCGTTGAGCTGGGTGAAGTAGGAGTTGATCTGACGGGCGCGCTTGGCGGCGAAGATCGCCAGAGCATACTTGGAATCGGCGTGCTCCATGAGCTCGTCGATCGACGGGCTGGCCAGACCGTCCGGGGTGGGCTTGGTGCCGAACTCCTCCTCGACGGCCTTCGGCTCGGTGTCCTTCGCCTCGGTGTCATTTGCCATAACGGTGCATCTCCCAACATGCGGAAAAACTATCTCAACCGCAGCAAGTATAGTCCCGCCCGGGGACTCCCCCGAAGACCCGGAATTCGGCGTATCATCGACGATGGATCGTCCTCGCCGGCCGGCGCGTCGTCCAAGGGTGACCGCGGTCATGCTGCGCGCTTCCTTAGTTGGCGCGCGATGCATAACGAACAATCAGTGCTCCGGCCAGTACGGGGCCACTTCCTTGTCGAAGGCGTCGGAGACCTTCGCGGCGACCTCGGCGAACGGTGTGTCCCAGACGGCCTGGTTGAAGATCTCACATTCGATGTCGCCGCGCCATCCGGTGGCGGCGACGGCCTCGGTCAGGGACTTGAAGTCGATGACGCCCTCGCCCATGTAGTGGCGGGAGAGCAGCACGTCCTTCTCGAACGGGGTGCGGTAGTCACACACCTGATACGTGGCGATGCGGCCCTCACGGCCGGCGCGGGCGATGGAATCGAGCACCTGCGGATCCCAGAAGATGTGGAACGTGTCGACGGTCACGCCGACGGCCTTCGGGTCGAAGGGCGCGGCGAGGTCGAGCGCCTGGCCGAGCGTGGAGACACAGGCGCGGTCGGTGCAGTACATCGGGTGGAGCGGTTCGATGGCGAGGGTCACGCCGGCGTCGAGCGCATCCTTCTCCAGCTCGTAGAGCGCGTCGGCCACGCGTTCGCGGGCGCCGATCAGGTCCTTGGAACCTTCCGGCAGTCCGCCGACGACGAGGACGAGGACCTTGCAGCCGAAGGCCGCGGTCTCCTCGATGAGTTTGCGGTTGTCGTCGATGGAGGCGCGGCGGGCGGGTCCCCCCGGCATCGTGAAGAAGCCGCCACGGCACATGGTCGAGACCCTCAGGCCCGAGTCGGCGACCATCCTGACGGCGGTGTCGAGGCCGACTGCCTCGACCGGCTCGCGCCACAGGCCGACGCTGCGGTATCCGGCCGCAGTGAGCGTGTCAAGGGTCTGCCTGAGGTCGGCGTATTTGATCGTCGCCTGATTCATGGAGAGGATCGGATTGGTCATGATGTTCTTCCTTTCAGACGTTTCAGGCGTTCACTTGATGCCGTTGATCGCGAGCAGCGCGTTCCAGCGTTCGGTGGCGAGCTCGGGGTTCTCGAAGGCGCCGCACGCGTTGGCGAGTTCGACCACGTGGGAGAGGTTCGGCAGGCTGCGCGCGGACTGCAGGCCACCGACCATCTGGAAGGCATCCTGATGGCCGTTGAGCCAGCTCATGAACGCGACGGAGGTCTTGTAGAACTCGGTGGGGTGCACGAACACCTGCTGCGCGAGCGCCTGGGTGGGTTCGAGGATGCGCAGGTATTCGGCCTCGTCGCCCCTGTCAAGCGCCTGAATCGCGGCGGAGGCATGCGGGGCGAGCACGGAGAACGCGCCGAGCAGCGCGTTGGAATGCATGACGGCACGGCCGCCGTGCTTCGGATCGTCCTGTTCGGTGTCCTTGATGAGGTCGACGTAGTGGAAGTCGTCGCCGGTGAGCATCATCGTGCCTTCGGGCAGCATCGCGCGCATGTAGCGTTCGGAGTCGGCGTCGAGCAGCGACATCTTGACGCCGCGCACCTTGCCGGGGTTGTGTTCGATGATGGTCAGGACGGTGCGGGAGGCCTCGCGCCAGTCGGGAGAGCCGAAGTAGCCGTGCAGCTGGGCGTCGAACACCTCGCCGAGCCAGTGCAGGATGACCGGGCTCTTGGCGGCGCCGATGACCTCGTCGTAGACCTTGATGTAGTCGGCCGGGCTCTTGGCGGTGCGGCACAGGTGGCGCGAGCACATGATGACCGGGCCGTCGCCGGCGGATTCGCACACGTCGAGCTGTTCGAGATACGCGTCGACGATCTGGGCGAGAGTGTAGTCGCCGCCTTGCTTCAACTGGTCGGTGTTGACGCCGACGGACACGAGGTCGGCGACGGAGCGCCCCCAGCCCTCCTTGGCGGCGTATTCCCTGGCGGCGGCGCCGGAGCGGCGCATGAGTTCGGCGGTGGCGGCCCAGTCCATGCCGAGGTTGCGCTGGGCGGTGTCCATGCAGTCGGCGACGCCGAGCCCCCACGACCACACCATGCGACGGAATCCGATGGTCGACTCCCAGTCGACCTCGGCGGGCCGTCCGGGCGTGTTGTCGGCCCACGCCATCGGCACGACGTGCGCGGCCGCGTAGGCGATGCGGGACCTGAGCGGCTGCGTGGGCTTTGCGAACGCCGGGGCCGGATTCGCCTCGACCCTGCTGGTCTCGCCGGACTTGTCGATCAGTGTGAATGTTGCCATGTGTAGGTCCTTTCGTGAAGGCTCTTTGTCAAAAGACGGGATCGGTACGATCAGTAGCGGCCTTCGGGCACGATCACCTTGGCGCCCTTGGCGGCGGATTCGTAGCCGAGCTCGGCCAGGCGCACGCCGCGGGCTCCGGAGGCGAAGTCGTACGGGTAGTCGGCGCCTTCGGCGAGAGCGCGGATGTACTCCTCCCACTGCGCCTTGAAGCCGTTCTCGTAGGTTTCGTCGGTGCCGATCTCCTGCCAGCCGTCCATGTACTTGTGCGGGTCCGGAACGTCCGGGTTCCAGAACGCCTTCGGAGTGGCGTCGCGCACCTGGATCTCGGCGCCGAACAGGCCGACGACCGCGGAGCCGCGGGTGCCGTCGATCTGGAACTCGAGCAGCTCGTTGCGGTAGACGCGGGTGTTCCAGGAGGAGTTCATCTGCACGGTGATGCCGTTGTCGAGCTCGAAGATCGCGTAGGCGGCGTCCTCGGCGGTGGCCTGGTAGGTGTTGCCCTTCTCATCGACGCGCTCGGGGATCTCGGTCTTCGCCTCGGCGTAGACGGTCTTGATCTTGCCGAACAGGCCTTCGATCACGTAGTTCCAGTGCGGGAACATGTCGGAGATCATGCCGCCGCCGAGCTCCTTCCTGTAGTTCCAGCTGGGGCGCTGGGATTCGCGCCAGTCGCCTTCGAACACCCAGTAGCCGAATTCGCCGTGGACGGAGAGGATGCGTCCGAAGAAGCCGGACTTGATCAGGCGGCGGAGCTTCAACAGACCGGGCAGGAAGAGCTTGTCGTGCACGACGCCGGTCTTGACGCCCTTGGCCTCGGCCAAGCGCACGAGCTCGCAGGCGTCCTCGTAGGTTTCGGCAAGCGGTTTCTCGGTGTAGATGTCCTTGCCGGCGGCAATGGCCTTCTTCAGGGATTCGACGCGCGCGGAGGTGACGAGGAAGTCGCCGTAGAGCGGGTAGTGCGGATCGGCGAGCACCGAGTCGAGGTCGGTGGTGTACTTGAGCCCGCCGTGCTTCTCGGAGGCCTCCTTAAGCTTGGATTCGTGGCGTCCGACGAGGATCGGGTCGAGCTGCACGCGCGATCCGTCCGACAGCTCCACGCCGCCCTGCTCGATGATCGGCAGAATCGAGCGGCATAGGTGCTGACGGTAGCCCATACGGCCGGTGGCGCCGTTGAGGATGACTCCGATGGTCTTGTCTGCCATGTTCTTTCGTGTCCTTTCGCTGATTGCGGCTTTGCAGTCACGTGTCCTTGACTTTGCGTTGTTCTGGCCCTCGTGCCCACCATGTTTGGTAAGCGCTTTCCATTGCTTTGCACTATACACCACCGAATGACGTGGTGCAAATCACACGAACCGTCGCACATATACGAAAAATGGCCGCCTTCCGGCGACCATGTAAACGGTAAACGATTGCTTTCCGACCGACGTCCGTCACTCCCAGGGGACGTATTCGGTTTCGGAGCCGCGCAGGCAGGGACGGCCCTCGACCACCTCGACGCGCGGCTGCGGCGCATCGGTCCCCTCGCGCTTGGCCCTGACCTGCTCGTAGAGCATGCGGAAGGCGCGCTCCCCCATTTCGAGGAAGTTCTGGCTGTAGCTCGTCAGCGCCGGCTGCCATAGGGGAGCGAACCGCTGGTCGTCGAAGCCGACCACGCTCACATCGTCCGGGATCTGCCGTCCCGACTCCTTCAATCCCTTGATCACGGCGATCGCGGTCTCGTCGTTGCCGGCGAACACTGCGGTCACGTCGTCGCGCTCGCCGAGCTGGCGTCCGGCGTCGACGGCCTCCTCCAGATCGTCGGGAGAGACGATGATCGGCTCGTGGATCACGGCGCCGCGCTCCTCCAGCGCGTCACGCCAGCCGTTCGTGCGCGTGTTGTCGTTCGGACCCGCCGGGCGTGCCACGTGGAATACGGTCCTGTGCTTCAGGTCGAGCAGGTGCATCGTCATCCATCGCCCGCCCTCGCGTTCGGCGTTGACGACCTGATAGTCGCCGTCACCGAAGCTGCCGCCGACGACCACTAGCGGCAGATCCTTGGGGATGTAGTCGAGCGCCTTGATGCCGGCCTTGTCGTACAGGTAGACCACCGCGCCGGCCGGGCGGACGGACAGGCCCATCCGCACGCGCTGCTCGACCGAATCCATGTCGGATTCGTCGAGCGAGACGATGTTGAGCAGGAAGCGACGCCTGCGTGCCGCCGCCTCGACGCCGTGGTTCGTCTCGGAGGTGGAGAAGGCGGACGGGTTCGCGGCGAACGCGACGACCGTGTCCATCTCCTGATTGGACAGGGCGCGCGCGACGACGCTCGGCTCGTACCCGAGCTGCTTGATGGCCTTGGCGATGCGTTCGCGCTTGTCCTCGGAGACCTTGACGGTGCCGTTGAGATATCGCGAGACGGTCGGCGCGGACACCCCGGCGAGACGTGCGACGTCCTTGATTACCGGACGGGAATGCCCCGTGTTTCTCGCCATACCTCACCGCTCCTTGTCTGCAACCGCCATCACCAATCCTCCATGAAAATGCACACGTTCGACATGGCGCCGGGAGACTCCGCCGGCATGGTTACCGGACAGCCCCATTACCGTCCGCCGTTGAGCCAGACCTGGTCGTAGGGCATGCCGGTGAGCTTCTCGATCGTGCGACGGGTCTCCTTGTCGACCGCCGACTTGCGGCCGCCGGACTGCAACCGGTTGATCTCCGAGAGCACCATGCCATCGGTCCGCTTGTCGATCCTTAAGTGCGCGGAGATCAGCCAGCACAGGATCATCGAGATCCCGAACCAGCCCAACAGCACCGCGCCCACGCCGATCCGCGCCGTCGGCGACTGCACCGACCGGGTCGCATCGAACCCGACCGCACCCAGCACCACACCCACCAGGATCGTCGCCAACCCCGAGAACAGCTGACGGAACGACGCCTGAATCGCCGAGAACGTCGCCGACCGGTAACGCCGCGTCACCACCTGATCCACGTCGGCCATGTACGGGAACACCGCCCACGGCAGATAACCGCACAGGGACTTGAACGCGAAGAACCACAACGAGGCCGCCACCGCCACCACCGTCCACACCGGCCCCGGCACACGCCCCGCCAGCACCCACACCAGCAGCAACCCAGCCACACCGGAGAGGCATCCGGCGAAGTTGATCGCGTACATGCGACGCGGGCCCAGCTTCGTCATGCCGATGCCGAACAGCGGCATCAACGGCAGGGACACCGCCGCGCAGCCGAGCAGGAGCGAGGCGAACGCGGCGGTGCTGCCCCAGTCGAAGACGACGAAGAACACGAACGTCTGGCCGAACACGTCCATCGACACCTGCACCATCAGATAGATCGCCAGATGCTTGCGAAACTCCTTCACGTTGAGCGTCGTCGCGTACTCGCGCAGCACCTTGACCGCGCGCCGCATCCACCGCGCCAGACCAATATGCCCGTCACGAACCTCGCCACGCGCATAGGCGCCGAAACCGGCCTGCTCCGGCGTCAGCTCCCAGGTGAACCGCCATGCGGCGAACACCGCCAACGCAAACAATACGGTCGTCGCGATCGTGAACACCATATACCCGATCGGCCGGTCCTCGCCCGTCACGGACAGGACCGCACTACCCGCCAACGGGATCAGCGTCGCCGCGCCGGTCGACACGAACAGGCGCACCGTCGACAGCTTCGTACGCCCCGCGAAATCGGTCGTCATCTCCCCCGGCAGCGGATTGTATGCGGTGGCGAACACCTGCGCCAGCACCACCCAGATCACATACATGCCGGCGTAGGCCGCGATCGGCAGTCCCGGAATCCACAGGAACACGCCGGTGAGCAGCAGCGGCGAGATGAGCATCAGCAACAGACGGCGGCGTCCGAACCGCCGGCCCACGTCATAGCGGTACAGATTGTCGTCAAGCACGCCAAACAACAGGGCCGCCACCGCGCTCACCAGCGCGCTCATGCCGATCACCGACTGCGAGGTGGCGATGTCCATCCCGCAGAACCGCGTCCAGAACAACGACAGATACGTGGCGATGAGCGTCAACTGGCCGCCGCCGTAGAAGTCGCCGATGCCGTAGCCGAGCGCCTGCCGCATCGTGATCGCACGTTTCTGGGACGATGACATCGCCCTATGCAACGCCTCGCTGCCGCTGTCGTCGTTACTACTGCCGCCGCCTTCACCGGCGACGCTCGCGTTAGCGTTCATGTTCTCCGTCGTATTCGTTTGCATGAGTTGGATTCCGTCCGTCAATCGACCTTGGTCGTAACTACGCCGACGGCGCTCACGCCATCCATCCGCACGTCCCTGCAGTTGGCCAGTTCGATGCGCCCACTGCCATCGGGCACTGCGCCAAGACGGATATCACGTAGCGTGACGTCACGCACCCAGTGCTCGGGATCGTCGAATCCGCGGATCAGGATGGCCGTGGTCGGCCTGTCGGAGCCGTTCTCGGTGCGTAGCCTACCGAGCACATCGAGGTGCTCGAACCGGTACCGCTCGAACATGGGCGCGCTTCCGGCCCCTTCTCCGTCGTCGTTGTACGAGACGGCGTGGATCGTGATCGCGGCGATGGCGCAATCGCGCACCGTCACGTCACGCACGTAACCGCCGCGTTTCGCCGTGCCTTTGATGTGGATGCCGTATCGGCAGGCCGCGAAATCGCAATCCCAGATCCGTATGTCCTCGACGCCTCCGCTCATCTCGCTGCCGATCGCCACGCCGTGGCCGCTGCTGGATGAGCATCCGAAGATGCGCACATGACTTGTAGGTCTCCCGATGGCGTTGCCTTCCGGATTCTTGCCGGATTTGATGGCGACCATGTCGTCGCCCGTATGGAACCGGCAGTCGAACAGCACACAGTCCTCGCTCGAATCCGGATCCCAGCCATCGCCGTTCCATACACCGACCGATTCGAACGTGCAGCCGCAGGTGACCACCTGCTCGCAGTAGGTCATGTGGATGTTCCAGCTGGAGCTCCGGCCGACGGTGAGACCATCAAGGGTGAAGCCGCGCGTGTTGTTCACGTCGATGAGTCGGGGGCGGACACGACCGGGGATGGTGTCGGCGTTCTCGTATTCGTGGATCGCCTCGCCGAGACGGGCAAGCTCGTCCCGCAGTCGTATGCGTTCGGAGTCGATGACTCGGTGCATGAGCTCCGCTCCCCCGCCGAGAATCGATCCCTTTCCACGGATGGTCACGTCTTCGGTGGTGCATCCGACGGTATGGTCGAGCTCGCCCACGGTGATGAGACTCGCATAGCATTCCATTTCGAGCCCCTCAAAACGTGCCTTCACGCGAGGTTCGTAGTCGCGCGGATCGGTGCTGCCTTGCAATGTGGCATCTTCGGCGAGGACCAGCTCGCTATGGGATCGCATACGCAATGCCCCAGTGAGGAATACGCCGGCTGGAATGAGTACTGCCTCGTCCTGCCCGCAGTCATCGAGCGCACGCTGGATTGCGTCGGTGTTGAGCGTCCTGCCATCGCCGATCGCGTGATACGGCGCGGCGGTGACGTCGATCATCCTTTTGACGACGGCGGTGCGGAATGTCGCAGCGGCAAGCGCTTCCGGTTCCGTACGAGTCCGCCGTTGCAATGACAGCTCGACCGAGTACTCGGTATCCGGATCCAATCCATCGATCACGGCGAACGTACGGTCGATACCGTCGATGACGCGATCACCGATACGGAGCCGATACCGGTCGGATGCTCCGGCCGTCTCCGGCTTGTCCCAGTAGACGGTGAGCGAGTACGCACGCGGCACCGCCCGGAACAGGAATCCCGTCTTCGTCGTCATTCTTCACCCCAAACTTGTTTCATCGCCTGGAACATCTCCTCGTCGGTCTCGTGGTTCTCCATGTTGAGCACACTGCGTCATGCCGTCATGTCCTTGTCACTGCGTGTTACGTTGTTGCCGATGCGATCACAGCGCTCATGCCGTTTCGAGGATGAGTACGGCGTAGGGGGCGAGGGTGAGGGGTCCCGCGGCGATGTCCGTGTCGGTGAGCAGGTCGTGTCCGGCGAGCTCTTGCGGCAGGTCGACGCTGACGGTCGCGTACGCGGGGTTGAGGACGAACGTGAACGTCGTGCCGTCGTCGGCGATGCGGCGGGTCACCTCGATGGTGACGGGCGTCCCATCGGCCGGTGCGGCGATGTCGGCGACGGAGTCGACGGGCGTGCCGGTCAGCGGTTCGGCGGTCAGGCCGGCGATGCCGGTGCCGTCCAGGATCCGGTCAACGAACAACGGCATGGCCGTCTCGTCGGGGAACGTGGCGGCGTAGTACACGCCGCCGTTGCCCGCACTCGGACGGAACGTGAAGGCGGGCGTGCCGGCATAGTACTGGGTGCCGTAGGTGGCAAGCACCTGCGTGCCCTCGTCGGCCTCGAGCACATCGAACAGCACGCGGCCGTTCGGCGTCGCCGCCGTCCCGTCGCCGGCGCCGTCCGCGAACCGCAGCGGCACGACGGTCTTCGCCGGGTCGAGCGCGTCGGTCTCCTCGACCCACACGCCTGCCAGATCGCGCAGCGGCACCGGGATCTCGCCCTGGTAGAGGCTGTCGTGCTCGTCGGCCAGGGCGCTCAGCGAGGTCAGCAAGAGTCGCCCGCCGCCATCGACGAAGGCGTGCAGACGGGAGACGAGCGAGGCGTCCATCATGTACAGGCAGGGTGCGAGCACCACGTCGTAGCGATCGTACGAATCGTACGGGCCGACGATGTCGACCGGGATGTTGCGGCGGTGCAGTTCGGCGTACCAGCGGCGCACCTCGGCAACGTAGTCCATCGAGATCGTGGGCCCCGCGGACAGGCCGATGCCCCAGCGCGACTGCCAGTCGAAGACGAGCGCCACCTTCGCCGGCGCCACTCGGCTGCCGAGAATGCGGCCGGAGACGCGTTTCAGTTCGGCGCCGAGTTCGGCGCATTCGCGGAACGCGCGCGTGCGGTCGGTGCCGTCGGAGCCGATCAGCGCGCCGTGGAACTTCTCGCAGCCGGCACGGTTCTGCCGCAGCTGGAAGAACTGGACCGTGTCGGCGCCGTGGGCGACGGCCTGCCAGCTCAGCTCGCGCATCTGGCCGGGACGCTTCTGCGTGTTGTACGCCATCCAGTTCTGGCGGCTCGGCGTCTGCTCCATGAGCATGAACGGCCTTCCGCCACCAACGCCGCGCATGAGCTCGTGGTTCATGGCCACGTCCGCCGCCGGGGCGTCGGGACGCGGGTAGGAATCCCAGGAGACGACGTCGACGCTGTCGCGCCAGCGGAAGTAGTCGTAGGTCGGGTACGTGCCCATCATGTTCGTGGTGACCGGATTGACCGGGTCGAAGCGGCGAATCGCGGCCTTCTCCTCGTTGTACGAGTCGAGCACGCACTCGCCATAGAAGCGCTGGTAGTCGAGGGAGTAGCCGCCGAGAATGGCCTTGCCGCCCCAGCTGGTCATGTCGCCGAGCTCGTTGGGCGGGAAGATCTCGTCGAAGCTGTGGTAGGTGTGGGACCAGAACGCCGCGTTCCACGCCTCGTTGACGGCCTCGATGCTGCCGTAGCGCGCCTTGAGCCAATCGCGGAACCGTTCGGCGCACGTGTCGCACCAGCACATGCCGCCGTATTCGTTGCCGACGTGCCACGCGACGAGATTGTCGAGATGCCCATAGCGTTCGGCGAGCTTGCCGGCGAGCGCCGCCGAGTACCTGCGGAAGGTCGGGCTGTTGATGCACGCGTTGTGGCGTTCGCGATGGCGCATCCTGCGCCCCTTCTCGTCGACGCGGTTGACGTCGGGGTGACGCAGGGCCATCCATGCGGGCAGTGCGCCCGTGGAGGTGGCCATGACGATCGAGAGCCCCGCGTCGGTGACGGTTTCGACGATCCGGTCGAGTCTGGAGAAGTCGTATTCGTCCTCGCTGGGCTGCAGCTGCGCCCAAGAGAACACGTTGAGGGTGACCTCGTTGACGCCGGCCTCACGCAAGAGGTGCATGTCCTCGTGCCAGATCTCCTCCGGCCACTGTTCGGGGTTGTAGTCGCCGCCGTAGAGCATACCGCCCTGCGAGGCGAGGCGGTCGGCGAAGGTCGGTGTGTCGGCCATGGCGATCGGTGTCCTTTCTCTACCGTCCGTAACGGTCGTCTTCGATGCCGCTGGTTGGATTGATGACATCACTCGGCGTCGAGCCTGTGACGAAGGATGAAGTACAGCGCCCAGTCCTGGTCGTTGGCCATCGGATCGGCGAAGTGCGTACGCTCGCCGTTGACGGAGAACGGGAACACGTAGGCGCAGGAGGCGGTACCATCCGGGAAGAACAGCTGCAGCAACGCCTTGCGAGAGGCGTCCGCACGACGGCGGTATTGCGAAGCCCGCTCGCCGTCGTCCATGAGATCGGCGGCCAGATCGAACAGGTCGCCGGTCAGCCCGCTCCAGTAGTGCGGGAACGTGTCGCCGTACTGCTTGCGCTTGCCGAACCAGAATCCGTCCCAGTGGCGGATCGCGACCTCGTTGAGATGCGCGTCGGGCTGGCAGCCGTTGAACTGGTCGAGCACGTGCAGCTGTTCGAATCCGGCGGCGAGCAGCGCCCGATCGCCGGTCAGTGCGGCGGTCTGCAGGATCACGCTCGTGGCCGGGGCGACGATCGACTGCTCGTAGTTGACCTCATGCTTCGGGTAGTTGAGCCCGAGTCCTGCGAGTTCGCGCGCGTGACGGACGAACAGGTCGCGCATCTCGTCGTGCAGATCAGCCTCCCCGGCTTCGTCGAGCGCGTGTTCGAGCGCGAGGATCGGCAGTTCGATCGGATAGAAGCGGAACGACCCCTGCGCGTAGAACCATGCGAGGATGCGGCAGGCGATCCTGAGATCCTCGACGTCGCCGTCGAGCTTCCACAGCTCCACGTACAGTTCGGCGTACCAGGGCGCGTTGTACAGACGGCGATACGAATTGTCGCGGGGCGCGTCGTTGAACACCTCGCCGGTGGCGGTGTCGACCAGTTCGCGTTCGACGAACGCGCGGTAGTCGCGCAGACTGTCGGCGAGCCTCTCCCGCAGACCGTCGGAATCGCGCTGAGCGGTACCGTCCACGAGGGTTCCGTCGCCCAACGCCCGCAGGGAGGCGACGAGGAGCAGTCCCATGCCGACGCGCTCGCGGCCGGCGTTGTAGTCGTTGACGACCAAGCCGCTGTCGTCGCCCGCATAGTAGTACTGTCCGCCGTCCTCGTTGTCATACGGTAGGTACGCGCCCCTGAGATGCTCGTCCTGCCCGCGGTACTGCTGGCGGTCGGCGATGAAGCGGACACGTTCGGCGATCAGTCGGTCGATCGGTGCGGAGACGAACAGACGGGTCGTGACCGTGCGCTCGCCGGCCCGGACGGTGAAGCGGTGTTCGCCGACTCGGTCGCGGTAGGTGTCGTGCGTGAACGCGTCCGCGTCGTCGGGCGTGTAGGAGAACAGGTATCCGCCTTCCCCGTCCGGGGAGGCCGGCAGTCCGTTGACGCTGACCGTCTCGCCCGGCTGAAGCGCGAACGACGGGTGGATGCGCAGCACGGCCGTCTCGTCGGGGAACATGACGTACGAGTTCCAGCGTGCGTCGATGAACCGGCTGCGGGACGCGGCCTGGCGTAGGAAGTCCTCGCGCGAGGCGCAGGGGAAGATCGTCCATGAGATCGTGCGCGTCTGCCCGGGGGCGAACTCCATCGCCTCGGGATGCAGCACGAAGCATCCGCGGTCGTTGCTGTAGTGGCTGAAGTCGCGACTGACGCTGTAGTCGGCGAGCGCACCCTCGGTCAGGACGAGTCCCAGATGCGGCGCCTTGCCGCTCATGCGCAGGGCGAGGATCCAACTGCAGGTGCCGCCGCAGAAGAGGTGCGCGTTGCAGTGGCGTTCGATCGAGTAGTCGCCGGTCTCATCCCAGTAGCGGTCCTCGAGCGGCAGGGTGATGCCGATGTCGCCGACCGCGGCGCTGATGGTCTTGGCGGTGGCGTTGCCGAGCAGGATGGTGGTGACGATCGTGTCGCCGTCGCGCATCATGTGGACGGTGGACTGGATGCCGGCCGGCGCGCTCACGGCGGCGTACGGGTGGTCGTGGCGCAGCCAGTCCATGCCCTCCGGGTCTGCGGAGAATCGGATCGATACGTCTGCCAACTGGGAGGTCATGGCCTTGGTGTCGGCGTACGCCGGTGTCACCGGTGAGTTGCTGCCGAGTGCGTACATGGGTTGTTCCTTTCCCGAGATGATTCCCGAGATGATCCCCGAGATAATCCCGGGTGAGTGTCCTACAGGCGGTTGTCCCATTCGTCGTGCCATTCGAGCAGCGCCTTGCGATCGCCGATCTCGATGGGCAGGGTGACGAGTTGCGAGTTGCCGAGGTCCTTCGGGTTCCAGCGGTCGCCGATGTAGAGGAAGCGGGTGGCGTGCCACTGGTCGGCGCCGTCGAGCGGGACGATGATGTCGCACTGCGAGTCGAACGTGCGCGAGCCCGCCGGGGTGAACGGCTTCCAGTCGCTCCAGGGGCCGCGCAGGTCGGAGGCGGTCGCGTACATGTTGTCGTTGCAGTCCCAACCGGTCAGCTGCGAGCCGAACCAGTAGTAGACGCCGTCACGCTTGACCATGATCGGCGACTCGTAGCCCGCCCAGTAGTCGGTGCCCTTGAGGCAGGCCACGTCCTCGACGACGCTCAGATAGTCCTCGGACAGGCGGTAGATGTGCGTGCCGTGCGGGCGGTCCTCGGACAGGATGTATCCGGTGCCGTCCTCATCCTGGAACACGCCGATGTCGCGCGATTCGTAGCCGCGGAACTGGAACGTGGAGAGGAATTCAAACGGGCCGGTCGGCGAGTCGGCGATCGCGGTGCCGATGTGCGCATACGAATAGTTGTTCTCGCCGTCGACATGCAGGTACATGACGTACCTGCCGTCCGAGGGGCGGCGCAGGACCTTCGGGCGTTCGATGATGCGGGTCGGCCCGAAGATCTCGCCCTCCTCGCCTACCGGCAGGACGGTGCCCTCGTGACGCCACTGAACGAAGTCGGTGGTGGAGTAGCAGGCGACGCCCTGGAAGAGGTTGCCGTCGTTCTTGATCTCGCCGTACGCGTACCAGCGCTCGTCGAAGCGCTGCACGCCGATGCCGTGGAGCTGGGCTACGTTGCCTTCCGTGTCGCGGAACAGCTGGACGCCTTTGAGAGTGGCCATGTCGGATTCTCCTTTGATGGTTCTGATGATGTGATGGTGGGTCGGTGGATGGTGATGGTTGCGGCAGGGACCTTCGGGAAGGTCATCTCCCGCTACTCCTGCATGGTCTTCAACCGCCAGAACTTGCCGCGGGCGGCCATGAGCTCCTCGTACGGTCCCTGTTCGACGATGCGCCCGTGTTCGAGCACGATGATGCGATCCGCGTTGCGGATGGTGGACAGCCTGTGCGCGACCATGAACGTCGTGCAATGGCCCATCATCCGCTCGGTGGCGTGCTGCACCTTCTTCTCGGAGACCGAGTCGAGGGCACTGGTCGCCTCGTCGAACACGATGATGCGCGGGTGGCGGATCAGGGCGCGCGCGATCGAGATGCGCTGCTTCTGTCCGCCGGACAGGGTGCCGCCGTGCTCGCCGATCAGCGTGTCGAGCCCGTCGGGCAGCTGGGCGACCACGTCGTCGAGACCGACCTCGTCGATGATCCGCTCGACCTCCGCGTCGTCGACGTGTTCGAGACCATACGTGATGTTGTCGCGCAGGGTGCCGGAGAACAGGATCGTGTTCTGCGGCACCACGGCGATCTGGCTGCGGTAGGCGTCGAGGTCCATGCGCTTCAGGTCGACGCCGTCGACGAGCACGGCTCCCGACTCCGGTTCGCCGAAGCCGATGAGCAGTTTGATGAGCGTCGACTTGCCGGAGCCCGAGTCGCCGACGAAGGCGATCGACTCCCCCGCCCTGACCTTGAGCGAGAAGTCGTTGAGGACGAGCGGCAGGTCCGGCTTGTAGCGGAAGTCCACATGCCGGTATTCGACGTCGCCGTCGAGCCTGCCCGGTTCGACGCCGTTCTGCTTCGGATTGTGCTCGACGTCGTCCTCCTGGAGCACCTCGCCGATCGAGTTGATCGACTCGACGCCCTTGGTGAGCAGCGGGTACATGTTGATCATGTTGGACACGCCGTTGACGATCTGCGTGAAGTACGTCTGGAACAGGACCACATCACCCACCGAGATCCGCCCGCGATAGGCGAGATACCCGGTGAAGCCCAGACACAGCAGCTGGAAGATCTGGAAGATCACCCAGCTGGTGGCGCCGAACACGATGTTGATGATGTCGAGCCTGAGGCCCGCGGAGCGGATGAACTCAAGCTTGCGGTCCATCTTGCGGATCTCGACGTTCTCCAGACCGTGGGCGCGGGTGACCGGGATCATCTCGATCATCTCGGCGACCGCCGCCTGCGTGCGCTCCATCTGATTGCGGAAGTCGTGGTTGGACTCGCGGATCGGACGGCGGAAGAACCAGATCGCGAAGATCGCGGTCGGGATCGCCAACGCGAAGAACACGAGAACGGTCGGACTGCTCACCGCGGTGACGGTCACGGCGATGATGATGTCGAGGATCACCAGCGGCAGGCTGCGGTAGGTCTGGTCGAGCAGCACCTCCACATTCTCCACGTCGCGCATGATCTTCGACATGAGCCTGCCGGACTGCGTCTCCGTGTGGAAGCGGATCGACAGCTGCTGGAGCTTGGCGATGAGACTGCCGCGCAGACGCCGTTCGATGAGCCTGTTCACCTTGCCGAAGTGCCTGATGTACAGGTACGCGGTGCCGATGTTCTGCGCGATGAAGAAGATACCGATGATGAGGTTGATCACCATCTCCGTGACGGAATGCGACGCCGGATCCGTGGCGCAGTTGATGATGTTGCGGGTCACGATCGGCGTGACCCACATCGGCGACTGCTTGGCGATCAGCGCGATCGTCGAGATGGTCAGATCCCTGCCGCTGCCCTTGAAGAAGTGCAGCAGGATGCGGATCGGATGACCGCTGTTGCGCCGATAGTTCTGGATGTATTCGTCGAACGTGGCCGCTTGAGCTTGTGGAGCCATGTTCCCATACCTTCCCTATGCTCCTAAGCTCTCCCTCCAAGGGAAAAGCCTAGCATCAGCACATTGCGGACAAGCCGCCTCGGATCGACTACGTTGGATGTTCACGGATGAGGAATTGAGGATGCCAGAACCGACGTCCGAACCGGTTGGCAGGAAGGAGAGGGATTGCTTTCCGGTTCGGTCATCGACCCCGGCAAGAGTTATTTCAGCCCTTGACCGCTCAGCAATTAAGGACCGGCCTTCGACCGGACTCAATGCTGCCTTCGCTCGGCTCTCGCCTCACTCAGGCTGAGCCTACGGGAAGCCCACTGGGCTTCCCGTAGGCTCAGCCCTTGACCGCGCCGATCATGACGCCCTTGTTGAAGTACTTCTGGAGGAAGGGGTAGAGGACGAGGAGCGGGAGGGTGGAGACGATGATCACGCCGTACTTGATCTGGTTGGCGAACTCGCGCTGCTGGAGGAGGTCCATGCCGCCGGAGCTCTGGCCGGTCATGCCGGTCTGGTTCGCGAGCAGGATGGAGCGCAGCACGTTCTGCAACGGGAGCTTGTCGGAGTCGCGGATGTAGACGAGGCCGGTGAAGAAGTCGTTCCAGTGGCCGACGAAGTAGTACAGCGCGAGCACGGCGATGATGGCCGAGGACAGCGGCAGCACGATCCGCAGGAAGTAGCCCCAGTATCCGAGGCCGTCGATCTGCGAGGCGTCATGCAGATCCTCCGGGATGGACGTCTCGAAGAACGAGCGGGCGATGATCACGTTCCACACGGACACGGCGGTCGGCAGGATGAACACGAGCCAGTTGTCCAGCAGTCCAAGCTGCTTGAAGAGCAGGTAGTTCGGGATCAGGCCGCCGGCGAAGAACATCGTGAAGGTGAAGAGGAACAGGATCACGCGGCGCGGCTTGAATTCGCGGCGGGACAGCGCGAATGCCACCGGGATCGTGACGATCATGTTCAGGGCGGTGCCGACCACGGAGTAGATGATCGTGTTGAGGTAGCCGGTCCAGATGCGGCCGTCGGAGAACACCTTCTCATAGCCGCCGAGGCTGAAGCCGACCGGCCAGAACGTGACGCGGCCTTGGTTGACGGCGCCTTGGTTGGATACGGACGCGATGATCACGAACCACAGCGGATAGATGATCGCGACGACCACGAGGGCGAGGATGACCCAGATCACGATGTCGGTGATCCAGTCGGAGACGGTCCTCTGCTGACGGACCTTCGGGTTCCAGGGGATGTCGTCCGAGCTGGCCTTGGGCGCGAGGGACGGCTGCACGGTTGCACTTGTCATGATGATTGCCTTTCCTTTCGCGGCTTAGAAGATGCTCGTGTCGGACGCCTTCTTCGAGATGATGTTCGCCAACACCAGGAAGAAGAAGTTCACCAACGTATTGAACAGACCGATTGCGGTCGCGTAGCTGAACTGGTTGCCGAGAATACCGATGCGGTAGGTGTACGTCGAGATGACCTCGGACGCGGACAGGTTCATCGAGTTCTGCATGAGGAAGACCTTCTCGAAACCGACGTTGAGCACGTTGCCCATGTTCATGATGAGCAGGATGCCGACGGTGGGCAGAATGGTCGGGATGTCGACGTAGCGGATGAGCTGGAGACGGCCGGCGCCGTCGATCTTCGCCGCCTCGTAGAGCGCGAGGTCGACCGAGGAGAGCGCCGCCAGATAGATGATGCAGTTCCAGCCCACATGCTGCCAGACCTCGGTGATCCAGTAGAGCGGCGTGAACAGGTCGGCGTCAGCCAAGAGGTTCTTGCCCGGGAACAGACGGCCGATCAAACCGGTGTTCGGGGAGAGGAAGATGTTGATCATCGTCACGATGACGACGGTGGAGATGAAGTGCGGCAGGTAGGTGACGGTCTGCACGAAGGACTTGATCTTCGTCGAGCCTATCTGGTTGATGAGCAGGGCGAGGATGATCGGGCAGATGAAGCCCATGACCAGGGTCCACAGGCTGATGCGCAGCGTGTTGCCCAGGATGTTCGTGAACATACCGGACTTGAAGAACTGGTTGAAGTATTTGAATCCGGCGAACGTGCCGCCCATCAGGCCCTCGCGCGGGTTGAAGTTGTAGAACGCGAGGCGCAGGCCGTACATGGGCACGTAGGCGAACAGTGCGATGAAGCACATGGCGGGCAGGCTCATGAGCCACAGCGCGCCGTAGCGCTTGAAGTGGCGCACGATCTTGACGCCGAGCGGCGCCTGCTTGGCGAGTTGGATGTTGTCGACGACGACCGCGCCGTCGCCCGACGGTGCTGCAGCCGTAGTCGCCACAGTCTTACGAGATGCAGACATGGTGATTGCTTTCCTTGATGGCTGAAGAATCTGGATGCGAAAGTGTAAGAGAAAGGGCCGGACGGGTTTTGTGTGTGGAGAAAAGTCTCCCGTCCGGCCCCGTGCCGTCCGCGGGCGCGAATCACCCGCGGACGGCCGAATGGTTACGAGTCACTCGGGTGGCGATCACTTGGTGTAGGTGTCGTACCACTTCTGCCAGAGCTTGACGTTGTCGTTGAGGCCGAGGCTCTCGAGCTGCTTGACGTAGGCGTCCCACTCGCCGTCGATGCCGCCTTCGGCCATCCACTGCGCGGTCTTCTGAATGGCGGTGTTCATGATCTGCGTGTTGTTGTTGGAGATCGTGGTCGAATCGGTGGCGTCCGGACGCACGTAGTCGGGCATGTAGTCCTTGACCGGGTCGAAGTGCGTGCGCTGCTCCTCGTTCGCCTTGTTGACCTCCTGGATGTCCTCGGCGTTGTAGTCGCCCTTGATGGTCACCTCGTCCGGGATCCAGCCGGCGAGACGGTCAGCGAAGGCGGGCATCTTGTTGTCGGCCGTGAGCTGCTGCATCTTGTCGGCGTCCTCGGTGTAGGTGTGGTTGCCGTCATCGGTGAGCGTCACGCCGAAGGAGCCGGCGAACTGCTGGACGGAGTACTTCTCGGAGTAAAGGAGGTTGGCCACCTTGAACGCCGCGTCCTTGTTCGGCGAATCCGCCGCGATAGACAGCTTGAAGTTCTCGAACTCGTTCGACGAGCCGTCCCACACGACCTCGTCCGCGGACACGCCCGGAGCCGCCGGCACCGGCATCGCCTCGTACTGATCACGCATATCACCGAAGTCGGCCAGCGACCAGCCGAAGATCACGCCGGTCTTCGCGGTCTTGCCGTCGTTGGTCTGGTCGGCGTAGTAGGCGTCCGCCTGCTTGGTGGACCAGTCGGCCGGGATCAGACCTTCGGAGATCAGCTTGTTGTAGTACTTGATGACCTCCTTGTACTCGTCGGAGACCAGGTAGCTCTTGACCTTGCCGTCCTTGACGTAGATGCCCTGCGCGCTCGGCCCCTTGTTGTAGCCGGTCACGATGCCGGTCGAGTTGAGCAGCAGCATCGGGCTGTACCAGCCGAAGCCGCCCGTATCCAGAGCGCGGATGTTCATCGGGATCTCATCGGCCTGACCGTTGCCGTTCGGGTCCTTCTCCTTGAACGCCTTGAGGACCGTCTCCAGCTCGTCCCACGTGGTCGGGACCTTCAGGCCAAGCTTGTCGAGCCATGCCTTGTTGATCATCATGTTCTGGCCGGAGCCGGAGTACGCCTTGCCGCGGGAGGAGGGCAGGTTGTAGATGTGTCCTTCCGGATCGGCCACAAGCTTCTTCGCGTCCGGCTTCTCGTCGAAGAACTTCTTCACGTTCGGCAGCTTGTCCATGTCATCGGAGAGATCCTCGAACAGATCCGGGAACTGTGCGGCATCATCCGGACTGAACGCGCGCAGGGAGATGTCGGCGATTTCGCCGCCGGACATCGACGGGTTCTTCTGCTGGCCCCACTGGTCGTCGGTGACCTCCTGCCACTCGATCTTGACGCCGGCCTCCTTTTCGAGGTCCTTAGCCCACTGCATGTTCGTGGTCTTGTCGGTGTTGGTGTTCTTGACGACCAGGATCTTGAGGATCGGCTTGCCGTCCTCCGTGGTCGTCGGCTCGCTGCTGCCGCCGCAGGCCGCCACCGTGCCCAGCATCGCGATCGCCGAGATCGCCGCCAGCGCCTTCGTCATCACACTTCTGCGTGCCATTGATGTTCCTTTCCTCGCCCCCCGACCTCGTTGTGTCCGGGAGTGCCTCCCCTTCCCCATGCCGCCGTACGGGCCGGTTTCCACGTGAAAGGCTGACTGTGTTGTCTGCGTTACGAAACGATTCGGTGGGCTACAGTACCCTCCGGAGGTTCGCTTTGTTTTCGCAACGCTGCGATTCTATATCGATTCAACAGCGAAGTCAAATTCTTGCGACACGCTTTGTTTTTCCTAGAATCCCTTCAATTCCAACGAATATCACCTATCGAACGCGCGACACGCGCAATTCAAAGCGATGCGATTTTGCGAGTACCATCACAGTCAGATCGTATGAACCATCGAATCATTTCGATGCAGACGTACGAACACGCTCGTGCCCTTCCACACAGGAGGCCGTCTAAGATCCGGCCGATGAGGAGGCCGCACAGACCACAAGAGACAGGACGAAGGACGACGAAGATGGTCACCCTCAAGGACGTGGCAGCCAAGGCCGGCGTGTCACCATCAACCGCATCGGGCGCGCTGCGGAGACTCTCGTACGTGCGCCCGGAAACCGCCGAACGAGTGCTCAAGGCCGCCCAGGACCTGAACTACAGCACCAACGTCTCGGCTCGGGCGCTGCGCTCGGGCCGTACCGGCATCCTCTCGCTGGTCATCCCCACCGTGGACATCCCGTTCTACGGACGCCTCGTCACCGCGATGGAGGCAAGCATCGAACGGCACGGATATCAGCTCATCATCCAGCAGACCAGATTCGAGGCGGATCGCGAACGGCAGCTGATCGCGCAATCGGACGACACGCTTTCGGAGGGCATGTTCCTGCTGGCCGCCAAAACCGACAGCCGGGAAGTGGCGCGTCTCGCGGGCGACCATCCGACCGTGATGTTCGAGGACTACAGCACCGACATCGTCATCGATTCGGTCAACGCTCCCAGCACCGGCGGCATCGACCGGGCCATCCGCCATCTTGTCGGACGGGGCCGCACACGGATCTGCGTGGCAGGCGCCACCATACCGTTGCATGCCATGGCCGACGTATCCAGCAGCCGCGCGCGCTACGAACGGGCGCGCTCGGCGGTCAACGCCTTCGATGAGTTGGGAATCTCCGGCGATTGCGGCGCCATCGACTGCGACTGGGGCGCGAACGGCGGCACCGACGTCGGCCACCGCATCGCCGACACCGCGACCGGTCGGAGCAACGACGGCAGACCGAAGGGACTGCGATACGACGCGGTATGCTGCATGAACGACGACATCGCGCTCGGTGTGCTCCGCGGTCTTGCCGATCGCGGCGTGCGCGTACCCGAGGACGTGGCGGTGACCGGATTCGATGGCATTCCGCAGGGCGAATGGAGCGTGCCAAGCCTGACGACCATCGCGCTCGACTACGAGGGCATGGCCGAGACGGCCGTGGCCATGATGCTGCGCAAATTCGGCGACAACCCGGTCTCGATGCCCCAACGGGTCATCGCCGGATTCCGCCTCATCGAACGCGGTTCGACGGCCGTATCTCAGTAGTGGATCGGGTTGATCTCCTCGGGGATGCGGTCGAACGCCCCGCGCTCCCCCGCCGCGACCTCGTATAGCGACCGATGGCAGGCGCGCATCGCCTCGGCCATCTCCGGATACTTCTGCATGCACACGTCCACCAAGCCGATCTGGTAGTTCTCGCCGTCGAAGCGGCCAAGCGGACTCTGATCGTTGTACTGGAAGTAGTGCGCGCCGACGAAGTACGGGCTGCGCGCGGCCTGTTCGACGTAATACCGGTAGGCCACGCCGCGTTCGGTCTGCGTGGTGACGCCGCGGATGCCGTGGGCGGTCAGGCCGCGGTCGAGCGCTCCGTGGTGGAACTCGCCGACCATGACCGGCATATCGAGCATGCGCCCGACCTGCTCGACCTGGTCATAGGCGGTGCGCTGATAGCTGTTGATCGAGAACACGTCGTAGCAGTCGGCTCCGGCGAGCAGGCTTCGATCGGTGATGTACGCGTAGCGCATGCCGAGGTTCAGGTGATGTGGGTCGACACGGCGCAGCGCCTCGGCGGGCACGCGCACGTAGCGGTCGATAAGCAGCGTCGAGAACGCACGCAGATCGTCAAGACTGCCCGGCAACGCTGTGGCCAGACGGAAGCGCGGTTCGGCGATGATCGCGTCGAACGAGGCGAACGACGCCGCCCATGCCGCGTTGAGCGCGTCGACTTCGCCGTTGTAGCGCGCCTTCAGCCATTCGACGAACCGCCGCTTCGAGACGAGGTCGGCGGGGTTGGCGAGCATCTCCTCGGCGATGTTGAGGTCGTAGACGAACGCCCAGTTCGGCTCGTTGCGCATGAAGTAGCCGATCAGGTTCGTTTCGTCCTTCCACGGGAGCAGACCTTGCGCGTATCGTTCGGCGTCGCGCGCGTATTCGGGCGAGAACACATCCGGGAAGTCGCGAAACAGCATGAGTTCGGTCTTCGGAAATCCCCCGTTGAGCTCGTCGGCGGGAAGGACGTACGGGATGCCGGCCCTGCGAATGAACCTGCGATCGGACCAGTTGCCGATCGTGTTGACACCCCAGTCGGTCAGGTGATTGCGGGTGATGCGCGTCCACGCCTCATACCAGTCGTCGCCGAACGCGGCACGCAGATTGGCCTGCCCGTAGTCGTACGAGGCGTTGACGCCGTTGCAGCCCGCAGGATCGTGTCGCCACGAGAACGACGGGTCGCCGAAATCGGTGGCGATGTCGTCGGTGCCGTCAATGGCGTCAGTGTTACCGCCGTCGCCGGATTCGGACTTCGCGATGGTCCGATCCAGCAGTCCGGCCGCGTGAGCGTCCAGCCAGGGGCGCATCGGGTCGAGTCGGGTCTGGATGCCCGCGCCGACGCAGTCGACGCCGGTCGAGAGGAATGCACCGCCTTCCGGGTCCACAAGCCAGAATCGCCCCGGCGCGCCGTCGGGGTTCGTCTCCCGTTCGACGCGGAACCAGCCGGTCGCCTCGAATCGTCTGCCGGTCCAGCCGCCGAAGCGGTCCCATACGGGGAATGCGGCGTACGGGTGATCGACGGCATGCCGGACGACGTCATCGTTGATCTCATGCGTGGATTCGTGCAGGTCGGGCCCGTTTGCGATCTCGCCGCGCTTTTCATCGGGATCGGCGGAATCCGCCATGGTGTTTAGCCGCGCAGTGCAGGCCGCTCGCCCGGGAACCTTGCCGGGCCATTCGCCGGGCAGCCACTGGCCGAGTTCGTCGATCAGCGGTTTTGCAGGAATGTCGATCTGCGGCATGTCGTCCAGGAGCTCGCACGGCCACAGGCGGAGCCTGCGCCCCGGGAATCCGGGGGTAGCCGACAGCACGATGGACGCGATGTCGGCGCGGCGGATCCGCTTGCCGAACAGCGTCATCTTGAGCCGGCCCAATGTGCGAGGAGCGAACAGGGTCTGGCCGTCCAGCCAAGTGAAATCGAAAGGAACGGGCACCTCGACTCCGGGCAGGATGCCGAAGACCGCGCGCAGGGTCGGATCCTCGCCGCGCTCGCGCTGTCCGGCCTCGTAGAACGCGAGCTGCAGACAGACGGAATAGCTGTCGAGGCTCTGCGCGCGCACGAGAAGCGCCGCGGCGGATTCGAGCGCGACGGCCGCTTCGGGCATCGTGTCACGCTCGAACACCGTCAGATCGACGCCGTCGGTGGAATAGTCAAGATCGATCGGCCCGCTTTGGCCGGGAACGCAGGGTAACCGCATACTTCCTCGCTTCGGTTAACGTTAACCTCTCCCATCACCCTCCATGATAGGCCACAACCCGAAGCACACGACGCCATCGGCGACGCGGCATCGAATCGCAACGATATGATTCTATCCGAACCGTGCGATCTTCCACCCATGCGCTAGGCTGGAGTCCGCAAATAACGGCGAAAACGGAAATGGATGGCGTGGCGCCTATGGCGACTTTGAAGGATGTGGCGGCCCTGGCGGGCGTGTCGATGAGCACCGCCGGAGCGGCGATACGTGGGGAGGATATCGTTAAACCCGCCACGCGCGACAAAGTGCTCGCCGCGGCCAAGCAGCTCGGCTACTCCCCCAACCTGTCGGCGCGATTCCTCAAGAAGGGCCGCACCGGATCGATCGCGGCCCTGATCCCCAGCATCACGCACCCCTACTACGCGAATCTGGTGGCAGCCATTTCCAAGGCGGCCGACAAGCGCCACCTGCGCACGCTCATCATGCAGACCGGATACGACGCGGACACCGAAACCGACATCGTCAGCCAGATCAACTCGGCCGTATGCGACGGACTGATCCTCAATGCCAGCAACGTCGACGACAGACACCTCAAGGCGATGCTCGGCAATCATCCGACCGTCCTGCTCAACTATCAGGTCGACGATCCGCTGTTCGACAACGTGCTGCCGCCATTGTCCCGCGGCGCATCCGTGTCGTTCGGATATCTTGCCGGTCGCGGCTACCGGCATGCGTGCATCGTCGGCGGGCATCCGCTCGACAAACTCACCGACGATCTCGGCGGCCGTTCTCCGGCCATCCGATACACCGTCGCGGCGATGAAGGACAGCGGGCTGGGCGACGTGCACGACTTCGTGGAATGCAACTGGGAGACGACCTCGGCCATCGCCACGGCTCACAGACTGTGCGAGACGGATGCGGACGGCACCCGCATGGTCGACCGGTATGACGTGTTCTATTGCATGAACGATCTGATCGCCTACGGACTGATCCGCGGATTCCATGACGAGGGCGTGCGCGTGCCGCAGGACAAGGCGGTGTTCGGCAACGACGGCATCTACGCTTACGGCGAGCAGTTCACCGTCCCCGCCCTGTCGACCTTGGCGCTGGACTATGACGACACGGCCGAAAAGGCCTTGGACCTGCTGGTTGACCAGATCGAGCACCCGGATGTGCAGCGCGAACCGCGGGTGGATCAAGGACGCTGCCGGCTGATCATCGGGGAATCGGCGTAGGGGCGGTACCGGCGGTCTTCGGCGGCGCCAGGACGTGGATGTCCATGCCGGGCAGACGGCCGTACGCGTAGATCGCCACCATGGTGAGGAACACGGGCACGGTGATGCCGAGCGCGGCGCCCAGTCCCGGCCACGTGTAGTACGACCACACGCTCGCGACGAACAGCGTCGTCACCATCAGCGAGCACCACGGACGGGCGATCACCATCGAGACGGACGTGCGCACCACCCACCACGGCTTCTCATCGAAGTTCGCACGGATGGCCCAGGAGATGAGCACGAACAGGCCGTACACCACGTTGACCATGAGCAGGATGCCGGAGACCGCATAGCCGACCACGCCCATGTCGTTCCAGTTGGCGAGGAAGTAGTCCCAGACGAGCAGCGCCCAGACGACGAGCTGCGGCCAGCCGAACAGGTTCGCGGACTTCAGTTCCTTCCGCCATGCGTGGTGGAACGTGACCCAGCTCTGCTTGATGGTCCAGGACCGATCGTCGACGTCGAGCAGCCACGTGCGGAACGTGGAGTACAGGGCGGCGACCGAGGGGAAGAACCCCGCGACCACAAGGCCCATCAGCGTGTGCACGATGAACGCCACCTGGCACACCATCAGCATCATGATGATGCGGCATATGAATTCATAACCAACCGCGATCCGTCGCATGAACGCTCCTTCGCCTCCGGCCGCTTTCCGGCCGGTCCTTCACCGGTTGATCGGTCCTTCACCGGTTTACCGATCCTTGATCGACCCTTGATCGGCCCGGAATCCGTGACCATCTCCACGGCCCGTCCGCCAATCCATGATTGCCGAAATCCATCGCGGAGATCACCCGCAATCTATGGCAACGATACCATCGTTACGTTGCGATTTTCGTTCGACGCGCCGGCGGACAGCACCCGCCCGCGGACAGCCCCCGCCCATCGCGCCTGCGCATCGCACTACACAGCGCAATCGTGCCGACCGCCTTCCACACAGGCCAGTCATCCACTGGTGAGTCACAGGCATCACAGACTCACTACCGGAGAGACGAGAGTTCCCTACACCCATCGTTCCACGCCCCAGCCCGACCAGTACACAGGAACACGACCGGAAATGCGGTACGCTCGGAATCAGGACACAGAGTTATGCAACATCGGAAACGGCGAATCGGAGAGGCATGAAACGCATACGACTTGTCGAATGGCTCAGGCGAGAGCGCGATCAGCGGGTCGACGGCGGACTGTATTACAACACGCAGATCCTGTTCGCCTATAACTCGAATCATATGGAGGGTTCGACGCTCTCCCCCGAACAGACCGCCCAGCTCTACAGCACCGGCGCCTTGCTACCGGACGGTTCCGACGATCAGATCCGCGCCGACGACGTGGTGGAGACGCGCAACCATTTTCATGCGTTCAATTGGATTCTCGATCATGTCGACGACCCGGTCAACAGGACCATGGTGTGCACGTTGCATGCGATACTCAAGCGTGGTACGAGTCAGGAGCTCGACCCCGACCGCAATGTGGGCGGATACAAGGTCGTGCCGAACGTGATCAGCGAGATCCTCGGTGTGCATACCGCCCTGCCGGCCGATGTCCCGCAGGCCATGGAACAGGTGTTCACGTTGTATCGGAATCTGCGTGACGATCCGTATGAGATCGCGCATGCGCATTGGATGTTCGAGACCACGCACCCGTTCTCCGACGGCAACGGCAGGATCGGCCGGCTGATCATGTTCAAGGAGCTGCTGCGTCTGAACACAGTCCCCTTGATCGTGCGCGACTCCGACAAAAACCTGTACGTACGGGGCCTGAGCCGATTCGGCGAGGAGCCCGGTTACCTCGTCGACACCCTGCTGACCGAACGTGACTACTACGAGGGACTCATCGAACGCCTGGCACCGGATCGCATCCGTTATTCGTATGTGTCCGAGTGGGATCCGGACGCCGTGGCGGAACGACGCGGCGGACGGCGAATCTCCAACCCGTTCGTGAAGCGGAACTGGACCGAGGATGATATGCGGCCCCGCATCAACCCGCATCCGCCCGTTTCCCATTAGCATCTCGGTTCGCAGCACGTAATGGACGCCGATCGCGTCCATAGCGTCCGTTAGGCGTCGGCGTCCTCCGACTGTCAGGCGGAAACGGACGCGAAGTCGGCTCGAGGAGTCCGTTACAAACCAGCGTCGCTCTTTCACTAGCCGCAACCGGACGCCAATCCGACTTGAGGAGTCCGTTTTCTGCCAGCACAAGCCGAATCCTGAAGGGAAACGGACGGCTGGCGTCATCTCGGCATACATCCAGCGGCGGCAGACCACCAAAAGAGGTGCGGATATGCATCGCGGCGACCAAATCGGCTCGGATGGCGACGGCGGCCGACCGGCTCGGCCTGCAGCACCCCGGGAATCGGCCTTGGAGTAGGGATTGCCGCACCATCCGCATCGAACCGGTTCGATGGATAACCCACGAAATCGGTTTCAGAATTGTGAAGAAACGCCGAAAACCCGAATTTCGCTTGCATTCGTCATCATGATGCGTTATTCTGAAACCGGTTTCAGAAAGAAGCCAAGAAAACGAAGATATCGAAGCCGCAAGGCTTTGACCTGATGAAAGGAAAGACATTATGTCGTTCAAGGATTCCATGGTCCGCGGTCTCGCTCTCTACGGTGCAAGCACGATGGCCCAGTACACGATGGGCAACACCAAGGTTCTCGCCGACATCATCAACGACAACAAGATCGGCCGCTGACTTTAGCTCTTGAGGAGCGCGCCTGACGGCCGCCTCTGAAAACAGAGCAGCAGAGCCGCGCGCACTCCCCCGCAACCGCCGATGCCGAACGGATTCCGGCGATTGCAGCACACACAACAACAAACGTATACATCATCACGGAGCATGAGCCCAACGGGGACACGCTCCAAACCGAAAGGAAGTTTATTATGTCGTTCAAGGATTCCATGATGCGCGGTCTGGCCATGTACGGTGTCAACTCGATGGCCCAGAACGGTTACGCCAACTACAAGGTGATGTCCGACATCATCAACGACGTTAAGGAGACCAACCGCTGAATGATCCGATGACTGACCGGCTCGTTCCGGTCGTCACGGCTTCAGCCGCACAAGGAAACGGGATTCCGCGAATAATCGCGGGATCCCGTTTTTCATATGTCAACAGCCCATGCGCGTCCGCGACTGCGAGCCTTTCAGCTGGACATCGGCCTCGTATGCACGTACAATTAAATTAAATCATCTAACTATATGGGCGGTAGTGGAGTTGCCTGAGCTGCACTGACCACCGCCCATAGGGATCATCAGGCATCACCAACGAAAGGAACACCCATGGCACAGGTTCTGGTCGCCGGAGTCGACACTTCGACGCAGTCGACGAAGGTCCGCGTCACCGACGCCGCGACCGGCATGCTCGTCCGCTTCGGACAGGCGAAGCACCCCGGGGGCACGAGCGTCGACCCGAACGCATGGTGGAACGCGTTCCTCGAGGCGAGCGCGCAGGCCGGCGGACTCGACGACGTGTCCGCACTCTCGGTCGGCGGCCAGCAGCACGGCATGGTCATCCTCGACGAACAGGGCAACGTGATCCGCGACGCGATGCTGTGGAACGACGTGAGCTCCGCCCCGCAGGCGGCCGCCCTGATCGAACGCCTCGGCACCTCCCCCGCCGCTCCCGCCGAGGACGGCGAGCCGGAGGATGCCATCGCACGCGGCAAGCAGCGCTGGGTCAAGGCCACCGGCTCCTCGCCGGTCGCCTCGTACACGCTCACCAAGGTCGCATGGGTGGCCGAGAACGAACCGGAGAACGCGAAGAGGATCGCCGCGATCTGCCTGCCGCACGACTGGCTGAGCTGGCGCATCGCCGGCTACGGCCCGGTCGCCCCCGGCGAGGACGCGCATCTCGACGCGCTGTTCACCGATCGCTCCGACGCCTCCGGCACCATCTACTACGATGCCGCGCGCGGCCAGTATCGTCGCGATCTGCTGGCCACGGTGCTGGCCGCGGCCGAGGGCGAGGATGCCGCCAAGGCCCACACCGACGCGATCACGCTGCCCACGGTGCTCGGCCCCCGTGAAACCGCGGCGGTGAAGGCCTCCCCCGTTTTCGCCGGCAAGGAGATCGAAGGCGGATGCATCCTCGGACCCGGCGGCGGCGACAACGCGATGGCCGCGCTCGGCCTCGGCATGGCCGTCGGCGATGTGTCCATCTCGCTAGGCACCTCCGGCGTGGCCGCGGCCATCGCCAAGAACCCGGTGTACGACCTGACCGGAGCGGTCTCCGGATTCGCCGATTGCACCGGACACTACCTGCCGCTCGCCTGCACGATCAACGGATCGCGCATCGCCGACGCCTGTCGAGCCGCACTTGGCGTCGACTACGACGAGCTTGCCGCACTGGCCGCGCAGTCGGCGCCGGGCGCCGAAGGCGTGACCCTGATCCCGTACTTCGACGGCGAGCGCACGCCGAATCGTCCGGACGCGACGGCCACGCTGCACGGCATGACGCTTGCCAACACGACGAAGGCGAACCTCGCGCGCGCGTTCGTCGAGGGACTCCTGTGCTCGCAGCGCGACTGCCTTGAGCTGATCCGTTCGCTCGGCGCGGACATCACGCGCATCCTCTTGATCGGCGGCGGCGCGCGTTCCGCCGCGGTGCGCGCCTACGCGCCGGGCATCCTCGGCATGGACGTCGAGCTGCCGGCGACCGACGAGTATGTGGCGATCGGCGCCGCACGTCAGGCCGCATGGGTGCTTTCGGGCGAGCCCGAGCCGCCGGCGTGGCCGCTGACCATCGAGGAGACCCTGACCGGCGAGCCGACGCCCGAGGTGTATGCGCAGTACGCGAGGTATCGCGGCTGACAGTTGGCTGACAAGTCAACCATGCCCCGAGACATCACACTGCCACTCAACGACAAAAACGGCGGCAATTGCGTTGAGTGGCAGTATTTTTCTGCCACTCAACGACGATTTGACTGTTTTTCGCGTTGAGTGGCAGCAACGGATGGCATCCGTATGGCGCGATCCAGCTCAACTGCGGATGACGGATTCAAAAACCCTTGGGAAATAGCCGTTTTGACGATACGTCAATAATCGGATCTCTTATTCGATACGGGACTTCACAGTCGAGTTCTGCCACTCAACGCAAATAATTGCGAAATCCCCGTTGAGTGGCAGCATATTCTGCCACTCAACGAATGTAAAACGATTGACTTACGTTGAACGGCACATACAGGCATAGCAACGCCACATCAGGGCACACCGCGTCCCAGCACACGCCGGCACGTCACGTCACGCCGGCATACACCACACCGAGTCGCAGCCCGTCAAAGCGCACACCTCAGCAACCGAGCGACTTATGTGCAGTCGCGGCAATCATCATCTCGTGCCATACACGATATACACGCAAAAATACGCATGATCCGCCTGCGGATGACGAGTACCGCAGGCGGATCATGCGTTGATGGAAGGAAAACAGGAGAAGAAGAGAGAGAAGCGTGAGGCCCGGTCTCGTCGGGTCTCACGGTCGATCACGCCTAGACGATCACGCCTAGCTGATCACGCCTGGACGATCACGCCTCGGCGAGCGCGTCCACGATGTAGTTGTTGATCGTGGCCTTGACAGACTCGAGGTGATCGGACTTGGTGGCGGCGCGCAGCTCGGCCTGGGTCTTGTCGAGGCTGTACTCCTCGAGGGAGGCGAGGGTGGCCTCGCCGGATTCGATGGCGGCGCCGATACCGGACTCGTAGGAGCTGTAGCGATCGGCCTGCAGATCCTCAATGTAGTGGTCCTCGTGCATCTTGGCGGCGACGAGCAGACCTGCGGCGTAGGAGTCCATGCCCACGATGTGCGCGCGGAACAGGTCGTCGGCCTCGAAGGAGGTGCGGCGCGGCTTGGCGTCGAAGTTCAGACCGCCGTGGGGGCCGATCGAACCGTTGGCGAGGACCTCCCACATCACGGCGACGCAGTCGTACAGGTCGGACGGGAACTCGTCCATGTCCCAGCCGATGAGCTTGTCGCCCTGGTTGGCGTCGAGGGAGCCGAGCACGCCGTTCTCGCGGGCGAAGCGCACCTCGTGCTGGTAGGTGTGGCCGGCCAGGTTGGCGTGGTTGCCTTCGAGGTTCAACTTGAAGACGTCCTCGAGGTCGAAGGTCTTGAGGAAGGCGAGCGCGGCGGCCGCGTCGAAGTCGTACTGGTGGCTGGTCGGCTCCTTCGGCTTGGGCTCGATGAGGAACTGGCCGGTGAAGCCGATCTCCTTGGCGTAGTCGGCGGCGAGGTGGAAGAGCTTGGCCATGTGGGCCTGCTCGCGGTGCATCTGGGTGTTCCACAGGTTCTCGTAGCCTTCGCGGCCGCCCCAGAACACGTAGTTCTCGGCGCCGAGGCGCTTGGCGATCTCGAGGCTTTTCTTGACCTGGGCGCCCGAGTAGGCGAAGATGTCGGCGAACGGCGAGGTGGCGGCGCCGGCGACGAAGCGCGGGTTGGTGAACAGGTTCTGGGTGTTCCACAGCAGCTTGACGCCGGTGGACTTCATGTTCTCCTCGATCTTGTCGACGACCTTGTCGAGGTTGGCGTTGGTCTCGCGCAGGGTGTCGCCTTCGGGTGCGATGTCGCGGTCGTGGAAGCAGAAGTACTCGACGCCGAGCTTGGTGTAGAACTCGAAGGCGTAGTCGACCTTGGCGAGGGCCAGATCCATCGGCTTGGTGTACTTGTCGTACGGACGCTCGGCGGTGCCGTCGCCGAACGGGTCGACGAGACGCTGGTCGAAGGTGTGCCAGTAGGCCACGGCGAAGCGCAGCCAGTCCTTCATCCTCTTGCCGGCGACGACCTTGTCGGCGTCGTAGTAGCGGAAGCCGAGGCCTTCCTTGGCGCCGCCCTTGCGGCCGACGTATTCGATCTTGTCGATGTCCCACAGACCCATTGCTGTCTCCTTAGACTCGGGATGTGCGTGTTATTGTCCGTTGCGCCGTTCGGCCTCCGCATGGCGTTTCATCCGCCATGATCCCGGAGCGAACCAGCTGACGACTCTTATGTTAAATGACTGAACTATATTTGTCAAATGAATGAACTTATCTGCCGGATAAGGCGTGTTTCAGGGGTTTGGGTTTCATAAGCGGCTTCGACTCATATCATTGCCGACCAACCAGTTCAAGCCGCCGCGATCGCCCGACGGGCTAGACCGTCGTCATGTATTTGAGGGGCGAGTCGAACAGTCGGCGCAGGCCCATCACGGCGGCGCCGTGCAACGCGGGATGGTCGGTGACGGGAGAGACCATCACACGCATGTCCACGCCGTCGCGCGCGAGGATTCGCGAGGCGACCCGGGCGTGCAGGACGTCCGCCATCTCGTCTCCGAACTCACCCAGAAGGCCGCCGATCACGATGTTCTCGATGTCGACGATGTTGACGACGCTGGCGAGCGCGACGGCGAGCGCGGTCATCGCATGGTCGACGGCGAGCACGGCCCGTGCGTCACCGTGACGCCACGCCTCAAGCAGTTTCGGCGTAAGCGTCGTGTCGGCGGCGTGCGCCTCGTCGGCGAGTCCGGACGCGACCATGAGCGCGCGACGACCGGCGATCGTCTCAAGGCAGCCGTGGCGACCGCAACGGCACAGCCCCCCGTGCATGTCGACGCACACGTGGCCGATCTCGCCGGCGAACCCGTGGTCGCCGCGCACGATCTGGCCTTCGCGCACGTAGGCGCCGCCGATGCCGATGTCGGTGGACACGTAGATGAAGGAGTCGAAGGTCTTCAGCGGCCAGTCGCCGTCGGTGCGCTGCGAGGCGTAGCCGGGAATCTGCGCGAGGGCGGCGAGCGTCGCCTCGTTCTCGGCGTTCGCACTGAGCCGTTCGATCACCGGATAGCGGTTCAGATCGAGGTCGCGCCAACCGAGGTTGCGCGCGACGAGCAGTTCGTTGCCGCTGGTGACAAGGCCGGGCAGGGCGAGCTCGGCGCCGGCGATCGTGTAGCCGCGTCGGGTGAGGCGGGTTTCGACGGGGGCCATCATCGCGTCGAGTTCGCCGAGGATGTCGTCGGGGCGCACATCATCCATCGTGCGTTCGCACCAGTTCGATTCGACGACGTCGCCGTTGATGTCGAGCACGAGATAGCCGAAGCCGTCGGTGTTGACCTGCATGCCGACGCCGGCCCAGTGTCCGGGGGCGAAGGCGAGAGGGGTGCTCGGCCTGCCGTAGGCCGCGCCGACTGTGGGATCAAGCTGGCGGATCACATGGTTCTTCAGCAGCAGGTCGCCAAGCAGCGAGAGCGTGGCCTTGGTGAGCCCCGTCTCCTTGGCCAGTTCGGCGCGACTCAGCGGAGTGCGCGAGCGGGCGAGCGTGGAGAGCACCACCGACAGGTTGTGGTTGCGTAGATCGTCCTGGTTGATGCTCCTGACTCGCGGCACTGCGGCCCTCCCCTCGTTCCTTCTCATACTGCTCTCCGCCCGAAGCCATGCCGGCATCCCGACGACGCCTTCGGCACGCCGCCGAAGTTCGGACCGGTTCCGAGCCCGACCGGGTGCCGGCCCTATCCTTGCCCTCCTCGATTGTAAAGGCAGTGAACGAAATAGCCTTTACCCACAAGGCCACCCACGATCATTCCAGGACCGGTCCCCGCTGTTCGTGCGGGAATGAGATGGAGCCCAGAAAAGTCATAGCCGGAACCAGCGCCCCGCCCCCAACCACGGTAATGGATGAGCCGTTGTTTGCCTGCCATCCGCACCTGCCCGTGTCTATCTGCGTGCCTATCTGCGTTACAAGGGGTGCTTTTGCCGTTTTGCGGACCTCTATCCGCGTTACGAGGGGTACCTCCCACAGGTATGAAGGGCTGAAAACGGCTTGATGGCGTTGGGGTCAAGCCGATTTGAGGATGTAATACCTGGGGTATGCACCCCTCATAAGCGAGATAGATGTCCGCAGAACGCCGAAAGTACGTCTTATAGACGAGTTAGCCCCATATGGCACCGTCATCCAGCACCACTTTTACTAGCACACCAGCAAAACTCGCAAGACATCTGCGACTTTTACTAGCATGGTAGTAAAAATAGCCCACATCTCCTATACTTTTACTAGCACACCAGCAAAAATTCGGAACATCATGAAACTGAAGACGCGACCGCTGTATCTGGACAAGCTCCTTGCCGCCAAAGACAACGGACTCATCAAGGTCATCACCGGCATGCGCCGATGCGGCAAGTCATCACTCCTGAAGCTGCTGGGGCAAAGGCTCGTCTCGGCAGGCGTTCCATCGGATCATATTCTCACCATCAATCTTGAGTCATTCGAATTCGCCTCGTTCGACCGGATGCAACTGCATGACCACATCGCGGGGCTCATGCAAGATGACGATCGGTATTACCTGCTGCTCGACGAGGTGCAGCTCATCGACGGATGGGAACGCGTGGTCAACGCGTTGCAGGTGGATGCGAACGTCGACATCTACCTGACCGGATCCAACGCGCATCTGCCGTCAAGGCAACTGGGAACGCTGCTGTCCGGACGCTATGTCGAGATCAGGGTGTTCCCGCTGTCCTTCGCGGAGTTTCTTCGATACACCGGGGAACTCGACCGTAACACCGCATTTGAACGGTACATGCGATACGGCGGCCTGCCGCCGGTCGTCGATCAGGGGACCAACCAGGAACTGGCATACACCGTGCTCTCCGGCATCTACGACACGGTGCTCGTACGTGACATCTCCCAGTATCTGCAGATACGCAATCCCATGGTGTTCAATGACGTCGCCCGATATCTTGCCGACACCGCCGGCTCCCCCGTGTCCATCTCCAGGATCGAGCACAGACTTAAAAGCGCACGGCGTTCGGCGACCAACGACACCATCGAACGGTACATCTCCGGTTTGCTTGACGCGTTCCTCTTCCATCAGGCCCGGCGCATCAACGTGAAAGATGGCGACCACCTCCAAGGATTGAGCAAGTACTATCCTGCGGATCCCGGCATCAGAAACACGCTGGTCAGCTATCATCAGGGCGATATCGGGCCACTGCTCGAGCTCATCGTGCACAACGAGCTCAAGACACGGGGATACGACGTGCAGGTCGGCAGGATGGACAATCTCGAGATCGATTTCGTCGCCGACCGGATATCGGCCGATATGACCGATGAGCGGCTGTTCATTCAGGTGAGCGCGACCATCATGGACGCCTCGACCCGCGACCGTGAATTCGAGCCGCTGCGCAGGCTGCACAACGCATCTGGTCGCCGTATGATCCTCACGCTCGACACGTTCGGACTGGGTAGCGTCGACGGCATCGACGTGGTCAATGCGCTCGACTGGCTGACGCACTCCGAATGAGCGTTCTCACAGCGCGCCGAGTAGCGCATGCACAAACGGCATGGGGAAGGCAAAGGGCCCTGCCATACCGAACTGAACCCCGGATCCAATACTCAGACCGATAACACTCGGCAAACGCACGTACATCCGCACGATGGATGTCCGACACGACCGCACGCCTCACACTCTCGGAAGTGAGCCGAGAGAACGTATCCTGAATGAACGACTCGATCATGCCTTGCCACCGCCGAACGAGACTGGGGGGCCGGCGGCATGATTCAGCCACCGCCGGTCCCTACCATCATTCGATGGTGATGTCGCTGGCGTTGGGCAGGACGCGGATGTTGGCCTCCTCGAGGGTGTGGCAGGCGCGGCCGTCGCGGCGCATGTTCACCACATGCACGCCGCTCACCGGATGCTCCGCGTCGTATCCGCCGACCAGCGAGGGCTCCTCGTCGCCGGCGGTCACCGCGCCCGTGGTCACGTCCACGTCCTCTACGCGCACGTTCTCGATCAGACGACCCGGACGCGGATTGTAGTCCCGGTTCCCCAGCGCACTGTCCGTGACGTCGCGCAATGACCATGGCGCAGCATCGCACCGCATGACGCGGTGATATGCCCATGAAGTAGTGAATCATCCATGGAGCGGTGACGCAAAATGGCCTAATTCCGCCATTTCCCGAAAACAGCTCACCGCTCGATGGGGATTTCACCGCGCCATGGCACCATAGACCACTCGATGGGAAGAGGCAGCGGAGGGAACAACAGGCCAAAACGGCACTAACAGCACTAACACAGGCCAGACAGGCACTAACACAGACCGAAAGACACCACCACACACCAACACAGACACCGACATGCCGGCAGCAACAATAAGACCCCGTGGCACGTGTGGCATGCACACTCAGTAGGTGCATGCCACACGTGCCACGGGGTCACCAAGGTCGGCGGGCTGTGCGGCCGCGCCGATCATTGCGTCACAGCTGGGATTCGGCCGGCAGGGCCTCGATCGCCTTGCGGGCGGCGACAAGCGCCTCCTCGAGCGGCTCGACCTGCGGGTACCAGCGGCGCTCCCACTCCAGAGAGAGCGGTCCGGTGTAGCCGCCGTCCTTGAGGAGCCTGCAGCATTCGGCCAGCGGCACGCGACCGGTGCCCTGCAACACCGGGGTCTGGTCGCCCGGGAACGCGCAGTCCTTGATCTGCACGACGCCGCGGCCGCCCACGAGGTACGGCTTCAAGTACTCGAAGGTCTTGGCCGGGGCCTCGCCGACGCGCCACGGGTGCGCGAGATCCCAGATGGATCCGACCTGGTTGTCCGGGGCGATCTTATCGAGGTAGTAGTGGATGATCGCGTTGCGCTCGCCGTTGGTGTGGCTGTCGTGCGTCTCGATGAGCGGCTGCACGCCGAGCCTGTCGGCGGTCGGCAGCGCACGGGCGATGATCTCGGCGCCGCGCTTGGAGACACCGGCCAGGTTCATGCCTTGGGGAAGCACCATGCCCGGCAGACGGTCCGGATCCCAGCTCGGCTCGAGCGGCGCGGTCGGGAAGACGCGCACGTACTTGGCCCCCAGCACGTCGGCCATGTGCAGGCAGTGTTCGAGGCTTTCGACCAGCTCGTCCTCCTCGCGGGCGGTGTTGCATACCTGCACGCGCGAGTCGACGGCGAAGATGGTGACGCTCGCCTTCTCGGCGAGCTCGTCGCGCATCGCCTTGAGCTCGTCGTCGGTGGAGGTCATCGTGAACTTCATCTCGTCGCCGACGGCCACCTCGATCCTCTTGACGCCGGTGGCGTTGAACGTCCTGGCAAGCTCGTCCATCGAGTCGTACGGAGCGCCCAGAGTGGACGCGGCCAGTTCCCATGTCATGATTACTTGTTCCTTTCCTGATAGTCGAAGTACTGGAAGTCGGCGTGCGAGCGGTGGGCGTCCATGTCCTGCGAGCAGATGCCCACCATGCCGCCGGTGAACGCGCAGCCCTGGATCGTACGCTCGACGTAGTCGTCGCTGATGTGATCGGCCGGCTGCACGCCGCCGATCGCCTTCCACAGCGCGTTGTCGGCGTACATATCCTTGCCTTGCGCGAAGTGGAAGTTCGCCTTGTCACGGCGCACCTCCACCTTGATGCGCACCGGGCCTTCCTCGAGCGCGATCGCATCGGAGCCGTAGTCGAGCTTGCCGTGGTCGCAGCGCAGCACCTGGATGATGCGCCTGTCGGTGCCCTCCGAGTCGAAGCTCACGTACGCGTAGATCCAGTTCTGCGTGTCGTAGTAAAGGATCAGGCCGGCCATCTGCTGGTAATTGGTCGGATCGAAGTCAAGCACAGTCTGTGCGTCGAAGTCGTACGCCTCCCAACGGCGGGCGAACAGCGTCTGCCTGTGCTGCGAGCGCAGCGACTGCGCACCGTGGATGCGCAGCCAGCCGGGACGCTCGGTGAGCGAATAGTCCTGTTCGGCCACGAGCGCGGTGCGCAGGGTCTTGAGGCTCGGCGGGATGGCCGGATCGGTCACGGAATTGAGCGGCGCGTTGGCCTCGGCGGCACGATCCGCCTCGAACTCGATGCGTTCGGAATGGTCCATGACCTGCACGACGCCCTGCGCGATCCTCGGCGCCGGAACCTTCAGGTCCGGGCTGATCGTGTCGTTGATCAGGCGCGGCCAGCCGTCCGAAGTCCAGTAGATCTTCTGGATGCCGGTCTCACGGCCCAGCGTGCAGTTGCCGCGCTCGGTCAGCGGCCTGCCGCAGATCTGCGTGACGTACCATTCGTCGCCGATCTCGAGGAAGCAGCAGTGGCCGGACTTCTGCAGCGGATTACTCGGCTCGTCGCGCGTGGTCATCAGCGGCGTGTACGGGGAATCCTCGAACGGTCCCTCGAGCGAACGGGCGCGGGCCACGGTTGCGGCGTGCATGTAGCCGGTGCCGCCTGCCGCGCACAGCAGGTAGTACCAGCCGTTCCTCTTGAGGATCTGCGGGCCTTCGCACACGCCGAGCTTGGTGCCCTTGTAGAAGTGCTTGCGCTCGCCGATCAGCTGCATCGATTCGGGATCGAACTCCTGGATGACCGTGCCGGCGAACCGCTGGCGGCCGGGACGGTAGTCGTAGAGCATGTTGAGGAACCACTTACGGCCGTCGTCGTCGTGGAAGATGGCCGGGTCGAAGCCGGATGCGGTCAGGAAATGCGGTTCGCTCCACGGTCCGGTGATGTCCGGGGCGGTGATCACGTAGTTGAGGGTGTCCTTGAACGGCGCGTAGGTTTTGACGTCCGTGTAGACGAGCCAGAACTTGCCGTCGGCGTAGCTCAGGTGCGGCGCCCACAGGGAGCCTGAATCGTAGTTGCCGCGAAGGTCGACCTGCGATTCGCGGTTGACGGGGGCGGCGACCCACTCCCAGTTGACGAGGTCCTTGGAATGGTAGATGTCGATGCCCGGCCACCATTCGAAGGTGGAGGTGGCGATGTAGTAGTCGTCGCCGACGCGCAGGGCGCTCGAGTCCGGATGGAATCCGGGAAGGATCGGGTTGGTGATCATCGTGGTCATTGTTGTTTCTGACTCCTTATATCCGCTTGATATATATCCGCGTTGTGCTGTGTGTTTGCCGTTTGCCGTCCAGGCCCACCGGTCATGCCGCCGTCGAACCCGCCGCTCCATCGTCCGCATCGTCGTAGGTGAACAGCAGCCAGTTCGCCGGCCTGGTGTCGGTGTTGCGTCCTTCGGGACGGACGCCGAGTCGCAGCGTCGGCGTGCCGCCGTCCGTCACGGTCTCGACGAGCCGTCCATCGTGGACGAGGTACATGCGTCCGATACCCCAGTTGCGTAGGGAGAAGCAGTCGACGTTCGCACCGGCATCGGGCTGCGACGCCATGCGCAGTTCGCATCCGCCGTCCGCAAGTCCGTCACCGACCGTCAGGACGCGTCCATCGGACGTGTCGACCAGCGAGTACGTGCCGTCGTCGCGGGCAACGAGCCGCAGCAGGGCGGCGTCGCGGCGCATGGCCGTCACGGCGAGCGTGCCGTCCGACTGGACGGCGAAGTACGAGGGCATGGTCTCGGTCGTGTACCCTTCAGGCAGCACGCCGTCGATCAGCGCGTTGGAGGGGACGTCCCCTTCGGCGCGGATCGCGGACCAGGAGTGCTGGTACCACGGTTCGAGCATCGTGCGCAGGCGTATGAGCGGTTCCGTCGTCTCCTCGGCAGGCCCGTCGTAGGTCGTCAGGGTGGAGAAGTTGAGGTTGTCGAAGTGGACGAGACCCTCCGGACGCATCGCACGCGCCGCACGCTCGGTCCATGTCATGTCGACGCCGGGCACGTGGCGGTAGTGGGCGAGAGCGGTCTCGTAGATCGGCCGCAGCTGCCCGCGGTAGACGCCCTGCTCCTCCATGTGGTCCCAGTAGGAGATGTCGTCGAAGTAGCCGAAGATGCCGGACAGCGGCGTCACGACGAGTTCTCCCTCGCCGTGGAACAGGTTGTAGCATGCGCACCATTCGTACGCCTTGGCGAGCCTGTTGTCCTTGAGATCCCACAGGTCGACGCCCTGATGCTCGGCGATGGCGCAGGTGTCGCCCATCGCGCCGATGCCGAGCTGGCCGTGCGCCTGATCGCGCGCGGTCTCGACGCTTTGGCCCCAGTCGGTCAGGTAGTTCTCGATCGACCCGTTGCAGTAGCGGCTCAAGTACATCTCGACGCCGCGGGCGAAGATCCGGCGGTCGTCGGTGGCGACGCCGATGGCCAGCAGCGTGGTCATCGGCGCGACGTCCCAGTTGCCGTTCGCATTCATCGGCGCGCCGCCGTCACGCACGACCGGGTAGATGACGTTGTGCAGCATGGTGCGGAATCGGGCGAAGGCCTCATCGTCGAATCCCGTGTAGCCGCCGTCGAAGTATCGTACGATCTCGGCGGCGTTGATGAGCTTGATGGTGGCGAGCGAGGCGCCGAGGATGCGGTCGCGTCCGTCGATGACCCGCAGGGTCTTCGACCAGCCGTCGATGATCTCGACGGTCTTGGCGGCGTACTTGTCCTCGCCGGTGACGACCCAGCGCAGCGCGTTGAAGTAGGCGGCCGCGCACGACATCTCCCAGTCGCCGATGTGGCCGGATCCCTCCGGGTTGCCACGGCCGACGCCCTCACGGAAGGTAGGTACGTACCGCTCGTTGGACATGTCGTTGGGCACGGTGTCGGTCAGTCGGTGATAATCGGCGACCCACGGGTTCTCGTGGGCGCGCACGTGATCGCGCATTGCCGTCAGCTGCGCGGCCGACAGGTTCACGCCGGGGTGGACGAAGACCTGCGGGATGGAGTCCGGAACGTCACCCGCGGAGTCCGCGGCGAATTCCGCGGAATCGACCTCCCCCGCATCCTCGACGAACAGTCGCTGCACGGCTACGTTGCCGTAGTCGATGTACGCGCCGGACAGGGTGACGCGCATCGGGAACGCCGAGCAGTTCGGCTCGTCGCGCAGGTCGTCGCAGTGGCTGGCGATCAGCGTGGAGCCGTCCGGCTGGTCGGTCAGCGTGAACCGCTCGTTCCAGAACGCCTCGGGCGCGGTGGCGGTGACTACGTACGTGAGTCCCCGCCTGCGGTAGTACGTGGGCCTGCCGTCCGCGTCGACGGTGTCGGCGTAGTTCTGGATCGTCAGGTAGCACCCGTTCGTCAGGCTTCTCAGGGCGTAGGTCACGTCCTGCGCGCCGTCGAATACGATGTCCGTCGTGCCGCCGGACATGCCACCGGAGCGCAGATACTGCGGGTACCGGGAGGCGTAGAGCGCGAAGCGTTCGGCCTCGTCGGCCGTGCCGAGCGTGAGCCCGCCGTCGGACGCGAGCGCGACGTAGTCGCCTTCGGCCGTGCGGATGCGCACGATGCGTTCCACGGTCCGCTCGCGTGTGGGGTAGTCGTCGGCGTGACCGGTCATGATTCATCCCCCTTGTTCATGCGGATGGTGACGGTGACGATTCTCAACGCGGTTCCCATATTGGTCTTTCCTGATCGTGTGCACCCCTAACTCATCTGAGTCTGAGCGTGCGTACGATCTGCTCGGTGGTGAACGTGACGTTGCGCGCGGCGTCCTTCAGGAGGCTGTCGAGGCTTGCGGCGCCGGGTGCGATGCCGAAGACCGCATCGATGCCGACCTCGTGGAGCTCGTCGATGCCTTTGCCGATGTGTCCGGCGACGGCGATGACCGGCTTGCGATGCGCTTTGGCGGTCTTAGCGACGCCGGCCGGCGTCTTGCCGAACTTGGTCTGGAAGTCGATCGAGCCCTCGCCGGTGAAAACGACGTCCGCCCACTGCGCGGCCTCATCGAGTCCGGAGGTCTCGATGACGATGTCGATGCCGGGGCGGAATTCGGCGTCGAGGAAGCCCTTCAAGGCCGCGCCGATGCCGCCTGCCGCACCGGCTCCGGGCACGTCGGCGACCTCGACGTGCAACTGGTCGGCGATGACGTGCGCGAAGTGGGTGAGCGCCTGGTCGAGACGTTCGACGTCGGCCGGCGTGGCGCCCTTCTGGGGCCCGAATACGGCGCTGGCGCCGTCGTGGCCGGTCAGCGGGTTGGTCACGTCGCAGGCGGCGATGACGTGCACGTAGCGCACGGCCTCGTCGAGTCCGCTCACGTCGATTCTTTCGAGACTGGCGAGCGCCGCGCCGCCGCGGGCGAGTTCTCTGCCATGCTCGTCGAGCAGACGCACGCCCAGCGCCTGAAGGAGTCCCGCGCCGGCGTCGTTGGTGGCCGAGCCTCCAAGGCCGACGATGATGCGCCTGGCGCCCGCATGGGCGGCCGCGCGGATCAGTTCGCCGGTGCCGTACGAGGAGGCGATGAGCGGATTGCGTTCGTCGGACGAGAGCAAGGCGAGTCCGCTGGCTTCGGCGGTTTCGACCACGGCCGTCACGCCGTCGCCGAGCATGCCGTAATGGCCGGTGATGGACCGTCCGAGCGGGTCGTGGACCGTCGCCTCGAGCATCACGCCGTGCGTTGCGTCGACGAGCGCACGGGCGGTGCCTTCGCCGCCGTCGGCCATCGGCAGGCAGCGGACCTCGGCTGCGGGGTCCGCGTTCTTGATCCCCTGGGCCATGGCCCGCGCCGCCTCCATGGCGGTCAGGCTCTCCTTGAAGGAGTCAGGGGCGCATAGATATCGCGTCATGCACCCCAGCATACCTCACGACACGCCGAAATGGAAAACGCTTACCGCAATATCGGGATGCGCGCAGGCGGATACATTCGAGCAAAATACTGCACAATCGCGCGTCATCGCTCGCATTTCGTGCGCAATGCAGCTATGATTGCGGTAAACGTTTGAAGATTATTTTCCGTTTCCGGGAAGAACAGGATCAGCGAGGACCATGGCAGCTCAGAACGACAAAACGCAATCGCCCGCGACACTGATGGACGTGGCAAAGGCGGCCAACGTCTCCATCGCCACGGCGTCACGTGTGCTGAACGGCAGCACGCGCAGGGTCCGCAACCAATCATACGTGAAGGTGATGGAGGCGGCCACCAAACTCAACTACCGCCCCAACGCCTACGCGCAGGCGGTCGCCAAGGGCACGGCGCCGAACATCGTCCTGCTCGTCTCGGACATCTCCGACCCGTACTTCGCCGCCGTCTCGCAGGGCGTGGTCAAAGCCGCGGCCGAACACGGCCTGACGGTCACGATCAGCGTGGCGCCCACCCCGCGCGAGGAGCTCGAGGCGGTGCGCAAGGCCACGGCCACCCGCCCGCGCGGCATCATCGTCGCGGAAAGCGAATACGTCGACGCGCCCGAACGCGAGCCGCTGACCAACGAGCTCAGACAGTACGAGTCGACCGGTGGCCGCGCCGTGTTCATCCTCAACCGCGACCTGCCGTTCCCGGCGGTGGACGTCGCCAACGACGTCGGCGCACGCGCGATCGCCAGACTCATCATCGACTCCGGATACACCCGGCCCGTGATCCTCAGGGGCGACGAGACCTACCGCACGTCAAGGGAACGACTGGACGGCGTGCTCGCCGCGTTCGCCGACGCCGACGTCGTCATCGACCCGCGTGCGACGGTCAACGGCCGGTTCAGCCGCACCGAAGGCTATGCGGCGATCATGCAGATGGCGCGCGCGGGGCTCCTCAAGCCCGGCGACGGCGCGCTGTATGAGGGCAGGGGCGCCGACTCGGTCATCGCCCTGAACGACGTGATGGCGATCGGCGCGATGACCGCGCTGCGCGCCAACGGCATCGAGCCCGGAGTCGACGTGGGCGTCACCGGATTCGGTGACATCCCCTACTCGGCGGACGTCTACCCGCCGCTGACCACCGTGCACCTGCCGCTCGAGCAGATGGGGCAGGCCGCCGTCGGCAGCGTCCTCGCCAAGCGCGACGCGCAGGAGACGACCGGCGAGACCGGCTCGAGTTCGGCCGACGCGGGACGTCTGATCTACGTGCAGAGCGCCCCGGACGTCGTCCTGCGCGGATCACTGCCCAGAAGGTGAGATGCGTCCCGTATTCCGGCGTGCCGGAATACGCCGCTTGCAGCGAATCGTTCTCAATAGCAAACGTGTGAGCCCATCGCACACCATCGCACAAACGCACAACAGGGGATGCCCCGGAATTCCAACGTTCCGGGGCATCCCCTGTTCGATTGAGGCCGAAAAGGCCTCACACGTTTCTTATTGAGAACGATTCGCTGCAAGCGGCTGGCGGCCGGCCGACTGCCGGCCGACCAGCCGGCCGACAATCACTCCGCGTACTCCAGCGGCTCGCCCTTGATCATGTGGGTGAGCTCGTTGACGACGTTCTCGCCCATGCCCTGCAGCTCGGTGCCTTCGGAGCCGGCGATGTGCGGGGTCAGGATCACGTTCGGCATGTCCCACAGCGGGGAGTCGGCGGACAGCGGCTCGTCCGGATCGGTGACGTCGAGGATCGCGTTGATGCGGCCGGTCCTGAGCTCGGCGATCATCGCGTCGGCGTCGACGACGGCGCCACGGGCGGAGTTGATGAACCAGGCGCCGTCCTTCATCATCTTGAAGTACTTGGCGCCGATCATGCCGCGGGTGGCGGGCAGGCTCGGCGTGTGCACGGAGATGACGTCGGACTCGCGGAACACGGTCTCCATGTCGGCCTTGACCGCACCGTAGGAGGCGGTCTCCTCGGCGTCCATCGAACGGGACTCGGCGAGCACGCGCATGCGGCATCCCTTGAGCAGGCCCATCAGGTGGCGGCCGATGCGGGCGGAGGCGGTGACCAGGCCCACGGTCTTCAGGTAGTTGCCGGCGGTCGGGAACTCGACCTCGCGGTTGATGTACTCGCGGCGCTCACGGTAGATGCGCTCGGCGCGGAAGAAGTCCTTGTTCGCCATGAGGATCATCGCCATGCAGTACTCGGCGACCGGGATGCCGTTGACATAGCCGGAGTTGGAGCGCAGGATGCCGCGCTTGTCGACCTCCTCGAGCGCCTCCGGGGTGAGCAGACGCCACGCGTTGCCGGCGGCCGCGGCGATGCCCTTGAGCTTGGGCATCCTGTCGAGGGTGTCGACGTCGATGCGGGCGTCCGGGCCCCATCCGGAGAAGATGTAGTCGGCGTCCTTGATCTGGTCTTCGACGCCTTCGGCGTGAAAATCGGTGATGACGTCGCGGTCGACGTCGGCGACGGCGTCGAGACGAGCCCACTGGGTGTCGTTCATGAGCTTGTCCACCAGCTCCGGCGGCTGCATGGTCAGGACGACTTTCGGCTTGGATTTGGTCATGGTGTATGCACTTCCTTTGATTGCCTGTAATTCTTGCTATTTGGTGAGTCTAGGTCTATCGGACGCTATTTCAGAACGCCTTACCGGCCTTCTTGGCCTCGCCGAGGGCGGGCACGACGGACAGAGCCGGGTCAAGGCGCGGGATCAGCGTGGACTGGGTGGCGTGGTACAGGTCGGACTTGCCGGGCCACACGGTGCCGATCACGTGGTTGTCGCGATCGAGCTGGTGGAACCAGGAGCCCTTGACATGGTCGACGACGCACTCGTCGATGTACTTGCAGAACCGCGCGTAGTACTCGTCGTAGAACGGATCGCCGGTCACCTTGGCGAGCGTGGCGGAGGTGTTGACGGCCTCGGCGATGGTCCAGTGCATGCGGTCGTGGACGACGGGCCTGCCCTCCCAGTCGGTGGTGTAGACGATGCCGGGCTGGCCGTCGGCGTCCCAGCCGTCGGCGACGGCGCGGCGGAACAGCTGTTCGGCGGCCTCGACGTACGGCTTGCGGGCGGTCTCGTCGTCCGGATAGGTGGACAGCGCCCACTGGGTGATCAGACGCGCCCATTCGATGCCGTGGCCCGAGGTGGCGCCGTACGGCTTGAACTGGTCGTCCTTCTTGTCCGCGTTAAACTCGAGCTGCGGCTCCCAGCCGGAGTTGAAGTGCTCCGGGATGCGCCAGCCGTTGTTCCGGGCCCAGCCCAGCACGTGGTCGATGATGCGTCCGGCGCGCACGCGGTAGGAGTTGTCGCCAGTCACGTCGGCGACGGCGAGGAACGCCTCGGTGGTATGCATGTTGGCGTTGAGTCCGCGGTACGGGTCGAGCTCGGTGAACTCGGTGTTCCACGTGTCGACGGCGAGTCCGAGCTTGTCGTCCCAGAAGTGCTCGTCGTAGGTCCTGAGCGCGAGGTCAAGCAGCTCCTTGGCGCCGGGGCGGTCGACGTAGACGGCGGAGGTGGCGGCGAGAATCACGAAGGCGTGGGCGTAGCAGACCTTGCCCGGAGCGTGGGTGCCGTCGGTGAAGACCTGCGGGTACCAGCCGCCGTGCTCGTCGTCGTGCAGGATGCCGGTCAGGCCCTTGAGGGCGGCGTCGACGAGTTCCTCGGAGCCCGGGTGGCCGTAGAGGACGCCCAGCGAGTAGACGTGCGCCATGCGGGAGGTGATCCAGGTCTCGACGCCGTGGGAGAGATCCGGGTTGCCGTTCTCATCCAGCCATGTGGATCCGCCGTCCTTGTACGGGAAACGCTTTCCAAAATTGAGCAGATCGTTGGTCTCCTCGTCAAGGAACGCCGTGTTCTCGGCGGTTCCGCGCTGATACTTCACACTTAGCTCTTCTTGACCTTGCGTCATTGTGATATTCCTTTCGCAGCTTTGCGGTAAGCCCTTACCGAAAACAAGTGTACAATGATCCCTGACATCTGTCGACCGGGTTTGGGAAAAAAAATCGGAAAAAACTGTAAGGGCTTGCTGAACTATGCCGTACATCATCAAACGTTTCCTCTGCTTCATCGCCGGAATCAGCATCGAATCCTTCGGCATCGCACTCATCACGAAAAGCGCGCTCGGCACCTCGCCGATCTCCAGCATCGCGTGGGTCGTCGCCCTGCGATTCCCACAGATCAGCTTCGGCGTGACCATCTTCGCGATGAACGTGATCTTCGTGATCATCGAGGTGATCCTGCTGCGACGCGATTTCCACGCCTTCCAGTACCTCCAGCTGGCCGTCACCTTCTGGTTCAGCGCCGTGCTGGACGTGAGCATGACCATCCTCGGCTGGTTCGACCCGGATACGTGGTGGATGCAGGGCGCGGGGCTGCTGCTCGGCTGCTTCGTCCTCGCCCTCGGCATCTGCATGGAGGTGGCACCGGGGATCATCATGGTGCCCGGCGAGGGCATCGTGCACGCCTTCTCCGTGGTGACCAAGGTCCGCTTCGGCACGGTCAAGGTGTACTTCGACGTCTCGCTGATCATCATCGCCGGCGTGCTCTCATTCGTCTTCTTCCACCGGCTCAACGGCCTCGGCGTCGGCACCGTCGTGGTTGCGGTCATCACCGGCCAGATCGTCAACCTGCTCAACCGGCACTTCCGCTTCGTGCCGGCGATCCGCAAGACGCAGGCCGTGCGGGAGGCGTGAGGGAGCCGAGTGTTTGGTAACATCCTCGTGAATTCCATATTCTGACTCTTGACAAAACGCGTGTCCCGATTAGGGACTTGAATGGAAGCATGACTGAAATGCGTTCTGCCAAACTCATGTCGGGCCGCGTCTTCGCAGGTGCCCGAGCCCTCTACCGTGCCGCAGGCGTCAGCGGCGACGACATGGGCAAGAAGCCCATCATCGCCATCGCCAACTCCTTCGACGAGTTCCTCCCCGGCCACGTCCACCTCAACAAGGTCGGCCGCATCGTCTCCGAAGCCATCAAGGAGGCCGGCGGCATCCCGCGCGAGTTCAACACCATGGCCGTCGACGACGGCATCGCCATGGGCCACACCGGCATGCTGTACTCCCTGCCTTCCCGCGACATCATCGCGGACACCGTCGAATACCAGTGCAATGCGCACTGCGCCGACGCCCTGATCTGCATCCCGAACTGCGACAAGGTCGTCCCCGGCATGCTGATGGCGGCCCTTCGCCTCAACATCCCGACCGTGTTCGTCTCCGGCGGCCCGATGGAGGCCGGCACCACCGTCCTCGCCGACGGCACCGTCAAGAAGAACACCGACCTCATCTCCGTGATGTACGCCTCCGCCGACGACAGCGTCTCCGAGGAGGACCTGCTCAACTACGAGAAGACCGTCTGCCCGACCTGCGGCTCCTGCGCCGGCATGTTCACCGCCAACTCGATGAACTGCCTGACCGAGGCCATCGGTCTCGCCCTGCCCGGCAACGGCACGATCCTCGCCTCCCACGGCTTCCGCAAGGAGCTGTTCCGCAAGGCCGCGCGCCAGGTCGTCAAGATCGCCAACCAGTACTACAAGGACGACGACGATTCCGTGCTGCCGCGCTCCATCGCCACCAAGGAGGCGTTCGAGAACGCGATGACGATGGACGTCGCGATGGGCGGCTCCACCAACACCGTGCTGCACATCCTCGCGATGGCGCAGTCCGCGGACGTCGACTTCACGCTCGACGACATCGAGCGCATCTCCCACACCGTGCCGTGCATCTGCAAGGCCGCACCGTCCGGCAAGTGGGAGATCTCCGACGTACACCGCGCGGGCGGCATCTGCGGCATCCTCGGCGAGCTTGACCGCGCCGGCAAGCTGCACAGGAACGTCCATTCGATCGACTACCCGACGCTCGAGGACAAGCTCGCCGACTGGGACATCATGCGCGACACCTGCACCGAGGAGGCCAAGACCCTCTACCACGCGGCGCCGGGCCACATCATCTCCCCCGAGCCGTGGACGCACGAGACCCTGTTCGACTCCCTCGACACCGACCGCGTCAACGGCGCGATCCACGACATCGACCACCCGGAGATCCACGAGGGCGGTCTCGCCGTGCTGCGCGGCAACCTCGCGCCCGACGGCTGCGTCGTCAAGACCGCCGGCGTGCCGCAGGAGATCTGGAAGTTCCGCGGACCGGCTCTGGTCGTCGAATCCCAGGAGGAGGCCATCAAGGTCATCCTCGACGACACGTTGAAGCCCGGCATGGCGCTCGTGATCCGCTACGAGGGCCCGAAGGGCGGCCCGGGCATGCAGGAGATGCTCTACCCGACCTCCTTCGTCAAGGGCAAGGGCATCGGCAAGCAGGTCGCCATGCTCACCGACGGCCGCTACTCCGGCGGCTCCTCCGGCCTCGCGATCGGCCACATGGCCCCGGAGGCCGCGAACAAGGGCCCGGTGGCGCTCATCAAGAACGGCGACATCATCGACATCGACATCGAGGCCCGTTCCGTCAACGTCGAGCTGACCGACGAGCAGCTCGCCGAGCGCCGCCGCGAGCTCGAGGCCGGAGACGGCTACGTCGCGCACCGCGACCGCAAGGTCTCGCAGGCCCTCAAGGCCTACGCCGCCTTCGCTCGTTCCGCCGACAAGGGTGCGACTCGTGATCCGGAACTCATCAACAAGCTTTCCGGCCTCGCCTGATCGGCTGGCGACATCAGCTGACGAATAGACGAAAAGCCCCGCGGTTCAAAGCCGCGGGGCTTTTCATATGTCTGAAATTCATATCAGTCGCCGATGATCGCGCCGACGATGCCGGAGACGATGGCCATGATGATCGAGCCGATCGTCGCCCACAGGAAGCCGTGCACGTAGACGCCGACGCCGAACAGGCTCAGCGCGAACCACGACGCCAATCGCATGCACAGCCAGTTGACCACCAGATAGAACACGCCGAACGTGAGGATCGTGATCGGCAGGGAGACCAGCTGCATCACCGGCTTGACGGATGCATTGATCAGCGCCATGAACAGGGAGAACACGGCGATGCCGAGGATCGGCGGCTCCCCCACCGTCGTCATGCCGGGCAGCAGCACCACCATCACGGCGGCGGCCACGGTCAGTATCAGCCATTGCGTCAGAAACTGTCTCATAGCCCCATGCTATCCGCGTCCCACTGGCGGTCTGCGGCCGAACGCCATCTTGTTACACAAGACCCATCACCCGCCCCGTCGTGCGATGACCATGCGCGAGAAGATTCCTCCTTGGTTGTTGTACAATATCTTGTACAACAACCAAGGAGGAGCCATGGTACAAGCCGTCACATACAGCGCCTTCCGCAACGACCTCAAATCCTATATGCGCAAGGTCAACGAAGACGCGGACATGCTGCTGGTCACCAACACCAATCCGGAGGACAACGTGGTCGTCATGAGCGCCGCCGACTACGATTCGCTGATGGAGACGTTGCGCGTATACCACAACCCCTATCTGCTCGACAAGGTCGCACGCGGTCTGGCGCAGGTGCGCGATGGATACGTCGCACAGCACGATCTGATCGACCCCGCCCCGGAGGACGATCGGTGACCATGCTGCTGTGCTGGACCGAAGACGCGTGGAACGACTATCTGTACTGGCAGTCGCAGGACAGGAAAACCCTGAAACGCATCAACACCCTGATCCGGGATGCCATGCGCACCCCGTTCGAGGGCATCGGCAAGCCGGAGCCACTCAAATGGGAGCTATCCGGCGCATGGTCCCGTCGCATCGATTCGGCGAATCGCATCATATACACGGTCAGCGGCGACAGGCTCTGCATCCTGTCCGCGCGCGACCACTACCAATAGCCATCGGCGGCAAAGCGCACTCAGGACCGGCCGGAAATGCCACCATCCCGATGCGTACGAATGTACGTATAGCGAGTCAGTTCGGGAGCACGCCAGACATACGGTGTATCGTTTGACGTATGGTTACGATGAAGCAGATCGCGCAGGAGACGGGGGTTTCGGTTTCGACGGTGTCGCTGGTGATGAATCACCGCGACGAGGGGCGCGTCAAGCCGGCGATCGCCTCGCACGTGCGCGCGGTGGCCGAACGCCTCGGCTACAGGGTCAACCCGATGGCAAGCTACCTGAGAACGAACCGCACGCACATCCTCGGCTTCATCAGCGAGGAGGTCGCCACCACCCCATACGCCGGCGGCATGATCCTCGGCGCGCAGTCCGCCGCCAGCCAGTACGGTTACATGCTCATCACCGTCAGCACCGACGGCGGCATGGACGAGGACGACGAGATCGCCGCCCTGAAACGCTACGGCGCCGACGGGTTCCTCTACGCGAAGATGTCGAACCGCATCACCGACGTGCCGCAGGCGCTCGCCGACCTGCCAGTCGTGCTCGTCGACGCCACCGATCGCAACGATGGAGACAGCCTCGCCGATGGCACCGGTTCAGCTCCGGTCCCCAGCGTCGAACCGGACGAGTTCCGCATCGGCTACGACGCGACCCGCCGGCTCATCGACGCCGGATGCGAGCGCATCGCGTACGTCGGCTGCAGCGAGGACATGATCGCCCAGCACGGGCGTCTCGCCGGCTATCGCGCCGCGCTTGAGGACGTCGGCCACAAGCCCGACGACCGGCTCGTCGTCAACGTGCTCAACAACGGTCCGGCACTCGCGGCCGTATCCGACCTGTTCGACTGGGAGCGGCCGGACGGCTTCTTCTGCTTCAACGACGCACGCGCCTGGTACGTGTACGAGTGCGCGGCGCGGCGCGGGATGACGGTGGGGCGCGACCTATCCGTCGTGGGCGTCGACAACCACCGCGTGTTCGCCGAGACCCTCTCCCCGCAGCTGACGACGATCGAGCTGCCGCACTTCGAGATGGGATACTGGGCCGCGGCGAAGCTGATCTCGCTGATCGAAGGACGCGATCTCGACGAGAGCGAGTGGCCGAGGACGACCGCGCCGATCCCGCCGCTCGACGCACCCGCGCCGGCGAAGATCCACTGCACCCTGATCGAAAAGGAGTCGGTCAGAAGGGGCTGACTTTGTTCTTCCGAGCCCGCGACACGCCGGAGTGTTGCGGGCTCTCGTTTTGGGACGGTCGACAAAAACGGCGTTATATCAATCGTTTGACGCGTTGACTCGTCTGTTGTCGAACCGGTTTACATAGAACGTTTGACGTAAATCGTTTGATGCGTTATATTGATAACCGTCAACACGATTCCCCACACGGCGTGGCAGCCGCGGGAGGAACCCCAGCCGGCATCCGGCACCGATACGACAAACGCCATACAAAAGGTCCATCCGCACGGCAGCGGATGGGAGAGACAAGGGAATACACATGGCAAGCACATCCAAGTCCGCATGGAGGAACCCTTCCTATCTGCAGAGCTCCTTCGGCATCTTCATGTTCTTCTGCTCCTGGGGCATCTGGTGGTCCTTCTTCTCGAGGTGGCTGACCGACCCGACGCACGGCCTCGGCATGACCTCCGCCGAGCAGGGCCAGATCTACTCGATCAACTCGCTGGCCACGCTGATCATCATGTTCGTCTACGGCGTGATCCAGGACCAGCTCGGCATCAAGCGCAAGCTGGTCGTCTTCATCTCGATCATCGCCGCGCTCGTCGGACCGTTCGTCCAGTTCATCTACATGCCGATGCTCACCGCCGGCGGCACCACGCGCTTCCTGGGCGTTCTGATCGGCTCGATCGTCCTGTCCGCGGGCTTCATGTCCGGCTGCTCCCTGTTCGAGGCGGTCACCGAACGATACTCGCGCAAGTTCGGCTTCGAGTACGGCCAGTCCCGCGCCTGGGGCTCCTTCGGCTACGCGATCGTCGCCCTGTGCGCCGGCTTCCTGTTCAACATCAACCCGCTGATCAACTTCTGGGTCGGCTCCGCCTGCGGCCTCGGCATGCTGCTCATCTACGCGTTCTGGATCCCGTCCGAGCAGCGTGAGGAGCTCAAGAAGGAGGCCGATCCGAACGCCGCCCCGACCAACCCGTCCTTCAAGGAGATGCTCGGCGTCCTCAAGATGCCGACCCTGTGGATCCTCGTCGTCTTCATGCTGTTTACCAACACCTTCTACGTCGTGTTCGACCAGCAGATGTTCCCGAACTACTACGCCGGCCTGTTCCCGACCACCGAGATGGGCAACAGCACCTACGGCGTGCTCAACAGCTTCCAGGTCTTCCTCGAGTCCGCGATGATGGGCGTCGTGCCGATCATCATGAAGAAGATCGGCGTGCGCAACGCCCTGCTGCTCGGCGCGTTCGTCATGTTCGCCCGCATCGGCCTGTGCGGCGTGTTCCACGACCCGATCACCGTCTCCATCGTCAAGCTGTTCCACTCCATCGAGGTGCCGCTGTTCTGCCTGCCGGCGTTCCGCTACTTCACCCTGCACTTCGACACCAAGCTGTCCGCTACGCTCTACATGGTCGGCTTCCAGATCGCCTCGCAGATCGGCCAGGTCATCTTCTCCACCCCGATGGGCGCCTTCCACGACTACATGGCCGCCCTCATGCCGGCCAACGACATGGGCTCCCGCGTGACCTTCTGGGTGATCTCCGGCATCGTCCTGCTCGCCCTGATCTACGGCTTCTTCATCATCAAGAAGGACGATCAGGAGGTCGGCGGCGACCCGTTCTACACCGATCGCCAGCTCAAGGCCATGGAAGCGGCCAAGGCCTGATCGCACACCACACTTGCGTCCGATCGTGACGGTTCCCCCTTCCCCGTCCGGTCGGGCGCAATCCCACATCCGCACCGAACCGCAACCACACCCGCAACCACACCCATACTCACAAGGAAGTGCATCATGACCACCGACTTCACCCCCGACTCCCCCGTGCTCACCCCGATCCGCGACCACGCCGCCGAACTCGTCCGCGCCGAGGAGGGCGTCGCCGCGCTCGCCGCCAAGCGCAACGACCGCTGGTACCCGAAGTTCCACATCGCCTCGAACGGCGGATGGATCAACGACCCGAACGGCCTGACCTACTACAAGGGCCGCTGGCACGTCTTCTATCAGCTGCACCCATACGGCACCCAGTGGGGCCCGATGCACTGGGGTCACGTCTCCTCCACCGACATGGTCAACTGGAAGCGCGAGCCGATCATGTTCGCTCCCTCGCTCGAGCAGGAGAAGGACGGCGTGTTCTCCGGCTCCGCCGTGATCGACGACAACGGCGATCTCAAGTTCTATTACACCGGCCACCGCTGGGCCAACGGCCACGACAACACCGGCGGCGACTGGCAGGTGCAGATGCTCGCCACCCCGGACAACGACGAGCTCACCTCCGCCACCAAGCAGGGCATGATCATCGACTGCCCGACCGACAAGGTCGACCACCACTACCGCGATCCGAAGGTGTGGAAGACCGGCGACAAGTGGTACATGACCTTCGGCGTCTCCTCCGCCGAGCACCGCGGCCAGATGTGGCTGTTCTCCTCCGACGACATGGTGCGCTGGACCTACGAGCGCGTGCTGTTCGAGCACCCGGACCCGGACGTGTTCATGCTCGAGTGCCCCGACTTCTTCCCGATTCGTGACGAGCATGGCGTCACCAAGTGGGTCATCGGCTTCTCCGCGATGGGCTCGAAGCCGAAGGGCTTCATGAACCGCAACGTCAACAACGCCGGCTACATGATCGGCACTTGGGAGCCGGGCGAGGCGTTCAAACCCGAGACCGAGTTCCGCCTGTGGGACTGCGGCCACAACTACTACGCGCCGCAGTCGTTCCACGTGGACGGCCCGGAGCACGGCGGCGAGGGCCGTCAGATCGTCTACGGCTGGATGAGCCCGTTCGTCCAGCCGATCCCGATGGAGGAGGACGGCTGGTGCGGCCAGCTGACCCTGCCGCGCGAGATCACCCTGCGTGACGGAGACGTCGTCACCGCGCCGGTCGCTGAGATGGAGGGCCTGCGCGCCGACACGTTCGACCACGGCGCGATCACCCTCGACACGGACGGCGAGCGCACGATCGCCGACGACGCCGAGGCGGTCGAGATCGAGATGACGATCGACCTCGACGCCTCCACCGCCGAGCGCGCTGGCCTGCGCGTCCACGCCACCGAGGACGGCGCATACACGTCGGTCGCGTACGACGACCAGCTGGGTGCGGTCGTCGTGGACCGTGGTGCGATGAGGAACGGCGACCGCGGCTACCGCGTCGCCCCGCTGACCGAGGCCGAGCTCGCCTCCGGCAGGCTCGAGCTGCGCGTGTTCGTCGACCGCGGCTCGGTCGAGGTGTACGTCAACGGCGGCCGTCAGGTGCTGAGCTCCTACTCGTACGCCTCCGAGGGCCCGCGCGCAATCAGGCTCGCCGCCGAATCCGGCTCGCTCAAGGTCGACTCGCTCAAGCTCCACCACCTGAAGTCCATCGGACTGGAGTAAGCCTCTCCCAAAACCATCCCCTTGCCGGACTAACCGCGTCGCTATACTGTGACGCGGTTAGTCATGTCCGGCTGGCGCGCAGGCTCCTCACCTTACTGCTCCACGCCCCGGCATCAGGCGTCGGACAGGCCGGCGCCACGGAAGGCAAGGTGAACCTCACATGTCCATCGTCGCGCGCGTCAGACGCCGCATCCCCACCATCATCGCCGTCATCGCACTGTTCTCCATCTGGGAGGCGTGGGTGCGCATCGGACACGTGCCCTCGACGATGATCCCCGCGCCGAGCGAGATCGCGCAGGCCACCATCGAGGTGTGGCCCACGCTCGGACCGGCTGCCGCCGTGACCACCTACGAGGGTGTGACCGGCTTCCTGTTCGCCGTGCTGCTCGGCATTCTCATCGGCATCGGCCTGTACTGTTCGCGCGTGTTCAACGCGGCGTTCTATCCGCTGCTCGCCGCCGCGCAGACGATGCCGCTCATCTCCATCGCCCCGCTGTTCCTCATCTGGTTCGGATTCGAGACCGAGGGCAAGATCGTCATCACGGCCGTGTTCGGCCTGTTCCCCGTCGCCGTGCAGACCGTGCGCGGACTGGAGGCGGTGCCGCAGTTCTACGAGGACGTGGCATTGACCTGCGGCGCCACGCGCGTGTGGACGCTGTGGCATGTCAAGCTGCGCGTCGCCGCCCGCCAGATCTACGGAGGCATTCGCGTGACCGCCGCCTACATCTTCGCCACCGCCTCGACGGCCGAGTATCTGGGCGCGCGCAAGGGTCTCGGCATCTGGCTGCAGGCCGCGTACAACTCGTTCCGCACGCCGCTGATCTTCTCCGCCACGTTCACGATCATCGCGATGACGTGTCTGCTGCTCATCGCCGTGAACATCAGCGAGCGCGTGCTGCTCGGCCCGGTGGGCGAGGACACGGATCCGGATGCGGATCAGTGAGGGGCCGGCAGGAGAGGTAGTGCCTGTCCCCTATAATGGGGGGCGCTTGTCCGACGTGTGGCAAACGGCCTCTCCCCTTTTCTAGCGCTTCGACCGGGAGACGCCGGGGCGTCGGTCGGGCGGATCGTCAGGCCCTCCATATCGTTCTCTGCCGATCATCCGCCCGAAGCGTCACCCAGAGAACGATCGAGAGAACAACGAACTAGGGATTCATCATGAAGCACAGCCTTGTGAACAAGGCCATCGCCCTCGTGGGCGCCCTCGCCATGACCATCGGTCTTGCGGCGTGCGGCCAGAGCAACGACACCTCTTCCTCCTCCGCTTCGAACGGCGACCTCAAGAAGGTCACGTTCATGCTGTCTTGGGCTCCCGACACCAACCACATCGGCGTCTACGTCGCCAAGAACAAGGGCTGGTTCAAGGATCAGGGCCTCGACGTCGACATCGTGGCCGTGGCGCAGGCCGGCGCCGAGCAGGCCGTGAACAACGGCAACGCCGACTTCGCGCTGTCCAACCTCACCAACGTGGGCATGTACAACATCAAGGGCGCGCACCTCAAGCAGGTGCTGCAGGTCCAGCAGAAGCCGAGCGCCATCTGGTGCGCGCTCGCCTCCAACACCGCCATCAAGTCCCCGAAGGACCTCGACGGCAAGACCTTCGCCACGTTCGGCTCCAACGAGTCCGACGCCGTGGTGCGCCGCATGATCCAGACCGACGGCGGCAAGGGCGAGTTCGACAAGGTCACCGTCGGCACCTCCACGTTCCAGACGCTCCAGTCCGGCAAGGCCGACTTCGGCGGCTTCTACGCCACCTGGGAGGGCGTGCAGGCCGAAATGTACGGCCCTAAGCTCAACTGCTTCACCGAGCCCGACTACGGCGTTCCCGGCAACGCCGACGCCATCGGCGTGATCACCAGCGACAAGACCATCAAGGAGAACCCGGATCTGGTCAAGAAGTTCACGCAGGCCACGCAGAAGGGCTACGAGTACGCCTACTCGCACCCGGACGACGCCGCGCAGATCCTCGTCGACGAGGCTCCGGAGGCCAACCTCAAGGTCGACTTCGTCAAGAAGAGCATGCAGACCATCGTCGACGGCCAGTACTGGGGAGACCCGGCCAAGATCAAGGACGGCTCGTTCGTGCTCGGCACCAACGACTTCGTCGAACCGCAGAAGTACTTCGATTTCCTCGCCGAGGAGGACGCCTACACGGACAGCCACGACAAGGTGATCCATGAGGCGCCGAACACCAAGGACTTCGCCACCAACGAGTTCCTTGGCAAGTGACTTTGACAGGCAGCCTGTTGACCAGTGAGCGCCAGCGCATCATCGCCAGCGTCGATACCGGCGTCGATGATGCGCTGGCGCTCGCATATCTGCTCGCTTCCCCCGCCTGCGAGCTCGCCGGCGTAATCGCCTCATACGGCAACGTGGACGAGCCGACCGCGTTCGCGAACACGCGACACGTGCTCGACCTGTTCGGCCATGCCGACGACGTGCCCGTGTTCCACGGCTCGACGCACCCCTCGTGGGCCGACTCGTTCATTCCCGACGCCGGGTGCGCCAAGTTCCACGGTACGGACGGACTGGGCGGATTGAGCGGGCGGACCGCGGTCCGCACCGACACCGCCGCACATGTCGTCACGGCGCATGGCCCAGCACGCGGCTCGCATCCGCAGACCGCACAATCCGCATGGCCCACGCATTCGCAGCCGTACGGCATCGTCTCGGTAGGCGGGTATCCACTGGACGACCCGCATGCGAATCCGGCCGTGCCGGCCGCCCCACCGCACGAGACCGGTATCGGAACCGTCACCGGGACCACCACCGATATCGCCACCGAGCCGGCGGCACGACTCTCGTCGGAGCAGGACGTCCCCTGCGGCATCGACTTCCTCATCGAACAGGTGCGCGCATACGGGCACGACGTCACCGTGCTCGCCACCGGACCACTGACCGACGTGGATGCGGCCCTTGCCAAGGCGCCGGACATCGCATCGAAGCTGCGACTCGTGATGATGGGCGGTACGCTCACCCAGCCGGGCAACTGCTGGGATGCGGTCGCCGAGACGAACGTCATCCAGGATCCCGAGGCCGCGGACCGCGTGTTCCATTCGGGTGCGGACGTGACGATGATCGGCCTCGACGTGACGCACCAGTGCCTGCTGTCCAGAGAAGCCGCCGCACGGTGGCGGGCCATCGGAGAGACGGCGGCGGAAGTCCGCGGTCGTTTCCTCGACGGTCTCGCCGAGTTCTCCATCGCGGCGAATCTCGAGGCCGATCCGGCGATCTTCGCCGGAGGCATGCCGCTGCATGATCCATTGGCGGCCGCGGTCGCCCTCGACCCGACGCTTGTCGGCTGCTTCGACATCGCCTTAAAGGCCGAGACCGCGACCGGCGACTTCCATGGCGTGCGCGGGCGCACCACGGGAGACCCCGCGGGCCTCGTCATCCCGGACGCCCCGCGCGTCCACGTGGCCCTTCAGGTCGATGCGCAGCGGTTCCTCGAGGAATTCACCGACCGTCTGGCATCCCTATGCCGTTCCGTCGGCGTTTCCTAGGCACTTTTTGCATTTCCTAGGCAGGTGTCGTCGGAAACCGGATACGGAACCGACTCCAAAACTTAAGGAAATCAAGACATTCCGAAACGTGGCTTCCAATTCAATGCGGACGGACCTGCCTAGGAAACACAAAATGTGCCTAGGAAACGCGGTTTCTCCCCCAGTCAGCTCGCCGCCAGGCCTCGCGTCCTACTTCTTGACGCCGCCGAAACGGCGGTCGCGGTGGATGTAGTGGTCGATCGAACGCCACAGGACCTCGCGGCCGCAGTCGGGGAACAGTTCGGGCACGAAGTCGAGCTCGGCGTAGGCGGCCTCCCACGGCAGGAAGTTCGACGTGCGCTGCTCGCCGGAGGTGCGGATCACGAGATCGCAGTCCGGGATGTCCGGGTTGTAGAGGTGGTCGGCGATCATCTTCTCGGTGACGCGGTCGCCGGAGATGCGCCCGTCGCGCACCTCGCGCGCGATCGCGGCGCAGGCGTCGGCGATCTCCGCGCGGCCGCCGTAGTTGATGCAGAACACCACGTCGATGACCTTGTTGTGCTTGGTGCGCTCCATCGCGACCTCAAGCTCGTCGATGACCGACTTCCACAGCTTCGGACGGCGTCCGGACCAGCGCACGCGCACGCCCCAGTCGTCCATCTGCGCGACGCGGCGGTGGATGATCTCACGTGAGAAGCCCATGAGGAAGCGCACCTCCTGCGGGCTGCGCTTCCAGTTCTCGGTCGAGAACGTGTACAGGCTCAGATAGCGCACGCCGGCCTCGATCGCGCCGGCGATCGTATCGAAGACGACCGGTTCGGCGGCCTGATGGCCATTGGTGCGGATCATGCCGCGCTGCTTGGCCCAGCGTCCGTTGCCGTCCATGATGACGCCCACGTGGCGAGGCACCTTGTCCTTGGGAAAATCGGGGATGCGCGAAGGGTCGGAGAATGGTGCCGCGGGAATGTCCAGCGAAGTGTAGTCGACGTTTTCGAAAGCCATGACTGTCAATCTAGCAGTCGCATGGAACGTAGGGGGCGTTCGAGATAGTACTCGGCCCATTCCTCCACTTCGCGTTCGGTTTCCTGCGCGAGCTCGGTGCCGTCGAGCGTGGCCCAGTCGCCGTCGACGAGCGCGCGCAGCTGCGTGAGCGCGAGCGGCGAGAGCCGGTGCGATTCGGGCGTGTGGTCCTTGCCGCACATGAGACCGCCGGCCGGCATCGACAGGTACATGCCGAAGGCGAAGCCGTTCGATCGATCATCCATCGCAGGCCTCTCCCCGCACACCACGCAGGTCCTGAGGCGCGGCTCCCAACCGGCGAGCGCGAGCGCGCGCATCACGTAGGACGAGGAGATGTGCGATGGCGCGTGCGCATGCCTGGCGAGTGCGTTCAACGCCCCGACGAGCAGCCGGTATTGTCCGGCGACGCGCTCCTCCTCGGTGCTCACGAGCTTGTCGACCGTTTCGACGATGACGTTCGCGGCGGTGTACGCGTCGTAGTCGGCGCTGATCGGACCGGCGTAGGCGGCGATCGATTCGGCCTGCGAGACGACGTCGAGCGAGTGTCCCTGCGCGATGAGCAGATCGGCGCGCATGAACGGTTCGAGTCGCGCGCCGAAGCGCGATTTGGTGCGTCGCACGCCTTTGGCCACGGCACGCACCTTGCCGTGGCCTCTGGTCAGCAGGGTGATGATGCGGTCGGCCTCCCCCAGCTTCGCGGTGCGCAGCACCACCCCTTCATCCCTGTACAACGGCATGGACGATTAATCCCCTCAGTAGACGAACAGGCCCCAGAAGGCGAAGAAGAACAGCACGTGGAGCATCGTGACGGCGGTGAGCCAGAACAGCACGCGGCCGAAGCGCGTGGTGGCGAGCACCGGTTCGGTGCCGCTGACCACGCCGCGGATCGATCCAGCCCGCGGCGGCCAGGCGAGGATGCCGCGTTCGGTGGCCACTTCGATGAGCCGGGCGAACACGCGCGACCACGCCCAGACGACGAGCGTGCACACGATCTGAATGACCGGCCAGCTCCACCACATGACCCCGGGCTCCTCGGCCGGCGCGGCGCCCCATGCGAGCCTGACCACGCCCATGATGACCTGCCCCAGACCGGAGGCGAACAGCAGCAGCGTGGCCATCGTGGTGACGGCGAGGGTGATGAGGGCGTTGCCGAATCCGTGCCGGAATCCCAGCCCCGGATAGCGTACGCCACGGTTGGCGCGGTGCAGTCTGAACGCCGCGTGCCGCCACAGCGCCGCAAGCCATGCGAGCGCCGTGGCGACGAGCAGCACCAGCATTCCCGCGTGCAGGATCGCGCCGTAGACGGTCAGCGACCGTCTGGGCGTCAGATCGTCGGGCACGGCGATCGACTGGTAGATCACATCGCCGGCGACGCGCTCGCTGGTCTGCGTGAGTCCCGCGACGGTGCCCAGCGCCCATGAGGTGACGTCGTCGACGTACTGGTCGGCGAACTTCGTGCCGGTCTCCGCCTCGTCGCCGACGCGCAGCACGTGGTTGGCCACCGGGTAGCTGCGGACGGTGACGTCCCAGTTGCCGGCCCGGTGCGCTTCGAGGAGGATGTGTTTGACACCTTCGACCTGTGCGGTCATCACGTCCTTCGACCCGTAGGCGACGAGCGTCGGTATCGCGTAGGCGTGCGATTCGGGCAGGTCGAGGTCGAAGTTGGTCAGGCCGAACAGGGCGGTGTCGGCGTTGAACACGCGCCGGACGATCGACTGGTAGCCGTCGTTGGCGCCGACGAGCGCGAAGTCCTGGGAGATGAAGAAGCCGAGCGATCGGCGGGGCGTGAACACCATGGGGCTCAACAGCACCTGGAAGGCGATGTCCGGATCGTCGGCGAGCAGGTACTGGCTGATCCACGTCGATTCGCTGGTCGCGTAGATGCCGACCTTGTCGGCGTCCACGTTCTCGAAGCCGCGCAGCAGGTTGATGGCGGCGTCGTAGACGCGCGCGGACGCCGGATAGTCGCGGGTGACGTCGGAGGTGGACCAGACGGGCTTGTCGATGACGGCGGTGACGAATCCGGCGGAGGCGAGCGTGGTGGCCATGTCGCCGAACGAATTGTATGCGGTGCCGAATCCGGCGCCGTGCATGAAGACCACGCCCGGACGCCTGACCGGTTTGCCCGAGGCCTCGACCGGCTCGCGTATCAGCACGGTGATGGTCTGCGTCTCGTCCGCGCCCGACCCCTGCACCTTCCAGGTGTCGTCCGCGTCCGGGTCGACGGCGACGCCGCGCGGTCCGCCGACCTGCGTGCCGTCGCGGCGCATGGTCAGTTCGATGGCTCGCTCCTCGACCTCGTACGTGCCCGCGCGGTCGAGCGTGCGCCCGGCCGCGCCGCCCGCGTCATCGTTCGCATCGCCATCCGCATCCGTGTCGAACGTGACGGCCGTGTCGTCGGTGAGCGTGGCGATGGTCTGTCCGGTGGGATCGTTGTTCCACGGGACGGTGGTGAGGTTGGAGACGGAGACGAGCAGGCCCATCAGGATGATGAAGATGGGCAGGCTGACCGTCAGCCGACGCCAGAAGGACCACGGGGCGGGATCGGTCAAGGCGCGTCCTCAGCCGTTACGGCGGTTGGGGTGCTGGATGGGCACGACGACCAGGCCGGTGGAGCCGTCCGGCACCTTGCCTTCGGCCTCCATCTGCGCGGCCATGTCGTTGGCGATCTCGAGCAGCGTGTCGACGATCTGATCCTCGGGCACGGTCTTGATGACCTTGCCCTTGATGAAGATCTGGCCCTTGCCGTTGCCGGAGGCGACGCCGAGATCGGCCTCGCGCGCCTCGCCGGGGCCGTTGACGATGCAGCCCATGACGGCCACGCGGATCGGCGCGGTCACGTTTTTGAGGCCCTCGGTCACGGCGGAGGCGAGCTGGATGACGTCCACCTGCGCGCGTCCGCAGCTCGGGCAGGAGATGATGTCGAACTTGCGGGGCCTCAGGCCCATATATTCGAGCAGCTTGCAGCCGACCTTGACCTCCTCGACCGGAGGCGCGGACAGGGAGACGCGGATCGTGTCGCCGATACCCTCGGCCAGCAGCGCGCCGAACGCGAGGCACGACTTGATCGTGCCCTGCCATTGCGGTCCGGCCTCGGTGACGCCCAGATGCAGCGGCCAATCGCCCTTCGAGGCGAGCAGACGGTAGGTCTGGACCATGGTGATCACGTCATGGTGCTTGACGGAGATCTTGAAGTCGTGGAAGCCGACGTCCTCGAACATGTGGGCCTCCTTCAGCGCGGAGGCGACGAGCGCCTCGGGCGTGGGGCCGCCGTACTTGGCGTACAGCTCCTTGTCGAGGGATCCGGCGTTGACGCCGATGCGCAGGGAGATGCCCGCGTCGGTCGCCGCCTTGCAGATGTCGGGGCCTACAGACTCGAACTTGCGGATGTTGCCCGGGTTGACGCGCACGGCCGCGCATCCGGCGTCGATCGCCTGGAAGACGTACTTCGACTGGAAGTGGATGTCCGCGATGACCGGGATCGGCGACTTCCTGCAGATCTCGGGCAGCGCGTCGGCGTCGTCCTGGCTGGGCACGGCCACGCGCACGATGTCGCAGCCGGCGGCGGTCAGCTCGGCGATCTGCTGGAGCGTGGCCGGCACGTCCGCGGTGAGCGTGTTCGTCATCGACTGGACGGAGATCGGCGCCCCTCCGCCGACCGGCACCGGGCCGACCATGATGCGGCGCGACTTGCGACGCGGGTGCAGCGGCGACTCGCTCGTGAGCGCGACCGGGTCGCCGGTCTTGCGGAACGGCTTGGAAACGGGATCGGTATTCAACGTGTTCAACGTATTCATCACTGCTTGTCTATCAGGTCGTCTGCCAGGCGGCGGGCCTCGCGCTCGAGCTGTTCCATTTCCTCCACGTCACGGAACAGCGGGTCGCCTCGCAGTTCGGCGTCCATCTGGTCGAGCACGGCCTTGACCGTGTCGACGATGCCGAGATACGGGAGACGATGATCGAGGAAGGCATGCACGGCCTGCTCGTTGGCGGCGTTGAGGACCGCGGTGTGCTTCTCCGACGCCGTCAGGCAGTGGCGCGCGAGCGAGACGGCGGGGAACGCCTCGTCGTCGAGCGGCTCGAACGTCCACGAGGCCGCCTTGGTCCAATCGCATGCGGCGGCCACGTTCGTCATGCGATCCGGCGCGGACAGGCCCAGCGCGATGGGCAGGCGCATGTCCGGCGGCGACGCCTGCGCGATGGTGGCACCGTCGACGAACTCGACCATCGAATGCACGATGGACTGCGGATGGACCGTCACGTCGATGCGATCCGGCGGCACGTTGAACAGGCGCGACGCCTCGATGACCTCGAGGCCCTTGTTCATCAGGGTGGACGAGTTGATGGTGACGACCGGACCCATGTTCCACGTGGGGTGGTGCAGCGCCTGCTCGGGGGTGATGTCGGTCATCTGCTCGCGCTTCATGCCGCGGAACGGGCCGCCGGAGGCGGTGACGATGAGGCGGGCGACCTCGGCGTGCGTGCCGGAGCGCAGCGACTGCCAGATCGCGGAGTGCTCGGAGTCGACCGGATTGATCTGATCCTCGCGCACGCGAGCGCCGAACAGGAGGTGTCCGCCGGCGACGACGGACTCCTTGTTGGCCAGAGCCAGCTGCGATCCGGCCTTCAGTGCGGCGATCGACGGTTCGAGGCCGATCGAGCCGGTGATGCCGTTGAGGACGACCGAGGCGCCGAAGCCGGCCATCGCGACGACGGCGTCGTGGCCGGCCTGCACCTGCGTGTAGGGGGCGCCGGCACGGTCGAGGGCCTCACGCAGCTCCTTGACCTTGGACGTGTCGTTGATGACGACCTGCGGCACACGGAAGCGAGCCGCCTGGCGGGCGAGCAGATCGATGTGCGAACCGCCGGCCGCAAGGCCGACGATGGTGAATCGTTCGGGATGACGGGAGATGACGTCAAGAGCCTGGGTACCGATCGAACCGGTGGACCCGAGTACGACGACGGTGTTGCTGTGGATCACTGTTCCTTCTTTGTCGTGTCCTGTATCTCATCCGACATGTTTCCGTTGATGGACGGGAACGAGAGGTCGGGGATGCCGAGATCGTGGTTGTTGGCCGACAGCAGCGAGAAGGGCGGCTGCGGGGGTTGCGTGGAGCCGCGTTCCGGCTTCGCGGCGGGCGCGAAGGACGGGATCGCGGCGGACGTGGAGACCGACGGTGAGGTGGATGATGGGGTGGGTGATGCCGTGGCGGAGGACACGACGGGCGCGGACGGCGCCGAGGCCGGGGCGGACGGCGTGACCGCCGGCATCGAGGTGAAGGTGTTGGGCACGTCGAGGCTCGGCATATGCGGCTCGAACGGGGAGGTGCCGTTCACCTTCGGAAATTCCTGGGAGGCCTCGGCCATCTGCGCAAGCGCATCCAGCGAGGAGGTCGTGTACTTGTCGTCCGACTGTGCGGGAGCCGGGGATGCCGGTTTCGGCGACGCGGACGGGGCGAAGGACGGGGACGGCGGCGTCGCGAACGACGGCGGCATCTCGATCGGAGCCGTCGGCGTGGTGTACGACGACGCCGGCGCCGACGCCGACGAAGGCGTCACGGGTGCCGCAGCGACCGGGACGACGGGAGAGACGATCGGAGCAGTCGGGGCGACCGAGACGGCCGAGGCAGTCGATGCGGTCGGGGCTGCGGCGGAGGTCGCGGGCGCGGCCGAGGCGGCCGGGAAGAGCGGCGCCACCGGAGTCGATGCGACCGACGCGACCGGTTCGACTGGCGGCACGGACGGTGTCGACGCCGATGCCGCGCTTCCGGCCGATGCCGAGAACAGACTCTGCTCGGCCTGGCTCAGCGCGTTGAAGCTTGCCGCCTCGTCAGCCTTGACGGACGGCGCGTAGCCGTGCGGGGTGTCGTCGTCACCGTCGGTCGAACGGCGTCGGGCGTCGGCGGAGAACAGGGGCGCGACCTGTCCGCCGGCGATCGCGGTGGCCGACTGCGCGGCGGAGGATGCGGCGTTCGCAGCGGATGCGACGGGTTGCGCGGCGGATGCGATGGACGCCTCTGCCTCCATCGGCACCGCGCGGGGGCGCGGCTGGGAGCCGATCGAGGCGGCGGAACCGTCGGCGTCGCCGTCGGCGGTGATGTAGTCGGAGATGCGGTCGAAGGATTCGATGCGGCTCAGCAGCTCCACGCAGGAGTTGAGGAAGTAGTCGACCTGACGTTCGTCATAGCCCTTCCTGCCCTTGCGCTGGGTGAACACGGAGTCCGCCACGTAATCGGGGGTGATGACGTCGAGCTTGGGATCGTCCTCGGCACCGTCCACGCCGAGTTCGGCGGCGCATTTGTCGACGATCCGGTCGATCAGGCGATCGACCTGTTTGCGATCGTAGGAGGGGGACTTTCCCCGCCCTGGCGCGAACCGCTCGCCCTCCCCTCGGTCGGCATGGCCGGCGATCTCGCGGTACAGCTCCTCGGTGCGCGCCTTCCACGCCACGCGACCCTGCTTGGAGATCTCCCATGTGGTCTGCTTGTCGACCACCGCGCGCTCCAGCCTGGCGAGCGCCGCATCGACCTGCGCGATGACGTATCCGCCCCTCTTCAATTCGAAGGACACGTTCTGAATGTCCTGCTGGGTCAGCTGCGCGTCGTCGCTCTCGTACAGCTTGTGCGCCTTATCCAGAAACTCGTCCACCTGATCGGGGTCGTATCCCCACTTGCGCTTGCCCGCCCTGGGGATTCCGGCTTCGGATTGCTGCGCCATGGGCTTCAAACCTCCTCAAGGAACATACGATACTGTGTGCCACATTACGTGACTGTTGAGACGCATGAGCGCATTCGGCGTCGATCAACAGGGAAATAACACGGCGTTTTCACCACCGGGCCGCCGTTTTCCCGCCGGCGAAGGCTGCCAATAGGGGCGTTTCCTCCACTACCGGCGTTTTTTCGCGTTGCTTCCCCCATCCGGCTCCATCCGCCCCCATCAGGCTTGCGGCTTGTGCCCGGGTTGCGCTATGGTTAAATGTCTACGGGCGATTAGCTCAGTTGGTTAGAGCGCCACCTTTACACGGTGGATGTCACAGGTTCGAGTCCTGTATCGCCCACATAGGATAAGGCCCGGAATCCCAACGATTCCGGGCCTTATCCGTCCCGTAGGATGGCGCTGTGACAACATCGTGACAACGAAAAGTCACGTGGCATCCCCCGCCACCCTGTCGAGCGCATCCGCCACGTCGTCAAGGTCGCTGTCGAACAGGTCGGCGTACACGTCCAAGGTCATCGCCGCCGAGGAATGACCAAGCATCCGCTGGAGCGCCTTGACGTTCGCGCCAGCATGCACCGCCAAGGACGCCGCCGTATGACGAAGGTCGTGTGGAGACGGCCATTGTTTGGCCGGCCATCCGAGCCGGCGAAGCGCGGACGGCCACCACGTCCGATTGCGCTTCAGGGAACTCGCGGATTGTGGGCGCAAGGGCGCGCCCGACCTGTCCACGAATACCCTCGCGTCGTCGCCGTCCGTCTCGCGCCGCCGTACGACTATCGGACCGACCGCCTCGAGGACCACGCGGGGCATGACTACATCCCGCCCCCTGCCGTTCTTGGGCGTGCCGTCGATTATCTCGCCATCCACTTTCGACGTGCTGGACACTATGTGGAGCCGCCGCCGCTTCAGATCGACGTCGCGGACGCGAAGCGCCGCCGCCTCGCCCCATCTCAACCCGCACAATCCCAAGGTGAGTATGAGCGCGCGTCGGTCCGCGCCGAGTTCCTCACCCCTGCCGCATTCATCCGCGAAGTCGAGTAGCTGACCCATCGTCAGGTACACGCGCCGTTCCTTGCGCTTGGGGCGCGCTGGAAGCCGGACATCATCACAGGGATTCGATGGTAGACGCTTTTCCTTGACCGCGTATCCAAGCACGCCATTCATGACGCCGAACGCGCGCGACGTGGTGGAAGCGCTTCGCCTCGCGGCTATCCCGCTGACCCACGCCTGTAGCTCGCCGCACGTGATCGATGCAATCTTGCGCCGCGCCCACACGTCGCGGCAATGGGTGGCCCACGCGACGGCAACGCCGTGACGATAGGTCGGTTTCCACAGCGGCCTCATTACGTCGAACCACCGTTCGTAGAGTTCTCCCACTGTCAGGTTTCCCGCCGAAGGGTCTATGAACGTGTTCGTGGCCGAGGCGATCACGACGTGTTCCGCCGCCCACGTTTCGGCGTCGCGTTTCCGTCTGAACCCGCGTTTCGTGGTCTGTGAGCCGTCAGGCTTGCGGTAGGTGACGCGCCACCGCGTCTCGCCTGTCCTCAGCGTGTATTTCTCATAGCTCGCCACGGAAGACTACCCCCTCGAGCCGCGTATGAGTTGGGCGTCTGATCGGCGGGCCGACTCAACTAGAGCTGCCTTCTCGGCTTGAGTTGCCGCCTCTGCGTCGTCAGGCAGCCACATCGTCACCCCTGCCGTCATGTTTCTCGCCTGTATCTCGGGGCGCGCGTGAAGCCGGAACAACGCTATCGCCCGATCATTGCCGGAATGGTCGGATAGTGCGGGGTCCTGTGGAAGCTCAAGCGGTTCATCGCCCCTAGCCCATAGCCATGCGACGTTCGACCCCATCTCATCCGGGTATCCGGTTATCCGCGTGGTGATGTCCCTCGAGCCGCTTTCAGGCAACAGAAGAGTGAGCGGACTGACCTCGAACACGATGGCGAGGGCCATTAGGTCGTCTACATCCACCTTGCGTTTCCCGTTCTCGGCATCGCGGATAGCAACCGGCGTAAGCGGTCGGCCGACTTCCGCCAACTTCTCGGCTAAGTCCTTGTATTGCATACTGCCGCGCAACCTCTTTATGTTCGCGGCTACTTGCTTACCAGTTTCGTCTATTGGGTTCGTGGCTCTTGGCATGGCTTAAGTCTATTGACATTTATCAGCAATGAGCAACATTACGACACGCTGACACCAAATTGTTGACAATCACTGACGATTGCAGTAGTTCTATAGTCATCGTCAAAAATCAACAATGATTGACATTGTTTCACGTGAAACCGTGGAACACAGGGATAGGAGATGCACAGGGATGACTCAGACAGCTACCCCCGCCATCGCGATCACCAGCGATGACGTGTGGATGACCCCGCGCGAAGCCGCCGAGTACGCGCACACCACCACCGGCACGCTCTCGACGCTTCGCTGGACCAAAAACGGACCCAAATTCTACAAGCCGACCTCGCGCCGAGTCCTGTACAGGAAGTCCGACCTTGACGACTGGATTATGGGCGGTACGAAATGAGACACGTTGACGCCCTATGGCTGACAGTGCTGTTGTCGGTGCCGTTCATCGTGGGTTTCGCCACGTACGCCCTACACATGTCCCTGTTGATCGGCTTCGTCGCACTCGCCGTCTGCCTGACCGCAAACCACATGGAAACAAGAAGTACCCCCGCACAGCGGAAGAGCTTTGAGCGGGGGTTGGAGAAAGGAAGGCGAAATGGCGAGACCGATTCATCCGCAATCGCCCTATCCGATTCTACTGCCTTTGGCGTACACGGACGAGGAAATGAAGGCGATTCGGGACTGGATTGCATGGAACCGGCACATGGTCAGGGCCACGCGCCCGCCCCGACTAGACGATTCGTGGTATGTGGGCGACGGCACACCCCGCGATCAATCCGGCAAACCCTTTGAACCGTTGAACTGGAAGAAGGACTGAAATGGCAACCGCGTTGAAACAACGCCCCGCCGTCCACAGGACGGCCGAACAGATCGAAGAGGTAATGGAACCCCGACAGACGCCCACAGGACTCTACACGATGCGCCAGTGGCTCACATGGGTATGGCAGTACGCGAAGCACTACAACCTCAACCCGTTCGCGCTCGTAATATCCGTGATCGTACGTGAGGCCATGCGCATCCCCCTGAACCTGCTCATACCCTCGCTGGGTATCGGCAACGGCAATCAGGCCGGAATCAACGTGTACGCCGCGCTGGTTGGCGGAAGCGGCTCGGGTAAGGACACCACCGACCGGACCGCCGCCGCCATCGTGCCCGACATCCTAGGAGCTGGCGTACACGTGCCGGTATCCGGCGAAGGACTCGCCGCCATGTTCGCCGCACGCATCCCCGAACTGGACGAGAACGGCAAGAAAACCGGACTGTCGCACCAGACCTGTATCAACCCGCGCGCCCTGCTGTCCGTAAGCGAGGTCAGCCAATTGTCAGGCGCGGCCAAGATCAGCTCGAGCACGCTCATAGCGACCATGCTCACACAGTTCATGGGCTACCGTTTCGGCGCGTTCAACAAATCGGTTGACAACCGGCTCGAGATACCCGACTTCGCCTATCGACTCTGCCTCACCGTGAACGCCCAGCCGGACAGCGCGGACGTGTTCGTGGAGAACGAAGGCAAGGGATTTCCCCAACGGTTTCTATGGGCGGACGTGCTGGACCCCGATTGTGACACCGACTATGATCATCGCACCCCGTTGCCGAAAGGCGAGTTCACATGGCACGTCAACTATGAGCATGTCACATTGAACGCGCTAGCCGACCTGTATGAGGCTGGCGACTGGACCACCTACATGGCGACCCACACGCCCGGACCCGACACCATCGAGCTGACCACGCTCAAATACCCCAAGATCGCCTACAGGGACGCCTTCGAGGATTCCGTCAGACGCAACCGTGGCACAAGGGCCAAGCGCGACTCGCACGTCATGCTGCTCACCGCCCACGTCGCCGCTGTGGTCGCGTCCATGCGCGCATCCGACCTCAAAGTCACCGCCGACGACTGGAGCATCGCGAAGGCAATCGTAGAGGAATCCAACCGGATACGCGAACGATACCTAGCGTCCGCCCGCGACTCGATCACCGACCGCGAAGCCGAGGACATGGCATTGAAGGACGAAGCCCGCGAACGCAACGACATCAGGATTGCCGAGAAGGCGAGGGTGCGAATCGTGAAGGTGCTGACCGAACGCGACCCCCACCGTGTGGGCATGCCTGAGCGAGAACTACGTGGTTTATTGAACAGCACGCAACGACGTCAGTTTCTCCCCGCACTCGATTCACTCAAAGCGGAAGGCGTTATTGAGTGGACGGAAGGGCCTGAAGGCGGAAAACTCTATTCACTTTCCATGAAAGACGAGTGAAAAACGTGTCCACACCGTCCACACGTTCTCTCGCTTGGTTTTCCACTGTCCACGCCCACTGTCCACAACTGTCCTCAAGTGTCCACATCAATCCATGACGTGTGGACACTTGCGGACACGTGTGGACAGTGCATGTGGACGGCGGAAACCCAATGATTGCAACGTGTGGACACTTGAGGACACTTTTTAGCGACGCTCACTGAAATCAGAGGTGACAGCAACCATGAAACCGGCGATAGTGCATTACACAAGAACCCTCAGCGACCACACGACGGCCGTCACCCTATGCGGCATGAAACTACGTACCGACCACAGGGCGGTACGCGAAGCCAAACAGTCCGGCCCTTGGGTGTCGTGCCCATTGTGCGAAGCCGCCCTCATGCTCGCTGACATCACCCTCGAGGAACCCGATGAGCCGGACCGGCCGGACGGCTGGACCCAACCCACATTCACAGGAATGGAGAACAGACCATGAACCCGACCACACGCGCCGCAATGGACGCCTACAGGCTGGACACCAGCGAAGTCAAGGCCATGTTCGTGGGCGACGTGACCCAGCCGCGACGCGACGCGCGCAAGCTCGCCGGTTCCATGTTGCGCGCCGCCGCTCACGCGATCACGGCCGGAACGGAAACGTTCACGTTCCGCGTGCCCGCCGACCCGCTCGCCGCGTCGGTACAGGCCGCGTCGCTCGTCCGGCTGGCACAGGACATCGACCCCGTGATCATGCGCACGTCCCCGCAATGGGAACGCGACGAGGGGACTCGCCGCAGGCGAGGCGAAGGAAGACCAATCACAGAAGCTGACCCGACAACGGAAAGGAAGCCATTATGACGGAACACAACACACAGAGCAAGAACAAGACCGCCAAGGCCCTTATCGCCGATATGCTCTCGAAGCTGGACGAGCAGGAAGACCGCCTCGAGGAGAGACGTCGCCGCATCGCGGCATTGAACGAGGCGCGTACCGTCCTGTACGAGCATGCGCAGCAGATCGACCTCGAACTCGACAACGATCCAACGGCATCCGAGGAAACGCGTGAGAACCGCATGCTGTTCGCGGATGATATCCGCATCATCGCGGAACGGTTGGTCGCGGATTACGCCATGCGGTTCGACGAGAAGACGGGATTGAGCCAATGAGCAGGATTGACGGGATATTCACGGAAACACCGACCGGGAGCACCCCCCCCCTGAGGCTCGCGCATGCGCCCGGCTGGAGGTTCGATGCGATGCCCGACCCGAATGATGATGGTCTCATCGTGTTCTCCAGCGATAACGACGACTTCAACCTTGGTTTCGATATCGACGTGTTCGCGGACGGCACGGTGTCCAACTCGCTCAGTCCCGGCAGCGTCGTGGAGACGCGCGACCTCACCCCGGACGGGCTGGAACGGCTCGCCGACCGGACCGACCGACTCCGGGCATGGCTCGACGACCTCGCCGTCGTCGTCGCTTGGACCCGGGAACACCAAGACGACCTCGTAAGGAGGATACGTACATGCTGACCCGCGTGCCCGTCCGGTACCGGCGAAGGATGCAACGAATCGAACAACGCATGGACCACAGGCCACGCCCCGAAAAGGACGTGACGGCAGGCGAACAGGATGAAAGGAAACGGCAATGGCCCGGAGACGACACGGCAGCGGCATCAGGTCCGCGAGCCTCGAGGAACGGTATCTGGCCGAACTCGGCGATGGACGGCAGGAACGCGACGACATGCTACACGCCCTATGCCGCATCGCCGACCAGATGAAACGACTCGCCGACCGGCGGGACAACCAACGACAGGAGGGAACACCCCATGAATGACAACCACAAGCCGAACGACGAGTTTGACGACATCGACCTAACCGGCATGCTGACCGGACCGGAAAGAGACGCCATGAACGACGAGGACGCGAAGGCCCTCGCCCTCATCGCCGCGCGCATGGGCGGCAACGCGCTCATGCTCATGCACAACGCCCTCGCCGACCACAACAGGCAGGTGGTGTTCGTCATGCCCACAGGCATGTCCGAGCACGCACGAAGCTGCATCGCCACCGCGCTGGACATAGCCGCCGGCGCGTTCGCCGAGATCGAGGACCGCAACACCGACGACACCCACACGTTCGACACGGCCGTGCGCCGCTTCGGACTCATGCAGGAGGAGAACACCCGATGACCGACACGACACCGACCACACGCACCCCGGCCGACATCGCCGCCCGGAACGCCGCCAACGCCTTGGCTACATCCATCAGACGCGACCCGGCCAAGGCCGCACGCGAGATGGGACGACTACGCAGGGAGGCCGAACAGTGGCGCGGCAGGGCCAAGGCATTGCAGACCCGCCCCGAATCCGTCACCACGGAGGAATGGGACGCCATGACCGCCGAGCAGAAAGCCGAGGCATGTCAGATCGACCGCGAGACGGACCGTATCAGACGACGCACCGCCGACATCGAGGCCAAGGCCAAGGCATCCATGGAAGGCCCGCGCGGGGAGATACGCCGCCTACGCATCGAGTCCGCCGCCCGACGGACGGGAATCGACCCCGCCATCGCCGTCGGCATCCTCGACAAGGCCATCCCGGAGGACACCGACGAGACGACCATCGACCGCGCCGTGACCGAACTCGCTGCAAGGTACCCGTACCTCGTCGAACGACGGACACGACCGGAGACCGCCCAACGCGAGACGCCCCCGTCGCCCAACAGCCTCGAACGGCTGCTGCCCCAATACGGTCAGTCGCCCGCCGACTACCGCAACAGGACCGCCATGAACCGCCTCACCCGCGCGTTCTCCCCGTACGGCGAAATCTGACCCCGACGCATAGCGTATAATGATAACCAGAAGCAATACCGCAACGGGTTGCTTCCATACACTTCATTCCGAACGGCCCGGAGCCGCCTAGGAGAGCACCACGCAAGCTCTACACAGGCACGCCCCGGGCCGTTCCGCATACACGCCCCGGGAACAAGTGCCGGAAAGACACCCCAATGGCAGACATCACCAGAATCACCAGCGGCGACGAATCCCTGTACCCCTCGCTCAGCTTCATCGCACAGGACCTAATCCCCGACGCGCTCATCTACACGCTCACCACCACGGCCGGCAAGATCGAGGGCGACGCCCCGTTCGTCCGCGTCCCGATCGTCACCACCGACCCTAACCCCACATTCGTACGCGAGGGACAACAGATCACCCGAGACGCCCCCGAACTCGCAGAGGTCAGGTTTACCACCGCCAAGCTCGGCAACATCTTCCGACAGTCCAACGAATCCGCCGCAAGCGCGAACGCAAACGGACTGCTTGCCCAAAGCGTGCGCCGCGCCATCACCACCGCCGCCGACACCGCCCTACTCAGCAACAACCCCGCCGAACAAGACGGCAACTGGCAACCCACCGGACTGTTCAACGACCCCGACATCCCCGTCTCGACCGACACGTTCGGCACCGTCGGCAAACCCTCGGAAGCGTTCAACGCCGTCAGCAACGCAATCACCACGATCAGCACCAACAGCGGCAACGCAACACACATCGTCATGCACCCAAACGTGTGGAAGACATTCACCGACGCGACCGACGCCAACGGCCGAAGCATCCTCGGCGACCCCGCCACCGCCACCGAACGCACCCTATGGGGAATCCCCGTCATCGTCACCCCATGCGCGCCGGACAACAAAATCCTCGTACTCGACAACACCGCCATCGTCTCCGCGACAAGCGACATCCAACTCGCCAAATCCGGAGAAGCCGCATTCGACTACGACTCAATCGTCTGGCGAACCACGTTCCGAATCGGATGGAAACCCGCAAACCCCAAACGCTGCATCATCATCACCAAGACAACCAGCACCAAGTAAACCCCGACACGACGGGTTGCGACCGACCACACACCGGTCGCGACCCGTCCACAGGGACACGAAAAACCCGCAACACACCCCCGGGGGGATACCCCCAGACACACCCCGAAAGACCGCCGGTGAGGGGGCTCGCAAGTTTTTGCTAATCAAACATCCGACAGAACGAAACGCAAGGCAGTGAGCACCAACCGAAATTAGGGTTTTGCCGGCGACAGGCCTACGGCGGAATGTCGGCGCGGTACGAGAGTGACGTGCCGACTGAGGAGAAACCGGCTGGATAGTCCAGCCGGTTTTCCTTTTGCCGTGACAACATCGTGACAACATTCACCGTTGAACTACAGTGATAAACGTTTGCCCAGGACGAACTACAGTGAACTGGAGATTGTAGGCGGCAGTAGGCGTTTCGGCCATTTTCCACCGATACCCGCCCATAGGCGTCAATGTTTCGAGTCCTGTATCGCCCACATAGTAAAAGGCCCGGAATCCCAACGATTCCGGGCCTTATCCGTCCCGTAGGATGGCGCTGTGACAACATCGTGACAACGATATGGACGCACTACGTCCCCAGCCGCCCTGTCCGGCGCGTCCGCCATGTCGTCACGGTCGGTGTCGAACAGGTCGGCGTACCAAGGTCATCGCCGGCGAACGGACATGCATGTCATGGTCGCGTCAAAACTCATCCTGCGGGATTCGGTGGGACCGGTACCGCAGGGGAACAGAAAGACGCTCAGCGGCCCTTGCCGAAGGCGCGCAGGCGGATGCCGTTCCAGTCGGGGCTGACGGTCAGCGGAGTCGCTGCGTTCATGCCGGCGGTCTTCGCGGCGGACTGGACGGTCGAGGAGCTGGCGGCACCCGGGCGGCCGGGCTTGGGGGTCAGGACCCACAGCGGACCGTCGTTGCCGACGACCGCGTACGCGTCGACGATCGTGTCGGACAGCTCGTCCTCGTCATCGCCGTCGCGCCACCACAGAATCACGCCGTCCACGGCGGAATCGTAGTCCTCGTCGACGAGATCCTCACCGGTCAGATTCTCGATCTTCTCCCTGATCGAGTCATCCACGTCATCATCCCACAGCCATTCCTGCACGATGTCGCCGGGCTTGAAGCCAAATTCCTCTGCGTTCTGTGATGCGGTTTCATTCACGAGAGTCAAGAATAGCAATACACGACGAACAGCGGCGTTAACACGCGATTAAATCGCTGAAATATGGGACGGCTACCGCTTGATCTGTTTGTCGACCGTGTCGACCGTGCAGTGAGGCAGGGAGTCGCCCTTGCCCTGGCCGATCGCGACGAGCGCGTCGTACGCCTCGTCGAGCGTCGAGACCTTCACGTCGCGAAGGCCGGATGGCACGTGGCCGACGACCTCGCCGCAGTTGGACTCGGGGGCAAGGAACCATGTGGCGCCGTCGCGCTTGGCGCCGAGCATCTTGAGCCTGATACCGCCGATCGACCCGACCTTGCCCTTGGCGTCGATCGTGCCGGTGCCGGCGATCGTCTTGCCGCCGGTCTCGTCGGCGGGCGTGAGCTTATCGATCAGGCCCAGCGTGTACATCATGCCGGCGGACGGACCACCGATGTCGTCGACGTGCATCGAGACCTTGAGCTTGGACAGATCGGCGCCCGTCAGACCGGCCGATTCGGCGACGTCCGCATTCGCTGCAAGGAAGCGTTCGGCGGCCTTGATCGCGTTCGACTGCGAGCTGGACATCTCCCTGTCGGTCTCCTTCTTGTACTCCTGCGTGGTCTGGCCGACCGGCACGACGGCCTCGCGCGGCATGACGACGCGATCGGAGGCGATCCAGCCCCACAACACCTCGGCGTTGGTCACCGGATAGCCGGGCACGCCGTTGGCGGAGACGGTGACGAGCAACAGCCTGCCGGAGTCCTTGTGCGTGTCGGCGCCGGAGACCTGAATCACCTGGTCGTCGACGGACTTGCCGTCGCCGCCGACCGTGCCGAGCACGTCGCGCGTCGGCCCGGGCCATTCGACCGAGTAGGCGCTCGGCAGGCACATCACCAGCACGCACAGGGCGACGGCGAGGAAACCCGCAAGGAATCGGGGCGAACGGGTGGTCAGGTACCTGCCGATTGCGCCCGGGATCTTCGGCACGCGGCGCAGGATATCGACGATCGAATTCAGGAACGGCATACCGCGCATGATACCAGCGCTTGCTTTACGCGGAAAAACATGCGGCCGGACGCCTGTGCCCCCTAGAATGGCAGGAAAAGACCGCGAACGACCAAGAGGTTCCGATATGGACGAGAACGCAATTCACGAGTGGCTGATCAAATGCTTCGGCCCGGTCCAGGGCGAGATGGCGTGGCAGCAGATCTCCCAGCTGCCCGATTCGATCCGCGAGCAACTCATGAGCCAGGATCCGAGCACGCTGCCGAATCCGGCCGAGGTGCAGCAGATGATGGCCGCGTTCACGGCCGGCGGCCTCAACACGATGGGCGACATGGCCCACGTGGTCGAGGAGGGGCCGATCAACGTGAAGCTCGCCAAGTCGCTGGCATTGCAGCAGGCGAACGCGAACGGCTCGCGCACGTCGGTCTCCGCCGTGGAGGGCGGTGAGGTGCGTCGCGCGATGAGCGAGGCGAACCTGTGGCTCGACACCGCGTGCGAGTTCGATCCGGCGCCGGGAGAGGCGCAGGCGCTCACCCGCGCCGGTTGGGTGGAGGGCACGCTCGACGCGTGGGCGAAGTTCGCCTCCCCCGTGGCCGCGTCGATGGGCGATGCCCTGGCCGCGGTGATCTCGGAGCGTCTGGGCGATTCGTTCAACGGCGAGGTCGCAGGCATGTTCGCCGGCCCGATCCCGATTCCGATCCCGGACGGCATGAAGGACCCGAAGCAGCTGGTCAAGCTGCTGGGCAACACCTCGTTCGCGATGCAGCTGGGCAACGCGGCCGGCACGCTGAGCCGCGAGGTGCACGGCGGCTTCGACCAGGGCATCGCGCTGCTGTCCAATCCGGCGGGCGCACTGGTCGTGGAGAACGTCGAGGAGTACACGAAGCAGCTCAACGGCGAGGCCGGGGACGACTCCGGCGACGTCGGTGCCGGCGATACCACCAGCAATGGCACCGGCAATCCGATCGGGTTCACGTCGGCCGCCGCCCCGCAGGCCGAACCCAAGTCGGACGGCGGTGCCGACAACGACGCCGACAACGACGGCACCGATGCCGAGGGCACCGGTACGCCGCATCACCCGGCGTCAGACCCGCAGACCGAGGCGCTGTTCGCCGAGATCGTGCGCCCGAACGACACGATTCCGGCCGACGAGGTCATGTCGTTCCTCGCTCTGCGCGAGGCCGCGCACGCACGCCTCTACTCCGCCGTGCCGTGGCTGATGCCGCGATTCGAGGCGTTGATCGGCAAGTACGCGCGCGGCATCTCCATCGATCTGGATGCGATGGAGGAGCAGCTGCGCGACGCCGGCGCGCTCGACCCGGATTCGATCTCCGACGCGGTGAACCTCACGAAGGTCGGCATTCCGGACACGCCCGAGCAGAAGGAGGCGCTGCGCTCGCTCGAAACCATGCTCGCGATGGTCGAGGGATGGGTCGACTGCGTGGTGTGGCGCGCCGGCATGGCGCACCTGCCGCATATCGAGCAGCTGCGTGAGATGATGCGCCGCGAGCGCGCGACCGGAGGCCCGGCCGAGCGCACCTTCGAAAGCCTGCTCGGTCTGGAGCTGCGTCCGAAGCGCATGCGCGAGGCCGCGTCCCTGTGGGAGATGATCACCTCCGCCGAGGGCGTCGAGGGACGCGACTCGAAGTGGTCGCATCCGGATCTGCTGCCGACGCTGGCCGACGATACGACGGCGGCCGGCACCGCGGGCACGGCCGGCACCGGCCCGGATGCCGACACCGCCGACTCCTCCAAGGGGGAATCCTCCACCCAGTCGGGTGCGCAGGACTCCCCCACGACCGGCGGGTCCTCCGGGGCCGGCTCCACCGGCACCGACTGGGACGCCGAACTCTCCAAGCTCCTCGGCGAGGAGGGCGGCGAGGACGACTGATTACTCCAGCTCCACCGCGCCGGTGTAGAGCTGGTAATACTCGCCCTTCAGGGCGATGAGCTCGTCGTGGTTGCCGCGCTCGATGATGCGGCCATGGTCGAGGACCATGATCACGTCGGCGTTGCGCACGGTGGACAGGCGGTGGGCGATGACGAACACCGTGCGCCCCTTCATCAGCGCGTCCATGCCGGCCTGCACGACCTCCTCGGTGCGCGTGTCGATCGACGAGGTGGCCTCGTCGAGGATCAGTGCCGGGGAGTCGGCCACGGCGGCGCGGGCGATCGAGATCAGCTGGCGCTGACCTTGCGACAGGCCCGAACCATCGCCCTCGAGCACGGTGGAATACCCCTGCGGCAGCATGCGGATGAAGCCGTCGGCGTTCACCAGTTTCGCCGCGGCGATGCACTCCTCGTCGGTGGCGTCAAGTCGACCGTAGCGGATGTTGTCCATCACGGTGCCGGTGAACAGGTTCACGTCCTGCAGCACGATGCCGAGCGAACGGCGCAGATCGGGCTTGGCGATGTTCTTCACGTCGATGCCGTCGTAGAGGATCTGGCCCTCCTGGATGTCGTAGAACCGGTTGATGAGGTTCGTGACGGTGGTCTTGCCGGCACCGGTCGCGCCCACGAGCGCCATCTTCTGGCCCGGCTTGGCGAACCAGGTGATGTCGTGCAGGACCGGCTTGTCGGGGTTGTAGCCGAACGTGACGTCGGTGAAGCGCACATCGCCCTGCAGCAGGGTGAGACGCCCGTCGGGCGAGGTGATGGCGTGTTCCCTGGCCTTGAGCGCGACCTCACGGGCCTTGCCGTGCAGCTTCTCGGCGGCCTTGATCGAACGCGTGCCGTCGTCGCCGGCCTCGCGCTTCCACGCCCAGTGGCCGGTCTCGTGGTCGACCTCGCGCATCGTCACGCCGTCCTCGCCGAGCTCGACGTTGACGAGCGTCACGGTGCCGCCGTCGATCTCGACCGGCTCGTCCATCAGCGCGAAGATGCGGGATGCGCCGGCCAGGGCCATCATCACCATGTTGAGCTGCATGGAGACCTGTCCGAGCGGGTTGATGTACGAGCGGGACAAGGTCAGCAGGGAGACCAGCGTGCCGATGGTCAGCGGGCCGGAGCCGGACAGGCCGAAGTTGCCCACGCCCGCCAGCGCCATCGCGCCGCCGATGATGGCGAGCAGGATGTAGAGCACGTAGCCCATGTTGCCGACGACCGGCATCGTGACGTTGCCCCACGTGTTCGCCTCGGCGGATGCGGCGAACAGCTCGTCGTTCTTCTCGTCGAAGGTCCTCTGCGTGGCGTCCTCGTGGTTGAAGACCTTGATGACCTTCTGTCCGTTGACGGACTCCTCGACGAACGCGTTGACGTCGCCGATCCAGCGCTGCTGCTGGACGAAGAAGCGTCCGGCGCGGCCGACGATCGCCCTGATGATGAAGAACAGCATCACGGTGAACGCGAGCACGAACAGGGTCAGCGGCACGGACAGCCACAGCATCGAGATGACCGCGGCGAGCGCGGAGATCAGCGAGGCGAACATCTGCGGGAACGACTGGCTGATCGCCTGACGCAGGGTGTCGGTGTCGTTGGTGTAGTGGCTCATGATGTCGCCGTGCTCGTTGGTGTCGAAGTAGCGGATCGGCAGCTTCTGCTGGTGGGCGAACATGTCGTCGCGGATCTTCTTCAGGGTGCCCTGCTCGACGGCGACGATGAGGTACTGCCAAGCCCACGACGCGACGATGCCGGCCACGTACAGGCAGCCCATCAGGGTGATGGCGCGGATCAGCGGGTTCCAGTCGGGGTTCGTTTCGCCGACCATCGGGATGATGTACGTGTCGATGAGCGACTGGAGGAACAGCGCCGATCCGGCCTGCGCCACCGCGCCGATGAGGATGCATGCGACGATGGTGACGACATGCCAGCGGTAGGAGAGGATGTAGCCGAAGAGGCGCTTGGTGGTGCCCGGCGCCGGCTTGCCCATGGCCGGCTTGCGGCCGTTGAAGGTCTGCTTGTCCCGCGCGTCGCGCGCGTCGCGGGTGTCGCGCTTGGTGTCGTTGCCGCTCATCGGGTCTCCTCCTTTGCTTCCTGGTCCTTTGCTTCCTGTTCTGCCTGTTCGAGCCGGTCGAGTTCGGCCTGTCCGGCGGCGGTGTTGCGGGTCTGCGACTCGTAGATGGATCGGTATTCGTCGCAGGTCTTGAGCAGCTCGTCGTGCGTGCCGCGCGCCATGATGCGTCCGTTGTCCATGACGAGGATCATGTCGGATTCCTGCACGGAGGCGACGCGCTGGGCGATGATGATCTTCGTCGTGTCCGGGATCTCGTGGTGGAAGGCCTCGCGGATGAGCTTGTCGGTCTTCGTGTCGACGGCCGAAGTGGAGTCGTCGAGGATGAGGATCTTCGGCTTCTTCAGGAGCGCGCGGGCGATGCACAGACGCTGGCGCTGGCCGCCGGAGACGTTGGTGCCGCCCTGTTCGATGTACGTGTCGTAGCCCTTGGGGAACTCGTTCACGAATCCGTCGGCCTGCGCGAGCTGGCAGGCATGGCGGATCTCCTCGTCCGTGGCCTTGGGGTTGCCCCACTTGAGGTTCTCGGTGATCGTGCCGGAGAAGAGGATGTTCTTCTGCAGCACCATCGCCACCTGATCGCGCAGGGTCTCCAGATCGTAGTCGCGCACGTCGCGGCCGCCGACCTTGAGGCAGCCGCCGGTCACGTCGTAGAGGCGCGGGATGAGCTGGACGAGGCTCGACTTGGCGGAGCCGGTGCCGCCGACGATGCCGACGGTCGCGCCGGACGGGATCGTCAGGTTGATGTCGTCGAGCACCGGATTCTCGGAGTTGTCCGAGTAGCGGAACATGACGTGGTCGAATTCGATGGAGCCGTCGGCGACCTCCATGACCGGCTCGGCCGGGTCGACGACGGTGCTCTCCTCCTGCAGCACCTGGCAGATGCGTTCGGCGGAGGCCTGGGAGATGATGATCATGACGAAGATCATCGAGAGCATCATCATGGCCATGAGGATCTGCATCGCGTAGGTGACGAGGGCCGTCAGGTCGCCGGTGGTCAGTCCCATGGCGGCGTTGTTGCCGGAGGCGACGATCTGCTGGGCGCCCATCCACGAGATCATGATCATCGAGGCGTAGATGCAGAACATCATGATCGGGCTGTTGAAGCTCATGATGCGTTCGGCGAGCTTGAAGTCCTTGAAGATGCGCTGCGAGATGCGGTCGAACTTGGAGACCTCGAAGTCCTCGCGGTTGTAGGACTTGACCACGCGGATGCCCTGCAGGTTCTCGTCGACGACGTTGTTCAGGGCGTCGTACGTGTGGAACACGCGCTCGAAGACCGGATGGACGAGCACGGCGAGTCCGCACAGGCCGATCGCCAGGATCGGGATGCAGGCGAGGAACACCATCGAGATCGACGGGGAGATGCGGAACGAGAAAATCCAGGCGACGATCACCATGATCGGGGCCCGCACGCCCATGCGGATCATCATGCCGTACGCCATCTGCAGGTTCGTCACGTCGGTCGTCAGACGGGTGATGATCGAGCCGGTGGAGAAGCGGTCGATGTTGGTGAAGCTGAACGCCTGCACCTTCTCGAACTGATCGTGGCGCAGGTTCCTGGCGAAGCCGGCGGCCGCGATCGCCGCGAACTTTCCAGCGAGGAAGCCGGTGATGAGCGAGACCGCCGAGCAGCACAGGAGGATCAGGCCGAACTTGACGATGGCGTTCATGTTGCCGCCGGTGACGCCCTGATCGATCAGCGAGGCCATGACCGTGGGGATCACGATCTCCAGCACGCTCTCGACGACGACGAACAGCGGCGTCAGCAGGCTTTCCTTCTTGTATTCGCGCATCGATCCGGCCAGCGTGCGGATGATGTGCTTCGGTCTGGCGGGCGCCACGGCCTTGCGGGACCTTTCGATCGCGGCCTCGGTCGCGGCCGCCTCGGCGTCCGTGCCCCCCGCGGCCGCGGTCTTCGTTGAAGTGTTGTCGCTCACTCGTGCTCCTCCTTCGTTTCGTTCGTATCCATGTCGTTTTCTTCGGCCCTGTCGGCTCCGTCGCTGGCGAATCCACCGGTGCCAGCAGTCCCGTCATCGGCGGATTCGCGTTCCTCGAACTCGCACCGCGCGGCGTCGATGTTCGCCCGCATGCGCTCGACGTAGCCGGCGAGCGCCGCACGCTCCTCGTCCGAGAACCCCTCGACCAGTCTTTGCTCGATCCGCTCGCCGTTCTCGACGAGGATGCTGACGATGGCATCGGCCTTGTCGGTCAGGACGATCTTCTTGAGCCGGGCGTCATGCTCCACCGGCACTCGTTCGATCAGACCCTTCTTCTCCATCAGCGCGAGCACGCGCGAGGCGGTGGACCGCGTGATGCAGAACTTCTGTTCGATCGTGTGCTGGTAGATGTCGCGATCGCGGTTGCGGGCGAGGAACATGATGATGCGGGCGTTGCCGCCGGTGGCGATGCGCGCCGTTTCGGGCATCGTCTCGCTCAGCAGGCGGTTGAGCGATTTGACCAGGGCCCTCAGGTCGAAGCTGAGGATGTGTTTGTCCATATCTCCTCACTTCACTGCCGTTGATCCGCGACGAACCGTCTTGACGTACTGCCCTGCACTGCAGGACCCTGCAGGGCGGTGTCGCACTTGCGTCGACGGTCCATCACAGATGAATTGTTGCATATGCAACCTTTACCGACGGCCATGGTAATACGTTCCGTATACAACAGTTGCATATGCAACAATCGGCGTGTCGCGCGACCGAGGACCGCCGACGACACGGCATCGGGGCACGACATCGGCCTTCACGCGGGGAGACCTTCGCCAGTCACAATCACCTGTCTCCGTTTCAGCGGCGGACGTGGAAAACCCTGCTTCGCCACCTTCACGCCCGTTGCCATAACCCGATCATTGCGGCCGTATTGGCGTGATGTGGCAAAATCCGCTGCCACAAGTGTTCGAAAACGGGATTCCGGGCGAGTCGTGACAGCATGCTCCAGAAGCACTTGAGGACCGATTCAAATAAAATGGCGGAATTCCAAGGATTCGGCAATGGGAGGTACGCCACGACGCTTGCATTACGCCGATTTCGTCGTGTTGTGGCCGGACCTGTTGCCACAAGTGTTCGAAAAAGCGAAATCGTCGATCCCGTGGCAGGGATTCCCGCCACAGGATCGCACAAGTACGGTTCCGGTCGTGTTGTGGAAACGCAGGGGGCCACAACAGCGCGGAATCGGCGCGCAGTGCAAGTTGTGGCAGCGAGTTGTGGCAGAAACGCCCCGTGGCAGAAACGCCCTGTGGCAGAAACGCCCCGACACCGAGTGCCTTTTTCTTTCCCGCCGGCAACACGACTGCCGGCAAGAGTCACCGGACACCGCAGAGGACGCGAAGTGACACTGTCACGCCACGGTGAAGGTGGTGCGCTTCAGGTCCTCGCGCCTCGACGAGTGGCCGATGAGCAGTTCGAACTCGCCGGGTTCGACGACGCGGTTGGCATCCGGGTCGACGATCGTGCATGCGGCGACCGGGATGTCGAAGGCAACGGTCCGGGTCTCGCCGGGCTGGAGGTCGACGCGGCGGAAGGCCTTGAGCTCGCGGTCCGTCCAGCTGTACGAGGTGACGAGGTCGCCGATGTACGCCTGCACGATCTCGGTGCCCTCGCGCTCGCCCGTGTTGGTCAGGGTGATTTCGGCGTGCACGGTGTCGGTCTCGGCGAACGTGCCGTCGGCGTTGCTCGCGCCGCCGGTGATGACCGGATCACCGTATGCGAACGTCGTGTAGGACAGGCCCTCGCCGAACGCGAACGCCGGATCCTGCGTGAGATCGGCGTAGCGGTTGCCGTGCTGGCCGCGGATCTGGTTGTAGTAGACGGGCAGCTGGCCCACGTGGCGCGGGAAGGTGATCGGCAGCCTGCCGGACGGCTCGGTGACGCCCAGCACGATCTCGGCGACGGCGCGGCCGCCCTCCATGCCCGGGTTGGCGGCCCACAGGATCGATCCGATGCCGGACTCGGGGTCGCTCACGCGCTTGGCGAAGACGCCGTTCTCGCCGGCGATGGAGGCGGGGAACACCTGCGGCTTGGAGCTGACCAGCACGGTGACCATCGGCTTGCCGGTCTCCCTGGACACGGCCGCGAGCGCGTCGAGCAGCGCGTTCTGGCCGCCGAGCAGGTCGAGGGTGGCGGTGGAGCAGCCTTCGCCGATCAACTGGACCACGTCTCCGACCACGGCGACGATCAGGTCGGACCGGCGGGCGTTGGCAACCGCCTCGTCGATGAGCTTGCGGTCGCCGGATGCGGCCACGCCGACCTTCGGGCGCGGCTGTCCGTCCGGGTAGAACTCGCCCGCCGGGTCGGGGACGAGGTCGATGATGTTCGCGCCGCGCGAGTAGACGACCTCGCATTCGTCGCCGGCGATCTGGCGGAAGCCGTCGAGCACGGTGGTGATCATGTCGCGCGGCTGGCCGTCCGGCATCCAGGAGACCTGTCCGGAGTTGCCGGTCCAATCGCCCAGCTGGTTCTGCGCGTCGTCGGCGAGCGGTCCGATCACGGCGATGCGCCGCTTGCGTCCATCGTCGGCGCCGTCATCGGCGCCGACGGCGTTGGCGTCGAACGGCAGGCCGCCGTCGTTGCGCAGCAGTACGACGGACTCGCGGGCGAGTTCGAGGTTGGCCCGGCGATGCGCCTCGCATCCGATGACGGCCTTGATGCGCTCCTCGTCCGGCAGGCGAGGATCCTCGAACAGGCCGAGGCGGAACTTGAGAGCCAGAATGCGGGAGACGGCCTCGTCAATCAGCGATTCGTCCAGCAGACCAGTGCGCACGGCCTCGATCGCTCCCTCGTAGAACTGCGGGGTGGTCATGATCAGGTCGTTGCCGGCCTTGACGGCGTCGGCCGCGGCGTGCACGTAGTCCGGCTTGACGTGCTGCTCCCAGACGGAGCGTCCCACGTTGTCCCAGTCGGTGATGAGCGTGCCGTTGTACTGCCATGCGCCGCGCAGCTTGTCGGTGAGCAGCCACTTGTTGAACGTGACGGGCACGCCGTCGATGGACTCGTAGCCGAGCATGAACGTGCCGCATCCCTCCTTGGCCACTCGCTCGAACGGTGGCAGGAACCACGATTCGAGCTTGCGGTGGCTCAGGTCGGCCTCCGAGGCGTCGCGGCCTCCCTGGGTTTCGGAGTATCCGGCGAAGTGCTTGGCGCAGGCGAGGATCGCATCCTTGGGCAGGGGGTCACCGGCCTTGGCGCCGCCCTGATAGCCCCTGACCATGGCGGAGGCGAATTCGCCGATCAGCGTCGGATCCTCGCCGAAGGTCTCGTCGACGCGGCCCCAACGGGTGTCGCGGGCGATGCACAGGACCGGGGAGAACGTCCAGTGCACGCCGGTGCAGGACACCTCTTCGGCGGTGGCGCGTGCGGCCGCCTCGACCTTGGCGGGGTCCCAGCTGACGGCCATGCCCAGCTGGGAGGGGAAGATCGTGGCGCCGGGCCAGAACGAGTAGCCGTGGATACAGTCGTCGCCGATGATCAGGGGGATGCCGAGTCGGGTCTTCTCGTTGACGATGTCGACGGCGAGGGACAGGTCCTTGCGGCTGGTGTGCAGGATAGAGCCGACGTGCCTGTTCACGATGAGATCGTTGAGATCGTTGCTGCGCGCGTCGAGCTGCATCATCTGGCCGACCTTCTCCTCGAGACTCATGCGGGAGATGAGGTCGGCGATGCGCTCGGAGTCGGGCAGGTCGGGGTTCCTGTACGGCGCGTCGGCGGCGACGGGTGTGTAGGGAGTCTGGTTGGCCGTTTCCTTGGTCATGGCTGTGTTCCTTTCGGCTGGAATGAGCGGAAAGCAAATGGGCGAGGTGACCAGCGGTGTCACCTCGCCCATGCACGAGCCCATAGTATCCCTTTGAGATCCCTTTGAGATCCCTTTAGCCCTGGAACACCTCGGGGTGCTTCGGATCGCCGGGGATGTCCTCGAGGAGGCCTTCGAGGCCGAGGAACTCGCGCCAGAAGTCGAGCGGCTGGCCGTAGGGGTTGGAGTCGCGGCCGTGGGCCTGGATGTTGGCCTTGGCCTCGAACACGTCCTCCTCGGTGAGCCCGTCGAAGTAGCTTTCGAGGCGGATGCGGTTGGACGGCACGTAGTACAGCGAGTTGATGATCTCGGTGAGCCTCTCGGCGCGTTCGATCGGCAGGGAGTCCCAGTGGCGGAACTCGATGAAGTTCTTGAGGCGCACGTCGTTGAAGTGCGTGGAGATGATGTGGTTGATCTCGTACGCGTTGAGCTCGCGGTCCGGGTACACCTCGCCCGCGTTCTCGCGGAAGGCCGCGTGATGCAGCTCCTTGCGGCTCAGCCCGGCCTCGACGGCCTCGGGCGTGTGCGTCAGGTCGGCGAACATGAGCGGCGTGGACAGCACGTCGATCGCGTAGTCCTCCCAGCTGAAGCGCTGGTCGTACAGGCCCGGGATCACGTTCGTACGCTGGAAGTCGAGGTAGTCCCACATGCGCTGGCGCAGCAGCGGATACGGGTTGAGCCGCCCCTCGAAGTACGGGGTGTTGCGGAAGAACCAGGCGAGGATCGGGCCGATCGCGGTGCCGACGCGCATCTTGTCGATCGAATCCTTCTCGTCGACGAAGTCGATGCTCACCTGCGTGGAGGCGGAGCAGCGCATCATGCACGGGCCGAACTGGCCGACGCGTCCCAGATAGTCGGTCATCGCGTCGTAGCGGTCCTTCGGATTGACCGGCACGTCGGCGAAGCTGGACTTGGGCTGGTAGCCGTAGTTGACCAGTCGGAAGCCGAGCTCGTCGAGCACAGGGTCGACCTCGCGGCGGAACGTCGCATACGTCTGCAGCAGATCCTCCGGCTTGTGCAGGATGCCGATCGAGGTCTCGACCTGACCGCCCGGCTCGAGCGACACGGCGATGCCGGGGCGAGAAAGGCCCACCAGATGATCGTTCTCCCAGTACTCCTTGTCGTGATCGTAATACGGGGCGATGCGCTCCAACAGCGCCTCGATGCCATTCGGCTCGTAGTAGCTCACCGCCGTATCGTCGCTGTTGTGCACCGGCAGATGCTCGATCTCGACACCGAAGCCACCGGTGCCGCGCTCGGACCGGCCCGCCTCGAAGAACTTCAGGAGACTTTCGACATGCTTCGGGTTCGGCTTGGCGAGCAGGTGCGCGTAACTGATTCTGGGAGTAACCATAAGCGGTATGGTATCCGTCCCTCCGGCCGCGCCCCGCCGTACGCCCGCCAATCGGCTATACCTTTTTCCGATAGCGGGCGATTTCCATGGGTTTCCGGCCCACGCAGCCGACGTTCAGTCGGCGGTCGTGAAGCCCTGCGGCTCGGCGCCGTCGGCGAACTTGGCCTTGTGCGCCTTCTTCGCCGCCGCGATCATGAGCTTGATGCGGTTGAGCTGGTTGGCCTCGGAGGCGCCCGGATCGTAGTCGATCGAGACGATGTTGGCCTCCGGGTGCAGTCGGCGGATCTTGCCGAACATGCCGCGGCCGGTCACGTGGTTCGGCAGGCAGGCGAACGGCTGCGCGCAGATCACGTTCGGGCAGCCCTGTTCGATGAGTTCGAGGATCTCGGCCGTCAGCAGCCATCCCTCGCCGGCCTGCACGCCGATCGACGTGACCTCGGCGGCCTTCTTGACGAGCTCCGGCATCGGCTCGTCGCGGCGGAACTTGCCGTGCGAGGTGTCGAGCGCGGCGTTGATCGGCGCGAAGTAGCGGTCGAGGCCCCAGCGCATCACGCGTAGGCGAACTGGTTGCCGCCCATGCCGAGGTTGTGCTCGTTCCAGTCGGTGATGTACGGCTTGGTGGTCATGAACTCCATGATGCCGGGCACCACGGCCTCGCAGTCCTGCGATTCGATGACGTCGACGACGTGGTTGTTCGCGTCCGGCTGGTACTTGACGAGGATCTCGCCGACCACGCCGACGCGCACCTTGCGCGGGATGTCCTTCAAGGGCAGGGCGTCGAACGACTTGACGATCTCCTTGGCGAGGGTCGGGTACGGCAGCCAGCCCTTCTTCAGCCACGGGGTCTTCGCACCGGTCTTCGAGTAGCCGTGATGCTCGATCGTCTCGCGCACGATCGTGTCCCACTGCTCGTAGAGCCTGTTCGCCGAGCCCTTCTCCACCTCGTACGGGCGCACGCGGTAGAGGCACTTCATCAGGAGGTCTCCCAGAATCAGCGCCTTGACCGCGCGATGCAGCATCGGCACGGTGGCCTTGAATCCGGGGTTGTCCTCCAAGCCTTGCGTGGAGATGGCGATGATCGGGATCTGCGGGTAGCCCGCGTCGATCAGGGCCTTGCGGATCAGACCGAAGTAGTTGGTCGCACGGCACATGCCGCCGGTCTGGGTGATGGCGAGCGCCACGTGGTCCGGATCGTACTTGCCTTCGAGGATCGCGTCGATGAGCTGGCCGATGACCATGATGGCCGGGTAGCAGGCGTCGTTGTTGACGTATTTGAGGCCGGTCTCCACATCCGCGCGGGAGGCGTGCTTCAGGACGTCGAACTTGTAGCCGCCGGAGCGGATGACCGATTCGACGAGCGAGAGGTGGATCGGGCTCATCTGCGGGGCGACGATCGTGTAGTTCTTCTTCATGTCCTTGACGAACTTCTCGCGATGCGCGTAGCGGGACATGGTGGCGTTGTTGTGGCCCTTGGTCCTCCCGTTGCCGGCGGACTTGCCGGTCTTCTCGGCATCGGAGGTGGTGCCGTCGCCGAGCGCGGCGAGGCGGGCGGCCTCGATGTCGCGTTTGGCGGCGCGCTTGGACGCCTCGCGCATGCGTTCGGTGAGCTTCGGGTTGGCGGCCATCGTCGTGTCGAGGAGGATCGTGGCGGCCGGGGGTCGGCGCCTTGGATCCGGTCCTGCGGAATCCGGTGGACTTCGGCGCGCCGGCGGGAACGGAGCCGGAGACGTCACCGGACGCGTCGCCGGACGCATCACCGGACGCGTCGGAGGCGGCCTGCTCGGCCTTGACCTTGGCCTCGGCGGCGTCGACGGCGGCCTGCGCCT
>NZ_JGYS01000023.1 GCF_000741175.1 Bifidobacterium callitrichos DSM 23973
CATCGGACACGCGGAACGCGATGCCCTCGTCCTTCCAGCCTGCCTTCACCGCATGATCCAGCTCCACCTTCGACAGCGTGTAGAAGTGACCGCCGTCGTTCGGGTTGTACGCACGGTACACCGGCTTGCCATCCGACGTGGTCACGAAGCTCACGCCCTCCGCACGCCAGCCCTTGCGCACCAGGCTGTTGTACTCCACCACCGAAGCCGTGTAATGGTGCGAACCAGCATCACGCGCATTCGGGTTGAACAAGCGGTACACGGTCGTCGTACCAGCCGGAGCCTTATCATCAACCAGCTTGCCCTGAGCGGTGGCGAGCTTCGCGGCGAGCTTGTTGCCCGCATCGATCTGGGCCTGGCCGGAGAGGTTCTGGTAGGCCTGGTACTCGTCCTGCAGATCGTACAGGTAGTCGACGTAGGTCTTCCAGGAGGCATCGGTCTTCGCGTACTTCTCGGCCAGCTTGTAGTCGGCCTGCTGGTTCGCGAAGCTCGGGGTCCAGCCGTTCCAGTCGGCAGCGCCGTTGAGCGGGAACGCACTCAGCGCGGCGGCGTTCTCGAGCTTCTCGCTCGGGATCCACCAAGCCAGCAGCTCGGCGCCCTCGATGACCTTGTTGGAGGTCTTCTTGCCGGTGTTCACGTCGTAGAAGTAGCCATCGACCAGATTGGCCTTCTTGGAGCCGTCGGTGGTGTACCAGCCGGCGAACGTGAAGCCGTCACGGGTCGGGGCGGAGATGACGTCCTTCCACGTCTGACCGTCGGTACGGGTCGCGTACGCGCGGTTGGAGCCGTTGGCGAACACGCCGCCGTTCGCGTTGAGCAGCAGGGACTCGGCGCCGGTCCACTGGGCGTACACGGAGGTGCTGGCCTTCACGGTCGTGATCGGGGCGCCGTCCTGGATGGAGATCCACTGCTTGACGGTACGGGACGTGTAGTCGCCGTGGTCCGTGTTGGCGGAGGTCTTGTAGTAGTCCTCCACACCGGTCGGAGCGTTGATCTTGCTGCCCTTCGTCACGAAGTCAACGGCCTGGCCGGAGCCCTTCTGGACGTTGCCGAACGTGGCGGACGGGTTGTTCCACGTGTGGGCGACCGGGTCGGCGTAGCCTGCGTTGGAGTTGGCGACGTGGTAGTTGTAGTAGTAGTTGACCTGGGCGATGTTCTTGGTATCCCAACCCGCGTGCACGGTCACGGTGCGCTTGGAGGCGTTGGCGCCCGGGATGTTCTGGACCGGGGCGTTGAAGTCGACCTTCGAGCCATCGGCAGCATACCAGCCGGTGAACTGGGCGTCCCAAGCGGCCGGCTCGTTCGGCTCGGCGATCTTGGAGCCCTCGGCCACGTTCGCCTGAGTTCCGGCGGTGGTGGTGTCCTCGTCGTTCACGGTGCTCTTCGCCGTCTTGACGGCGGAGGTCTCATCATCGTTGAACTTGTAGGTGACGGTCCAGTTCTTGTCACCGAAACCGGAGAAGCCGAACAGGTACAGGTCCGCAGCGGACGGATCGACGTTGCTGTTCTTCACGTTCGCGGTGAAGTCGTACGCGGAGGAGTTGTCCTTCGCGGCGCTCCACTGGTCGACACCAGAGACGGACGGCACACGGTACGCCGGGAACGGGGTGCCCGCCACCGTGTACAGCTCCTGATCGCCGGAAGCGGCGGTGTCGCTCTCGTGGAACACCACCTTGGCGACGTTCTCCTGCTGGCCCGGAACAGTGGTGTGGACCTCGAACACCGGGTACAGGTCGAGGTTGGAGCTCACGGCCTGGTTCGTGTACAGGTCGGACGGCGCGTAGTCCTTCGAGGTCGTCGTCTTCCAACCCGCAAACACCTCGTTGGTGGGAGCGGTATCATCGCCGGCGTACTTGGCGTAGTCGGCCGCGGTCAGCGCGGAACCAGTCTTCACGTCCACCTGCTTGGTGGCGCCATTGGCATAGTGGAAGGTGATCGTCTTGGCTTCGGCGTACTGGGCGTACACCTTGGTGTCGCCCTTGACCGCGATCTTACCGTCGGCGACCTTGTTCTTGCCGGCCAGATCGTAGGAGTATCCAGTGAACACCTTGCCGTCGGCAGCGCTGTAGAACGGGTCGGACTTCGAGTTCACGTCGATGGTCTCGCCGTAGGTCTTGTCCTTGCCCAGAACCTGGTTGTCCGTGCCTGCCGGAGCGTAGGCGGGGTAGGCGACGACCGTGAACTTCGTACCGGTATTCGCACGGTACGGATCCGTGGTAGGCTCGCCCGTCACCGCGGCGTTGGCGGTCGACGCGGCGACGCCCATGGTCGCGAGCATCGCGATCGAGGCCAGGCCGGCGAGCGGCGCGCGCCACTTGCTAGTATTTCCTGTCATCTTCAGGAACCTTTCTTTTAGGGACACCATGTCGTGGGCAGGAGCCTGGGATGATCGCCGTCGTGCCGCATATCGTGGTTGCCGACCGCGCGTGGCGCGAATAGGATCGTCCGGTAAGGGATTCCGATAGTGGAGGAGGTGCGTCAGTCCGTCGTGGTGCCGGCCGCGAAGGCGCGTCGTATCGGTGAGCCGGTGATGCTCACCCGTGAGGACATCGATCGTGAGCGTCGCCGGATCGAGCGGGAGTACGGCACCGCCGACGAGCTGCGTGCCACGCGCGACTTCATCGGTCTGGCCCTCCGGCAGCGGATCGCCTTGTAGCGGCTCGAGGATCTGGACTTCCTGGAGGGCAGGTGAGCGGCGGGAGCCGCTGCTGCACTACGGTTACGTGCGCGGGGCCCGGGGCAATGTCCCGGCCGCGCACATCAACGTGCATGCGAGCGACGATTCGGCGACCAGGGCGATGCGACCAGGGCGATGCTGGCGTGCGGCATGAAGGCGCAGGGTCACGGTCGTCGCAGAAGCTTCATGGAACGGGGCGTGTTTCCGACGTTTTCGTCCCTGCATCTGCCGGTGGGCGGCGATCGCATGCGTCCGGGACTGGAGGACGTACTCCAGCTGGCGGTGTGCGAGTTCGGCATCGACGTGACGGCCGGATGGCTGGACGCGGTCGAGGCGAGCCATGAGGAGTATCGGACCACCCAGCTGCGCGCGTTCGTGCGCGAGTTCCCCGATATCGCGTTCGAGGAGCTGCGCCGGGCCGGCTACGTGGACGGGGACGTCCCGCAACGTCCCGTGCGCGAGGACCGGATCAGCAGGCTCAGAAGGTACCGATACCCCTCTTCAGGGACGACGGCTCGGCGTCTTGTCCTGTTCGCCTCCCCCGAGTCCAAGCACTGCGCATTACTTCGTTGACCTTCGCAATGCAGGTTTCAACTGTCCTTGCGACTCACACGGCAAGAATGGTACCTGTGTGTGATGTGAAAAGAGAGTGCCGGTTTCCCGGTCTTATTGCCAGAGCAGAACGAGGCCACCCGCACCTTGCCATGTTGTAGATGAGCACGGGTGCTGCACAGCGGCCACGGCGGATCGCTGCCTCCCCGCATTTCATGAGCGTATTTCACCGAACCCGACAGGTCGCTCCCGTATCCCCTAACGCGTAGAGCCGGGATCTTCCCGAGCCGGCTTGCCCGCGATCCTCGGATTTGCGGTGAACTGGCGATGTGTGAAGGATCCTGTTCCCCGCATAGTCGTCGGCATGCGTAATGAGGTATCCGGAAACGACGTCGCAGAGCACGCCCAGTGACCCCACGACCGCTGCCAGCATCGGGGCCTCCTTCATCCCGGCATAGTCGTAACGCGCGCACAGGCGCCTCGAGAACTCCTCAAGCTGTTTCGCGGCATCCGAACGAATGCCGGGACTGTCCACGAGTATGAGGAACGCGCAGAGAACGGACGCGAAATCATGCACCAGCGGATACCGCCTCAACGAGGAGTACAGAGGCGTCGTATTGGAACCGGTCAGCCTGTCCAGCTCGGACAGACAGTTCTTGACATATCGTGTGGGTCTGATGTCCTTGCGAATGCCGATGATCAGGCAGTTGCCATGGGACGCCGCATTACGCAGGATCCGGACCGATCGGAACAGGTTGGTCGAGTTGTCCTTCATTCCCCGGCTGTCGATATACGACTGATACAGCCGGCATAGCGTGCTGAAATCCACGGTCTCCCACAGATTCCAGACCGCGGGATCGTCGAAGTACTTTCGCAGGAGCCCCTCGGTGTACACGGAATGATGATACCGGGAATGCCGGTAGTCCCCATGAAAACGGAACTCCCCGTCCGGATCGAAACGATGCACGACGTCGTAACCATCCTCGGCGGGATCGTCCATGATCAGCCTGTTGAACCGGACCTTCAGGGCGTGCTCGATATTGAGACAGCAGTAGCTCAGCAGGGTGCGCAGATGGAAGTCGATGGTCGACAGATCCTTGAGATACGCGAAATCCAGACCCGTGTAACGATCGCCGACCCTCTCGAAGTTGTTCTCGAACGCCTTGAGCTTGAAGAAATACGTCCTACTGGTCAGAAACTCGGCGGCGGCATCCTCATCGCACAGGGCGAAGGAGACGCCGTGGGACTTCATCGAGGCGATCTGCTGGGCGACCGTGTATTTGAGACGTGGCATGCGCCCAGAATAACCAATGGGGCCAACGCCCGAAGACGCCGCCCCATATGGTGGTTTTCCCGGGAAAGAACCGGGACCTTTTGTTCACTCGCCTTCAATGTACTCAGTCGAGCGCCAGAGGTCAAGCCTCGCCGTGTTTCCCGTGTCCCTAAAAGAAAGGTTCCTGAAGATGACAGGAAATACTAGCAAGTGGCGCGCGCCGCTCGCCGGCCTGGCCTCGATCGCGATGCTCGCGACCATGGGCGTCGCCGCGTCGACCGCCAACGCGGCCCCGTGGTATCCGTCCAGTGATGCCTCTACCCAGTATCAGGCGCTGGTTTACCGCGCTGATAAGCCGTGGGACAATACCCATGCGCTCGATGTCCACGGTTCGTATGGTGAGCTGGTGCATCTGAGCGAGTCCAGTGATCCGTATGCGTCCGATTCGTCCAAGGTGCTGTCGTACTTCTCCACGGATCTGGCGGGCAAGCACAAGGTGCCGTCTGACTACGTGCTGACCGGCGATGTGAAGCTGTTCGCCCAGTACAAGGACGCGGTCACGGTTTCCTTCGACACCAATGGCGACCGTCAGATTACCTCCTCGGATAAGTCCTTCAAGATTGCGAAGGGCGACTCCCTGACCGCTGAGGTGTACAACAAGGAGCTTGACACCAACAGCGATGGCGTCGCGGATGAGCCGACCAGCGTTGTCACCTCCCTGACCGACCCGACGTTCGTCGGCTGGACCAGCACGTACAGCAAGAACGACGCGGCCGATGATCTGTACGAGGGCGGCAAGATCACCGAGAACACCACCTTCTATCCGCACTTCGCATCCGCGCAGAACGTGGCCACCATCGCGTTCCGCGAGTTCGGTCAGGATTCCACCAGCTACACGTACCGCAACACGCTGACCAACCACGCCTTCCCGGCGTACCGTCTGCCGGTCTATACGGGCGATAAGGCTCTTGGGACTACAACTTCACCGACGCCATCAGCGCGCAGAAGAACATCGGCACCTCCTACGACACGCCAGAGAACCTCGACAAGCTGGCCACCTTCACCCCGGCGGACGCTTCCGCCCAGAACGTGACCGTCAAGTTCGACATGAACGACGCGCAGTCCGGCAGCTCCGTCAGCACGCTGTACCAGCCTACGGACGTGAAGACGACTTCGGATCAGAAGATCGCGGAGCCGACCACCCCGGCCGCTCCGGGCGCTCGTTTCACGGGCTGGTACACGGTCCGCGGCGCCAATGGCCAGAGCAACAAGTACGACTTCAACAAGTCTGTCGACGCCAACTTCAAGGACGCCACCGGTGTGGTGACTCTGTACGCCGGCTGGGACACCACCAACGTGTCCCGCATCCAGCTCAACCTCAACTACCGCGACGACTACGGCTTCCAGAGCCAGGGTATCATCATTGAGTACGTTGAGCCGGGCTCCACGGTGACTCTGCCGGCTGGCCTGGAGGAGTACTACCAGACCGATGCGCAGGCCGATTCCAACAAGGGCGAGTACACCACCTCCAAGCTCAAGGGCTGGAAGTACGGCACCGCCGGCGACATCGTGACCTCGGTCAAGGCCCCGGCTGAGCACAAGTCCACCATCCTCGACGCCGCTTGGTCCGATGACGCGGCTTACCTGCTTGATGCGAATGGTGGTAAGTTCGCCGACGGATCCACTTCTCAGTGGGCCACCATCGAGGACGGCGCCGCGATCAAGTTCCCGGTCCCGACCCGTGCCGGCTACACGTTCGGCGCCTGGCAGAACAAGACCACCGGCTACGTGCTGAACTCGGCGAACGGCCAGTACTACCAGTACAACGACAAGTTCGAAAACTTCTTCGACATCAACAGCAAGCCGGTGACCGGCCTGACCATCCAGCCCGGCGACCAGTTCAAGGCGTTGTGGTGGAGTGGTGCTGTTCAGGTGACGAAGGCGACGTATGACTTCAATGGCGTGCTCAAGTACGAGAACGTGGAGAAGGACTACGCCGCGGTCGAGGCGGCCGGTTACACGAAGGCGTCCGCCAAGTCGTTCGTGGACGCCCAGTACGCGCTGCGTGACGAGTACGCCGCGTACACCGGTCTGAAGACCGGCTCCCAGGCCCAGATCGACGCGGCCGTCAAGCTCAACGCGAAGTACGACGCGGCCAAGGCTCTGCTGGTGAA
>NZ_JGYS01000024.1 GCF_000741175.1 Bifidobacterium callitrichos DSM 23973
TGTTCCAGCCGCTCGTCCCGGCCATCGCCGGCGGCGGCGTGCTCAAGGCGCTGCTCTCCCTGTTCTCCATGCTCGGCTGGATGGACTCCAAGAGCTCCGTGTACACGATCTTCCTCGCGATCGGCGACGCGCCCCTGTACTTCCTGCCGCTCCTTGTGGCGGCGACCGCGGCCAAGCGCCTCAAGATCAACCAGCTCGTCGCCATCTCCGCGGTCAGCGCGCTCATGATCCCGAACATCACGGCCGCGTTGAGCGCCGAAGGCGGCACCAAGCTGTTCGGCTTCACGTTGCAGAACATCACGTACGCGTACCAGGTGTTCCCCGCCCTGCTGTCCGTGCTGTTCCTGTACTTCGTGGAACGCCTGTTCAACAAGTACACGCCGAAGGCGATCCGCATATTCTTCGTGCCGATGATGTGCTTCGTGATCGTTGTGCCCGTCACCCTGCTCCTGCTCGGCCCGCTCGGCTACAACGCCGGCACCCTGCTGACCGCGTTCATCCTCGCCGTGTACAGCAAGCTCGGGTTCATCGCCGTCGCGCTCCTGGCCATGGTCCTGCCGTTCTGCATCGCCATCGGCATGCACAAGGCGTTCATCCCGTACGCCCTCGCCGCCCTCGCCCAGGCCGGCAGCGAACTGCTGTACATGCCCGCCTCCCTGGCCCACAACATCTCCGAATCCGGCGCCTGCTTCGCCGTGTTCCTGCGCACCAAGGACCAGAACCTCAAGGCCACCGCACTGTCCGCCGCGATCAGCGCCCTGTTCGGCATCACCGAACCCGCCCTGTACGGCGTGACCCTGCAGCACAAGCGCGCCATGACCGGCGTGGTCGCCGGCTCCGGCATCGCCGGCCTCACGATCGGCCTACTCGGCGTTCAGGCGTTCACCGCCGTCGGCCCGGGCCTCGCGAGCATGCCGATGTTCATCGACCCGAACGGCAAGCTCACCAACAACCTCACGTACGCGTTCATCGGCTTCGCCGTCGCCATCCTCGCCTCGTTCCTCATCACGCTCATCCTGTTCAAGGATCCCGCCAAGACGTCCGTCGCCGCCACCGTGTCCGCCGGCGCCCCCTCTGCCGCTTCGACCCCTGCGCCCACGGCCACGGTCATGCCGGCCTCCGATGTGGTGGACGTGCAGCTCGCCAGCCCGATGGACGGCACCGTCATCCCGCTCGACAAGGTCGCGGACGACGTGTTCGCTGGCAAGGTCCTCGGCGACGGCCTCGCGGTCACGCCCATCACGGGCGAACTGCGCGCCCCGGCCGCAGGCACCGTGTGCATGGTGCCGGACAGCCGGCATGCGATCGGCCTCGCCCTGGACAACGGCGCCGAGATCCTCATGCATGTCGGCCTCGACACCGTCAAACTGCAGGGCGCGCACTTCACCACGAACGTCAAGGTAGGCGACCGGGTCAACGCGGGCGACCTCCTGCTCACGTTCGACAGGGACGCGATCACGAAGGCCGGCTACGACCTGACCACGCCGATCGTCGTCGCCAACGGCGGACGCTACGCCGTCACCGGCACGCACGAAGGCCCCGTCAAGACCGGCGACGCCCTCTACACCGTCATCACCAAGTAACCATCCACCGCATCGGGCCGCAGGGGCCACTCCCCCTGCGGCCCCCACTACACATCATTTATCGTGAAAGGACATTGATCATGGGATTCCCCGAAGGGTTCCTCTGGGGCGGCGCCGTCGCCGCCAACCAGCTCGAAGGCGCATGGAACGAGGACGGCAAGGGCATGTCCGTCGACGACGTCGCCACCTACAAGCCGAACGTGGACGTCAAGGACTACAAGCGGAACGTGCACGTCAGCCTCGACGGCATCAAAGCCGCCATGGCCGACAAGGATGACACGTACTATCCGAAACGTCGAGGCATCGACTTCTACCACACGTACAAGGATGATCTGAAGCTCATGGCCGACATGGGGTTCAAGACGTTCCGCACGTCCATCGCATGGACCCGCCTCTACCCCACCGGCGAGGAGACCGAACCCAATCCGGCCGGCGTCGCCTACTACAAGGACCTGTTCCACACGATGCGCGAACTCGGCATCGAACCGCTCGTCACCCTCCACCACTACGAGATGCCCCTCCACCTGGCCCTCAACTACAACGGGTGGACCGACCGCCGGGTCATCGACCTGTTCGTCCGCTTCGCCCGCACCTGCTTCACGGAGTTCGGTGACGACGTGAAACTGTGGCTCACGTTCAACGAGGTCGACAGCATCATCCGCCACCCGTTCATCACCGCCGGCATCATCCCCGAACTGTGCGACGGGGAGGAGACCCGCTGCTGCTATCAGGCGCTCCACCACCAGTTCGTCGCCTCCGCGATCGTCACCAAACTCCTCCACGACATGGTCCCCGGCGCGAAGATGGGGTGCATGCTCACCAAGCTCGAAACCTACCCGCGCACCTGCGCGCCCGAGGACGTGGCCGCCACCCAGCACAAGAACCTCGACAACCACTTCTACTCCGACGTGATGCTCACCGGCGCGTACCCGCGTCTGAAAAGCGTGGAATTGAAACGCAACGGCTGGTATCCGGTCATGGAAGCCGGCGACGAGCAACTGCTACGCGAGGGCACGGTCGACTTCCTGTCGTTCAGCTACTACATGAGCATGACCGAGTCCGTCGACCCGAACGCGGAACGCACGCCCGGCAACACCGTTCTCGGCGTGAAGAACCCGTACCTGGAGACCAGCGACTGGGGTTGGCAGGTCGACCCGGTCGGTTTGCGCATCTCCCTGATCGAACTGTACGACCGGTACCGCAAACCCCTGTTCATCGTGGAGAACGGCATCGGCGCCAAGGACACGCTCACCGAGGACGGGCACGTCCACGACCCGTATCGCGTGGAATACTTCCGACGTCACTTCGAGGAAATGCGCAAGGCCGTCGACGAGGGCGTAGAACTCATGGGCTACACCGCATGGGCGCCCATCGACCTCGTGAGCGCGTCCACGTCGCAGATGACCAAACGCTACGGGTTCGTGTACGTCGACCTCGACGACATGGGACAAGGCACCGGCCGGCGCATCCGCAAGGACAGCTACGACTGGTACAAGAGGGTCATCGCTACCAACGGCGAACACCTCGAAAACCTGTAAGCAACGGCATAAGGGGGCCGTCGATCTGAAATGACACGGACCGGCGGCCCCTCCTATAGGAAAGGACATCACGGGCATGACAGGCAGACTGGTGTTCCTCGACATCGACGGCACCCTGTGCGACAGCAGCAAACACATCCCACCATCGGCCGTGGAGGCGATCCGCACGGCCCGAACCAACGGATGCCACGTGTTCATCGACACGGGGCGCGCCCTGCCGCAGATCGGCCGGAACATCCTCGACATCGGGTTCGACGGGATCATCTCCTCGGCCGGCGCGAGGATCGACATCAACGGCACACTCCTCCAGGACCGGTTCCTTGACAAGACGACCGTGACCCAAGTCGCCGACATGTTCGACCGGCTCGGCATCAACCACATGTGGCAATCCTCCCAGGGACTGTGGGCGTCACCCGGATACCTGCGACTGATCGAACGCATCCGACGCGACATCGACCCCGGATACGGGGGCGACCAATGGCGATCCCTCACGGCCGCACGACAGGAAGCCACACGATCAGGCGTACCCTTGGGCGAGATCATGCCGGCATCGAAATGCACGTTCCACGCCCCACCCGACTCCACGATCACCCTCGACCAGATCCGCCGGCTCGTCGGCGATCGGCTGCACATCGTCGAAGGATCCATGGGCCTCGACGCGCCCGCCAACGGGGAAGGCATGATCCCCGGCATCGACAAAGGCACCGGCCTGACCACTGTCGCAGCCCACTATGGTATCCGGGTCGAAGATACGATCGCCTTCGGCGACTCCGAGAACGACCTTGAGATGATCCAAACGGCCGGCATCGGCATCGCCATGGGCAACGCCACCCCGCAACTCACCCACGTCGCCGACCTGACCGCCCCGCACGTCGACGACGACGGCATCGCCCGCATGTTCGCCCAACTCGAACTCACCCACTGACCCCAACCCCCATTCTCCCCATCCGGAAAAACCCGCCACAGAACAGGACGAACAGCGAAATATTCGTAGCGACAAATCCTGTTTTTCCAAGCCGTGAAGACTACAATCGGAAAACAACCGTATCGGACGCGACGACGCAACCGGGACGGCGCGGCATCCCCTTATCGGGGATACCGGGATCACGATGAAGTGAAGGCAAGGAGCACATCATGAACACAGGAGGACGGACCGTCGCACTCGTGGCGGCGGCGATGGTCGCGTTGTCGGGGTGCGGCACATCCCGGCAGCAGGCGGCGGATACGGAGGGCGAGGCGAGCGGCACGGTGACCGTGTGGGCGTGGGAGCCCGCGTTGAAGCCGCTGGTCGCGAAGTTCGAGAAGAAGTATCCGAACATCACGATCAAGCTCACGAACGTGGGCACGGCGCCGAAGACGACCTCGTCGTTCACCAACGCGTTCGAAGCCGGATCGGGCATGCCCGACGTCGTCCAGTTCGAGTATTCGACGCTCCCTCAGATCGTCTACGGGTATCAGGGGGCGTTGGAGAATCTGTCATCCTATCCGATCAGCGGTTGGAAGGACGACTACACGTCCGGCCCGTGGAGTTCGGTGAACGTGAGTGACGGCATCTATGGTGTGCCCATGGATTCCGGTCCCATGGCCATGTTCTACAACAAGGCCACGTTCGACAAGGCGGGCGTCAGTGAACCGCCGAAGACGTGGGACGAGTTCTACGAGGCCGCGAAGAAGATCCATGCGCTCGGCGACAACTATTACATCAGCTCCTATGGTGGTGATACGAACGATTCGAACAGCATCGTCGCGTTCTGGGCGCAGGCGGGCGCCAAGCCGTTCGCCATGGATGGCGAGAATCTGACGATCGGGCTGAAAAACGACGAGACGATCAACAAGGTCAACGACTACTGGCAGCGCATGATCGACGAGGGATTGATCGCCACGAACATCCCGAGCTGGTCGGATGAATGGTTCCGTAGTTTCGCCGATGGCACGAACGCCGCCGTCATCACCGGCGCGTGGATGCCCGCGAATCTGGCCGGCAGCTCGGCCGCGGCGGCGGGCGACTGGAGGGTCGCGCCCACGCCCGTCTGGCCGGGGGCTGGAGACGATCAACTCGTCGAATGGCGGTTCCACGCTGGCGCTTGCCGCATCTTCGAAGAACAAGAAGGCGGCGTGGAAGTGGCTGGAGTTCGTCTCCCATGATGAGGAGGGTATCGCCGCCTACACGGATGCCGGCGGCTTCCCGTCCAACAAGGCACGCCTCGAGGATGAGGACTTTCTTAAAGGCAGCGACGAGCTGTCCAAGTATTTCGGCGGGCAGGAGTACAACAAGGTGCTCGCCCAGTCCGCGCTCGACGTCAAGGAATCCTTCGTATTCCCGCCGTTCTGGGGTTACGCGATGACCGCGTTCGGCGACGAGTTCGGCCCCGTGTTCCAAGGCAGCGGCAAGTTGGATGATGCGGTCGCCAAATGGCAGTCCAAGCTCGTCGACTACGGCAAGCAGCAGGGGTTCACCGTGAAAGAGTGATCGACGCCGGTCATTCCGATATGACGTGAAGGCCGCTCCCGGACCGGTGGTTCGGGGGCGGCCTTCACGTCTTTCATGCGACTTTTCAGTCGTCGTTATCGTCAGTGGAATCGTCGTCGCTCGAGTCGTTCTGATCATCGTCCGCGTCGTCGCCCCGGTCGTCCGCGTCATCATCTGGACCCGCGGCATGCGCCCGGACGCGCTCGTGTTCACATCATCGCGCGGCAACCCTCTGATCCGCGAGACGGCGCGCGAGGCATGGGCGCGGGCGCTCGACCGGGTGAAACTCTCCTACACGAACATCCATTCGATGCGCCACACCGCCGCCACCATGATGGCCCGCAACGGCGTTCCCGACCTTGTGCGCAAGAAGCTCATCGGCCATGCCGACATCGACACCACCGACATGATCTACACCCATACCGACGCGCTCATGCTCGCCAAGGCGGTCGACGGCATGGAGAAGCTCATCAATGACGGCGGCAAGACGCGGACCCCGCTCACGCGGTCCGTCTGAAAGCCGTCGAGTCGAACGGGTCGCCGCCGCTCCCCCATGCGGCGGCCACACTGCGGCAGCGGCGCATCTGCTGCCGCAGCAGCTGGCGCCGCTCGTCGGCGGTCATCCCGCCCCACACGCCGTAGATCTCGTTGTGATCCAGCGCGTACCTGAGACACTGGTCGATGACCGGGCAATCCCGGCATCGGCTCTTCGCCCATTCGATTAGGGTCTGTTAGGCCAAAGTGTGCATTCCTATTAACATGAGGTTGTCCGCAACTGCGTGAACGCATGGAACCCATGCTATGGTTCTTGACCTGTTGCAGGAGAAGATTTTCGCGGACGGTATCGTAAAGTTGCCAGAGATGACCGAGCGTGTTCCGACGGGCTCTCGTGTAGTGATGAGAAGGGATGTGCTCGCCGCGAGAGTGGTGCATTCGGCTGGCGCGTCGGGTAGGGTTCCCTCGTAAAGGGTGATTCGCACCGTGGTGGCGTCTTCGTCGACGGCCGCTCGTACGCCGTGGCACTGCGGGTCGCTCATGTAGAAGAACACGCGAACCGAGTGGTCCGAGACCACTTCGTATCGGCTCCATGAGGATACGTGCTCGTTATGGAGGTCGGTGCGCTGCTGTATATCGTTCGTGGATTGTGTTGGCGGCTTCGCCTCGGGAGCGTATCCAGGATTTGTAGTGGCGGAGCTGGGAGAGGATTCGCCACCGCCGGCGGCGCAGCCCGTCATGGCGGTAACGGCCAAGACGGCTGCCATCAGCACTGCCAGGAGCCAGCGGGGGCGAATCCGATCATCCATGGTTGCGTGTTCACGGGTCATTGCAGTCAAGTCCGTCCGCTGATTCATGGCCGTCCCCCTCGCCGTCCCCGCATGAAAGACCCTGCTGCGGGTCCCTTGCCTGAATGACATCACAACAGGCGTGTTTTGTCATCACGGTCGATTGCTCCCATCGTTTTTGCCCGGCTTGATGCTCATATCGATGGGCAGTCCCTGTTCGCGTACGACGGCCTTGAGGAAGATGGTCACAGCTCCGGACAGGCTCAGGCCGAGTTCACCAAGCACCTTGTTGGCCTCGTCCTTCAACTCTGGGTCGATTCTCATGGTGGTAGTCGGCACGCTCATAGGATTGTCCTCCAATCGGGTTGGTAGCTACATCGTAGTCCATCCGATTGATACATGCTATCGTCCGTCACACGGGCATGGGCATGCGCACGTACATGCTGCGCGTGAGCCGGTACACGCCGTTGCGGATCTGACGTCCGATGGTTCCACGCTGTTCGGTGGGTCCGCTATGGCAACTGGTCGATGAACGCCTCCACGTACGTCATCCACGTCTCCACCGGCAGTTTGGACATGCCGAGCACGCGGCCGATGTTGGCCGTGAACGTGCGGTTGCACTCCTTGCAGCACCAGCGCTGATTGCCGCCTTTTGTATACCCCCGCGGACGATGCCGATGGAACCGCACCTCACGCAGGCGTCGGCTGGCAGTTCCTGCGAACCCGTGCCGAACATGTCCTCGTACACGATGGAACGCAGCGCCTCAATCGCCCGGCGACGCTCGTCATCATCCAGCAGCGCGAGCCCATCCCGGACCCCGTTGACCAGTCTTGCTGCCTTGTTCCACTTGCTCATAACTCCATTGTAATTACGTAGTAGCTACTATGTAAGTTAGAAATGCACACTATGGTCTAACAGACCCATTCGACGCTCATCGGCAGGAAGTCGTAGAAGAAACCAGCGGACCCGTCCCGCTATGCGTCGGGGATGCCACGCCCCGCCAAAGGCGGGTGCGGTGCACATCGGTGCAACCGGAAGGTTGCGACGAGCGCACCCGCGATTCATCCGATGTTCGACACGATAAGCCACGCGCCGATGGCGGTCGGTATGGCGAATACCACTATGAGGATGAAAAGCATCCCGTCCACGCGGTCCCTCCGGTCGACGGTGGCTCGCGCGGTCTTCGGATGGGACGGATCGTAGTCGACCTCCATCAGGCCGCCGGGCTTGTGGTCCCCGTTCTGCGTAGTCACCTCGAACGTGCCGCCATCCACCTCAAACCGGATCACGTAGTGGCTGCCTTCGATCACGCCGTTGTCGCCTTTGATGATCTCCTCGCGCAACACGGTGCCGGTGGTCGTGGCGGTGGCACGCCTGTTCAACCGGTGCTCGTCGAACGCGGCGAACACCATCATGCTCAGGAAGAACAGGCCGAGCGCGAACGTGATGATCCCCTCGAACATGGCGCACCTCCTGTCCTATCCGATGCTGGTGGCGATCATCAACGCGCCAGCGATGGCGATGACGCCGCAGATCAAACCGACGACAATAGTCCACGCGGTGTTCTTGCCGTCGGGCCGGTCGAACGTGGCTCGCGCGGCCTTCGGGTTGTTCGGGTCGTAGTCGATGTCGATCGGGTCGCCCGGATGGCGTCGGTATCTGGGGTCGACGCCGCGCGTCTTCAGCTCGTACGGGATGCCGTCCACCTCATACCGGACGACATAATAGTGACTGGTGGCCGTGCCGTCGGAGTCATGGTTCGCTTCCAGACTCAGCATGGTGCCTTCGGTCGAGGCGGTGGCCCGCGTGGTCAGTAGGTGGTCTTCGAAGATGTCCTTGGCGAAACTAAACAACAGAGCCGACCCGCCCACCAGCATGATGACGCCCATCCCCAGCATGACGCACCCCCTTGTCGCCCGCGTGAAACCCGACACTCCCATTATCCCACGCATACTCACGCCACCACGCCCCGCATAGCCCCGCCCCCGTCCAGTCCACGTCGAAGGGAGGCCCGATCATGTCCAACCCGAACCAGCCGCGCAGATCCCTCGGCATCCCGAAAGACAGTCAGTAGGCGAAAACCGACGTGATGACCATCACAGCCCCGTGAACCCGCCGCGTCTCGCCAGATCCATCACACACCAGTGGCGTGTGACCACTCTCACGCATGTCGACCACGCGTAGCCTCACCGCGCATGAGAGAATTGAAAGACAGCGGCCCAATGGGAAGCCACATCATTCATCAAAGGGGATTAATGACGATGACCACCGATTCAAAAGCCAAGACGTTGCGAACCGCACTGTTGCTGCTCGCCTGCCCGGCGCTACTCTTCTCGATGACCGCATGTGGCGAGCAGGTCGTGCCCGCCGATCCGGCGTCGGTGAAACAGACACCGACTGACACGAACGATGATCAATCGGATGATGACGACATCGACGACTCCAATGACGGCTGATACCGGATATCCATTACCGGATATCCATCGAGAAAAGGAATCCGAATCGCCCACGACGAGCCCGCGACGAGACGGCGAAGTCCGCCATGCTATACGGCGATTGCCGTCATTACCGACAAGAACGCCAGTCGCATCACGCCCTTTCGACAGTCACCGCATGGTTCCCGCAACGCACAGTCATCCCGGCCGACGGACCGGTGTCAAGCATCGTCTTATCGGCGGCCCATGCACCGTCGGGTCCGAATACGGCGGCCACGATATCCTTCAGCCTGCCGGTACGTACGAGCGTCGCCGCACGACGACGCAACCTCCGGCCCTCGGGAAGATTCGCGGCGAATGCGAGGGCGGCGGCACGAATCCGGATGCGCCCGTCACGCACGATCGCCAACATCCACTGCATGAGCGCCTCCCCGCATGACAGTCCTTCGACCATGCCGCGGACATCGCGCGCGCTCACTGTCGCATCCAGCATCCCCGTCCAGTCGGCCGCAGGCCGGAGCGTACCGGTTGCGCACCGCCCGTCAGCGCCGGTCACGGCCACGTGCAGTGCACGACGGCCGGAGAACAGCCTGATGCGCCGAAGAACCGCCGCCAACGGAGTGCGGGTGGCGATAAGCACGGGCAGGGGTGTGAGGCCGGCGATGATAAGCAACGCCGCGGACGACATGAGAACGGCAAGCATGGACTGGTCGATGGGAGGCATGGACGTGACGCTTTCGACTGGGTTTCGTTGGGATGGCTTGATCATACGACGTCACGGACACGTACACGCGGATGAACCGTTCAAACAAGGGAGGGGTCCCGTCACATGGCGTTCAAAGCAAGCCATGTGACGGGACACCCTCCCCGAGGCGCATCCGGCAACGGCCCGTCCGAACAGACGTCGTCAACCGGAAATCAGACGACACCGAATCAGTTGGACGGAACCTCGCCTTCCTGGTCGTGATCGAAGTTCGGGACGTTCTTCGCGTCGAACTTGTATACGCCGATGTTGGCGGAGCTCGGATCGTTGCTCTTGTTGAACGGGCCGATGCCGGTGACGCCCTTGTAGTGGATGTCCTTGCCGGACTTCAGCGCGGCGAGGCAATCGCTGTATGTCGAGCATTCGGTGCCGCCGTTCGCGCCCGAGACCGCGGCCATGTTCTCCTGGATGGTTTCGCCGTCGGCGGATCCACCCTTCTGCGCCGCAAGCGCGGCGAGGATGATGCCGTCATAGGTTTCGGCACCGTACGTGAAGGTGCTGATATCCTTGCCGTAGGCCGCCACGAGCTTCTTCTGGAACTCGTCGGATGCCATGACACCCGGGATAGTGCCCTTGGAACCTTCGAGCAACCCGGCATCGAGATCCTTCGAGTAGTCGGCCGTATTGCCATCGACGAAGTACAGCTTGTGGGTGTCGATGCCCTGCGACGCCATCTCCTTGATGAGCGGCTTGGTCTGATCGAAGGCGATCACGGCGATCGCATCGGGCTTGGAGGCCTTGATGGCGGTCACGATCGAGGAGAAGTTCGTCTCGGTCGGGTCGAAGGCGTCCTTCTCACCGTACACGATATTGACGCCGGCGTCCTTTACGGTCTTGACGACCGTATCACGCAGACCGGTGCCGTACTCGTCGTTGAACACCGCGACCGCGAGATTCTTGACGCCGTCCTGAGCGATGACCTGGCCGAGCACAGTGCCCTGCACGGTGTCCGGCGGAACGGTGCGGAAGAAGTAGGGGCTCAGACCCGAGAAGTCCGAGCTGGTGGCGCCCATGGAAAGCATCGGGATCTTCTGCTCGGTGATGGACTTGTACACGTTCTTGACCACGGAGCTGGAGGCGGGGCCGATGATGAACGACGGCTTCTTCGAAAGCACCGACTGGGTGGCGGACGTGTTCTGATCGGCATGATCCGCATCGGAGGTATCGGCGTCAACGGTGGTCACATCCTTGCCGAGCACGCCGCCGGCGGCGTTGATGTCCTTGACGGCGAGCTTCTCCGCGGCCAGTTCAGGAGGCGCCAGATAGGCGAGCGAACCGGTCTCCGGCCACAGGCCGCCAAGCGTGAAGGTGTCGACCTTGCCGGAGCCGGAATCGCCGCCGCTTGTGCCGCTCGAACCGGAGCTGGACGAACCGCATCCGGCGAGTGCCATCACCGCAGCCGCGACGGCCGCCGTAACCGTAATCATCATCTTCCTGGAATTCAACATATGAATCACCACTTCCTCTCAAGCCCTTAACGGGCAATGGTGTTCGATGTCAGTGATTATCGACGCGAGTCTTCGTTTCCCCGTTTCCCTCTCGAATCTTGGGATTCACCTTAGACTCCGCGTGATTCGCCCAGATTGTTGCCATGTAACCGTCGCATGAAGTCCGAAAACCTACGGAAACATGAATCATCGACCAAAACGGGAAGGAGGGTCGATGACGTGTGCGGAGACGTCCTTTCGGCAGCTCGAAGGCGTGCTCAGGCACGTCGAGTGGCTCCGAAAGGACGTATACGCACCGTCATCGGCCCTCCTCCTTGACCTCCTCCTCGAGATTGCCCAAGTACAGGGAGATCACCTTCGGATCCTCAAGCAGGTCGCGGCCTCGACCGGAGTAGGCGTTTCGCCCCTGATCGAGCACATATCCCCTATCGCAGATCTGCAGGCAGCGTCGGGCGTTCTGCTCGACGATGATGACCGAGACTCCCGCCTTGTTGACCTGACGGACGCGGATGAACGTCTCGTCCTGCAGCATCGGGGACAGACCGGCGGACGGCTCATCGAGCAACAGCACGGAGGGGTTCATCATCAGTGCGCGAGCCATGGCCACCATCTGCCGTTCGCCGCCGGACAGCGATCCTGCGAGCTGATCCTTGCGCTCCCCCAGTCTGGGGAAAATCGAGCACACGTAGTCGAAGCGCTCATTGAACTTCTTCGGCGCCTGATAGGCGCCCATGTGCATGTTTTCGGCGATGGTGAGGCTGGGGAACACGTTCTCGGTCTGCGGCACGAAGCCGACACCAAGGGAGACGAGCTTGTCCGCCCGCAGGTTCGTGATGTCCCTCCCCTTGAGGATCAGGTGTCCGGAATGGATGTGGACGAGACCGAACAGGGATTTGAGCAGCGTCGACTTTCCGGCGCCGTTCGGGCCGATGATGCCGACGATCTCGCCCTGATGCAGGGTCAGGGACGCCCCGTTGAGGATGTTGACGCCGGGAATGTATCCGGCGACGAGGTCGACGGCGTCGAGCAGAGGCTCGCCCTCCGGCTCCCCCACGTGGATTTCGGCGCGCGGACGGGTGTCTGTGGTCGGCATGACATCTGTGTCGCTCATGATCAGTGCTCCCCCTTCTGTTCATCGGCGGATCCGGCGGATCCCACGGATCCCACGGATCCAGGTCCGTTCGCGTCTCCCGCCTCCAGATCGGCTACGACGGAGTCGTCTCCCAGATCGATGTTCGCGTGGGATCCGAGGTAGGCGTCGATGACGGCGGGATCGTTCATCACGGTCTTCGGCTGTCCCTCGGCAACGATCCTGCCTTCGGCCATGACGGTCACCCAGTCGGCGATGTGACGGACCATGTTGATGTCGTGCTCGACGAACAGCACGGTCGTCCCCTCCTCTCGCAAGGCCATGATGTGGTCCAGCAGGGACTGCTTCAGCGCCGGGTTGACGCCGGCCATCGGCTCGTCGAGCATGACGAGCTGCGGGTCGGACATCAGCGCACGTGCCATCTCCAGCAGCTTCCTCTGGCCACCGGAAAGCGATCCGGCGAAGTCGTTCCTCTTCTTGATCAGCAGGAAACGCTCCAGCAGCGCCTCGGCCTTGTCGATGTTGGCCTTCTCCTGCTTGCGCCATAATCCGGGGATGAGTGCGCGGAACATACCCTCACCGGGTTGGACCGGTGCGCCGAGCAGCATGTTGTCGAGGACCGTCAGACGGCTCATGACCTTGGTCAGCTGGAAGGTGCGGACCATGCCCATACGGGACACCTGTTCGGGGTGCACGTGGGCTAGATCCTTGCCGTCGAACTGCCATGAGCCCGTGTTGGGGGCGTCGAAGCCAGTCATCAGGTTGAAGAACGTGGTCTTGCCGGCGCCGTTCGGTCCGATGAGCGCCGTGATGCCGTGGCGTTCGATCTCGAAATGGTCGACGTCGACGGCGGTCATGCCGCCGAATCGACGGGTCACCTTGTCGGCCACGAGAATCGGGTCGGGCTTGTGCACTCCGGGCTTGTTCTCGACGAACTCCAGATCCTCGCGGACCTTGTCGCCATACGCGGTGGAGATCAGATGCTCACCTTCGGGGGCTTTGGTGGCCCATTGGGCGAGGTCATGGAACGGCTTGCCGGGTTCGGTGGGGTTCACGTCCCGTTCGGAGAGGTTGGCGGCGGTCACGCCGGCGATGGTCTCCTCGTTCCCGTCGTCGGAATCCGCACCAGTCGTCTTGTGCAATGCGTTGTCAGACATTGAAGGCCAGTTCCTTTCTGTCTCCCAAGAGACCCTGCGGTCTGAAGATCACGAGGCACATCAGCGCGACGCCTACGATCACCCAGCCGAGCGATTCGACCTGGTTCGATGAGATCACCGTGTCCGGGATCGCGCCGCGCATCAGCTCCTTGACGAACGTGAGCAGCACCCACAGCAGGCACGAACCGACGATCGGTCCGAAGATCGTGGCTGCACCGCCCAGCAGCAGGATCGTCCACGCGTAGAAGGTGACCGCTCGTCCCAGCGAATCGGGTTGGACCGAGCGTGGCAGCACGAAGATAACACCGCCGAGAGCGCCGAAGATGCCGCCGAGGATCAGCGCCTGCATCTTGTAGACGGTCACGTTCTTGCCGAGAGAGCGGACCGCGTTCTCATCCTCGCGGATGCCCTTGAGCACTCGCCCCCACGGTGAGTGGAACCAGCGCCAGCATAGGAGGGCGGCGACCGCCACGAGGACCCAGGCCACGATGCGCAGCCACCATGAATCGGCGATGTTGTTCGAATACGTCCATAGCAGGAACGTGGTCGATCCCTGCGGCAGGGGCGAGATACCCTCGAACTGCGTGGTGAAGTCCTGCGGCGAGATGCCGGCCGAACCGCCCGTGAGATTCGTCATTGCGGTGGATCTGCCGATGATGCGAATGATCTCAGCGGCCGCGAGCGTGACCATGGCGAGGTAGTCGGGTCCGAGCTTGAGGGTCGGGATGCCCAGCAGAAGCGCGTAGATCACGGCAAGTGCGATCGCGGCGCATAGCGAGGCGAACAGGTTGCCTCCCATCATCTGCACGATCGCGAATCCGTATGCGCCGAGCAGCATGAATCCCGCCTGGCCCATGTTCATCAGTCCGTTCATGCCGAAGTGGATGTTCAATCCGATGGCGGCCAACGCATATGCCGCCGTGGTCGGGGCGATGAGCTCGCCCAGCGTATTGGTGATGACGGTCATGAGGTCCATGTCTCAGCCCACCCTTTGCTGCTTGCCGAAGATGCCCTGCGGACGTACCAACAGGACGATGATGAGAATCGCCAGCGCACTGGCGTAACGCATGTCGTTGGGATGATGAGCGAGCTCATGTCCGCCACGATGCCGATGATCAGGGATCCGACGAGCGCACCGTTCGCGGTGCCGAGGCCGCCAAGGGTGACGGCCGCGAACATCAGCAGCAGCAGCGTCGCGCCGGTGTTCCATGAGATGCCGTTGAGGTATACGCCCAACAGCACTCCGGACAGGGCGGCCATCGCGCAGGAGATGATCCACACGATGCGCACCACCTGTTCGACGTTGATGCCGGACGCGGCGGCCAGCGCCGCGTTGTCGGACACTGCGCGGGTGGCGCGTCCGAGGCGCGTCCTGTACAGGAACAGGCTGACGCCGACGATGACGACGATCGCGATGCCTGCCGAGATGAGCGTCGGCGCGTCAGTGGTGATCGGACCGAGATTGAAGCTCGACGGCACCGACCTGACGATGCCCTTGATGTCGCCGCCGAAGAAGAACTGGAAGAGATACTGCAGCGCCATGGACAGGCCGATCGTGACGATCATCTGCTGCATGGTGCCGACGCGCTTGCGCCGAAGCGGGGCCCAGACGATCTCGTTCTGGATCCATCCGGTGAGCGCGCCCACCGCGACCGCGAAGATCGCCGAAGGGATGAGGGGCCAGTGCAGCACCTGCGTACCCACATACGCCATCAGACCACCGAGGCTGACTTGCTCGCCGTGGGAGAAGGAGCTCAGGCCGGTGGTGCCGTAGACCAAGTTCATGCCCACGGACATGAGGCCGAGCATGAGGCCGAAGATCACGCCGGAGAACAGCTGCTGCCAGAATCTGGCGCCGATGTTGGCTCCGATCGACGAACCCCCATCACCTGAGGCCGATCCCTTATTCGCCGATGCCGAACCGGACGATCCGGAGGCATCGGACGAGGATCCGCCGCTCGTGTTCGTCGAAGCGTTCGATGCAGGCTTGTCGAAGCGGACCACCTGCCGCGCCTTGTCGAAGCTGTTCATCTTGACGTCGACGGTGGCGCTTGCGGCCTTGAGCCCATGCTTCTCGGCGACCGACTTGTCCATGGTGACGGTGTATGTACCGTCCTTGGACACGCTGAACGCCCAATTGCCATTGGCATCGGTGGTGGTGGTCGCGGTCTCGGCCCCGCTCAGTGTGATCTCCACTCCGGCGATCGGGGTCTTGCCCGCGTCCTGCAGGATGCCGTTGACGCATCCGTTCGTCGCGGAGGGGTTGCAGGTGGGAACCGCCTCGGCCGCTTGCGCGGGGACTGGCGGAATGATAATGAGAAACGCCATCAGTAGGGTCGAAACCGCTGTACATGCGAACAGTAGCAATCCCATTCGATGACGCCGTTGTATGGTTACGGCTGCCATGTGAATGTCCTCTCTGGATTTGCTTCCACAATCTAGAGAGGCAAGTTACGCGCGCCGTTGCGCTTCTGTTTCTCCCTCGTTTCCGTAGATGCCGATTCGTTACGTGCGGATAATGTCCGCAATCAGAGCAATCGAAGCGATCAGAGATCGGACCGGTCTGCCGCGTGCGCCGATCCGAGGACGGCATCCATCTGACTGCGCGCGGCGCGACGCGCCTGCACATACATGCAGACCCACTGGACGATCAGCAGCAGGATGAAGATGACGGCGCTGGGCCAACCCAATGATGCGTAGAAGTCACGTACATCGGGGTCGAATGCGTTCCCATCGGCGTACCACACGTACACCATGTATGGGGAGGAACCAAGAACGACGCAGACCACATGCGCGTAGACCACATTCCATGAGACGATGGGGACTGCACCGGAATACCGATGCAGCAGACGGCCTCGTATGACGCATATGATGATGACGGCCACCGATATCAGCAGTGCCAGACACCACAGCATGGCGGGCATCAGATCCAGCATGTCAGCCCCCTCATCAGTATCACAGCCCGTCGGTCTAGCCTCATGCGACCGCGCTGTGTCGGGCCAGCCGCTGCGCCTCGAGCTTCCGGCGCATGCGCGCCGCGGTCAGATCATCGATAGGACGGCCGGTCGATCGGACGGCCGGATGGGTCTGGAGATCGACATAGTCCTCCCCCTCCAGCGCCTGTTGGATCTGATGCCACAATGATCCTACGGACACCGCGAACACCGCCTTGCCGCTCTGCAGCAGATCGAGCATCTGCTCGTTGGTGGTGCATTCGTGCACGTGCTGGCCGTCACACATGATGGTGATGTTCTCCAGCTGTCTGGTGCTACGCTGCGTGAGGAATCCGATGGCCGCAGTGACGTTCTGCAGGTTCACTCCGGCATCGAGCAGACGCTTGGATACGGCGAGGATGACGACGTCCTTGAACGAGTAGAGACGGCGCGAGCCGGAACCGTGCGACGGGGTGATCGACGGCTCCACTATCTGCTTGCGCGCCCAGTAATCCAGTTGCCGGTAGGTGATGCCGGCGACCTTGGATGCGACGGTGCCGCGATAGCCGCGTTTGGGCTCACTGTCCTCCGGAGTGGCGAACAGCTCCCCCTGCACGGCATCGTCATCGCCGACCGCCGGATCATCGGACCATATGCGCAATCGCGGTCTGATCTCGTCCATGTCGGTCATCGCCGCTCCCCATGTGGTCCTTCTGATGGATTCGCCCGAACCGGTGTTCAGGCGACGATCGCCGACTGGGTGAAGAATACGAGACGGAACTTGCCGATCATGATCTCATCGCCGTTCTTCAACGTCGCCTGATCGACACGCTGACGGTTCACGTACGTGCCGTTGAGCGATCCCGCATCGATGACGGAGAACACTCCGTTGACACGACGGAACACCGCATGCGCACGGGAGACGGTGGAATCGTCAAGCAGGATATCGGACTTCGGATCACGCCCGACGCTCACCTCGTCTTCGTCGAGGAGATATCGCGATCCGGAGACCGCCCCTCGCGTGGAGATGAGCAGCGCCGTACCCGGGGAAAGACGGGAGATGGTGTCCAGATCCTCCTGAGTGAGAGGACGGTCGCCGGTGGCGGTCACGGGAATGGTAATGGCGGGAAGACCGATGATGGTCGTTTCGCCTGCGCTAGGAATCGGTTCAGTCATAATTCATCATTCTAAGCCAATGATTTCCATTCCGCATCGACCAACTCGCGCGAGGCGCGCTGAAGTCGTGGGAAACGCCGAGAATCCCGTTCACTGCGCGGCTTTCGCATACTTGTACGTCGCGGGGTCGCGCACCGCATCGATGGTCACGTCATCGGATTGCGTGACGGTGACCCGCGAGCCGTACATCACCTTGAGTCTGGAGCCAATGCCTCCGGCGATATTGACGGCGTTCTGCAGGTCCGCGGGGTTGCCGATCGCACGGATCATGTACGGGGTGTCCAGAGTGACTCCGTCGCATATCAGGTTGCCGTCGGCGTCGGCGGTGATCGACGTGGAGGTGACGACGCGGACATCGCCCACGGAGATGACCTCGGCTCCGGCGTTGCGCAGCTCCTCGATGAGGGTGAACAGGCTTGCGGCGTCGATGTTCTGCTTCGTGCCGCGCGTGATCGTGATGACCACTCCCTCGCCCTGCGCCGGGAGTCTACCGGAGATGATGCCGCTGGTCTCCTCATTCTGCTTGGCGATCTTCTCGGCCTGCTCGCGTTGGTCGGCCGCCGCCTTGAGACTGGACAGCTGGCTGGACAGCTCGTTCTTGCGCTGTTCCAGCAGCTGCGCCTGATTGCTGGTCTCGTTGATCAGTCTGACGAGTTCATCCTCGCTGAGCGTCTCGTATGTGGACTGCGTGTTGTTGATCTGCGTCATGTAGCCGAATCCCAGCAACGCGCACATGAGGACCACCAGCGTCGAGGACAGCAGCTTGGCCCTCAGGCCGGAGCCTGCCAGCGAACGCTTGCCGTTCCCCGCACGTCCCACCTGGGGGAAGGATCCGGTGGCCAGGTCGTCATTGCGCTCCTCCGCCTCGACATGCGCCTTCATCCGCGTGACGGTGTCGTCACGCGTCTCCCCGCCGTTACGACGTCCGTCGCGTCCGTCCCGTCTCATGCCCGCCATACGCATATCGCCCCTGTCAGCTTCGGAAGATGAACCGGCGGATGGCCGACACATTGGAGAAGATGCGGATGCCGAGCACGACGATGACCGCGGTCTGCAGCTGCGAGCCGACGCCGAGCTGGTTGCCGAGCAGCACCAGCAGGGTGGCGGTGATCACGTTGGCGAAGAACGAGATGATGAACACGCGATCGGAGAAGCGGCGTTCAAAATAGGCGCGGGCGGCACCCAGCAGGGCGTCGAGCGCGGCGACGACCATGATCGGCAGGTACGGCTGCACCCACACGGGGATGTCGGGCTGCACGAACACACCGATCACCACGCCGATGATCAGACCCAGAACCGCCGCCATCTATTCCGCCCTCCTTGCGTAGTTGAGATCGCCCACTACGGCCGCTTCCAGTGTAAGCCCTTTCGACTCCTTGACCTGCAGGGTGATGCCGGCGTCCTGATAGGCGTCATAGAGCGCGCCGAGTCGCTTACGTCCGACGGATGCGGACAGATCGCCGCTGTTGCCGATCGCCTCTATCCGGTACGGGCTGGATACCGCGTCGAGACCGACGAGAATGGCACCCCCTGCAGTGCGGATCGAGGTCTGGGCTCCGAGCCTATGGCCGTTGATGGAGATGGCCTCCGCCCCCGATTGCCACAGCAGCGAGACCAGCAGCTGAAGATCCCCGTCCGTGATGACGCGCAGATGACTGCCCGCACTCTCTCTGGGCAATGCGCCGTTCGCACCGTCATTGGCGGCGGCGATCGGGTTGGAGACCGTCAGGGTGATCCCCTCCCCCGTCACCTTGACCAGACCGCTGGCCATCTCGTCATTGAGCACGGTCTCGCTCGAACCGGTGACGTCCAGTCGATCGGACTGATCCTCGACCTTGGATCGCAGGTCGTTGATCTGCCCGGAGAGCGTATCCACGTTGGATTGGGACGTCTCCAGCTGCGAGGCGAGGGACGCGCGCACCTCCCGACGCGGATCGGAATGAAGCTGCTGGACGAACAGGCTGCCGAGAAACCCCACGCCGATGCATACGAGGAAGCACAGGATGCGCATCGACCATTTCGACACTGCGGTATCCCGATGCGTGGCCAGATTCGAATCCAGATAGATGGGGTCGAGGGGACGGTTCGTCAGATCGTCGATGAGACGCAGCGATTCGTCCTGCCGGACACGGCGACGACGTTCCCGCTCCCTCTCGTTGACATCGGGGCCGGGGGCGAGATGATGGGTGATCAGCCCCCGATAGGTGCGCGAGAACGCCGAGCGGCGCCGGGGCACGGACTGTGCGCGATCCACCGGATAGGATGCCGGCATCGGCTCGAGATCGTTCATCACGCTACGCCCCGCCTACGCCCACGACTCAGGCCTTGCCATGCTGGCGCGGCAGTTCCTGACGCAGCACGGTGACGCCCTGACGGAAATAGATGTATCCGGCAAGCCAATACATGGCAACGCCCCAGATGCCGGCGGCCAGTGCGGCCAGATGCAGCAGCCGGAACAGGGATCCGGTTCCGAGGTCGGCCACGGTCAGGGCGACGATCGCCATCATGAGCAGCGCGGTACCGGCCTTGCCCACGAAATGCACGGGCAGCGGGCCATACCCGTACTGCGCGATCCACAGCACCTGCACCGCCATGACAAGATCACGCAGCCCGACGACGATGAGCATCCACCAGGGGATGATGCCCGCCACCCCGAGTGCCAGGATCGAACAGAAGATGAGCAGACGATCGGCCAGAGGGTCAAGGATCTGCCCGATCTTGCTGACCTGATCGAGCTTGCGCGCCAGAATGCCGTCGATGCCGTCCGATGCGGACGATATCGCGAGTACGATCAGTGCCGGCACCATCTCATGCCGTGCCATCAGCCAGGCGATGAACGGGATGGAGATGATGCGCAGCAAACTGATGAGGTTGGGGACGGTCAGATAGATGTCCTTCGCCTCCGGACTGTACCGTGATGTGACGTTGTGCTCGGTCATGCTTCGATTCACTGTACACGCATGGGCCGTACGGCTACATGCGGGACGCCTGCAATGCGGTCACGATGATGCCGCGGGCGCCCACCTCGTAGAGCTTGTCCATGATCTGGTTGACCTTGGCCTTCGGAACCATGACGCGCACCGCGTTCCACTGCTTGTCGTGCAGCGGGGAGATCGTCGGGCTTTCGAAACCGGGGGCCGCGGCCACGGCTGCGGAGACCTTGGAGATCGGAATGTCATAGTCCATGAGCACGTAGCGCTGCGCGGTGAGCACGCCTTCAAGACGACGGCTGAGCACGGTGAGGCGCTCGTCCTTCGGATCGAGACGCGGGGAACGGATCAGGCAGGCCTCGGAATGCATGATCGGATCGGCGAAGATCCGCAGACCGGCGTTGCGCAGCGTCGTTCCGGTGGACACCACGTCGGCGATGAGATCGGCGACACCGAGCTGCACCGAGGATTCGACGGCACCGTCCAGATGGATGGTCTGCGCGTTGATGCCGTGTTCGACCAGATAATCGTGCACCAGCTTGTCGAAGGAGGTGGCGACCCGCTTGCCCTCGATGTCCTCCAGCTTGGAGAAGGAGGATTCGTTGGGCGCGGCGAAGCGGAACGTGGAGGCTCCGAATCCGAGAGGCATGTGCTCGAGCGCCTCGGTGCCGGAGTTCTTCAGCAGATCCTCGCCGGTGATGCCGCAGTCGATGGTGCCGCTGCCGACATACACGGCGATGTCCAGAGGACGCAGATAGAACAGTTCGATGTCGTTATCGGGATCCTCGACGACGAGCTGTCGTGGATTGGAACGCAGTCGGTATCCTGCCTCGGACAGCATGTTCCAAGCGGGCTCGGACAGCATGCCCTTGTTGGGTACGGCGATTCTCAGCATGGTTTTCCCCTTAGTGCCGCCATGGTTCACGCGGCTTGATGAGTGTCACGGGAGGTGCTCCGCTAGTCATGTCATGACCGTTGGTCATGTTGCGCGGAGCACGCGGTCACAGGTGCTTGTAGACGTCCTCGAGCGTGAGGCCGTGCTTGATCATCATGACCTGCACGTGGTACAGCAGCTGGCTCATTTCCTCGGCCGTGCGGTCGGCGCCCTCGTATTCGGCGGCGATCCAAGTCTCTCCGGCCTCCTCGACGATCTTCTTGCCGATGAAATGGGTGCCCTTGTCGAGCTCCTCGACGGTCAGGGATCCTTCGGGACGGGTCTTGGCCTTCTCGCTCAGCTCGGCGAACAGGGATTCAAACGTCTTCATGATGTGTGATTGATGCTTTCTGTTGTTGTGTGGCGTTATACGCGGTATGTGACGCGTGTGACGCGGCTCGTCCGATGCGGGCCCTTCGTCGTGTCGCGCTCAGTCGCGGTAGGCGGCGGCCGCCTTGTCGCGGATGGAGTCGATGGCTGCCGCACGGTCGTCGGCCCCGTACACGGCGGAACCGGCCACGAGCACGTCGGCGCCGGCCTCGGCCACGATGTGCGCGGTCTTCGGGCTGACGCCGCCGTCGACCTGGATCTTGGTCGACAGGCCACGGCGGGTGATCTCGTCGCGCAGACGACGCACCTTGGCCATCTGGTTGTCGAGGAACTTCTGACCGCCGAAGCCGGGCTCGACGGTCATGATGAGGATCATGTCGAACTCGTCGAGAATGTCGAAGATGGGCTCGACCGGTTCGGCCGGACGCACGGCGAAGCAGGCCTTGCAGCCCATGTCCCGCAGCTGGCGCGCCAGACGGACCGGAGCATGGGTGGCCCCCATGTGGAAGGACACGGAGGAGGCGCCGAGCTTGGCGTACTCCGGGGCCCAGCGATCCGGATCCTCGATCATCAGGTGGACGTCAACGGGCAGGTCGGTGACCTCGCAGATGCGCTTGACGATCGGCTCGCCAAGCGTCAGGTTCGGCACGAAGTGATGATCCATCACGTCCACGTGGACCAGATCGGCGTTGGCGATGGCCTTGAGGTCACGCTCGAGGTTGCAGAAGTCGGCGGACAGGATGCTGGGTGCGATTTCAATCTTCTTCATGATTTCATACCTTATCTATCAATTCGGACGATGTCGTGCATTGGCGAGGATGTCGCCGGAAGTTCAACGCCTGTTCTTCCCGCGTTGTTCCTCTTCGAGGCGCTGGCGTTCAAGCTCGTCCGCCGTGACCGCGACGAGTCGTTCGCTCAGCGTCGAAGTGTTCTGGCCGATGCGATGCAGCACGACGAAGAGGATGCATCCGGCGAAGAACACGAGGATCGCGGTCCACACGTTGGTCCTCAGGCCGAGGATCACCGTGGAGTAGTTGATGCGGACGTTCTCGATCCAACTGCGGCCGAGACCGTACCAGATCATGTACATGGCGAACTGCTGCCCCGCCTTGAGCCGGTCTGCGAACCGACGGCCGATCCAGACGATGAGGGCTGCGCCGATGAGGTTCCAGATCATCTCATAGAGGAACGTCGGGTGGAAGAGCGTGCCGGTGGGGCATGCCGTCCCCTGATAGCACACCTCGGTACGGCCGATCGCGTCGGAGGAGTCGTTGAGCTTGAGACCCCACGGCAGGGTGGTCGGCCAGCCGAACAGCTCCTGATTGAACCAGTTGCCGAGTCGGCCGATGGCCTGTGCGACGAGCAGTCCCGGAGCGAGGCAGTCGGCGAACATCGCGAACGGGTAGTGTCGATGCCGGCACCACAGGAACGCGACCAGCGCGCCCACGCCGATGCCACCGAAGATGGCCATGCCGCCCTCCCACACCTTGACGATGTCGGCGGGGTCCCCGTTTGGGGGGAAGTACATGTCGGGGGTCGTGAACACGTGGTAGAGGCGGGCTCCGACCAACGCGCACGGCACGGTGACCAACGTGGTGTCGAGCACCTGATCGAAGGTGCCGCCCACGCGCTTCCACCTGCGAGTGAGGATCCAGACGGCGAAGCATACGCCGATGAGGATGCACACCGCGTACATGCGGATGGTCACCGGGCCGATCTGGAACTTCGAGAACGTCGGCGAGGGAATATACGCGAGATTCATGGTTTCATCCTACGCGCGGCATGCGAATCCGCGCCGGAACCGTTGTCAGCTGCGCGCGCCGTGGATGCCTTCGGCGAGTTCCTCGCTCTTGGCGGCGAGGAGCCTCAGCCCCTCGGCCTTGTCGCGCGCGGTCCTGTTGTCGTCGGCAAGCAGCGTGTGGACGAGTGCGGAACCGACGATGACGCCGTCGGCATAGGATCCGACCTTCGCGCCCTGCTCGGCGGTGGACACGCCGATGCCGACGCACACGTTCGTCGCACCGGCCTTGCGGGTGCGTTCAACGAGCAGTTCCGGGGAGGCGTCGAGCTGCGCGCGCTCTCCGGTGACGCCCATGCGCGCGGCGGCGTAGACGAAGCCGCGGGCATTGCGGGAGACGATCTCAAGACGTTCGGTGGACGAATCCGGGGACACCAGGAATATACGGTCGAGACCGTGCCTGTCGGACGCCTCGATCCATTCGCCGGCCTCGTCGGGGATGAGGTCGGGGGTGATCAGACCGGCGCCACCGGCGTTCTCGAAGTCGGTGGCGAACCGTTCGACGCCGTAATGGTAGATCAGGTTCCAGTAGCTCATGACCAGCGGGACTCCGCCGGCGTTGGCCACGGTCTCGACGGCCTCGAAGACGCGCCTGATGGTCTCGCCGTTGTTGAGGGCGATGGAGGATGCGGCCTGGATGACCGGTCCGTCCATCACCGGGTCGGAGTACGGCAGACCGATCTCGACGGCATCTACCCCGTGTTCGACCATGGTCCGCAACGCCTCGAGCGAGGTGTCCGGATCGGGGAACCCGTACGGCAGGTATCCGATGAAGGCGGGCTTGTTCTCGGCCTTGAACCGGGTGAACAGCGCCTCGGTCTGGCTGGGCTTGTGGCTGATGCCAAGCGGCTGTCCGGATGGCGTGGTTGCTGCGTTCGTCATAATGGGAAAATCTCCTCTTCCTCTTGTCTCAGGCCACGGTGTTGCCGTGCGCTCCGGTGACCTCGAGCGCCTTGGCTGATCATCGGTCAGGTATCCGAACCACTTGCCGGCGGTGGCCATGTCCTTGTCGCCGCGTCCGGAGATGTTGATGATCATCACGGCCTTGTCGTATCCCTTGGCCTTGAGGTCGGCGGCGGCCTTGTAGGCGCCTGCGACCGCGTGCGAGCTTTCGATGGCGGGAATGATGCCCTCGGTCTGGCTCAGGTCGCGGAAGGCGTTCATGGCCTCCTCGTCGGTGGCCCACGAGTAGTTGACGCGACCGATGTCCTTGAGCCACGAATGTTCGGGGCCGACGGATGCGTAGTCGAGTCCGGCGGAGATCGAGTAGGTGTCGAGGGTCTGTCCCTCATCGGTCTCCAGCAGATAGCTCTTGGCCCCCTGGAACATGCCGAGCTGACCCGTGCCGGGGGCGAAGCGGATGGCGTGCCTGCCGGATTCGGGGCCGTTGCCGCCGGCCTCGTAGCCGTACAGGTTGACGCGTTCGTCATCGAGGAAGGCGTTCATCACGCCGATGGCATTGGAGCCGCCGCCCACGCACGCGCACACCGCGTCGGGATGGTCGATGCCGTACCAGTCCTGAAGCTGCTGCTTGGCCTCCTCGCCGATGATCTTCTGGAAGTCGCGCACCATCTCGGGGAACGGATGCGGACCTGCGACGGTGCCGAGCAGGTAATGGGTGTCCTTGACGTTGGTGACCCAGTCGCGCAGCGCCTCGTTGATGGCGTCCTTGAGGATGCGGTCGCCGAGCGTGACCTCGACCACCTCGGCGCCGAGCATGCGCATGCGGGCCACGTTGAGGGCCTGACGGCGCGCGTCGATCTGGCCCATGTAGATGCGGCACTTGAGGCCCAGCATCGCACAGACGGTGGCGGTGGCCACGCCATGCTGACCGGCTCCGGTCTCGGCGATCACGCGGGTCTTGCCCATGCGCTTGACGAGCAGCGCCTGACCGAGCGCATTGTTGATCTTGTGGGCGCCGGTGTGGTTCAGATCCTCACGCTTGAGGAAGATGCGTGCATCGAGACCGGTCTTCTCCCTGACGAGCGCGGAGAAGCGCGGCGCCTCGGTCAGCGGCGAGGGACGACCCACGTAACGCTGCTGGAGGGTCATGAACTCCTTGTGGAACTCGGGATCGGCCTTGGCCTCATCGTAGACGCGCTCCAGCTCATCCAAGGCGGTGATCAGCGCCTCGGGCACGTAGCGGCCGCCGAACTGCCCCCAATACGGTCCGTGATGTTCGCTCAACGGGGTGGTTTCGGATGCTTTCACTCTTGCTCCTGCCTTTACTAGTCGTTCGACCGCCAGCTCATGGTCGTCGGCGGTGGCCACGCCTTCTCCGACGAGGACGGCGTCCGCGCCGGCACGGCCGTAGTCCTCGACCTCCACGGCGCCGAACACACCGGATTCCGCCACTCTGATGACATCGTCCGGCAGGTTCGCGGCCAATTCGTTGTACTTGTTGACGTCCACCTTCAGATCCTTGAGGTTGCGGGCGTTGATGCCGATGACCCTGGCGCCGACGGCGATCGCGCGATCGATCTCCTCACGCGTATGGGTCTCGACGAGCACGGTCATGCCAAGCTCGTGCGACAGCTCGAGCAAATGCCTCAGCGTCGCGTCGTCCAGCGCTGCGACGATGAGTAGCACCAGATCGGCGCCGTGCGCACGCGCCTCGTAGATCTGATAGTCGGTGACGATGAAGTCCTTGCGCAGCACGGGGATATGCACCGCGGCGCGCACCTTGTCGAAATCGTCGAGGGAGCCGAGGAATCGGCGGCCTTCGGTCAGCACGGAGATCGCGCTGGCGCCGCCCTTCTCGTACTCCAATGCCAGTGCGGCCGGATCGGGGATGTCGGAGAGGTGTCCCTTGGACGGGGATGCGCGCTTGATCTCGGCGATCACGGGGATGCCGTCGGCGCGCTTGAGCCATCGCATCGCATCGATCGGGGCCGGGGCCGCCAGTGCGGCACGCTTCACGTCCTCAAGCGATACGCTGCGCTCGCGGGTGCGCTGGTCCTCCAGTGCACCCGCCACCAGTTCGTCCAATACTGACATGATCCTCCCTTGTCGTGGTGGTCGATCATGCGTCACTCTAGGCCACGATCCGTCTCACAGTGCCGTCATGTCCTACATTCTGAGCGATTTCGGATGTCCCGGCGCCCGCACCTTACGAGATCATTCCATGATCGCGTCGACACCGTCGATGACGACTCCACGGAACCCGTCCTTCTCGAGCTGTCCGACGCCGCGGATGGTGGTGCCTCCAGGCGAGCAGACGGCATCCTTCATGGCTCCCGGATGCGCGCCGGTGGCCATGTACAGGGCGCCGACGCCCTCGACCATCTTCGCGGCGAGACGATATGCGGCATCTCGTTGCAGGCCGTACTTGACGCCTGCGTCACCCAGTGCCTCGATGTACATGTCGGTGAAGGCGGGGGCGCATCCGGCCACGACCATCGCGATGTTCATGTGCGCGGAATCGACACGCTCGATGAGGCTGATCGGCGCGAACAGCCTCTCGAAGACGGCGGTCTGATCGGCGGTGAGCGTGTTCATGGATTCGGTGACGAGCACGCCCTTGCCGACGGCCATCGGGGTGTTGGGGATCGTGCACTGGATATGCACGACTGGTGCTTCCCCGTCTTCCACGCCGTCCGCACCGGCTGCGGGCTGCGACTGCTGCGTCCGGGCATCGAACAGCGTGCGGTACCTCTCCAGATCCCAGCCGGCCGCGATCGACACGACGAACCTTCCGGGCTTGGCAAGCTCCTGCGTCAGCGGTCCGATCACCGTTTCGATCTGATAGGGCTTGATCGCCACGACGACCACATCGCAGGCGGCGACCACCTCGATCGGGCTGCGCAGTGCCCTGACGCCGAGTTTGGCGGCGTTGCGCTCCAGCTTGTCGTAGTGGGCGGCGCAGGCGACGATCTGCCTGCCGCGCACCACGCCCGCGTCGACGAGTCCCTGCGCGATGGCCTGCGCCATGTTGCCGTAGCCGATGAATCCGATGGTCAGATCATCCGTATCGTCCATGATGGTTCCTTTCCTGCCTGTGTTCCTATGGCCTCATATTCCTCTAGAACAGCGTCTCCAGATCACCGCGGTCCAGCGCCTCCTGCCACAGGTGGCGGAACACGACCGACCCGTGCAGGCCGTCGTGTTCGAACTCGTTGGTCACCCAGTAGTGGCTGTTGCCGATGCGGCTCAGCGTGTCGAGCTGCATGCCCGAGTCGACGTACATGTCGTCGAAGTAGACGCCCGCCTGCAGCGGCACCTCGTTGCCCGCGAGACGTTCCTCGTCGTAGATCACGCCGAAGTGCGTGTCCTCCATGAGCACGTCCATCGCCGCCCTGAACGGTCGGAGCGCGGCCTCCTGTTCGAACATCCACGGGAACATCGCCTCACCGGTGAAGTTGAGGGGGCGCTCCCCCGTGTCGAACTCGGGGTGTCGGTCGCGCACGCGCTGCGCCGCCCAGCGGATCGGCTCGCCGAGCTCGCCGTTGGCGTAGATGAACTCCTGCAGCGGCCAGTACAGCGGCCGCGACGAGGTGGCGTTCATGACCTTGGCGAGGAACTCGTCGCTCAGGTCGGACAGCGACGCATCACCCGGTTCGGTCTCGGCCGACACCGAACCGTCACCGGATGTGAAGGCGTCGTCGAGGATCCAATGGACGCGTTCGAAGCTGGGCTTCATGCCGAAATCGGAGCCGAGGCACTGCAGCCGTTCAACGGTGAGCGGATCCCCGTTGGGCAGTAGCGGGAAACCGTGCGCGGCCATGCCGGCGATCACGCCGAGGCGATGCTCGATGGCGGTTCCTCCCAGCTGGCCGAGCACCGTATCGGTCAGCGTGGCGACGAACTCGTTCACCTCCGCGGCGGTCGGCAGCGTGTCGGCGAGCGCGGCGACGCGTGCAGCGTCCTGAGGGTAGCGTTCGTAGAACTGTCGGGTCTTTCTCGCCATGCGTGGGAACGTGTGCTCGTACACTTCGGTGGCGTCGGCTGGCACGTGCGGGATGCCTCCGGTGGTGAAGCTGGCGTTGATGCCTTCGGGGAATAGTGACAGGTAGGTGAGTGTGAGGAAGCCGCCGTAGCTCTGTCCCATCGTCACCCACTTGCGTCCGCCGAATTCGGTGCGGCGCAGGTGTTCGAAGTCGCGTACGATCGAGTCTGCGAGGAACAGTTTGAGGTAGTCGGCCTGTGCGCGTGCGGCGCTGGTCGCGCTGGTGTTGTCGTCGGCGTGGGCGGCGGCGATGCGTGTCATCGTGTGGGTGTCGACGCGGTTGGATCGTCCGGTGCCTCGTTGGTCGGGCAGGATTACGCGGAAGTGTTTTGTTGCTTCTTCGATCCATCCGTCGGATTGCGGGCTGAGCAGGCGGGGGCCGGCGCCGCCGGGGCCTCCCTGCAGGAAGATCAGTAGGGGCAGGTCGTCGTGCACGTGTTCGGGTGTGGTGACCACACGGTAGAAGAGTTTGATCGGCTCGCCGTCGAAGCCGTGTCCCGGCTCGTGTCCTGTCCAGTCGAGCGGCACGTCGATGGAGCGGTCTTCGATGTGCAGTCCCGGAACATAGTATTCGTTGAGCAGCGTCATGCGTCTTCCCTTCGTTCGGCCGACCGCGCCTGAGTCAGGCGCGTGCGTTCGCGTACAGGTCAACTCTACCCGTCTCTTCATGGTTCGCGGGCATCTCATCCCATGGCATGATGGGCGACGGCCGTCGTTCGCACTAGCCTTGGATGTCATGAACGGATGGATGGAGCGGCTCGCCGAATGGAACCGCGGGCATGTGCTGGCGGTGGACATTCTGCTGGCGGCGTTGTTGACCGGGTTGTGTTTTCCCTTGTCCGGCAGTACGGACACGTCGACCACGCCCGGCCTGCTGTTCGCCACCAACGCCGATGCCCTGTACCTGTGGGCGTCTCTCACCGTGATTCCTCTGGCGATGCGGCGCTGGCGGCCGGAGGCGGCCGCGTGGCTGTTTGTCGCGTTGTGCGCGGCCCATCTCGTATTGGGACCGGCGACCTCCTATAGCGATTTCTATGCACTGCTGATGCTGTATTCGGTGCTGGTGCACGGTTCACCCGGTCATGCGCCGCGTTTTATCGTCACCGCGTTCATCATGGGCGCGGTGGCGTCCGTCGTCTGGTCGTTGGCGTTCAATCTCGGTCCTCTGTTCGGCGAGGGGACGATCACGGATGTTCTAGCCCCGGGGCTGAGGCCTGTTTGGCCGCCGTCGTGTCGATCGTCGACCAGCGGCGTGTTCGGCGGCGACTCCGGTGGTTGCGTCGGAGATATCGGCATGGACGCGGGTCTGCTGATGATCGCCATGTCGGTGTGCCTCGTCAGTGCGATCATCATGGCCTTCTGGCGCCGGTCGCGTCTGGCGACCCTGCGCGCCATGCGAGAGCGCAATGAATCGATCGCCGCGCGCGAGGACGAGGAGCGTCGTATCGCGGCGTTGGCGGAGCGGGCGCGTATCGCTCGTGATATGCATGATGTTGTGGCGCATACGTTGTCGACGATCATCGTCCAGTCGGATGGCGGCCGGTATGCGGGTGCCCGTGATATCGGTGTGGCGAAGCGTACGATGGCGACGATCCGTCATGAGGCGTTGATCGCCCAGCGGGATATGCATCGTCTGTTCGAGGTGTTCGGTGGTCCTGCGGATGAGGGGTATGCGCGTATTGGGGTTCTGTGTGATGGCGTGCCGCCGGTTGATCGCCGTGTGGAGGGTGATGCCCGTCCCGATCGGTTCTCTCCTGATGCGGATGTGGCCGTGTTTCGTCTGGTGCAGGAGTCGTTGTCGAATGTGCGCAAGCATGCCGGCCCGGATGCTCGGGTGACGATCGTTGAGACGTGGGGTCCGGATGAGTTTCGTATTGTGATTCATGATGATGGTCTTGGTGCGAGGGCGGCTTTGGATGGGCATCGTGCCGGTTATGGCCTGTTGGGCATGCGTGAACGCGTCACCGCGGTGGGCGGCGATATGGAATCCGGCCCGGCGGAATCGGGTGGGTTCACGGTTTCGGCTCGTATCCCGTTGTCGTCTGTTGCCGCGTCGCATGGGGAGTTGTCTGCGCGTTCGGATGAATCGTCGTTGCCCGTTGGATCGGTCGGTGCCGTTGCCTCTCTGTCGGGTTCGTTCGGATGGGTGGCGTCCGTCTTGTCCGGTTTGTCCGTCCGGTGGCGGTCGTGGCGTGCGGGTCGATCGATCGTGGATTCCGATGCCGACGAGGTTCCGGATGGCGGCGTGTCCCGTTCGAATTGGATCGGCTATCTGGCGTGGTGGACGGGTAGGCATTATCTGTTCATGGATGTGTTGTCCGCGGCGATTCTGACGTGGCTGCTTTATCCGGCGATGTTTGACGAGTCGGGGCTCGCCGATGTCTCGTCCGTTGTGCAACCGGTGGAGCGTGCGGTTGCGGTGGTGTTGACGGCGGTCATGCTTACGCCGTTCGCGTTGCGTCGTCGGTTCCCCGAGCGGAGCGCGCTGGCCATGGCGGTGCTGTGCGCGTTGGCGTTGCTGTGCCTGACGTCGATTCCCGTGGTCGGCGTGTTCGCGTTGTCGTCCGTCCATGCGGCGGTGCTCTACGGTCGTGATGGTGCATGGCGTTGGGTGTTGGTCGCGACCGCCGTGGATTCGTGGCTGTTCGGCGTGCGGATAGTGGCCGGACGGGAGGGTATCGGACCGCTTGTGGGGATGGTTCCCTCCGATCTGCCGGATGATGGTTCGATGTGGGTTCTGTTGTTCGGCTCGATGCCGATCGGCATGCTGATGATGCTGTTGTGTCTTGCTTCGATGGCGATGGCCGCATGGCGGCGTTCGAGCGGGTCGGACATGCTGGTGCTGCGTCAGCGTGAGGAGGCACTACGGGCCGAGGAGGAGCGTCAGCGGGTATTGGCCGCGAACATGGAGCGTGAGCGTATCGGCGCGGCGATGCGTTCGGAGGTTGCGTCCACGTTGGATGCGGTGACCGCCAAGGCGGACGAGGGGCTGGTCATGCTGGACGAGTCGCCGCAGCCGTCCGCGGATCGGATCGCCGAATCGTTCGCGGGCATCGGCGCGCAGGGCAGGGAGGCGTTGGCGCATATGCGTCGCTTGCTGACGGTGCTGCGCGAGACCGGATTCAGCGATGGAACGCCCGCATCCCGACGGCAGGACCGTCATGCCGCGCCGTTGTCCCCCGCGGCGCCGTTGGACGAACAGATGAGGAGTCGTTCGGCCGGCTGATCATCATCACCACTCGTTGTCATGTGGCGGGAACGGCCGGGAATGCGGGATTGATTCAGGGAAGAATCAGGGTATCTGCTCCATGCGTGCGCGCCGCCACCGGGTAGGGTGGACGGTATGAGTGAGAGCAACAGGATTCGAGTGGTCATCGCCGACGATCAGGAGCTGGTGAGGGCCGGATTCGCCATGGTCATCGGCTCCCAGCCGGATATGGACGTGGTCGGGCAGGCCGGGGACGGCGGGCATGCCGTCGAACTGGCCGAGCGTCTCCATCCGGATGTCGTACTGATGGATGTGCGCATGCCAGGCATGGATGGCATCGAGGCGACGCGCAGGATCGTCGATATCGACGCTCATGGGCCGCGCGTGATCATCCTCACCACGTTCGATCTGGACGAGTACGTGATGGCGGCGATCGACGCCGGCGCCTCCGGCTTTCTGCTCAAGGACACGGAGCCGGAGACGCTGCTCGCCTCGATCCGCACCGTGTTCCAGGGCAATGCGATCATCGCCCCCTCCGCCACGAAACGGCTCATCGAGAAGATGATGCGGGACGGTTACGCGCAGAACGGGACGCTCCCCATCGGCGCCCCCGTGGAGGGGCCGGCGAGCGCGGCGCGTCGGACGGCGGTGTCGGCGTCGGTCCGTTCCGGTTTCTCCGCGGGTTCGCCGGCTCCGGCGAATGCTCCGCTTGCCGGCGGTCGTATGGTCGACCCGTCTGATCCGGTGTCGTATACGGATCCGGAGCTGGAGTTGTTGACCGATCGCGAGCGTGAGGTGCTGGTGGAGATCGCGCATGGTCTGAGCAATCAGGAGATTGCCGATAAGCTGTTCATCAGTCTGCCGACGGTGAAGACGCATGTGGCGCATATCCTGTCGAAGATCCATGCGCGTGATCGCGTGCAGGCCGTGGTTTTCGCCTATGACAACAGGCTGGTGTGAGCCGGCATTCCGGTGGATCATGGATAGATGGCTAGGGGGTGCCGCCTGCCACGGGCGACACCCCCTTGTCGTGTCATTGGGTTGTTCGTCTAGGCTTCGGCGAGCGCCTCGACCGGTGGGGTTCTGACGGCCCGGCGTGCGGGTGCGATGCTGGCGATGAGCGCGGCTAGGGCGGCCACGGCGAGTACGGTGCCGTTCATCGTCCATTCGAAGGGTAGGGCGACCTTCCCGTAGAGGCTGAACACCATGTATGATCCGAGCCAGCCGAATCCGGTGCCGAGTATCACGCCGACGATGCCGGAGACGAGGGAGAGCAGGAGTGATTCGACGGCGAGCGAACGTTTGAGCTGGCCGCGGGTCATGCCGATGGCGCGCAGGGTCGCGGATTCGCGGGTGCGTTCGATGACGGAGAGCGATAGGGTGTTCGCCACGCCGACGAGTGCGATGAGCACGGCCACGGCGATGAGTCCGACGAGCATGGACATGAGTACGTCGATGATGGTCTCCCACATGGCGCGTTCGGCGACGGGGCCGGTGACGGTGATGCCGGGGTTGGCGGAGAACGCGGCCTGCACGTCGGTGAGGACAGTGATCAGCGGCGTGTCGTTCCGGTTGTCGACGGCCATCATGAGCATGCGTCCGCTGGCCTGGATTCCCCCGTTGCCGAACCGGTCGGCGTCGATGAACGCGACGGCCCCGTAGTCGGAGCTGACCCTGCGGTAGTCGGCCTGTTTCGGTGTGAGCGTGATCGGAGTCGTGGAGCCGTCGGCGGAGGCGATCGTGAACGTGGTTCCCCTGTTCGCCGGGAAGGTGAGTTTCCTGCCGTCCGAGGCCGAGTAGGCGGGCAGCAGCACGTCATCCACGCCGAGACCCACGCCGTTCAGGTCGGCGTGCATCACCTTGCGCAGCGAGTCGATGTCCTTGACTCCGACGAGCAGCACGGTGAGGTCCTTGCCGTCGGCGGTCTTCACGCTCGCCGCGGCGGTGGGCGCCGTAAGGGATGCGGTCACGCCCTTGACGGTGGAGGCCTTGCGGATCTGCGCGTCGGTCATGTCGCTTCCGGTGGCGATCATGTCGACGCTGTAGCGTGTGGAGATCGCCTCGGCCATGGTCTGCTTGCCGCTGGCGGCGCCGGTGGCGATGGTGGAGACGAGGGTGACGCCGATGAGCAGCGCCACGCCGGTGGCGGCGACGCGGCGCGGGTTCTTCTGGATGTTGGCGTGCGCGACCTTCGCGCTCGGACCGGTCAGCGAGACGAGCGCGCCGAATCCTCGCATGAGCACGGGCAGCCAGAACGTGGCGGACAGGACGAGTGCGAGGAACACGAACGCGCATCCCGCGATCGCGATCAGCAGCACCGGTCCGTAGTTGTCCTTCGCCAGCGAGTCGCGTCCGACGTTGAGCTCATGTATCTGCCATGCGCCGAACCAGCAGCCGGCCAGTCCGGCGATGAGCATCAGCGTGGATAGTACGGCGCGTAGGATGCCGGCGCGGCGGGTGGCGGTCAGTTCGATCGGGCGCAGCGCCTCCAACGGGGTGACGGCCGTGGCGGAGCGTGCGGAGCCGAGCGAGGCGATGATGGTCATTATGATGCCGAAGAGGATCGGTACGACGAACACCTGCCAGCTGAGGATCACGCCTTTCTCCAGGCCGGCCTTGCTCATCAGGCCCGAGGCTCCGACCCCGGCCATCAGGCCGATGCCGAGCAGCACGCCCAGCGCCGAGGCGATGAGTCCAAGTATGCCGGCTTCGAGCAGGACGGAGGCGTACAGCTGCCCCTTGCGTGCGCCGATGGTGCGCAGCAGGGCGAGGGTGCGTCGGCGTTGGGCGACGAGCACCTGGAACGTGTTGGCGATGACGAGCGCCGCGACGAGCATCGCGAGCACGCCGAAGCTCAGCAGGAACGTGGTGGTGATGTCGGTGCCGCCGCCGCTCATGCTCCTGACCGACGCGTCGGCCGCGTCGGCGCGCGACTGGATCGTGTAATGCCTGGGCAGGAGCTTCTCGACGCGCGCGATCGTGGCCTTCGCGGCGTCGGATGACGTGTCGGCGACGTCGAGGTAGATGTTGAGCACGCTCATCGAACTGAAGTCGTCGACACCGGCCATCGCGGCCAGGTCCGCGTCGGAGAGCACGGCGGCGCCGCCGTAGAGCGGGTAGGCGCCATCCGGGTCCGTGGTGATTCCCACCACGTGCACGGTGTCGCCGGCCGATGCGGATCGGG
>NZ_JGYS01000025.1 GCF_000741175.1 Bifidobacterium callitrichos DSM 23973
GCCGGCGCGGCGCTGCAGGGCGCGGATGCGCGCGAGGAGCTCCGGGTAGGCGAACGGCTTGGTCAGATAGTCGTCCGCGCCCAGGTCGAGCCCGCTGACCCTGTCGCTGACGTCGGCCGCGGCGGTGAGCATGATCACGGCGACGGGGATGCGGTTCGCGGCGATCGTCGCCATCACCGCGTCTCCGGACAGGACGGGCAGGTCGCGGTCGAGCAGGACGATGTCGATGTCCGTGTCGGCCAGCGCCTTGAGCGCCTCGACGCCCGTCATGGCCACGTCGGTCGCATACCCCTCGTAGCGCAGCGCGTCATCCAACGCGGCCGCCAGCTCACGGTCGTCCTCGACGATCAGTATCCGCATGCTTCCCCACGCTCCTTGTCCCCGTGCTTCCGACGGCGTCCTGCGGTCCGTCCTTTCCGTATCGCCATTATCCTCCCGCGGCGACGGTAAGGCGAGGGTAAGGGAGGTTCCCACCGATACGGCACCGTCGACGAGCTGCTATCCGGCGATCATGCGCGAGGTCGCAAAGGGACTACTATGGGAATACGGCCACGCATGACGGCCGGATGGAGTGAAGGAGCACCACCATGGGCACGGTCACACCCACATTCCACGCGGGCATAACACGTAGGATCATCGCATCGGCGCTCGCCGCCGCATGCCTGCTTGGGGCGGCGGCATGCTCGACGAAGCCGGACACCGACACGTCCGGCACCGGCGCCACGGGCGCGACCGGCGCAGGCGCCGGCATCAGCGACGCCGCGAAAGCCGAGAACGACCATCTGGAGGACACCGCCAAACGGTTCGTCGCCTGCCTGACCGACAAGGGCATCGACGCGAAAACCGTCGAATCGTACTCGATCGCCACCTCGAGCATGGCCGCGAAGGACATACCAAAGTCCACCGTCGTCGTCCGGAGACTCGACCAATCCGGCAACACGGCCGGCACGGACACCACGGACGAGAACGGCACGGACAGCCTGTTTTGCTGTAGTTTGATTTGCGGATATTTGGGTTAGTTACTATAATTATAGTATTTAAGGGGGTGTTTCTGGAATGGTCAAGTATCTCCGCAGGGCAGAGGCCGCCGAACGCATGCATCTTTCCGTTGCGGCGTTCAAGCTGATCGTCGCCAACGGCGGCGTCCGTTACGAACTCACCCCGGGAGGTCAGAAGGTGTATGACCCGCATGAGATCGACCGGTACATGGCTGAAAAACAGGGAATAGCCATGCCGGAAGGCAAGCTCGTGTTCTACGTGCGCGACAGCGAGGGGAACATCTCACGCATGAACACGCAGGTCGAACGGTTGACCGTCGCCTACGGGGAACCGGCCAAGGTGTACCGGGATCGCGCGTCCGGGTTGAACGAGCGTCGCAAGGGGCTTGCCAGACTGTTGGACGACGCGGAGAACCACATGTTCGACCGGGTCGCGGTCACCGCGAGGGACCGGCTGTCACGGTTCGGGGCCGCGTATCTGGAACGGCACTTGAACTATCTGGGCGTGAGACTGGTCGTGTTGGACGGGGAGCGCGAGAAGGGCACGATGGACGAGCTGATGGATGATTTCATGAGCCTGCTCGCCTCGTTCTCCGGCCGGTTCTACAGGCTGCGTTCGGTCGAACATCAGCGGCTTTTGCTGGAAAAGGCGGAACGACGACTGGACGGGGAGGTGGACGCCGATGAGCGGGAGGGGTGAGATCGCGTGCGGCGCGCCCGGATTGGAGCCGGTGCTCGTCCGCGATTCCGGTACCGGCGTGGAGTTGGATCCGGAGGAGTATGAGGCGTTGTTCTGGTCTCATCTCGACCATGCGCGCCGCTGCCAGAACATGATGATCCGGATGAACGACGATATAACCACCAGGTGACGGTTTCGGCAACGAGTGGGCGCGCAGGAACGTGCGGCTCGTCTCGCTGCCAGCTTCGTTCCGTAATCTCTCGCATCAGAACCGTGTGAACCAGTGCGAGACCGCTCGTCTGGTGCTCGCATGGCGGAAACGCGAACAGGTCGCGGACGCTTGGACGAGCTCGGCTGGGGTACCGCCTCCTGCGAGGATGTGTCGGACCGTCTGGGCGTGAAGGTCGACCCGCAGTTGTTCGCGAACGTGTCCGCGCATGGGGGCCATTCCGATCTGCCGACCGTGACCCGCGCCCGCTTCCCCTATGACCAGTCGAACAACAACTCCTGTCGCCAGGGCGAACCTGATGCGCGGGAGGGGCTGGTCACGTACCGGCGTATGGCGGTCGCCGGCAGGTTCCTCGACGTCACCTTATCGTTCCCGCGTCTTCGCGAACGGTATCCGGGCATGGTTCGCATATCCCGTCCCACCATGCGCAGGATGAGGGATGGCCGTATCGTGTTCGACGTGACCGTGTTCACCGCGAGACGTGAGACGGGTGACGTGTCCAAGACGCCGCATGTGGTGGGTTTCGATTTCAACGCTGACTGGCATGGCGGCATCAGCGGCGCGCGACTCTCCTACAACGGTCTCGTGGGCCGCGAACTGGTGGCCGGCGTGGACACGATCCGACAGCAGCGTTCACTGGAACGCCTCTACGTGGAGTACCGGAGGTGTCTCGGGAAGCTGAAACGGCTCATGCCGTGGCAACGCCCATCCGACCCCGACGATCCCGCACAGGTGGAGGCGCACCCCCGTTGGAGGCGCCTGTACGAGCAGTCATTGCTCCTGCGCGACAAGATGTACCGGATCAAGAACCTGTTGGACTGGCGTTACGCGCATGACATCATCGACCACGCACGGCCCGGCGAGCTGATCGCCGTGGAACGACTGGACATGTTCGACGCTTCCGGACGATACGAGTTCCGGCACGGCAGGCAACTCGACAGGCTCGACCATGTGGCGGCCAAGAAGGGTCGCAGGGTCGTCAAGGTCAATCCCGCGCACACGTCCGACACTTGCCCATGGTGCGGAACCCGTATCCCGGACCTCGGCAAGGCACGCGAATACCGGTGCCCCGGATGCTGCAGACTCGTGCGACGCGACTATGGGGCCGCTGTCAACATCGCTTCACGCGGATGCCGGTACCTGGGCCACCGGAAAACCGAACCCACCCCGCCAAAGGGACGCCCCACCAGGAAACGCCCCAAATTGACAAGGAAACGACACTCGGGTGTCGACCATGAACACTCGTCAGGAACCGGCAAGGGGCCGGCCTCCTTCCACACCATAGGGCAACCGGGCGTGGTGACGGCGATTATCCGGAATACAAGGAAGCGGACAACCACGAGAACATCGTCCGGAGTTGCCACGCGGCTGCGGCAGGAACCGCAACTACCTCATTCCAGATAACCCTGTATCCCAACGTCCGACTGCACGCCACCGACGACGACGGCCTATGGATCGGCTTCACGACATCGGCCGAACTCGCCGGCACCCCCTACGCCGCCAAGCAACAGGACTACGCCGCCTGCGAACAGGCCAACCCCGACTTCGCACAGCCGCCGTTCTCGGGAAGCCAGCACGCCGACCCCGAAGTGGCGCTGGCCGAACTCAACTTCGCCCGCAAGGCGCGCGCCGCCGGATTCGACTGGTATCCCGACCCCGACCCCACCAACACGGGAACGCACGCCAGCGTGATCATCCCCGAGACCACCTCCAAGGAGGAGTTCAGACGGTTCCTGCGCACCTACAAGGGCGACGACTGGCCCACCTACAACGGCGTGCCCTTCGGCATAACGTGGAGCGAGAACCTCAACGACGTGTACTGCGAATTCAACCCCGGCACCGGCTGCGACGCCACCGACGCACAGCAGTAGAACAGCTCGCAACCATCCGACGCAGGTAAGCCGAAGGTAAACCCGACCCACACCGACACGCGACGAAGCACCCGGTTGAATGGGACACGACACCACCCGACCACACGCCCCAACGGACAACCACCCAAGGAGACCCGTGATGACCCGCAACCGACCCCTCACCGCAACCACGGCGGCCGCCGTATCGGCCGCCATCCTCCTCACGCTCGCCGCCTGCGCCGGCCCGGCATCCGACACCGCGGCCACCGGTGTCGGAGACGACGCCAACGCCGCCGGCACCGCCAGCAACCTCCCCGTCGACGAAACCGCACGCAGATTCGTCGCCTGCCTCACCTCCAAAGGCCTCGACGTGAGAACCGACGTCGGCCCCGGCGCACCCGACGCATCCGGCAAAGCCAAAGCCCCCACCGTCAGGAACATGGCCGAACTGCGCATGATCGACCGCACCGGCAACCCCGTCACCACCGACGACACCGGCATGAGCATCGGCACCGACAGCGCCACCCAGCAGCTCTACGCCAACGCCATGTTCACCTCGCTCGACAACGGCACCGTATGGGTCGCCTTCAAGGACTCCACCGCGCTCGCCGGCACCCCATACGAGTCGAAGCGGGCCGACTACGCGGACTGCGAGGCGAAGCACCCGAACTTCTCCCAACCCGCGCAGGACCTCGCCTCGGGCCAGCCCACGTACAGCGAGGAGGACAAACGCGCCGCGCTCGACTTCGCGAGGAAGGCGCGCGACAAGGGCTTCGGCTGGGTCGCGGACCCGAGCGGCGACGAGCCGACCACGATCCTCATCCCACGGACCGTGAAGGCCGACGAGCTCAGACGCTTCTTCAGGGAATGCCCGGTCGGGGACACGCGTATCAGCTTCGGATTCGACGGCACGCCCGAGGAGTTCGGCTACGACTACATGAAGGTGATGGACGAGGCGAACGGCGCCGACGGGGCGATGACCGCGCAATGACGGCCGGGTCGACGACCACGCGAACGACCGCACATAAGCACATAAGACAGCACACGCAGGAGGGGACCACGATGACACGGACGGAAGCAAGACGGATCGGCAGGATGCGCAGGATCATCACCGTGATCGCCACATGCGTCGCGGTCGCGGGGCTCATCGCCGTGTGCGCGATCACCAAACCGTGGACGCTGATCGCCGGCATGACCGGCTCAGGCGGCACGGGGACGTTGTCCTCATCGTCGACGGGCGCGCATGCCTCGTCCGGCACGAGCGTCGACGTGAGCACGCTGCGCACCCAGCCGGTTACCACAGGCGTCCTCAACGCCGAAACCCGGCTCGGCGGCACCCTCCAATACGACGAACCATCCGAATTCCAGCCGGCTACCGGCACCATCACCCAACTGCCCACGCCCGGCGCCGAAATCGCCACCGGCCAGCAGGTATACGAGATGGACGGCGTGACCGTGCCGCTGTTCCACGGCGCACGCCCGTTCTGGCGCACCCTCCAGGTGGACGTGCCCGACGGGCCCGACGTCACCCAACTCGAAACGAACCTGCAGGAACTCGGCTACTTCAAGGCCGCCCCCAACGCGCACTTCGACTGGCGCACCCGCGAAGCCATACGTCAATGGCAGGCCAAAACCCTCGGACTGACAGGCGACCGGGTGACCGGCGTCTTCGAGCCCGGATCCGTGGCGCTCGCCGCGACCGCCCCCATACGCATCAAAACCGTCACCGCCAGACTCGGCGAAACCAACGTGAGCCCCGGCACATACACCGGCGTGGCATTGCACGTCGAGGCCACACTCACCGCCACACAGGCCGCCACGTTCAAAGCGGGCGACAAGGTGCAGGTCATCCTGCCGAACAACACGACCATCGACACCGCGCTCGCCGCCGTCGACCAGGGCGGTCAGTCCACCGGCGAGGACGGGCAGGTCACCTCGCCGTCGGCGCGCGTCGACTTCCCCGACCAGACGCAGGTGGCGAGCTTCGGCGCGACCTCCGTGCAGCTCGTCATCCCGAACGCGACGAACGCGAACACCGCGGAGACGCTGATCGTGCCCGTCACCGCGATCATCGCCTCCGCCGGCAACACATACGCGGTCGACGTGGTGCGCGGTCAGCGGCTCGAACGTATCCCCGTCGAACTCGGCCTCGTCGCGAACGCGCAGGTGCAGCTGACCCGCGCCGACGGATTCAAGGCCGGCGACAAGGTGGTCGTCTCATGACCGCCCTGCTCGAACTCGACCGGGCCACGAAAAGCTATCCGGGACGGGACGCCGGCCCGCTGGAGATCCTGCACCCCACATCGCTCGCGATCGAGCACGGCGAACGGATCGCGATCGTCGGACCGTCCGGCTCGGGCAAATCGACGCTCCTGTCCCTTCTGGGCACGCTCGACATGCCCTCCACGGGAACCCTGCGCTACGATGGCGAGGACGTCGCGGCCATGGGGGAGCGGCGCCGCAGCGCCCTGCGCGCGACACGCATCGGCTTCGTGTTCCAGCAGTTCCACCTGATCCCCACCGTCTGCGCGCTCGAGAACGTGACGACCGGACTGCAATACACGACCCTCCCGAGACGCGACCGTCGCATACGCGCCATCGAGGCCCTGCAGCGGGTCGGACTGGGCGAACGCCTGCGACACCGGCCGCCGCAGCTCTCCGGCGGCGAACAGCAGCGCGTGGCCATCGCCCGCGCGCTCGCCAAAAACCCGGACGTGATCTTCACCGACGAGCCGACCGGCGCGCTCGACACCGCCACCGGGCACGCGATCATCGACCTGCTGCTGGACGCGGCGGACGACGGGGCGAGCCTCGTGGTCGTCACCCACGACCCGTTCATCGCCGCCCGATTCCCGAGACGGCTGCACATCCAGGACGGCGTCGTGACCGAACTGCCGCGTAACACACGGCACGATGGCACGGACGCCGACGAGACCGAGGGGAGGAGCGCATGACCGACATCACACGAACGGCACGCCCGTCGGGACGCCCGCCGACCACGCGATTCGCGGACCTCATGCACACGGCATGGATCGGAGCCACCGGGCGCATGTCCCGCACGGTGCTCGCCGCGTTGGGCATCGCGCTCGGCGTGGCCGCATACGTGGCGCTCTCCGGCATCGCCGCGTCGAACCAGGCGGCTTTGCTTGCCCGTCTAGACGCGCTCGGCGCGAACCTGCAGGTCGTGTCTGAGGGGCGTGACGCCGCACAGCAGCCCATCCCCCTACCCGAGTACGCGCCCGAGACCATCGCACGCCAGCCGCAGGTGGAACGGGTGGGCGTGTTCGACACGGCGCCCGAGAACGCAAGGATCTTCAAGAACGAGTTCGTGCCCAAGTCCAACGGCAATGCCCTGGCGCTGACGGTCATGCGGCCGGGCGCTCTGGACGCCGTCGGGGCGAGGGTCGCGCAGGGGCATGGCATCGACGAGAACAACCAGCATCTGCCCGTGGCGGTGCTCGGCTCCGAGGCCGCCTACCGGCTCGGCGTCACCGAGGTCGGCGACCGCGTCCTCATCGACGACGCATGGTATGGGATCGTCGGTATCCTCGCCCCGGTGCCGCAGGCGCAGAACCTCGACTCGTCGGTCATCGTCGGCTCGGCGCAGGCGAAGGCCAGTCACCCGGATCAGGCCGAGGCGATCGGCCGGATCAGCGCGATCTACGTACGCACCAGACCGGGCAACGCGGAGACGCTGCGCCGCATGCTCGCCCACGCGGCGAACCTGACCGGCGCCAACGTGTCCGTCAACGCGTCGGCAGACCTGTCCGAGGCGCGAAACACCACCGACGACTCCCTCAACACGCTGGGGATGATGATCGGCGCGATCGCGCTGGTCGTGGGCGGCATGAGCATCGCCAACATGATGATCGTCACCGTGATGGAGCGCCGCGGCGAGATCGGCCTGAGACGTGCGCTCGGCGCGACGCCGGGCGCGATCCGCATGCAATTCGTCACCGAGGCGGCCATGCTCTCCGCGTTCGGTGGTCTCGCCGGCGTGACGCTCGGCGCCGGCGCGGCGTTCGGCTTCGCGATATGGGCGGGACAGCCGGCCGTGCTGGAATGGGGGACGCTGCCCGCCGCGTGGGTCGCGGCCGTGCTCGTCGGCGCGCTCGCCGGCATCTACCCGGCGTCGAGGGCCGCGAGACTCACCCCCACCGAGGCGCTGCGAGGGGAGTAGACCTGTCCTGACGCCATATGCCGCGCACCGCAATCGTCGCGGGTTTCCGATGCGGCGGCCTCGCGGGTCCTCGGCATATCGCCGGTGATGATTTCAGTCATCGGCAATCCAGCCATCGACGTCGACCACCTTGCCGAATTCGTCCTTCAGTCGATTGGCGGATTGTTCATCGGCGGCGGGAGCGACATACATGCCGACATCATCGTTCCGGTCACCGTGGATGTCGATGAACAGTGATGATCCATCGGCGGACAGCACTCCACTTACCTGCGTCATCCTCATTTCATATACAGGTGCGGGGTATTCCACCCAGAAACCATTGAATATCGAAGTTGCATCCTCGGTGGAGGAACGGGTGACATCCTGTATGATCCATAGCTTTCTGTCAATATCCTGATCAACCACAATGTCCCCGCTGTCTTTCCGGGCTATAGCGATATGGCCCGTGAGCCGGTCATCCCGAAATGCATAGCGCAATCGCGTCGCATCGAATGAAATCGTATACGAGGTGGCACCACCTGCATTCGCGTCGACTCGGTATGCGTCGCCATCGATGCGAATGCGCTGCGGCCAGGGTATGTAATACAACAGCAATCCGGCAACGATCAATCCGGCAACCGTCAATATGATGATCGCCGTCACTCGCTCCCGGCGCCTCTTTTGGGGAGTCTTCTCCATCATGCCGCCCCTTTGCGATCCTGTCCCGCGCAGAAGCCACGCCGCCTTCCGCTGATGTCAATTCAATATAGTGTAGCTGAATCTGAAGCGGTCTGATGGGCTTGCTGCGTCATCCACAATATTGAGTACCGTTCTATGAGACTTTCTCGATGGCATCGGCCTCGATGCTGCCGATGTCATCGCGGAGATCGGGCATGGGCTTGGCCAAGGAGGGCGACGAGCCCTTCGAGCGGAGAGAAAGACACTTCACTGGGAGTGCTCTATCGCCGCGTAGGGCAACTGGAGACACACGTCCCCGGCAATGTTTGTTCGGCGGCGTGGAAAAACACCCCAACGGCTGTCCCGCGCGCATCGAAAAACGGCGGAAAACCCGTGCTCCCGGAAGCCGGAAACACTGGAATTCCGCCGTTTTGCAGGGGGTGTTACCCCTACTTGCTGACGTTGAACTTGAACTCGACGATGTCGCCGTCCTGCATCACGTAGTCACGGCCCTCCTGACGGAGCTTGCCCTCCTCCTTGATCTGCGCCATCGAGCCGTTCGCGGCCACGAAGTCGTCGTAGGAGACGATGTCGGCCTTGATGAAACCCTTCTCGAAGTCGGTGTGGATCACGCCGGCGGCCTGCGGTGCGGTCCAGCCCTTGTGAATCTGCCAGGCGCGCACCTCCTTTTCGCCGGCGGTCAGGAACGTCTGGAGACCGAGGATGTCGAAGCCGACACGGGCCAGCTGATCGAGGCCGGACTCCTTGAGGCCCGCGTCCTCGAGCATCTCGCGGGCGTCCGCCTCGTCCAGATCGGTCAGGTCGGCCTCGAACTGGGCGTTGAGGAACACGGCCGGCGCCGGGGCCACGGAGGCGGAGAGCTTGGTCTTGAGCTCGTCGTTGGCCAGCTCGTCGTCGTCCACGTTGAACACGTAGATGAACGGCTTGGCGGTCATCAGGTGCAGGTCGTAGACGGAGTCCTTGTCGAAGCGGCCCTCGCGGGCGGCCTTGTCGAGCGTCTCGCCGTTCTCGAGGATCGTCTTCGCCTCCTTGACGGCGTCGAAGTACTCCTTCTCGATCTTCTTGCCCCTGAGGTCCTTCTCCAGCTTGGGCAGCGCGTTCTCGATGGTCTGCAGGTCGGCGAGGATCAGCTCGGTGTTGATCGTGTCGATGTCGTCGGCCGGATCGACCTTGCCGTTGACGTGCACGATGTCGTCGTCCTTGAACGCGCGCACGACCTCACAGATCGCGTCGGCCTCGCGGATGTTCGCGAGGAACTTGTTGCCCAGGCCCTCGCCTTCGGAGGCGCCCTTGACGATGCCGGCGATGTCGACGAACGTGACGGTGGCGGGCACGATCTTCTCGGTGTGCACCAGCTTGGCGAGCACCGGCAGACGATCGTCCGGCAGCGGCACGATGCCGGTGTTCGGCTCGATGGTGGCGAACGGGTAGTTCTCCGCCAGGACGTTGTTGCGGGTGAGCGCGTTGAACATGGTGGACTTGCCGACGTTCGGCAGTCCGACGATTCCGATAGTTAAAGACATGCCTTCCAGTCTAAGGCGGAAAGCGACAAGCGCCGTCCGGTTCGTGGCAGGACTCGTGGCAGCGTCGTGGACCACGTGTCGGACGGCGCCGATTCGGAACAATCGATGGCGGGATATAAACGCCGCTCATAGCCGAGGGCGGGGAGAGACCTCGTCACCCCTCTGGCAGATGCCGTACAGGAGGGTGTGAAACCGTTGCAACCGTTGGGATCATGCGGTGTCGCACATGTCGTGCAGAACGTCCCGTGCATGCATCCGCTGTCTGCGCATCCCGCCGCCCCGGACGTGTGCGAGCGCACGGACGACGAAACGGCCGTGCGGGAAGCCGCTACGCTGGGTGCCATCGAAGCAATCGCAAAGACCCCGCGCCACAACGTGCGGGCGAGGAGAGAGAAGGACGCGCGAACCGTGTGCGTCAACGACATCGAAGACATCGAAACGGGAACGGGAAGGAGGGACGATCTGTGAGCTGGGCTGCCATCTTGTCGGCGCTGCCGATCTTCGAGAAGGCGTTCGTCGTCACGCTGCGGCTGTCCGCGATCAGCGTGACGCTGGCCGCGGTGCTGGGACTCGTCCTCGCGCTGGTGCGTGAATACCGGGTGCCGGTCCTCGCGCAGGCGAGCTCCGTATTCGAGGAGCTGTTCCGCAACACCCCGCTGCTGATCCAGCTGTTCTTCCTGTACTACGGATTGCCGTCCGTGGGCGTGAGGTGGAGCGCCGAGGCGTGCGCCGTGATCGGCATGTCGGTGTTCGGCTCGGCGTACATGTCCGGCGCGTTCACCGGCGGGTTCAGCGGCATCCCGCGCGTGCAGAAGGAGTCGGCGCGCGCTCTGGGACTCTCGCCGCTGCAGATGATCCGCCATGTGACCCTGCCGCAGGGGCTGACCCGAAGCGTGCCGGCGGTCGCCGCGAACGTGATCTTCATGGTCAAGGAGACCTCCGTGTTCACCGTGATCGCGGTACCGGAGCTGACCAACACGGCCCGCGACCTGATCGGCATGTACTACCGCAGCGACGAGTATCTGCTCATGCTGGTGGTCGCCTACGCGATCATCCTGATCCCGTTGTCGGTGCTGCTCACGCTGCTGGAAAGGAGGGTTCGTCGTGGTACTTTCGGCGATGACTGATCCGCTGCACGTGACGCTCGCATCCGGCATGGACGTGCTGTTCGTCGGCGATAATCTCACCCGTCTGCTGTCGGGCCTGGGCACATCCGTGACGGTGGCCGGACTGGCCCTGCTGGCCGGCATCCCGCTGGGCGTCGTCCTCGGCGCCCTGCGCACCCTGAGGAACCCGGTGCTGCGCGCCGTGCTGCGCCTGTATCTGGAGTTCTTCCGCATCGTGCCGACGCTGGTGCTGCTGTTCCTGTCCTACTACATCCTGCCCAGGGAGCTCGGCGTGCAGGTGGACGGCGTGACCGTCGCGGTCGTCGCGTTCGGCCTGTGGGTGTCGGCCGAGATCAGCGACATCGTGCGAGGCGCCCTGATCTCCGTGTCCGAGCATCAGGTCGACGCGGGACGGGCGCTGGGCATGAGCGGGCTGCAGCTGCTGTGGTACGTGCGTATCCCGCAGTCGGTCAACCTCATGATCCCGGCCGTCATCAACCTTGCGGCGCGCGTGATCATGACCACGTCGCTGCTGCTGCTCATCAGCGTCATCGACGTGGTCACCGTTGGCCAGCAGATCATGGAGGCCAACCGCATGACCCATCCGGACGCCGCGTTCTGGGTGTACGGATTCATCTTCTTCCTGTACTTCATCATCTGCTGGCCGCTGGCGATGATCGCCAGGGCACTCGAGAAGCGAGCCAAGGAGCGTAACAATGGCTGACAACACGCGAACGACCACGGCGCCCGGCGGCGTCACGCCGAACGAGGCGGGGGAGGAGCCGCTGCTCTCGGTACGCCATCTGCGCAAATCCTACGGCGACCATGAGGTCCTCAAGGACGTGAGCTTCGACGTGCACCGCGGTCAGGTGCTGGTGCTGCTCGGCCCCTCGGGCTCCGGCAAGTCCACCCTGATCCGATGCCTCAACGGCCTGGAGACCATCCAGGGCGGCGAGATCCGTTTCAAGGGCAGGATCGTGCCGAACAACAACGAACGGGCGTGGCGCGCGCTGCGCACCGAGATCGGCATGGTGTTCCAAAGCTACGACCTGTTCCCGAACCTCACGGTCGCCAAGAACATCGAACTTGGCCCGACCAAGGTGCAGAAGCGCGCCAAGGCCGAGGTAGACGAGCAGATGGACCGTCTGCTCCGGGACGTGCAGCTCACCGAATACAAGAACGCCTATCCGCGCGAGCTGTCCGGCGGGCAGAAACAGCGCATCGCCATCGTACGCGCCCTCGCGATGAACCCGGAGCTCATGCTCTTCGACGAGGTCACCGCATCGCTCGACCCCGAGATGGTCCGCGAGGTCTTGGAGCTCATGCTCCGACTCGCGAAACGGCACATGACGATGATCGTCGTCACCCACGAGATGGAGTTCGCCCGCCGCGTCGCCGACACCGTCATGTTCCTCGAGAACGGGGTGATCCTCGAACGCCAGTCCGGAGACGACTTCTTCACGCACCCGGCGACGGACCGCGCCAGAAGCTTCCTCGAAAGCATGTCGCCCGTCGGCGACGAATGACGGCACACCCATCACACGTACCCATCCGCAACAACCAGAAAACAACCAGAAAACACAGAAAAGAGAAGAGGAACCATCATGTTCAACCTCAAGCGCATCGCCGCCGGCGCACTCGCCGCCGTCACGCTGATCTCCGTCGCCGCATGCGGCAACGGTCCGGACCCGGCCGCAGCCGGCGCCTCAGGATCGGGATCGTCGTCATCGCAGCAGGGCCAGACCGTCGACGAGATCAAGAAGGCCGGCACCATCCGCATCGCCACGTTCGGCGACCTGCCGCCCTACGGCTACGTGAAGAACGACGGCACCCGTGCCGGATACGACGTCGCCCTCGGCAACCAGATCGGCAAGGACCTCGGCGTCAAGGTCGACTGGGTGCAGGTCAACGCCGACGGCCGCGTCGACTCGCTCAAGAGCGACAAGGTCGACCTCGTCCTCGCCAACTTCACCGTGACGGACGAACGCAAGCAGGTCGTCGACTTCGCCGAACCGTACATGAAGGTGTCCATCGGCGTCGTCTCCCCGGACAGCGCGAAGATCACCAGCGCCGACCAGCTCAAGGGCAAGGATCTGGCCGTGACCAAGGGCACCACCGCCGAAACGTACTTCACCGAGAACTACCCTGACGTGAATCTCCAGAAGTTCGACTCCAAGACCCAGCAGTTCCAGGCGTTCAAGGACGGCCGCGTGGCCGCGCTCGCCGACGACAACACGTACCTGTACGCGTGGGCCAAGGACAATCCGGGATTCACCGTGGGCGTCAAGACCCTCGGCGACGAGTCCACGATCGCGCCCGCGGTGAAGAAGGGCAACAAGAGCCTGCTCGACTGGACCAACAAGGAGATCAAGACCCTGACCGCCGACGGCTTCTTCGAGAAGGCGTACGAGAGCGAGCTCGCCCCGAGCTTCACCTCCGACATCAAGCCGGAGGACGTCATCATCAAGTGACGTCGCGTCGTCCCGCATCGGCCGCGGGCATCATCCGCATTCCATGATCGATGGGGCGGCGGTTTTTCCGATAATGCTCGGGAAAGCCGCCGCCCCATCGTCGTGCATGGACCCAGGTACCGGGGTGCGCGGTATCACGTGGCATAATCGTGACTCATGCGCATCGTCATCCAGAGAGTGTCACAGGCAGGCGTCGACGTCGTCAACGAGTTGGGCGAGGTCGACCCCACGTTCGAACCGCAGCAGATCGGCCCCGGATACATGATCCTGGTCGGCGTGGCCGATGCGGACGGCGACGCCGAGATCGCCTGGCTCGCCCACAAGGTGCTCAACCTGCGCGTGTTCGAGGACGAGCACGGCAGGATGAACCGCTCCATCCAGGACATCGGGGGCGAGATCCTGTCGATCTCTCAGTTCACGCTGTTCGCCGACGTGCACAAGGGCAATCGTCCCAGCTTCATCGCGGCGGGCGGGCCGGAGCATGCGGATCTCGTCTGGATCCGGTTCAACGAGGCGCTTCGTTCGGGAGGTCTCGTCGTCAGGGAGGGGCGTTTCGGCGCCCACATGCGCGTCGGACTGGTCAACGACGGCCCGGTCACCATCGTCGTCGACACCGACGTGGACATGCCGCACAGAACGTGAATCCCCCGAAAACCGTACCGTTCCCGCGTCGCGGCTTTCCCCGAACCGTCCGTTCCCCTATAGTGGGGCGTTGAGTGAAAGCGGGAAGCGCAAAGGGGAACGGCATGCGGGTGTTCGACTTCGACGGGACGATCTACGACGGGGAGAGCCTGTTCGACCTCTACCTGTTCAGCGCGAGATACGACATGAAGGTGTTCCGTCACATCGCCCCGGTGCTACGCTACGCGATCAAGTACAAGCTCGGTCGCGCCACGCTCGAGCAGATGGAGCGCGGCGTCGGCAAGGTGGCGCGCAGATATCTCAGGGACCTGTCCACGTCCAGGGGGATCGACGAGCTGCGCGCCAGCCGGCTCGACGCCGTCGCCAAAGCCGGGCTCGACGGGGACGTGATGGTCGCCGACGCCTCGGTCATCGGGGCCGACGATCTGACCGGCGGCCTGAAATCTCTGGTCAACGCGTTCTGGGACCGCAACATGCGCAAGATCAAGCCATGGTACGACCCACGCCCCGACGACGTGATCCTCACCGCCTCGTTCGACGTGACGGTGGGGGAGGCGTGCAGGCGACTCGGCGTCGAACGGCTCATCGCCTCGACCATCGACCCGGAGACGTTCGAGGTCACCTATCTCAACTTCAACACGAACAAGCCCAAGCGGCTGCGCCAGGTGCTGGGGCCGGACGCGGTGATCGACGAGTTCTACACCGACAGCAAGTTCGACCAGCCGATGATCGACATGGCGCGCAAGGGGTTCATGGTCAGAGGCGACGTCATCACCCAGGTGAAGTGAGCCGTCGCCGCATCCGGCGTGTCGCGTATTTGCCCTTCGAGCGCTTCAACGGCGTAGCGTGGAATCCGTAAAAGCCAATGTTCGACTTAAGGAGTGCCGATGAGCGAGACGATGAAAGCCGCGATCTTCGTGAAGCCGGGGGAGATGACCGTACGCGAGGTGCCGAAGGCGCGGATCGAACAGGTCGGAGACGCCGTTGTGCGCGTCGTGCGCGCCTGCGTATGCGGCTCCGACCTGTGGTATTTCCGAGGGCTGAGCGACCACCCGCACAGCAGTCAGATCGGCCATGAGGCGATCGGCGTGGTCGATGAGGTCGCAGACGCCGTCACGTCGGTCCGACCGGGCGATTTCGTCGTGCTGCCGTTCCCGTACAGCTGCGGCACATGCCCGGTGTGCAGGGCCGGCTTCGAATCGGTATGCCCGCACGGCGGATACTTCGGCGCCAGCCAGGCCGAGTACGTGCGCGTCCCCGAGGCCGACGGCACCGTCGTCAAGGTGCCCGGCTCACCCGAGGACTACGACGACGAGACGCTCGCCTCACTGCTCACGATCGCCGACGTGATGTCCACCGGATACCATGCGGCCGTATCCGCCGAGGTCAGGCCCGGCGACACCGCCGTGGTCATGGGCGACGGCGCGGTGGGCCTGTGCGGCGTACTGTCCGCCCGCATGCTCGGCGCCGGTCGCATCATCGCGATGAGCCGTCACGAGGACCGTGCGGCGCTCGCCCGCGAGTTCGGCGCGACCGACATCGTGGCGGAGCGCGACCAGGCCGCCGTCGACAGGGTGCTGTCGATGACCGGAGGCTACGGTGCGGACGCGGTGCTCGAATGCGTGGGCTCCAGACAGTCGTTCGACACGGCGCTGGGGCTCATCCGCCGCGGCGGCGTGATCGGCCGCGTCGGCCTTCCCCATGACGTTGAGATCAGCGCCGAGGGCACGTTCTACGGCAACATCGGCATCAAGGGTGGCCCCGCGCCGGTGCGCCACTACGATCTCGAGGCCGGGCTGCTCGACGCCGTGCTGGAGCACCGGATCGACCCTGGCCTCGTGTTCACCGGCATCTACGATCTCGACCATATCCAGGAGGCGTACGAGGCGATGGACCGTCGCGAGGCCATCAAGTCGCTGATCCGATTCTGATCGGGCATATACTGGCCGCATGGATGACGAACGGGACGGCATGGGATCAGGGGACGGGATGGCGCGGCGCGGGGGCGCGGGGCCGACGGCCATCGAGGTGCGGGGCGCTCGCGTGCACAATCTCAGGAATGTGGACGTCGATGTGCCGCTGCACGCGCTGACGGGCGTGGCCGGCGTCTCCGGCTCGGGCAAGAGCTCGCTCGCTTTGGGCGTGCTCTACGCCGAGGGGTCGCGGCGCTATCTCGAGGCGCTCTCCACGTACACGCGCCGACGGCTCACCCAGGCGTCGCGCGCGCAGGTGGACGAGGTGCTGCACGTCCCAGCCGCGTTGGCCCTGCATCAGCGTCCCGCCGTGCCGGGCGTCCGCTCCACGTTCGGCACGATGAGCGAACTGCTCAACAGCCTGCGTCTGCTGTTCTCCCGCGTCGGCTCGCACGTGTGCCCGCACTGCGGCACGCGCAACGAGCCCACGCTCGCCGTGGCCGCCGAACTGCCCATCACCTGCGCGGGATGCGACCGCGAGTTCCATGGTCCCGGTGCCGAAAGCCTCGCCTTCAACTCGGCCGGCGCGTGCCCCGCATGCTCCGGCACCGGCGTCGTGCGCGAGGTGAACCGTGCCGCCCTCGTGCCGGACGAGTCGAAGAGCATTGACGATGGTGCGGTCCTGCCGTGGGGCTCACTCATGTGGGATCTCATGAAGGACGTGTGCCGCGCGATGGGCGTGCGCACCGACGTGCCGTTCCGGGAGCTCACCCCCAAGGAGCGCGACATCGTGTTCGACGGCCCGGCCGTCAAGAAGCACATCCTCTACCGGTCGAGGAAGAGCGACGACTTCGCCGAACTCGACTTCACCTACTACAACGCCGTCCGCACCGTCGAGAACGCGCTTTCCAAGGCCAAGGACGAGAAGGGACTCAAGCGCGTCGCCCGGTTCCTCGAGGAGAGGCCGTGCACGGCATGCGGGGGAACCCGTCTGAGCGAGGCCGCGCGCGCCCCGCGGGTGTGCGGCGTCGATCTTGCCGAGGCGAGCGCGATGACGCTCGACGACGCCGTCTCCTGGGTGCGGAACGTACCTGCCTCGCTTGCTCCCGAGATGCGTCCGATGGCCACGAACATCGCGGAATCGTTCCTCGACGTGGCGCGTCGGCTGATGGAGCTGGGGCTCGGGTATCTCACGCTCGACCGCGCCGGTTCCACGCTGTCCACCGGCGAACGCCAGCGCGTGCAGCTGGCCCGCGCCGTGCGCAACCGCACCACCGGCGTGCTGTATGTGCTCGACGAGCCGTCGATCGGATTGCATCCGGCCAACGTCGACGGGCTGATCGGCGTGATGCGCGATCTCGTGGCGGACGGCAACACCGTGGTCGTCGTCGACCATGACGTGCGCGTGCTCGAGGCCTGCGACCATCTGATCGAGATGGGACCGGCAGCGGGTGCGGGCGGCGGCCGGGTGATCGCGCAGGGGTCGGTCGACGACGTCGCGCGCGCCGCCGCGCGGGGCAGCCGCATCGCGCCGTTCCTCCTCGAGAACGGCCCGGGGCGCGTACGCACGGGGATCGACGCCGATCGCATGTTCGATCTCGGCCGCATCCACATGCAGACGGGGCCGATTCACACGGTCAAACCGCTTTCGGTGGATGTCCCGTGCGGCAGGCTCGTCGTCGTGACCGGCGTGTCCGGATCGGGCAAGACGACGATGGTGCTGGAGTCGCTGATCCCCGCTCTGCGGGCGAATGCCGCGAAGGGCGCGGGGTCGGACTCGCCCGCGCCCATGCCCGACCATGTGCATGCGATCGAGTCGGACGGCATCATGCGTGCGAATCTCATCGACGCGACGCCGATCGGCGCGAACGTGCGCTCCACGGTCGCCACGTACGCCGGCGTCCATGATGATCTGCGACGGGCGTTCGCGCGTTCCGAGGCGGCGAAGGCGGGCGGCTGGAAGGCAGGCGACTTCTCCTACAACACCGGACGACTTCGCTGTCCGACCTGCGACGGCACCGGGTCGATCTCGCTCGACGTGCAGTTCCTGCCCGACGTGGACATCGCATGCCCCGACTGCCATGGCTCGCGTTATTCGCCCGAGGCGGACGGCATCCGACGCGTGACGGGGGACGGGCGTGAGCTGTCGCTGCCCGAATTCATGGCGATGAGCGTGGACGAGGCGCTGGAGGCGACCACGGACCTGCGCAGGGTGCATGCGCGTCTGACGACGCTGCACGATCTGGGGCTCGGATACCTCACGCTGGGCGAGCCGACCCCGTCCCTGTCCGGAGGGGAGGCGCAGCGACTCAAGCTCTCCGGCGAGATGGGGCGCGCCCAGTCGGACGCCGTGTTCGTCTTTGACGAGCCGACCATCGGCCTGCATCCGCTTGACGTGCGTGTCCTGCTCGGCGTCTTCGATCGTCTTGTCTCGGCGGGCGCGACCGTCGTCGTCATCGAACATGACCTCGACATGATCGCCAACGCCGACTGGATCATCGACATGGGACCGGGAGGCGGCGAGTCCGGAGGCAGGATCGTCGCCGTCGGCGCGCCGGCCGAGGTCGCCGCGAACCCGGCGAGCGTCACCGGACGGTACCTGAAGTGAGGAGACGTTTTGACCTCAAGCGCTTGAGACCCGTAGATTGCATGGTAATGGCGTGGGACATGCCAGACACAGATAAGGAGCATGAGCATGACGGTCACCGCATGGCATACCATTCACGAGGCGTCCCTGGCATCCGGACTGCCTGAGTCGACGTTGCGCTACTACGAGCAGATCGGCATCATCCCGCCGATCGCACGCGACCAGTCCGGGCGCCGTGCCTATTCGGACGCCGATCTGGAGCGACTGACGACGGTGGCGTGCCTGTCGGCGACGGGCATGCCTTTGGAATCGATGCGCGAGTATCTGCGCAACACGCAGGACGGCGCGGCGGGAGCGACCAGACAGATCGAGCTGCTCGACGCGCAGGCGCTGCGTCTCGCCGCCCGTGCCGAGGCGATCCGCATGCAGCAGGCGTACGTCTCGCTCAAGACCCTGTACTGGAGGGCGATCGCCGAAGGGCGCGAAACGGACGCCTCGGAGCTCATCGAGGAGCATCGTGACGTCATCGAACAGGTGAAACGACTGCAGAGCGGCGGTACGCCCGGCAAGTGACATTCGCCGCGATGCGGTCGGCACGGGGGGAGTACAGTACCATCCCGTGGTCAAGATGCGACAGGGAATCAGAAGGGCGTCGGCGGACGCGAAGTACCGTCAGATGACGCAAAGCCCGATCAGACCGCTGATCCTGCGGCTGTGCATTCCGGCGGTGATCTCGAATCTGGTGACCACCGCGTACAATCTCACCGACACGTACTTCATCGGGCAGCTGGGCACCTCGCAGTCCGGCGCGATCGGCATCGCGTTCTCGATCATGACCATCCTGCAGGCGCTCGGCTTCTTCTTCGGCAACGGCTCGGGCAATTCGATGAGCCGCGAGCTCGGCAAACGCAACAACGAGAGGGCGTCCCGTCTGCTCGCCATCGGATTCGCGGGCGCGTTCCTTTCCGGTCTGCTCGTGGCGATCATCTGCCTGTCGACGCTGCGACCGCTGGTCATGGCGCTCGGCTCCACCGCCACGATCGCGCCGTACGCCGTGACCTATCTGACGCCGATCCTCGTGGCGGCGCCGTGCGTGTGCGGTTCGTTCGCGCTGAACGGCCTGCTGCGCTATCAGGGTCAGTCCGCGTTCGGCATGATCGGACTGGTCTGCGGGGCGTTGCTCAACTTCCTGCTCGCCCCGCTGTTCATCTTCGTGCTCGGCCTCGGCATCTTCGGCGCGGGACTGGCCACCGGCATCTGCCAGACCGTGAGCTTCCTGATCCTGACCGTCATGAGCGCGAGGTTCGGCGTGCTGAAACTGTCGCTGCGCAACTGTCGTCCCGACCCGCTGCTGCTGCGCGAGATCGTCGGCGGAGGTTTGCCGTCGCTCGTTCGCCAGAGCGCCGGATCGATTGCCACCACCTGCGTGAACATCGCCGCGAACCCGTTCGGCGATGCCGTGATAGCCGGCATGGCCATCGTCATGCGCATCATGCTCGGAGCGAACTCGGTCATCATCGGACTCGGCCAGGGGTTCCAGCCGGTGTGCGGATACAACTACGGGGCGGGGAGGTTCGCCCGCGTGCGCGAGGCGTTCTGGTTCTGCGTGAAGCTGTCCACCGGCGTGCTGCTGGCGTTGGCGGTCGTCATCTGGGCCGTCGCCCCGCAGTTGGTCGAGATCTTCCGCTCCGATCCGGCGGTGATCGCCGTCGGAGTCGCGGCGCTGCATTTCCAGTGCGTGACGGTCGTGCTCAACGGCGTGAACATGATGGGCAACATGATCTCCCAGACGTTGGGGCAGACGGGCATCGCCTCGTTCCTCGCCGTGTGCCGAACCGGCCTGTACCTCGCGCCGATCGTGCTCGTCCTGCCGCATCTGATCGGCGTGACAGGCGTCGAGGCGGCGCAGTCCGTGGCCGACGTGCTCACGTTCGCCACCACGATCCCGTTCATGCGCCACATCCTCGGCAACGTGCTGAGGGACCGGACGTGAACCCGGCCATGCAGGTAAGCTAAAACCTATGAGCCTGATTGAGATGATGATCCTCGGATTCCTGTCCGAGCGGACGATGTGCGGCTACGAGCTGCGCAAGAAGATGGAGCAGCTGCAGGGCGACATGCGCCGGTTCAGCGACGGCGCCATCTACCCGGCCACCGCGCGTCTGGTCAGGGACGGGCTCATCTCGGAGCGCACCGATGTGCGCGACGGCCGTCAGCGTCACCTGTTCACGTTGGAGCCGGAAGGCCGAAAGCGGCTCGTTGAGGCTCTCAAGGATGCGGACGGGTTCACCATCACGGATTTCAACCGGTGGCGCGTGGTGCTCACCTTCCTGTCCGTCGTCCCCGACGAGACCGACCGCGAGGCGGTGCTGCGCCGCCGGTACGATCTGCTGTCCCGCGGCGACACGCATTTCTTCTACTGCGACGCCGGACATCCGATGACGATCGACCACATCGACGACCCGTATCGCAGGGGACTGATCAACGTGCATGACGCACAGGTCGAGGCCGAACTCTCCTGGCTGCGTTCGATGCTCGGTCTCGACGCCGAATAGCCGAGCAGCCTCCTCGCGGATCCGAATATGCGAGGTCCCTCGTGCGGGCAGGAAGCCGCGCGAGGGACCTCGCGTCTTTTAAGGTGATGCTCAGCGACGCCAGTGGCGACGATGGTAGTTGACGATGCGCTTGCCGCCGACGCCGGCCTTGCCGCCCGGACCCCACGGTCCGCGCGCCTCGGCCTTGAGCTGGGCGAGATGGTGCTTCATCGCCAGCAGCATGATGTGCGTGTCCTCGAGGCCCAGATGGCGTTCGGAATCGTCCTCGTGCAGCGATCCCTGACGTTTCGCATACGCGTCGAGACGATTGTCGCCGTCGGGATGGTCCTCGCTGGGGATGGAACCCTCATCCCACAGGCGGCTCATCGGCAGCGTGTCGATGATGGTGACGTGCCCGTTGCGGTATGCCTCGGCGTACCCCTTGACGTTGAGCATGAAGAAGCTGTGCTCGAACGTGGCCATGTGGGCAACGAACGGCTGCGAGGTGAGCCGCTTCAGCAGTTCGGCCTGCGCCTCGGGATCCTCGTCGAACAGGGGATAGGAGTCGCCGACGCGCTCCTTGATGTCGATGCCGGTCAGCTGGATGATGAACGGGTTGCCGTGCCGCGCGGCCTCGGGGGTGACGCCGAACGACCAGTGGTGCTGGTCGTAGGCGTCCCCGTCCTCGTAGTAGTCCTTGTCGTAGCGGTATCCGGTGGGAGCATCCGCGGGGCGGGGCGAGCGCATGTTCATGTATTCGAATCCGACGTCGATGATGTACGTGCGCGCGGGTTCGGTGCCGTTGGTCTCCAGGTCGATGCCCATGACCTTGTCGACGTCGCGTCCGGGCAGGAACACCTCGCGCCAGTAGTCCTTGGGACGGGCGGCGGCGTGCTCGGCCACATGCTCGGCGGCCGCATGGCGCGACTTCTCGAAGCGCTCCTCGGGTACGGCGGTCTCGTCGCGGTTGACCTGTTCGATCGTGGGGACCGCGGGGTTGTCGTCGTTGATGACGGGCTGGCCTTCGATCAGATAGTCGGGGCTGCCCTGGTCGGAGCTGGAGTCGGCGGGCGCGGATTCGTCCGGTCCCGCCTCGACGGAGCCGTAGGTCACCTCGTCGGCCTCGAACAGCGCCTGCTCGCGATGGCGTCGGGCCTCCTCGCGCTTGGCGCGGTCGGCCTTGCGCCGTTCGGCGCGCGCGTTGACGATCTCGGCGGTGCGGTCCTGGATGTCGTCGACGTCCACGTCCTCCCTGGCCGCGGTGAGCACCGGCACGGTGACGCGCTGGCGGTCCTCGTCGGCGACGGTCCACAGTCCTTCGGCGATGCCGCGGTCACGCAGCAGCTGGATCTGGTCGTTGAGCCTGCGATCCGCGTAGGCGAGCGCGCGCGGCAGCTCGTAGGTGGTGATGTGACGGTCGAAGTCGCGCATGAACGTCATGCTCATCTTCGCGATGATCGCCTCGAGCCGGTCGCGGATCTCGAGATCCGCCTTGAGCAGGTCGTGCACGTTCGAGGCGGCACCCGTCTCGTAGTCGGCCGGCGATGCCACGCCGATGCCGTGCTCCAGGTCGAGCGAGCGAACCCACTCCCAGTCGATGTCGTGATCGTCGGCGTCCCTGAGCATGATGTACGCCCACTGGTCGATGCTCGTCTTCGCCTCATTCAGCCACGAGCGGTCCACGACCGCGCCGACCGCATCCGCCATCCGCGTCCCCTCGGCGCCCGGCGCCGTCATCCTCGCATCGTTCGATTCGTTGTTGTCGTTGTTGTTTTCTTCGCTACCATACATGGATTCATTCTCCATGCCTCCCATGGTAGCGCCCGCAGTCGCCCTAGACCCATGGCGGATCGCAAACACCGGGTGAACAGGCTCCGGGGCGAACGGGCGGAACGGGACCGAGTCCACGGGAGAGGCGCGAGACGGCCGACATCGGTCATCTCGCGCCGCGCATGTCGGCCGACCGGAACTGATCGAGTGCGGTGAAGCAGGTGCGGTAGACCATCGCCATGATCAACCCGTCGGCGACGAGCGTGAGCGAGGCGATCGCGGCGAACACGACGAACTGGTATTTCGCGGCCTCCAGCGGGTCGCCACCGGCGATGACCTGACCGGCCATCATGCCCGGGATCGTGACGATGCCGCAGGAGGCGAGCGTCGCCATCGTCGGCAGCAGGCCCAGTCGGATCGACGAGACGATCGAGGGCCGCGCCGCCTCCCATGCGGTCGCGCCGAGCGCGAGCATCGTGTCGATCTCGTCGCGTCGTTCGTCCATGCTCTCGTAGAATCGGCTCAGTCCCACCGCGAGCGCGGAGACCGTGTTGCCCAGGAGCATGCCGGTCAGGGGAACGACCAGCTGCGGCGCATACCACGGGTGGGGGCGCACCACGAGTTCGGTGACCAGCGCGATCATGAGCAGCATCGTGATGGTCAGGCTCAGCAGCACGGGGCCCGCCAGCCCCTTCGGCACGCCCTTGGCGCGCGAGAGCGTGATCTGCACGGCGGCGACGAGCATCACGCCGATCGTGGCGAACACGAGAAACACGTTGTCCGCGCGGATCACATAGCCGACGACGAATCCCATCGCGCACAGCTGCAGCAGGGCGCGGCACGCCGACCACATGAGCGAACGCCCGATGCCCATGCGCATCAGGCCGCTCACGCCGGCGGCGACGGCCACCATCGCCAGGGCGACGACGAGACCCCATACGTCGATGTCATACGCGTTGCCGCTCATGCGACCGCCTCCTTATTCGCATCCTTCGCATCCGGATCCTTCACGAGGCTCCCGTCCCAGGACAGCACGCCGTGGGACAGCGTCACGATCCGCGAGGCGCGCCCGTCCGGCGGACGGTGCCGGATGCGCACGATCGCCATGCCATGCGCGGCGGCGTCGGACATGATCGAGGCGACCTTCTCGGCGTTCTCGTCGTCCAGACCGGCATCCACCTCGTCGGCGAGCAGCACCCTCGGCGACGTCAGCAGCGTCCTGGCCAGCGAGACACGCGCCGCCTGTCCGCCGGACAGGTCATGCGGGGCGCGCGTCAGATCGATGTCCGTGCAGCCCATCGCATCCAGCGTCGCCCGGATGCGCTCCTCGGGCAGCAGCCTCCGCGCGTTCGCCTCGCCGTCACGGAACAACGCCGCGAACCGGCCGAACAGTCCTCCCGGACGACGAGGGCCGTTCCCATCGCGCAGCCCTTCCCGTCCGTCCTCACCGCCGGCCCTCACCGACAGCATGAACGGCAGGCGGATCGCATCCGCCACCGTAGCCCCCGGCAGCACCGGCCTCTGCGGCAGATAGGCGACCTCGCGACGCCACCGCTGCGGCGTGAACCCGGACGAATCCCGCCCGTCCAACGCGAACGTGCCACGCGCATGCGGGTTCAGCAACGCGAACGCCGTCAGCAGGCTGCTCTTGCCCGAACCCGACGGCCCCACCAGATCGACGATCTCACGGGCGTCGATCGCGAAATCCAATCCCGAGAAAACCGTGCGCTCGCCGTCGGGCGACGGCACCGTGCACGACACCCCCTCGGCCGTGAATACGTGCGTCATATGCGTTTCATTCATATCAGCGCACGTTACCTTCCCCTCGGCCACGCGCCCAACCCGCAAGCGTTTCTTAGCGCGGTCTTAGACTCTGGAATGTCTGATATATCAAGGACAACCATAACGCCACCGCGATGGACGATGACGGATCATGCCGACGCCCGAGCCGGCACGAACAGCGAAAGGACGGACGCGCATGACGACGAACGACATGACCGACCCCGGCAGGCTCCTCATGCCCGCCATCCTGTTCCTCGAGGACGACCCCGACCTCGGGGCCATGACCGCCGAAATGCTCGGCGCCGACCACCGCGTCGACTGGGCGCGCACCGAACTCGAAGCCCGGAACCTCCTCAACACGAACCGCTACGACGCGCTCGTCGTCGACCGACGCCTGCCCGACGGCGACGGACTCGACCTCATCCGCGCCTTGAGGGCCAGCGGCGTCACCACACCCGCGCTGGTCCTCACCGCGCTCGCCGACGTCGACGACATCGTCAACGGCCTCGACGCCGGCGCCAACGACTACCTGACCAAACCCTTCCACTTCGCCGAACTCGAAGCCCGGCTGCGCGCCCTGCTGCGCGGATTCCACGCGCAGGCCTCATCCGCCATGATCGGCGACTGGCTGCTCAAACCCGACGCGAACGTCATCGAGGACCCCGACGGGCGCACGGTCCCGCTGACCGAGACCGAAACGAGGCTGCTCGCCGCGCTCGCCGCCGCCCCCGACCATGTATTCGGTCGGGAGGAGATCCTGCGCGCCGCCTTCTCGGATGGCTCCGACATCGGCGCCGTCGACGTGTACGTCTCGTACGTGCGCGGCAAGACCACGCGCCGCATCATCGACACGGTGCGCGGGCGCGGCTACCGCATCGGCAACCCGGAGGCGTGACATGCGTGGCATGATGGACAATCGAGAAGGCGCGCACGGGCGCATCGCCGGGCTCGTCAGCCTGCGCATGACCGTCGCGATGGCGGCCGTCACCATCCTCGGCGGCGTCCTGTTCGTCCTCGGCGTGCTGCTCGGCTCCCGCCACGAGTTCGCCGAACGCGGCATCGATCCGAACGCCATGAGCGTCACCGAACAGTTCGGCTCCGGCATGATGGTCATCGACACCAGGAAGGCCGTGGGGTTCACCGTCCTGTTCGTCCTCGGCGTCATCGTCGCGGTCGCCGTCATCGGCCGGTACTATTCGCGCAGGGAGGTCGCGCCGCTCGAACACGCGTTCGAACTGCAGAAGGATTTCGTCGCCGACGCGAGCCACGAGCTGAAGACCCCGCTCGCCGTCATCGCCACGCGCATCGACCTGATCGACTTCCGCCGCGCGCACGGCCAGCCCATCGACGGCCCGCTCGACGACCTGCGCGGCGACGTCGACCGCATGAACG
>NZ_JGYS01000026.1 GCF_000741175.1 Bifidobacterium callitrichos DSM 23973
CGTGCCAGATACGCGAGACCCTGCAGGACATCTACGAGACCAGCCGCACGCCAGGCGAGGCGTGGTCGCGCCTGCACCGCCTGTGCTCGTGGATGATGCACTCACGGCTGGAACCCATGAAGGACCTCGCCCGCATGATCCGCAGGCACTGGAACGAGATCCTGGCCTACTTCACCCACCCGTACACCAACGCGGTCCTCGAGGGCGTCAACAGCGTCATCCAGAACGTCAAACGACGAGCACGCGGATTTCGGAACATGGACTACTTCGCCACCATGATCTACCTGACCTGCGGCAAACTCGACCTCAAAGCAGTCACCGCCTAACCCCCACAACCCACCACAAACAGCAAATAGCCGTTTTCTGCTTGTTTTCATCTCAAAACAACAAAAATCGACAGGACTTAGGGCACGTGGGGGGGCACGACGGCTACCTGATGCCCTAAGCCCGCAACACGCCGGAGGTGAATACATATGGCTAGAAATCGTCGTGGTTTTGGCAAGATAAGGAAGTTGCCATCGGGGCGCTATCAAGCGTCCTATGTAGTGAACGGGGAGAGGTTCACCGCTCCCGATACGTTCAGCAGCAAGACTAGCGCCGACGCATGGCTTAGCGGAGTGCGGGCGGCGATTAATCGTAATGAGTGGGTAGACCCGCGCGTTACCGGTCAGACGTTCAAGGTGTACGCCTTGACATGGCTTAGGGAGAGGCGAGAGCGCTTAGCACCCGGCACGGCACGCATGTACGCGGAACTATTAGACCAATTGTGGCTATTTGCTGTTTGTGGTGGGTTGTGGGGGTTAGGCGGTGACTGCTTTGAGGTCGAGTTTGCCGCAGGTCAGGTAGATCATGGTGGCGAAGTAGTCCATGTTCCGAAATCCGCGTGCTCGTCGTTTGACGTTCTGGATGACGCTGTTGACGCCCTCGAGGACCGCGTTGGTGTACGGGTGGGTGAAGTAGGCCAGGATCTCGTTCCAGTGCCTGCGGATCATGCGGGCGAGGTCCTTCATGGGTTCCAGCCGTGAGTGCATCATCCACGAGCACAGGCGGTGCAGGCGCGACCACGCCTCGCCTGGCGTGCGGCTGGTCTCGTAGATGTCCTGCAGGGTCTCGCGTATCTGGCA
>NZ_JGYS01000027.1 GCF_000741175.1 Bifidobacterium callitrichos DSM 23973
ACCGACCTGCTCGTCGCGGCGCGCGGCGCGGTCGACGCCGAGCCGGTGCCGCTTGCCGGGGTCGTCGACCAGTCCGTCGACGCGGTGCGGCCTCTCGCCGACAAACGCGGCGTCGTCATCGACAGGCGCGTCGACGGCGACCCCGCGCATCTTGTCGTGCAGGGCAACGCGGTGGGGTTGTCTCGCTGCCTCGTCGCCGTATTGGACAACGCGGTCGCGCACGCGCCCGACGGCACGCATGTGACCGTGTCGGTCGGCTACCGTCATGGCGGGGACGCCGTCATCCGCGTGGCCGACCGCGGGCCCGGCATCGGCGAGAACCCCGAACGCCTGTTCCGACGCTTCGCGCGCGACGACGACGGCACCGCCCACCAGGGCTACGGTCTGGGGCTAGCGCTGGCGCGCGACGTGGCGAACCGCTACGGCGGGACGCTCGACGTTGAATCCACGTCGGCGCGGGGCACGACGATGCGCATCACGCTGCCGCTGGCGTCGTGAGCCCGACATCGTGAGCCCGGCGTCGCGGCCGGGCGTGTCGCCCATTAGCGGATCCTAAGACGGTTCCCCATAACGTTGGCGCCATGATCGACAACATCACCGCATGCCCGGTCTCCACGGGCGGATTCATCGGAGCCATCACCGACTGGCTCGTCGGCCTCATGTCCGTCATGGGCGGACTCGGCACCGGCGTGGCCGTGCTGCTGGAGAACCTGTTCCCGCCGATTCCCAGCGAGGTTATCCTCCCGCTGGCCGGCTTCACCGCCGCGCAGGGTCATATGACCTTGGCCGAGGCGATCGTCGGCGCGACCATCGGTTCGGTCGCCGGCGCGCTCATGCTCTATGGCATCGCCTACGCGATCGGCGCCGAACGCATGCGCCGCCTGTTCGAGAAGATGCCCCTGACCGACGCCTCCGACATCGACAAGGCGAACGACTGGTTCGCCCGCTACGGCCTGCTCTCGGTGTTCATCGGCCGCGTCATCCCGATCGTGCGCAGCCTCATCTCCATTCCCGCGGGCATCGCGCGCACCGACCTTGTGCGGTTCACCCTGCTGACCGCGGTCGGCTCGGCCGTCTGGAACACGATCCTCGTCATGGCCGGCTACATGCTCGGCGCAGGGTGGTGCTCCATCCTCGGGTTCCTCGACCGCTTCCAGTACGCGGTCGCCGTGGTCGTCGTCGCGCTGATCGTCTGGTACGTCGTCGTCAAGGTCCGCGCGCACATGGCGGCGAGGGAGGTGTAAGACCCGGTGCCCGACGGGTCGGGTCACGGCTCGCTTGCGACCCCGGCGAGCGCGCCGATGCGTTCGACGAACGCTCTGACCTGCGGTTCCGGGTCGGCGGGGTAGAGGAGCCCGTAGTGCATGCCGACAGGCCGCGGCCAGTCGACGGGCACGTTGACGAGCTGCGGGTGGACCCCGTCCCACATGGGTTTGGAGATGAGCAGGTCGCCCGTTTCGGCGCATTCGTTGAACAGGTTCAGGTCGTAGTGGTCGATGTCGACCAGTTCGACGCCGTCCAGTCGCTCCAGCAGGTCACGGGCGATGTCGTCGGTGCCGCCGCATCGGCGCAGGATGCGTATGCGGGTGCGCACGCCGTCACGGCCGGCGAGATCGTCGAGCTTGAGTCGCGGCCGGCGTGACAGCGGATGGTCGCGGGGCACGGCCATGCATAGCGGTTCGTAGGAGATCGGCAGCGTGCCGCACGTCCCGTTCCAATGCTCGGGCGCGAACGCGGTGGCCACCGCGTCGATGTCCTCGCCCAGATGGGCGATGATGTCGTCGATCGGCACGTCGTCGTCCGGCATCGATACGAGCTCCACTCGGATGCGCGGGTCGGCTTCGCGCTGCCACAGGTCGAGGACGCGCCGGGCGGGGCGCAGCGCGGAGATGCCGAGTCTGACCGGCGGCGTGCCCGTATGCGCGCGACGCCGCATTCTCGCGATGATCTCGTTCGACTGACGGACGATCGAACGGGCGTCCTCGATGAACTCCGCTCCCGCCGCGGTCGGCGTCACGCCGCTGCGGGAGCGGTCGAACACCGTGATCCTGTACTCCCTTTCGAACGTGTTGACCTGTTTGGCCAACGCCGGCGTCGAGATGTGCAGGCGCCGGGCCGCCGCGGCGAAGCTTCCGGTCTCGGCCGCGGCAATGAGCGCGTCCAGTCTCCGGTCGTACATGATCCCGCCCTTCCTCGCACCATTCCGCCCGTCCGTGGCTCTCCCGATCGGCCACGAACGAGCGCCGATCGTAGCGTATTAACCGATGGTTTATGCACCATGAACCAGAATCGTCCGATATCCGCTGATTTTCGCTTGTTATCAAGCCTACACTGTTCCATGCGATTGTTCGAACGGATTACGGCGGAATAATGTCAGGCATCCGCCGAGGGGATGATCGCACAGGAGACGAGAGACAGGGGAGGGACGGCATGCGCTCATCGACCGCAACGCGCAGCATCAGGGACACCGAGGACGGCAGGGTGACGGACACGGGCCCCATGACCCAAGGCCGGCCCGCCGTCGGCCGCCACGACCATCACGCACACCATCCGGCGGCGTTCGCCACTGCGGCCGCGTCGATCGCCTCGTTCCTCGTCGGCATGGACGTGCTCATCGTCAACGTGGCGCTGCCGACCATCGCTCGCGACCTCGGCGGCGACATGGCCGTCCAGCAGTGGGTGGTCGACGGCTACAGCCTCCTGTTCGCCGCGTTGCTGCTCCTGTGCGGCAACCTCGCCGACCGGTGGGGCGCCAAACGCGTGTTCATCGCCGGCGCGACGCTGTTCTCCGCGGCGTCGCTGTTCAGCTCGTTCGCGTGGTCGATGACGGCGCTCGTCGCCGGACGCTGCCTGCTCGGCGTCGCCTCCGCGCTCATCCTGCCCGCATCGATGTCCCTGATCAACGAGGCGAACCCGGACCCTCGCCGCCGCGCATGGGCGCTGGCCCTGTGGGGCGCGGGAGGCGGCGAGCGCCTGGGCCGTGGGCCCGCTGCTCGGCGGACTGCTCACGCCGATCCACTGGAGCCTCGTGTTCGCGATCAACGTGCCGTTCTGCCTGCTCGTGCTTCTGCTCACGCTGCGCGTCGCGCCATCGCCGCGACGGCCCAAGCCGTTCGACTGGGTGGGGCAGACGCTGGCGCTGACGGGATTCGTCCTGTTCATCGCGGGCGTCATCGAGATCGGCTCGCTCGGCCTCAACTCGCCCCTCGCATGGGGGTTGACGGCCGGCGGCGCATTCACGCTCGCGGCGTTCGTGCGCTCGCAGGTGCGGGTGGACGCCCCGATGATGCCGCTGGACCTGTTCCGCGTACGCGGCATGCAGGTGGCGCTGATGATCGGGTTCGTCATGATCTTCAACTGGTACGGCATGGTGTTCATCTCGACGATGTTCCTGCAGAACGAGCGGGGGATGGGAGCCCTCGCCGCGGGACTCGTGTTCGTGCCGAGCGCGTTCGTCACCATCGGCGGCAACATCCTCGGCGGGCGCATCATCACCGCGCGCGGATCGCGCTTCTCTATCACGCTCGGACTGGCGATCATGATCGCCGGATTCCTGTTCGAGTTCCTGTACCCCGCGCCGATCCCCGTATGGGTGATCGCTGCGGGATTGAGCGTCGTCGGCTTCGGCGCCGCGATCACCACGCCGGCCGCCGCAGGCGTCGTCCTCGCCAGCGTGAAGGCGTCACAGGCAGGCATCGCCTCCGCCATGTTCAACACGTTCCGTCAGGTAGGCGGCGCGGTCGGCGTGGCCGTGTTCGGCGTCGTCGCCACGTTCCTGCCCACGCTGACCCTCGCCCTGAGGGCCGTGTTCCTCGCCTCGGCCGCGCTGCTCGTCCTCATCCTCATCTTCGAGCTGCTGTGCTGGCGCGAACGCTGAGGACCGGGGACGAGCATTCGGAAAGAATCGCGATCCACAGTATTCGATACGGGCATATAAAGCTTGGTACGGCAGCGTTTCCATCTATACGAGGGGATAAATTCGGATAATCATCGATACAATGAATGCGAATAATAAAAGAGTCTTCGCCAGTTTGTGTGGTGGGGTGTTGTGCCTCGGCGTCTTTGCCGGGGCTTTTTCGTGTGGGATATGAGAGGGGCGTTCTCCTGTATGGTTTGTTTCCGCCAAGAAAGTAGAACCGGAACAAGGGAACGCCTGTGCCAACCATATCAGCCGGCGCGCTCAAGCGCATGCTGCACCTGCCCGCCAAC
>NZ_JGYS01000028.1 GCF_000741175.1 Bifidobacterium callitrichos DSM 23973
CGAGATCGGAGCCCTCGAAGGTGACGCCCGCGGCCTCGGCGTTGCGGTCCACGTTGCAGGAGCGCGCATGCGCGTACTGCACGTAGTACACCGGGTTGTCGTTGGAGTGGGAGGCGAGCAGGTTCAGGTCGATGTCGACCGGCGAGTTGTAGTCGGTGCGTGCGAGCGAGTAGCGGGAGGCGTCCACGCCGATCGCCTCGACGAGGTCGTCGATGGTGACGACGTTGCCGGCGCGCTTGGACATGCGCACGGCCTTGCCGTCCTTCATCACGTTGACGAGCTGGCCGATGAGAATCTGCATGTTCTCGCCCGGCTTGTCGCCGAACGCCTCGCACATCGCCATCATGCGGCCGATGTAGCCGTGATGGTCGGCGCCGAGCATGTAGATCGCGACGTCGGCCGGGTTCTCCGGGCGGTGGCGCTTGTTCCAGTAGTACGCGATGTCGGCGGCGAAGTACGCGAACTCGCCGTTCGACTTGATGATCACGCGGTCCTTGTCGTCGCCGTGGTTCGTGGACGCGAACCAGGTGGCGCCGTCCTTCTCGTAGATGTCGCCGCGATCGCGCAGCACGGCGATGGCCTTGTCGACCTCACCGTCCTGGTAGAGGCTGTTCTCGTGGAACCACACGTCGAAGTGGACGCGGAAGTCCTTCATCGACTTCCTGATCTCGTCGAACATCATCGGCACGGCGCGCTTGCGGAACTCCTCGCGCAACGCGGAATCGGACTCGCCGATCGGCTCACCGTCGGCGTTGAGGCCCTGATCCTCGTGGTCGAGGGCGGTCAGGTCGACGCCGTCGGCCTTGGCCTCGGCCTCGACGCGGCGGGCGATCTCGTCGATGTACGCGCCCTTGTAGCCGTCGAACGGAGTCTCGGTCTGGTAGCCCTTGTCACCGAGGTCGTTGTCGTGCGCCCACGCGGCGACGAGGGACTTGGCGAAGCGGTTGATCTGCTCGCCGTGATCGTTGAAGTAGTATTCGCGCACGACCTTGGCGCCGTTGGCCTCGAGCACGCGGGCCATCGCGTCGCCGGTGGCGGCCCAGCGGGTGCCGCCGATGTGGATCGGGCCGGTCGGGTTGGCGGAGACGAACTCGAGGTTCAGGGTCTCGCCGCCGAGGTGGGTGTTGCGGCCGAACGAGGAGACGGCCTCGCCGACCGTGGAATCGACCTTCGGGGCTTCGAGGATCTGGTCGACGACGGCCGCGGCGGACGCGGAGTCGAGGGTGATGTTGATGAAGCCGGGGCCAGCGACCTCGACCTTGGAGATGCCGTCGGCGGCGGTCAGTTCGGCGGCGAACAGCTCGGCGAAGTCGCGCGGCTTCATGCCGGCCTTCTTGGCCAGCTGCATCGCGGCGTTCGACGCCCAATCGCCGTGGGCGCGGTCCTTCGGACGCATCACGGCGAATTTGGCGACCGGGGGGATGAGATCTTCGGTGAGCTGTCCGGCCTTTCCGGCAACGACAAGCTCGTGGGCAATACGCGAAATGAGTTCGCTCAACGCTTCAGGATTCATTCTTACCATGGTACCGGGCGCGCTGACAGCCCCGGAGACATCCCAAAATCCCCCGGAGCCACCATGGGGAACCGGAGACACCATGGGGGGCACCAGGGACCCCATGGAGACACCGGAGACACCCAGTTCCTCACAGTTCTCCCTAGTTCTCCCCGAGTCCCCTTATGCGAACGTCACAAATTACCGAAATAACCCTTGATCTCGGGAATATGTGACGCTTCCTTTGGCTCAGCGTCACTTATTACCGAGGTTCGGGATCATCTCGGGAATATGTGACGCTCCCTCTGGCTCAGCGTCACTTATTACCGGGTACTGGAGAAATCTCGGGAATATGTGACGCTTTCACTGTCAGCGTCTGGTGTCAGCGTCACTGATTGCCGAGATCGGAGCGACGATGGCGGTTGAGGAGGTGATAACCGAGATAGCACAGGGCGGTGAAGGGGATCATATAGTACAGCGTCGTGCGCTGGGTGTCGTCGAGGGCGACGAGGACCAGCGCGCCGATGCACATCGCGATCGCGAGCCACGGCAGCACCGGGAATCCGGGGGCGCGATAGCCCAGTTCGTCGGGCGTATGACCGGAGAGTCGCCATTCACGGCGGAAACGGATGTGGCACACGCACACCGAGAACCACACGACCAGAGTCGCCAGTCCAGAAACGGCGACCAATACCAGATAGACGGTCGATGCGGCGACGACCGACGACAGAAGCGCGAGCAATGATCCCGCCATCGAGAAGAGGACGGCCCACACGGGCACACCGTGGAAGTTGGTTCTGGCGAATCGGGCCGGGATCAGCCGCTCCTTGGCGAGCGACCACACCATGCGCGAGCACACGTACAGGCCGGAGTTCGCGGCGGAGAGCACCGCGGTCAGCACCACGAAGTTCATCACGTCGCCGGCGAACGGCATGCCGATCGACTGGAAGACGAGCACGAACGGGCTGGTGTCGACGCCCGACTTGTGCCACGGGATCAGGGCGGCCATCACGGCGATCGAACCGATGAAGAAGATCGCGAGGCGCAATACGGTCGTGTGGACGGCCTTCGGGATCGCCTTGGACGGATCGCGCGTCTCGCCGGCCGCGACGCCGACGACCTCGGTGCCGGAGAACGCGAACACGACCGTCAGCAGCGTGGAGAAGACCGGCGCGAAGCCGTTCGGGAACCAGCCGTCGGCCACGAAGTTGCCGAACAACGGCGCCGAATCGTAGCCGGCGATCGGGATCGCGCCGAAGATCGCCAACAGGCCGATGACGATGAACGCGACGATCGCGAACACCTTGATCGACGCGAACCAGAACTCCGCCTCGCCGTAGAGTCGCACGGACAGGATGTTCAACACGAATACGACGGCGATGAACACGGCCGACCACACCCATGTGGGCGAACCGGGGAACCATCGCTGCATCAGAAGTCCCGCGGCGGTGAACTCGCTGGCGAGCGCGACCGCCCAGTTGAGCCAGTAGAGGACCGCGATCACGAACGCGGTGCCGGGGCCGATGAACCGCTTCGCGTACATGTGGAAGCTGCCGGCATACGGCATCGCGACGGACAGCTCGCCGAGCGAGACCATCACGCAGTAGACGAGCAGCGAGCCGACCGCGTAGGCGAGGATCGCGCCGAGCGGGCCGGCCTGGTGGATCGTGTAGCCGGAGGAGACGAACAGTCCTGTGCCGATGACGCCGCCCAGGGAGATCATCGTCAGGTGGCGAGACTCCATCCGTCGCTCGAGTCCGGTGGGGGCGGCGTCGCTCCCGTTTGCGTCCCTGCCTGTGCCGGCGTCGGTCATGGTGCTCCTTCCGTACGTCATCCGTGCGATGACGTACGTCATGATAGCAACGGGGCGACGCCGGCTCGAGTCAGTCCGGGATCAGTCCGGGATCAGTCCGGGAGATTCACAGGACGGCGATCGCGTCGATCTCGACGAGCGCGCCCTTGGGGATGTCGTTGCCGCCGATCGCGACGCGGGCCGGCTTGACGGAGCCGATGAACACCTCGGCGTAGCGGGCGTCGACCTCCTTGAAGTCCGCGACGTTCTTCAGGTAGATCGTGGCGCGGCAGACGTGCTCGATGCCGGTGCCGGCGGTGTCGAGGATGTGCTTGATGTTCTTCAGGGCCTGCGCGGCCTGCTCGCCGGCGGTGTCTCCGGCCAGTTCGCCGGTGGCCGGGTCGATGCCGAGCTGGCCGGAGACGAACACGAATCCGTTGGCCTTGACCGCCTGGCTGTAGGCACCCAGTGCGGCCGGCGCCTCGGAGGTCGCGACCGCTTCCATCTTCTCGCTCATATGCGCTCCTTCATATCATTGGTCGACCATGGCGTCCTATCGTCCATGGCGGCGTACGCTCCCCGGGACTATCCACGGTCGGACCACACGAACCGTACGTTACCCGTCAGCGTAGCGTACGTTCGTTGCGGCGGATGGGTCGATGACCACGTTTTGCGTACGCCGATCATCGACCGCACCGCCATCCGGCGTACGTTCCCGGGGACTATCCGGCCCGAGACCACGGACGCCGTACTCTCAGTCGCTGTAGGCGTACGGCCTCGGGGGCTATCCGGTCGACACCCCAAGAAAACGTATGCTGAGCCGCGGTCAGCATACGTTTTTATGGGATCATCGGGATAATCCCCCGTTCCGCGTACGCTGACCGCGGTTCAGCGTACGTTCCACGAGATCAGGGCTCCCGTAGCCCCCGAAGACGTACTCCCCGATCATGGGCGGAAGGGACGAAGGTCGTCAGCATGGAGGATGAGTGTTCAAACCGAAGAATGGACGTTAGTTGCTTGATACCAGGCCGGTAAGGTGCTTCAGGCCCTCATCGTCGACGCGGATCTCGTGGCGGGCCACGGTGTTGACGACCTTGCGGGCGTTGCCTCCAAGGATGCCGTCGGCGCCGAGGCTCAGGGTCGTATTGCCCTGACGGTAGTCGTCGCTCACTCCGGCGAACACCGGGATGTTGTCCCTGCGGGCACGGGCGAGGACCCCGAGGGTGATGCGATCGCCGCGCATGACGACGAAGCTCGAGTCCTTGGGCCATTCGATCGTCGAACCGGGCACCGGGCTCACGCATTTGCCGACGGACCAGTCGGGGTGACGCTTGTGGATCAGGGAGACCGCGCGGTCGGAGGTGGACATGAGCATCGTGCGATCGGCGAACTCCGCCTCCTCAACTTGCGCCATCACGGCGTCGGTGAGGGCGGGCGCGTGACGGTCGTCGGTCTTCAGATCCAGGAGGAGACCGGTGTGGTCGTTGGCGTGCTGCGCGGCGCCAATGGCCTGCGCGAGGGTCGGAACATGGTAGTCCTCGCCGTGCTGGCGCATCGGCATATGCTGCAGCTCGCGCGTGGTCAGGTCCTTGACCCGCACATCGACATGGTCGGCGGACAGTCGCCCGGTCTTCCTGTCGTGGAAGACGACCGGCGTGCCGTCGGCGTCGAGTCGCACGTCGATCTCGGAGTAGTCGGCGCCGCGTGCGCCCGCGTTGGCGATGGCGCGCAACGAGTTCTCGGGCGCGGAGTCGTCGCCGCGGTGCACGATCGCGAGCGGGCGCACGAACCAGTCGGAGGACGGCGGTGAGACGACGCTCCCATCGAGCTCGCGTCGGCGCAGGTTCGCCGCCAATGCGATGCCGGCGACGAGCGACAGGGAGATCAGCAGCACAATGAGCTGGATGAGGCAGTTGCGGCGGATTCGGGAGCGATCACCCTTTTCGCATAATGCCGCCGTGACGGCCGTTCCGTCAGACAAGACAGCCGACGGGACAACCGCCGGACTCTCCACCACGGCGTCGTCTCCGGTACGGGTGTTCATCCCGTCTCCGCGAGTCATTCCATTCGTCATCGCACACCTCCTGATGAGTCCCGCCGAACGATGACGGCCGGAATTCCGTTCCAGCTGGGAATCCGCTGGAACCCGTTTCCGCGGATTCACCTCCCGTTCAGCCTGCTGCGGCTCATTATGGAGCGCGATGCCGGTGATCGCCATGGTTTCCCAGGCAAGTTCATGGGTTAATCAGGGTATTTTTCAGGGTCGCCCCGAAACCCCTACAGTCCCCTACTCGGAAGGATCATCCCTGCGGATGATGGCGGAATGGTGATGCAACGGAGCGAAATGACGGGGGGACGACGAGGGGCGGAACGACGGACTGCGGACGGGACGACGGACGGGACGACGGGGGGCGGAACGACGAGGCCCCGACGGAACGTCCGTCGGGGCCCTCATGCGGCATGTGAAAGACAAGTTACCGAATCACCAAGCTGCGCGCATGCACTGCTTGCGCGAGCAGCGCGTCACGCACCGAGCACCGCGTCGCGGCGAGCGGTGAATTCGTCGATCGCCGCATCGCCCTCGATGACGGTGAACGTGATGGTCTTGCGCTCGCTCGCCTGCGGGGCGAGGGTGTGCAGGTCGCCGCGTTGCTCGTGCCAGCCGCGGCCGAGCACGCTGGAGTTCGACGGTTCGAGGCCGACCACGTAATCACCCGAACCCATCGACTTCCATTCCATGAAGTACGGGAAGTCGGCGGCGTCGAATTCGATCTTCAAGCCAAGGCCGAGCCTGCGGTTGACGACGCCGGCGAAGCTGCGGCCGTCCGCATCGGCGGCCAGATCGTGCAGATACACGCTTTCGGGCTTATTCGCGACGGGCTCGCCGATCCGGTTCCACGGGGTGTCGTCGGCGGCGGTCGTCTCGTCGCGCGGCGTGGCCTTGCGGCTCGGGATGACGACCTCGGCGCCGTCGTCGAGCAGCGGCCAGCCGACGTTGCAGTGGTACATCCACATCAGCGGCTCCTCGCGGAAGCTCTCGTTGGTCACCTCATCCTCGACGGTGATCGTGGAGGTGCCGTACACGGAGGTGATCGTGCGGCGCAGGACCATGTTCTCGCCGAACAGCTCGGCCTCGCGCATCTCGCCGGAGACCTTGAGCACGTAGCGGCCGTCGGCGTCCCAGTAGGCGTCGGAGCTGACGTGTTCGGCGGGCGTGGTGCGGATGCGGCCGTGCATCGGGAAGCTGCCGGCCGGATACTTCGAGCCCGCCGGGGTGACGTAGGGGGCGCAGATGTTCTCGAAGCCGCAGGTGAAGAACAGGCCGCCCATGATCGAGCGCTGCGCCTCGAGACCGTTCGTGTCGAACTGGTTGCGGCCGTTGAGGCCCGGCTTGGACAGGAACGTCAGGTTCTCGCCGCGGTATTCGATCTGCGCGATGTCAAGCGCGCGATCGGCCATCGACATGAAGCGCAGCGGGCCGTTCTTCACCTCGATCGCCTTGAGGCCGTGGGAGCGGCCCTCTTGGTATTCGATAGGACGCGTGTAGGCCGCCTGCTGGATGCTGCCCATGTGGGCGAGCATGTCGGCGCGGGTCGGATTGTCGTGATGGATCAGCATGATTCGTACCTCCTTGTGATCAGCCTGATCGCCGTTTGTCTGCCGGTATGTACCGGTATGTGCCGGCATGTGCCGGACGCCATTGTACCTGATGCGAGATGCACACGGTAAGCGCTTTCCGAAAGTTGGGGCGCCTCACCGCAAACCACCCATCAGCTCCGCCTCGAGAACCCCTTGACAGGGAGCCACCCACTACGGGAGTCATAATACAAAAGAACCCCGGGGCAAGCCCGAGGTTCTGATGGCTCCTGCGGCTGGGCTTGAACCAGCGACCGTCCGATTAACAGTCGGATGCTCTGCCAACTGAGCTACGCAGGAATATGTTCCCTGTGAACAAGATTGCTCTTGCGCACAAGTCACATAGCATATACGAACTTTCGCAGAATGCAAATCGCGTGTCGCGATCGCCGTGTCGCAACCGTCATCCACACCATTCGACCACGCCATTCGACCAGGCGGTCAGGCAACCGCCTCACTCATCCGCACGCAGCCGCCTACCTTCCACCATCGTCATAGCCGCCGTTGTAACCATCGTCATAGCCACCCTCGTACGAACCGTCGCCCATGTACTCGCGAGCGCTGACGCGATTCACGTTGCGCGATTCGTCCACGGCACGCTGGATGACGCGGCGCACATCGAACCCCCGGACGACGTTCTTGAGGACCAGCTGGCCGCCGGACGACTGGTCTCGCGTCTCCAGCGTGATCGTCGACAGGCCGAACAGACGCTGCAGCAGCGTGCGGGTAAGCGTCAGATCCACGACACGGAACAGCTTCGTCACATCGTAGGTCTCGCGAAGGATTCCCGACTTGACCGCGATCTCATCGTTGGTCAACGTGTACGTGGTGAAGGTGAATGGCGTACGACACCAGTTGCGTTTGCGCTGCGACCAGATGATATCGCCATCGGCCATGCTGTTGGACATCGCAGGTTCCTTTCGTTGCGAACCGGTACACCTCCATCGTACCGGTCGCCATTGCCAGCATTCGCCATCGTATGCAGCCCGACATGGTGGGCCCAAAGGGGATCGAACCCTCGACCTTCTGTTGAGAACGAGGGTTAATTGACTCAAACGCCTCAGATTTGTACACCTCAAAACCGTTGAAAAATCAACGTTTTCAGGCTTTGCTGTTTTTGGTTGGCTTGGCTCGTTCAAGCGGTTCCGAGAGGTCATCGTGTCTGAATCGTGTCTGGAAACGGGGTCGACGAAGCACTTCGCAGGTCTACTTGCTACGCAGAGAGCGTAGTCGACACGCCGAAAGAGTGAGTGCAATCTGAAAGATCACACTCGCGATGCACAAGTAGAATAAGTATAGATAGACGCTTCAGAAAGGCCTCAGTCATGACACTGCTGTACTCGACCATTCCTCCGCTGAAGACCACTCCGGGTCAGGAAACCATCAATGACGCCTTTCATCGTCTCGCCAAGGAATCCGACGAGATCTCTGTGGCGGTCGGATATATCAGCAGGCTGTCACTTGCCGAACTTGATGACGTGGTGGAGACGAGCAACATTTCACGCGTGACGCTCACTATTGGCATGTACAGCGCAGAAGGCATGCCAGAACGCTCATACCACGATGCAAGAGCTCTTAATCGCAAGTGGCAGAGCAAAGGAATCGGCGAAATACGCTTAGTGAGGTCATTTGCCTTCCACGGCAAGCTGTACTACTTTGCCTCAAACAATCAGCCGATTGCAGTAATCAACGGTTCAGCAAATCTTGGCGTAATCAAGACAGAGGCATCCAACCTGCGTCAGTATGAGGTTGCTTCACTTGTAGAGAATATGACTGAAATTTTCAGTACGAAAGCACTGATTGACAAAATCAATGCCTCACCCATATCCGAAAACATCGGCGAGATAACCGATTTGAAGCTCATCCGTGAGACGAACTTCGACCTTGGCAAATCTGATCTTGCAGAGCCTGTTACCAAAGAAGATATCGATATATATCGAAAGCACCAGACTGCGCTCACCTTCCTGCTACCCCTTAAAGTACCTACGGAAGCTGAACGTATAGCTGGAACGGGTAGCAAAGACAGTTGCATGAAGTCTAATATCAATGTTTGTTACGCCGCTCCAAGGAGTGCCCGCAAATCGCGCGATTGGTATGAAATCCAGTTTACTGTTGATAAAGAGATCACTACTCAGCCTGGCTATCCTCAGAAGAACGTTCCATTCATTGTCATTACCGACGATGGATATAGGTTCAAAGCTCACACAACAAGCGACGGGAACAAACAGTTCAATGCAGTCGGTGATGAGTTGTTGCTTGGCCGATGGCTGAAGGGACGCTTAGTAGCGGCCGGTCTAGTGTCACCCGTTAATGACACCATGAAGGACACTGAACGAAAAGGCATGATTACACGAGAAATGCTAGATGAATATGGTTGCCACCATCTGCGTCTCACCAAGACGGATAAAACAGTAGAGGATCCAGAAGATGGAACTCTTGACGTCTGGACGCTGTTCTTTGAGTAAAGGATCTTAAACGATGAGCACGAATTATCTGGAAAACTATCTCAGTAAGATCAAAAATGCCGGAAACATCGAGCTTTCGGAATCAATACGTAAAACTACGGAATCATTCGACGAGAAGTATCTCTCGAATTATTCCTTTGCGACACATGAAGTCGGACTACTGTTCGGCAATGTCCAATCCGGAAAGACCGGACAGATGTTCGGTATTATGTGCAAAGCAGCAGAGAGCGGCTTCTATGCTTTTCTGCTACTGACAACAGATAATACTGTACTTCAGCAACAGACGCTCAATCGAGTGAAACGAGATCTTACTGATTTTCTGGTCTGCGATGAGACTGACTCTGGACTATTCATCGACAACCAATTGCAGAAGCCCGTTGTTGTTGTACTTAAAAAGAATTACAGGGTGTTACGACTTTGGGCGAATGTATTTAATACAACACAGTTTATGCAGGGAAATGCTTTGTTCATCGTTGACGATGAGGCTGACGCAGCTTCGTTGAACACGCTCGTCAACAAGGACAAACAATCATCGATCAACAAATATATAAGCTCCATCAAAGACGAAGGAATGTGCAGTATCTATCTTCAGGTAACAGGCACTCCGCAATCTTTGCTTCTTCAGACGGAGCAGTCTGGATTCAAGCCAAGCTTTACGCATTACTTCGAGCCGGGCAAATCATACCTTGGTGGTGATTTCTTCTTCCCTGCAAGCGGCAAGCCCGACTGCATCACCTATCTCTCTGCAAGCAAGACAATGACACGTCAGGTTGTGCTGAGACACCTCGCTGTTTCTGCACAGCTTCTAGCAACTGGATCCACTGTCTCAAATTGTCTGTTACACCCATCTGTGCGACAGAACGTACACGATAAGTTTGCCAAGGAAATTCGAGATTCACTTGAATGGTGCCGAGATAACCTTGAAGGGGATTTCATATCCGAACTTCATAAAGTCTATGACGCGCTAACACCCACTAAGCATGAATTAATCAACTTTAAAGAATTACTTCAATCAGCCAAAAACATAATTTCCGATGAGAACAATACCAAAGTTCTCATTATGAATGGCAAATATGACGTCACCGAGGATGATTACAAAACCGGCTGTAATTTCATAGTCGGAGGCAACACACTAGGAAGAGGAGTCACTTTCCCGGCCCTGCAGACAATCTATTACACACGAATCGCTAAAAAACCACAAGCGGATACCATGTGGCAACATAGCCGAATGTTCGGCTATGACCGCGATCCCGGTATGATGATGGTCTACATTCCACAGGAACTGTATAAATTGTTCTCAGACATCAACGCTACGAACAATTCCATTATTTCTCAGATCAAACAAGGTATCCAGCCGCAAATATATTATCCCGAAGGTTTGTCTCCGACGCGTGGTGTCGTCTTGGATGATCGACATGTGAGTATTCTTTCTGGAGGTACGAATTATTATCCGTCGGATCCGGATAATTCAACCCTTGAAGAGATCACAAAGATGCTTGCAAGCTTCAGCGATGAGACGCCATACTACACAGTCAGCCTGAAGCTGATTGAAAAGGTGCTTGAACATATCGTTCCAAGCTCGGAGTTCAGGCTCAGTACTTTTGAGTCAATCCTAAAGATGATGCTTGCCGACAACCCTGGGCAACAGGGAATTCTAGTGGTTCGTCGGAACAGGGACGTAGCACAATGGACTGGCGCGCTCCTTTCCCCAAACGATTGGAGGACAAGCAATTCGTTCCCCGGTCACGTTGTGCTGACTATGTATCAAGTTACCGGTAACAAGGGATGGCATGGCAAGAAGCTATGGGTGCCTAATATCAAGCTCCCTAACGGTAAGGTTTACTACGACGAGAATTAAGACGACAGCTCTATGATTAGCAACAACCTAGCAGAGACGATTCTGCTTTCTCCTCTAGATACTGGAGCAGACACTATCAATATTGTAGCCAGTAGCGCTACTCCAACCATGGCTTCTTGGTATCTCACCACGCTACATGAAAAGAGAGAGCAGGAAAAGAAGCAACATAAGCATACAATTCCCTGCGTTCATATCAACTTGGTTATAGGAATGACGTCAATGGACGGTATTCCATCTTCTTGGCATAACGAATTTAAAGAGCTACATCATTGCAAGCAACTCGCCACTATTGATGATTTCTCATGTAGCTATGTATACGAAATGCCAGCCGTTAGATCTAATCTTTACGTCTGGACTAAGGAAGGAAATCCTACTACGGCATTCATGGGATCCGCACCATTTTGCCAAGACGCCTTTCTTCCTTCGACAGTTGAAGACATAATGGAGCCAGTGGACCCAAAGGAGTCTTTAGTTTTTTATGACACTATATGCAATAGATCTATGTTCTGCACGCACGCAGAAATCGAAGAGAATGTACGTGTAAAGAACGATGACCTTACACTTACCGAGCTATCATCTCAAACTGCTCTCGAACATGTAACATTGTCGCTTTTAACGAAAGACGGTACTATAGGACGCAAATCAGGTTTGAATTGGGGCCAACGTGCCCACCGAAACCCTAATCAGGCATACATACCCGTGCCTATTGAAATTGCCCGCAAGCGCTTTTTCCCAAATGAAAAACAGCAATTTACTGTGCAAACAGATGACCACAAGAGCCTTATTTTGAGACTTGAGCAAGAAAAAGATAAAGCGCTTACTACCCCTCTAAGTAATTCATTACTCGGCGAATACTTCAGAAGAAGGCTTGGCGTAGGAAATGGAGACTTTGTAACCGAAGAAGATCTATATAGATATGGTCGAACAGATGTCACATTTACTAAAATCGACGAGGAACAGTTCTACATGGATTTTTCGCGTCCTTGTTGAGTGAGCCTAAAAAGGCCCACCCAACAGTCCGGGCCCTACTCGTTGATATTAGGATCAACAGAGGGATAGGATATACCCGCAAAGCATTTCAATATTGCCTCAAAAATGATTTGCGCCCCTCGGCAAGGAACCGCCATTCCAATCTGCTTCCTGACACTTTCCTTACTGCCCTCAAAAACATAGTCATCGGGGAAGGTCTGCAACCTAGCGCGCTCACGATTGGTCAATGCGCGCGGCTCCGACCAATGATACATGTGCGTTCCACCGCCACCACTACCAGTGACTGTGTATGAAGGCTTATCCGGATCTAGTCGTTTGTAGATCTGACTAATCTGGGCACCTCGTATATTCAGACGCAAGTCTTCCGGCAAGTCGGCAGTAAAAGCATTTTCCCCCGGTTTGATGTAGTTAAGACGTTCAATAACTCGCGCACTCTGTTTTGTTGGCTCATTATTGGCAACACCCTTTGGCATCGGCTTTTCTAGAGCCGTACGACAAGTATTATCGACATCTTTATACGGTTCAGGAGAAGGCACCTTATATTCTACGTCTAGATCTTTGCGGATGCCGACGATAATAATTCGATGCCTTGCCTGAGGAACACCATATTCTTCAAACTTGAACAGATGAGGCGTCACAACATATCCGGCATCGCGCAGTTCAGATAGGATCTTTGTAAACGCACGACCGTCATTAGCATTACGCAAACCCCCCACATTCTCCGCGAGAAACCATTGAGGCTTGAATAGTTTCAGCGCTTTGACGCCATAAGAATAGAGCGGACCATACACGCCGTCCATACCTTTTTGTTCTCCAACAACGCTGTAATCATTACACGGGAAACCAAAAGCCAAAGCATCGATTGGTTTTGGCATCAACTTCGACATATCAAACGTACGAATATCGGCATGATAGACAGTCTCCGGAGCATCTGGACAGATGTTCTTGCAATACGTTTTGCAAGTATCTGCATCATAATCGTTAGCCCACTGATGCACAATGCGATAATTAGGGTTCCCGATATCGGCATGTGTCGCACCCCAAGCAATACCGCCGGGACCACAAAATAGCTCACCAAGCTTGAATATCATCTCATTCTCCATATTTCGCACTTACGGGATCGACCCGCCTCTTCCGCTGTATAAGAAAGTCCACAAAAGCCTGAACGTGCGAAATATCTGCACTATCAAGTTGCTCTAGTCCAAGCACTGCAAGGGGCTGCCTTATGTCCTCATCTGTCAAGCATCCCGACGCCTTAAGCAATTCAAGGGGATGGAACCCGAGTTCTCTAGCTATATTGCAAAGAATCTGGCAGTTAGGAGTCTTCCTTTCACCTCGTTCAATTTTTGCGATTTCGCTGTCACTCGTACCACATGCATCGCCCAAGGCCTGCTGAGAAAGACCACGCTCGTTACGGCGCGCCTTAATCATTGAGCCTAAAGTTGCCATGCAGACCTCCAAATGACTATTTTTGCTGCTCTTTGTCAAGATTATACACCATATCGCTGCCAAAAAGCAGCAATTCCTCAGAATAATCACTTATTGGAGGCAAGCGTTCTCATCCTTCGGACAGCAACCCGCAAGAACGCTTGCCAATGAGGGCGTCTAGTCGCAAGAACTAGTTTTATAGATTCAACGGTTTGAATCCTTGCTCAGCTTGCCGCTGAACGCTTGGTTCACCAACGTGTATACGGCTTGGGCGACGCCGATGACGCCGGTGAGGACGATGCCCCAGCCGTAGCCGTGGAAGCCGTTGGTGGCGGCGATGGCGACGACACCAAGCAGGACACTGACGCCGAGGCTGGTCAGGCCCACGTAGTCGGCGGGGATGTACTTTTTGAACGCCTGCACGAGCGCGGGCGCGACGAGGGCGACGATGCCGGCCGCGAGGGTGGTCGCTGCGGAAATATCCATAAGGTTCTCCTTGAGTTTGTTCGGATATGGAAGGAGCGGCCTCCGGCGTGGTGCCGAAGGCCGCATGCGGACGGCGTGCTTAGTAGCGCAGCTGCTGTCCGGGGTAGATGAGGTTCGGATTGGCGAGGTTGTTGAGCTGGGCGACGCGTTGCCAGCCGGATGCGCCGAAGATGCCGCTCAGCGTCTCTCCGCGCTTGACGACGTGGATCCGCGTGCCCGCGCCTGTATTCGCGGACGGTGTGCCGCCTCCTCGGTAGGTGACGGTCTGGCCGGGCCAGATCCTGTTGATGTTCCCGCTGGGTACGCTCCATGCGGTCACGGGCCATAGTCCGGTGCGGGCGGCGATGCCGCTGATCGTGTCGCCGGAACGCACCGTCACGCTGACCCCGTTGCCGGTGTCCGGCCGGGACGGCTGTGGCACGGGGTTGTTCGGCTTCGGCGTGGGTGTCGGTGCGGGTGCGGTGGTGTGGCCGTTGGGGTTGGCGTACTTGTTCCACTGCGCGGCAGTGCCGCGGAAGTAGTTGAGGTCCAATGGTCCGGCGTATCCGTTGATGCGTCCGTTGGACGTGTACTGTCGCATGGCCTCGCCGTAGCGTCCGTAGTTCCATGGACGCGTCTGGTAGCCGGTGGCGTTGTTGTTGGCGTACTGGGCGACCCACAGGCCGCAATGGGCTCGCACGTCACTCGGGATCTGCCACAGGTATGCGGCGCTCGTGTAGACGAGTGGCCATACCCCGGTGCGCGCGTGCACCCTGTTGACGAACACGCGGATCCAGTTGGAGCTACCCCATGCGCTGTTCTGGTAGCTTTCCCAGTCGAGTACGAGCACCGCGGATCCCAAGTACGGGCGGATGGTGTTCACGAAATAGTCGGCCTCGGCCGTGGCGTTGCCACCGCCGGCGTAGTGGTAGAAGCCGAGGCTCTTGCCCCGCTGCCGCACGCACTGCGCCTGACTGGCCATGTACCCGTTGGTGAAGCCGGTGCCCTGAGTGGCCTTGACGACGGCGAAATCATAGTCGGCGGTGCACGTGACGGTCGGAGACTGCCAGCCGGACACGTCGATGCCGCGCATGTCGGCCATCGCGCTGGGCGTGACGGTGAGCATGGCGAGCAGCAGCGCGAGCGTGGCGAATAGTCGGTGTGTGATCCTGGACATGCCTTTGTCCCTCTCTTTACGGGGAAAGCCCCACTGCGATCTGGCGTCGCATGGGGCTTTCCGGTTGTGACTGTTCGGTCTGTTCTGTTGTTCTTCAGTTATGCGGGTGACGGTGGGGCTGGTAGTTCCAGTCGTCGGTGTCGAGCCGGTGCCGGTAGTCGTCCTCCAGTTGCTGGACGCGCACGTGGCCGGGCCCGTTGCCGCCGCGCTCCGTGTACGCCTTGCCGGCATCCAATTGGTGCTCGTGCTGCATGCGGCTCGTGGTGGGAAGGAACAGGCTCTGCCTGTAGATCTCCAGTTCCAATCGGCGGATGGTCGGAGAGTCGGCGATGGCCTGTTCGAGGTTCCTGCGCTGGTCGATGCGCCGCAGCAGCCATGAGACCAACGAGGTGACGGCGCCGCTGCCGATGACCGCGCACAGAATCATCACGGCATTCGGCATTACGAGGGCACCTGCCTGACTATGTACAGGACACCGCCTGCGTAATCGTTATCGTTGGTGAGAGTCACGGTATCCGTGGATGTGACCTTGTATGTCTGGATTCTGCTGGCCGCGCCACGTGCCTGCTGGGTCGCCACCACCTTGTACTGGAAGCGGGGATTATCGAGTCTGCTGAATGTGAAGGCGAACGAGTCGCTACCGGAGTAGGTAGGCATAGGCGCATTGGTGTACACGCTGAATGTCTTGCCTGGCTCGAACACGCACGGGACTCTGCCGGTAAGCGCGCCGATCGGGGTGGTGTTGCCGCCGACCGCGAAGATCCCCAGTACGGCATCGATCTTGTCGAGGCTTGCGAACGGGACGGATGCCACAAACGAATAGATGTAGTATTCCGTGCTTGAAATCTTGACCGCGCATCGATAGTCGAAATCGGGAACCGGGTTCCCGTATTTCTCCGTCAGTTTTATCCCGTCGTTGCCTCCTGTCTTCAGCGAGATGCCCGTCGAATCGGCCTGCAGCCCCTTGCCGGCCTTGACTCCGACTCCGTAGGAATCCACCGTGATCGGGCCATAGGCTGACGGTTTGACGGATAGGTACCCGCTGCTGTCCATTTGGAGTCCATTGCGGATTTGTACGGCGTCTCCGGGGTCGCCTTTGTCGCCTTTCTCGCCTTGTTTGCCGCGTGGCAGTCCGAGGGCGATGGTGGTGTCCCCGTTCGTGTCCGTGCCGGTTGTGACGGTGGGTGTGGCGGTGTCCAATGCGGTGGCGGTGACGCTGCTGATCTTGCTGCCGCGCGGGATGCCGAGGTTGAGTTTGCGTTTCAGCCCGGTGCCGGTCAACGCGCCGGTAGCCTTTTTCGTTGGGGTGAGCGTGGTGACGGTGCCGATGTCGATGCTGGCGGTGTCGATCAGTTCCTGCGCCTTGCCGATCGTCTCGTGCAGGTCCTTGAGCGGGTCGGCGATCTCGGGGGCTTTGGGGTTGATGCGGGAGGGTTCGATGATGACGGGGATGTTGCGGCTGGCGATCACGTGCCAGTCGGCGTCCTCGATCTCGATGCCCACGACCATGCGGTCGGACGCCTGTTGCAGCAACGCGGCGGGCACGGGCGTGGTGAAGCTGACCTGATGGACGCCGGTGGCGTTGTCGGTGTTGTTCTTCTTGCTCATGTCCGCGTATCCGCCGCCGCTGGACGGATCCGTGGGGTCTCGGTTCCATGTGAGTCTTGCTGACAGGCCGTTGAGGTCGTCCACGTCGTCGCCGCCGTTGGTGATGTTGAATTTGAGGATCCGCCCGTCCCGGTCGCCGGCGTTGAGACGGATGGGCGGCGTGTAGTCGTTGGCGAGGTCGAGGGTCGTCTCGATCGTCCGGTACTTCTCTATCTCGTAGGCCATGCATGGTTCCTTACTCGGTGGGTTCCTGTTTGACGAACGTGCCTTCGGTGAACGTCCACGTGCCCGACGCGTCCGTGAGGGTGATGGCGTCGCCGAGGGTGATGGCGGTGTCCCCGTGGTGGAACGTGATGCCGGACGTGGATTGGCGTATGGCCTGCGCGTGCGCGTCCGCGATGGTCGCAGCCTTGTCCCAGTCGGCTTGGCCTGCGGTGACGGTTTCCGTGGTCGCATCCCATTGGGGTTGCCGGGCGGTCAGTGTCGCCGTGGTCGCGTCCCACGTGCCGGACTTCCTGTTGAGGGTGTCGGTGGTCTGGTTCCAGACGGTGGCCTTCGCGTCGAGCGTGTCTGCCGTGGTGTTCCAGCGGTTGCCGTTGTCCACGACGGTCTGGGCGACCTGATCCCATTTGGATGCGTTCTGGGTGATCTGCTGGCTGCTGGTGTTCCATGCGCCCGCGTTCGCCACCACCCGGTCGAGGCGTTGCTCGGCGTTGCGGTTGGATGCGGTGAACCGTTCGATGATGTTGCCGATCGTGATGACCGTGAGCGCGGGGTCGAGCAGGTCCTCCTCCAGTTGGAGCACGCGGCCGGACAGGCGCAGGTCCGGGGTGAAGGTGGTGTCCACGAGCAGCACGCGGTCGCCGAGGGCGACGCCGGTGGTGTTCATGCCGGCGTGGGTGAAGGTGAGCACGTCGGCCTCGTAGCTGACCGTGGGCGTGCTGCGCCGTTTCAGTTCGGCCTTGGTTTCGTTGAGGAGCTGCTGCTTGTCCTCGCAGTCGCCGTTCTCGTAGATGCCTTCGGCCGGGTGGATGCCCGTGGTGGTGACCTCCGAGAGGGACATGTCATCGAGGTAGATGGTTCCGATCGGGTTCTCGATCCAGACGCGGATGGCGCTGCATTTGGCGTGGGTGGTGAACCGTCGTGTGGTCTTCGTCCACCGGCCGGTGTTCACGGGCGGGTCGAGGACGATGTTGGAGGTCGGATACACGTTCACGTTCTGCGTGATCTTCATGCTGCACGACTGGCCGGCCGCCCCATGCGTCCATAACGTGAGTTGGTATTCGGTCGCGCCTTTGACGTCGATGTGGTCGCAGATCGCGGACGTGGCGCACGTGCTGGTATCGGTGCCCATTCTGAGCATGATCTTGCCCTCGTATGGGGTCACGTCGCCGTCCTGTTTGACGAGCGCGTCGAGGAACGCGCTGTTGGGGATGAACAGCCATCCGTCGCCGTATTTCCTCTCGAACCCGCCGCCCGTGACGAGGTTCTTGCCCATGGTGCTCACGCTTGGTCCGGGCAGTCCCCAGATGGCGGTGGCGGCCGGGTCTTCGACGTAGGGCTTGCCGTTGTTGATGTCGGAGAAGTCGATGCGTCGCCCGTAGCCGCCGGTCTGGTTGCCGTCCTCGTCGGTGGCGGGCAGTCCCTTGCCGTACCCGTAGAGGCGGGTCTTGACGCCGGTCGCGTCCACGGTTCGCGTGATGCCCTTGAGGTCGTGCCCGTACTCGAACCGGCGTGGTGTCGCGCTGGTCTGGTCGCCTTGGGTTTTGACGAGGCTCAATGCCCGGTCGGTGACGCGGGTGTGGGCGGCGTCCATGAGGTAGCTGGCGGTGATCTCCAATCCGAACGTCTCCGCGATGGATTCCACGGCTTCGAGCACGCTCACGTGGTAGAAGCTCAGGTCGGCGGTGCCGTCGCCTTCCACGGTGCCGACCGTCCACCGTGTACCCTCCAATGCCTTGGCGAGGCATTGCGCGGCCGTGGCTCCGCGGTTGCGTTTGTCTTCGATGAACGTGTCGTCGAGTTCCTGGACGCTGCCCTTGCATACGAGGCTGGTGATGATGCGGGTCTCCTCGCGCCGGTGTTCCGGGGAGACGACGATGGCTTCCTGCAGTCGTCCGCGTGGGTCGGTGAACACGAGCCGGTCGCCCTTGCCGATGTCGCTTTCGCCGGTGGCGGTGACCTCCAAGGTGCGAGTGCCGTCCACGCCGCTGGTCCATGTGGCGGACGTGATGCCGGTCAGGTCGGTTTTCGGCTTGTCCCACCGGTCGAAGCACGCGAAACGCATGGATTGTCTCCGTTCGTTAGATGAGCCATCGCGGCGTGTAGGTGACGTACTGCGTGTACTGCTCCACGTTCGTCTTCGGGCCTACGGTGCCGGTGAACGTGGCGTGGCCGGGCGGGACGGTGGGATAGTCGTCGTCGATCGCGATCGCCCGCGCCTCCCCCCGCCACGTGGTCTGACGCTGTTCGCAGTCGATGACGAGCAGGTGCGGGTCGTCCCAGAGACCGGCGCCGGTGAGCGTGTTCGCCACATGCACGCTTTGCCCGTTGGCGGTGAAGGTGTGGGTGGTGGCGACGGGTGTCACGTCGTCCACCTTCTCGTCGATCAGCTGGTGGAACACGGGCGGCGTGGGCCGGTTGCCGAGGATCCTCGCATGCGTCGGCTTGCCGTCCAGCTGCATGTCGATGCGCTGTTCGGGCCCGTACGCGTAGGGTTCCGCGTCCAAGGCCAGCGTGCACACGCTCCATTTCAGGACGCCGCTCGCGTCGTGCCGGTCGGTCCATGCGCCGACGGCCAATCGTCCCCGGTATTCGCCGAGGCCGGTCAGACCTCCCATGCGGACGTGCCGGCCGTTGCGCCCGCCGATCAGGGTCTTGGCCTCCTCGATCTCCAAGGGGTCGCCGGCCGCGGCGACTTGGATGGTGATCTCGCGGCGTTCCATGGCCGGGTATCCGTATGGGTCGGTCAGGGTCGTGTCCCAGCCGCCGGAACGTCCGGGCGCCGCTTGGAATGCCGTCACGGGCGTGGATTCCCCGATGCTGATGCCGCCGGCGAGGGCGAACACGGCATGATCGCCGAGGTGTTTGCCGTCGATGGTCAGCCGGCTCTTGTCGAGTGTGAGGCCGCGGATCCGGTTGGTGTTCACTAGTAGCCCCTTGCCCTTCGATTGCCGAGCGCCTTGTCGATGGCGGGCGCGAGCTCGCCGGCCATCACCCCGCTGTCAAGCAACAAGCGCATGGCCGGCAGGGCCTGCAGCGCCTCCGAGACGGCCGTAGTGATGTCGTCCCTCGTCAACGGCCGCGCGCCGTCGGCGCTGGTGTTGGTGTCGTGTCGGCTGGTGTCGTCGGTGATGGTGTGGATGCGGGTGGTGCGGGTCACGTCAGCATCCGCCTCCATTTGGAACGGATGGTCGCCGATCGTCGCGTCGAACGCGCTGTAGGCTTGCCCGGCGAGGCTGGTGGCGGCCTTGCTGACGGTCTTGGTGGTGTCGATGATGCCGTTGGCCAGTCCCCGGCCGACCATGACACCCACGGTGTCGCGCATGAGCTTGGACGGGGATGCGATGCCGAAGAAGCTCTTGACCGCGCCCCACGCGTTTTTCGCGAGGCCGACGATGGCGTCCTTGATCGCGCCGCCCGCGTTCATCAGACCGTTCTTGATGCCTTCGATGACGTTGCGGCCGAGCCCGCCCCAGTCCACGTTGGTCAGCCCGTCCCAGATCGCCCCGATGATCTGCGGCAACGCGCCGATCAGTTGGGGTATGGCCTGGATGATGCCGACGACGAGCTTGCCGAGCAGGACGAGGCCGGTCTCGATGATCTGCGGCAGGTGCCGGCCGATGCCGTTGATGAACCCGCTGATGATCTGTGGCAACGCGGCCACGAGTTGGGGTATCGCGTCGATGATGCCGGTGATGAACTTCAGCAGCAGGTCCACGCCCGTGGTCAGGATCCGTGGCAGCATGCCGAGGATCCCGTCCACGAAGCTGGTGATGATCCGTGGCAGTGCGGCGATGAGTTGGGGCAGGGCGTTGAGGATGCCTTCGACGAACTTCGCCAGCAGGTTCAGGCCGGATTGGATGATCCTGGGCAGGTTGTCGATGATGCCCTGCACCAAGGTGACGATCATCTGCATCGCGACCGGCAGCAGGGTCGGCAGCGCGTTGGCGATGCCGTCCACCAAGGAGGTGAGGATGTCGGCGGCGACGGTGAGGATCTGCGGCAGGTTCTGCGTGATGCCCTGCAGCACCGAGGTCAGCAGTGTCAGCCCGGATTGCATGAGCACGGGCAGCTGGGTCGTGACCCAGTTCTGGAATTCGGTGATGTATCCGGGCAGTTTGACGGTCAGGAACTCGGTGACGTGGGTCTGCAACTGTCCGCCGAGGCTCTGGTTCAATGCGCCCAGCGCGACGACCAGCGCGCCGATGATGGCCGCGATGCCGAAGTACTTGAGGAAGTTGGCCGGGTTGAAGAAGTTCAGGAACATGCTCCCGATCCCGTGCAACCCCGCCTGTATCGGCCCGGCCAGCGTCGAGCCGAACCCTTGGAACGCGGTGCCGAAGGCGCTGGTGACCGGTGAGAGGAACCCTCCCACGCGTCCCGCCAGCGTCTGGAACGGTGCCGCGAGTTTCGAGCCGATACCACCGATGCCCTGTTGCAGGGGCACGTAGACCTTGCTGTCGAACATGCCGACGAGCGTCGAGCCCACGTCGCCCAGTCCGCTTCTGACACGGTTGGACATCATGCCGAAGATGCCGCCGAAGTTCGCGTCCACGAGCCCCAAGGCGTTGCCCCACCGGGTGCCGATGTCGGTGAAGATCCCGCCCGCGCCGGCGGCGATGCCCTTGAGCTTGCCGAAGTCGCCCTTGATGGTGGAGACGAGCATGCCCGCGCCGTCGCCGGCGAGGGTGAACGCGTCGAGGATCTGCGGCGTGTACTGGCCGATCACGGTGAACCCGGCGAACGCGCCCACCAGCAGGCCGGCCTGTTCGGCGAGGTCCTTGACGGTGATGGACCCGTCCGCCAACCCGTCGGCGAGCCGTTGGATCCATGGGGTGACGCGCTGCACCGCGCCGGCGAGCTTGGAGCCCAACTGGTCGGCGAGCGGCTGGATGGCGGTGTTCACCTTGTCGATGGCCGGTGTGAGCACGTTGAACACATCCCGCAGGGCGTTCAGCGCGGGGGTCGCGGCCTTCTGACCCAAACGGCTCAGCGCGGCCTTGACGTTGGCCAATGCGCCGCTGAAGGTCTCGCCGGCGGCCAAGGCGGCTCCGCCCAAGTAGGTGTCCATGGCGGTGGCGAACGTCTGGAAGTCGATCTTGCCTTCCGACACCATGTCGGACACGTCCTGCGTGGAAACGCCCAACTGGTCGGAGAGGGCCTGCAGGACGGGCACGCCACGCGAGGTGAGCTGGAGCATGTCGTCGCCCTGAAGCTTGCCGCGCGCCATCACGGAAGTGAAGATCGCGCCCGCGTCACTGAAGCCCATGCCGGCGATCTGCGCGGTATCGCCCACGGTCTTCAATACCTTGGTGAGCTGTTCGCCAGGCTTGATGCCGCTGGCGACGGCGCTGGCGGCGACGGTGGCGGCCTCGTCGAGCCCGTACGCGGTGCCCTTGACGGCCGCGTTCGCGTTGGCCATGATCTCGGTGATGGTTTCGGTGCTGTGGCCGAGGCCCTTGAGTTTGGCTTGGGCGTTCTCGATGTTCAGGGCGCGGGCGAACCCGCCCTTGGCGGCGAGGGCGGTGATGCCGCCGCCGATCGTGGATAGGGCGCCGAGGCCGAGTTTGCCGATGGTGGCGAAGCCCTTGCCGGACGCCTTGACGAGGCTGGTCGAGAGGTTGCCGCCGAGCTTCTGCCCGGCGGGCTTGAGGTCGATGCCGCCGAGTTCGGCGGCGATCCTGTTCTGCGCGCCCTTCAACGTGGGGACGATGTTCACCCATGCGGTCGCCAACGTGGCCATATCGTCCCCTCTCCTCGTTGAAAGGCATGCTCTGTTCGGTTATGCGAAGGCCACGCGCGGCCGTTTGAGATAGGCGCGCAGCTCCTGTTTGCCCATGCCGGTCAGTTCCGGGTCGCGGCGTTTCGGCGTGGCCTCGCCGGGTGCGGGCGTGGGTTTCGGCTTGCCGCGGTTCTTCTGCCCGTCCTTGGTCTTGGCCCACACGAGCCAGCGCAGCGAGTATTCGATGCTGCGCAGCCACCAGTCGGCGGGCGTCCACGCGTTGCGCTGGTCCAGCAGGCTGGCGAGCCGGCTGCCGGCAGGCGCGTTGGCGGCGATGAGCCACACGTCACGCCACGACAGCAGCGGGCCTCCGAGCCATCTGAGGCGCAGGCCCAATCGGATGAGCTCGTATTCGAGCGCGTCCCGATGATGGGTGATGAGCCATTGGACGGCGGCTAGTCTTTTGGGCTGCCCGTCCACGCGGTGATGAACCCGTTGAGCTGTTCGGGATGCAGCTGGTCGAGCAGCGGGTGCGCCTCTGCGGGGAAGAGCGTGTAGAAGCAGTCGATGTCGCCGCTTGTGATCGCCCTGAGGTCGCCGATGGTCAGCGCGTCGGGGCTCTTGACCTTGTAGCGGGTCTTCGAGCCGGGGAACTGCACCTCCACCGTCTCGTCGCCCTTGGGCTGGTAGTCGTTGATGATGATCGCCATGGTTGCCGTGTCCTTCCTGGCCATGCCGTGTCACTGCTTGGATTGGAGTGGATCCGGTGGCGGCGGACACGGCATCGGCACCGCCACCGGACTGGGAACTATCGGGGCGGACGGGTCAGGCGGTCTTCGCCGTCGTCGCCTTCACCGTGGTCTTGCGGCGGGTGGCGGCCTTGACTGCGGCCTTCGCCAAGGTGGGCGTCTCCTCGTCGGTCAGCGCCGCCGGCTCGTCGCCGGTGGTCTCCGGCGTATCGGCGGTGACGTAGGCGATGTACTCGTAGGCGGTGTTGCCGTTGGCGTCGGGGAACGCGTTGATGGTGGGCGTGTAGGTGATGGCCTCGCCGTCCGCGTAGGTCACGTCGTCCACGTCGCCCGTCTTGCCGACCGGCACGACGATGCGCTTGACCCTGTTGCCGGTCATCGCGAACTCGAACACGTACACCAGTTCGGGCGGCTCCGCGCTGTTGTGTTTGACCGTGATCTGGTCCTTGCCGTCCACGGTCTTGACTTCGACGTTGCCGGGCCCGTAGGTGACGGCCAAGGTTTCGGGCGTGGTCTCCAGCATGCCGAACTGGAAGCTCTCCGCCCGGCTCGTCGTCACACTGAGTACGCGGTCGCCGCCGAACGCGTTGATGTCCTCGCTATCGCGGTCGATGGTGTTCGTCACGCCATCCTCGCTCAGATAGCCGAGGTCGTGGAACTTGTCGGACAGCGTGGTGGTGGCGTCGGTGGGCGGGGTGGCCTCGCCGACCTTGCCGTACCATGCGCCGCCCGCGTAGCGTCCGCCGTCGCCGTGGGGCTTGCCGACCGACACCATCTGAGCATTGGGCTTGCCCATAGGTTCTTCTCCTTACATGTGTTTGTGCACCGTCAGTTCGGCGGTGATCTGATAGCGGGGCGTGTCCCCGTCCAGCGGATAGTTCGTTGTGGATTCGATGGCGACTTTCGCCACCGCCGGGATCCGCACGGCGCGTTCCAGCACGGTCTTCACCCGTTGGGCGAGGAATGCCGCCTGGACGCGGCTGGTGTCCCAGCATTGGATGGCGAGCATGGGATGGTCGGTGAACGGGGTCTCCGTGCCGCCCGTCCGCTCCACCGTCACGAACCGTTCCGGCCGCCGCGCCGGCACGTCCGTCGAGACCGGGATGCCCGCAAGCTCGGGCTGCCGGTTGAGGAACTGGACGAGCGTGGTTTCGACGTTCATGGTGGCTAGTCCCTTCCGGCGTCCAGCGATTTCAGCAGGGTGTTGTGCTTCGCGTTCGACCGTCTCGCATGCCGTGTGACCGCTCTCACCGCCCCGTGGGGCCGGTCGGTCCTGATGACATCGCCCACGTAGCCCTTCGCGTTGTGCATACGGTTCGCCGCGGCCGCGACGGCCTCGGTGCGACGCTCGATGTCGCCTCTCACGCCGTCGCTGTTGAGCACGTCCAATACGCCGCTGCTATGCAGCCGGACTTTGACCTTGGCCATGGTTCAGCCTTCCGTGTAGGTGGCTTCGACGCTCATGTTCCACTTGGTCGGCTGCATGCCGCCGTCGAGCGGCAGCGGATGGCCGACCACGTGATACGGGTGCGCTTCGTCGCCGCGCAGGATGATCCGGCACCCGTCGAGCGGGTCGCCCGTGTAGTCGCGCGGGAAACGGAACACGGCGTCCACGCGCATCCCGTCCGGACGGTTCGAGTCGCCAGCGTCCGTACTGTCGGGCGAGTCCACGAGCACATTGGGCACCGTTTCGCGCTGTTCTTCGTAGACCGGGTTGTTGCCCTCGTCCACGCCGGATTGGACGCGACGGATGACGGTGATGGTCTCGCCTCTCACGGGCCGCCTCCGCTCATGTCGAGGTGGAACGCGCGAGCCCGGCCACGGCCCAACCGGGCCTTCTCCGCCTTGGTCAGGTAGAGATCGCCCATGGGATTCGAGTAGGTGAAGGATTCGCTGAAGCTGCCGGCGGTCTGCTGCGCGTTCGTCACGCCCAACCGTTCGTCGCCCACGCTCATCTTGCGGATGACCATCGCGCACGTGATCGACGCGAGCGTGCGTTCGGACGCCTGCGACCATTTGGGGCATGTGTCCATGATGATCTGCGTGGCGTCCTCCAGCAGCACGGTCGCGGTCTCGCGTTCCGCCTCGGTCAATGCGTGCCAGCGTCGCTCCACGTCCCTGTAGGTGGCGAACGGCCGGAACGCGTCATCAATCACTTGGCGATCAGCCCCATGTACGCATCGTCGCGAGCATCGCCTTGATCGTTGTTCCCAGCGTCGCGGCGGTCGCGTCGGCGGCCGGATCCGTGATGGCGGCTGCCGTGGCGGGCTTGCCGGAGATGTTCGCCCACGTGGCGGCTGCCGGGATGGACGGCTTGTTCGTCAGGTCCGTGTAGCTGCCGGAGAAGCTGGACGTGCCCGCGCCGATGGCCTTGCGCGCCGCAGCCGTGTCCGCCGCGCCCATCACGGCCTTGCCGACCGTGGTCGCCCCGGACAACGTGGAAGCCGTCGGCATCGTGGGAATGGACGGCTTGCCGGTCAGATCGCCGTACGCGCCGCTGAAGCTGGACGTGCCCGCCCCGATCGCGGTACGCGCCGCGGCTCCGGTCGATGCCTTCATCACGGCCTTGCCGATGGCGGATGCCCCGCCCAACGTCTCCACGGTCACTGCGGCCCCGGCGCCGGTGAACGGCGTGCCTTCCGGGTTCACCAAGCGCACGGGCTCGGCGAGCACGGGCACGCCGCTCTCGCCGGTGTGGACTACGAGGGTCTTTACGGGGGTGACGCTCATCGCTTCACCGCCCGCGTGGTCTTGGCGCCGGCGGTCTTGAGCACGGCGATGGAGGTCGGGTCGATGATCGCGTAGGAGAACACGGCCTCGCTCCTGTAGGCGATCTGGTTGCTGCCGGCCAAGTCCACGCCGGTGTTGTCCGGGTCGCCGTACGGGATGACCTCGGCCGTGATCGGACGCACCAGACGCCATTTGATCGTGCTGAAGTCACCCATGAACGCGAGCACGTTCGTCGCGTCCGTGGCGTACTCGCCCTCGACGGTCACGCTCGTGCTGGCCTTGATCCCGTCCAAGGTTCCCGTGTTCAGGCTCAACGGGATCTCCGGGAACAGTCGTCCACCCGTGTTGGACACGCGCAGCTTGCGAAGCTCGTTCGCCAATGTGCGGGACAGTGCGACGCCGGTGATGTTCGCGCGCAGCAGCCTGTCGGTGAGCAAGTCGAGGTTGGCGAGCTGGTCGTCGGTGGCGGTCACCTGCACGCCCGTGGCGGACAGCGCCTCGTAGCCGGCGAGTTTGTCGCCGGACGCGGGGTTGACCGCGTGGTAGATCACGTAGTCCAACGCCTCGCCCAACGCCGCGGCCTGATCGGCCTGGATCGCGTCGAGGATCTGCAGCTGGTTGTCCTCGTCCGCCCACTGCAGCTGCTTGGAGACGCGCGTGGTGCACTGCACCGTGAACCGCTTGCCTTCCTTCGGGGTGATCGGCTGCTCGTAGCCGCTTTTCTTCGCGCCCTCGGCCACGACCTCGGCGCGCGCCTTGCCGGTGAACACGTTGTACTTGTCGTCCATGAACCCGAGCCTGTCCGCCGGGCTCAACGTGGCGATCGTGCTGGTGTCGTGCGCCTTGCCCACCACCGCGAGACTCACGGACGTGGGCAGCGTCACCTGATTGGTCTGCAAAACCATAGATTCCTTCCTCTAAAGGGTTGAACGTTTACTTGGTGCCGAACAGTTGTCTGAGCAGTCCCGCGTTCGGATTCGTCTGGGATTGCGGCGTGCCGGCCGGATCCGCGACCTTCGCCGCAGACGGCTTCGCCTGCGCGGCCAGATACGACTTGATGGCCTGCGCGTGCGCGTTGATCTCCTCGGCCGTTTCCCCGCGAAGCAGATCCACCGGCACGCCGGTCTTCCTGGCTGCCTCGTCACGCCATGCGAGACGCTGCTGGGCGGTCTTCAGGTCGTTGAGCTCCCTCTCCGCCCGTTCGGCGCGGGCCTGAAGCTTCTGCGTCTCCGTGAGACGGGATTCCTTCAACGCGGCCAGCTCGTCCGCCGCGCTCTTGTTCGCCTCGGCCTTGCCACGCCACGACTTCGCCCGTTCGGCCTCGGCCTCGTAACGGGCCTTCCAGTCGATCTCCTCCGGCGGCGAACCGGACTGTTCTCCGGTGTCCGGGGCGTCGTCTTCTTCGGCCATACGGCCTCCTTCCGCCCGTCATCGGGCATAAGAAAAGCCACCACGGACGAATCCGTGATGGCATAATGGGGTCATTGATCAGAGAGGATTGAGATGGCGGATGATGTACCGGACGAGGAGGCCTTGCCTCTATACAGGGAACTGAGGCCGTATTGCGATGCGCTTGACGAGGAGCTGCTATGGGGCTTGGATACGGGATTCGAGACCGGCGAGTACTACTACGCGTTGAGTTGGCTGATCGCCGATGTCCTCGAACACGATCTCGATGTCCCCTGTGACGTGCTGCTTAAGGCTTATCGAGTGTTGATGCACGAGGACGGCGATGAATACCGGCCGCTTCTCGAACGGTATCTTCGTCGGCGCAGTCGCTGATCATTCATCCTCGGTATCCCGTACGTCTTTGAAATCGCGGTAGTACATATTGCCGGGGCCTGCGGGGGCGAATGGCGCGCTGAACAGACGTTCGGCCTTACCGGTCTTCTTGTTGACGAACCACGCGCAATCATCGGCCTGAACGAAGTCAGAGGCCATAGGGACGGCGTAGTATTCGTCGTCCTCGCCGCCCTCGGGGTCCGTGGGCATGCCGTGCTCGATCTGCTCGACGATGAGACGTGCCTGATGGTAGCTGGTGACCTTATCGCTCATGCTTGTCCTCCTTGACTGTGTGGCGTGGATTCGGCCCATTTGTCGTACTCGTCCTGATGCCGCCGCCACGAGGGGTCGTCGCGGTGGGTTCGTTGGAGTTTCCACTCGCTCCAGCTTCGCACGGTGTCGGGATCGCCGACCCATGGCTTGGCGTAGGCGGGCGCGTCGGTGAAGCTCGGCCGGCCGCCTTCGAGAAGGCTGTCGGTGGGTTCCATGTCGTCCACGCGCAGGAACCTGAGCTGTCCTTCCTTGATGTCGTCGGGATAGTAGTCCGGGCTCCGTCCGTTCTTGTACCCGTATTTCGTGTAGTCGCCGGGCTGGAAGTCGTACATGCGTACGGATTTCCAGCCGCTGGGCATCTGGATAATCTCGGCGTTCCAGATGTGGGCGTTGCCGTTCTTCCATGGGCCGGCGACGAAGAAGCGGCTGCCGGGCGGGTATTCGCGCATGGCCCGGATTGTGGCGTTGTTCGTTTCCTTCTGGGTGAATTTGCGGTGGTTGCCGTTCCTGTCCACCCACATGTCGGCGATGTTCCAGTAGTAGCCGTCCGAGGATTTCTTGTGGTTGCCGACGGCCTGCACGTCGTAGCCTCTGAGGCGTAGTTCGGCGGCTTGGACGACGCGCTGGCAGTTGATGCCCCATGGGTTCTTTGAGAAGTTCGGCTGATACCCGTTGTCGAGCTTCTTTTTCACCCACATGTCCCATAGGGGGTTCACCTCGTCGTGCGCGATCTCCCTAAGGGACGTGCGTGGCGTCATGGTCTTGAACGCTCTGATCTTCTCGCCCGGCCCGCCCTTGCGCCTGCCGGGGTCATGGAGCTTGTGGCCTTGGCCCACTTTGTCGGGGTGCATGTGGCGCATGAGGTACGCGAGCGAGTTCACGTTGTTCGGGTCGTACGGCCCGTACACGCTTTGCCCGCGTTTCGGTTCCCGGTATGGGGTGATGTTCGCGAGCCCGGCCTTGAGGTCGGCGGGCATGACGCCCGTCTCCAATGCGCGGCGCGCGGTCTCGTAGATCCTGAGGTATTCGTTCGGGTCGTAGCCTTCGATCCGGTTGCTGCCTTTGCCCCATTCGGGGACGATCTCGCACCGGCAGTTGCCGCCGTGGAAGCTCGTGCCGAAGTCGGCCGTGTCCTCGCTGGCGTAGATGTAGCCGCGTGACGCGAGCATGATGCAGAATGCGCACGGCTGCCGGCCGTTCGGCACGCGCGCGTATCGGGGCTTGTGCGGGTCGCGTCTAGCGTTGCTTCTGATGGTCTGCCGTCCGGGGTTGCGGATCTCCCGGTCCATGAGGTTGTTCAGGTAGCGCAGCAGCTCGTCCGGATTCGCCTTCTTCCCCTTGCCGGGGTCGTCCCACAGGACGCCGGCCTTCCACCGGATGAGCTTCTTCACGGCCTCGTCCCTGTTCGGGTTCTCGACCTCGGCGGTGAACGCGTCGTCGAAGTGCTTCGCGTACACGTGCTCGTACCAGTCGGCCGCGGCGGTGCTGGACATGTCCGAGTACTTGCCGATGATCGCCGGCACCAAGTCAAGCAGTATGTCACGCTGCTTGGCGGCCGGCAGTCCGGCGATGTCCCACCACAGTTCGCCGAGGTCAAGCCTCGCGAGCCTGACCGCCTCCTGTTGGCTCGTCCTCAGCTGGTTCAGATCCTTGGTCGTCACCGGCATTGGCGCTCCTTAGGATCATGTCCAGCGCGTCCCGTCCACGGTCGCGCGACTGTTGCGAACGCAGTGAGCGGATCTCGTCGCCGTCCAAGCCGAGACGGCGCAGCCCGACCTCGCTGGTCGCGTAGGATTGGTTGACCTGGCTGATCTTCACGTACGCGTCCGCCCGCGCCCCGTCGCTGATCTCCCTAGTCGGCGCCCACACGGGCCGCACCTGTTTCAGCTCGTCCGGCGGTTCCGTGAGGCCGTCCCTGAGGCATACGGCCATGCGGGCCAGCCTGGTCAGCTGCATGCCGAAGAGGCGGTTCTGCCGGTCGGCGCGGCGGGTGAGCTTGCGTTCGGCCGCGGCCATCGCCTCCGCCGAACTGGGGTTGTCCAAGGTGATGCCGAGCGAGTCCACGGGAAGATCCGTGTCCGACGCGACCACCAGCGCGATCGTCTTCAACATGTCCGAGTGGGGTTGCATCGACGCCTGACTGATCTGCTGCAGATTGGGGCTGTCGCCGTCCTCGTCCTTGCTGATCGCATTGATCGAGCTCACCAGCGAGCTCCACGTGTCCGTGCTGAACGCGTCCTCGTCCATGCCGAGGAACCACAGCTTCGGCACCGCGTAGAACTCCGCACTGGCCTCCATACGCACCAATGTCCGGAAGCCCATATCGGTCAACGCCATCACCGGCCGCGTGATCCGCGAAGCCCCCAACGGCTTCGACAACTGCGGGTCGCTGACCAACGGCACCACCGTCGGCTCCGGCCAGAAGGTCACGTACCGTTCCGCCGTCCAACCGCCATAACCGTCTCTGGTGACCTGATAGACCACGCCGGGAAGGAACACGTTGAACGCGGTGACACGACCCTTCGATGTCGCGTCGTTGATCGTCAACGCCGCCGCCAGCCGGTTGCGACGACCGTCCCAGAGGGCGGCGGACCATTCCGCCGAACGCGGCGTCACCAGCAGACCGCCCGTGTCGGGATCACTGGTGAGGGTGAGGAACGCGCACCCATGCGTATACGCACTGACCACGGTCTGCGGTACCGCCAACTGGAGGGCGTTCATGTCGGTCAGCTCGTCAAGCCCGTACACGTCCTCGCCGTTGGGGTAGGTCCATCCGTCGAACACGGTCAGGTCGGCCAACGAGCGGACCGCCTTGGCGGGCCAGCCGATGCACGCGCTCACGTTCGCCTTGATACGATCCGGAATACTGATGCCGAAGTCCTTGAACCCCTCCTTCGCCCCGTAATAGCCCGTACGGATCAGGTTCCTCGGATACCGCTGCCGCCACACCTTCATCAACGTCCTGATAAGGGGCATGTCGTCGTCGGCGACGCCGGCGATGCGGGTGGCGCCGAACGAGGTGATGTCGAGCGGGCGCTTCAACGCGCTGGAGAAAATGCCCTCATCCGCCATAAGCCACCTCGCTATCTCATTACCTTCTGCCTGCGTCCCGGCCGGCGTCGCGTCGTCCACGCGCCCTGCACGGCGACGGTCACGGCCACCAAGGGACTGATGTCGATGTCATTGCCCGTCTTGTTCCACCCGAACGCGCCGCTCCTGCCGATCGGCCGCGTGGTCACGTTCGCCACCGCCTTCGCCAACTGCGGCTGATCCGCGTCGGGCAGATGACGCAGCATGCCGGCCTGGATCAGGTCGAGCATGCGCCCGCACGCCTGACCCATCTCGTTGGCGGTCACGACCTTCACCGGCACACGCCGCGCCTTCAACTCCGGCAACAGCACCATGGCCGGCGACTGCGCATCGATCGCCACACACGCCGTACGCGACCAGCGCGCCTTGATCCAATCCGCCGCCCACGCCACGCCATCGCGATGCGTGTCCCGGTACTCCGCCAACTCCACGTGGGCCGAACCGTCCGCATACTTCATGCACGCGCCGATCGCCAATGCGCTGCGGTCGGGCGGCATGTCCAAACCGAACGACACCACACCGCCATCTTGACGTTCTGTGACCTCGCCGTTCTTCCACAGTTCGGGGTCGATGACGCTCACCGTGTTGGTCTCGTCCCACACGCCCAAGCCCTCGCGCCGGAAACTGTCCTCGCCGAGGTTCTTCCTCATGCGCAGGATCGCCGACTCCGACGTACGCGACGGATACGAGGGATTCGCCTTCCGCCACTGGGAGCGGTCCTCGGGATCCGCGTCACGGTCGGCGCTGAATTCCACATACAACGTGTCGTCGCTCTCGCCATACAACGCATCATGGCGGCGATTGCTGAAGACCTCACTGGGGTCGCTTGGCTTGGGCGGCGTCCCCATGTAGATGATCAAGGGGTTCCGGGCCGCGTTCGTGGCGGGGATCATGTCGTCCAACGCCCGCTCGCCCAATATCTGCGCCTCGTCGAACACCTCGACGTCCACGTTGTCGAAACCACGACCGAACCCGTTCTCACGCGCACCGAACAGGATGCGACTGCCGTTCGTGAACGCGATCTCCTGCTGTCCATTCGCCCGCCTCGGCTCGCCATCCACGTACCGGGCGATCGCCGGCTTCCTGACCAGCGAGCACATGAACTTGAACGTCTCATCCGACGTGCGGCTGCGATGCGCCGTCCACAGGACCTTGAGCGGATATTCGCTCAGGATGCACAGCATCACGATCATCGTGCCGATCGTGAACGTCTTACCCACCTGACGACAGATCGAGATGACCACGCCGCCGATGCCCGCCGCATACAGGCCATCCGCCGTCTTGCCCAGCATGCACCGGCCAAGCCCATCCTGCCAATCGTCATACTCGATGCCACACATGCGCGCCTGCGCCTTCACCCGCGGCCAGCCCGTCGAAACGATGCCCTTCGGCAGCACCACGTGCCGGGCTACGTCAGACAGCCTCCTCGTCGAACCCGTCATCCTCGACCTCCACCGCAACCGACGGGCCCGAAGCACCGTCCTTGCCCTCCAACCGCTCGATCTCCCGACTCACCTCAAGCAACCGGCGCGACAACGCCGCCAGATCACGCGGCGGCGTATCCAGATCAAACACCGCCTGCTCAAGCCGCTTCAACGTGCGACGCAACAGGGTCAGGTACTCGTCCATGAGTGGCCTCCGAACGGCATAGAAAAAGCGGGGATACCCCTCGATTTATGTTCCAGTCTTGAAAGCTGGTCACGTGGAGTCCCCGCTGTTGCTTCTCACACCAAGCTCCTATAGGGGCGAGTAGAGAAGCAGACGGTTCAAGCATATGCGATAGGTCTGTTTGGAAAAAATCGGGGAGAGAGCGGCGCTATGACACAGGGGTGCGCCCGGAGCCGGCCGGTAGGATACCCTCCCCACAGTACCGAGCAGTGTCTCACCAAGTCGAGGTGCGGAACGGGACCGAAGTCGCTCTGACGTCGGCTTCTCCTCGGACGGCTTGTCGTGCCCATTCGATGCTCTTGTTGCTTCTCAGCTCGTTGCACGCGCGATGCGACAACTTGCAGTTTGCGAACTCGTACGGACTTCCGCCCTTCGACACCGGCAACAGCTCGTCCACTTCCGCACTCCACGGATCCCGCGCGGGCAATGTCTTGTCAACGGGCTTACCGCAGATATGGCACGTGTCGTAGGCGGCCAACACCCGTCTGCGCACGGCCCGTCTGCGAGCGCCGTTGGCGTACCGTGGGTTGCCTCGTGGCTTGGCCATAGGGTCTCCCGATAGAGGTGATGTACAAGATGAACCCCCACGGAGAAAGGAGGAAAGCCGTGGGGGTTGGATGGAGACCATTGTGGCCTCAAGTCTTCTGTTGCCTCTCATGTGATCGAGTAAACGGCAACAATACCATTTTCGGCGCGTTGCGGTTTTCCCGCAACTCGGCAAGAGACGGCCTAGACGATAACAGCGGTAACTGTGTTCAGCGTGATCGTGTTATCGGGACCCAGAATCCTAGACGATAAGTAATCCTGCGCTTTTCTCCGATTCAAGTAACTGGGTAACAGAGATAACAGGTCTCGGTGTACATTTGCGGGCTATATGTTGTCGGAAAGGACAGCGTTTCTTGCTACTTTGTTACCCCTGCCTATCAACGACCGTCGCCGAATCAATGAAAATGACCCGCACAATGGCGGGCCATTTCATCAATCATGCGGCTTGCTCCAGAGGTATCGGCTCCTGCGTATTGGAACCATCTGCTGGAGCAAGTGCTCTATCTCGGGCGGCCCCTACAGCATCCGCGACATCTCCGAGACGTTCTGGCCAAAGGGCGGCATAAACGTCCAGCGTCATTGCGGCAGTAGCGTGACCGAGTTGCTTTTGCAACGTCTTGACATCAGCTCCATTCGCGATTGCTATCGATGCATAGGTGTGACGCAACGAATGAGGCGTAATACCGTTACCTTCCATACCAGCGTTCTTCACGGCACGGTTGAAAACACGAGTGCGCCATGTCCTCACATAGAGAGGCCCACCCTGCTTGCCACGGAACACGTAATCATTCTCCGAAAGACCAGATATGTATTGCCGCAGTGCATGGCACAGAAATGTAGGCATGGCAATGGTTCGCGGAGTGCCGTTCTTAGGTGGCCCCAATGTGACATTGCCATTTTTATCATCAGTCCAAGTTCTGCGGATTCTTGCTCGGCACCGATCCAAATCGAGATCTCTGACCGTCAACGCCAAAGCTTCGCCTATACGTACGCCGGTGTATGCAAGGAACCTTACGAGCAGTGCATGCGTATTCGTCGTATCGTCGGGCCATGTTAAGACGCCATTGACAGTTTTGGCATGCTTTCCGTATCTTCCGGCCTGTGTAGCGAGTTGCTCGACCTCGGCAATGGTCAAAAACACTTTGTCATCCTGCGTGACGATTTTCGGCGTGGTTACCTTGTCAATGACATTTTCGACGAGATAGTCCTGCTTGACCGCGTAATCCAGAACGCTGTACATAGCCACACGAACGATGTTCTTGATGCTGGAAGGCGATAAAGGCTTCGGCTTGCGCATGACACCATTCTTGTCCACGGGAAGTTCCGCCTTGTAATCGCCGGTGGTAAGGTCGTTGACCCAGCTTTGCACATCCTTGGCCGTAATGCCAGAGAGCAGGACGTCGCCCCACCGCGGGTAAACATACACTCGCATATCTCGGGAGTACCGTCCGAGAGTGGCCTCTTTGACATCAAGTTTGGATTTCAGCCATTCCTCGGCTACCACACGAAATGCCTTGTGCCCAGCGTTCGGATCCCGATAACGTCCAGCACGGATGTCATCCTCCATTGCGGCCTTGAAACTCTCCGCATCGGAGAGCTTGTCAAAGTGCCTGCTCTTCTGCTGGGTCTTACCATCATCGCCGGCAACATACCAACGGACTCGCCAGCGCTTGCCCTTGCCGTAGATACTGGTGCGCCATTTTTCCGGCACGTGAGCTTTAAAAGGATCTTTGGCGTTGGCGAGAGAACGCTTCGCGGCGCTACTCGGCGCAGTGTCATCGTCGGCAGTGCGAAGCCAACGATCATCGATGATTACACGTGCCATCGTTGCTCATCTCCTTTCATTTGGTGTCAGTAGTGGGGTACGAGGCGGCATTTCCATGGATTGGCTTCGAGGATTCGCTGGACCTCTACGATGACGGCTCTTGTCACGCAGAGTTCGTTGGCGATCATGCAGGGGTCGGGTCCGTAGACCTGCTCGGCCTGTGCGTAATCCCGGAGATCCACGATGCGCTCGGCTGTCTCCTTGATGGTCAGATTCTCTTCGTTCCTGGCGGTCATCCACAGGTTCATTCCGGCATTGAAATGCTCCGCGTGGATGATCTCGTGTAGCAGTGCGACTCGTTTCTGGTTGTCGTTCAGCCTCCCGTCGATGGTGATGCGATGCTTCAGGTGGTCGTAGCGCCCTAGGTGGTCGTCGTTGATTGTTCCCTCCACCACTTGCAGGCCCATGTTGCGGGCCACCAGTAGCAGATCGCTGTAGGTGTTCTTCAAGCTGTACCCTTCACTTCTGGTCAGTCTGTCGGTGTTTCCATCTCTCTGTATTTGTCGCCGTCACGGTAGGCGGCGGTGGTGTACCCGTACTGCTGTTGTTGCTGCTGGTTAAGCAGGGCGATGCGGGTCAGTTGCTCCAACGTGGAGCGTTGCTTGTTTCTGAATTCGGTCTCGTATACTCCCATCTCGTCGTTGACGCGTTCGTGCGCGCGGGACACGATGACCCTGAGTTCGACGCCGATGCACAGACAGACCTTCTCGGCGACCTCCATGGGGATGGAGGGTTTGGCGTTCAGCCAGTTCGCCATGGACGACCTGGCATGTCCGAGCTGGTCGGCGACCTGCGCCTGCGAGAAGCCGCGGGAGCGGATGGCGCCTTTGAGCTCGGCTCCGAGGTACTTGGCGAACAGTTGCGCTCTAGTGTCGATTTCATTAGCCATGCCACCACTATAGCATGTATTTCTGCTAACGCAATTAGTCATATCAAGTCATTTTTGGGTTGCAGGTTCGCTGGAAAGCAAATAGCATTAGCCACATGACCAACAAACAGTCCATGGCGGACAGATGGATCGGGGCAACGGTGTCCCGGTTGTTGAAGGAAGACGGCTACAAGTACTCGGACATGGCACGCCGCATGCGCATGCCGTACAGCACGTTCAGCGCGAAGCGGCACGGGCGATCCCCGTTCTCGTTCCCCGAGATCTACGCGATCTGCCTGATCACCGGACGCGACCCGGCGGAATTCGTCCCACCCAAGTCGCATCTGCGTCTTCTGCCCAAGCACCCCGGCAAATAAGCCACCAAGGAAAGGAAGAAGGAATGAAGGACGATCCGATTCTCGGAGAAGAGACCATCAAAAGGAAGCGAGCCGCGATCAGCCGGTTCCTGCCGTTGCTCAATGCCGCTTCGGGCGACTGCCGACCGTATGTGGTGGAAGTCACCGCACGCCGTATCGGCGGGAAACCGCGTTCGTTCGGCTCGATCACGCTTGCCCCCGGCATGGGATCCATCAAGGGGAACATCCGCGCGCACGAGCTGGAGGTCGGCTTCGTCGGCATGGCACTCAGCCTGTACGGCGATGTACTCGTGACCACCGGTGCCAGGCTACTGAATGTCTCCGGCAACCAGTCCGCATGCTCTTACACAGTGCAGGAGCATGACAAGAGCACTCCTGTGAGCTTCTAGGTGAAAACATGCAGGCGCAAACAGAAGACCCCGAACTGTTCCACTCATTGAGGGACACGCTCAAGCCCATGAACACCACCAAAGATGTGGCCGGCATCGGCATAGCTGAAGGCACATTGGCCTACTGGCGATCAACGGGTATCGGCCCCAAGTTCGTCAAGGTCGGCCGCACCGTCCTCTACCCGAGAGAGACACTGATCGCCTATTTCCGAGATCACGTCTATCAATCCACCAGCGAGGTGACCAACTCATGCCCAGAAGTCTGAAGACGGCTCGGCGTGCGGGAGCGGCGATGGAGTCGCGGACGGTGGACTACCTGCGTTGGGCGCTGGATGACGATCGGATCGAACGCCGGCATCTTAACGGGGCCAAGGATCGCGGAGACATCGCAGGCGTACGCTTCCTTGACCACCGGGTGGTCGTGGAATGCAAGAACACTGCCCAGATGAACGTCTCCCAACACCTGCGGGAAGCGGAGATCGAGCGGGGCAATGACGACGCGCTGATCGGCGTGGTCGTCCAGAAGCGTCCCGGCATCGGCATCGACTCCCGAGACGGTCAGGCCAGACAGCTCGTACTTATGACCCTGGAATCGTTCGCGCTCATGCTTAATGACGGGCTCCCGCTCGGCCCAGACGCGGAGGCGGCGACATGCTGATCCGCAGATACCTGCCGCGATGCCGCACATGCGGCGTGCTCTCCAAGCCGGCGAGCGCGGACGCCGCCTATGAGACGGGACGCCGGCACGGCAAGGACAAGCCCGGCCACACGGTCGGGGTGATTCCCATCAAAGTCGAGGAAAGGAAACGACCATGAACGATAACGCGACGACCGCCGGCAACCCTGACGGCGAGGCGAAGTGGGAGACGTTGCAGGCTCAGGCCGCGCGCATCGCGTCCCTTCAGGTGGACATCAAGCGCGCGCAGGACGAAATCGACCGGCTCAAGGCGCAGATCCTTGAGAACTGGCCCGTCGGCTCGTACGAGGCTGGCGATCTGAAGGTGCAGGTCAAGGCCGGAAGCCAGCGGCTGGACGCGAAACGGTTCGCGCAGACCTACCCGGCGGCCAACAACCCGAAGCTGTACAAGGTCGCGCCGGACGTGTCGGCCGCCCGCCGCGCATTGGGCGAAGACGCGCTCGCCGACCTGATGCGCCGCGACAAGGCTTCGGTGGTGGTCAAATGAGCGCCGCCGACGTGATGGCAGTGCTCGCCACCGCCACCGATACGAGTCCGGCAGTAACGATGCCGCTAACGTCGGCTATTGAACCGCAGGCCTCGCCGTATGAGGAGCTTCGCGTGGAACCGACACTGTGGCCGCAGATCCGGGAGATCATCGAGTCGAGCATCGCGAACGCGCCACGCAAACGGCAGAAGGCCATCGGTCCCAGCGAGCTGGGAACAGACTGTCTGCATTGCCTAGCCGCGAAGCTGGTTGGATGGCCGAAACGCAAGGGCGTGGCATGGCTACCGTTCGTCGGCACATGCGTGCACGAGCATTTCGAGCGCATGTTCTCCGACCTGAACCCGCAGGGCTTCGACGATAACGTGAGGAACCGCCCGTACGAGACGGAGATGCGGGTCACGGTCGGCTCGCTCCACGGCATCACGGACGGCTACGAGGTCAAAGGATCCATCGACCTGTACGACCGGAGATCGGCCAGCACGGTGGACTGGAAGATCGTGGGCGCGACCACCCTCAAGGACGTGAAGGCACACGGCCCCTCCCAGACCTACATGGTGCAGGCCAGCCTCTACGGCATCGGATTGAGGAACGCGGGCGAACAGGTGGAACGCAACTGCATCTTCTTCCTGCCGCGCAACGGCATCAGCCTCAACGACGCCCTGCCCGTGGAGATGCGCTTCGACGAGCGGCCCGGCCTGTGGGCGCTGGCACGCGCCCAGCTTCTGGTCACGTTCCTGGACTTGATCGAACAGACGGACGGACCCGACATGCGCGACGCATGGATCCGGCTCCTGCCGGCATCGGCCACGCACTGCTTCGACTGCGGCTCATGGCCAGACGATCAGAACCGTACGATCCCCGAACTGCGCAAGCCCGACACCGTGCAGGTGCCCGACACATGGCAACGGCTCATCCCGCTGCTGCAACCCACTTACCAACCCAACCAGCAATCCACCAGTCAACAGTCAACCAAATAACACCAAGGAGCAGCACCATGTTCGCACAACCCAACCAGACCAACGCCAACACCCCGCAGACAGTCACCCTGCCCACGCTCGCGCAGGTCATGGCCGGCGGCACCCCGTCGTTCTTCCAACGTGAGGATCCCATCGGCACATCCGTGACCGGCACCGTCGAAAGCATCGAGGCGCAACAGCAAAGGGACATGGACACGCAGGAACCGAAATGGTTCGACAACGGCCAGCCCATGATGCAGGTCGTCATCCACGTCGCCACCAACCTGCGCGACAACACCATCCCCGGCGACGACGGCGTGCGCGCCGTCTACGTCAAAGGCAAGAACCTCGGCACGCTTCGTCAGGCATCACGCATCGTCGGCCGCGACTTCCCGCACGTCGGCGACGGGTTCACCGCCACCTACACCGCCAACGGCGAAGCCAAAAAGCGCGGCTGGAACCCGCCCAAACTCTACAGCTACGAGATCGTACCCAACCAGACACAGGTCGCCCAAGCCATGAACGCCACGCCCCAGCAGACCGCTACACCGGCAACTCATCCGGCGCAACGACCGGTAGTGCAACAGCCTACGTTCCAGCAGCCGCAGGCCTCCCCGACGGGAGTTTATCCCCAAAACGGTTACGTACAACCAAACATTCAACCGCAACTGAACGTACAGCAAATTCAGGCGTTGGCGGCCGCCGGCAACACAGCCGAGCAGATCGCCGGCATGCTGAACATCCCAGTCGCTCAGATCGCACAGGTACTTCAGCAATACGTTCCTGTCGAGTCCGGCGACGATCCCGAGTTCTAGTCCGGATAGCCCGGACGGTATCCACGCCGGCACCGTTGTGCGAGACGACGGCGGGCACCACGAAGCATGCGAACCAACAAAGGATGAGAAGACATGGACGAGTTGACCAAGATCATGGCGGATCCGGTGGAGGTGCCATACCGCCACCAGTGCTCGGTCGTGCCCAACGGACCGGACAATGTGCAACAGGTGCTTGTAGGCATGCGCCTTGCCGATCCCACATTCGGATACGGCCATGCGTTCTATGACCGTCTGGGTAGGAGCGTGTGCGTTCCTAGGACAACGAACAATGCAAAGTTCTTCGACGACGGTTATGCGAAGGCGCTGTGGGACTACCGCATCGGCAGCATGCTGATCGGTGAGGATAACGAGACCCTGTACGTACGCGACGTGGATGAAAGCGGCGAGAACAGGCTACTCAGCTCATGGCACTCCATCGCGGACATCGAAGAGGAATACCACATCACTGGTCAGAAGAACGTGTATCTGGCCTGGAATCTTCAGATGAAGGTCGAGTGCCGCAAGCTTCCTCGCCGCATATTGCGTGGAGTGAAGTTCTCGAACGTCGCCTTTTACCGTGTGGATGGGCACGTACGACGCATCGAATCCGACGACCCACTGTTTGCTAACTCATATGAGGTGACGCTGGACGCACCATATGACGACGAACTGGTGGCGCAGGCGGGGCGACTGCTTCGCTTCGTGACGGAGGATGACCACAGCGCCGAGAATCTGGGACGCCTGTTCGCGGCTCCACTGTTGCAACCGTATCTTCATCTGTTTTGGGTGATCTACGGCGGAGGCGGCAACGGTAAAGGCATTTTGCTCGGCTCTCTGCGCAAGTCGTTCCCCCGTCTGGCCACCCCGGTAAATGCTACGGCATTACTGAGCAGAGGCGGGGGCAACCCGTTCTCCAACGAGCAGGAGACCCTGAAGCTCATTGGACGCCTCTGGGTATTTGACGAGGATGCCGACACCATCAGCGTGGAACAGACCACGTTGCTCAAGAAGATCAGCACGGGCGACATGCTGGTCGGCCGGCGTATACGTGAGAACGGTATCAGCTTCCGCAACCGGGCGACACTGGCAATAGCCTCCAACAACCCGGTAATCCTCCAATCCACCGAAGCATTGAATCGCCGTCGAGTGTTCGTGCGGATGCGTGACGGGCGGAAAGAGAAGGAGTTTAAAGAGCTTCTGTCGTTCCGTGACCGCTATGGCGCGATACCGTTCCTCATGGCCTCATGCAGGTTGTGGGAAGTCAGAGGCGACAAGCCTTGGAACGATGTTTCCATTGGTTCGGCGGAGAGCCTTGACGATGCACAGCAGTGGATCGTCGATCAGATCGTCTCCAACGGCTATGCGGTCAGTCAGGACAACCCTTATAAGGAATCCCGTTCAGGCCATATGAACACCGTCTCAAAGCTAGGGCTGCTGTCCAAATGCAAGAAGATCGATGGCAAGGTCGTTCGCGTACTCGTAGTCAAGGATGAACGCACGTTCGCCCCATTCCGCAAGGAAAGCGCCGCAAGTATTCAAGATGCGCTCGCAGAAGCCGAATCGACGCCAGTACCCGCTCTTCCCTCGCCACGCGAGGATAACCCGGTTCCCACGCCGGACGATTACGGATTCCCCGTCACGTTCGGCACGGTCAGCGAAGGTAAGAAGTCGTTTGATTGGGCAAAGAACAGGACTTTACCCGTCGGGCGACGTCCTCCTTCCAGCGCTTCGGCTTATGCAGTAGTTCCGGCTGCAGGCATGGCAATCATCGACTTGGACGTGGCTAAGGATCCGCTTACCGGTGAGGTATTGAAGGATGCGCCGACCGGGTGGGATGTGTTCAACCGGGAAATCGGAGTATATGGCTCTCCTGATTTCCCGAAGACCTATCTGGTCGGCACGCCTACCGGACGGGCGAATGGTATAGCCTCGGCACACGCCTACTACCTGATTCCCGATTCACTGCGTGGATTGCTGAAGAACTCCGTGCACGAAGACGGCGTACCTGTTGACATCCGATGCGAAGGCAAGGGGTATGTTGTCGGCGCAGGAAGCCATATCGGCAATGGCAATTATCTGCTACTTGACGTACCGGATGGCAATCCGCCCGTCATGTCACCAAGGATGGTTTCCTGGCTGGAATCGCACAACTACACGACCGGCATTGCGCCACAACAGGTGGCGAGCGCCCGTTCGCAAAGGATCCCGTCACTTAGCGAGGTCATGGAACGTCCGATATCGATCGGCAAGCCAGCCAACGGCCGGCCTGACATGACACCTATTGCGGAGGGGTCTCGGAACAACGACCTTCACGCTTGGGCCTACGGACGACTGAGTAATCATCCGGAGAACAGGACTGCTATCGAGCATGACCTGTACGAGCGCGGCCGAGCAAGCGGTCTGACGGATGGAGAGCTGTCAACCATCTGGAAATCAATCATCCGGGCCACAGGAGGTGCGACATGAGTCAAAGGAAACCACCATGGCTGAGGATCCTGTGCCCTGCCACATGCAATACCGCTCATCTGGTGCCACGCAGATGCGGAAGGTGCCGTGAATGGACGGCAGTCTACACGGGAGGCAACGTCGAAGAAGTCTACGATCCGGGCATCCTGATGTCCGGGCGGGACGTAACCACCGCATTGTTGCTCGAACGACGTCTGACTCGCATCGTCCTGATCGGCAACAGCGGATTGTTTCACCTTCAGGACGTATGCGGAGCGAGAGGAATCCAAACCGACGGATGGTATCTCGCAGAACATGTTTGCCACACAACACCGGTGAGCAATAAGCCGTTCCGACTGCCGCGCCGCCCAAGGGAACGGCCATGGGGCGCCGACATCGCATTCACAGAAGAGGAAACCAAAGAATTTGAGCGGATATGGAGGAATCCATCATGGGCATGACCAAGGGCAAGCCCCGACTGCAACGGCACTCACCGCCAAAGCTGAAGCGTAAGACGCACAGACTGGCACGACTTGTTCCCGCAGTGCTACGTGCCACGCAATACCCCAGCAATATGGCGGGCTTCGGCACCGCCGCAGGCTACTACCGCGTGTGCTCATGCGGATACGAGACCAGAAACAAAGAGATCTTCGCCCATCACCTGGAGGTTGAACGACTTATGTCCGACGTGTTGTCATTCCTAGACGGCCCCAATCCGAGCAACGCAATGAAGCATCGCCTGACCGCCACAGCCAAGCACGGAAAGATCCTGATCTGCTCATGCGGCCGTGACTACCGCTCGCTGATAGCGATGCAGGAGCATATTCGCTACATGAATGAAAGGCCCGACGATGAACGCTTCATCGGCTGAACATCTGACAATCACCGAATACTCGGCCCGAGGCTTCCATTACTACTGTTCGTGTGGATACGAGACCAATTCGGTGGAACGATTGCGAGCGCATGCCTCAGATCCGCACGACGTCATGCGAGAGAAGGAATGATCGTTATGAGAGGACACTGTTCGCGGCTTGATGGCAACCGTGCCGTTGAAGCTCACCACCTCTGCGCTGAATGCGAAAAGCTTATGGTGACAACGGTTCGAGACATTGGCAACGGGTATACGGCGTTGTTGCTCGTTGCGACGAAGCAAGCCTCCGTTCACATGGAAGGCGGTGTCCGTGCACAGGCATCCGAATCCTCTTTGCCGATCAGAACCGGCGCATGGGAATTGTGCTGCGAAGCTGAGCGACAGATGCGATTAGCGGCCATGGCCGTGGGGTGGAAACATGCCTCGGACGAAAAGACAACCGTACCGGCAATGTGTCATGCAGTGCTCGAACGCATCGAACGACTGTTCCATAGCGCAGATGCCGGCGCATGGCTCGCTGAATTCTCCGACGTCAACAACCGGATGCTCGCCATGCTGGAGCCGCCAGAACCGCAAGTGGCGTTCGGCGTATGCCCGGAGTGCGGCGGCGTGGTATGGGGCGAGCCTGATGCCGACTACGGCGATTGCGTGCAATGCGAAGCCCACGTCCACCGACGTATGGTGGCCGACCGACTACTCGCCAAGCTATCCGTCTCCACGATGGAGGGCACTCCGACCGAACTGAGTAATGAATGCGCCAGAGCGGGAATACGGATTCCGGCAAGCACTATCCGCTCATGGATCCAACGGGGTCACATTCATCCAAATGAGGATGGACGTATACCTCTCAGCGCAATCATTCCTCTGCTCAAACAGCGTGCCAAATATGGATTGAAATAAGAAAGAGCCCGATGGATTGAAATAAGAAAGAGCCCGCCTCCCAAATTGGGAAGCGGGCTTACTTGTGGGCTCGAAGAGATTCGAACTCTCGACCTTTCGCTCCGGAGGCGAACGCTCTATCCAGCTGAGCTACGAACCCAAGCGCGCAAATTATACCACCACATCCACCCGAGATTCCACCTTCACCAACCTCACGGTTGAGAGGCAGACGACCCCGGGAGTCCGAGGTAATTCCGCCATCGTGTCTAATCGTGTCTGGCGGGATTTTTGCCTAATCTTCAGTTATCCCACTCTCTAAGCGAGAGTAGGGCTGAGCTCCCATCCCAGCGGAAGTGCTACCGGAACCTTCTGTTCCGGAGACAGACGCTCTATCCACTGAGCTACGGACCCATGCACCGCACGAAACATACGCCTCGCACAACGCAACTCCCCTACTGTACACCACTTGCGCGCCCGGCGCACCTCACTTCGGACCTTTCTGCGTTACATGGGGTACATTTCGCCCGTTGCGGACATCTATCTCGCTTACGAGGGGTACCTGTCTGAAGTAATAGGGCATGAAAACGGCTGAGCTTCATGGCAACCAAGCCGTTTCGGGGCGTTTGTACTTGCACCAAGTGCCCCTCATAAGCGAGATAGATGTCCGCAAACCACGAAAAGTACCCCTTGCAACGCAGAAAGCTCGTGGAAAAGCTCGACAAAGCCACTCGAACCGCCCGTTCGTCTCTGCCGTCAGGACGTCTGACGCTACACTTGAGGTATGTCCGAGCCTGTGAACGATTTCGAGTACGAGCGCCGGTTCTTCTGCCGCGAGATGCCCGCCGAATATGACGACGGCGACACCCCCACGCTGATCCTGCAAAGCTATTACGTGCACGCCGACAACTACGCGCTGCGCGTCAGGCTCAAATCGCACGACATTCGCGTCGAGATGACCCCGGACCTCGACCCCATAGAGATACTCGACCGCTACCGCGACCACTTCTCGTCGGCCTACGTGACGGTCAAGGGCCCCTCCGTGGGCGGAACCCGCTACGAGATGGAGCATGCGATCGACACCCGCATCGCCACGGAACTGGTGCAGCGCGGCGGCGCGCTCATCATCAAGAACCGCTATTCGGTGTGGATCGCGGAGGACGGCTGGAGCGTCGACGTGTTCGGAGGAACGAACGCGCCGCTGGTCGTGGCCGAGGCGGAACGCGCCACCCCGGTCACGAACCTGACGATCCCGAGGTTCTGCATCACCGAGATCACCGACCAGCCGAGATTCAACAACGACGGACTGGCCGGAAGGCCGTTCAGCCAGTGGCGGGACGAGTTCGAACGGGAGCTCGCCGCCAACGGACCGCATTTCCAGCCGTATTTCGGGACGAACCGAAGGATGGAGTAGTACTTCGCCGACAGCTCCTCGTCAGAGGGGCCACCCGGGGCCATCAGGGACGAGATCTAGTACATGAGGGTGGCGAGGCGGCGGCGGGCGGCGCGAAGACGCGCATCGGCCGCATCGGGGATCGCGAAGTACTCGAGCAGACGCTTGCGCACCGGCTCGATGTCGGCCTTGTGGCCGGAGGCCACGAAGTCGAGCAGACGGTCGAAGGCGTCCTGGATCTGACCGCCGATCATGTCCACGTCGGCCACGGCGAGCTGCGCCTCGACATCATCCGGAGAGGCGGCCGCGGCGGCACGCACCTCACGCACATCCGCGTTGGCGGAGCGGGCCAGCAGCAGCGCCTTGGCGCGTTCACGGGCGGCGACCACATCGCCCGGATCGGATTCCAGCACCTGCGCGTAGGCCGCGGCGGCACCCGCGTAGTCGCCGGCCTGGGCCAGCTGATACGCCTCCTGATGCTCCGGCGGCACGACGTTCGAGCCGGCGCCCGCAGCGGAGCCATCGCCCGCAGCCGCCCCATCGGCGCCGTCGGCGGACGGATCGCCCGAATACGGCGCGGTGCCGGTCACGCCGGACTGCTGCGCCATCGCGACGATCTTCGGCAGCACCTGATCCTTGATCTGGGCCAGTTCGTCATCGGTGGCGACGCCCTGCAGCAGCGGCATCGGACGGCCGGCGATCAGCGCGAACAGCGCAGGAGCGCCCTGCACCTGCAGCGCCTGCGCGATCGAGGGATAGGAGGCGATGTCGATACGAGACATCTGCACCTGACCCTTGAGCGCGTTGACCGCATCGGCGAGCGCGCGGGCCATCGGGAAGAGGCGATCGTCGGTCGGCACCCACAGGAACAGCAGGATCGGGAACGTGGCGGAGGTCTGCACCATCGCCTGGAACGTGTTCTCGGTGGTGTCGATGACGTAGCCGCCGGCCGCGGGCGCACCGCCGGCCTGACCGGGCTCCGCCTTCACCTGATGCGCCAGAGCCTCCAGATCGACGGCCCCCGCCAGAGAAACCCCGGGATTGAACTTCGGCTGATCAGCCATACCACGCCTCCACTGTGACTTACGAAATCTCAATAACGCCGTCACTCATCTTAGTGACGCAGCGAAACTTCCGCACCAATATCGCCGACCACGAAACGCACGTACGTTTGCCTTGTCTGCGGACATGTGCCTGTGGGGCGTGGGGTGGAATCCGCGTTGCTCGACACACTCAAGGCCGTTCGGCCAAGCCTACGGTCGATCAACGCGGATTCCACCCCACGCCAAGTTCCGTACGAAACGCACGTCTGCACGCAAACGAGGAGGGGGCCGTGATCCACGTTGCTGGACCGTAGGCTTGGCTGCTGAGCCGTGAAATGGACAGTCCAGTGGCCTGTCCATAGGCGAAGTGAGCAGCTCAGCTGCGAAATCCGACGCAAGTCGGACCCTTGAGTGTGTCCAGCGACGTGGATCACGGCCCCCTCCGGCCGACCACGAAAAGCAGAAAAGCGCGCTACAGCGCTTCGACCTTGACGGCGTAGCGTTCGGCTCCGACCGCGGTGATCTTGGCCGCGTCTCCGGAGCCGCCCGCCGGCGGGATGTACAGCGCGATCACGTTCACGTAGGTGACCTTCATCGTGCTGGTGGCCTTGCCGTTGCCGAACAGCGCCTTCTCGTTGTTGTTGGCGGGCAGCGATTCGCGTCCCTCTCCGGCCTGGCGCGTCCAGACCGAGTCGATGCGTGCGACGACGAGGTCGCCGCCGTCGGTGGAGCGCATGACCTTGAGCTGGTCCTTGGGCACGGTGAACGTCTGCTGCTGCGTGCCCTTGTTCGCCTCCATACCCTGCTGGACGGTCTGGTCGAGCGTGCGCAGCTCCTGGCGCAGCAGGTCGTCCTTGAACTTGGCGTTGTATTCGCTCTGCGCATCCTTGTTGAGCAGGTCCGCGTACATCTCGACCGCCTTGGCCGGGGTGGCGACGAGCTTGGCGTCGTTCGCGGTGCCCATTTCGGTGCCGAGTTTGGGGACTTCGAACTTCGGCAGTTCGGCGCCCTGGAAGAGTCGGGCGAGTCCCCACAGCTTGTAGTTCTGGCGCGGGGAGTCCTGAGTGAAGACGAGCAGTCGCTTGGACTGCTGGTCTTCGGTGGTGGTGGTGATCGTGTACACGGTGCGCGGCCAGCCGTCGTCGGTCGGGATGACGGTCTGCGTCATGCCGCGCGGGATGGTGGCGAGCTTGTCGAGCGATCCGGTGGCCTTGGCGACGGCGAGCTGGCTGGTGCGGATCTCCAGCTCCGGTCCGGTGACGCGTGCGGCCAGTCCGTCGGCGCTCACCGCCTTGTCGGAGGCGGCGAGCGTGTCGAGGATCTTGGTGCGAATCCGCTCCTCCTGCTTGACGGTCAGGTCGGGCGCGTGGGTGGACGAGTCGGGCGAGGCGACCTTCGGCACCTGCCCCTCGCAGGCGGCAAGCGAGACCAGCAGTCCCGCAGAGAGCGCGATCGCAAGCGCCTTCGTGGCGGTGCGGCCGAAGCGTGTCATCATGTTCCTCGTGTTCCTCATCGGCGATCTCACTCCTTTCCCTTGTCGTCGTTGCCGTTATCGTTGCCGCCATTGCCGCCATCGCCGTCGCCGGAGGTCGATTCCTCGCCGACCTCCCGCGCGAGTCGGGCGAAGTACGCCTGCAGTTCGTCCTGCGAGATGACGGACGTGGCGCTGTCGTCGACCGGTTCCGGCTGCGGCTCGGACGTCGTCGGCGCGGGCGTCGCGTTCGCACCGGCGTCGGCGACGAGGTTGCGCGACGACGGGTCGACGACCACCGGCTGCGTTCCGGTTTCGCTCTCCCCCTCGATCCGGATGACCGGAATCGACGACGAGGTGTCCGATCCGACCGCGTGGCGACGGCGCGGTCGTCCGCTGCTCTTCGGCGTGAAGCTCGGCTTGATCGCGTTGAGGCTTCCGGTGAACGCCTCGGCGATGGAGACCTCCTCCTCGCGTGCCGGAATGGGGTCGCTTTCGACGACGCGCTTGCGGCGCTTGTGCGGCGGCATCGCGAAGACCGATGCGGTCAGGATCGCGAGCACGACCAGCAGTCCGCCGAGGAAGTACATCGGCGTGGAGTAGTCGGGCAGGGTCTTGCGCGTCCACGTGAACGAGACGTCGGCCGAGTCGCCCCCTTCGCCGAGGTCGACGAGCGCCACGTCGGTGACGGCCGAGGAGGTCGCCTTGATTTCGGTCGAGCCGTCGCCGCACTGCACGGACCGCCACATGTCGGAGTCGGCGAAGGCGACGTCCGCATCGCCCGCATCGCCCGAATCGGACTGGGCGTCGGACTGGCCGCTGCCGGCGGAGGCACGTTCGGTCGACAGCGTGGTCCAGTCGGACAGGCCGGTCAGTCGGGTGTAGGGGTGTCCGGCGAGCCACCCGGTGGCGTCCTTGGACGAGGCGATCGCGACGCACACGGTGCCGGAACCGCCGCCGTCGGCCGTGATCGTCACACGGTCGTCGACCAGTCCAAGCACGTCGGGATCGGTGACGATGTATCGCGTGCCCGTCACCTTGGCATCGGCGGTGATCGTACGGCTGGGCTGCCAGACGGTGGCGTTGAGCAGTCCCAACGCGATCGCCGCGACGGCGAGCAGACCGAAAATCGGGGTGACGACGCCGCGCATGATCATGGCGTGGCGCTTCGCCCGAAGCGCCTCTTCCTGCGCGTTTTCGGGTGTTCTGTTGCGTTTGGTAAGTCTCATAATAGGGCCATTCTACAATCCTTTGCCGAGCGCGGGGAGGCCCAACGTGCAGGACGCGTAGAGGACCGGCTGCGCGCACGGGCGGAAAATCAGGGTTTTCGGCTAGGGTGATAGCCATGCGTAAAGCCATGATTCATCCACTGTTCGTTCCGTGCTGGCCGTGTGCTCGCTGGCCATGTGCGCGACGCTGGCGGCCTGCGGAGGTTCGTCGTCGTCCGACTCGTCCGCCAAGAAGTCGTCCTCCGACTCGTCCAAGTCGTCCTCGTCCGACTCGTCTTCGTCGTCCTCGACGAAGATGGACCAGATCGCGGGCATCACCGCCACCGGCGAGCCCGGCAAGAAGCCGTCGATCAAGTTCAAGACGCCGATGACCGTGCAGAACAACACGTACGCCGTGCTGCAGGAGGGCAACGGCGCGACGATCGAGAAGGGCGACCGCGTGTGCGCCCAGGGCATCGCGATGAACGTGAAGGACGGCTCCGAGCTGATGAGCTCGTGGGAGAAGAACACCCCGGACTGCTCGATCTCCCTGACCGACAGCAATCTGGAGCAGATCCCGCCGTACACGAAGATCGTGGGACTGAAGCTCAATTCGACGATCGCGTTCGGCATCAACGATTCGAACAGCTCCGGCACGTCGTACATCCTCGCCTACACGCTGATCTCCAAGTCGAAGGACCTGACGAAGGCCGAGGGCACGCCGGTCGCGGACGTGCCGGCGAACCTGCCGAAGGTGACGCGTGCGAAGGACGGCAAGCCGTCGATCGACATGAACGGCCAGGGCTCGGTGAGCCAGATGGTCACGCAGACGCTCATCAAGGGCAACGGCCAGGAGCTGACCGATTCAAGCCACGCGGTGGTCAAGTACACCGGTTGGCTCACCAACGGCACGCAGTTCGACTCCTCGTGGGACAAGAACACGACGTTCGACGCCGACCTGTCCGAGTCCGGCGGGATCATCACCGGCTGGAAGGAGGGTCTCAAGGGCCAGACGGTCGGCTCGCAGGTGCTCCTCATCATCCCGCCGGACAAGGGCTACGGCGATAAGGCGAGCGGTTCGATCCCGGCGAACTCGACGCTGGTGTTCGTCATCGACATCCTCGCCGCGTACTGATCCTAACGCCGAATCGAACCGCTCTCCGGCGGCTGCTGGCGGTGTTCCGCTCAGTAGCCGCCGGTGAACTGCTGGAGGTAGTTGCTGGCATGCGAGGCGACGATCGATCCGAGAACCGTACCGGTGATCGTCAATAGGATGAACAGCAGGATGCCGATCAGCACGCCCTGCAGCAGCACGCACAGGAATCGGACCCAGTGCGGATCGAGACCGCGATGCACCTCGCCGTTCCATACGAGCGAGGTCATCCATGCGATGCGCGTGGACGTCGCAAGCATCCAGATGAGCATCGCGAGCGGATCAAGCTGCACGAGCGCGAGCAGGAACGCGGCGATGTTCAGCACCGCCCAGGGGCCGAGGGCATGCGCCACACGGTCGTGGAAGGAGCCGAACGTCGTGGGATCACCTTCGATGCGCAGCATCAGCCACGCGACGGCGATCGAACCGTAGTCGTACAGGGCGAACACGATCCATAGCAGCATGAACACCGGCAGGGCCGCGCTTTGCGCCTCGTTTCCGATCGACGAGGAGATCGAGGACATCGGGATCGCATTGAGTATCGACGAGCCTCCGTGGGTCAGAACCAGCAGGCAGCTCCATGCCGAGATCAGCGCGACGGCGAGGATCACGACGATCGCATACCACGGCTGCCCCTTCCCCACATCGGTGGGCTTGGAGAAGAAGGTCTTCAGCCACGTGCCAAAGGTGCGTGCCTCGGCTTCGAATCGCGAGGGCTGTGCCGCGGGGCCGGCCGGCTGCTGCTGGTAGTTCGGCTGCTGATAGCCGGGCTGCGGTTGCGTGAAGCCGGGCTGAGGCTGGTAGCCGGGCTGACCGTAAGGATTCCGCTGATCGGGGCCAGACTGCGGGCCAGACTGCGGGCCAGACTGCGGATCGTACTGCGATGCGTACTGCGGACCGGGCTGAGGCTGGGCATTCGGTTGGACGAACGGCTGCGGACCGGGCTGAGATCCGTACTGCGGCTCGTACTGCTGGCCAGCGAGCTGCTGATAGGCAGGCTGCTGGAATCCGGTCTGCTGCGGATGGGCGGGCTGGCCGTAGGGCTGCTGCTGATACGCCTGTTCCGCCATCGGCTGAACCGGCGCGGCCTGCGTCTCCCGCACCGGCGGATTCGCCTCGGCATCAGTCACCGGCTCATCATGGGATTTCGACGCATCGGATGCTGCGGACTCGTCGAACCTCCCGGTTTCCTCGGACGCCACCGGCTCCACCGGCTCAACGGACTCCGCCGGCTCGGACGCGATGGCCTCCGTCTCGGACTCGGTGGACGCCTTCGTCTTCGACGCGACGGCATCCGTACCCGCCGCATCCTTCGCGGTACCCGCCGCATCGTCCTTCACGCTTCCCGAGTCGTTCGCCGGTCCGGCAGGCGTGGCCGGCGGTTCCGCGTCCATCGAGTGGTTGACCAGTGCGGCCAGCTCGGACAGATCCGAGGACGGCTGCTCGAACAGGTCATTCGGACGTGCGATCGGCTGCGTGGCCATCATGCCGATGCCGGCATCAGGCATATGCGGCAGCACCGTCGTCTTCTCCGCGGGCGAGGCCGGAGGCGGAACCGGCGCGGCGGGCTGCACGCTGAACTGATGACCGCATTGTCTGCAGAATCGCGCCGTCTGGGGATTCTGCGCTCCACACTGTGAACAGTATTTCATCTTGACTCCTTTACTTTCTGTGAACCGATTTGCTATGGCTCGACCACAACTGCACCGTCGTCGCATCTCCTTCGATCATTGCAGATCGACCGGGATGCAATCGTCCTTGGACATGCCCTGCGCCGCGCACCACGAGCTCGCCGAACCGGTGTCCGGGAAGCTCTCGCCCGACAGCAGCACGTACCATCCGGTCGTGCCGGTGTTGCGGTAGGTGGGCCAGTCGGAGGAATCGACGAGCAGCGTGTTCGGATACTTGGCCTTCATGGTCAGATATTGTTCGTAGATGTCCTGATAATGCCATGTCTTGCCTTCGGCATCGAGGCCGTCGCGCTTGCTGGATAGCTGCGTGGTGATCGTCGTCATGAAGCCGTTCGCCGCGTTGCGATCGTTGGCGATCTGCCATTGGATCGCCGTCTGCGCCGCACCGTTCGCATCGGCGTCGGGCACCGAGGCGGCCGCAAGAGCAGATCCGACGCCGGACGTGGAGTCGGATGCGGGCGTCGCGCCGGTCGCGACCTTCACATCGATGCCGCTCGTTGCCGACGTCAGGTGATCCGCCGAACGCCAGTAGCTGCCGAACGGATAGGACAGTTCGATGGTCCTGCCCGACCTGCCGCTCGTGATCGGTTCCTTCGTGAAGTCGAAGATCGCGTCGGCGACCGTCGCGCCGTCCTCGGTGAGGGTGACGCGCACGTCCTTGGACGAGAACGTGCCCGCGTCGCATCCCGACGTGAACCTCACGGAGGCGATCACACCGTCACCGATCGACTTGATGGAGTCCACCTTGCCCTCGGGCGCGCTCGTGCACGTCTTCGCCGCATCGGACTTGTCTCCTGCGTCGTCCGGCTTCGGGGCGCTCTGCGAGCTGGCCGCGCCGTTCGACGCGCCCGGTGCCGTCACGCCCGCATCGCGCGAGCCGACGAACCGGATGATGAGGAACGCGGCTATCGCAACCACGACCACCACTGCCGCCACGATCGCGGCGATCACGGGCGTGGACAGGGATCTTCCGGCGGTCCGCCCCACATCGGCGGCGACGGGGGTGACGTGCGGCGTGGTCTCCGGCGTTGAAGTGGTCACCGAAGTGGGGACCGGCTGGGAATGCGTATCGTTCTCGACAGGAGCGCCGCACTGCTCGCAGAACCGGTTGCCCGGGGTGATGACGGCACCGCAGCTCAGGCAGAACACCCGGGACGGTTTCGTCGTCTGCGGGACCGTCGGCACCGGTTCGGACAGCAAATGGCCGCACTTATTGCAGAATCGATCACCGTCATCACATGCAGCACCGCAATTCGGACAGTTCATGGGGACCTTCTCTCTCCCGAAACCCGGTTGATACCATCGTATGCCCGGAAGGTTCGATTGTCACGCATGCGCTAGAGTGTGGCCTTATGCGAATCCTTGTTGCCGATTGCTCCGCGATCTACTCCGGGCGGCTCAACGCCTCCCTTCCTCCCGCCAAACGCGTCCTGCTCATCAAGGCGGACAACAGCCTGCTCATCTTCTCCGAACTGGGCTCGTACAAGCCGCTCAACTGGATGGCCGCCCCCTGCACGATCAGGGAGATCGAGCCTGACGAGAAGCCTGACGAGACCCCGGAGGGAACTCCGGAGGTGACTCCGGACGACAGTCCGATCGAGAAGATCCTGCGCGTGAGCGCCGCGAAGAGCTCCGACATCCTCGAAGTGACGCTGTACCACGTCTACTCCGACCAGTCCTTCGATCTCGGCCAGGATCCGGGTCTCGTCAAGGACGGCGTCGAGGACCATCTCCAGCAGTATCTCGCCGCGCAGATCGAACGCATCGGCGAAGGCGCGAAACTCGTGCGACGCGAATATCCGACCGCGATCGGGCCGGTCGACATCATGGCGGTCAACGCGGACGGCGAGCACGTGGCGATCGAAATCAAACGCCACGGCGGTATCGACGGCGTTGAGCAGCTCACCCGCTACTGCGAGCTGCTCAACCGCGACCCGCTGCTCGCCCCGGTCCACGGCATCTTCGCCGCGCAGACCATCACCCCGCAGGCGCGCGTTCTGGCCGAGGACCGCGGCTTCCGCTGCCTGATCCTCGACTACGAGGACATGAAGGGCACCGAGGACGGGTCGCTGCGGCTGTTCTGACGTATGACAAAGCGCCTCGGCGCGTTCTTCCTTTCGGGACGGAACGCGCCGAGGCGCTTGTCGTTGTTCGCGATGCGAGGCGATCAGTCAGCCGATCGCCACCGGGTCACTGCTCCTCCGTAGTGGAGTACTGCACGTCGCGGCCGCGCTCGACGGCCACGGTGAGCTTGTTCGAATCGAAGGAGATGAATCCGTCGGTCACTTCGAACATGTGGCGATCCTCGTCGGGTTCAACCACGGTGACCGTGCCCTGCTTGATGATCGTGAGCACCGGCTCATGATCCGGCAGGATGCCCATGCCGCCCTCGGCGGCCGGGATGGTCACGCTCCTCGCCTCGCCGTGCCACACGGGGTGGTCGGCCGCGACGATGTTGACCTGCATCGTGGTCTTGTCCGATCCAGCCATCACGCACCCAGTTCCTTCTGCATGTCGTGCCACTTCTTCTCGAGGTCGTCGATACCGCCGATGCCGGAGAACGCCTGCTCCGGGACGTCGTCGTACACGCCGTCGCAGATGCGGGTGAAGGCCTCGATGGTCTCGTCGGCCGGCACGTAGGAGCCCGGACGACCGGTGAACTTCTCGGCAACGTAGAAGTTCTGGCCGAGGAACTGCTCGATGCGGCGAGCGCGGTTGACGGTGGTCTTGTCCTCTTCGGACAGCTCGTCGATACCGATCAGGGCGATGATGTCCTGCAGCTCCTTGTTACGCTGCAGAATCGCCTTGACGCGGTTCGCGCACTCGTAGTGGGCCTGGCCGACGTAACGCGGATCGAGGATTCGCGAGGTCGAGCTCAGCGGGTCCACGGCCGGGTAGATGCCCTTGGACGCGATGTCACGGGAAAGCTCGGTCGTCGCGTCGAGGTGGGCGAAGGTCGTGGCCGGGGCCGGGTCGGTGTAATCATCGGCCGGCACGTAGATGGCCTGCAGCGAGGTGATGGAGTGGCCACGCGTCGAGGTGATGCGCTCCTGCAGAGCACCCATCTCATCGGCCAGGTTCGGCTGGTAGCCCACGGCGGAAGGCATACGGCCCAGCAGCGTGGACACCTCGGAACCGGCCTGCGTGAAGCGGAAGATGTTGTCGATGAACAGCAGCACGTCCTGGTTCTGCACGTCGCGGAAGTACTCGGCCATCGTCAGAGCGGTCAGCGGGACGCGCAGACGGGTGCCCGGCTGCTCATCCATCTGGCCGAAGACCAGGGCGGTCTTCTCGAGAACGCCGGCCTCGTCCATCTCGCCGATCAGATCGTTGCCCTCACGGGTGCGCTCGCCGACGCCGGCGAACACGGAGACGCCGCCGTGGTTCTGGGCCACGCGCTGGATCATCTCCTGGATGAGGACCGTCTTGCCGACGCCTGCACCACCGAACAGACCGATCTTGCCGCCCTGCACGTACGGGGTCAGCAGGTCGATGACCTTGATGCCGGTCTCGAACATCTGGGTCTTGGACTCCAGCTGATCGAATGCCGGCGGGTTGCGGTGGATAGGCCAGCGCTCGGTGACGGTGACCTGCTCTTCCGGCTTCTTGTTGAGGATGTTGCCGGAGACGTCGAAGACGTGGCCCAAGGTCACGTTGCCGACCGGCACGGAGATCGAGGCGCCGGTGTCGTACACGGCGGCGCCGCGCACGAGGCCGTCGGTCGGCTTCAGGGCGACGCAGCGCACGGTCGAGTCGCCGAGGTGCTGCTCCACCTCAAGGGTGATCTCGGTAGCCTTGGCTTCGCCTTCCTCCTTGACGCCCGTGTTGACGATGGTCACGTGCAGGGCGTTGTAGATGTCAGGCATGTGGCCCGCCGGGAATTCAACGTCGATAACCGAACCCTGGACTCGGGTGACGCGTCCGTGGATCGGTTCGCCGTTGGTCTCGGAAGGCGCAGTGGTCTGCTTTACAGCCATAGTGCGTTCCTACTCTTCCTTTGTATTCAGAGCATCGGCGCTGCCGATGATCTCGGTAAGTTCCTGGGTGATCGATGCCTGACGCGAGGCGTTGAGCTTGCGGGTCAGGGAGTCAATCAGATTGCGTGCGTTGTCGGTCGCCGTGTGCATGGCGTTCTGACGGCTGGCGGTCTCCGAAGCGGCCGCGGTCAGCAGACACTCGTGGATACGCGACTGGATGTACTTCGGCAGAATCGCGTCGAGCACCTTCTCAAGGCTGGGCTCGAAGACGTACAGCGGAGCCATCTTGTCCTTGTTCGGCTCCTCGCCGACCTCGGGCGCGGTCGCGGGGGCCTCCACGATCTCGACCGGCAGCATGCGCAGCACGCGGACCTTCTGGACCACCATGTTGATGAACTCGGTGTAGACGATGTAGAGTTCCGAGACTCCGCCCTGATCCGCCGGCTTCATGTAGGCGTCCAGCAGCGTGTTGGAGATCGTCTCGGCGATTTCCACGCCGGGCTGGTCGGTGTCGCCCTCCCATGTGGCCACGACGTCACGGTTGCGGTACTTGTAGTACGTCGAACCGCGACGCCCGTACACGAACAGCTCCGGCTTTTTGCCGTCATCCTCGAGACGAGCCAGCAGCGACTCGGTCTCGCGGATGATCGAAGAGGTGTACGGGCCGGCCATGCCACGATCCGAGGTGAGGGCGAGAACAGCCACGCGCGGGTTCTTCTCGTCCTTCACCGCGATCGGATGCGTGATATGGGTATGCGCCACCAACGCTTGCACGGCATCGAAAATCGCATCGGTGTACGGCTTCGCGTTCAGGGCCACGTCACGGGCCTTGGCGATGTGCGAAGACGCGATCATCTCCTGGGCGTTGAAGATCTTCTCCAACGACTCCGTGGAGCGGATGCGTGATTTCAATGCGAGTTGCGAGCCCATGGCTTATTTCTCTCCCGCCACGATCTTTTCCTGATCGACCGGGGTGGCCTGAGCCGCGTTCGGCTTCTTCTCCACCAGCGGCTTGCCAGCGGAGGTGACGAAGGTGGCGCGGAACTCGTCGACGGCCTTGGCAAGAGCCTTTTCGGTGTCGGCGGTGAAGTCCTCGGTGTCACGGATGGTCTTCAGGATATCGGTGTTGTGGTCGAGGTAGTCGAGCAGACCCTGCTCGAACGGGAGCACATCGGACAGCTCGAGGTCATCGAGCTTACCGTGGGTGCCGGTCCAGACGGACACGACCTCCTGCTCCATCGAGTACGGGTGGAACTGCGGCTGCTTCAACAGCTCGGTCAGGTGGGCGCCACGGGTCAGCTGGGCCTTGGACGCGGCGTCCAGATCGGACGCGAACATCGCGAAGGATTCCAGCGAACGGTACTGCGCCAGGGAGATCTTCAGCGTACCGGAGACCTTCTTCAGGGCCTTGGTCTGGGCCGCGCCACCGACTCGAGAAACGGAGATACCGACGTCCACGGCGGGACGCTGGTTGGCGTTGAACAGATCGGACTGCAGGAAGATCTGGCCGTCGGTGATGGAGATCACGTTGGTCGGGATGTAGGCGGACACGTCGTTCGCCTTCGTCTCGACGATCGGCAGACCCGTCATCGAGCCGCCGCCGAGGTCGTCGGAGACCTTCGCGCAGCGTTCGAGCAGACGGGAGTGCAGGTAGAAGACATCACCCGGGTAGGCCTCGCGCCCCGGCGGGCGGCGCAGCAGCAGCGAGATCGAGCGGTACGCCTCGGCCTGCTTCGACAGGTCGTCGAAGACGATGAGGACGTGCTTGCCGTTGTACATCCAGTGCTGGCCGATGGCCGAGCCGGTGTACGGGGCGATGTACTTGAAGCCGGCGGAATCGGAGGCCGGGGAGGCGACGATGGTCGTGTACTCCATGGCGCCCGCGTCCTCGAGGCTCTGCTTGACCGAAGCGATGGTCGAGCCCTTCTGGCCGACGGCCACGTAGATGCAGCGCACCTGCTTCTTCGGATCACCGGATTCCCAGTTGGCCTTCTGGTTGATGATCGTATCGATCGCGATGGCGGTCTTGCCCGTCTGGCGGTCGCCGATGATGAGCTGACGCTGGCCGCGGCCGATCGGCGTCATTGCGTCGATGGCCTTGAGGCCGGTGGACAGCGGCTCGTCGACCGGGTGACGGTGCATCACGTCCGGGGCCTGCGCCTCGAGGATGCGGCGTCCCTCGCTCTTGATCTCGCCGAGGCCGTCGATCGGCTTGCCCAGCGGATCGACGACACGACCGAGATAGCCGTCGCCGACCGGCACGGAGAGCACTTCGCCCGTGCGGCGCACTTCCTGGCCTTCCTCGATTCCAGCGAAATCGCCGAGGATAACCACGCCGATCTCACGGGCGTCAAGGTTGAACGCCAGGCCGAGCGTGCCGTCTTCGAACGTCAGCAGCTCATTGGCCATGCAACCAGGCAATCCCGTCACGTGCGCAATGCCGTCACCGGCCGTGGCGACATATCCCACTTCCTGAGTGGGATTGTCGCTCGGCTTGTAGGACGACACGAAGTCGTCCAGGGCCTTGCGAATCGAGGCGGGATCGATGGTCAGTTCTGCCATGATCACTCCTTCATTACTTATCTATTATTCGGGTCAAGTCTTGAAAAACTTGGGTGTCAGGCGGTGTCAGGACTCCGCCTTGACGGTGCGACGCAGGTTCTCGAGCTGCGCGACCACGGTGTTGTCCGTGACCTCGTCGCCGATCTGGATGCGCATGCCGCCCAGCACGGACGGGTCGACCACCGAGTTGATGTGGACCGCGCGTCCGGCCTTGGCGGAGTACACCTTGGTCAGTCGGGCGATCTGCTCCTTCGTCAGCGGGGAGGCGGTGGTCACGGTGACCATAGACTCGCCCATATGACGGGAGAACTTGTTGATCAGCCACTGGATGGTCTCCAGATAGCGGCGGCGACGCAGGTTGCAGGTGGCGTGCTCAGCGAGACGCTCCGTGACCTTGTTGAGATGCTTGTCGTCGAACAGCTCGTGGAACAGCTTCACACGGGCCTCGCTCGGCGCCTGATCGTCGTACAGCTTGGCGCGCACGACCGGTAGTCCCAGCAGGGCCGAATGCAGCTCGGCCAGCTCGACGGAGACCTTGAGGGTGGCGTCCGTGGCGTCCGCGTAGTACATCATCGCGTCGACGCCGAAGTCCTCGACGGCGTTGGCGATGTCCTTGGCGCGGCTCCACCGGCGCGAGACCAAGTCGGTCATGATCTCCATCGTCAGCGGATGGGCCTTGCCGCCGACCAGCGTCTCAAGCACGGCGACCTTGTCGGCCACCGGGCGCGACGGGTCGGTGAGCGCGCGTTCAAGCTGGATGTTATGGTCGAGTACGCTGGTCAGCGAGAACAGTTCGTTCCCGATGCGCCAGTTCTCCTCGCCCGCATCACGCAGCTTGGGTGCCAGCGAGTCACGTGAGACGCGATCAGCGATGCGCGATGCCTCTCCTCGCATTGGTCACCTCCCTTTCCTTGACGTCATTGACGACGTTATTGACGAAGTCACTTCTTGTCGCTGTCCAGATCGTCGATCATCTGGTCGATCATCGACGACTGCACGTCGGCGTTCTCGAGCTTGGAGCCGAGGATCTTGCCGGCGAGGGCCGCGGCAAGCGTGCCGACTTCGCCCTTGAGGCTGACCATCGCCTGACGGTGCTGCGATTCGATGGAGCGCTGCGCGTTGGCGGTGATCTGCGCCGCGTCGGATTCGGCGCGGGAACGTGCGTCGGCGATGATGTGCGATGCCTCGGCGCGGGCGTCGTCACGGATCTTGGCCGCCTCGACGCGAGCGGTGCTCAGCTGCGCCTCATACTTGGCCTTGGCTTCGTCGGCGTCCTTCTTGGCCTGCTCGGCCTTGGCGATGTTGCCTTCGATCCTGGCCGCACGTTCGTCGAAGATCGCGTTGAACTTCGGCATGAAGAACTTGTAGAAGAACACCGCAACGATGACGAGGATGATCAGAGACCATACGATGTCGTAGACCTGCGGAATGAACAGCTGGATTCCGTCTGCCGCGAGTGCCATCAAGCCCTCCTTTCAGTGATGGACATATCGGTTTTCGTCTGTGGGTCTGATCGCTTACTTGATGATCAGGGCGGCGACGAAGCCGATGAGGGCCAGCACCTCGACCAGAGCCAGGCCGATGAACATGATGGTCTGGATCTTGCCGGACATCTCAGGCTGACGGGCGGTGGACTCCATGGCCTTGCCGAAGAGGATGCCGAGGCCGATGCCAGGGCCCAGGGTGCCGAGGCCGTAACCGATGACGGACAGGCTGCCGGTGACCTCTGCGAGGGTGATGATATCCATTTCTGTATCCTTTCTAACGTTCGGTAGACGTTATAAATCTTGGGGGGGGGGCTCCCACCGGGTGGGGCGCCTGTCGGCGATGCCGCCGCGCCGCTAGCGACCCGGAAGGAATCAGCCGGGGCGACCGGTCAGTCGGCCTCCGGGTAGCTCAGGTTGATGTACACGGTCGAGAGGATGGCGAACACGTAGGCCTGCAGGAAGGCGACGAACGCCTCGAAGCATGTCATCGCCGCGCCGCCGAGGAACCACACGGCACCGACCGGGATGCCCTGCATCTTGTTGACCGCATCGACCATCCAGTACTGTGCGAACGCGAGGCAGGTCGCGACCATGAGGTGGCCGGAGACCATGTTGGCGAACAGACGGATCGTCAGGGACGCCGGACGGATGATGAGCAGCTCGAGGATGTTGATCGGGGCGAGCAGGATGTAGACCGGCCACGGCACGCCCGGCGTGAACAGCTCGTGGCGCAGGTAGTGGCCGAGGCCCTGCTCGCGGATGGCCGCGATCCAGTACTGGATCAGCGTCCAGACGGCGAACACCAGAGGCATCACGACCGTGGCGGTGGCCGCCATGTTCATGCCCGGGATGATGCCGCACAGATTGAATACGAAGATCGTGAAGAACAGCGTCGCGATCATCGGCACGTATCGCTTGCCGCGGACCTCGCCCATCACGTCGTAGACGATCTTGTCTCGAACGAACTCGATGCCGTATTCGACGACGCCCTGCCAGCGGCCCGGAATCAGCTTGGCGCGGCTTGCGGTCAGGCCAAGCACCACGAGGAGCACGACGGTGGCGACGATACGGATGAGGATGATGCGGTTGATCGCGAACGGAGTCCCTTGGAACAGGATCTCCGGGGGGAGAAAGTCGTTGACGCTCGGCAGTTCGGGCTCAGCTGCCGCCAGCAGCACGCTCGAAGCGAACTCTCCTACCATTCCACGCCTCCTGCTTCTTGAAATCAGCTGTCAGTCTATACCCGACGGTGCGGGGAATATGTCCGAGACGTTACCGTGCATGCGGTCGGTTCGCGGCTGCATGCAGGAGTTCAGGCGCCGGGCGGCGAACCGTCCTCTTCTCTGTTCCGTGCGGGTCATGGCACCGTATGCCGTTGGATATGCGTTCAGCCGAACGCATCCTCACGGCATTCGGCTCCGAATGACTGATGCAAATTATTTGCCTTCGTTCGGACAATTGCAAGCCGGTTCCGGGGTTTTCCCGAAGTTGTTCGGGTCTTTGCTGCAAAACCGCGGATTTCCGCCCGTTTCCCGGGCGTTTCGCGGCGATTTGTCTATCTTTCGAGCGCGATATACATGCAGATATATGTGCAGATCAGCCCCGATGGAGCCGGTCGCAATGCACATTTGCGCACACAAGCGAGCAATTGTGTCGCTTTTACTTGAACATGACGGTCCACGATACGGACACGACATGGTTCATTCCCCGACATGCACATGTCCGCAACACGGACGGACATCACGAATGGACATCGCGGAAAGGATCGTCACTCCCCGCGGATCACGCCGTATCCGTCATGAAGGAACGGGGCGAAATCGTCCTCACGCGGAGCGCCCGGCTCGTGGCGGATCGAGCGATCAGTACCGAGCCGCTTCTCGGCCCGAAGCTCCGGCACCTCGGTCAGGTCGTACGGCGTGGTCTGATACACCCAGTTGAGCCAGTTGCGCCACAGCAGATTGGCGTGCGCGCGCCACGCGAACAGCGGCTCCAAGCTCGGATCGTCATGCGGGAAGTAGTTGGTCGGGAACGGGACGTTGTCGAGCCCCTTGGCCATATCACGCTCGTACTCCTCCTTGAGCGTGTACTTGCCGTACTCCCAGTGCCCGAGCGCAAACACCTCGGAGAAGTCGCGCGTGGCGATGAGCCCCGGCCCCGATTGCGGCCCCCACGTGAGGATCTGCAGATCGGGGTTCGCCCGAACGTCATCCTCGTTCACGCCGGCGAGTCGCGAGTGTGGCTGCAGGTCGATCTCGTCGAAGCCGTTGGTCAGGAAGCAGTACTCGTCCTGCAGATACTGCGGGAAGACGCCGAAGATCTTGGTGGGGTAATCGACCTTGCGCACGCCGTATCGGTAGTTGAGTGCGCCCATCGCGCCCCAACACAGGTACATCGTCGAGAAGACGTGCGTCGACGCCCAGTCGAGGATCGCCTTGAACTCCTCCCAGTAGTCGACCTGATCGAACGGCAGATGCTCGACCGGCGCGCCGGTGACGACGAAGCCGTCGTAGTAGTTGTCGCGGAACGCGTCGAGGTTCTCGTAGAACTTGAGCAGGTGGTCGGCCGACACGTGCGTCGACTCGTGCGTCGAGGTCTTCATGAAGTCGACCTCGACCTGCAGCGGCGACTTCGAGATGAGACGCAGCAGCTGGGTCTCCGTCTCGATCTTCTTGGGCATGAGGTTCAGGATCACCAGTTTGAGCGGGCGGACGCGCTGACGCTCCGCTTCGGGCTTCTCGAGCGCGAAGATGCGCTCCGAGTCGAGGATGGCTCTGGCCGGAAGGCCACTGGGAATCTTGATAGGCATGTCTTCATTATGGTATGCGCGCGGATATGCGGCGCGGCGACCCTCATACTTCTTTCTTATGGCCGACTATCAGCACGTTCCTTTTCGAGGCGACTACAGCGCGACACGCCGGGGTTGACGTATTTCGATTCGACGGTAAATTAGATAGAGCTGTCGCAAAGACAAGCCGACGCGGGGTGGAGCAGCTCGGTAGCTCGCTGGGCTCATAACCCAGAGGTCCATGGTTCAAATCCATGCCCCGCTACCAACGAACAAATGGTCGAAAACCTTCATGGTTTTCGACCATTTTCGTTTTCTCCTCATGCCGGTTTTCTGGACTATAGGTTTTCAGGTGCCGGGTCGTGGGAGGTCACGCTTTATGTCTGCGGATGACGACGAGCATGAACGCCCCGACTCCGAGCGTGGAGACGACGATCAGGATGATGGCGCCGACGTTGACGCCGGTTTTGGCGAGGGTTTTGCCGGTGCCGTATTTCTGCGCGGAGATCTGCTTGAGGATGTCGACGTCGCCGCCGTCTCCGTTCTGCTTGTCGGCATCGGGCGCCGGGGCGTCGCCACCATCCTGCTCGTTCTTGTCGTCGGGTTCACCCGGCTCCGGTTCGGGATTGGGATTCGGGGCGGGGCCGGGCTCCTCGGGGTCGTCGACCTGTTCGCCGTCGGCGATGACGACGTGCGCGTGGCCGAGATCGTCGAATCGCGTGGCTGCGGCCTTCGCACGATCGTCACCGTCGAAACGCCACATGAACACGTACCAGCCAGGTTTGTCGACCGTGATGGTCACCGGCTTGCCGTCCGACCCCTCCTCGCCGTCGCCGATGCGGATACGCCCGTTGACGGCCGGATACTCCCACGAGCCGATCCGCTTATGGTTCCGGTCCTCGTACGGCTCCTCGTTGCCGACCGGGCGATTGAGATCGCTGAACAGGTCCTCGGCCTTGATCGTATCGAAGTTCGCGCCTCCGGACCACCACCAGAGGGTGACGGTCACGTTCGCTTTATCCCCATCGACGGTGGTGTGGTCGTCGGGGAATCCCGTCACGTCGAAGGTGTCGGCGATCGTCGAACCGACGCCGACCGGCTTGTGTTGGGTGGTCGGCGATGTGGCCTTCGGTTCGCTCTGCGTGGGACCAGGTTCGGGTTCTGGCTCAGGTTCAGGATTGGGCTCTGGCTCAGGTTCGGGCTCAGGATTGGGTTCGGGCTCAGGTTCAGGTGTCGGCTTGTCCGGATCGGGCTGCTCGGGTTCGGGCCGCTCGTCGCCGTCGCCATCGTCAATGCCGCTCGCGCCATCGTCCGCGGATCGCACGACACCGGCTGCGGCATCGGCCTGCACGGCGTGCGCGGTCCCCGCCGGCATCGCGATCATCGCGGCCGCGACCAGCAGCGCCGCCCCGGCTACGAGCGGACGGCGCCATCGGCCATCCGAAGCAATGCGTGGCATATCGTTCCTCATGATTGTGTCCTTTCCCACGCACGCGAACCATCGTGCATCATCGCGCATGTTACGTGCGTGTTACATATCCGCCCCGCGCCTGTCGCGAAACGACGGATCGTCCGATGCCCTTCACCGGACGCATGCGACCACACTGTCAGCTCCGCACTCCTCTTGTCCCGTCATGCGGACGATGTGGACGGAAACCCTTTCCCCCGGCGTGTTGTGGATGACTGTCCAGCCCGGAACAGGCACATGACAACGTTGTGCTCGCTCACATGATCAGGCGCAAGTAGGGGGAACACCCCATCTTGAACGTCATCCGGACGTCATCCAGACGTCATCTTGGCGCCATCAACCACACCATCCTTACTATTTCGGCCATTTGGCCCCTACAATGGGGACGTATGGCATCATCCATCGCGATATGCGCAGAGGTAAGGAGAAGGACGCCATGTCACAGCAGACTGCGAATGAAAACGCTAACACCGCAGCAGCAGTAACCGATGAGACCGCGGCCGCGAGCGCAACGCCCGCCGCGGAGAAGACGAAGTCCGCGAAGGCCGAGAAGACCGCAAAAACCACTCGTGCACGCAAGCCTCGCGCGACCCGCACCACCCGTGCCAAGGCCGCGAAGACGGCCGTGAAGACCGTCACGGAACCGGGTGAGGTGCCCGCGCCGTCACTGCCGATCGAGGAGCCGGGCCAGTTCGGCCGCATCAACGTCATGGACGTCACGCCGAACGAGGAACGCGGCATCTACCCGGCGCGCGTGGAGCTTGGCGAGCCGTTCAAGGTCACCGCCCAGGTGTTCATCGAAGGCCGTACCAAGGTCGGCGCCACCGCGGTCGTCAGGAACGCGCGCGGCAAGGAGATGCTGCGCCGCCAGATGACCTGCATCAACCCGGGTCTCGACCGCTGGTCCGTCGAACTGACCTGCGGCGAGCGCACCGACGTCAAGCCGTGGGAGCCCGACTTCGCCGCCGTCAAGCGCCAGCTGGGCCTGTGGACCGTCACGGTCGAGGGCTGGGAGGACACGTACACCTCCTGGCTGCACGACGCCAAGATCAAGGTGGAGGTCAACGACGACGTGGAGAACGCGCTCGCCTCCGGCGCCCAGCTGCTGGATCGCTGGGCCGGCACCGCCGACGCGCACCTGCCGCAGCACCAGCGCAAGATGCTGCGCGACGCCGCCAAGGTGATGGAGGACAAGACCCTCACCCCCAAGGAGCGTCTCGCGGCCGCCACCTCCGATGAGGTGAAGGAGCTGCACCTGACCAACCCGCTGCGCGACGGCCTGTCCGAAAGCGCGCCGCAGACCTTCAAGGTCGAGCGTCCGAAGTCGAGCTTCGCCGCCTGGTACCAGTTCTTCCCGCGCTCCGAGGGCGCGTACATCGATCAGGAGACGCACAAGATCGTCCAGGGCACGCTGAAGACGTCTATCTCCGGACTGGAGCGCGCGAAGGCCGAGGGCTTCGACATCGTCTACCTGCCGCCGATCTTCCCGATCGGCACGACCAACCGCAAGGGCAAGAACAACGCCCTGGTCGCCGGCCCGGACGATCCGGGTTCGGTGTTCGGCATCGGCTCGGCCGAGGGCGGCCATGACACCGTCGATCCGAAGCTCGGCACGATGGACGACTTCAAGGCCCTCACCGCCAAGGCGCATGAGCTGGGCCTCGAGGTCGCGCTCGACTTCGCGCTGCAGTGCTCGCCCGATCACCCGTGGGTCAAGGAGCACCCGAACTGGTTCCGCACCAAGCCGGACGGATCGATCGCGTTCGCCGAGAACCCGCCGAAGAAGTATCAGGACATCTACCCGATCGACTTCAACGCGGACATGCCCGGCATCGAGAAGGAGGTCGAGCGCATCCTCACGCTGTGGATCGAGGCCGGCGTGACGGTCTTCCGTATCGACAACCCGCACACCAAGCCGGTGCGTTTCTGGCAGGACGTCATCGCCGCCGTGACCAAGCGTCACCCGGAAGTCATCTTCCTGGCCGAGGCGTTCACCCGCCCGGGCATGATGCGTGCGCTGAGCTACGTGGGCTTCACGCAGTCGCACTGCTACTTCCCGTGGCGCAACACCAAGGAGGAGCTCTCCGAGTACCTCGCCGAGACCAACGGCGACGACGGCTACTACCAGCACAACACGTTCTGGCCGACCACGCCGGACATCCTCACCGCCTACGTGCGCGACAACGGCATCGCCGGCCACGCGGTGCGAGCGGTGCTCGCCGCGATGGGCTCGCCGTCGTGGGGCATCTACAACGGCTTCGAGCTGATCGAGAACAAGCAGCGCCCCGGATTCGAGGAGCAGATCGACAACGAGAAGTACGAGATCAAGGTCCGCGACTGGTCGCTGGCCAAGAAGTTCGGCATCGCCAAGCTGCTGACCTCGCTCAACAAGATCCGCCGCGAGCATGTGGACGCGTTCGGCTACCACAACCTCACGGTGCTTGAGAGCTCCGATCCGAACGTGCTCGCCTTCGCGCGCCACACGCCCGCCGAGCTGACCGCATCGGGCAAGCCGGAGACGCTGATCGTGGTCGTCAATCTCGACTGCCACAACGCGCACCAGTCCACCATCCACCTCGATCTGCCGTCGCTCGGCATCGATCCGGACAAGGGCGCTCATGTGCGCGACGAGCTGACCGATCGCGAGTTCGACTGGAGCTGGGACAACTTCGTGTCGCTGGCACCGTGGGCCGATGTGGCGCACGTGCTGCACGTGGAGTACTGATTCCCGCTCGTAAGCGGTATTGTGGTTAGGACGATTCATCCGATATATCGATAGGAGAAAACCGATTATGGCTGAAACCTTCAACGTCGTGGTTGAGATCCCGCGCGGCTCGAAGAACAAGTACGAGGTCGATCAGGAGACCGGTCGCGTGTTCCTGGACCGTGAGCTGTTCACCGCCATGGGCTACCCGGACGACTACGGCTACATCGAGGGCACCCTCGGTGAGGACGGCGATCCGCTCGACGCGCTCGTGATGGTCAAGAACTCCGTGTTCCCGGGCTGCGTCATCGAGTGCCGCGCCGTGGCCCTGTACCACATGGAGGACGAGGAGGGCGGCGACGACAAGGTGCTGTGCGTGCCGGCCGACGTCCGCTACGACGACATCCAGGACGTCAAGGACGTCAACGAGTTCCACCTCAAGGAGATCAAGCACTTCTTCGAGCAGTACAAGGCCCTCGAGCCCGGCAAGGAAGTCAAGCCCGGCGACTACTGGACCGGTGCGGACGTCGCCGAGAAGGAGATCAAGGAGGCGCGCGAGCGCCTCGCGAACGCGGCGAAGTGATCTCGTTCAGGACAGTCCGGTGGACTGTCCGGCGGCGACGTGCGAGGACACGGCAGTGTCCGAGCCAATGATGAGTCGGCCGTAGGCCGTCCATGATTGCAGGACCGTCGCCGAGAAGGAGATCAAGGAGGCGCGCGAGCGCCTCGCGAACGCGGCGAAGTGATCTCGTCCGTCACGAACGCTGACTGAAGCGGCTTTCCGATTGATTTCGGAAGGCCGCTTTTCCATATGCAGCGGTACACTGGTCATCCGTAATTTCACTTAGGCGTAGGCGGCGTGTGGGAACGCTGGTCGAGGCCCATCCCGTGGGATTCACCGTGTCGTGACCGCGACTGTTGCGCGTCATCGGCCGGCATCGGGATGAACCCATTTGACGCACACCATGATTTCGATGATTGTTCAGTCGTTGCTTATTTCCGTTTCCGTCGCGATGGACGCATTCGCCATTTCCATCGGCAAGGGTCTGACCGTGCATAAGGCCCGATTCGTCGACGCGCTCAAATGCGGATTGTGGTTCGGCGGATTCCAGGCGCTGTTTCCGCTGCTCGGCTTCTTCGCCGCAGCAGCGTTCGCCTCCTATGTGACCGCGGTGGATCACTGGATCATCTTCGGCCTGCTGGCGTTCATCGGCGGCAACATGATCCGCGAGGCCTTCGAGGAGGATGAGGAGAACGCCAAGGAGACGCCGGAATTCGATTGGCGTCACATGCTGCCGCTCGCCGTGGCGTGCAGCATCGACGCGTTCGCGGTCGGTGTGAGCCTCGGCCTCATGCAGCTCAACGTGGCCTTCGCCGTCACATCGATGGGTGTCGTGACCGCCTTGTTCTCGATCGCGGGCATCTACATCGGCCGCGTCTTCGGATCACGCTGGCAGAAGCCGGCACAGATCGCCGGCGGCGTGGTGCTCATCATCATCGGCGTCAAGGTGCTGCTCGAACACCTCGGCCTGATCGCGTTCTGACGCGATACCCGCACGAGGCGCGTCGGATCCTATTAAGGAGATCGAGGCGCCGTTATACGAGTTGGAGGAAGAGAGCTGCGGCGAAGACGACGAGGCCGTAGAACATGACAGGCAGCAGGGCGACGCCGATCCACGGGGATCGGGTCTTCGGGTCGGGGTCGAGCTCGTCAAGCCACCATACGGAGGCGACGGCGAGGATCACGGCGAACAGCGCCATCGCCACAACCACGCCGATGAACACGGCGGGGCTGACCCCACCATTCGCCGAAACACCGACACCGGTGGAATCGCCCGCACCGGCCGTGGCGAACGCGGCCCGGCCCGCCACCGCCACATACGGCAGATAGAACCATCCTGCCAGCGAGATCGACGCGGCGCCGCCGGTCACACAGTGGGACAGCGCGCGGATCAGGTGCGAACGGTTCTCACGCGCCATCTGACGCGCGAACGAGACGATCGTCAGCAGCACCAGCAGGCCGGCCACGGCGGCCGCCCATCGCGCCATCGGATAGGTGCGCAATTTCAGCGGGTCGCCGGCGAGCTCATCGGAGATACCGTAGATCGACATGAGTGGCGAGGAAACGGCGAGCACGGACAGGATCCCCACGATCACGCCGATCGCGCGATCAACCAGCGTGGCGCGGAACGGCCAGTTCGCGTGGAACCAGAACAGCACCAGCAGCATCGCGGCGATGAGCGCGGGGGCCACCCCCGAGGGCAGTGTGGCAACGCCCCTCGCCGCAGCATCGGCACCGGAGACCGACAGACCGGCCCATATACCGCCGAATACGGCGAACAGGAGGTACACGCCGACCTGTACGCCGAGCATCACCCCGCGTTTGGTCGACCATGTCGTCTTGCTGTCTTCGCTCATGATTCACTCCCCACGTTCCCACGTGTCGCCCGATCGCCCCACGGCAGACGCACGGGCGGACCTATTGACTCCCGTCAATCCTACCCACCATGCGGGATGGCACCTCGGGGATGCACGGCGGAGTGGCTTTCCGCGCCGGCGAAACGCACATCGCGGCTGTTCGCATGACGTCCACGCATCACAAAGGTGAACATTATGTGTCCGCGATATGCGCGTACAATGAGCTGAAGAATTCGCATAGGGTTCCATGTACGGAAAGTTCCACTTCCGAACGGCCCGCATGGCATCCCGTCCGTTTTCGGCCAATCCCGAAACATGATTTCCATTCCAAGAAATCCGATAGAGAAGAGGGGCAAGACGTGACTGATCTGACGCTGATGACGTTCGCCAGCAATCCCGCTTCGGTGCTGCCCTCGCTCGCCCTGCTGTCACACCGCGTGCGCGTACTGCCGATGGATGCGGCCAGTCTGGTGAAAATGCCGGAGAACACGATCCTGTTCCTCGACGCGCGCGACGATCTCGCCACGGCCAAGACCCTGTGCAACCTCATCCACGCCTCCGGCCTGCCCACGCCGATCGTGCTGATCCTGACTGAGGGCGGCTTCACCGTCGTCAACTCGCAGTGGGGCATCGCCGACGTGGTGGTCTCCACGGCCTCCCCCGCCGAGGTGGAGGGCCGTCTGCGACTGGTGTCCGAGCGCGGCAACTCCCCGACCGCCGCGGCCTCCACCGGTTCCGGCGACAAGGGCGTGACCACGGAGGACGGTCAGATCCGCTCCGGCGACCTCATCGTGGATACGAACGGCTACACCGCCTCCCTGCATGGCCGTCCGATCGATCTGGCCTACAAGGAGTTCGAGCTGCTCAAGTATCTGGTCCAGCACCCCGGACGCGTGTTTACGCGCGCCCAGCTGCTGCAGGAGGTGTGGGGCTACGACTACTACGGCGGCACGCGTACCGTCGACGTGCACATCCGTCGTCTGCGCGCCAAGCTGGGCGGCGAGTACGAGCATCTCATCGGCACCGTGCGCAACGTCGGCTACCGTTTCGATCCGCCGGACGACGAGGCCGAGGAGTCGGCCGCCAAGAACGCCGCCAAGCACTCCCCTCTTAATGAGTGAACCCAATAAGTCCAAATAGTGAGACACTCGATTTGTGATGTTCACATTTTGGACAGCAGATCGAGCGAAATCTCACATTGTTCTCCGACTACTCTGGCCAGTACCGCCCTCCTCATGGTGAGAGAGTACGAGAGAGTACTGGCAAGAGAGCCGACACTACCGACACCGACGAAAGCGTATGCGATGGCACGTGAATCGAAGCGGGCACGAATCGCACGCATGCACGACGAATACGCGATCCTGTGCGAACGCTACCCCGCGCCGAAGTGTGCGCTCGACTTCGCCAATCCGCTGCAGCTCATCATCGCGACGGTGCTGAGCGCGCAGACCACCGACAAGCGCGTCAATACGGTCACACCCGAACTTTTCGCGCGCTACCCCGAAGCCGCCGATCTTGCGGCGGCGAATCCCGAGGACGTGGAGTCGATCATCCGCCCCTTAGGCTTCTACCGTTCCAAGTCGAAGCATCTGCTGGGACTGGCCGCCGCGCTCGACGAGCGATTCGGCGGGCGCGTGCCCCGCACGATGGACGAACTCGTGACCCTGCCCGGGGTCGGGCGCAAAACCGCGAACGTCGTGCTCGGCAACGCGTTCGGCGTCCCCGGATTCCCGGTCGACACGCATGTGATGCGCGTGACCGGCCGCCTGCGTTGGCGCTCCGACTGGCGCATCGCCAAATCGGATCCGGTGGCGGTCGAGAAGGAGATCTGCGCCTGCTTCCCGCCCGAGGACTGGACCGACCTGAGCCATCGCCTCATCTTCCACGGACGCGACGTGTGCCACGCGCGCAAGCCCGACTGCGGCAACTGCCCGCTGCGCGAGACGTGTCCGTCGTTCGCTATCGCATAGGCATCACAACGCCTACACACCCTCGGACGCTAGACTGGGCGGCATGAGAGGGATGTACAACGCTAATCACGGGGACGATCGGGCGGGCGGACGGCCCGATGGACCATCCGACGAGCAACGCGGGTCACGCGCCCGGAGCGGCCGCAGCGGACTGAAGCAGTGGATCGTGTTCCTCACCGTCGCCACCGCGCTGTTCCTGCTGGTGTGGGCCGGCTGGTCGGTGACCACGCATCGCATCACCCTGCCGTATATGTCGAACGTGGTGCGCTCCGACTCCCCCGCAACGACCTCGGCGACCATAGGACTGACGCCCCAGAACGATGCCGCCGCACCGCAGACGCTCGACATCCGCACCGCGGAATCCCCCGAACTCGATCGCGCGCTGATCGGCAACGTCTATCAGACGCTCGTCGGACGGGCCGACGACAACACGCTCACCGCCGCGGTCGCATCGTCATGGAAGACGTCCGATGATGCCAAGACGCTCACGTTCACGTTGCGCGACGATCTCACCTTCTCCAACGGCGACAGGCTCGACTCGTCCGACGTCGTCACCTCGCTGCAACGGGCGATCGAGGGGAAGTGGCCGGGTACGGCCGAATGGTTCGCCGCGCTGGAATCGGTCACGAATCCGGACCGGCGCACCGTGCGGATCACGTTGAGTCACCCCGATGCGACGCTGCCGTACACGCTCTCCGGCAGGCTCGGCATCGTCTACGACGCCGATGCGACCGTCGACTACGCGACGCGCGCGCTCGGCTCCGGTCCGTTCACCGTCTCGCGATTCGCCAAGGGAGAGTCGATCACCCTGACCGCGCGCACGGACGGGACGTACGCGTCGCGATCGATCGACGCGGACGGCGATCGCGGCAAGGACGACATCGGACGCGCCGCACGAACCGGCACGATCCGACTGCGCTACTTCGCCGACGACGCGGCGCTTGTCGCGGCGGCGAAGAAGGGCTCGCTGGACATGGCCGTACCGGCCGATCCCGCGAACGCGCGGACGATCGCCGCCGACTCGCAGGGCGGCGCGACACCGCTCACGGCCGTCGACGGAGCGAGCACGCGCAAGGTGACGCTCCTGTTCAACAACGACGCCGACTCCCCTCTATCCATGCCGCGCGTGAGACAGTCGCTGCGCATGATCGTCGACAGGCAGGCGATCCTGAACGGACGGACGGACGTCTCGAAGCCGCTCGGCGGACCGATCGGACCGTTAGAGCCGGGCTACGAGGATCTCACCTCGACGCTGACGCACGACGTGGCGCAGGCCCAGTCGCTGCTCGCCTACTTCGGTTCGCGGTATCTGGGCACGTTCACGCTGATCACGCCGGCGCGATACGAGTCGATCGCACGCGCCATCGCCGATCAGATGACCGCCGCGGGCCTCACCGTCGACGTGCAGGTGCTCGATCAGGCGCAGCTGGCCGAACGGGTCGCATCGCGCGGGTTCACGATGATGATCACCGAACTGGACGGCGAGGACGGCACCGCGTCGTTCGCCGACGCGGAATCGGCCTCGCACTACACGAACGCGACCGCACAGCAGCAGTATGAGGCCGCCGTCGGCGCGACCAGCCAGGACGCCTACGCGAACGGGCTCAAGACGTACGCGCGCACGATCAGCGAGGACGCGGCGAGCGATTGGCTGTACGCGCGCAAGGTCACGATCGCGGCGTCGACGAGGATCGAGGGATACACGGCCGCGATGGCCGACGATCGACTGCCGCTCGCGGATCTGGCGCGCAAGTGAAGCGCGTAAGGCGGGAACCCAGTATTGTCACCGATTCTGCATAGACTCGCCTGTATGACTGAAGCCAAATCCATCACCGCCAACCTGACCCCGCTGCCGGACCGCGTGGGCGTCGACGGTCTCGAAGACAAGTGGCGTGCCGTCTGGGACGAGCAGGGCACGTACGAGTTCAACAACACGCGCGACCGCAAGGCCGTGTACTCCATCGACACCCCGCCGCCCACCGTCTCCGGCCACCTGCACGTCGGCCACGTGTTCTCCTACACGCACACCGACGTCATCGCCCGATTCAAGCGCATGCAGGGCTACGACGTCTTCTACCCGATGGGCTGGGACGACAACGGCCTGCCGACCGAGCGCCGCGTGCAGAACTACTACGGCGTGCGCGTCGACACCTCCCTGAAGTACGATCCCGACTTCAAGCCGCCGTTCGAAGGCACCGACGGCAAGAAGATCGACGCGAAGGACCAGGTGCCCTGCTCGCGTCAGAACTTCATCGAACTGTGCGAGAAGCTCACCGCCGAGGACGAGAAGCTGTTCGAGGCGCTGTGGCGCAAGCTGGGCCTGTCGATCGACTGGTCGCAGACCTACCACACCATCGGCGAGCACCCGCGCCGCGTGGCCCAGAAGGCGTTCCTGCGCAATCTCGCGCGCGGCGAGGCCTATCAGAAGGACGCCCCGGGTCTGTGGGACGTGACCTTCCAGACCGCCGTGGCCCAGGCCGAGCTCGAAAGCCGCGAATACCCGGGCTTCTATCACAAGGTCGCCTTCCGCTTCGAGGACGGCACCCCGATCTACATCGAGACGACCCGCCCGGAGCTGCTGGCCGCCTGCGGCGCGCTGATCGCGCACCCGGACGACGATCGCTACAAGAAGTACTTCGGACAGTACGTCTACTCCCCGCTGTTCAAGGTGAAGGTGCCGATCCTCGCGCACCCGGCCGCCGAGATGGACAAGGGCGCCGGCATCGCGATGTGCTGCACCTTCGGCGACGTGACCGACGTCGAATGGTGGCGCGACCTGAACCTGCCGACCCGTCCGATCATCCAGCGCAACGGCCGCATTATCGCGAGCGTGCCGGACTGGATCACCGACGAGGGCGGCAAGGCGATCTTCGAGGAGACCGAAGGCAAGACCACGTTCTCCGCCCGCAAGATCATCGTCGACCACCTGCGCGAGTCCGGCGACCTCGACGGCGAGCCGACTCCGACCAAGCGTATGACGAACTTCTACGAGAAGGGCGACAAGCCGCTCGAGATCGTCACCTCCCGCCAGTGGTACCTGAAGAACGGCGGCACGGACGAGAAGCTGAACGCCGAGCTCATCGAGCGCGGTCGCGAGCTCAAGTTCCACCCCGACTTCATGCGCGTGCGCTACGAGAACTGGGTCCATGGCCTGAACGGCGACTGGCTGATCTCCCGCCAGCGCTTCTTCGGCGTCCCGTTCCCGCTGTGGTACCCGGTTCGCGAGGACGGTTCCGCGGATTACGACCACCCGATCACCCCGTCCGAGGATCGCCTGCCGATCGACCCGACGACCGACGTGCCGGAGGGCTTCGACGAGTCGCAGCGCGACGTGCCCGGCGGCTTCACGGCCGAGAAGGACATCATGGACACGTGGGCGACCTCCTCGCTCACCCCGCAGATCGTGACCCGCTGGGAGGAGCCCGGCGAGGAGAACCAGGCCCTGTTTAAGGCCACGTTCCCGATGGATCTGCGTCCGCAGGGTCAGGACATCATCCGCACCTGGCTGTTCAGCTCCGTGGATCGCGCGCACCTCGAGAACAAGTGCCTGCCGTGGGAGCACACCACGCTCTCCGGCTGGATCCTCGACCCGGACCACAAGAAGATGTCGAAGTCCAAGGGCAACGTCGTCGTGCCGAACAAGCCGATCGAGCAGTTCGGCGCCGACGCGGTGCGCTACTGGGCCGCCGCCGCGCGTCTCGGCCTCGACGCCACGTACGACGAGGGCCAGATGAAGATCGGCCGACGCCTCGCGATCAAGCTGCTCAACGCGACGAAGTTCGCGCTGGCGATCGGCCGCGAGGACGAGAACCATCACGTCTCCGACTCCGAGACGATCATCTGGAACCCGGCCGACGTGACCGAGCCGCTCGACCGCGCCGCGATGGCGAAGATGGCGCTGGTCGTGCGCGAGGCGACCGCCGCGCTCAACGCCTACGAGCACTCCAAGGCGCTTGAGGCGATCGAGAACTACTTCTGGCAGTTCTGCGACGACTACATCGAGCTGGTCAAGAACCGCGCCTACGGCACCGCCGACGCGACCGGCCACGTGCCGAGCGAGGCCGCGGTGAAGTCCGCGCGCACCGCGCTGGGCCTCGGCCTCGACGCGTTCACCCGTCTGCTCGCCCCGTACCTGCCGTACGCCACCGAGGAGGTGTGGAGCTGGATGCACGCCGGTTCGGTGCACCGCGCCGCATGGCCGACCCCGGACGTGTACGAGGCCGCCGCGTTCAAGGTCGCCCCGGAGCTGCTCACCCACGCCGGTGAGGCGCTGGCCGCGCTGCGTGGCATCAAGTCCAAGGCCAAGGTCTCGATGAAGACCCCGATCCTGTCCGTCACGCTGGGCGTGGCCGACGATGTGCGCGAGTCGCTCTCCGGCGCGCTCGACGACATCGCCGAGGCCGGTCGCGTGGTCGGCAAGATCAACTTCGCCGCCCTTGCCGCCGCCGCGAAGGCCGTGAAGACCACGGCTGCGGCTGCGGTGGACGCCGCCGCAGCCGCCAAGGCTGAGACCGAGGCCGCCGTCGACGTCATCGTCGAGGAGAGCGAGCTCGGCGAGCCGCCGGCCAAGAAGCCGCGCAACTAGCATTCGGCATTCGTTGACTACCACACCCCGTGAGGGGTGGTCGGCAGTCCGAGTCCGCAGTCATCAGTGGGCCCTGAATCCGTATGAGTACGGATTCAGGGCCCACTTCGCGTCGTACGGCACCGCATGGCACCCGCACCCGCACCCGCACCCGCACCCGCACCCGCACCCGCACGGCGCCTCCATGACGCGGTCCCGTCTCCCATCGCGCGGTGAAATTCCCATGGAGCGGTGAGGCGATTTTGCAGTTTGGCGGAATAACGCCGTTTTGCGACACCGCGTCATGGGCGAAACACCGCGCGATGAGGAATTCACCGCGCGATGGGAGGCGTGACCGCGTCATGGAGAGTGCACAAGGAGCACGAGGAACGCTGCGGAGAGAACTACCACGCGACGGAGGGAATTACCACACGATTGCGCAAATCGGCGTAGCAACGGCTCACATCCCACGCTCACATCCCACAGAAGCACTGTGAGCGCACACGGTAAAACCCGTGTAACAAAATGGGTAATCGTTTTCTGAAAATCGCGTTTTACGGCGTGTCGAACCACTCTCAGGTCGTATCGTTGGAGTCACCGACAACGTACGGGCCGCGAGCAGTGAGGACGGCCGGTACGTCACATATCAGGGTTGTTACTCATCGAGGCAAGACCTGGGTCGGCGTAGGAATCACCGTGCGAAATCCATCGATCGCCGTGGTGTTGACTTGCGCCGCCCCAGGTCTTTCTTCGTTGTGGCGGCAACCTCATCAACGACGATGGACGGAACACGACGAAAGGACAACGATGACGGCATCGGATATCACGGACGGCATCACCACCAACGGTGACATCAGCAGCACACGCGCACGCAGCGCGACTCTGGACGGCGCGCTCAGCGCGGTCGCGGAGCATGAACCGCACGCATGGTCCACGCGCTGGCCGCTCAACAGCGCGTTCATCTTCACGTTCGGCGCTCTTGGTGGCATGCTCTTCGGCTTCGACACGGGCATCATCTCCGGCGCATCCCCGCTCATCGAATCGGACTTCGGTCTGACGGTCTCGCAGACCGGATTCATCACCTCGTCCGTGCTCATCGGCTCGTGCGCCGGCGCTCTGTCGATCGGCGCGCTGTCCGATCGATTCGGACGCAAGAAGCTGCTCATCGTCTCCGCGATCCTGTTCCTGCTCGGCTCCGGTCTGTGCGCCACCGCCACCGGATTCCTGATGATGGTCGCCGCGCGTATCATCCTCGGCCTCGCGGTCGGCGCCGCATCCGCCCTGACCCCGGCGTATCTCGCCGAGCTCGCCCCGAAGGAGCGCCGCGGATCGCTCTCCACGCTCTTCCAGCTGATGATCACGTTCGGCATCCTGCTCGCCTACGCCTCCAACCTCAGCTTCCTCAGCCACAACCTGCTGGGCGTGCGCGACTGGCGCTGGATGCTCGGCTCGGCGCTCGTGCCGGCCGCACTGCTGCTCATCGGCGGCCTCGTGCTTCCCGAATCCCCGCGCTACCTCGTCAACAAGGGCGATATCCGCAACGCGTTCAAGGTCCTTACCCTTATCCGCAAGGACGTCGATCAGGCGCAGGTGCAGCTCGAGCTCGACGAGATCAGGGAGGTCGCCGCTCAGGACACCAAGGGCGGCGTGCGCGAACTGTTCCGCATCGCGCGTCCGGCGCTGCTCGCCGCCGTCGGCATCATGCTCTTCCAGCAGCTCGTCGGCATCAACTCGGTCATCTACTTCCTGCCGCAGGTGTTCATCAAGGGATTCGGCTTCCCCGAGGCCAACGCGATATGGGTGTCCGTCGGCATCGGCGTGGTCAACTTCGTCTCCACGATCGTCGCGACGCTCATCATGGACAGGTTCCCGCGCAAGAAGCTGCTGATCGTCGGCTCCATCGTGATGACCGTCTCGCTCGCCGTGCTCGCCGTCATGAACTTCGTGGGCGATGTGGCGGTGCTCGCCGTGCCGACCATGGTCCTCATCGCGTTCTACATCATCGGCTTCGCAGTCTCGTGGGGCCCGATCGCCTGGGTGCTGATCGGCGAGATCTTCCCGCTGTCCGTGCGCGGCATCGGCTCCTCGTTCGGTTCGGCCGCGAACTGGCTGGGCAACTTCATCGTCTCCCAGTTCTTCCTGATGCTGCTCGCCGCGTTCGGCAACAACGTGGGCGGTCCGTTCGCGATCTTCGGCGTGTTCTCGCTGCTGTCGATCCCGTTCGTGCTGCGCTTCGTGCCCGAGACCAAGGGCAAGTCCCTCGAGGAGATCGAAGAGGACATGACCCGTCGCTGAAAATGGCAGCGTCAGATTGCCGGTTCGACGATAAGGAAGCGGGTGACGGTGGCGCTGGCGTCACCTGCGCTGGCATCGGCGGACAGCAGCTTGTCGGCGCCCTGATCGAGGGCGGAGGCGATGAGTTCGCCGGCGTCGGAGATCACGGTGGTGTCGTTGATGAGCTCATCGGTGTCGACGACCAGCATCGGACCGGGATCCATGCCGACCATGCCGAAGTACGGCGACAGCCGGTTCCTCGCCGTCTCGGCAGTGGCCTTGTCTTCTTTGCCGCCCCCGGACTTACCCGAGGTGGTGGCCGAATCGGCAGTGCCCTTGCTCTCGTCCTCACCCGACTTCTCCCCCGAGGCACCGCTCGCGCCACCGGCGCCGGGAATGCCTCCGGCGAACTTCATCACATCGCTTGCATCGGTTGTAGCGGCGGTTTCGTCGACCACGGTGGTGGTCACATCGCCGGAGGACGCCTTGGCGGCCCTGCGCTCGGCATCGGCCAGCTTGCGCAGCCGCATGACCTCGGCACGAGCCGCAAGCGCCCCGTTCGATCCTACAGGTTCCAACGTTCCGAAGCCCGAATTCCCACCGGAAACGTCCGATCCCATAGTATCGGACGTCCCGGCACCCGAGGCCGCGCCCACGCCGCTCAACTCGTCGGCGAATCGCAGCGTGATCTGACGGTAGGCGGCGGCCGCACCGGTGCGTTCGCGGGCGGATGCGAGCGCTGACAGGGCGGCGTTCACCTTGGCGGTATCGCCTGCATGCGCGCCACTGGACGCGAACTCCTTGTCCGTTTCGGCAAGTGCCTCGTCGAGATGCGATGCCGCGCCGGCGGACGTGCCGCCGGTCAACGCGCTCAGATGCTTCGTGTACGCGTCGGTGTAGGCCATCGAATACGGGATCATCGCCTGCGAAAGCTGCGACTGGCCGGCCGAATACTCCTTCGCGCCTTCGGTCTCCTCCTCGCCGGCGCGTCGACGCAGCGTGTTGACGAGCCCGTCAACGCCTTGCGCGCGGACCATGCGGATCACCTGGTCGATCGCGTCGGCAGCTCCCGTGTGCTGGTGCGCGGAGGCGAGCGCGTCGGTGGCGTTCGCCTCGCCGAGCACGGCCTTGGCGAGCGGGGTGTCGCCGCTCAGTTCGCCGGCGGTGCCCATCAGGGCCGTCAGCTGCGTGGATGAACCGATCGAACCGGACAGGTGATTCGTGTACGAGCCGACGTAGGCGGCCATGTAGGTGTGGAACGCCTTGTCGTAATCGGCTTGTTTGCTGGCGATTTCGCTCGATGCGAGCGAGCGTTCGAGATCGCGCAGCTTGGTGAGCTGGTCGATGAGATGCTGGTATCTGCCGGAACCGGTATCGCCTGCGACGGTGGACACGGTGGACTTGGACTTCCCCGAGGCATCGGACTGTCCTGACTGACTGAATGTCGCCGAGCCGTCGCCCATCGCCTGTGCCTCGGCGGCGAGCGCGGACGCGACGGATACGCCCGAGGACCCCGGCGCGGAGACAAAGGCGATCTGCCCCATCGTGAACTTCTTCGCGTTCATGTAGCAGTCGACCTGCTCCCCCGCACGCACGACGGCGGCGACGAGCGTGTTCGAGCCTTGCGTGCCGACGATCGAGGAATCGGTGCTGACGGTCAGGTCGTCGGCCACGCGCGTCGGCACGGTGAAGACGATGAGGAATCGCCGGGAGTCGTCTGATCCTGCGTCGGTCAGGTCGTCAAGGAGGGTTTCGTGGATCTGGATGTGCACGCCGACGACGCCGGTCGCGCCGGTGATCGTCGCACGGTCCACGTTCGGCCCGTCGAGGGAATAGGAGACATCCACGTCGAGCGGGATCGCGCGCTTGCCGGCTTCGACCTGCGTGACGGCGATCGGCCGGCCGGAGCCGTCGGATGCCGAGGAATCCCCGGCGTCGACGAGAAACAGGTCGCCGGGTTCGCCGTCGTCATCGATCACGGTGAAGACGCTGGCGCCGTCGATCGAGGGGATCACGGCGTGTTGGGCGGCGGTATCGATGACGATCGCACCACCCAACGCCAGCGACGACGCGGCAACGAGCGCGCAGGCCGTGGCGCACGCGCGAACAAGACCGGATATCGGCCTCCTCATCTGGCCTCGTCTCAGGCGAAGACGTCGAGAACGCCCGGGTCGCCACCCGCGTCGGCGATGCGCTGGTGACGCTTCTTCGCCTCGGTGACGACGAACTCGCGGTACATCTCGGCGATGTCCGGGTCGAGTCCGGCGCCGACGGCGATGTGATGCAGTCGCTCGATCTGGTAGTCCTCACGCTTGTAGTCAGCTGGGGCGAAGCCGGCGCGGGCCTTGAGCACGCCCACCTGGGACGTGTACTTGAATCGCTCGGCGAGCAGGGAGACGATGGCCGTGTCGACGTTGTCGATGGACTGGCGCAGCGCCTTGATCTTCGCCACGGTCAGGGCGGTTTCGGGGTCGTCGGCGACCTGCTCGGAGTCGATGACCGTCGCGTGCTCGCCGGGATTGCGGGTGACGCTGGCGCTCAGCCAGTCGCCGCCTTCGTTGTCGTTGCCATTACCATTGCCATTGCCGGCGTTGTTCGCGTTGCCGTTCGTCGTGGTGTCGCTCGTTTCACTCATAATCCCAACATTACCGCAACGGCACGGACGCGGCGCAGTCGTACGCCTGCATGATCCTTCTCACCGAGGGCCGATGTTGAGGGCGTCGTCGTGGGTACGGCCGGTGTGGATGGCGTCGTTGATCGCGGCGATTTCGGCCGGATCGTAGTCGAGCGCACGGCCGTCGAGCTCGTTGACGGGGATGACCCAGCCGCCGTGCGTCATGTACAGGCGGTCGGCCTCGCGCAGTTCGGCGATCGGCAGCCTGCGGTATTCGATCCGACTGCCCTCCTGAATCGCCCACGCGAACAACTCGCGCTGCGACGTGCCGTTGAGGATGCCGATCGACGGGTCCGGGGTGACGAACAGATCGCCGTATCGCGCGACGATCGACGAGTTCGGGCACTCCATCGTGAACCCGTCCTCGGTGAACAGCACCGCGTCGCCCACGCCGCGACGCGCGCACTCGCGGTGCACGGCGCAGTTGAACGCGTAGCTCAGTGTCTTCGCGCCGTTGAGCAGCCACGGCGCTCGCGAGGTGATGTCGGACGGGTAGCCGCGCGTCATCGAGGCCATGGTGATCGGGTCGATCTCGTGCAGCGACCCCTTGGCGTCGAGGAAGATGAACACCGTGGGCGTGCCGTCGGAGGCCTTGCCCACACCGGTGTCGGGATCGAGTCCGCGCGAGACGATGATGCGCAGCAGTGGACCGGGTTCGGGATCGTCGTACGCGGCGATGACCAGATCCACGGCGCGCGTGAACGCCGCGATGTTCGGCACCGGCATGTCCATCAGCGCGGCGGAGTGCGCGAGACGGCGAAGATGGTTCTCCAGCGAGATCGGGTAGCCCTTCCACACGGTGGTCGCCTCGAAGATGCCGTCGCCGCGCAGCACGCTCAGGTCGAACGCGTTGATATTGAGCCCCTCCGGATCGACCAGCGTGATGAGATCCCTATCGGGGACGGCCGCGATGTCGGCGACATCGCCACCACCGAACAGCACCTTGCCGTTGCCCATTGCCAACACGATGGAAGCCATGCGAACCATCCTCTCCTCTCGTTTTCCGTATACGCACGTTGTGCGACCAAACCTAACCACGCGATGTTTCGAATCGGGCACATCGCGTTGCACGCCGGTAATCGGCGCGTCACAAACGGGAGCGAAGCGTAATGCATGGCGGCGGTAGGGTGACGGATACATAGATCCAGCAGGAGGGAAGCCATGAAGGATACAAGGCAGGACGCGGAATCGGACACGAAGGAATCGGACACGATGTCTGAACCGCATGCGCCATCGACCGCCGCATCGCTCGATCTCGACGCGGATTCGACGCCCGAGGCGGCGCGACTCGCCTTTCGCGGCGGTCTCGTGCGCCCGACGTGCGGCATCGCGAAGGGCTACGCACAGGCGAATCTCATGATCCTGCCCAAGGAGCTCGCCTTCGATTTCCTGCTGTTCGCCCAACGCAATCCGAAACCATGCCCGCTGCTCGAGGTGATGGAGGCGGGCGTCACCGAACCGGCCACCTGCCCCGGCGCGGACATCCGCACCGACGTGCCGCTGTACCGCGTGTGGGATCACGGCGAACTGGTCGCCGAAACCACCGACATCACCGACTACTGGCGTGACGATCTGGTCACGTTCGTCATCGGATGCAGTTTCACGTTCGAGTTCCCGCTCATGGAGGCGGGCGTGCCGGTCCGGCACATCACGGCCGGCCGCAACGTGCCGATGTACGACACGTCGATCCCGTGCGCATCCGCGGGCCGGTTCCATTCGACGATGGTCGTCTCGATGCGCGGCATCCCCTCGCGCCAGGTGTCCGACGCGGTGCGCATCTCCGGCTACTATCCGTCGGTGCACGGCGCGCCGGTATGCGTCGGCGATCCTGAGGCCATCGGCATCGACGACCTCGATCACCCCGATTACGGCGATGCGCCGATTCTCGAGGAAGGCGACATCCCGGTGTTCTGGGCGTGCGGCGTGACCCCGCAGGCGGCGGTGATGGCGTCGCGGCCGGCGTTCGCGATCACGCACGCTCCGGGGCACATGCTGATCACGTCGAAGCGCGACCTCGACTACATGGTGTGAGATGGGATTCACGAGTCGGGTGCAATCGAGACGGCAAACGAGACGAAAGGCGTGGCGATCATGACGAACATCGACATGAACAGCGATATGGGCGAGAGTTTCGGCCGCTGGAGGCTGGGCGACGACGAGGCGCTGCTGACGGTGGTGTCGAGCGCGAACATCGCGTGCGGATTCCATGCGGGGGACCCGAGCGTGATGCGTCGCACGCTCGCGAACGCGGCTGCGAACGGCGTCGCGGTGGGCGCGCACGTCGCCTACCGCGATCTGGCCGGATTCGGTCGGCGTTATGTCGACGAGACGCCGGACGAGCTGACGGCCGACGTGATGTACCAGCTGGCGGCGTTGGAGGGCATGGCCCGCGCGGCGGGCACGCACGTGTCGTACGTCAAGCCGCACGGCGCGCTGTACAACCGCATCGTGGCCGACGAGGCGCAGGCCGGTGCCGTGGTGGAGGCGATTCGTGGGATCGATCCCGAACTGGGCATCCTGACGCTTCCCGGTTCGGCGGTCGGGCGTATCGCCGAAACCGCGGGATTGCGCGTGTTTCACGAGGCGTTCGCCGATCGCGCATACACGCCGGAGGGCACGCTGGTCTCGCGTCGGCTGCCTGGCGCGGTGATCAGCGATCCCGCGGTCGTGGCGGAACGCGTCTCGCGCATGGTGCTGGAGGCCTTTCGCTGTTTGTGGTGGGTGATGGTGTGCGGTGTGGTGTCTGTCGGGTAGGTTGGAGGCATGGATACCTCGCGTTTGTTCACGGCCGCGCTTCAGTTGCGGGAGCCGTTGGAGGGTCGAGTCGGTGGATTTCCGGGACGGCGACGACGGCAGGCAGGAGTTGCATATCGGGATCGGTTTCGAGGCGGCTCGCGGTTCCGGTTGCCCGAGCGGGGTGCCGGCGGG
>NZ_JGYS01000029.1 GCF_000741175.1 Bifidobacterium callitrichos DSM 23973
ACCATCGCGCCGGCSGGGGCGCCGGTCTCCCGCTCGCGGCCGAGCGCCGCCGCACGCGCCGGGGAGAGATCCTCGTCAACGCCGGCCTTCTTCATGATCGAACGCAGGCGCTCGACCTGATCCTCGCCCTCGCCGGTGCGCTTGAACTGAACGGCCGCGGTGAAGTAGCGGCGCACGATCTCGAGATTCGCGGCCTCGCGGCACGCCTCGTCGTCGCTGATCGCATAGCCGACCATGTTGACGCCCATGTCGGTGGGGCTCTGGTAGGGGCTCTCCCCCATGATCCGCTCCATCATGGCCTTGAGCACCGGGAACGCCTCGACGTCGCGGTTGTAGTTGACGGTGGTCTCGCCGTGCGCCTCCAGATGGAACGGGTCGATGATGTTCGCGTCGTCCAGATCGACGGTGGCCGCCTCGTAGGCGATGTTCACCGGATGGTTGAGCGGCAGGTTCCACACGGGGAACGTCTCGTACTTCGCGTATCCCGCCTCCACACCACGACGGTGCTCGTGGTAGAGCTGCGACAGGCACGTGGCGAGCTTGCCGGAGCCCGGCCCCGGAGCGGTGACGACGACGAGCGGGCGGCTCGTCTCGATGTAGTCGTTGCGTCCGTATCCCTCGTCCGAGACGATGCGTTCGATGTCATGCGGATATCCGGCGATCGGATAGTGCAGATAGCAGGTGACGCCCAGCTGGGCGAGACGACGACGGTACGCCTCGGCGGCGGGCTGACCGGCATACTGGGTGAGCACCACCGAGCCGACGTGGAAGCCGCGCGAACGGAACACGTCGATCAGGCGCAGCACGTCCTCGTCGTAGGTGATGCCGAGATCGCCTCGCGTCTTGGCCTTCTCGATGTGGTTCGCGTTGACCGCGATGACGATCTCCACGTCGTCGACGAGGCTGGAGAGCATGCGGAACTTGACGTCCGGCTCGAATCCGGGCAGCACGCGCGCCGCATGATGGTCGTCGAACAGCTTGCCGCCGAACTCCAGATAGAGCTTGCCGCCGAAGCGGTCGATCCGCTCGCGGATCCTCGCGGCCTGCATCTCGATGTACTTGTCGTTGTCGAATCCCTGTCGCATGTGCTGTGGCAACCTTTCGAACGGCGCGAACTGAACGGAAGAATTATAGATGAATTCTCCATGAACCGGGCGTACGGGAGGGTCGGAACGGGGTGCGACGGCGCAGCCGTGCGGCACAATGGTGGCAAGGAGGCCCCGCCATGGTCGATGACTACACCGCGAAGATGACCGAGCTGATCGAGCTGATGCGTGCGATCGGCAACGATACGCAGCAGTGCGAGGTCAAGGAGTGCAAGCGCAAGATCTCCTCGACCATCACGGACACCCTGTCCGCGTTCTCGAACGGCTCGGGCGGCTGGATCATCCTCGGCCTGTCCGAGAAGGAGGGGTTCACGCCGGTCGAGGGCTTCAACGCGCGATCCATGCAGGAGGCGCTGAGCCAGGCGTGCGAGAAGATGACCCCGGTAGTCCGCCCGGTGATCGTCACCTGCCCGTTCGAGGGGACGAATCTCGTGTTCGCCCGCGTCGACGAGATGCTGCCGCGCGACAAGCCGTGCTTCATCACGGCGCTGGGGCCGCACACCGGCTCCTACATCCGCACCGGCGACGGCGACCGGCGCATGACCTCCTACGAGGTCGACAGGCTCATCGAGGAGCATCTGCAACCCACCTACGATGTGGACATCGTGCCCGGCGCCACGCCGGACGACCTCGATCCGACGCTGGTCGACGGACTGCTCAGCCGGGTGCGCAAGCAGCATCCGCACGTGTTCGCCGGACGCTCCGACACGGACATGATGCTCGACCTGGAGATCCTGCGTCACGACGATTCTGCGGCCGAGACCCTCGGAGTCGGCGGCGTCCTGCGCCCGACGCTGGCCGGTCTGCTCGCTCTGGGCCGCTACCCGCAGAAGTTCTATCCGCGCCTGTCCATCTCGATCGCCGTGTTCCCCGGCACGGACCGCGACGACGTGTTCCGCGGCGATGAGAGACTCGTCTATTCGGGCAGCGTGGTCGGGTCGATCCCGGTGATGATCGATGATGCGGTCGAATCGTTGATGCGCTGGATCGGTGCGAAAAAGCCCGACTATCCGCCGCTCGTCCTGCGCGAGGCGATCGCGAATGCGCTGACGCACCGCGACTACTCCCCCGACGCGCGCGGCACGCAGGTGCGGATCAACGTGTTCACGGACCGCATCGAGATCACGAACCCGGGCGGCCTGTTCGGCACGGTCACGCACGACGTGCTCGCCAACCCGCATCCGGTCACGGGCGTGCCGTTCGTCTCCACGAGGAACCAGTTCCTGTTCACGCTGCTCGAGTCGACCCCGTATCCGAACGGCGGCTACGTGAACCCGGAGGGCGGCGACGGCTACCAGCGGATCGCGGCGACCTTACGCGAAGCCGGCATCGAACCGGCGACCACGCGCAACACGATCAACACGTTCACGATGACGATCACCCGGCATCGCACCGCCAAGCGCGGGTCGACCGGCGACGTGTCGAAGGCGATCCTCGACGTGCTGGAACGTCATTCGGCGATGAGTCTGAAGGAGATCCTGCGCGAACTGCAGCTGACGCCGCTGGCTGCGACCTCCGGCATGCGCGAACTGCTGAAAGAGGGTCGGGTCATCCAAGTGAGGTTCCGGGACGACCCGACCCAGCGCTACCGGCTCAAGACCATGTGACCGGTCAGTTTTCGGTTAGTTGGGTGGTTGTGGGGGCGAACGATGCCGGGCGCTGGCGTCGGGCGCGGCCGGCGGCGAGTCCGACGCAGACGAGCGCCACGGCGAACAGGGCGACGATGCCGGTCGACAGTCCCCATGCGATCACGTTCGGACCGGAGGCGGACGCCGAGCCGATGCCGAGCGCGTCGTCGACCGAGGCGCAGTACCACCATCCGGGCAGCATCCGGCCGATCGCGACCATCGGCTCGGGCATCAGGTCCAGGGGGAAGGTGGCGCCGGAGGTGAACAGGATGGCCAATCCGAACACGTTCGCGAAGCCGTTGGCCATGATGTCGTTGAACCCGCATTCGCCGAGCAGGAAACCGCAGGCGACGGTCATCAGCGCGTACACGCAGGTCGATGTGATCGTCATCGCCACGCCGGCCGGGGCGAGCGAGCGCGGGTCCACGCCGGTCACGGCCATCATCGCGAGAGTGATGGCGAGATAGCCGGCCACGACGACCAGCGCGAACGCGCACAGGGTGGCCATGCGCTGCATGCCCATCGTCGAGGAGCGTTGTGGCGAGGCGTACAGGCGACGGCGCGTCTCGCCGGCGTTGAACACGCCCAGCACGAGGGAGGTGCAGACGGTCATGGCGAGGAACAGCGGGTAGAGCACGACCTTCATCAGGCCGCCGAAGCCGTTCGTGGCCCGGTCGGGTGTGCGTTCGGCGGCGGATGCCGAATCGGAGGCGGCGGAATCGGCGCTGTGGTCGACGGCGATCGCGTGGTTCGCGTTCTTGTCGTGGACGGTGTCGACGGCCTGTTTCGTCGCGGACTTGAGGTCGTCCATGGTGAGGTTCTTGAGCGCGCCTTCCGGCAGCTGGTCGAGGGTGATGCCGCCCGATTCGCCTAGCTTGGCGAGATCGGAGTCGTTCAACGTGAAGCTTTGCGACGTGCCGTCGGTCGCTCCGGTGGAGGGAGTCCCGATGGAGGGCGCCCCCTGCTGCGAGACCATCCCACCGAATCGTGCGGCCAGCTCCGCGGGGTCGACCGTGACGTTGCCGCCGATCAGCGCGGTGCGGGTCAGGGACAGGAAGCCGCTGACGTCCATCGACGCCATCGACCCCGCCCCGGACGTGTAGCTGGTGACGGTCTCGACGGCCGGAGCCTTGCCCTCCGACGCGGCGGAGGCGACCAGCCTGTCCGCGTACCCGTCGGGGATGATGACGATCAGGTCCACCCAGTTCGAGGCGACCGCCTGCTGTAGGGTCTCGGGATCGTCGTCGAGGTCGGTCAGCTCGTTGTCGACGGCGAGGTAGGCGCGCATCGAGTCGGCCACTCCCCCGCGGTTCGAGTCCCTGTCGATGACCGCCACGTCGCTTTGCCGGGCGTGAAGGTGTCGCCGACCGGACGGCTCGCGGACAGTTCGGAACCTCCGAGCGCGAGCATCATGACGCCGATACCGATCAGGTAGATGAGGATATAGATGCGGTGTGCGATGAGTACGCGCAGCGTGACCTTACAGGTGTTCATAGCGTTGCTCCTTGAGCATGAGGGCGCCCGCGGCGAGGAACAACGCGCTCATGGCGAGGAGCACGCCGCAGGTGGTGAGGAACGGACGGTAGCTGTCGAAGTAGAGGATGTCGTAGAACAGGTTCACGACCTGCTGGGTGGGGTTGATGAGGGCGAGCACGGGCAGGTTGCGGGTGATCCAGTCGCTCAGGGACATCGCGAAAGCGCCGTACATGCCGGAGAACAGCGACAGGGTGCAGGCGATGGCGCTGGTCATGCCGACCTTGACCCCATAGGAGAGTTTCGGTATCGCGCCGATCATCGTGCCGAACGCGCAGGCCATGAACGAACCGACAACGACGGCGAGGACGGCGGCGGGTTCGCGCCCGCCGAACGGCACGCCGAGGACGTAGCGGATGTAGGCGAATGCGACGAGCAGGCAGGCGGAGGCGCACAGCCAGCTGGCGAGGAACCCGGCGATGAACTGCCGTGTGCGGCTCAGTGGCGCGATCGAACGGCGCATGCCCAGCGCGGACAGGTTCGCCTGCGCGGTGACGACGGCCCTGATCGAGTAGGACATCGCCATGAGGCATGCCATGGCGAGCAGTGCGTAGAAGTATCGGGTGGAGACGCCGGGGGCGGAGTTGGTGAGCGTGGTCTCGCGGGTCATGCCGGTGGTGGCGCCGAGGGACGTCCAGAAGGATCGGCTGGTCGCGGCCCAGGGGTTGTCGGCGATGAACTTGCGGGTGAGCGTGTCGGTGCGGTTGTACAGGCTGATGGCGCCGTCGAGGGCCGAGATGGTGATGGATTTGCCCGAGACGGACGCGCTGGAGCCGTCCATGCCGGCGACGGTGCCCGTGGCGAGGGTCAGGGTGATGTGTCCCTGCTGGTCGACGGTCAGGTATCCGTCAGCGTCGCCTTTCGCGATGAGGTCGCGGGCCTTGTCTACCGAGTCGGCGGGAGTCGTGTCGAGCAGCGGCTGGCTGATGCCGGTGGTGCCCTCGGCTTCGCCCGACAGTGCGTCGATGAATGCCGAAGCCCCCTTGGCGTTGTTCCAGTTCGTGTCATGGACAGTGACAAGGGGCACCGCCTTGAGCTCGTATTGCGAGCCGAGGTCGGCGAACATCATGTTGAACAGGGTTGCGAGCGCGAGCGGGAAGACGATGAGCCAGAACATCGACGCCTTGTCGTGCAGGTTCGTCTTGAGGGTGGTGACGAATGTGGTCCACATGGGTTGCCTCCTTTCGATTCTTTCGATCCTCGGTTCGGCTTTCAGTCGCGTAGGGCCGTGCCGGTCAGTTCGAGGAACACGTCGTTCAGGGTGGGCGGCCGGCTGGTGAGGTGGCCGACGGTGGTTCCGGCGGTGCGCAGGAGGCCGAGCAAGTCGACGAGGTTGTGCTCGCCGCGTCGGCAGGTGACGTCGAGTTCGCGGCCGTTCCAGTCGGCGTCGATGACGAAGTCGAGCGCGCGCACGGCGGCGAGGGTGTCGTCGTTCAGGTCGAGGGTTTCGATGGTGATGCGTTCGCCGGTGTCGATCATGTTCTTGAGTTCGTCGGCGGTGCCGAGGGCGAGGTGCCGGCCGTGGTCCATGATGAGGATGCGGTCGCAGATCTCCTCGACTTCCTCCATGTAGTGGCTGGTGTAGATGACGGTGGCGCCGTCCCGGTTGAGCCGTTGGATGCCTTCGAGGATCGCGTTGCGGCTTTGCGGGTCGACGGCGACGGTGGGTTCGTCGAAGATGATGAGGTCGGGCCTGTGGGCGATGCCGCAGGCGATGTTGAGTCTGCGCAGGAGTCCGCCGGAGAGTTTGCCGGGGCGGAATTTGCGGAATTCCTTCAATTCGGCGAAGTCGATGGCCTGTTCGACGAGCGGGGCGCGCTCGGCTTTCTTCGGCACGTACAGGGAGCAGAAGTAGTCGATGTTCTCCTCGACGGTGAGTTCGTTGAAGACGGCGACGTTCTGGGGCACGAGGCCGATGCGGCGTTTGAGCGCGTAGCTGGTGGGGGTCATGGGCTCACCGAAGACGCGGATGGTGCCCGATTCGTAGGTGAGCAGGGCGAGGATGCAGTTGATCGCGGTGGTCTTGCCGGAGCCGTTGGGGCCGAGCAGGCCGAAGATCTCGCCCTGGCGCACGTCGAGGTCGAAGTAGTCGAGCGCCGTCATGTCGCCGTAGTGCTTGACGAGCTTGGAGACGCTGACCGCGGGGGTCGACGTCTGGGTCGGTGCCGGGGCCTGTGTGATCGCCGGGGTCGTGGGGTTGATCGTCATGTCCGCTCCTTTCCTGTCTGGGTTGGTTCCATCATGCCGTTCGGCGGGGTGTCGGGGCCACCGGCAAACGTCACGATCGGCTTGGGGCGCGATGACATTTGTCACGGGTTGCGATCCGTCCGCGGCTGCGCGCGTCTCCCCGATCGGGCGGCTTGGGGCGGGTAGTCTGATGGTGATGGGTGCGTCCCGCTCCGACGCTGGAACCGCGATGTGATCGGAGCGGAACGGGACGCCGGTCGAGCCGAATCGGGGGTGAGGCGTATGCGCGCGATGGCCGAGAAGGCGCTGCTGGCCGCGTTGGGCGTGGTGCTGGCCGCACTCGAGCGCATGCCGGTGGATGCGACGCTGATCGTGGCGCTGCTGGCCGCGGTGTCGGTGACGAGTCTCGTCGCGTGGCGGCCGTCCGTATGGTTCGTCTGGCTGTCGACCGGCGTGTTCGTCGCGGTCGCCGTGGTCGTGCCGGTCTGGCGCGTGTTCCTGCCGTTGGTCGCGTACGACGAGGCGCGTATGCCCCTGCCGGACGTGCGGTCGGACGTGCGACAGGCACATTCCGGTGCTTGGCTGGGCGGCATCGTATCCCGTGTGATTCCACTGCTGCGGTGGCTGTGGCTGCTGCCGATGATCCCCCTGATCGCGTCCCTCGTCGCGGCCGGCGGTCCGGGTCAGGCCGGCGCGGAATCGTCCGGCCCGGTCGATCCGGCTGGCCTGACCGGTCTGTCCGCACCGGTCTTCGTCGGACTGCTCGTCATCGTCTCGTGCGTGGGGTGCGCGCTGGGGTTCGAGTCGCGTGTCGTCTCCTTGCTGCGCGGCGAGGCGCGACGGCTGCGGGACGACGCGCGCGAACGCTCCCGCGCCGTGCGCATCAGGATGGCGGATGTGGCCGAGGAGCGCGCGCAGTCGGTGCGCATGGCCACGCTCGGCGAACGCACGCGCATCGCCCGCGAGATCCACGATAACGTCGGGCATCTGCTCACCCGCGCGATCATGCAGGCGCAGGCGTCGCGCGCGGTGGCCGAGGCGACCGGCGACGCCGTGGCGACGCAGGGGTTCGGTGCGCTGTCGACGACGTTGGATGACGCGATGACGATGGTGCGCCGCTCCGTGCATGATCTGGAGGATGACGGCACGGATTTCGCCGCGCAGATCGAGTCCGCCGCTCGCTCGTTCGACGGGGTCCGCCCCGATCTTAAGGTCTCGCTGACGAACGACGTCACCGATGCGCCGGCGCCGGTGTCGCGCTGCTTCGCGACGGTGATCCGCGAGGCGCTGTCCAACGTGGTGCATCACAGCGCCGCGCACGAGGTGCAGGTCACGTTGCGTGACATGCCGGCCCTGTGGCAGCTGGTCGTTCAGGATCCCGGACCGGCGTCGAACGCGTCGGATGCTTCGGACGGCGGGAGATCCACCGGCGAGCAGGGCCGTGGCATGGGGATCGCGGACATCGAATCGCGGGCCCGGGCTCTGGGAGGCACGGCCCTGTGCGGACCGTACGGCAACGGGTGGCGCGTGTTCGTGTCCCTGCCGAAGTCGCGATGGGCCACGCATATCGGCAATCACAGGGAAGGGAGCGCATCGTGAGCGTTGCGATCGTGGACGATGATCCGATCGTCTGCCAGTCGCTGCAGACCATTCTCACCGCCACCGGCGCGGCGGAGGTGCTGTGGACGGCGAACGACGGCCAGACCGCCGTAGACCGGTACTTCGACGCGCCCTCCAGTCGGCCGGACGTGCTGCTCATCGACATCCAGATGCCCGGCATGGACGGTCTGGACGCATCACGTGCGATTCTGGCGCGCGATCCGGCGGCACGCATCCTGTTCCTGACGACGTTCGCCGACCGCACGTACATCGCGCAGGCCATGGCGCTCGGCGCCAGAGGGTATCTCATCAAGCAGGACGTGGCCGCGGTGGGGCCGGCGATCCAGTCGGTGATGGCCGGACAGGTGGTGATGGGCTCGGACGTGCTCGGCAAGCTCACCGATGCGGCCGCCTCATCCGGCGCATCGGTCGGCGTCTCCCCCGCGTTGGACGGGCCGATCGACGATCTTACCGAGCGCGAGCGCGAGATCGCCGCGCTGGTGGCCGAGGGACTCGACAACCGGGACATCGCGCATCGGCTGTATCTGAGCGAGGGCACCGTGCGCAACCGGGTGAGCGCCCTGCTCGACAAGCTGGGCCTGTCCAACCGCACCCAGCTGGCGATCCTGTGGATCAACGCACACCGGTAAACGGTATCGGCCTTTGGTCGATACCGGACTCCCCGTGGCCCATTCGGGCCACTCTGCTTCTCTCCCCCAGTCGGCTTCGCCGCCAGCCCCTGTCAGAGGGGGCCTGTTTACATGAAGAGGAACCAGGAGGCGACGTCCCAGCGAATGCGCACGGGCATGTTCATGCCGTCGGCGAACTGCTTGAGGAACAGGAACAGGAACGCGAGCGCCACCGCGATCGCGAACCCGCCGAACACGAGTCGCCGCAGCGTGTCATGAGCGTCGAAGACGCTCCCCTCCGCATTCGGTTCCGGTGCGGCGTCCGCGGCGACGTGCGCGGTGATGCCGCCATCCCCGACGGCGTTGAGCTCGGCGTCGAGCGCGTAGACCGTCACGATCACCGCGATCATGATCATCCATGCGAAGTCGATCTCGTACCGGTAGTCGACGCCGGTGATGCGCGCGTTGATGAGGAAGGAGAGCAGGGCGCTCGTCAGCGCTCCGGCGATGAGCCCCGTGGCTCTGACCCGTCTGGCGAGCGGCCGCCACAGGGCGACGGCGAACAGGATCAGGGCGAACGGCGCGTCGGTCATGAACCATCCGCCGAAGTGCGGGTGTTCGGACCGCCACGTGGTCAGCGGGATCGCATCCCAGCCGACGAATGGGAAGTGCGCGGTCAGGTTCGGCGGCTGGAGCAGGTAGTGGAAGACGAACGCCGGATACTGGGTGAGCGGCGCGTGGAAGTGCGTCATGTCGTATCCGGTGAGATTGTAGGTGGCGCCGAAGTTCGTCGGCGAGCCGAACCGGACCATGTTGTACGCGAACTGCGGGGCGAACACGAGCAGGTACGGCACGATGGCGCACGCCCACGTCGCCGCCTCGCGTGCAAGACCATGTCGGTCCGTGAGCCCGCCCTTCCACAGTCGCACGATGTCGTCGGCGAACAGGGGTATGGCGATCAGGGATGCGAGGATCACCTGCGGACGGCAGGCGATGGTCAGGGCCATGAGCAGCGAACCGCCTGCGAGGAATCGCAGGTCGAGGCCGCGCAGTCTCGCCTCAATCCACAGGCAGATGCCCCCGGCCGCGCAGGCCACCGCCATCTCCTGCGGGATCTGGTAAAAGAGCCCCAGCTGGATGAGCATGGCGATGCCGTTGCCGAGCATGATCATGACCATGCCGAGCATCACGGCGCCGAGCGAGACGGGGCGTCGGCGCGCGATCAGACGGGCGATCTGGATGACGAGCAGCGCGCATGCGACGGATGCGAGCAGGGCGCTGACGGCGACGCCCGCGTTGGTGGGCAGGCGCATGCCGGTGACGGCCTTGAACGGGGCGAACAGGAGCAGCGCCGGCAGGACGCCGAAGTAGCTGTAGTATCTGCCGTCGTGGAAGGCGACGTCGAAGTAGATGGGCGTCTGCGGATGGTTCAGGGCGAGCAGTGTGCGCGATCGCGTGTCATACGGGTTGGCCATGTCGGCGAACGCGTCGTTGACCGGATAGTCGAGCCACGGACGGCCGTTGAGGATCGCGTCGGCGAGCCGCTGGTACTGGTCGGTCGCCTGATACGTGGCGTAGAAGTCCCAGTAGACCGGGTCGGGGCTCTCCTGGGGCGCCGCCATCGCGAACAGGGCGAGCGGCGTCAGGCAGGTGAGCGCACCGCATACGGCGAGCGGTATGACGCAGGCGCGGCCGCGGCCGAAGGGCGTGCGGTAGAGGCGCGATGAGGGCCGGAACAGCACGATGAGTGCGGCGATGACGATCTCGACCGCCAGTCGCAGCGGTTCGAACCGCATCGGCACCCGGGGGTTGACGGTGATGGGGTTGTACGGGATGACCGCCCCCTTGTCCATCTGGTAGCGGATGCGCACGCGGGTGGCCCGTCCGCCGACCCTCGAATAGCGTGACGCCTCGGACGAGGGCGAGTAGCCGACGTCGGCGTTGGCGTCGTACCAGCCGCCGTCGGTGTCCTTCGCCGTGGAGATCCGCCAGCGTACGGGATCGCCCTGATGGGGGTGCTCGGAGTTCGCATGCCCCATGTACAGGTATTCGATCCACTGGTCGGAGGAAATGTCTCGCCACGCCTGATCGGGGTCGGTGACGACGGCGATGCCTCCCTCCTCGACCACGAGTCCGGTACCGACGCCGTCGTCATGCGCCTCGACGGGATGCGCCCCGAGCGTCTGCCAGAACGGCAGGTTGAAGACGAACAGTTCGAGGATGACGACGATGAGGGCCGCGATGACCGCCGCCCGGTGTCTGCGCGCGAAGTGTCTGCACGCGGGATGCGCGCTGGTGGCTCCGGCCGTCGGGACGCGCGGGGTCGCGGACGGCCCCGTAGCGGAGGATGTCGTAGCGGACGCCTTCATCGGGCGGCTCCGTCGACTCCCGCCGCCGACGACGGCACGTTCGGCACGTTCGGGACGGTGCGCACGCCGTCCTCGCCGCGCGCATGGCCGAGGCCCGCGGCGAACTGCCTGATCCGCTTCAGATCGAGGATGCCCATGGCGACGAGCAGCGTCAGGTAGGCGGCGTATTCGAGCATGTACACGAAGACGAGCACGATGAAGTTGCGGTCGGGCAGTACCGCGCCGAGCGCCGCCATGACGATCCACAGGACCACGTTGACGCCGACGGCGCGCCACGCGGTCGGCGACATGACGTCGCCGAACCGGCGCCGCACCTCCAGATAGGAGACGGTCATCGTCAGGAACGTGGAGCCCATGCTCACGGCCGCGACCGCGGTGATACCGCCGAGACGCGCGGCGACGACGAACGCTATGACCACGACCGGCAGCGACACCACGGAGAGCACGTCGGAGAAGCGCGTGTCCCGTTCGGCGTTCAACACCATGTTGAGCACGACGGTGGCGCCCATGAAGAAGCTCGACAGGGCGAGGCAGGCCAGGGCGGGCGCCGCCACGGCGAACTGGCGCGAGTAGAACGACGACAGCAGGTCCGCGGCGGTCGCGGAGATCGACACGGCCATCGGCAGGATGAACACGACGGCGAGCAGCACCAGGTCACGCGCCTTGTCCAACGCCTCGTCGCGGCGTTGCTCGCCGATGAGCCCGGCGACGACGGGCAGGATGATCACGGCGAACGCCTGCAGCAGGTAGTAGGTGGTCTTGCCGAAGTTCATCGCACCCGTGTAGAAGCCGGCCATGCCGTCCGGCAGGATGGCCTTGACGACGAGCGTGTCGGCGCTCAGGACGAGGGACGCCATGATGAAGAACAGGGAGAACGCCAGCGTGCCGTGGGCGGCCTCGCGCCAGCCGATGCGCGGGAGGCGGAACGGACCCCGGTCGGCCGGTGACGCCGTGTCATCGGCATCTGCCCTGGCCGTGACGCGTTCGCGTCTGTGCGAGGCGATCAGGTATGGGGCGAGCATGAGCGTGCCGAGCGCGATGACGATGACCATCGACGCGCAGTAGCCGACCTCGACGCCAATGACCGGCCGGTCGGGGAACACGAACATGATCAGCGGGATCGTGCCGAGCTTGATCAGCGGATACAGCGTGGACAGGAGCGCGCTGTGGCCGAAGCGCTTCAGGCCGTCGTTGATGCCGAGCATCACCACGTACAGTCCGTTGGCCGGCACGAGGAAGGCGGCCAGACGCATGTACAGGTCGAGGGAGCGGTCGCCCAGCACGCGTCCGAACACGGGGGCGCCGGCCACGTCGATGAGCACGAACACGGCCACGATGCCCATCTGCACGGTCAGGGTCTTGACGATCAGGTCGCGCGGATCGTACCGTCCCGCCGACAGAGTGCGCGACAGGGACTGGCGTGCGCCGTTGGACACGAACAGGTATTCGATGTCGAGCACGGTGATCACCGTGCCGACCACTCCGTAGGCGGCGGGCGAGGCGAATCCGCCGAGGAAGAAGTGGATCGCGTAGCCGCTGATGAAGAACGCGAGGTTGCTGATGAGGTTCAGGATGAGTCCGCGATTCATCGGGCGTTTCCTTCTTTCTCTTGCTTTCGATGCGATGCGTTCGGCGTGTTCGGTGCGCATGCGCACAGGGCGAGCGTGAACGGGATGACGACGAGCGCCCACAGCATGTATCGGCTCGCCGTGGGCTTGAGCGGGACGGAGATGGCGTTGGGCAGCAGGGAGAGCAGCGACCAGACCAGGGGCGCCGCGTAGACGGCCGGTAGCGCGGTGCGCGTTCCCGGCGCTCTCGATCCCTTGCTCGTCCGCGGCCGCGCCAGACGGAACAGCAGGAACATGGGCATGATGAACGTCCACAGCGCGGTGAGCGTGAGCACGTTCAGCACGGGGGTCGACTGCCAGAACCCCCACAGCGCGTAGGCGCGCGCCTGCCCGTCCGGATTCGACCGGTACGCGGGCATGCGGGAGAACGGCGGGCTGATCGCGTTGGCGATCTGGAACCAGATGCGGTTGGCCGTCGCCCGGGGGGCGGCCTGCGCGAGCTCGTCGAGGCCGATCCCCCGGTCGGTGACGTTCAGCGGCGTGCGTCTCAACGCGAACCATCCCGATTCCAGGGCGGCGAACGCCTGTATGTAGGAATCCGGATGCCGCAGACCCATCGAGGCCCATGCCCTGAGATAGTCGCCGACGCCCGTGGGGTCGCGCAGCGAGTACTGGATGATCGGATCGGCCAGATACGGGTTGTAGCGCGAGGCCATGTCCTCGAACGGCACGTGGTTAACCCGGTCGATGGCGGCGCGTTCGGCGTCGGTCACGTCATCGGGGTGGTCGAGCGCGTACCGTGCGGTCATCTGCATCGGCACGACCAGCAGCTGGTTCTGGTCCTCACGCACCACATGCAGCGGCCCGCGCACGGCCGCGGGGAACACGATCATGGCGATGATGGCCGTCACGGCCGCGCAGGAGACGGCGCGAAGCCGGTCCGCGCGCGCCGGACCGTCATGCCGTCGCGCGGCGCTCCCGATCCGAGTCAGCGGCAGGCAGCACAGGGTGAGGACCGTCACGTACAGGCCGGTCATCGTGGTCAGGGCCGTGAGGATCGACAACGCGACGAATCCGATCGCGAAACGTGGCGAGCGCAACGCCGTCAGACGGGTGCGCGCGGTCTCGGCGACCATCACGAGCCACGGCACGAACGCCAGCAGATGCAAGGAGTCCTTGACGATCGACATCATGAAGATCGGGAACGCGGGGAACAGCGCGAAGAACGCGAAGAGCGCGATCCCCGCGGCACGTCCCGCCCCCGGGCGGCCGACGCGCGCCACGTATCGGCATACGCCCGTCAGCTCCAGCGCCATGATCACGCACTGCGCGAGGATGTATGCGGCGATGCCTGCCTGATAGTCGCCGGCGAGCGCGTCGCCGAGCCGGGCGAGGGATCCGAAGACGATGGTGTCGAGGACGGGGTGGTGCGAGGAGATCGATCCCGCGGGCTGCCCGTATGCCTCGATGCCGTACCATTGGGCGATCTGGTCGCCGGTGTCGTACCAGATGGTGCCCGGGTGCATCATAACGATGATCGGGCTCCAGCACAGGAGCATGAGAAGAGCCGGGACGACGAGACGCCATACGGGCGGCAGCGCATGGTAGCGCTCGGCGACGGCGGACGCGGCGTGGCGGAGCGCGGCGGCGAGGTTCGCGGGTCGGCCGTCGCGACCACCGTCGCGACGCTGCACGGTGCGGGGGGCGTCGGGGTCCGGAGGTGTCGTCAGCGCCTCGCCGAGCAGGAATACGACGAGCAGGACGAGCGCGACAAGGATGGTCCTGCCGGCGAAGCTCAGGTCGAACGGGCCTACGGTCGCCAAGGTGGCGGCGTTGTCCGCGGCCGTCACGATCGCGCCGCATACGAGGCAGATCGCCGCCTGTACCGCCGACGGCGATCTGAACCTGCCCACAATCATGATTACGACGATAGGGGACGTGTTCTCCCCCGGATGGCCAATTGGTTTATTGTTCACCGAGAGGTGTCATTGCGGTAACGCTCGACGGGCATGTCCGCGGGCGTTTCCCTCACGGACTGCTGATACGGGCGATCGGACGGACAACCGGTGCGCTTCTTCGCACGCCGATCCCGGCGGTATGAGAAAATAGACATGGTGTCAATATTCAGTGTTCGCGATGTTCCTGAAACGGGATTCTTGAATGGAGGTACCCGCCATGACCCATGACGGCATGATCGATGCAATGCGTACGACCGACGCGACAGGCGCACGGACGGGATCCAAGCGGACCGGACCGCTGCCCGACTGGGTGCGTCACGGGATCTTCTGGCACGTCTATCCGCTGGGCTTCTGCGGATGCGACATCCGCCCCCAGGGCCCGCGCGAATTCCATGGACGCGGACTCGACGCGCTGATCCCCTGGCTCGGCTACGCGCGCGACATGGGCGTCTCCGGCCTGCTGCTGGGACCGATCTTCGAATCCGACACGCACGGCTACGACACGCTCGACCATATGCACGTCGACGTGCGTCTCGGCGGCGACCGCGCGTTCGACGCCCTGGCCGGGGCCTGCCGCGACATGGGCCTGTCCATCGTCCTCGACGGCGTGTTCAACCACGTCTCGCGCAACCATCCGGCCGTTCGTGCGGCGATCGACGAGGCCGCCGGCAGGCTCTCCCCCGACGACGAACCGTGGCGCGGACTGGTCCGGGCGAGGCTCGACGCCGACGGTGCCCCCATCCTCGACGTGTTCGAGGGCCACGACAGGCTGGTCGACCTCGATCACGACAGTCCCGCCACCGTCGACTACGTCACCCGAGTGATGGACCACTGGCTCGACCGGGGCGCCTCGGGATGGCGTCTCGACGCCGCGTACGCGGTGCCGACCGGCTTCTGGGCGAAGGTGCTGCCGCGCGTCAGGCGGGCGCATCCGTATACGTGGATCTTCGGCGAGGTCATCCACGGCGACTATCCGGCGATCGTGGAGCACTCGACGATGGACGCCGTCACGCAGTACGAGCTGTGGAAGTCGATCCAGCATGCGCTCGAGACCGACAACTTCTTCGAACTCGACTGGAACCTCACACGCCACAACGCCTTCCTCGACGCGTTCACGCCGCAGACGTTCATCGGCAACCACGACGTGACGCGCATCGCCTCGCAGATCGGCGCCGACAAGGCGGCGCTCGCCCTCGCGGTGCTGATGACGGTCGGCGGCGTGCCGAGCGTCTACTACGGCGACGAACAGGGGTATGTGGGCGTCAAGCGCGAGGTGCTCGGCGGCGATGACGACATCCGCCCGAAGTTCCCCGACTCCCCCGACGAGCTGTCGAGGCTCGGCGAGCCCGTCTACCGCCTGCATCAGGCGCTGATCGCCCTGCGCAGGCGCAACCCATGGCTGCTGGACGCGCGCACCGAGAAGGTGCTGCTGGAGAACAAACGATTCGTCTACCGTTCGATCGCCGCGGACGGCTCCGACCGGCTCACCGTCGAGCTGGACATCGAGTCGAAGCCGTCCTTCGAGATCCAGGACGCATCCGGCACCGTCCTCTACCGGTACTGAACCGCATCCCTCGGCCCCCTCTGACGAGGGGGCCGTCAACGCAGTTGACCGGGGGAGAGCATCGGTCGTAGGACCGATGCCGTCTACCGGTACTGACGGCCGCGACGACGCCCTGCCGAACGTCTGCCGGCCGTCTCGCGCTTCGCGCCGTAGCGCGCCTCCATGCGGCGTTCGTGACGCTTGACCGCCTCGGAACGCTCATCGGTGACGATGCGGTTCTCGTCGTGGCGGTGGATGCGCTTGCCGCCGTTGGCGTTGGAGGCGGATCCGGAACGCGGCTTCGAGCCGTGCGAACGGCGGCCCGGGGCCGCGTCGTTCCCCCGACGGGAAGTCGGCGCGACGTGCGTCGCCCCGGACGCGGTCGCGACGCCGGCGTTCCGGCCGCG
>NZ_JGYS01000030.1 GCF_000741175.1 Bifidobacterium callitrichos DSM 23973
GGGCACGTCCGTCGGCGTCGGGGTCGAGGCGTCCGCCGTTGCGGCACTGTCCGCCCGCGTGCCGGCGGACAGTGCCGCGGCCTGTCGCATGGCGTGTGCCGCCTGCGAGTCGATCGTCACGGTGTCGCCGACCTTCACGCCGAGCTGGTTGGCCGCCGACTGTGGCAGGGCGATTTCGTGGTTGTCGGCCGGCTGGTCGCCGTGCGTGACCTTGACCGGCAGCAGTTTCGCGCCGTCCGATGCGGCGATGGCCTGCACGTTCACGTTCCGGTCGCCGTTGGTGACGGTCACGGTGGCGGACGCGTCGACGCGCACGCCGTCCACTCCCTCGGTGGCGCGCATCCTGTCGATGTGGAAGTCGCCGACAGAGCGCGTGTATGCGTATTCGAGCGCCTTGTCGTCGAGTTCGCCGAACGGCTTGGGCGCGATCATATAGTCGGCGTCGCCGAACTGGGCGGTGGTCTGTCTGGTCAGGGATGCAGTCATCGCGTTGGAGAACAGGAACGTGGAGGCGATGAACGCGGTGCCGATGAGGATGGCGATGCCCGCGGGGATGAGCATCCGCGCGCTCTTCCTCATGAGTCTGATGGTCAGTGAAAGCATGATGGGCCTTTCGGATCGGATCGACGTGTCTTGACGGATCAACGTTCAGCGTGCATGGCGTGCGCCGGACGAGGAACGGCGACGGCCTCGCGTCCCCCGACCGGCGCGGCCCGTACGGTCGACGGCATCCTCGCTCCCGCTCAACCAACCGTTCGCCGCCGTGCCTCCTGGCAGCGCGGACTGGTCCGGGACGGACGCAATGGCCGCGGTCGACGCCGGCGGCGTCGGCGGCAGCACGTCATCGGTGACCGGCAGTGCGGTCGCGTTGCGCGTGCCGGCCAGGCGCGCGAGCCGGTCCGCGGACGTGCCGGTGACGGCGGCGCGCGTGGCCCTCTCGCGTTCGGCCATGAGCAGCCGGTTCATGCGTTCGGCGGTTGGATGCGGCTCGTCGGCCACGATCCGCCCGTCGGCGAACACGATGGCCCGATCCGCGTAGGAGGCGGCGACCGCGTCGTGCGTGACCATGATGATCGTCTGTCCGAGTTCGTCGACCGACCGGCGCAGGAAGCCGAGCACCTCGGCGCTGGACACGGAATCGAGGTTGCCGGTCGGTTCGTCGGCGAACACGAGCTTCGGCTTGGTGATCAGCGCGCGGGCGATGGCGACGCGCTGCTGCTGGCCGCCGGACAGTTCGGTCGGCCGGTGGTCGAGACGGCGTTCAAGGCCGAGCGTGGTGACGAGGGTCGCGAACCAGCGTCGGTCCGGTCTGGCTCCGGCGAGCGTCAACGGCATGAGGATGTTCTGCTCGGCGGTGAACATCGGCAGCAGGTTGAAGCTCTGGAAGATGAATCCGATCCGGTTGCGGCGCAGCAGGGTCAGCTGCCTGTCGTTGAGACGGGTCAGGTCGCGCCCCTCGAACATGATGCGTCCCGATGTGGCCGAATCGAGGCCGGCGAGCGTGTGCATCAGCGTGGACTTGCCGGATCCGGACGGTCCCATGATCGCGGTGAACCTGCCGCGTTCGAAGGTCACGTTGACGTCGCGCAACGCGTGCACGACGCCCTCCCCCTCGCCATAGTCCTTGACGAGGTCGATCGCCTGGATGGCGGGATCAGGCCGGGAGGCTGCGCTGACTGTGTTGGTTTCGTTCATGATGCTCATGGCGTTGCTCCATACATGTTTGCCGCGGACGTGGTCCGTCCGCTCCTGGATTCCACGCTATGCGCATCGCCCGGCGCACCCCATCGTGCGCAGGGTTGAATTACGGAAGGCCGCATACGCGGGTCTCATCCTTTCGGATGAGCGTGTCCCTCCCGCCCTCGTGCATCCGCCTACGCGGTGTGCGGGCGCACGACGCGAAGCGGCGGCCGACACCGCATGACGTTCGGTGTCGGCCGCCGCTTGATCAGGCAGGCCTGGAGAGCCTTCCCCTCCCATCGTCCGGTGCCGTCGCCCGTCCTCGAAACGCGGGCGACGCCCCTTCCACCGGTACGACGGACCCTATCGGATCCTGTCCGCCGGGCTCACTTGGCCAGACCGGAGGCGCGCACGGCCTCGAAGCCGCCCTTGAGGTCGTCGAGGATGTCCTCGATGTTCTCGGTGCCGATGGACAGGCGGATGGTGCCCTGGTGGATGCCCTGGTCCTCGAGCTCCTCCAAGGTCTCCTGGGAGTGCGTGGTGGAGGCCGGGTGGATGACCAGGGACTTCACGTCGGCGACGTTGGCCAGCAGGCTGAACAGGTGCAGGTTGTCGATGAAGACGCGGGCCGCGTCCTTACCGCCCTTGATGTCGAAGGTGAAGATGGAGCCGGCGCCGTTCGGGAAGTACTTCTCGTACAGCGCGTGGTCGCGACGGCCCTCGATGGACGGGTGGGAGACGGACTCGACCTCGGGCACGGTCTGCAGGTACTCGACGACCTTGAGCGCGTTCTCGACGTGGCGCTCGACGCGCAGGGACAGGGTCTCGGTGCCCTGCAGCAGCAGGAACGCGGCGAACGGGCTCAGCGTGGCGCCGGTGTCGCGCAGCAGGATCGCGCGGATGCGGGTCACGAACGCGGCGCCGCCGAGCGCCTCGTAGAAGTTGAGGCCGTGGTAGGACGGATCCGGCTCGGTGAGGGTCGGGAACTTGCCCGGCACCTCGGCCCAGTTGAAGTTGCCGCCCTCGACGACGACGCCGCCCAGCGTGGTGCCGTGGCCGCCGATGAACTTCGTGGCGGACTCGACGACGACGTCGGCGCCGTGCTCGAGCGGACGGAACAGGTACGGGGTGGCGAACGTGTTGTCGACGATCACCGGCAGATGATGCTTGTGGGCGATCGCGGAGATGGCCTCGAAGTCCGGCAGGTCGGCGTTCGGGTTGCCGAAGGTCTCGAAGTAGACGAGCTTGGTGTTCTCCTGGATGGCGTCCTCGAAGTTCTGCGGGACCTCCGGGTCGACGAAGGTGGTGGTGATGCCGTCGCGCGGCAGCGTGTGCTTGAGCAGGTTGAAGGTGCCGCCGTAGATGTTCTTGGAGGAGACGATGTGGTCGCCGGACTGGGTGATGTTACGCACCGCGTATTCGACGGCCGCGGCGCCGGAGGCGACCGCGATGCCCGCGGTGCCGCCCTCGAGGGCGGCGATGCGATCCTCGAACACGCCCTGGGTGGAGTTGGTCAGACGGCCGTAGATGTTGCCCGGGTCGGCCAGACCGAAGCGGGCCTCGGCGTGGTCGAAGTTGTGGAAGACGTAGGAGGTGGTCGCGTAGATCGGCACCGCGCGGGAGTCGGTGGCCGGGTCGGCCTGCTCCTGTCCGACGTGCAGCTGCAGGGTTTCGAAACGGTAGTTCTTGTTCTTCTCGGCCATGATGTGCTCCATTCTCGGGTTGGTCGACGTGCTGGTTTCCTTGCCACCCGCCTGCCGTGTTCGGCGGTTGGCGAGGTGTTGGTTATGAAGGTACGACCCGGGTGCCGCACGGCGCAAGCCGAACGCTATCGGGGTTGCCTATAGCCCCTTCAAACACGTTGGGATCATTGGGATCCCGGCATGCGCAAACCGGTCGGAAACCGCCCGCGACGGGCGCGACACGCCGATCGGACGCCATCGGATGTTCGCGTTCACGCCGACTACAGTCGTGCGCGATACACGGGCCGGCGCGCACGACGCCCGGCCACCGCAGAACACTGCGGAACACCGTGAGACTTGAGACTGGAGGATTCGCCGATGAGCGATGTGATCCTATACGAGCGCGACCCCGACTACATTCCGCGCGTGGCCGCCGTGCACGACATGTGCGGCTACGGCAAGTGCTCGCTGACCGCGGCTATCCCGATCCTGTCCGCCGCCGGATGCGACGTGTGCCCGGTGCCCACCGCCCTGTTCTCCGCGCACACGAGGTACCGGGTGTTCACGTTCCACGACACGACCGACATGCTCTCCGGCTATCTCGACGCGTGGCGGTCCGAGGACGTCGAGCTCGACGCCGTGTACTCCGGGTTCCTCGGCTCCCCCGATCAGGTGGCGATCATCCGCCGCCTGTACGACGAGTATCCGGACGCGCTGCGCCTGGTCGACCCGGTGATGGGCGAAGGCGGCGAGATGTACCCCACGTACACGACGCGGCTGTGCGAGGCGATGGGCGCGCTCGCCGACGGTGCGGACGTGCTCATGCCGAACCTGACCGAGGCGGCGATCCTCACGGGCCGGGACTATCCGGGCCGCGATCTGGACGATGCGGCGGTCGACGACCTGCTGGAGGCGCTGCTCTCCCTCGGCGCCAGGAACGTGGTGTTGAAGGGCATCGACCGCGGCGACAGGATGATCCGCAACTACGTTGCGTCCGCCTCGGTCGGCGTCGGCGCGAGGCGGGAGATCGCGCACGAAAGGCTGCCGTACATGATCCACGGCACCGGCGACGCGTTCGCCTCGGCCCTGTGCGGCGCGCTGATGGCCGGCCGCGGGCTCGCCGAATCGGCGCGCATCGCCGGCGAGTTCGTCCGTCACGCGATGGCGCACACCCGCAACCAGCCGCACTACGAGGATCGCGGCGTCAGCTTCGAACTCGATCTGGCCGACCTGACCTCTCTGGTCGGCTGAACCGGTGGCGGGGCGGCCGAGCCGAGTCCGACGGCGCACGGCTCGCTCGGCAGTCACTGGTGCAGCGGGTCGCTCGTGCACTCGTAGAACAGGCGCCCCTTGTCGGTGTTCTGCCCGTATTTGAAATTGGGGTTGGGGTTGCCGTCGAAGTCGGTCTGGTAGTAGGCGCTGAAGAACTCCATCTCGCGTTTGATATTGGCCTCGAAGCCGGCGTTGTCGCCCTTGGCACCGACGGCGGTCATCGTGCTGATGTAGTCGTCCTCGCTGATCGGCGCGGGCAGCAGATCGTGCTTGACGAGGCACCGGTAGGTTGCCCGGTACATGGCCTCGACGTCGAGCCGTTCGGGGTTGTTCCGCATGCTGACGTACAGGCTGGAGATGATGCCGGCATCGGTCTTCGCGTGGCATTGCTTCATGATGTCGAGCTGCTCGTCGTCGGAGAGGGATCCGCGGTACTGCGCGACGGTCTCGCCCTCGTCCGCGGAGTACGTGGCCTGCAGCCCGTAGGGTTCGAGACAGGTGTTGTAGTCGTCGTAGACCTCCTGGATCTCGGCGTCGGTGATCCTGCCGTCCCTGAGGATGCCCCGCGCCAGATCGGTGGGCGCCTTGTCGTATTCCCGCTTGAATTCGTCGGCGTATGGTCCGGTGAACGTCGGCGTGCCGCCGTCTGCGGACCCGTCCTTTCCGGAGTCGGCGCCCGTCGACGTTCCACCGGCGGCGCAGCCGGCGAGCGCGGCGCATATGGCCAGCGCCGCGCCGATGGCCGTGATGCGTCGGCGCCATCCGTGGAGCGGGTGTGTGGTGGATGTCGTTGTCGTGTTCATGGCGGCCTCCTTGCCGTGCGGGTTTCGTCGCACCTGTGCGGGCGCGTCTCGTGGAGCCCGTGTTCGTTGTTTCCGTGTGCTTCTACGGTATGTCGTCGCCGCATGCGGGGCCAGTGGCCCCGTCGTCCGCGGGACGACGTCGATCGGATGGCGTGTGCGATGTGGTGACGGGGTGCTCGTCGTCCCCGTCCAATGGGATGCGCGCGTAGATGATCCAGTCGCCGTCCTCGGCGCTGGTGTTGAGTTCGCCGCCGAGTCGGGTGATGATGCGCCGGTGCAGTGCGAGTCCGCTGCCGTGCGGCGCGACGCCTGCCGGTTTGGACGTGGCGGGCAGCGGGTTGGTCTCCATGATCTCGATGGCGTGCTCTCCCAGCGTGACGACGGCGTGGTAGGCGCCCGCGGCCGGATCGAGGTGGCGGATGATGTTCGAGGCGATCTCGCCGATGAGGTTCGCGGCCTGCGCGGCCGGTTCGTCCGTCGCGTGCCGTCGGTTCGGACGCACGGACGGTGGGATGTCCGCCGGCGCGTGATCCGGGACGCCGCGCAGTTCCATGGTTCCGGTGAAGCCGAGATGGTCCAGTCGTCGGCGAGCTTCGCGGACGGCGTCGCCGATCACGTCGCCGTCCGGCCGTGGGGATTCGTCCGGCGTCGCGTCCGTTCCGGCGCCCGTCCGGTCGTCGTCCGTTCCGGCGTCCGTCACAGGTGTGCGTCGCGTGGCGTCTTCGGAGCGTTCGAGCAGGTCGATGACGTGGTGGATCTCGTCGAGGACGTGGCGTGCCTGTTCGTCGACGAACCGCCAGTCGGCGCGCTCGCCGGCGTGCGTGTCGTCGTCGGGGATGCGCCGCAGCTGGCGTTGGGCGGTCAGGGCGATGTAGGACAGTCCGCCGGAGGCCGAGTCGTGGATGCGCGAGGCGAGGCGCGTGTTGCGCTGCAGCGTGTCGAGCCGCCATTGGCGGCGTTCGAGGTTCATGGCCCGTTCGCGGCTTTCGTCGCGTTGGCGCCGCCAGCGCAGGGCCATGCCGATCATGGTGGCGAACACGAACATACCTACGTAGTTGACCATGCCCACCCATGTTGCGGACAGGGCGTTGAATCGGTTGAGCGCGACCGGCACGCATTCGGCGAGCGAGATGGCCGTCAGTGCGCCGATCGCGACGGGGATGGAGCTGTCGTAGCCGATGAGGGCGAGCGCGAGGTAGGCGGCCCACAGCGGGTTCGGTCCGGACAGGTCGAGGACGAACAGGCGGGCGATGACGCCCGCGATGATGAGCCAACTCGCGGTGCGGGGCAGGAACGGCGAGAGGATGACGGCGATGACCGCGATGGTGCACAGGAGCCGGTTGAGCGGGTAGATGGGCGGGATCGCCGCCCATTCGATCAGGGTGGCGGCGAGCACGAACAGGGCGATGAGGATGCGGAACGCCCTGGCGTGCAGCGCCTTAAGGATGCGTGTCCCCGCGTTGGTCGCATCTTCGAGGCTCATCGCTCGCCTTCCGACGCTCCGGTCCACAGGGCGACGGCCTGTCCGCGCGAGGAGGCGCCGAGCTTGCGGATGGCGCGCGCGAGATAGGTCTTGGCGGTGGAGACGCCCACGTGCATGTCCGCGGCGACCTGTTCGCTGGTCAGGCCGCGAGAGCACAGGTTCATCGCCTCGGCCTCCCGGTCGGAGAGCAGGAACTGGCGGGGCGCATGTCCGCCGGAGAGGAGCGCATGCGCGTCTGCCGCGGTCCGGAAGGACACGTCGTCGTTCGTCCGGTTCCATGTGCCTCCGGCGGCGAGCATGCGCACGGCGTCGATGATGGGCGCCTCGACGGATTTGGGGACGATGCCCTGCGCGCCGGATTCGGCGGCCTTGGAGCGTACACGGCCAGGGAGAACGAGGTGACGGCGAGGATCGCGACCCGAGCGGTCCTGATCCTGATGGCGCGGATCACGGCCGGGCCGGACAGCTCGTCCAGCGACATGTCGGTCAGCAGTACGTTCGGCATGGTGTCCGGCGTCGTGCACATGCGCACGGCCGCGCGTCCGGATGTGGTCGACCACAGTATGCGCGCCTCGGGCATGAGCTCGGCCAGGGACCGTTCGAGGAAGGCGAGCGCGAACCGGTCGTTGTCGAGCAGTCCGATGGTGACGATCGGGCGGATTGCGTCCGCGGTCTCGGTGTTCTTGGTGTCCTTAGCGCTTGTGGCGTCGCTGTATGCGGCTGCGGTGTTCGTGTCGCCCGTCATGGCTTGGCTCTCCCCTCGCCGCGCGCAACGTCACGTGCGGCCTCGTATCTTCACCGTAGCACCGCTGGGGTCGCCGCGTCGAACGGTGTTGTAGTCCCATGGATGACGGGTGGATGACGGGGACGGTGGATAACCTTCCCGTCGTCCACATCCCGTCCACAACACGCCCGGGGTATGGGTTCCGGTCCACAATCCCCATGGGCGTTGCCCGGAGCATGACCGGTGCCGCATAGTCGGTTCCCATGGATACCACCACGATCATGGGTCCGCCGGAGCCCCTCATGTCCGGCATGTGCAACGACGCCTCCGATGCGGTCGACGAGCTCGCCGAGATCGGCTCCCTGTTCGACGATCCGCTGCTCTCCTCGCGCGAGCTCGGCGAGCTCGGCGAACGGTATGCGGCCGCCTGGCTCGTCTCGCGCGGCTGGAGAGTGCTGGATCGCAACTGGCGTTCCCGCTACGGCGAGATCGACATCGTCGCCGTCTGCCCCGAACGCCGTCTCGCGTTTGTCGAGGTGAAGACCCGGCGCACCATGCGCCATGGCCTGCCCCAGGAGGCGGTGACGGCCGCGAAGCAGGCGAACCTGCGCCGCGCGGGCGTGCAGTGGCTCGTCGACCCCGCCCATCGGATCGCGCACACCGGGGTGCGTTTCGACGTGTTCACCGTCATGGTGCGCGACGGCCGACCGGACGTCCATCTCATTAAGGGGGCGTTCTGATGGTGATCGGCAACGCGCTCTCCGTCGGACTGATCGGTCTGAAGGCATTCACCGTGTCCATTCAGGCGTTCGTCAGTCCGGGGCTGCCCTACTTCTCGATCATCGGACTGCCCGACGCCTCGCTGTCCGAGGCGCGCGAACGGGTGAAGTCCGCCTGCCAGGCGACCGGATTCCACTGGCCCGAGACCCGGGTGACGGTGAACATGTCGCCCGCGTCCATGCCGAAACGCGGCTCCTCGCACGATCTGGCCATCGCGGCGAGCGTGCTGAGCGCCGCCGGCGCGATCCCCCACGACTGTCTGATCGAGACGATCACGATGGGCGAGGTGAACCTCGACGGCACCGTGCTGCCGATCAACGGCGTGCTGCCGATCCTCCTGCACGCCCGCGAGCGCGGCATCAGACGGGCGATCCTGCCGGCCGGAAACATGGACGAGGCTGATCTGATCTCGGGCGTCGAGGTCAGCTGCGTGCGTCATGTGGGTGAGCTCGTCGAGCTGATGGGGGGCATGGCCCGCTACAGTCTGCCTGACGTCGAACGTCCCGCGGGCGAGTGCGAGGGGGCGGGGGGCCGAGCCCGGCGCGTTCACGCCTCCCCCGTCCGGGGATATGTGCGACGTGGTCGGCCAGCCCTACGCCAAATGGGCGCTGGAGGTGGCGGCCGCCGGAGGCCATCACGTCATCATGGTGGGGCCTCCGGGCTCCGGCAAGACGATGCTCGCCTCCCGGATGCCGTCGATCATGTGCCCGTTGGGCGTGCCCGAACAGCTGGAGGTCGCCTCGATCCGCTCCCTGTGCGGCACGCTGCCCGCCTACGGCATCTGCGACGTGCCGCCGTTCGAGGCGCCGCATCACACGTCGTCCACCGCCGCGCTGGCGGGAGGCGGATCGGGGCTCGCGGCCCCCGGCGCGATCACCCGGGCGCACCGGGGCGTGCTGTTCATGGACGAGGCGCCGGAGTTCTCGTCGCGCGCGTTGCAGACGCTGCGCGAGCCGCTCGAATCCGGGTACGTGGCGCTCTCGCGCGCCAAGGGCACGACGTACTATCCGGCGGCGTTCCAGCTGGTGATGGCCGCCAACGCGTGCCCGTGCGGGATGAGCTACGGCACCGGGGAGCGCTGCACGTGCACGCCGCAGGAGCGGCGACGCTACTTCGCCCGCCTGTCCGGGCCGATCCTCGACCGTGTGGACATCCAGGTGGAGGTGCCGCCCGTGTCGCGCATCATCCTCGACGAGGAAGTGGACGAGCCGCGCGAGACCAGCGCGGAGATCCGCGCACGTGTGATCGAGGCGCGCTCCAGGGCCGCGGAACGCTACGAGCAGTACGGGTGGGTCTGCAACGCGCAGGCGTCGGGCCGGTGGATGCGCGACCACATGTCCCGCTACGCGCTGGACCCGATCAACCGGGCGCTGGAATCCCAGCGGCTCAGTCTGCGAGGCGCGGACCGGGCGATGCGTCTGGCCTGGACGCTCGCCGATCTCAAGGGCATCCCGTCGCCGGGGCGCGAGGAGACCAGTCAGGGCATCGCGTTGAGGACACGGCTATGAGCGGCGTCGACACCATGATTCCCGCGGACGGCGTCTGCGACATTGACGAGACGGCGGACGGCACGGGTGGCACGAACGGCACGAACGATGCGAGCATGGACGGGATCACGGTGACGCGATCCGACGAGGTGCGTCCGACGCCGGGCCCGACCCCGCCGCCGCCCGACGTGGAGACGCTCGCCCGGGCCACGCTCACGTTCTGTCTGGACGGCGCCGACGCGCTGATGTACGCGCTCATCAAGGGAGCCGGAGCGCCCAGCGTCGCACTGGATCTCATCCTCGCCTCCCGTACCGGCTCCCCGCAGGCGAACGCCTCGGACAACCGTCTGGACCAGCTGTTCGCACTGGGGCTGGCCCGGTGGGGCCGCAGGGTGAGCGCGCGGGGCATGGACGCGTTCCACCGTGCGCTCGCCGGATGGCGTGCGCGTCTCGAGGCGCTGCCCTCATCCGACTGGAGGACCCTGACCGAATGGTTCACGATGGACGGGCGCCAGTGGATCATCGCCCCGCACACCCCCTACTGGCCGATGCAGCTGCAGGACCTGTCCACGCGCAGGGACTGGGCGGCTCCCCTGTGCCTGTGGGGCATCGGGGACGCGACCGCTTTGACCAGCTGCGAGCAGCCGCTGGCGGTCGTCGGTTCGCGGGGCGTCACCGACTACGGACGCGAGGTGGCCAGGGAGGTCGCCTTCCGCGCCGCCTCGGACGGGCATCTGATCGTCTCCGGAGGCGCGATGGGAGCCGACGCGGCCGCGCACTGGGGCGCGCTGAGCGCCTCGGGGGTGGGGGATCCGAAACGAACCGGACGCACGGTGGCGGTGTTCGCCGGCGGGCTCAACCACATCGGCCCCCTGTCGAACATGCGCCTGTTCGACACGATCACGCAACGGGGAGGCGCACTGGTCAGCGAACTGTGTCCGGGCACCATCCCCGAGGGACGCCGGTTCCTGCTGCGCAACAGGATCATCGCCGCGTTGGGCGCGCAGGTGGTGGTCGTCCAGGCGCGACTGCGCTCCGGAGCGCTCAACACGGCGGGATGGGGGTGCGATCTGAACCGTCTGGTGATCGCCGTCCCCGGCCCCATCACCACGCCGCACAACGCCGGATGCAACCAGCTCATCGCCGACGCGAAGGCGATCCTGCTGACGAGCGCCGAGGAGATCACCGATCTCGTCCACCCGCCGCATCCGCCACACGTCGCAGCCGCGGACACACACGACGAGGACTGAACCGCCGCTACGCCCGCCATTGGCAGCGGTCGAGATCCACACGCCAACCGTCCGCGCCGGCCGGCTCCCCGTCCCCCCGGCGTGAAGACGACGCCCTCCGCCTCGAGCAGGGCCCGCTGACGGTCGGGGCCGCCGAACGCGAACCCCGGGGCGAGCGACCCGTCACGGAACACGACCCGATGGCACGGGATCACCCCCGGTTCGGGATTGGCGTGCAGCGCGAACCCGACGAACCGGGCGGCGCGGGGGGATCCGGCGAGCGCGGCGACCTGCCCGTAGGTGGCGACCCTGCCCCGGGGGATGCGCCGCACGACCCGGTAGACGCGTTCGCTGAACGTCGGTTCGCCGAACGTGGAAGTGCGGGTGTCATGGTCGTCGTCGTGCGTCTGCATGGGCTCCAGTCTACTGCGCACCGGTCGGTGCGCGGGCGTTCGCGGTCGGTCCGCCCTTATGTGACAATGAGGGGTATGAGTCCGAAGCAGTTGGAAGAAATGTATGATGCGGTGATCGTGGGCGCGGGCGCCGCCGGCCTGTCGGCGGCGCTGGGGCTGCTGTGCTCCCCGGCGGTCGCGCGGATGAGACGGGAGGGCGTGGAGCCGAGGATCCTGGTGGTCTCGAAGCTGCAGCCGCTGCGTTCGCACACCGGTTCGGCCGAAGGCGGCATCGCGGCGTCGCTGGGCAACGTCGAATCCGATGACTGGCACTGGCACTACTACGACACGGTCAAGGGCGGCGACTGGCTCGTCGACCAGGATGCGGCGCGGCTGCTGGCCGAATACGCGCCGCAGACCGTGATCAACCTGGAACGTCAGGGGGTGGCGTTCTCCCGCACCGACGAGGGGCGTATCGCGCAGCGTCGCTTCGGCGGGCATACGCGCGAGTTCGGCGGCGAGCCGGTCAGGCGCGCGGCGTATGCGGCCGACCGCATCGGCCATCAGATACTGCATACGCTGTGGCAGCAGTGCGTGGCCGAGGGCGTCGCGTTCGCCGAGGAATGGTATGTGACCGATCTGGTGCTCGCCGAGGACGGGGGGCGTGCGGCCGGCGTGGTCGCGTTCGACACGCATGCGGGCGCCGTCAAGGCCGTGCATGCGCGCAACGTGCTCATCGCCACGGGAGGCGCGGGCCGACTGTTCCACACCACGTCGAACTCGTGGGATCTGACCGGCGACGGCATGGCGCTGGCGCTGGATGCCGGGCTGCAGCTGGAGGACGTCGAGTTCGTGCAGTTCCATCCCACCGGCCTGGCCCATACGGGCATTCTGCTGTCCGAGGCGGCGCGCGCCGAGGGCGGCGTGCTCAGGAACGCCGACGGTGAGGCGTTCATGGAGCGCTACGCTCCGGGGCACGCCGATCTGGCGGCCCGCGACGTGGTGTCACGTTCCATCATGGCGGAGATCGACGCGGGCCGCGGCGTCGCCGATCCGAAGGATCCGGACGGGCCGAGGGACTGCGTGTGGCTCGATATGACGGGCATCGACCCGGATCGTATGCACGCCGTGCTGCCACAGGTCGTCGAGACGATCGAGCAGTACGCGCACATCGATCCCGTCAGGGACTACGTGCCGGTCAAGCCGACCGCGCATTACACGATGGGTGGCATCCCCGTGACGACACGGGGCGAGGTGTACCGCTGGTCGGCGGATACCGACGGCGAGGCAACGCGCACGAAGGTCGCCGGACTGTTCGCGGCAGGCGAATGCTCCTGCGTCTCGGTGCATGGCGCCAACCGTCTGGGAGGCAATTCGCTGCTCGACGCCTGCCTGTTCGGCACGCGCGCGGGGGAGCGCGATGGCCGAGCGGATCGCTGACGAGCCGGCCGGCGATCCGACGGCTGCGGACGATCCCGAGCTGCTGGCGCTGGACGGGACGCTGTCCGATGCGGTGGACCGCAGCGCGGACCATCGCAGGCAGGAGCTGGCCTCGCTGCTCGACGCGTCCGCGTCCCACGACCCTGAGGACAACAACCCGTATCGGCTCATGGCCCGGCTCGGCTCGCTCATGGAACGCGCTCTGGCGGTCCGTTGCAGCGCGCAGTCCATCGAAGCCGCCCTGGAGGAACTGGACTCCCGTGTCGCTCCCGAGGCGGACTCCCTGCATGCGCATGACGCCACGGCGGCATTCAACCAGGAAATCACCGCCATCTGGGAGGTGCGCCACCTGACCACGCTGGCGGGAGCCATGCTCTCGGCCAGCGCGGGCCGCCGTGAATCGCGCGGATCCCTCAGGCGCCTCGACTTCCCCGAACGCGACGACGAACGCTTCCTCGCGCATTCCATGATCCGTTCGACCCCCGTGGAGGATTCCTCGCACGGGGCCGACGCTCCGGGGTACGAGCTGCTCTGGCAGCCGGTGCATATCGTCGACATCCCGCCGAAGCGCCGCGAATACTGACCGCGTGTCGGCACGCGGCCGACACGGAGACGTCCCGACCATGCGGTGTGTCACAATGGAGAGTTGTTTTGGCAGTGTTTTTGGCAGGAGGCGCGCGCATGACGACCAGCACGAACGTGACCACGGTGACTTTGAAGGTGAACCGGTTCGCGCCACGCCCCGAGCGTGAACGCGACAGGACGCGCTCGGGCAGCCCCTTCGCCCGCAGGAGCTCGCCGTTCGGCGGATCG
>NZ_JGYS01000031.1 GCF_000741175.1 Bifidobacterium callitrichos DSM 23973
CGCCGGTCGCGGCGGCGGCCGTCGCGGCGACCTCGCGGTAGGCGCGGTAGACGGCGTCGGCCTTCGCACCGGCGAGAACCGTCACACGCTGCCCGACGCTCAGATCATTGACCGTGACGCCGTGCTCGCGCGCGAAGTCCTCGAGCGCGGCCGGCTCGTCGACGTGCGAGACGCGGATCGTCGGGCAGACACCGGCCGAGTACAGCACGTCGCGGCGCGGGCGGGATTTGGAGGCCAGAATCACGGGAACGGACATACACCCTCCTGACGTAGGTTCACCGCACTACCAGCGGTTCATTCAGCGGTTCCACCAGCATTGTATGGATTGGCGCGGGCATTGTGTCCCGGACGCATCAACCGCCGACACAGCCGCCGACACAGCCATCACGACACGCCCGGGCGTGATTCGCCGCAACGATGTGCCGCCCACACACGTATATACCTGTGAACGCAACGATAAGAAGTCCGGGAGGCGACAATGGGCTGGTTCACGGCGCGACAGGACGACGCGACCAGTCGCGCCGCGATCGACCGCCGCCTGATTCGCGCGATCGTACGGCACGGCTCGCCCACCGCCGCCGACCAGCTGGTCCGCGCGTATTTCGACGACGTACTCGCCTTCATCTGGCGCATGACCGGTGACCGTGAGCGCGCGTTCGATCTGACTCAGGAGGCGATGATCGCCGCGTTGCGCTCGCTTGCCGGATACGACCCCGACAAGGCGTCGCTGCGCACATGGCTGTATGCCATCGCCTCGCACAAGGTGATCGATGCACGCCGCGCGAATCGAATCGTCATCACACCGCTGCCGTTGGATGAGGCATGTGACGGCGATGACCCGAACCGCGCCCGCGACCCGGCCGACGTCCAGACCGACGTCGACCTGCTCGCCCGCATCGACGCCTTCGTGGGCCGGTTCGATGCCGGCACGCAGGAGATCTTCCATCTGCATACGGCCGCGGACCTCACGTTCCCGCAGATCGCGCAGGCCCGTGGCGAACACACCGAGGCCGTGAAGGCCCGGTACTACCGACTGATTCAAGCGATTCGAAAGGAGTTCGGCGATGAACGCACGAACTGATCGCACTGATCGCCCAGATCGCACTACTGATCGCATCGGCCGCCAATCCTCATACCAGTCGGACGGCCGATCCGCCGACAACGGCCTCGACGCCGTGGAATCGCGCATCATGCGGGCGATGGCCACGCGGGCGAATGCACTGCGCACCGACGACGCCGACGCCGCCGGCCCGCCGATGCGGCGCGAGCGGGCAATCGCCGCCGTGGTCGAGGCGGGCGTGCCGAAGCACGTCACCTTGTGGTCGACGCTGGCCGAGGCTCGCGGTTCGCTACGGCTGCGCGACCTGTTCTTCGGCGCGTGGGATTGCGTGGCCGTCGCCCTCGTGATGACCGCGACCGTCTGGATGATTCCGCTGCTGCAACTGCTGACGAATGCCCAACGTGTGCTCGCCCATCCCGGCACCATCTACGCGATGGTGTTCCTGACCGCGCCGTTCCTGTACGGGGCCACGCATCTGCTCGTGCGGTTCAAGGAGCACGAAAGCCACACCGACGAGCTGCTGCGCACGATGCGCTGGTCGTTCACACGGCTGTGCGCGCTGCGCATGCTGGTGATGGGCGCGGCCGCGGCCACGCTCATCGTGGGCTATGCCGCGATCGTCGGCGCGGTGTACACGCAGCTTGGTCCCGTGGAAAGCGGTATCGACGGGGTTATTGTTCCGACCACGCGCCTGTCGATGGTCACGCTGCTCGGCGTGGCCTTCAGCGCACTGTTCGTGTTCGGCATCATCCAGCTCGCGGCGGATGCGCACATCCGCTGGCCCGGATCGATGCTCGTAGTGCCGCCCCTGTGGGTGACGTTGTGCGTGATACTGCTGGTCTGGAACGACTCCCTGGCGCCGCTGCTGTCCAACCTGCCGCCGATGGTCGCGCTGGTCACCGCCGTGGCGACGGGCGCGGCGTACTTCACGGCGATGGGACGATTCGCGGGATCGGAACCGGTCAGCGCGCAAATCGCGTAGAAACGCCTCTTCTTCCCCGACTCATACCCCTTTCTCTCCCGTCACCCCCACCGATTCCTCCTCCCGAAAGGACCCCGCAATGCTCACCGTTGACAATGTATCCAAGAAACTGTCCGGTAAAACCATCCTGCACGACATCACCCTTGAGTTCGACCATGGCGTCTATGGCCTGCTGGCACCGAACGGCGCGGGCAAGACCACGCTGATGAAGCTCCTGACCACGCTGCTGTTCCCCGATTCCGGCTCGATCCGGCTGGACGGCGAGGACATCGTGGTGCTCGGCGAGCGTTATCGCGGTCAGGTGGGGTATCTGCCGCAGGACTTCGGCTATTACCCCGGCTACACGCCCCGCCGGTTCCTGCGCTACATCGCCGCGTTGCAGGGCATGCCCCGACGCGGATCGGACGAGCGCATCAACGCGATACTCGCCATGGTGGGTCTCTCCGATGCCGCCGACAAGCGGATGCGCACGTTCTCAGGAGGCATGATCCAGCGCGTCGGCATCGCGCAGGCGCTCGTGCACGACCCGCGCATCCTGATCCTCGACGAGCCGACCGCAGGACTCGATCCGAAAGAGCGTGTGCGTTTCCGCAACATCATCCACTCGCTCGCCGCCGATCGCATCGTGATCCTCTCCACCCACATCGTCTCCGATCTGGAAACGATCGCAGGCCATATCGTCATGCTGCGCGACGGCACGGTGTACGCAAACGCCTCCCCCGCCGACCTCTGCGCGTCGCTGGAGGGCAGGATCTACGAGGTGCCGGCCGGCACGCCGCTCGCCGAAGACCAGCGTCTGCTGTCCGAGGTGCAATACGGCGGCGCGACAAGGCTGCGCATCTACTCGGAACGTCCCGTCGTCGGGGCCGCCGTCGGGGCCGCCGGCACGGCAGACCCTGCGGCAGGCCCGATCACAGTCGCGCCGAATCTCGAGGATGCATTCCTCGTCATCTACGGAGGTTGACATGGCCGTATCCCTTCATCCGCTGAGGTTCACCGGCGGCGAGCTCGCCAAGATCGCGCGGCTGCCACTCGTCTGGGCGGTCATCGTCCTGTGCGCGCTGGTGAATCTGCTGATGGCCGTGGCGGTACCGGCGAACACCGTCGCCCGCTACAACTATGCGAGCGCCGTCGCCGTGACCATCGGCGGAACGGTCGGCCCCGACTTCGACCGTGAGCTCACGCACGCCACCGCCGTCGATGCGCGGATTCCCGAGGAATCCACGATGACCGCGGACGAACTGCACCGGCAGCTGACCGCGGTCACGCACGGCGCCACGGACACGCTCGCCGCCTACAACGCGGCGCCCACGCGCGACGCGATGCTCGCGCAGGTCGCCGGCGACCCGGCGGCCACATGGCTGATGCGTCACAAATACGACGCCTACGCCGCACGCGTGACTCATCTGGCGGGCACCGGCGCGGCGTTGGATCTGGCGGCCGGCTCGGCCACCGATCCGACGCTGCACCATTGGGCGAACATGACCGGATACCTGTTCTTCGAAACGTGCGCGCTGGCCGTGCTGCTCATGGCGTTGGCGCTCGGCTACGAGCGCACGGCGGGCACCGAACAGCTCATGATGGCCACGCGCGTCGGACGGCGACTGGTCGCGCCGAAGATCGCGGCGGGTCTCATCGCCTCGACAATCATGTATCTGCTGCTCGTGGCGGCGATCGTCGTGCCGTATCTCATGGTGTTCGACGTGCGCGGCGTATGGGGTGCGAACGTGGCGAGCCAGTTCAACACGGTGTTCGGGCAGCGGCCGTTCGTCACATGGTGGGATCTGACCATCGGACAGTACCTATTCGTACGGCTGGCGCTGGGGCTGGCGATCACGCTGTGCTTCGCGCTGTTCACGGCGGTGCTCGGCCTGCTGGTGCGCAACACGCTCGCGGTGGCGGGATGCGTGGGCGTCACCGTGCTACTGGTCATCGGCGCGGTGGGCGCCGCGCATGCGACAGGATCGCCGTGGATCGCGTGGATCGGCGGGTTCAACCCGGTGGGCGTGCTGCTGCTGCGCGACCAGTGGTTCACCGAACTTGGTTTGGATGCGCCCACCGCCTTCTGGGAGACCGGCGTGACCGTCTGCTCGCTCGTGTATCTCACGGCCGCATTGGCTGCGGCACGGCGGGCGTTCGACCACAGGGATCTGGTCTCCTGAACCGCCAGCATCACCTGCAAGACCACACCTCGCAACACTCGCAACACTCGCAAAAGGAGTCATCATGACATTGTTCGCCGCGGAAATGCGCAAAATCTGGCGCCCGCTTCCCATACTGATCCTTCTCGCCGTGGGCGCGCTGTGGGCGTTCGTCGGCATCATGCCCGCCTATCAGGCCTTTACGGAAACCGAACGCAGCGTGGGCTTCACGGCTCTCGATCTGACCAGCGAGCGCCGGCTCATCAACCGCTACGGCCCGCTCACTGACCAGACCACCATCGAGAGGATGAAGGCCGACATCCCGCGTTTGGAGCGGCAGGCCACGCGCGACATCCAAGCGCACCCGGCCGAGGCGAAGACGCTCGGCATCACCGATTTCACAGGATACGAACGATGGTATGACTCAATCGCCGATGGGACGTTCTACCCCACAGACGCACCCAATACGCCTGTCGCCGGCAGGACCTCGACCGGGGCGCGCACGGCCGAAAGCGCGGCCATCGACGCCGCCAGACGGGCGAAGGACCCGACCGCGCACATGACCGAGGAGCAGCAACGCGCGATGAACGAGGCGGACCGCGTCATCACCCGGGATTCCGAGGCGTTGCAGGATCTGTACGGCATCTCCCTCATCATCGGGAGCTTCCCCATCACGCAGGCCGACGCGCAGCGCAATCTGACGAACTCGGTGGAGATGCTGCGTTCCACCGCCGACACCGACAAACCGGTCACGCCGTTGCAGCGGCAGTCCGCGCACGACTATCAGGCGGAGACGGCGAACGGCTGGGGTGGCGAGACCGCCGGCGGATGCGCCGCCATGGACGCCACCGGCGAAGGCTGCAATCCGGAGGACGCCTCGCTTGGCTCGCAGTCGTACCGTGTGCCCGGCACCATGCCGGGCGCCGTGACCGGGCGGCTGGCCCGTTACGCCGCGGAGCCCGGCCGGTCCAGCTACATCCAGTACTCCATCGTGGAGGACACATGGGCGTACGCCTTCACGGTCGCGGCCTTCGCGGTGATCGCCTCCGCCGCGCTCACCGTACCGGTGATGGTGCGTGACCGGGGCCGCCGCATGACCCAGCTGCAGTGGGCGTCACGTTCCGGACGGGCCGGACAGCGTGTGCGCGTGACGGCCGTGGCGGTCAGTTCGCTGATCATCGGCGTGGGTTCACTGGCCGCGTTCGGCGTGCCATTGGCGGTGATGCTGCGTGACTTCCTGACCGTACCTGTGCTGAACCTCAACTCGAACGCGTCCATCGCCGGCATCTCGTTCGAGATGCCCTTCGGCGTGCCGATCGTGCCGTGGGCGTACTGGACGTTCGGTCAATATCTGGCGATCATCGGCGCGACGATCGTGGCGCTGACCCTGGCCGTGACGATGCTGGGCGCATGGCTGTGCCGCTCCACGCGCTCGATCATCCGCATGCTGCTGGTGATGGTGCCGTTGCTGGCGCTGGTGTTGCTGCCGGCACGGATCATCTACTTCCCGAACATGTTCCTGATGGGCAATTGGCTGACGAACCGTCTCACCGTGCCCGGTCTTGAGGCATGGCTGCCGCTCGCCGCGCTGCTGTTGGCCGCGTTGGCGTGGGCCGTCTCGCTGCGACGGCTGCGCCAACGCGAACTGCTGCGGTGAACGGCGGCCTGACCACCGCCCATTCACTATCGCCGCTACCGACGCTATCGCCGTTCGATCTCGACGCCGGTGGTGTTGATCGGCAGATGCAGGGACTTCCAGTGGCCGGAGGCCAACTGGGAGGCGGCGACCTCGTCGATCGCGGCGCGGGCGTCGCCGTAGTGCAGCACGAGCACGCAAGGGCCGGCGCCGGAGACGGCGGCCGCGTAGCCCTTGGAGCGGAACAGCTCGATCAGCTCGGTCGACGGCGGCATCAGGCCTCCGCGGTACGGCTGGTGGAGACGGTCCTGCGTGGCGGTGAACAGCAGCGCGTTGGCCTGCGCGGCGGCCGTGGCGAACGCGGCCGGGCTGACGGCGGTCGCGGTGCCGGCGACGCCCGAGACACCCGAGACACCCGAGACACCCGCACCCAGCGACTCGGCCCCGCCCTGCGCCGCGGCCTGCGCGAGCACGACCGGGTTCATCGCGGCGGGCAGAAGCCCCACGCGCGAGACGTTGTAGACGGCGTCCTTGTGCAGGATCTCCTTGGGCAGCGCCTGACGCGCTTTCTCTGTAGACAGCTCGTAGTCGGGCACGAACACGGCCGCGGTGATCGCCGGATCGACCGGGTAGTTGATCGTGTGGAAGCCGCCGTGCAGCGGCTCGCTGCCGGGGATGGCGACCGAGCCGACGCCCTCGGCGGTCGTGAAGTCCCACGAGACGGTCAGTCCGCCGAACACGGCCGGCGCGACGTTGTCCGGGTGGCCTTCGATGACCGCGGCCATGTCGAAGATGGCCGGACGGTTGAGCTCGCCGGGCTGCGCGAACGCGGCCGCCGCCGCGATGCCGGCGACGATCGCCTCGGCGGACGAGCCCATGCCGCGCGCCTGCGGGATGTTGTTCGTCGCCTCGAGCGTGAAGCCGAGACGGCCGAGGCCGAGCGTGGCGCACGCACGGCGGAACGTGGAGACGACCAGATGCGTCTCGTCGCGCGGGAGCGTGTCCTCGCCCTCGCCGTGGATGGTCACGTGGGCGACGCCGTCGGACGGATCGTCGTTGAGGGTGAAGGTGAGCTCGTCGTGGTAGTCGAGCGCGAGGCCGACCGTGTCGAAGCCGGAGCCGAGGTTCGCGCTCGTCGCGGGAACGCGTACGTGGACGCTGTTGCAGATGGGGTTCATCGCGCGCCGTGCCTCAGTCCAGCACGCGCAGGATGGACGGCTGACCGGTGACGAAGTCGAGGGCCTGCACGGCCTTGACCGTCTCACGCAGCGTGACCTCGTCGGTCAGGTGCGTGACGAGGCGCAGCTGCTGGACCTCGCCGTCGTAGCCAGGAGCCTTGAGCGAGGGCTTCAGGTCCTGGTTGACGCCGTTGATCGACACGCCGTTCTTCGCGAACTCGGCGGCGATCGCCGCGAGCACGCCCGGCTTGTCGTGGATGAGGAATCGCACGGCGAACGCGGCCTTGGAGGCGTTGATCGGGGCCTTCTTCAGGTCCTTGTACAGCGGGATGGACGGGCCCGTGCAGCCCGCGGCGATGTGGCGGGCGACCGTCACGACGTCGCCGACGACGGCGGAGGCGGTCGGAGCGCCGCCGGCGCCGCGGCCGTAGAACATGAGGTCGTCGGCGGCCTCGGCCTTGACGAAGATCGCGTTGAAGGAGCCGTGTACGCTGGCGAGCGGATGGCTCTCGGAGATGAGCGCCGGGTAGACGCGTGCGGAGACGCCGGCCTCGCCGTTCTCGACGACGGCGAGCAGCTTGATGACCTTGTGCTCGGCGGTGGCGGCGGCGATGTCGTCGGCGGTGATCGCGGTGATGCCCTCGACGGACACGTCGTCGATGGTGACGGGCGTGTGGAAGCCGAGCGTGGCCATGATCGCGGCCTTGTTCGCCGCGTCGTAGCCCTCGATGTCGCCGGTCGGGTCGGCCTCGGCGTAGCCCTTGGCCTGCGCGTCCTTCAGGACGTCGTCGAACTGGAGGCCCTTGACGGTCATCTCGTCGAGGATGTAGTTGGTGGTGCCGTTGACGATGCCGAGCATGCTCGTCACCTTGTCGCCGACGAGGGATTCGCGAAGCGGGCGCAGGAACGGGATCGCGCCGCCCACGGCCGCCTCGAAGTAGATGTCGACGCCCTTGGCCTCGGCCGCGGCGTAGATCTCCGGACCGTACTTGGCCAGCAGGGCCTTGTTCGCGGTGACGACGGAGGCGCCGGACTCGATCGCGGCGAGCACGAACGTGCGGGCCACGGTGGTGCCGCCGATCAGCTCGATGACGATGTCGGAGCTCGTGGCCACACCCATCGTGTCCGTGGTGACGATCGACTGGTCGATCCACGGGAACTTCTCGGTCTCCTTCGGATCGAGGCAGGCCACGCCCGTCAGCTCGATCGGGCGGCCGATGCGGGCGGCGAGCTCGTCCTTCTGCTCGACGATGAGACGGGCGGTCTGGGAGCCCACGGTGCCGGCGCCCAGCAGGCCGACGCGGATGGGGGTTGCGTTATCGAAAGCCACTGTACGAATCCTCCTGAAAAATCTGCAATTGGCCCCATGGAACACGGGACCAACACCAGTATCGCATTCACATCACGGCGATGTCGGATGACTCCATCCTACGGAATCTTTCCGACACGCCGATTGACAACTTCCTTAACGAATATAGCCGTCGGCCGCGTCCGAACAAGCGCGAAGCGGAATCGAGACGGCCGTAGCCGTGCGGGATTTCAGGCATACGTATGCATCGCGGATTTCGGGGAGATTAACGCATAGTCTCTTAACGAAATAGTTGCGACGTATGTTGCGCATAGCGTACGATGGTCGCTGAAGCGATGCTGCGGTAACTTAACGCGGCGCCGGACCAACGACGGTACGTGCGCGGCGAGCGATGACGCAGAAGGAAGTACCACATCGCTCGAAACCCTCAAGAGGGAGGTATAAGGAAAAATGAAGGCATACGTTCAGCGGCTCGGCCGCGCGCTTATGCTGCCCGTCGCGTGTCTGCCTGCGGCAGCGCTCTTCCTGGGCATCGGATACTGGATCGACCCGAGCGGATGGGGCGGCAACAACGTCGTCTCCGCGTACCTGTGCAAGACCGGCTCGGCGATCCTCGACAACCTCGGTCTGCTCTTCGCGGTCGGCGTGGCCGTCGGCATGGCCCGCGAGCGCGACGGCGCCTCGGCCCTCTCCGGTCTCGTCGGCTTCATGACCGTCACGACGATCATGGGATCGGCCTCGATGTTCCTCGGCTTCGACGGCGAGAACCCGCCGGCGGCCTTCGCCGCGGGCGCCATCGGCAACAAGAACGTGTTCTTCGGCATCATGGTCGGCTGCGTGGCCGGCTCGCTGTACAACAAGTTCCACAAGACCAAGCTGCCCGACTTCCTAGCGTTCTTCTCCGGCCGCCGCTGCGTGCCGATTCTGACCGCAGCCCTGATGTCGGTTATCTCGCTGCTGCTGCTGTTCATCTGGCCGCTCATCTACAACGGCCTGGTCGCCTTCGGTGAGGCCATCATGGGCATGGGTGCGGTCGGCGCCGGCATCTACGCGTTCTTCAACCGTCTGCTCATCCCGACCGGTCTGCATCACGCGCTCAACAACGTGTTCTGGTTCAACCTCGCGGGCATCGACGACATCACCAAGTTCTGGAGCGGCACCGGTGGCCTCGACGGCAAGACCGCCGCTGTTCTGGCGACCGGCGGCTTCCACCCTTGGGGTCAGTACGTCACCGGCATGTACCAGGCCGGCTTCTTCCCGATCATGATGTTCGGTCTGCCGGCCGGCGCGTTCGCGATCTACCGCAACGCCAAGCCGCAGAACAGGAAGGCCGTGGGCTCCCTGATGCTCGCCGGAGGTCTCGCCGCGTTCCTCACCGGCGTGACCGAGCCGCTCGAGTTCTCCTTCATGTTCGCCGCGTTCCCGCTGTACGTGGTGCACGCGCTGCTGACCGCCCTGTCGGTGTTCATCGCGGCGGCGTTCCAGTGGATCGCCGGCTTCAACTTCTCCGCCGGCTTCATCGACTGGTTCCTCTCGCTCAACGTGCCGAGGGCCCATATGCCGTTCATGCTGATCGTGCAGGGTCTCGTGTTCGCGGTCATCTACTACTTCGTGTTCGACTTCATGATCAAGAAGTTCAACCTGAAGACCCCGGGCCGTGGCGATGACGACGAGTCCATCTCCTCCGCCGCGTTCGACGATGCGCCGGGTGCCGGTGCCGCCGTGAAGGGCGACAAGGACTCCGTGCTCGCCGCGAAGCTCTACGAGCTGCTCGGCGGCAAGGCCAACGTGGTCGACATCGAGAACTGCACCACCCGTCTGCGCATGGGCGTCAACGACACCTCCAAGGTGGATGTGGATGCGATCCGCAAGCTGGTGCCGGGCGTCAAGGTGCTCGACAAGAAGAACATCCAGGTCATCGTCGGCACGCAGGTGCAGGCCGTGTGCGATGCTATGACCGATATCCACCGGAAGGCGTGACGCCGCCGCGAGGCATCACGCACCCATATCAAGGAGGATCACCATGGGATTGTTCTCTGGACTGTTCCACAAGGACGAAGCCGAATCCAAGCCCGCCGAGTCGAAGACGCTCGCCATCGTCTCGCCGGCCGACGGCACCTACAAGCCGGTCGAGGAGGTGCCGGACGACACGTTCGCCGCGAAGATCCTCGGCGACGGCTTCGCCGTGGCGCCCACGTCGGGCACGATCGTCGCGCCGGTCTCCGGCACGGTGACGACCGTCGCCAACGCGAAGCACGCGGTCGGCATCACCACGCCGGGTGGCGTCGAGGTGCTCGTGCACATCGGCGTCGACACGGTCCAGCTCAACGGCGAGCCGTTCGACATGCTCGTCGCCGCAGGCCAGACCATCACCGCCGGCAAGCCGATCGAGCGCGTGGACCTCCAGGCCGTCAAGGACGCGGGCAAGCCCACCGACGTGATCGTCGTGTTCACCAACCCGGCCGCGATCGCCTCGCTCGACCTCGACGCCCCCGAAACCGTAGCCGCCGGCCAGCCCGTCGGCTCGATGACGGTGAAGTAGGGGCCGCCGCAAGGACGGAATCGCCCGTAGGCGAGAGATTTCCGGCCTGATATGACGAATCCGTCTCGCTGGGAGGCTTCCCGGCGAGACGGATTCGTCATATCGCGGCGTGGTCGGCTCGCTCAGACATCACTCGCTCACGTCGAGGGCGAGGAGGTCGTCGACGCTCTGGCGGCGCAGCATCAGATGCGCGCCGTCCTCGCATACGGCCACGACCGCGGGGATCAGCGCCTGATTGTAGTTGCTGGCCATCGTGCGGCCGTACGCGCCGGTGACGGGCACGGCGAGGATGTCGCCGCGATGCGTGTCGGCGGGCAGTCGCACCTCATGCACGACGATGTCGCCGGACTCGCAGTGCATGCCGACCACGCGGGCGAGCATCGTCTCGTCCGATCCGCGGCGGTTCGCGAGTCGGGCGGTGTAGTCGGCGCCGTACAGGGCCGGGCGGATGTTGTCGCTCATGCCGCCGTCGACGGAGACGTACACGCGCTCCGAGATCGGATTGCCGTCCCTGTCGGTCGGCTGCTTGCCGTCATGCGCGCCCAAGGTGACGGGCTTGACCGTACCGACGCGGTACAGGGTGACGCCGGCTGGGGCGACGATCCAGCGGCCCGGCTCGAAGCTGATCGCGGGCGCGGGCATGCCGAGCGCACGATTGACGGCCGCGACCGCATCGGCGAGACGCTTGAGCTCAACGCGCACGTCCATCGAATCCTCGCCGTCGGTGTACGCGACGGAGTAGCCGCCGCCCAGATCGACCTCGGGCAGCGTGTAGGCGTCGGTCGCGTAGAAGGTCTTGCGCAGGAGCATCATGCGCTTGGCGGCCTGGATGAACGCGTCGGCGTCATGGATGTTCGAGCCGATGTGCGAGTGGATGCCGACCAGTTCGAGCGTGTCGTCATGGGCGAGGATGTCCTTCAGGACCGCGAGCGCGGGGCCGTCGGCCACGATGCTCATCGCGGCGGCGAGCGCCCGGTCCTTCTCGGAGACCTCCTCGTGGCTCAGGTCGTACGGGTACTTGACGTCGTAGCGCAGCTGGCGCTCGTGGCCGGCAGGGGCCGTCTCCTCGGTCTCGGCGAGTCGCGCGTTGGTGGCGGCGGGAGTCACGTCGTCCAGGTCGTCGAGCACGGCGAGCGTGGACGTGTCCGCACCGGCGGGCAGGAACGGGACGCCGAACTTCTGGTCCTCGTGCGCGGTGGAGATGTACTCGTGGCCGCCCGCGTGGATGCCGGAGGTGACGCGCAGCATCACCTTGGCGCGTTTGCCGAGTCGCTTGGCGATCGCGGCGATGCGTTCCGGCTCGTCGGGCGAGTCGATGACGATCTTCGCGAAGCCCTGCTCGATGGCGAGTTCGATCTCCTCGTCGGACTTGTTGTTGCCGTGCAGCACGAGACGGCGGCCGGGGGCGCCGGCGGCGAGGGCGATGCGCATCTCCCCCATCGAGCAGGTGTCGACGAGCATGCCGGCGGAGGTGACGATGCGCACGATCTCCTTGGAGAGGAACGCCTTGCCGGCGAAGCTCACGTGCGTGGTGGACGTGGTGAACGCGTCGGCGGCGGCCTTGACGAAGGTCTTCGCGCGGTTCTCGACCTCGTCGGTGTCGATCAGGTAGAGCGGCGAGCCGAATTCGTCGAGCAGCGATTCGGCGGTGCGCCCGTGGAACAGGGCGGCGCCGGTCACGGGGTCGACGCTCGAGGCGGCCGGCCAGATGGGGGTGATGGGCATGATGCGATTCTCCTTACCCTTACATCTTCTCCGGCGCGGTGACGCCGAGCAGGTCGAGTCCGGAGGCGATCACGTCGCGCACGGCGTCGTTGAGCTTCAGGCGGGCGGCGGCGCGTGCCGGTTCCGGCGCCTTGGCGATGCGCAGGGCCTCACGGGTGGCCTCGTCGCCGCGCGATTCGAGGTCGGTCAGCTCCATCGGCACGACGCGTTCGACGTTGTACCACTTGTGGTATGCGGCGGCGAGGTCCTCGAGGTAGCGGGCGATGCGGTGCGGGGCGCGCTTGTCGCCGGCCTCCCTGATGACGGCCGGCCACTGGGCGAGCGCGGCGAGCACCTCGCCGTCGGCCTCGGTGTCGAGCAGGCCGAGATCGGAGC
>NZ_JGYS01000032.1 GCF_000741175.1 Bifidobacterium callitrichos DSM 23973
GGGATGGTTTGGCACCTCGATGTCGGCTCGTCGCATCTTGGGGCTGGAGCAGGTCCCAAGGGTTCGGCTGTTCGCCGATTAAAGCGGCACGCGAGCTGGGTTCAGAACGTCGTGAGACAGTTTGGTCTCTATCCTCTGCGCTCGTTGGAATCTTGAGGAGACCTGCCCATAGTACGAGAGGACCTGGGTGGACGAACCTCTGGTATGCCGGTTGTCACGCCAGTGGCACGGCCGGTTGGCTACGTTCGGAAGGGATAACCGCTGAAAGCATCTAAGCGGGAAGCCCGCTCCAAGATAAGGATTCCATGAGGCCTTCGGGCCTCGAGACCCCCCATGAAGAACACGTGGTCGATAGGCCGGACGTGGAAGCCCCGCGAGGGGTGGAGCCGACCGGTACTAACGGGGAAAAGGCAATCACACATCCTCCCGTTTGGGAGGGCGTCACGCACTGCGTGAACCACCCGGTACGACACTGAACAGGTCGAACGGGTCACAGAACGTCAACACTTTTCGCGTCCGCCGTCCGGTCCCCGAACCGTCACGGTTCCATCCCCCGCCCTTGTGGTGGGATGCTAATTGAAGATTTGCGGCGACCATAGCCAAGGTGAGACGCCCGGTCCCATTCCGAACCCGGAAGCTAAGGCCTTGCACGGCGATGGTACTGCACCCGAGAGGATGTGGGAGAGTAGCACGTCGCCGCTACCAAACTCAAGTGGGCCCCGGTCGAGCAACAGCTCCCGGGGCCCAACCCATACCCACAACACCAAACCACGAACATCCCCAGCAAGACAACACAATCCCCAGGGATTTCGCATATCCAAAGCACACGCACAATCACCGTCTTTCATAACTTTTCCGTATATTCGACAAGCGGCGCGTGAGGTAGAGTCGTCATAAGCTGCTGATGGGGGTCTCCATGCATTACTTCACGCCGAAACGTTGCGCCACGTCGAACAAGATCATGTATCACGACAAGACTCAGGCCCAGTATGCCGCTGATCAGAGCCTCATCGAGAGAGGTGCCGAACTATGGGTATACCGATGCGAGTTCTGCGGCACCTGGCACCTCACCCATCGCGATCCGAGCACCAGCTATGCCCACACTCCCCTGAACCAGCAGCTCAAGCCACGCAGCCGCAAGAAGGGATACAAGCCGCGCAGACGCTGATGATGCGGTGGTTGGTGTGTAATCTGAATTCGTATGGATCCGTCGACGGGGATGGATCGTGGAGCGCGACACGCTCGTGGAAATTATTTCTGATGCCGGTGATTGCGTTTCCGGCCTCTACACTGGTTGTAGACGTGATTTTGCACCCTTTTGCGACACGCCGGGCGAAGCGTGTGTTTCCAAGGGCTTAGGCGATGGTTGAGGACTTCGGTTTGCGTTGATCTGGCAAGTGGTGTAAGTTATTCATTCGCTGCCGCTGAGCGGTTGGTTTCCTTTCTTCTTCAAGTTCAAGGTTTCCTGCTGGTTCAGTGTGCTTGGTGGTTTGAGAACTCAAGAGTGTGTTTGTACTACTTCTTTATAGTCAATGATTGCCAGTCCGCTGCAGGCCTGCCTGTTTTGGGTGGGTTCCCTTGGTTGGGTTGAATTGCGGCGGGGTTTTGTGTGAATGTCCTTCCTTAAGGATGTTCTCGTCTTTTTTGTTTTGAGAGTCATCTGTCGATGCTCTTTCGCATGTTTTTTTGTGGAGGGTTCGATTCTGGCTCAGGATGAACGCTGGCGGCGTGCTTAACACATGCAAGTCGAACGGGATCCCGGGTTTCGGCCTGGGTGAGAGTGGCGAACGGGTGAGTAATGCGTGACCGACCTGCCCTGTACACCGGAATAGCTCCTGGAAACGGGTGGTAATGCCGGATGCTCCGACATGCTGCATGGCGTGTTGGGAAAGATTTATCGGTATGGGATGGGGTCGCGTCCTATCAGGTAGTCGGCGGGGTAACGGCCCACCGAGCCTATGACGGGTAGCCGGCCTGAGAGGGCGACCGGCCACATTGGGACTGAGATACGGCCCAGACTCCTACGGGAGGCAGCAGTGGGGAATATTGCACAATGGGCGCAAGCCTGATGCAGCGACGCCGCGTGCGGGATGACGGCCTTCGGGTTGTAAACCGCTTTTGATTGGGAGCAAGCGAGAGTGAGTGTACCTTTCGAATAAGCACCGGCTAACTACGTGCCAGCAGCCGCGGTAATACGTAGGGTGCAAGCGTTATCCGGAATTATTGGGCGTAAAGAGCTCGTAGGCGGTTCGTCGCGTCTGGTGTGAAAGTCCATCGCTTAACGGTGGATCTGCGCCGGGTACGGGCGGGCTGGAGTGCGGTAGGGGAGACTGGAATTCCCGGTGTAACGGTGGAATGTGTAGATATCGGGAAGAACACCAATGGCGAAGGCAGGTCTCTGGGCCGTTACTGACGCTGAGGAGCGAAAGCGTGGGGAGCGAACAGGATTAGATACCCTGGTAGTCCACGCCGTAAACGGTGGATGCTGGATGTGGGGCCCTTTCCACGGGTCCCGTGTCGGAGCTAACGCGTTAAGCATCCCGCCTGGGGAGTACGGCCGCAAGGCTAAAACTCAAAGAAATTGACGGGGGCCCGCACAAGCGGCGGAGCATGCGGATTAATTCGATGCAACGCGAAGAACCTTACCTGGGCTTGACATGTTCCCGGCGACGGCAGAGATGTCGTTTCCCTTCGGGGCGGGTTCACAGGTGGTGCATGGTCGTCGTCAGCTCGTGTCGTGAGATGTTGGGTTAAGTCCCGCAACGAGCGCAACCCTCGCCCCGTGTTGCCAGCATGCAGTGATGGGAACTCACGGGGGACCGCCGGGGTTAACTCGGAGGAAGGTGGGGATGACGTCAGATCATCATGCCCCTTACGTCCAGGGCTTCACGCATGCTACAATGGCCGGTACAACGGGATGCGACAAGGTGACTTGGAGCGGATCCCTGAAAACCGGTCTCAGTTCGGATTGGAGTCTGCAACCCGACTCCATGAAGGCGGAGTCGCTAGTAATCGCGAATCAGCAACGTCGCGGTGAATGCGTTCCCGGGCCTTGTACACACCGCCCGTCAAGTCATGAAAGTGGGTAGCACCCGAAGCCGGTGGCCTAACCGCAAGGATGGAGCCGTCTAAGGTGAGACTCGTGATTGGGACTAAGTCGTAACAAGGTAGCCGTACCGGAAGGTGCGGCTGGATCACCTCCTTTCTACGGAGATTTCAGGCTCGTGTTTGCGAGTCGTTGTGGGCCCGGCGGCCGGATGTTCCGGTTGGTCCGGGTTGCTGGTGTGGAAGAGATCGTTGGCTTGTGGTCGTGGCCGTCGTTGGTCGTGGCCGGTGGTACGGGCATGCTTTGGGTTCCCGGATCGCCACTTCCCGTGGTTGTTCGCGGGGGCGGGTCCGTCGTCGCGCGGCGTGGTCGTCCGGTCGTTTGGCCGGGTGGTCGGGTCGTGTGTGCGGTGGTGGTTTGAGAACTGGATAGTGGACGCGAGCAAGTGACAACTTTTGTTGTTTCTTGCTGTTGATTTCGAAGAGCACTTTTTTGTGTTCGTCGATCGTTTTGTGATCATTCTAGTTGTATTGATGTGTCGTCTGGGAGTTCGCTATGGCAGTGCGTGGCGGCCGGCATCCTTGTTGGGTGTGGGTTGCTTGCAAGGGCGTGAGGGTGGATGCCTTGGCAGACAGGACCGATGAAGGACGTTTGAGGCAGCGATATTCCTCGGGGAGCCGCCAACAGGGCTTCGATCCGAGGGTCTCCGAATGTGGGAACACGGCCGTCGTTATGGGCGGTCACCGGCTTCGGCCGGGGGGTACGCAGGGAAGTGAAACATCTCAGTACCTGCAGGAAAGGATATTCCGTGAGTAGTGGCGAGCGAAAGCGGATCAGGCCAAACCGCGTGCGTGTGATACCGTCGGGGGTTGCGTGCGTGGTGTTGTGGGAGCGTGTGTCCCGGTGCCGACGTGCCGGGCGGGAGTGATAAAACCATGTGTGAGGCGAACCGGGTTGGATACCGGGCCGTAGAGGGTGATGGCCCCGTAGCCGTATGCGCATGGTCTCCTGATCGCGTGTCCCAAGTAGCACGGGCCCCGTGGAATCCCGTGCGAATCCGTGCAGACCGTTGCATAAGCCTAAATATTCCTGTCTGACCGATAGTGTACGAGTACCGTGAGGGAAAGGTGAAAAGTACCCCGGGAGGGGAGTGAAATAGTCTCTGAAACCGTGCGCCTACGATCCGTCGGAGCCTTCTTGTGGGGTGACGGCGTGCCTATCGAAAAATGAGTCTGCGAGTCAGTGGCATGTGGCGAGCGTAAGCCGTGTGGTGTACGCGTAGCGAAAGCGAGTCTTAAAAGGCGTTGTAGTCGCGTGTCCTGGACCCGAAGCGGGATGATCTAGCCCTGAGCAGGTTGAAGCGCGGGTAGGACCGTGTGGAGGACCGAACCCACCTGGGTTGAAAACCGGGGGGATGACTTGGGGTTAGGGGTGAAAGGCCAATCAAATTCCGTGATAGCTGGTTCTCTCCGAAATGCATTTAGGTGCAGCGTCGGTTGATTGCTTCCGGGGGGTAGAGCTACTGGATGCTTGCGGGCCCGTACAGGGTACCAACAGCAACCAAACTCCGAATACCCGTGAAGTGTATTCCGGCAGTGAGTCGGCGGGGGATAAGCTCCGTCGTCGAGAGGGAGACAGCCCAGATCGTCGTCTAAGGTCCCGAAGCGTGTGCTAAGTGGGAAAGGATGTGGAGTCGCATAGACAGCCAGGAGGTTGGCTCAGAAGCAGCCACCCTTGAAAGAGTGCGTAACAGCTCACTGGTCTAGTGGTTCCGCGCCGACAATGTAGCGGGGCTCAAGCACACCACCGAAGACGCGGCAGCAGTTTTTCTGCTGGGTAGGAGAGCGTCCCACACCGGGTCGAAGCGGCCGCGTAAGCGTGTCGTGGACTGTGTGGGAGTGAGAATGCAGACATGAGTAGCGAGAGCGGGGTGAGGATCCCCGCCGCTGGATGACCAAGGGTTCCAGGGCCACGTTCATCGTCCCTGGGTGAGTCGGGTCCTAAGGCGAGGCCGACAGGCGTAGTCGAATGGATGAACGGGTCGATATTCCCGTACCGGCTTGCAGCCGCCCGATCCGAGGCAGCGAGTACTAACCTCCGTCGTCGTGTGATGTTCCTTCGGGGTTCGGATCGTGGCGGTGTTGGGAGCGTAGTTGTAGTAGGGTAGCGCGAGGAGTGACACGGACGGGTAGCCGGCCGCGGAGGTGGTTTTCCGTGGTCAAGCACGCAGGCCGTTCCCCAGGCAAATCCGGGGGGCGTCAGGGCCGAGGTGTGATGATGGGCGCCGTTGGGCGCGAATCCGGTGATCCCGACCGTCGAGAAAAGCTTCGGCGCGAGGCTGTTTGCCGCCCGTACCCCAAACCGACACTGGTGGTCTGGTAGAGTATACCGAAGCGATCGAGCGAATCCTGGTCAAGGAACTCGGCAAATTGCTCCCGTTCCTTCGGTTTAAGGGAGACCCCCGGTGGTGAGGCGCCTCGCGCGCGGAGCTGTTGGGGGTGGCACAGAAGAGGGGGTAGCGACTGTTTACCAAAAACACAGGTGCATGCGAAGACGTAAGTCGCTGTATATGCACTGACGCCTGCCCGGTGCCGGAAGGTTAAGAGGATCCGTCAGCTCACGCGAAGCGGTGAATTCAAGCCCCGGTAAACGGCGGTGGTAACTATAACCATCCTAAGGTAGCGAAATTCCTTGTCGGGTAAGTTCCGACCTGCACGAATGGCGTAACGACTTCCCCACTGTCTCGACCAGGAGCTCGGCGAAATTGCAGTACGAGTAAAGATGCTCGTTAAGCGCAGAAGGACGAAAAGACCCCGGGACCTTTACTATACCTTGGTATTGGCATTCGGTGTGGATTGTGTAGCATAGGCGGGAGGCTTCGAAGCATTGGCGCCAGCCAGTGTGGAGCCGCAAGGTGAAATACCGCTCTGTTCGCATTGGATGTCTAACCACGAGCAGTGATCCTGCTCTGGGACAGTGCCTGGCGGGTAGTTTAACTGGGGCGGTTGCCTCCCAAAGAGTAACGGAGGCGCTCAAAGGTTCCCTCAGCCCGGTTGGCAATCGGGTGGCGAGTGTAAGTGCACAAGGGAGCTTGACTGCGAGAGCGACGGCTCGAGCAGGGACGAAAGTCGGAACTAGTGATCCGGTGCCGGTGTACGGACGCGGCATCGCTCAACGGATAAAAGGTACCCCGGGATAACAGGCTGATCATTCCCAAGAGTCCATATCGACGGATGGTTTGGCACCTCGATGTCGGCTCGTCGCATCCTGGGGCTGGAGCAGGTCCCAAGGGTTCGGCTGTTCGCCGATTAAAGCGGCACGCGAGCTGGGTTCAGAACGTCGTGAGACAGTTTGGTCTCTATCCTCTGCGCTCGTTGGAATCTTGAGGACGACCTGCCCATAGTACGAGAGGACCTGGGTGGACGAACCTCTGGTATGCCG
>NZ_JGYS01000033.1 GCF_000741175.1 Bifidobacterium callitrichos DSM 23973
GGGAAACGGCAATCACACATCCTCCCGTTTGGGAGGGCGTCACGCACTGCGTGAACCACCCGGTACGACACTGAACAGGTCGAACGGGTCACAGAACGTCAACACTTTTCGCGTCCGCCGTCCGGTCCCCGAACCGTCACGGTTCCACTCCCCCGCCCTTGTGGTGGGATGCTAATTGAAGATTTGCGGCGACCATAGCCAAGGTGAGACGCCCGGTCCCATTCCGAACCCGGAAGCTAAGGCCTTGCACGGCGATGGTACTGCACCCGAGAGGATGTGGGAGAGTAGCACGTCGCCGCTACCAAACTCAAGTGGGCCCCGGTCGAGCAACAGCTCCCGGGGCCCAACCCATACCCACAACACCACCACACTCGGCACACGAAGAGAAGAAATGGCTCGCGATCACTCTCAAGTGGTCACGAGCCATTCGCGTGTCAGGATCGAATGCCGTCCCCGATACGTCGATCCCGCCAATAGAATTTGCGATCATGGTCATTGATCGCACGTACGACCCGGCATGGCGATCCGAAGGCCACCGAATCGGTGGGAATGTCCTTCGTGACCAGACTGCATGCGCCGATGACAGAATTGTCGCCTATGGTGACGCCTGGAAGCACGGTCACATTGGCTCCGATCCACACATTGCTACCGATGTGGATTGGCTCAGAGAACTGGGCAGGTTCGACCCTGCGGCGCAGATCCGGGTCAATCGGGTGGCCGGTCGTCACAAGAGTGACGTTCGGCCCGAGCATCGTATAGTCGCCGATGAAGATTTCGCCGTCGTCGACGAGCGTGAGGTTGAAGTTCGCGTACACATGGTCGCCCAGATGCGTCGAGCATCCCCAATTCGCATGCAGTGGAGGTTCGATCCATACGCCTTCGCCCATCGAACCGAAATAGGATTTCAGTAGCTTCTTGCGCTTGGGATCGTCGGCATGCAGGGCGTTGATATCGTACAGCAGGTCACGTTGCTCACGTTGGGCGACGCCCATCGTCCTCTCGTCCCAGAAGTACACTCCCGGGGAATGCATGATGTCGAATACCTGCTGTGGCACGGTCATGGTCGCTCCTGTCGTCGGTTCCGGCTTCCATGCCGGAGACTGCACTCATGATATCCGTCATTCGATCCGTCGTCTTGCCATCATGCGGAAGACGATGTACCCGGCAGCCAACACGACGGCGAATCCGAGGAACGATGCGACGGAGAACACCATGACGAACCATCCGAACTGGTCAAGCGGCGTCCAGGAGAGATACCAGTCGCCTGTGATCGCCGTGCACGCCTCGCCTGCGGAGCATGTGCCCCGATACAGAAGTATCAGGGTCGCGAGCAGCGGAATCGGCGTAAGGGAGCATATCAGCGGGAACAGCGCAGCACGCCATGGTCGTCTGCAGGTTTCTGCCCGTGATGCATACACGCCGTTAGCGACCAACAGCACCGGCGGGATGAAGAAGTTGATCATCAACGCAGCGGCCATAGTGTATCTGCCGTCAAAGAGGATGCTCGCTAATACAGATGCCAGAAACAGAGCGTACGTAAGACCGACCAAGATCACGCATGCGGTCGACCGGACGTCTCGGATGCCTGTACGAGTGTTCACGATCCACCTCCATCTGGTCTGGTCTTGGGCCCTTGCCCCATTGTGACGGAATGTTCTGATAAGTCACGGCAGGAATGTGGTGCAGCGCGGCGAGTGGAACATCCCATATGCGCCATAGCCGGAAAGTCGTATGCACACGAACGGCACATCGTTTCCAAGAAACTCTCAGGAATCACGCATGGGGCGTTGAATACGATGCGGTTATATGGAATCACAGCCACACAGGCGGTGATAATTGAACCTTTCTTCTTCTCTTCTTCCTCTCTCCGAGATGAGCCCGGCCCAATCCGCCGGGCTCATCTCGTTTCGCATACCTTTGACGGCCCCACGACCGGTTCCCGGGATTCCGGAACCGCATTCCCATGCGATTCGCAGCCCACACGGACGATCCGTTGAAGTTCGCGATGTTGTATATGAATCAACGACCACAAACGATAACGAAAAGGCGGTGATGACCAGAGCGCGAACCCAAATCCCTTCTTCTTCCTCTCTCCTTGAAGCCCGGCCTGATCAGCTGGGCTTTCTCGTCGTTGCGGTCAGCCCATCCAGAACGTCTCATCCCTATTCCCCATGATGTTCACCGTGGGTGAAACACCGGAATGATTCATCACCGTGGGAATTGAGGGAAGTGAAAGGCGAAGGTGAGAGCCTCGGGAGAGGTTCCGGAACCGGCCACGATATCCATCGTGCGAACGCCGCCACGGCAGGCGGCGCGAGGTGCGACGGTAGCCAAGCCGCGTTCCCTCCTAGTCAAGGAGTACCGATTATGGCAATGTTTCCGGCTTTGATGAATGACACGATGTTCTCTGATCTGTTCGATGACCCGTTCTTCGAGGGGTGGCGCAACACGGACAGCGGCATGAGCGCCGTCATGCCCGCCAACATGATGTCCACCGACGTGCGCGAGACCGACAAGGGCTACGACGTCGACATTGACATGCCCGGCATGAAGAAGGAAGACATCAACCTCGAGCTCAACAACGGATACCTGACCGTGTCCGCCACCCGCAGCGGCGAGCATGAGGACAAGAGCGATGACGCCCAGTCCGAGAACGGTAAGTGGCTGCGTCGCGAACGCTACGCGGGTTCCTGCTCTCGCAGCTTCTACGTCGGCGATCAGGTCAAGGAATCCGACATCCATGCCTCGTACAACAACGGCACGCTGTGCGTTCAGGTTCCGAAGATGCAGGCCGCCCCGCAGGTCGAGTCCAAGCACCAGATCGCCATCGAGGGCTGACGCCTCGACGCGACATCGGCTCGCGCAGACCGCACAGGCACGCCGCCCGTCTATACGTCCCGACCGGATTGAGTCGACGGACGACGGGAAACAAAGCCTAGCCTGAAAGGCGCCCTCACGACTTCCCGACAAGTCGTGAGGGCGCCTTTCGTTTTGCATTGTTTCAATGCGACTGCACGATTAACGACTACTTGAGCAGCCTCAGCTCGCCGAGCTTGTTCCTGATGTCGGTCGACGACGGTTCGACCTGGAACGCGCCGTCGGGGTAGAGGACGACAGGGATGTGCATCTGCCCGCTGATCGCCACCGCCTTGTCCGCGGCACCCTCCTCGCTCTCCAGATCATGCCAGACGTATTCGGCGCCGAACTCCTGCAGCGCTGCTTTCGCGCGCTTGCAGTCGCCGCACCAATCCGCTCCATACACTTCGATGGCCATGCCCGAGCTCCTTTTCTTGACGATTACATAAGCCAGTCGTCCCCGTCAGATGCGCGGGAACACGATCAACACGCTACATATAAGAAACGGCCCCGACTCTGGTAAAGTCGAGGCCAAAGAAATTCATACACAGAAATTCATACACAGCGAGTGTACCACGTACTGGTAATACGTGCTCTGACCGTGGAGTGTTGGGCCAGTCCGCCACGAAAATCCGCCCCCTCGGGTCCACCGTCGCGTCGTCCAATAAACACGCGCCGAGCTCGGCGGTGTCGCTCGTTGTAGAGCATCCTCAACAGACCTCGCGGACAGCAGATGGCATAAACGGGCTGGCCGACATCTCACACAAGACGCTCCGCGGGGATTCGCCGCCGTCGTGGGAAAAAGACAAAAAACTGGTAATGGCACCCACCAAAGTGAAGCGAGGCGACCGATCGACCGACCGACGTCACAGTCCATTGAGTGATCATTCACTTCGCGAGCTCTTGCCTTCCTCGCAAGGGCTCGTTCGCTCCGCTCCCTCCTCTCCCTCCCTCAATCACAGACACGAACCCGCCGCCAGCGTGGTGCAGCTGGTCTGCAGCTTACGATTCGTTGTTGTAGTTGCACGTTGATTGATGGTCGTTGGTTGGTTAGTCATTCATTAATTGGTTGCTGTACTTCTTACACGCGTACCTGCTTCCGCATGCCAGATCCAGTTCCTTCCAGCTCATTCGGCCATGGCACTTTTACGCACTTTCGCGGTGCGCCGCTCCTCCAGCAGCCGGTAGATGGTGGATCGGCTGACGTGCATCAGCTCCGCGATCTGTCTGACGGTCAGCGTCTTCGAGTCGTACAGGCGATGAATCTCGTCGATCCGCCTCTCGTCGAGCTTCGCCGGACGGCCGCCGGTGCGGCCGCGCGCACGGGCAGCCTCTAGTCCGGCCTGCGTCCTCTCGCGGATCAGATCACGCTCGAACTGCGACAGCGCGGCGAAGATGTTGAACGTGAGCATGCCGCCGGGCGTGGTCGTGTCGATCGCCTCGGTCAGGCTTACGAATCCGACGCCCAGCTTCTGGAACCGGTTCATCATCTCGACGAGGTTCTGCACGCTACGACCCAGACGGTCCAGCCGCCAGACGACGACCACGTCCCCTTCGCGCAGCAGCTCGATCATGTGGTCGAGTTCCGGGCGATGAGCCTTCACACCCGATGCGGTGTCAATGAAGATCCGATCACACCCGGCCTGCTCGAGCGCGTCGATCTGCAGATCCGCGTTCTGGCCCGCAGTGCTCACCCTGGCATATCCGAATCGCTTTTCCATGCCACCGAACGTACCATAACCCGACAAGTTCGATGAGTTTTGGGACATTGATTTTGGAACGGGTTTTGAGAATCCTTCACACGGCGTTTCGGCGACATCGCGATGCGGCTCCGAAATCGTATCGAAAACGACCGTTTTCGTGAATCATCGACCTTCCACATGACCCAGACAGCACGGCATAGTCGCGAGCCGGGAACGTAGATTCTCAAGAAACTTTCAGACTGCACCCATGATGCGTTGAACATCATGCGGTTATATATGAATCACGGCCACAACAGACCGCGATAACTGAATCCCTTCTTTCTTCTCTCTCCTTTCTTTTCCTTGAAAGCCCGGCCCACCGGCCGGGCTTTTCGTTTCCACGGACATCAGGGCATCAGGTAACCAGCTCGCGGGCGACCGGCGAATCAGAGTCCGCGACGCTTCAGGTCAGCGACCATCCCCACGTAGAACTCGCGCACGTCGAATCCGGGGATGTTCTCGCGATCCAGATCGATCATGTCCGCGTGGGAGATGCCACGGTTCCCGGTCGGTTCGACCCAGACGAAGTCGTCGCCCCACGGGAACGACGGCTGGGAGACGAGTCCGTCGTTGGGCCCGTCGAACCATTTGACCAGCGGATAGGTGAAGTTCAGCGGGAACTTGCCTGTGGTGGCATGCAGCAGGCGTGATCCCACGCTGCGGCAGACGATGCCTGGGAACGACCCCAGCCCGATCTCGCGGTTGATGCGCGCGCATCCGGACTGCGTGAGATCCCGCACCGCGGCCATGAAGTCCGGGTTCGGGTCGCCGAGCCTGGCGGCGGCCGCGTTGTACGTGGCCTCGACCCGACGCCTCGCGCCGTCCGGGACCTTGGAGAGCAGGTAGTCGGCGAATCCGCAGCCGCGATGAGGGGTGTTGATGGTGGTCAGCGATGCGACGAGCCCGCCGCCCCCCCTCGCGCGCGATCGCCCAACGCATGTCCAGTCCGCCCTTGGAGTGGGCGATGACGTTCACCTTCCCGCACCCGGTCTCGTCGACGATCCGGCGGATGCGCGCGGCGAGCTCCCGACCGGCATCCTCGACCGAAGCCGCCGACTGATGGCCTCCGTAATATACGGTCGCACCATTGCGTTCCAGTTCGCCGGGGATGCGTCCCCAGTAGTTGAGCACCTTCGAGTCGCGGAAGAAGACACCGTGCACCAGCAGGATCGGATATCGAGTGGCGCACACACGATAGGCCGCGCGGGAGGCGTCGAGCCGTTCCTTGTCGCCCTCGAACCGGACCTCCTCACGGCATGTGCGGATGATCAGCCGCAGCGCGACGAGGTTCGCGATGGGTATCCACCCGCAGATGACGCCGATGACCCGGATCTTCAGCCCCAGCTGGACGCTGGTCAGATAGACGGCGATGATGCCGATCCAGAAGACGATCGATTCCACGACGATCACGGACAGCACGATGGCGGCCCACGCCGGCCAGTCGTGCGGCATCATCGCGAACGCCGCGGCAACCAGCCCGACGGTCGCGATCAGCGTCGTCCACCAGAAGACCCGCAGCAGCCAGACTCCGATGTTCAGCGTCCGCAGTCTGCCGGGCATCCGAAATGAGGGGGAAGGGGATTGCGCGTTCATGACCGTCCTCCAATCATCCGACCGTTCCCGATTCCCAAGTGTAGGAGCACTGGCGTTGTCCGGTTGATTGATATGCGGCCAAACCCGCGCCCTCCGCCCGTCGCCCACACGACGGCACGACGGCGCGATGCCCCAGTGCGGTAATTATTTAATTAAATATTTATTTATTTAATTAAATAATTACCGCACACCGTACCGTTACCGGAATCAAAGGAAACGTCCACCTGAAGCCGATCGGCCGCGCAGGCTCGCACGCCATACTCGTCAGTACTCATAAGTCATCGCCTCCGCCTTGAACAGGCCATAGCATCTTCGTATGCGTCGCCTCTTGTGGCGACCGAAGCCCCGTGCTTACATGGTCCTCAACGACGGAGGGGGCCGCCGTTGCGCCGCCATCGCGTACGGCGGTAGGGGAATGACTCACGTAAAGGAGGTTCATGATGGTGTTCACGACATTGGATTTCGCCGAGGCGTATCTGCTGAAGACCGAGGTGAGGACCTCCGCGTCCATGCCCGATGCGTATCACGGCGACGACGGCTGGAAGTCGTCTGACGGGCCGATCGCCTCATACCAGCATCACGACGATCTACGGTAGCGAGCTACCGTAGATCGGTATTGCGGCAGCGCGACGACGAAACGCCTTCCGCACACCTCTGGTCCTGCAAAAAGGCCGGCACGGATCCCGGATCCGCTGCCGGCCTACATAATTAATTAAATAAATATTTAATTAATTACCGAAATACCACGATCTACCAAGCCTCACCGCTCGCCGATGTACTTGGAGAGCGCGTTCTCGATGACCTCCTGCATCTTCATGCCATGCTCGATCGCGTACACCTTGGCGGCGGCGCGGGTCTTGGCGTGCAGACGGATGGAGGTCATGACCAACGTGTTCTCATCGTCGGTTGGGGCGTCGTCCTTGCGGAACACGTCCTGGATCTCCTTGATCTCGCGATCCTCGGACGCCGGCTTGTACGCCTTCATGTTGCCTTTCACTGATTGACCTCCTTGATGAGCTCGGTGAGCACGTCACCGTATTCGTACAGTTTGGTGGGATTCCAGCCCAGGGACTTCTTGATCTCCTGACGCTTGTGCACCACGGCTTCGAACCGAGGGGTGTCGTTGTTCTCGAGCGCAGCCATCGTGTCCTTGAACGCGGTGGTGCCGATCTCGGCGCGCACGAGCAGCGCCGCCGCCGGCACCTTGCCGTCGACCGCCTGCAGCGTCGCCCATGCCTGCTGCAGATCGATCGGGGAGTCCGACGTCGGGACGATGACGAAGTCGGCCACCTCGATCGCCTTCTCGAGCACACGGCCGGACGGTGGCGCGTCGACGAAACACCATTCGCCGGTCTCGGGCCTGAGTCGTCCGAGCGTCGACAGGTTCGCCGGCGCGACGTCAAAGGGCAGTGGGTCGTGGTTGTCGTCGGCGAGGTCGGCCCACAGGCTTGCGGACGATTGCGGATCGGCGTCGAGCACCCTGGCGTCAAGCCCTCGCATGGTAGCCGCTGCGGCAAGGTAGATGGCCGTGGTGGTCTTGGCCACCCCGCCCTTGGCATTCGCGATGGTGATCTTCACGGACGCCCCTTTCAATAATTAATTAATTATTTAATTAATTATCAGAATAACACAGCGCGGCCGATCAAACGGCGGACGGAACCACGGACGAAAACACTTGACTTGCATGCAAGTAAAGTGTTTGATGGTCCTGTCAACACATCCACCGACAGTCGCAACGAAAGGGCGGTCGTCACGCAAGCCGCGACAGGAACGGAGCGGGCCATGACCACCGCAACCCAGATCCCACTGCCGCCGCTCCAGTCCTTGGAGCCGAACCCGAAGCAGGCCACCGCCGTCAGCCCCGCCGCAGACGCGGCGACGCCGAACCAGACCACCCACGATCGCGGCGACTTGTCCGACCGCCTGATGGCACCGAGATGGTGGTATCCGGTCGGAGGCGCAATCAACGGCGCCATATATCTGATGACGGGCATCCTCTTCACGCAGGAATCCATTCAAGGCCCTGAGCTCAGCGCATATCTGCACCGAATAATATTGTCTGCGTTGATCATGGCAGCCTGCCTGACGTTGGCTCATGTGAGCAACGCGCTGTCGAAATGGCGCAAGCAGCAGATCGGACCGGAGTTCACATTCGACATCACCATGGGAGGCCTCCGGCCCCGCAATACGGTCATGAAAATATCGGTGATCGCTCAGGCCGTCGTGATGGTCCTCGCGTTCGCGGCGACCATATGGCTCCTGCCATCCCAGTCCGTACTTCCTGAGGGACCGATGCTCGTCGCCGTCGCGATGGGCGTCATCTGCGGACTCCGGGACTACGGATATGATCGGTATCTCGTCCATACCCTCAAACGCGGCAGGTGATGATCACGAAGAAAGACACTGTCACCCCACGATTCGACCCCGTCATCCACGAGCCCACGCGCCTGCGGATCTGCGGCATGCTCTCCCCGGTCAAGGAGATGTGCTTCGCCGACATCCGCGACGCCCTCGGATTGAGCGACTCCATGTGTTCGCGCCATCTCAACGCACTGGCCGAGAGCAACTACATCGACGTCTACAAGCTCCCCGGAGACACCAACCGGCATCGGGTCACCTGGGCGGCCCTCACCCCGCAGGGCCACCAGGCGCTCGAAGCGCACCTCGCGGCGCTCCAGGCCATCGCCAACGGCACCATGCTGTAGCGCCGGATCACTTGTCCGGCTAACATCCGACCGTCTTTCCATTTCCGGTTTGCGGTATTTAATTAATTAAATATTTAAATAATTAATTATTTACCACAAACCTATCCAAAAGACATGCGATACTGCCTTAGAGCTACCGCCAACTCTCTAGCCGTATCTGTCGCGCGCGACGGTCATTCCTCCAAGGCGGCGGGATCGTACCAGGTGATACGCAGGTGGAATGTACCGTCGTTGGGGTGCCAGCCCTGGAAACCCAGGTCGTTCCAGTCCATCGGCATCGCCCCGGCTTCCTCGGTGAAGGGTTTCGACTGCGCGATGAGGTCACGTTGTGTTTCGTCCGGCATGCCGAGCGCCTCGGCCATGCATCGGAATCCTTCGAAGCGCATCGGATCCTTGCCGTCGTCGGCGGGGACGACGAGGTAGATGTCCTTCGGCGGATGCTCGTTCTCGCTCGCAGCGCCCGCTGAGTTCTCGGGCGCTATCTGGAACGCGGCCTTTGACTCGGAGGAATCATCCGGATCGTTGCAGTCTGCGACCTCGGTCATGTCCTCGAACGTGTATCGCCGGGCACTCTGCGCAGGCAGCTCATAGGCGCCGAGTATGGCGTCGGCATTGATGCGGCGCCATGCCCATACCACCGTCACGCATATGATGACAACCAGCAGCACCACTCCTGCGATCACCCACGGGCGGCGTCCGCTCCACCGGCTCCCTTGAATATCACCGCCGCGCGCACCGCCATGTGACGCCCCATTGCCTCCCATGATCCTCACCCACTTCGCTCTGCCTCGACCGCGCTCCATCGCGCTGTCCTTATGATGATTCCATTTTAAATCCGCCCCCCTGAATCAAGAGACTCGTTAGGCGCATCAAACCCACGAAAGCCCTACTGTCAGCAGGCGCGAACACAATCGCCATCTGATTAAAGTGGACAATTGGGAAGAAAAGTGGACGCAATTCCAATCGCGTCCACTGTAATGTGGCCATCCATGTCTCGGAGAGGGCGCAGCCCACCTACAACTCGACCTGTTCCCACTGCGCTGGCAGCGGGATGCTCCTCGTCAAAGTGAAGCAGGCCAGTACTAGGCCGATGAAGGCGCATGTGACCACAAGTACCATGACGGCGCGGAATCCCAGCCAATGCGTCTGCAGCATCCATCCGACCAGCGCCGGAGTCATGGCGCCAGGCACGCCGACCGTGGTTTCGAACACGGTGGACACCCGACCCTGCATATGATCCGGAGTATGCCCGTAAATGAAACCGAGTTCTCCGGCATTCATGGATGGGAACAACAGCGATGCAACAACCATGCACGCGACTATCGCGCCATACGAATCAGCGAAAAGAAGTGGGATCATGGCGACGGAGAACACAGCGAAGGTGAGAATGATGAGCTTGCCGGTTGGGATGTGATCGACCAGCCAGCCCGCTGCAAGAGAACCGATCAGCGCCGCGACGCCTGTGGCCGTGCTTACCAGACCAATGAGTACCGGATCCGTCCCGCGTGCCGCGAGCATGATCTGCACACCGACGATGCTGCCGTAGCAGGCGATGTTGATCACTGTGCCTTGGACGATGGCCGCGAGGATCGTGCGTCTGGTCAGCGTCCATCTCCATCCTTCGACGAACTGGGCGAGGAACCCCTCATCCTGGCCAGCCTTCGCATGCGAAGAGGACTCATCAGACACGTCATCCTGCGCCTTCGCGCTCGGTTTTCGGCAGCGCCATCGCCGTGACGGTCGCGACCAGATAGAGCGCCGCGGAAACAAGGAACGGAAACCAGACGGAAAGGTGGTAGAGCAGGCCTCCTACAGCGCCGCCGGACAGCTCGACACAGGATTCACGCGCCTCACGTATCGCCTGAGCCTTGGCGAAGCGTTCCACCGGCACGATCGACTTGAGCATGGCGTCGTTGGACGGCCCCAGCATCCCGTTCATGACGGCGAAAATGATGACGATCAGCGCGAACGTGACCGTATTCATCATCCCCGCGGCAAGCAGACCAGTCGCCGTCAGGGACAGCAGCAAACCGATGAGACCAAGCAGAACCATCAGCCTCCGACGATCATGACGATCGGCGATCGCGCCACCGACGGACATCAGCACCAGACCTATGACCGATTCGAGAGTGACGAGCAATCCTGCGACGAGTGTGGAGTGCGACAGCGCCAGTCCGATCAGCGGGACGACGAATGTGCGCAGACTGACTGCGAATACGTCTGATGTGTCGGACAGGAACCAATTGCGGTAGGCGGCGATCCTCCATAAGGAGGAACCGGGATGGACAGAGGAGCGTGTACCGGTGTTCATGATGAAACTCGTTTCATGGTCAAGCCGCCGTAAGCCGATCCGCGTCGACCGGATATGGTCGGTCGTGCCGGATCGTTCATGGAGGCAGCGTTCGGGAATTTGGCATGACGACGTATCGCGCGACCTAGGTCAGGTCGCGACGTGAAGAACGGAGGATGTGTGGTCCTCTGGCCTAGTCGTATGCGAAGGATTCCAGAACGACGTACATACGAATTCCTTTTGTTCGACAACGATGTCCTCGATGCAGCAACGGATTTCGATATCCGTCACGCATCGCTCGTACGTTCAATGATACCGCCAAACAGCTGTCAGACGAGCGTTAGGGAGTCTTACTCGTATCCTGCAACTTGCAAGGAGACATGGCATCATTCCTCGTCATTGCCGACTTCTAGACCAGCAGCGTCTCCGTTTTTCGGCGTCTTCTGGCGGTCAGTGTCCAACAGTCGACGATTCTCTGCCGCTACCGCATGAGGATCATAGTTAGGCGATCCCACAAAATGACTGACCGTGGTTCTCACCCGAGGTTGTCTCTTGGACTCTTCCATAGCTCGTTTAACGTTCTCTTCCGCAATGGCATCAAATAACGCCTTGCGTTTTCTCTCAATTTCCACTTTCCGTTTCGCTTCAGCAGCGATTGCTTTCGCTTCTTGACACATCCGGCGTTCTTCACGTCGCTCCTCTTTTGTCGGAACCACGTGCGAAGAGGCAGAAAGAATGACTTTCCCATCGCCGTATCGGACAGTAAGATCTGTCCAGTATTTCTGTACCTCGGAAATTCCGGCACGAAATGTCTGTCTAAACCGCTTCATGAGCTCGGCATCACTGCCAAACTGATCACGCAACTGATCCCAAGTGACTACAACAGGACCACCGCCCACATAGAGCCGTCGCGCTGCCCACCAATAGATGTCTAGAGCCAAAGGGCTATTAATCTTCGCCACAATGTCAAGATCAACCGGAACAACCTTACGAGTTATCATCGCAATGTATTCGGGTGAGAACTGTACCCAAGACTGATCTAAAGTCTCGGCATCATCACGCAACCCCCAATATGCGCTCATTGTTCGAGCCACTACAAACTGGACACCTCTCGTATACTCCGGGTCACCTTCATCGGAGATACTAATCGTCGATTTCCATAGCCGCTCCATCTGTGTTCTCAGGTTCTTTGCCTGACGCCCACCGATGGTGCTACCTATCGATCTCATAAACTGTCTGAAGCTACCACCGAGATGCAACGTAAGAGTGTCTTTGCTCCAACTCGGATCACCTGTCGTAATCATCTGGAGCAGGAAGATCTCAAACTTTCTTGGATAGATGCCACTTGCAACTTCATCAGTGCTGGACTGGATACTCACGGTGAGAGTGCCGTTACGTCTGACAATGCGGGTCAAATGCCTGCTGCGATATGGCATGGAAACCATACTGGAAATCTTGCTTACTAAGCCGTAACGTCGACGCTCTTCAGCGACAGCAACATCTTTACTTATAGAATGAGTCATGTGAGCCTCCTGAAGCTTGACCATTTCGGGGTTCGCGATCACCCCTCAGAGGTTGCCGCCTTTGAGGGGATTTTCGTTGGAATGACGCCGTTTTCTCCCGTGTCATTTAGGTGCGACTATAGCATGCGCACCTAAATGACACAAAGCTCTGGCTCAACCGTGTCTTTTAGGTGCGTTTTGCGATTTATGCCGTGTCTTTTAGGTGCTTGCGTGGGGCTTTAGGTGCGGACGATGGGGCTTTAGGTGCGTTTTCGTGGGGCTTTAGGTGCGCCAACCCCACGAAAGCCCTACTGCCAGTAAGGCTGCGATGGCGCCGCCTGTAATACCAGTAATAGCCTGTATCAACCCCTACCCCTTACAAACTCCAGCGCGGCAACTGAACTGCACCACTCTTCAGCAAAACCTGTGGGGCCTTAGGTGCATCAACGTCTACAAACCTCATTGTCCACAGCCTTAATGGGCGATTGCGTCCCAATTGAAAGGACTGTCGGAGGCAAGGCGGACGAAATCCTGTCATGCGCCCTTTAATAGCGTTGGCAAGGCCTTTCACTGGTCGCATCATGCGAACCTTGTCCCAAAGGGGAAGTCGCACTCGATCACGGATCGGCAAATTCTCCATCAGAGCGTCTCCACGGTGCGACTCTCGCGGAATCGGCTTGAAATCAACGTTTTCGACCTTACCTCAGTTCATGAGAACGGAAGAACAAGGTCGAGATGAAGGAGAAGCGAACGGCAATCAGGCGAAACCTTGTCCCAAAAGGGAGAACCGTCATCTCGGCCAGTCAGCAAGGAACGAACCGGCCTTGTCGTCGTCGCTGCGGTAGGCCTTGCCGAACTCGTCGATGAGGCCGTGGAGTTCCTTGAGCTGATTGACGTCGAGACCGGTGGCGAGCACCGCCGGTGCGTACGACCGGTGGAACGCCGGGTATCCGGCCGGCACGTCGAACCCGAGGAACGCGAACAGGCGTCGCGCGTAGGTGTCCGCGACGAACGCGCGACGGGAGAACACGTACAGCACCAGGTCGTCGGCGGTCTCGCCGCCGATGCCGAATAGCGACAGCAGTTCGGAGCGCAGTTCGTCATCCGTCATGTTCTCTGCGCCGGACGGATCGGCGCCGCAGCGTTCGATGTACCACTGGCTCAGCGACTGCAGCGTGCGCGCCTTGTTCCGGTAGAACCCGGATGGGCGTATGAGTTCCTGCAGTTCCTCGGGTTTCAGCGCGACGATGGCATGCGGTTCGAGCGCATCGGCCGCCTTCAGCGCCGCGAGCGAACGGTCGACATTGCCCCATGCGGTGTTCTGTGTGAGGACCGCTCCGACCATGATCTCGAACAGCGTCTCGGCCGGCCACCAGTTCGTGGGCCCGATCTCGCGTTCCATGGTCTCGTACAGCCGCTCGATGTCCTCGGGACCAGGACGTCCACCACGCGATGGACGGTCGACACGACCGGCGCAGCCGACACCGGACCGTCGAGTCACTCGCCGAGTTCCTTCTCCAGCCACTTGTATTCCGCCTCGATCTCCGCGTCATGGATGGCGGTGATCGCGATGCGGTATTTATCGGTGAGCTTGTCGTTGTCGATCGACCCCTCGCCGTCGCTGTACATGCGGCGCGCATCCCCGTCGAGCACCGCGAGTCTGCGTCGCAGCACCTCGCGCCGCTTCTCCTCGTCCGGTATGACGGACAGGAATGACATGACGACCGACCACTTGGTGATGTCGGTGAGCATGTAGCCGTCCGCATTGCTGAGCTCGTCGATCAGCTTGTCACGACCGGCCTGCTCCAGATGGAACTCGCGCAGACGACGGCCGTTGACCACCTTGAAGCTTTCGCCCAGATAGCCCGCCTCGACGAACTTGCCGGTCACGGAGTGCAGCGTGCCGTCGCTGAACGCGCGCGCGTACCCCTGCAGCTGCTCCATCTTCTTGCGTAGTCGGTAGCCGCACAGTGGCTCCTCCGACAGGAATCCCAAAGTCATGATCTCCACGATATTCATGCCACACATGATACCTCAGAGTGATATATCTCAGGCCAACACGCCGATGGCGACAGCGAAGGGAATCGCCGGCAAACGCCGACTTTCCAACGGTTTTTCACTGCGATATATATTTAGTTGATATATCTCAGCTTGAAATATCTCGGAAGGAGTCATATAGTGATGACCAACGCGGAGGCGACGGGACGCTCCCTGAGCCGACGCCACGAAACGAACGCCACACGGCATTGGAACATCCTCAGGGAGGCAATCATGAGCAACATCACCATATTCGGCGCGGGCAACATCGGATCCGCTGTCGCCGGCATCGCCGTCAAGTCCGGGGCTGCCGTCCAGGTCATCGACCGCAATCCCGACAAGGCGGCCGCAGCAGCCAACGGCGTGACCGCCGGCAAGTTCGGCGACGCCGCGATCGCGGGCGATGTCGTCGTCCTCGCCCTGCCATTCCCCGCCTACGACGAGCTCGTCTCCGCCTACGCCGACCAGCTGACCGGCAAGACCGTGGTGGACGTGTCCAACCCGATCGACTTCACCACCTTCGATCTCGCCCTGCCGGAGGGCGCCGCCTCCGCCGCCGAGTACCTCGCCGGCAAGCTGCCGCAGTCCAAGATCGTCAAGGCCTTCAACACCACGTTCGCCGCGACGCTGGCCACCGGCGTCAACGACGGCGCCCCGACCGTCGTGCAGCTGGCAGGCGACGACGAGGGCGCCAAGAACGCCGTCAAGGCGTTCGTCGAGGCCGCGGGCCTCAAGACCGTGGACACCGGCGCCTTGAAGCGCGCCCAGTACCTCGAGGGTTACGGCGCACTGCAGATCATCCTCGGCGTGACCGAGCAGACTCCGTGGACTGGTGGTTTCAAGGTCGTCAAGTAGCCGATGTCTGACGGACGTTCGGAACCTTTCCCGACCGTCGACCTGCAGTGAGACCCGTGCGACAACCATCGCACGGGTCTCTTGCGCGATGAGAACGGCGTCATGAAGCCGTTTTAAGGGTGATGCCGCATCACCTTGCCTTGCATTAATTATTTAATTAAATAATTAATTATTTATATATTTAATTAATTATTGCGTGTTGGCGCTTCCGTCGGATTGTACGATTATGGGCATGGCGAACAAGCGAAAGACGATCGAGGAAAGTGCAGGCCCGGGCCGCTCACTGATACGGCCCCAGACCCTTGCGGACATCGAACGGCGCGAACCGGACAGCAAGGAGATCTGGTACGGCCACTCGATCCTCACCTCGACGCTGTTCCCGCCCACCCAACCGTCGGCGGACACCGACTTCGTCAGCAAGACCAACGGCACGCTCGAATACGTGCTCGAGGCCGGCATCGACCCCGAGGAGCGCAAACGCAAGTTCCCCTACGGCAAGTACCCGAGACTGATCATGGCGTGGATCGCCAAGCAGATCCGCACGGCAGGCAAGATGAAGACCGAGTACGTCGATCCGCAGACCCGCACCATCACCATCCCGTCGATCTGGCAGATGTGCAACGAGCTCGGCCTGCAGCGCGGAGGCAAGACCGCCGACAAGATCCAGGAGCAGCTTCGCCTGCTGCTGTCCAGCCACATCACGATCCGCAAGACCACCGGTTTCTCCGGCGGCAAGATGCACGACATGATCAGCCTGCCGATCGTCGAGGCCGTCCGATTCAAGGAGAGCGACACCAACGCCGCGTTCTCCGGCAGCGCCTTCGTCCTCACCAAGGAGGTGTACGAGCGTCTGGCGCGCGAATCGGCGCCGTTTGATACGCGGGCGAGCTCGCTGCTCCTGTCCGGCCGCAGCGTGCTGCCGTACGACACCTATGTGTGGCTGACCGGCAGCATGCGCAATCTCCGTCACGATCTTCCTGTCACCTGGGACTGGCTGTACGAACGTTTCGGCGACAGCATCAGCAGCAAGCAGAACTTCCACGCGAAGTTCCGCAAGGCGTTGGCCAAGGTGCGCGACGTATACCCGTCCGTCCATGTGAGCGTCGACGAGAAGGGTGTGACCCTGCACCCGAGTCCGACCGCCATCGCCGCACGTCACCTGATCGACGGCGAGTATGTGGATGAGGCCATAGCGCAGGACGTGCCGGATGCGGTGGATCCAGTTTCAAATCCAACTCCGAACCAATACGATAGTCCATCCGAAAACGGCGGAAAATAGCCGATTTCGCCATTCTGGGTCGCCCTGTCCAGCGACCGGCCGGAATCGCCTGCGGCATATGGCTTCACGGCAGGCGTTCCGGGCGAAATTGTGGACCATCGTATTGGCCTGCAGACGCCTCGGGCCCATGCCGTTCCGACGCCTCTGGCTTGCGACAAGACGCAATCAACGGTGATTTCGCCGTTTTTTCGTTGGAATCTCAACGAAAACACAGGATTGTACGATAGTCCACCTGTTTCACTATTCGGATGCATCCGAATGCATCGGCGACCCCCGCCCGGGTTCAGAAAAACACGGAAACGCTGTCACGGCGGCCTTCTCGACGGCTGTCGAGAAGGCCGCCGATTGTCATTGTGATGGACCTTTGTAATGGCCGATATCCAGCGCGAACGCTCGGCACATATACGCGAAAACGTTGGAATCGCAACGAAAAAAGCCTCGTCGAACGTTGGCATGTGAGGTAATGCAAAGGTCCATCACATTCGTCGCGACGACAGATCGACCATGCCCATGAACGCCGCTGCCGCAATGCCATCCGAGTCGTTTTCATGCCCGCCGGATCGTCCGGAAAGTGCAATTTGGTGGACTATCGTCCAACCTCCGTCAGGACAGCAACGCCTCGACGCGCACCGTATCCGAATGGATCGCGACGATCATGCAAACCGCGACCACGACGGCCAGCACGCGCTGGGCGATCAACGCCCTGCCGTAGCCGTCCGGTGATGGACGAGAACGACGGATCGCGAGCACCACGACCGCGGAACAGGCAAGTACGGGCACCCACAGGACGATCACCGGAAGACTCGTCCCGGCGATCTTCAAACCGAGATCGCCGAACTGGATCGCTGCCACGATGTCGATCGCAGCCACCCACAGGATGACATTACGTGCCGAGGCATCAAGACCGATGCGTAAGACCGGCGTGACGACACCGTTCTCGCGATCGATCCGCAGCGCGCACATCCCCTCAATGGTGTTCGCCGAGACGGCGATGGCATCGGCGATAACCATGGCGGAAATCAGCCATATATGAGTCTTCGCCAGTTTGTGTGGTGGGGTGTTGTGCCTCGGCGTCTTTGCCGGGGCTTTTTCGTGTGGGATATGAGAGGGGCGTTCTCCTGTATGGTTTGTTTCCGCCAAGAAAGTAGAACCGGAACAAGGGAACGCCTGTGCCAACCATATCAGCCGGCGCGCTCAAGCGCATGCTGCACCTGCCCGCCAACGTCGTGGTCTCCACGCCCCGCGTCGAGGACGACCCGCGTGGCGGGACCGTCGTCATCGTGCCGGTGCGCCCGTACGCGGACGACATGGACCGGTGCGCCAGATGCGGCGGGCACGGCCGGCCGTACGACCGGTTGGGCGTGCGGCGCTGGCGCCACCTCGACCTCGGGTGCGCCAGGCTCCTGTTGGAGTACGCGCCCCGGCGCGTCATGTGCCGCGAGCACGGGGTGACGGTCGCGATGGTGCCGTGGGCGCGCAGGAAGAGCGCGTACACGCGCGACTTCGAGCAGCAGGTCGCGTGGTTGAGCGTGCACGCGCCCAGAAGCGCCGTGTCGGCGCTGATGCGCATCGACTGGAAGAGCGTGGGCCACGTGTGCAAAAGGGTCGCCGACG